>NZ_CP023865.1:470000-1670000 GCF_003711105.1 Actinoplanes teichomyceticus ATCC 31121
CGTGGAACGCGGGTCGGTGCGGCTGGAGTCTGGCGGTAAGCACCCTGTTGGGTATCTGAAAGAACAACCATGCCGGCGGTGCCGGTGTCCGGACTGAGGTTCGGGGTTGGTCTTCAATGCCAGGCACGACCTGGTCTTCCATACCGGCTGTTTTGACAGTGCTGGTGGTTGATCGTGGTGGTTGTGGGTTGGTCGTTGGTTGAGAATTGCACAGTGGACGCGAGCATCTTGTTTTCTGTGGTTAAGTTGTCAAGGGCGAACGGTGGATGCCTTGGCACCAGGAGCCGATGAAGGACGTGGGAGGCCGCGATAGGCCTGGGGGAGCTGTCAACCTAGCTGTGATCCCAGGGTGTCCGAATGGGGAAACCTGGCACGAGTCATGTCGTGTCATCCATGCCTGAATTCATAGGGTGTGTGAGGGGAACGCGGGGAAGTGAAACATCTCAGTACCCGTAGGAAGAGAAAACAACCGTGATTCCGTGAGTAGTGGCGAGCGAAAGCGGATGTAGCCTAAACCTTGCGTGTGTGATACCTGTCAGGGGTTGCACGTGGGGGGTCGTGGGACCTGCTGGAACGTACTGACATGCGTTCGAGGAGTTACAAAGTCTTATGCTAGTCGAACGACGTGGGAAAGTCGGCCGTAGACGGTGAGAGCCCGGTAGACGAAAGTGTATGACCTCCTTGTGGTGTTCCCGAGTAGCAGCGGACTCCTAGAATCTGCTGTGAATTTGCCAGGACCACCTGGTAAGGCTGAATACTTCCTGGTGACCGATAGCGGACTAGTACCGTGAGGGAATGGTGAAAAGTACCCCGGGAGGGGAGTGAAATAGTACCTGAAACCGTTCGCCTACAATCCGTCAGAGCCTTTCGGGGTGATGGCGTGCCTTTTGAAGAATGAGCCTGCGAGTTAGTGGCATGTGGCGAGGTTAACCCGTGTGGGGTAGCCGTAGCGAAAGCGAGTCTGAATAGGGCGTTTTAGTCGCATGTTCTAGACCCGAAGCGGGGTGATCTAGCCATGGGCAGGTTGAAGCGTGGGTAAGACTGCGTGGAGGACCGAACCCACCAACGTTGAAAAGTTGGGGGATGACCTGTGGTTAGGGGTGAAAGGCCAATCAAACTCCGTGATAGCTGGTTCTCCCCGAAATGCATTTAGGTGCAGCGTCGTGTGTTTCTTGCCGGAGGTAGAGCACTGGATGGTCTAGGGGGCCTACAAGCTTACTGAAATCAGCCAAACTCCGAATGCCGGTAAGTGAGAGCGCGGCAGTGAGACTGCGGGGGATAAGCTTCGTAGTCGAGAGGGAAACAGCCCAGATCGCCAGCTAAGGCCCCTAAGCGTGTGCTAAGTGGAAAAGGATGTGGGATCGCATGGACAACCAGGAGGTTGGCTTAGAAGCAGCCACCCTTTAAAGAGTGCGTAATAGCTCACTGGTCAAGTGGTTCCGCGCCGACAATGTAGCGGGGCTCAAGCACACCGCCGAAGCTGTGGCATTGACGCATTGCTCGGTAGAGTTCTTCGGGATTCTATCCAGGCGCGTTGATGGGTAGGGGAGCGTCGTGTTGCGGGTGAAGCGGCGGAGTGATCCAGTCGTGGACGCTACACGAGTGAGAATGCAGGCATGAGTAGCGAATGAAGGGTGAGAACCCCTTCCGCCGGATGACCAAGGGTTCCAGGGCCAGGCTAATCCGCCCTGGGTGAGTCGGGGCCTAAGGCGAGGCCGAGAGGCGTAGTCGATGGATAACGGGTTGATATTCCCGTACCCGCAAAGGAACGCCCAAGATGAACCTCGGGATGCTAACTGCCTGAAGCGTCTGCGGTCTTCGGACCAAGGGCGTGGAGGCCAGGACCCTTCTGGGTAGTAGTTTAGTGATGGGGTGACGCAGGAAGGTAGCTGATCCCGGCCGGTGGTTGTGCCGGGGTAAGCGTGTAGGCCGTGTCATAGGCAAATCCGTGACACATGAGGCTGAGACGTGATGCCGAGCCGTTCTGGTGAAGTCAGTGATCCTATGCTGCCGAGAAAAGCCTCTAGCGATGTTCCGAGCGGCCCGTACCCGAAACCGACACAGGTGGTCAGGTAGAGAATACCGAGGCGACGGGTGAACTGTGGTTAAGGAACTCGGCAAATTGCCCCCGTAACTTAGGGAGAAGGGGGGCCGGACGCGTGAAGCCCCTTGCGGGTGGAGCGTGGTATGGCCGCAGAGAGCAGGGGGAAGCGACTGTTTACTAAAAACACAGGTCCATGCCAAGTCGTAAGACGATGTATATGGACTGACGCCTGCCCGGTGCTGGAACGTTAAGGGGACCTGTTAGCTCTTTGGGGCGAAGCGGAGAACTTAAGCGCCAGTAAACGGCGGTGGTAACTATAACCATCCTAAGGTAGCGAAATTCCTTGTCGGGTAAGTTCCGACCTGCACGAATGGCGTAACGACTTCCCCACTGTCTCAACCACAGGCCCGGCGAAATTGCAGTACGAGTAAAGATGCTCGTTACGCGCGGCAGGACGGAAAGACCCCGGGACCTTTACTATAGCTTGACATTGGTATCTGAATTCGATTGTGTAGGATAGGTGGGAGCCGGTGAAGCTCGGACGCCAGTTCGGGTGGAGGCGTTGTTGAAATACCACTCTGTTGGGTTTGGGTATCTAACTTGCGGCCCTGATCGGGTCGAGGGACAGTGTCTGGTGGGTAGTTTAACTGGGGCGGTTGCCTCCTAAAGGGTAACGGAGGCGCCCAAAGGTTCCCTCAGCCTGGTTGGCAATCAGGTGTTGAGTGTAAGTGCATAAGGGAGCTTGACTGTGAGACTGACGGGTCGAGCAGGGACGAAAGTCGGGACTAGTGATCCGGCACTTGCGTGTGGAAGCGGTGTCGCTCAACGGATAAAAGGTACCCCGGGGATAACAGGCTGATCTTCCCCAAGAGTCCATATCGACGGGATGGTTTGGCACCTCGATGTCGGCTCGTCGCATCCTGGGGCTGTAGCAGGTCCCAAGGGTTGGGCTGTTCGCCCATTAAAGCGGTACGCGAGCTGGGTTTAGAACGTCGTGAGACAGTTCGGTCCCTATCCGCCGTGCGCGTTGGATACTTGAGAAGGGCTGTCCCTAGTACGAGAGGACCGGGACGGACGAACCTCTGGTGTGCCAGTTGTTCCGCCAGGAGCATGGCTGGTTGGCTACGTTCGGAAGGGATAACCGCTGAAAGCATCTAAGCGGGAAGCTCGCTTCGAGATGAGGTATCCCACCACCTTTGAGTGGGTAAGGCTCCCAGCTAGACGACTGGGTTGATAGGCCGGAGATGTAAGCACGGTAACGTGTTGAGTTGACCGGTACTAATAGGCCGAGGGCTTAACCACTCTATACTTTATGCTTAGCGTCCACTGTGTGATTCACAGCAAACGAACAACCATCCCATGCTGCTGTTTGTGGTGTGTGGGTTGCTGGTTGTGGTTTCGCTGATGGCTGTTTCGGTGGTCATAGCGGAGGGGAAACGCCCGGTTACATTCCGAACCCGGTAGCTAAGCCCTCCAGCGCCGATGGTACTGCACTCGGGAGGGTGTGGGAGAGTAGGACGCCGCCGGACTTAACGTTGAGAAAGGCCCACCCCGGACGGGGTGGGCCTTTCTTCGTTTCCACGGACCGGCGAGCCTGTGTCCGGGACCGGCGGTACCGGGGTGCGGCTTGTGACTCCGGTCTCGGCCGGGCCACCGGAGGCCCGGGGCGGGCCCGCACCTCGCTGAGGCACCGGCGCCGAGGCGGTATGCTTCGGGTGGGCCGTGACTGGCGCGTTCGGATGGGTAACCATCGGGGAGCGGCTCCGTCATCTGTGACGACCTGCCGTGCGCCTGGGCCTCTTCACGACGTGATAGGGAGGTCCCATGACTGAGCTGAATGCCGAGTCCACCGCTTTCCGTTCCGCCCTCGAGGTGGTCCGTTCCGTCGATCCGCGCATCGCCGACGCGATCGCGAAGGAGCTGACCGACCAGCGCGAGTCGCTGAAGCTGATCGCGAGTGAGAACTACGCTTCTCCGGCTGTCCTGCTCGCCATGGGTAACTGGCTGTCCGACAAGTATGCCGAGGGCACCATCGGCCGTCGTTTCTACGCCGGCTGCCAGAACGTCGACACCGTCGAGTCGGTCGCCGTCGAGCACGCCAAGGCGCTGTTCGACGCGCCGTATGCGTACGTTCAGCCGCACTCCGGGATCGACGCGAACCTGGTGGCCTTCTGGGCGATCCTGGCCGACCGCGTCGAGGTGCCGTACCTGAAGAAGTTCGAGAAGCGGCAGATCAACGACCTGACCGACGCCGAGTGGGCCGAGCTGCGTCAGGCGTTCGGCAACCAGCGGCTGCTCGGCATGTCGCTGGACGCCGGCGGCCACCTCACCCACGGTTTCCGGCCGAACATCTCCGGCAAGATGTTCGACCAGCGCAGCTACGGCGTCGACCCGGCCACCGGCCAGATCGACTACAAGGCGCTGCTGGAGTCGGCCCGGGAGTTCAAGCCGGCGGTCATCGTCGGTGGGTACTCGGCGTACCCGCGGAAGGTGAACTTCGCGAAGATGCGCGAGATCGCCGACGAGGTGGGCGCCACCTTCATGGTGGACATGGCGCACTTCGCCGGGCTGGTCGCCGGTGGCGTCTTCACCGGTGACTTCAACCCGATCCCGCACGCGCACATCGTCACCACCACCACGCACAAGAGCCTGCGTGGCCCGCGCGGTGGCGCCGTGTTCTGCCAGCCGGAGCTGTCCGCACAGGTGGACCGCGGCTGCCCGATGGTGCTCGGTGGCCCGCTGCCGCACGTGATGGCGGCCAAGGCGATCGCGTTCGCCGAGGCCCGCCGGCCCGAGTTCGCGACGTACGCGCAGCAGATCGTGACCAACAGCCAGGCGCTGGCCGAGGGCCTGCTCAAGCGCGGTGTGCAGCTGGTCTCCGGAGGCACCGAGAACCACCTGGTGCTGATCGACGTGCACCCGTTCGGGCTGACCGGCCGCCAGGCCGAGCAGGCGCTGCTGGACAGCGGCATCGTCACCAACCGCAACGCGATCCCGTCGGACCCGAACGGCGCGTGGTACACGTCCGGCATCCGGATCGGCACCCCGGCGCTGACCAGCCGTGGCCTGGGCGTCGCGGAGATGGACCAGATCGCCGAGCTGATTCACACGGTGCTGGCCGGGACCACGCCGGCCGCCGACTCGAAGGCGAAGTTCACGCTGGACGCGGCGCTGGCCGACCGGGTGTCCAAGCAGGCGTCGGAACTGCTCGCGCCGTTCCCGCTGTACCCGAGCGTCGACCTGGGCTGATCCCGCGACGACCGGAACCCGCCGTCGCCCCGGCAAGGGGCACGGCGGGTTCCGCGTTTCCGGGCCCGGAACGGGCGGTGGGTGGAGGCGCCGTGCGGCGGGCCAGATGGTCACCTGCGGTGTAGATCCATGTTCGTACGTTATGGGTGTTGTGGCGAGAGTCAGCGTAACCGGTTCCGGAAGAGCTGTTATCACCACCGTGAATTCTCGTCATGCTCCCCGAGCCAAACGGCCTGAGCTGCGATGACGCCACGGTGACGGGTCGGGCGGGGTGATCTTCCGGGATGGCGGTACCGGTTCCGGAACCTCGCAACATTCTGGACATCGATCGGCAACAACTCTTAGCGTCGGGATCCGGGTGAGCGCTCTCCCACTCCATCCGATCCCCCTCCTCCCGTCCACCTAGGAGACCCCCATGAGACGCTCCCGCTGGCGGAGCGGCACGATCGTCGGCGTCACGGCCACGGTCGTCGCCGGATATGCCGCGATAACGATGACCGGCGCGGCCGCCGCCGAGACCCTGCTGTCCCAGGGCAAACCCGCGACGGCCTCCTCCACCGAGGCGGCGGGCGCCTACAGCGCGGCCGAGGCCGTCGACGGCAACCTCGCCACCCGCTGGTCGTCCGCCTTCTCCGACCCGCAGTGGTTGCAGGTCGACCTGGGCAGCTCGAACGCCATCAGCCGGGTCGAGCTGAACTGGGAGAGCGCGGCGGCGAAGGCGTTCCAGATCCAGGTCTCGGACAATGCCTCGTCGTGGACCTCGATCTACTCGACCACGACGTCCACCGGCGGCAACCAGAGCCTGACCGTCAACGGCACCGGCCGGTACGTCCGCATGTACGGCACCCAGCGGACCACCGGCTACGGCTACTCGCTGTTCGAGTTCAAGGTCTACGGTGGCTCCACCACGCCGACCACTCCGCCGACCGGGCCGACCCTGCCCGGTGGGGGCAGCCTCGGCCCGCAGGTGACCGTCTTCGACCCGAGCATGTCGAGCGCGACCATCCAGGCCCAGGCCGACGCGATCTTCAAGCAGCAGGAGACGAACCAGTTCGGCACCCAGCGCAACCTGCTGGCGTTCAAGCCCGGCACCTACAACGGGCTGAACATCCAGGTCGGCTTCAACACCTCAGTGATCGGTCTCGGGCAGAACCCGCAGGACGTCCGGATCAACGGCGACATCACCGTGGACGCCGGCTGGTTCCAGGGCAACGCCACCCAGAACTTCTGGCGCTCGGTGGAGAACATCTCGCTCTACCCGGTCAGTGGCGCCAACCGCTGGGCCGTGTCGCAGGCCGCGCCGTTCCGCCGGATGGACGTGCACGGCGACCTCAACCTGGCGCCGAACGGCTACGGCTGGGCGTCCGGCGGCTACATCGCCGACTCGCGGATCAGCGGCTCCGAGGGGCAGTACTCGCAGCAGCAGTGGTTCACCCGCAACAGCCAGATCGGCTCCAACACCAACGCGGTCTGGAACCAGACCTTCGTGGGTGTGCAGGGTGCTCCGGCGAGCAGCTTCCCCAACCCGCCGTACACCACGATCGGGCAGACCCCGGTGATCCGGGAGAAGCCGTACCTGTACCTCAACGGCGGCAACTACGCGGTCTTCGTCCCGAACCTGCAGACCAACTCGGCCGGGGTGAGCTGGGCGAACGGCAACACGCCGGGCACCAGCATCCCGCTCTCGCAGTTCTACGTGGCCAAGCCGGGTGACTCCGCGGCGACGATCAACCAGGCGCTGGCCCAGGGCCTCAACCTGATCTTCCAGCCGGGCGTGTACCACGTGAACCAGACGATCAACGTGACCCGGGCGAACACCGTGGTGATGGGCCTCGGCTACGCGACCATCATCCCGGACAACGGCGTCACCCCGATGCAGGTGGCCGACGTGGACGGTGTGAAGATCGCCGGCCTGCTCTTCGACGCGGGCACCACCAATTCGGCGAATCTCCTGGTGATCGGCCCGAACGGGTCGTCGGCGAACCACGCCGCGAACCCGATCACGGTGCAGGACGTGTTCTTCCGGATCGGCGGCTCGATCGCCGGCAAGGCCACCAACAGCCTGCTGGTGAACAGCAACAACACGATCATCGACCACATCTGGGCGTGGCGGGCCGACCACGGCAACGCCGGCACCTACGGCTGGACCGTCAACACGGCCGACACCGGCCTGATCGTCAACGGGCAGAACGTGACGGCGTACGGGCTGTTCGTCGAGCACTACCAGAAGTACGAGGTGATCTGGAACGGCAACGGCGGCCGGACCTACTTCCTGCAGAACGAGCAGCCGTACGACCCGCCGTCGCAGGCGGCCTGGCGCAGCGGGGCCAAGGGGTACGCGGCGTACAAGGTGGCCGATGCGGTGACCGACCACGAGGCGTGGGCACTGGGCAGCTACTGCTACTTCAACGTGGACCCGACCATCCACTCGGACCGCGGCTTCGAGGTGCCGGTGAACTCCGGCGTCAAGCTGCACAACCTGCTGACCGTGTCGCTGGGCGGCAACGGCGTGATCGACCACGTCGTCAACAACACCGGCGGGCCGGCGCAGGGGACGGCGACCGTACCGTCGTACCTGGTCAGCTTCAACTGATCAACCCCGGACAGGCCGAAGGCCGCCGGTCGCGCCCGACAAGCGCGACCGGCGGCCTTCGCCGCGTGTGCGGACCGTCAGGCGTCGCGCCATCTTTATCCACAACGTTGTGCACAGGTTCGGGCCAGTTATCCACAGGGTGGCGACGCGGCGGAGCGCGTCGCCACCGGTCGCGGCTACTCAATTGTGTAGTAGCCTATACGCGTGAGTAGTACCAGCGACCTGACCGCGCGGGCCCGCATCCGGGACGCCGCCATCGCCCTCTTCGCCGAGCGCGGCATCGCCGGCGCGACGATCCGGGACATCGCGCAGGCCGCCGGCGTCTCCTCCGGCCTGCTGCGGCACCACTTCGGATCCAAGGAGGGGCTGCGCGACGCCTGCGACGAGTGGGTGCTCAACCGGGTCGCCGAGGTGCAGCTGCGGTTCGCCGAGACCCAGCTGCTCGGCGCGCTCCCGCCGGACATGATGAGCCTGCAGAGCTACCTGGTGCGCTCGCTGATGGACGGCTCGCCGACCGGGCGGGCGATGTTCGCGCAGTCCATCGAGCGAGGTCAGGTCTGGCTGGAGAAGGCCGGGATCGACAGCACCGACCCGCACGCCTTCGTCGCGGTCGTCGCCGCCATGAAGATGGGCATGTTCCTGATGCGTGACCAGCTCACCGACGTCCTCGGCGAGGACGTCAGCGTGATGCCGGGCTGGCTGCGC
Organism: Actinoplanes teichomyceticus ATCC 31121; assembly: GCF_003711105.1. Classification (NCBI taxonomy): domain Bacteria; kingdom Bacillati; phylum Actinomycetota; class Actinomycetes; order Micromonosporales; family Micromonosporaceae; genus Actinoplanes; species Actinoplanes teichomyceticus. The sequence goes on from NZ_CP023865.1 coordinate 478,592, forward strand.
ATGGTCCGCGCCTCGGTGGAGATCTTCAGCCAGCCGCTGCTCACCCCGGAACAGGCCGACCAGGCCAGGAAGGCGCTGGATCGGCTCGCACTCCACGAAGGGGAGCTGCCATGACCGAGGCCATCGACGCCACGGGTCTGCTCAAGCGGTTCGGCAAGGTCACCGCCCTGGACGGGCTCGACCTGCGGGTACGGACCGGCGAGGTGCACGGGTTCCTCGGCCCGAACGGGGCCGGCAAGACCACCACGATCCGCATCCTGCTCGGTCTGACCCGCAGCGACGGCGGGCGGGTGCGGCTGCTCGGAGGCGACCCGTGGGCCGACGCGACACCACTGCACCAACGCCTGGCGTACGTGCCGGGCGACGTCACCTTCTGGCCGAACCTCACCGGGGGTGAGGTGATCGACCTGCTCGGGCGGTTGCGCGGCGGCCTGGACCGGCGACGGCGGGATGACCTGATCGACCGGTTCCAGCTCGACCCGCGCAAGAAGGGGCGGACGTACTCCAAGGGCAACCGGCAGAAGGTGGCGCTGATCGCCGCGCTCGCCTCCGACGTCGAGCTGCTCCTGCTGGACGAGCCCACCTCCGGGCTGGACCCGCTGATGGAGGCGGCGTTCCGGGACGTGATCCTGCAGGAGAAGCGCCGCGGCGACCGTACCGTGCTGCTGTCCAGCCACATCCTGGCCGAAGTCGAGGCGCTCTGCGACCGGTTGACGATCATCCGCGACGGCCGGGCGGTGGAGACCGGCACGCTCGACGACCTGCGCCACCTGACCCGGACCACGATCCGCGCCGAGCTGACCGGCCCGGTCGACGGGCTGGCCGGCATCTCCGGAGTACACGACCTGGCCACCGCGGACGGCCGAGTGGCCTTCGACGTGGACGCCGACGCGCTGGAGCCGGCGCTGAGGTCGCTGCTGGCCGCCGGGGTGCGCAGCCTGGTGAGCCAGCCGCCCTCGCTGGAGGAGCTGTTCCTGCGGCACTACGCCCGGAGCGGGCGATGACCGGCGCCGGCCGCCTGCTGTGGCTCGTCCTGCGCCGCGACCGGGTGGTGCTGCCGATCTGGGTGTTCGGGCTGGGCGTCATGCCGGCGCTGTCCGTGGCCGGCTTCGACTCGATCTTCGCCACCGACGCCGAGCGCGTGCAGTACGCCCGGGTCAGCGCGTCCAGCGCGGGCTTCGTCGGGCTCTACGGCCCGCTGCACGGCGACAGTCTCGGCGAGCTGGTGGTCTGGCGGGCCGGCTTCATCCCGGTGATGGTGGCGCTGATGGCTCTGCTCACCGTGATCCGGCACACCCGGGCCGACGAGGAGGCCGGGCGCACCGAGCTGATCCGGGCCACCGCCGTCGGCCGGTACGCCCCGCTGGTCGCCGCGCTGCTGGCCACCGCGCTGGCCTGCGTGGCGCTGGGCCTGGTGGTGGCCGGCTCGATGATCGCCACGGGGCTGCCGGGCGGCGGATCGGTGGCGCTCGGCGTGGTGTTCACCCTCAACGGCTGGTTCTTCGCCGGCGTGGCGGCGATCGCCGCGCAGCTGACCGGCAGCGCCCGGGGCGCCCGGGCGGTCGCGGTGCTGGTGCTCGGCGTGGCGTACGTGCTGCGGCTGGGCGGGGACATCGCCGCGCTCGGTGACGGTCGGCTCTCCTGGCTGTCCTCGCTGTCCCCGATCGGCTGGCTGCAGCGCGTCTTCCCGTACGGCGAGAACGCCTGGTGGCCCGCCGTCCCGGTGCTGCTGGCCGCGGTGGCGGCCGCCACCGCGGCCGCCCGGCTGCTCGCCGGCCGGGGCCTGGGCGCCGGCCTGTTCGCGTCGCGCCCCGGGCCGGCGGGCGCCGGTGCGCGGCTGTCCTCCCCGCTCGGCCTGGCCTGGCGGCTGCACCGGGGGCTGCTGTGCGGCTGGACCGCCGGGTTCGCGGCGCTCGGCCTGGTCTTCGGCGCGGTGGGCGGCAGCGTGGCGCAGCTCGCCGAGGGCAGTGGCGGGATCAACGAGATGTTCAGCGAGCTGGGCGGGGCGGGGCCGGTCACCGACGCGTACTTCGCCACCGTCGCCACGATGTGCGGGGTGATCGTCTCGCTCTACGCCGTGCAGGCCGCCCTGCGGGTGCGCGACGAGGAGCAGAACGGGCACGCCGAGCTGATCCTGGCCACCAGCGTGCGACGTACCTCCTGGGCCGCCGGCCACCTGCTGTTCGCCCTGCTCGGGCCGGCGCTGGCGCTGCTCGCCGAGGGTGCGCTGGCCGGGGCGGCGTACGGCGAGCTCACCCCGGTCCTGGGCGCCACGATGATCCAGCTGCCGGCGGTGTGGGTGCTGGCCGGCGTGACCGTGCTGCTGGTCGGGGTGCTGCCCCGGCTGGCCCCGGTGGCCTGGGGCGCGGTCGCGCTGTGCCTGGTGCTGCTCCTGGTCGGCGGGCTGCTCGGGCTCCACCAGTGGGTGCTGGACCTCTCGCCGTTCACCCATGTGCCGCAGCTGCCGGCGGCCGGCTTCCACGCCGTACCGGTGATGGTGCTGACCCTGACCGCGGCCGCCCTCGGCGTGGCCGGGCTGGCCGCCCTGCGCCGCCGGGACATCCCCGCGTGAGCCGGCCGGCGGCGCGCGCCGCCGGCCGGTCGGCTCAGCTCTTCGGCCGCTGCGGCAGGACCAGTTCCTCGTGGTCCAGCTCGCGGTTGAGCACCCGCAGGTTCTCGTCGTCCAGCCGGCCGGCGTCCCGCCACCGCAGCAGCTCCTCGCGTTCGGCGTCGATCACCGCCTGGCGCACCATCAGCGCGGCCTCGTACTGCGGCGACGGGGGCGGCTCCGGCGAGTCGGCCTGCTCCAGCGCGTTCAGCCGGTGCCGGTAGCGGTCGAGGCGGATCTGCAGCTGCCGGCGCATCGTCTCCATCGCCTCGTTCTCGATGTTGTCGTGCTGTTCGAGCTGGATGTCGTCGAGCCGGTTGAGCGCGGCACGGACCGCCGCCGAGCGGGCCTCGTTGCGCAGCCGCGCCTTGTCGGTCTGGTTGGCGCGCAGGCCGAGCCATTTGACCAGCGGCGCGAAGGTGAGACCCTGACCGATCAGGGTCACCAGCACCACCGCGAACGCGCAGAACGCCAGCAGGTTGCGGTTGGGGAAGTCGGCCGGAAGGCTGTAGACCGCGGCGAGCGTGATCACGCCACGGGTGCCGGCCCAGCTCAGCACCGCGGACTCCCGGCCGCTGAGGGACATCTCCCGGCGCCTGCCGGCGGGCAGCTCCGGGTCCTGCTCGTCGTCCTGGCCGCCCAGACGGGTGTGCAGCGAGCGGGGCAGCAGCTGGGTCAGCACCAGCCAGAGCGGGCGCAGCAGCAGCACCACGCCGAGCGTGACGCTCACCGCGATCACGATGGTGCTGGTGTCGTAGGCGCGCAGCCCCTCCAGCACGGTCCGCATCTGCTGGCCGATCAGCAGGAAGACCACGCCCTCCAGCAGGAAGTCGATCAGCCGCCAGACCGCGCTGGTCTGCAGGCGGCTGGCGCCGGTGGCGTACCGCGGGGTGTCGTGCCCGATGATCAGGCCGGCCACCACCACCGCCAGCACGCCGGAGACGTGCCCCCACTCGGCCAGCGAGTACGCGGCGAGCGGGGTGGCCAGCGACACCGCGTTGGCCGACAGCGGGTCGGCGCGCAACACCCGCAGGAACCGGACGGCGTAGGCGACCGCCCAGCCGACCAGCACACCGCCGGCGGCGACCAGGACGAACTCGCCGACCGTGGCCTTGACCGAGAAGTGCTCCTCGCCGGTGGCCACGTCGCTGGCCACCAGCAGGATGGTGAGCGCGGTCGCGTCGTTGAGCAGGCCCTCGCCCTGGATCAGCGTGACCAGGTTGGTCGGCAGGCCGGCCTTGCGCCCCACCGCCAGCGCGGCGACCGGGTCGGGCGGGGCCACCGCGGCGCCCAGGGCGATGCCCGCGGCCAGCGTCACTCCGGTCACGAACAGCGAGAACCCGAGACCGACCAGGACCGCGGTGGCGATCACCAGGGCCACCGACAGGCTGATCACGGTACGCATGTTGCGCCGGATGTCGAGCAGCGACGAGTCGAGCGCCGCGTTGTAGAGCAGCGGCGGCAGGATGAACGTGAGTATCAGGTCCGGTTCCAGCTCGATGTTGTCACCGGGAAGGTAGGCATAGGTGATGCCGGCGATGGTCAGCAGGACAGCGGCGGGTAGGCCGGTCTTCCCGGTGATCCAGTGCACCACCACGATGACCGCGATGGCGCCCAGACCGAGAAGAAGGGTCTCCTCGTGGCTCATTCGCCTATTCTTCGCTACCCCCGATCACGTCGTTGTGGCAGGTCGGTGACGTGACCGGGAAAAACCGGGCGGGGTCAGCGGCGGGCGGCCCGGCGCAGGACCCGCGACACCGACCGCGAGGCGGCCTGGTGCTCGCGGACGACCGGCATGGACCGCTCGGCGATCCGCCGGATCCGGGCCTCGTCGTGTCGGTCGGCTCCGCCCGGATCAGCCGTGCCGCCCGCGTGTGCAGCGCTTGGCTGGCGCGGCGCCGCCGGCCCGTGTTGCGCGGGCCGGTGGCGCCGCCGTGGCCACGGTGGTCATCGCCGCCACTGCGCCGGGACTACCGCGAGATGTCCGGAGAACACCCCGATCTCCCTATGCCGGACCACGCACGTTATACGCGCGGAACCCGACATAGGGCATGATCGGCGCCTTGTGCCTCAGTAGCGGTAGTGCTCCGGCTTGTACGGGCCCTCGACGTCCACGCCGAGGTACTCCGCCTGCTTCTTGGTCAGCGTGGTGAGCCGCACGCCGAGCGCGTCCAGGTGCAGGCGGGCGACCTTCTCGTCCAGGTGCTTCGGCAGCACGTAGACCTGCTTCTGGTACTCACCCTGCTTGGTCCACAGCTCGATCTGGGCCATCACCTGGTTGGTGAACGAGGCCGACATGACGAAGCTGGGGTGACCGGTGGCGTTGCCCAGGTTCATCAACCGGCCCTCGGAGAGCACGATCACCGAGTGGCCGTCCGCGAAGCGCCACTCGTGCACCTGCGGCTTGATCTCGATCTTCTCGACGTCCGGCAGCCGGTTCAGCCCGGCCATGTCGATCTCGTCGTCGAAGTGGCCGACGTTGCCGACGATGGCGTTGTGCTTCATCGCGGTCAGGTGCTCGACCCGGATGATGTCGGTGCCGCCGGTGGTGGTGATGAAGATGTCCGCCTCGCTGACCACGTCCTCCAGGCGGGCCACCTGCAGGCCGTCCATCGCCGCCTGCAGCGCGCAGATCGGGTCGACCTCGGTCACCACGACGCGGGCGCCCTGGCCGCGCAGCGTCTCCGCGGCGCCCTTGCCGACGTCGCCGTAACCGCAGACCACGGCCAGCTTGCCGCCGAGCATCACGTCGGTCGCCCGGTTCAGGCCGTCGACCAGGGAGTGGCGGATGCCGTACTTGTTGTCGAACTTGCTCTTGGTGACCGCGTCGTTGACGTTGATCGCCGGGAAGAGCAGCGTGCCCTCCTTGGCCAGCTTGTAGAGCCGGGCCACACCGGTGGTGGTCTCCTCGGTCACGCCACGGATGTCGGCCGCGATCCGGGTGAACCGCTGCGGGTCCTCGGCCAGGCTGGCGCGCAGGGTGTCCAGGATGATCGAGTACTCGTGGCTGTCGGCCTCGGTGGTCTGCGGCACCGCGCCGGCGGCCTCGAACTCCACACCCTTGTGCACCAGCAGGGTGGCGTCACCGCCGTCGTCCAGGATCATGTTCGGGCCCAGGCCGTTGCCGAAGTCGAACAGCTGGGTGGTGGCCCACCAGTACTCCTCCAGCGACTCGCCCTTCCAGGCGAAGACCGGAACGCCGGCGGGGGCGTCGACGGTGCCGTCCCGGCCGACCACGACCGCGGCGGCCGCCTCGTCCTGGGTGGAGAAGATGTTGCAGGACACCCAGCGCACCTGGGCGCCGAGCGCGACCAGCGTCTCGATCAGGACCGCGGTCTGCACGGTCATGTGCAGCGAGCCGGCGATCCGGGCGCCGGTCAGCGGCTTGCTGTCGCCGAACTCGGCGCGCAGCGACATCAGGCCCGGCATCTCGTGCTCGGCCAGACGCAGCTGATGCCGGCCGGCCTCGGCCAGGTTGATGTCCGCGATCGCGAAGTCGAGACCGTTGACGGATCGAAGTTTGTCGCTCATGAAAAGAGGGCTCCTCCCTCTCAGGAGGCGCCCTTACGTCAACAACGCCGCACCGAGCGTGGCGGACGTCGTTGTCCGTTGCAGCGCCTCTCGGCTGGGCCAGACCACTTTAACGCGTTCGATTCTTGATCACATGCGCCTCAGCGTCCCGTCGGTGTCGGAGATGACATATGTCCCATCGCCGAGCGGCCGCAGATCGTTCTCGTCGATCGTGACGATGCCCAGGTCGCCGAGCACCTCGCCGGTGTGCACGGCCACCCGGTGATGCCGCCACCAGGGCTCGCCGGTCGCCCCGTCCTCGCCGTAGACCACGACGACCGCGGTGTCGGCGTCCAGGTAGCCGCCGGCCCACTCGATCACCGCGAGCTCCGGGTCCGCGCCGAAGTCCGCGACCCCGAGCCGGAAGCGTGCCGCGCCGCCGGCCAGGTCGTGGAAGGCCACGTCCCGCTGCTCCTGGTGCTCCACGGTCATGAACCCGCGCTGGTCGGGGGAGACGTCGATCAGGACGCGGTCGCCCCATCCGTAGTCGTGCACGTCACCGTCGGCGGCGGCCAGGAAGACCCGCGAGCCGTCCTGACCCTCGCCGACGTCGAGCAGCATCCGCCCGTCGCGCAGCGGGAAGTGCGACCCGCCGTGACCGGTGACCGGCAGCGGCCGCCGGCTGCGTGGCGTGCCGGTGGCCGCGTCCAGCACGATCCACTCGTCCGAGTCGCCGCGGTCGGCCAGCACGTGCGGCGCGTACACCCAGACCAGGGTGTCGTCCGCGGAGAACGCCGCGTCGAGCCGGGCGGCGCCACGGTGCGGGCCCGGCCGGCCGGCGTCGAAGCGCCACCGCTGCCGGCCGTCCGGGCCGAGCCGGATCACCGCGTCGTCGGTGGCGCAGACCAGGCCGTCCCGGGTCGAGGTGACCGCCCAGCCCCGGGTCCCGGGCGGCGCCGGGAAGACCCGGGCGGACTCCAGGTCCGCGTCGAACACCTCGATGCCGTCGCCGGTCCGGCGGGAGATCACGCGCACAGCGCGACAGCGTACCGCCGGCCCGGTCCGCCGCCGCCCGGACGACGCCGGTGCCGGACACCCGCGCGAGAAAAGGCTCGGATCTGTGCGCGCGGGTGTCCGGAACCGGCGCGTCCGTTCGTCACCCTGGTGAGAACGAACCTGACGAGAGGGCAACCATGAAGTACATGATGTTCGTCTGCACCGACAGCGAGCCGGAGACCGCGCTGCAGGCGCCGGACATCGAGGAGTGGGTGGCCGGTAACGACGCCGCCGGGCGGCGGGTGCTGGGCAGCCAGCTCGCCGAGCCGTCGGCGGCCACCACGGTCCGGGTCCGCGGCGGGGAGCTGCTGCTCACCGACGGCCCGTTCGCCGAGACCAAGGAGGTGATCGTGGGGTTCGACATCCTGGAGTGCGCCGACCTGGACGAGGCCATCGAGGTGGCCCGTGCCCACCCGATGTCCTGGGCCGGGCGGGTGGAGCTGCGACCCTTTGTCGACTGAGGCGCGGGCCGTCGCCGCGGCGAGCCGGGACGCGTACGCGCGGATCGTCGCCACGCTGATCCGGCTGACCGGCGACTGGTCGCTGGCCGAGGACTGCGCGCAGGACGCGATCGAGTCGGCGCTGCGCCGGTGGCCGCGCGACGGTGTGCCGGCGAACCCGGGCGGCTGGCTGATGACGGCCGCCCGGAATCGCGCCGTCGACCAGCTGCGGCGGGCCGCCACCGCCGGGCGCAAGCTGCGCGACCTGGCGCTGCTGCGGGAGGCCGAGCCGGCGCCGGAGGGCGACGACCGGCTGCGGCTGATCTTCACGTGCTGTCACCCGGCCCTGGCGCCGGAGTCCCGGGTGGCCCTGACGCTGCGGACCGTCGCGGGGGTGCCGACCGCCGACGTGGCGCGGCTCTTCCTGGTCAGCGAGTCGGCGATGACCCGGCGGCTGACCCGGGCCAAGAGCAAGATCGCGCAGTCCCGGATCCCGTACCGGGCGCCGTCCGGGCCGGCGCTCGCCGAGCGCCTGCCCGGCGTCCTGGCCGTGCTGTACCTGCTCTTCACCCACGGTTACGACGCGGGTGGCGAGCTGGACGCGGCGGACGAGGCGATCCATCTGGCCCGCCTGCTCGCCGAGCTGATGCCGGCCGAGCCGGAGGTGTCCGCGCTGCTCGCGCTCTGCCTGCTGCAGCACTCGCGCCGGGCGGCCCGCCGGGACGCCGCTGGTGAGCTGGTCACCCTCGACCGGCAGGACCGGTCCCGCTGGGATCACGCGGCGATCGCCGAGGCGGTCGGGCTGCTCGCCGGCCGCCCGGTCACCGGCGCGTACGCGATCCAGGCGCACATCGCCGCCTGCCACGCGACCGCGCCGGACTTCGCGTCCACCGACTGGTCCACCCTGGCCGGCTGGTACGACCAGCTCGCCCGGATCCACCCGTCGCCGGTCGTCGCGGTCAACCGGGCGGTGGCGCACGGCTACGCGTACGGGCCGGCCGCCGGGCTGGACCTGCTCGCCGGAGCCGGTGACGCGGTGGCCGGCTACGCCCCGGCGGTGGCCGCCCGGGCGCAGCTGGCCGCCCGGGCCGGCGACCCGGTGACCGCCGCCGCGCTGTTCCGCCGGGCCGCCGGGATCGCCGCGTCCGAGGGGGAACGCCGCGCCCTGATGCGCCGAGCCGCGGAGACGGAGGCGGGGGTGGCCGCGTCCGGTGCGCGGCGCGCGGGGGCGCAGATCGGAGGCGCCGCGTCCGGTCCGGACCGCGTGGAGACGGAGGCGGGGGTCGCCGCGTCCGGTCCGCGGCGCGCGGGGGCGGAGGCCGTCGGTTGATCTTCGGTTGACTCTCGGTTGCCGCGGTCAACCCCGCCGCGCCGGTGCCGAAGGGCCGGGTACCGACGAGGAGAGGGATGGACATGGCCGGAAACCGTGGGCTGGGGCAGTGGTGCCGGGACCGCAGGGTCTCCACCAAGGTGCTCGCGGTCGCCGGAGTGGCGATCGCCGGAACCGTGGTGACCGGTGTGCTCAGCGTGACCGGCATCGGCGACATGACCGACACCCGCAACGGTGAGGTCAGCCGGATGCTGCCGTACGCCACGAGCCTGAACGACGCCGCGCTGTCGCTCAAGGCCGCCGCCAACGACGAGCGCGGCTTCCTGCTCACCGGCGACACCGAATTCTCCGGCGAGGCGCTCGGCCGCCAGGAGAAGGTGAACGCCTCGCTGGACGCCGCCCGCGCCCTGGCGGGCCCGATGACCGAGCAGGTCGACGGGATCCAGGCGGCCGCCGACGAGTGGTTCACGGCGGTCGAGGACGAGTTCGCCCTCTACGCGACCAAGCCGAAGGCGGCCACCGAGCTGGCCCTGGGCGCGAACCGGGACCTGCGCAAGACGTACGAGGGCCTGCTCTCCGCCGAGATCGACGCGGCCAACCAGCGGGTGCTCGACGGCAAGGCGTTCGACGACACCGCCAACCGCACGCGCACCCTGGTGCTGGCGGCCCTGGCCCTGGCGCTGCTGCTCGGGGTGAGCTGCGCGCTGTTCGTGGCCCGGCTGATCATCGTGCCGCTGCGCCGGGTCAGCGGGGTGCTGGACCAGGTGGCCGCGGGCGACCTCACCGGCGACCCCGGCGTGCACCAGCGCGACGAGCTCGGCCACATGGCCGACTCGCTGCGGGCCGCGACCGCCTCGCTGCGGCAGACCGTGGCCGACCTGACCGCGCACTCCGAATCGCTGTCGGTCGAGGCCGGCGCGCTCGCCGAGACCAGCCGGCTGAGCGCCGGCAGCGCCGAGCAGGGAGCCCGGCAGGCCGCGACGGTCGCCGACTCGGCGGCCACCATGTCGCTGAACATCCAGACCGTGGCGGCCGGCTCCGAGGAGATGGGCGCGTCGATCCGGGAGATCAGCGAGAGCGCCACCCAGGCCGTCCAGGTCGCGAACCGGGCGGTCGAGGTCACCGCGAACACCAGCGCGGTGATGGCCAAGCTGGGCGAATCGTCGGCGGAGATCGGCAACGTGATCAAGGTGATCACCGCGATCGCCGAGCAGACCAACCTGCTGGCGCTGAACGCCACCATCGAGTCGGCCCGGGCCGGCGAGATGGGCAAGGGTTTCGCGGTGGTGGCCAGCGAGGTCAAGGAGCTGTCCCAGGAGACCGCCCGGGCCACCGAGGACATCGGCCAGCGGGTCGCCGCGATCCAGGCGGACACCCAGGGGGCGGTCGCCGCGATCGAGGAGATCAGCGAGATCATCGGCCGGATCAACGAGTTCCAGACCACCATCGCCTCGGCGGTCGAGGAGCAGACCGTGACCACCAATGAGATGAGCCGCAACGTCGGCGAGGCGGCCGAGGCCGGCGTCCGGGTCGCCGACACGATCACCGATGTGGCGTCGTCGGTGCAGCAGACCACGGTCGGGGTGGCCGAGGCCGACCGGGCCGCGACGCACCTCGCCGGGATGTCCGCCGACCTGCGCCGGATCGTCGAGCGCTTCAAGGTCTGAAGCGGAGCGGCTCACGCCGAGCGGGGCCGAACTCACGGTCAGTGACGGCGGGGGCCGGCTGGGGGCATTCGTCCGCCCCGTGGCCAGGTGTGACGATCGTCCACCGGTCGTCGCGTGTGCCGCGTCTTCTTCCTGGTAACCCATATTCTCGCCGGTCCGATCCGGCGGCGACGGCCGCACCCGACCCGTTCGGGCGCGGTCGTCGCGCTTGGTAGCCTTGTCGGCGCATTTGCCGCGGCCCGAGAAGTTGGGAACTACGTTGAGTCAAACCCTGCTCGTCACCGGCGGTGCCGGATTCGTCGGTAGTGCCCTGGTCAAGTCGTTGTTGACCGAGTTCCCGGGGGCCGCGGTCATCTCTCTGGACAACTACTTCACCGGCACTCCGGAGAATCACGTCAACGACCCCCGGGTCACCTACCTGGAGGGTTCGACCGCGGAGATCGCCAAGATCTGGGCGGACCGCGGGCTGCCCGCCCCCGAGCTGGTGTTCCACCTGGGGGAGTACTCCCGGATCGTGCAGTCGTTCGAGGACCATGATCTGACCTGGGACTTCAACATGCTGGGCACCAAGGAGGTGGTGAAGTTCGCGGCCGGCAAGGGCGCCAAGCTGATCTACGCCGGGTCCAGCTCGAAGTTCGGCAACGACGGTGAGGACGAGAACCTCAATCCGTACGCCTGGACCAAGGCGAAGAACATCGAGTACATCAAGAACTACGCGAACTGGTACGGCCTGGACTACGCCATCACGTACTTCTACAACGTGTACGGGCCCGGGCAGATCACCGACGGCAAGTACGCCACCGTGATCGGCATCTTCGAGCGGCAGTACCTCACCGGCGAACCGCTGACCGTGGTGTCCCCGGGCACCCAGACCCGCGACTTCACCCACATCGACGACATCGTGCACGGCATCGTGCTGGTGGCCCGCCGCGGGGCCGGCGACGGCTACCTGCTCGGCACGGGCCGGGAGTGGCCACTGCTCGAGGTGGCCAAACTGTTCGGCGCGGAGTACCGGATGATCCCGGCGCTGCCCGGGGAGCGGGTGCGCGGCCAGGCCGACCTGACCCGGGCGGCCGGCCTGGGGTGGCAGCCTCAGAAGCAGCTCGACGAGTACGTCGCCGAGTTCGTGGCCGCCCATCCGCGCTGAGGGACGGCATCATCCGGTGGCTCGGGGACGCGTGGTGACGGCCGACAGCGGCGTCGCCACGTCCTCCAGCGACTTGCCCTCCGCGTCGACGCCCAGGAAGATCTCGACGATCCCGCCGATCGCCATCACCGCGGCGCCGATCAGGTACCCGATGAACAGCTTGCCCGGATCCTCGCCCTCGCCGATCAGCCAGCCGTAGAAGATCGGGCCGATCGCGCCGAAGCACTGCGCGATCGCGAAGAACACCGCGATGGCCTGGGCCCGGATCTCCAGCGGGAAGATCTCGCTCACCGTCAGGTACGCCGAGCTGGCCCCCGCCGAGGCGAAGAAGAAGATGACGCACCACGCGACGGTCTGGGTGATCGCGTTCAGGATCCCGGCGTTGAACATCACCGCGGTGATCGCCAGCAGCACCCCGGACAGCAGGTAGGTGCCCGCGATCATCTTGCGGCGGCCGATCACGTCGAAGAGGTGCCCGATGGTCAGCGGGCCGATCAGGTTGCCGGCCGCGAACGCGATCAGATAGATCGGCGCGTTCTTCTCGTCGACGCCGTAGAACTTCGTCAGCACCAGGGTGTAGGTGAAGAAGATGGCGTTGTAGAGGAACGACTGGGTGATCATCAGGGAGGCGCCCAGGATCGACCGCTGCGGCAGCTGCTTGAACAGCACCCGGATCAGCGACAGGTACCCGTGCGCCTCGGTCGGCCGGATGTCGATCGCCTTGGACTCGTCGACCGGCGTCAGCCGCTGCCCGGAGGACTCCACCGCCCGCTCGATCTGCTGGATGTTCTCTTCCGCCTCGGCCTCGCGGCCGTGCATGATCAGCCAGCGCGGGCTCTCCGGCAGGTGCTTGCGCAGACTCCAGATGCAGGCGCCGATGATCGGGCCGATCAGGAAGCCGAGCCGCCAGCCGAGGTTCAGGTCGATCTGGTTGAGCAGCACGAAGGTGCCGAGCGTGCCGAGGATCGCGCCGCCCCAGTAGGTGCCGTTGACTCCGATGTCGACCCGGCCGCGGTACTTGGCCGGCATCATCTCGTCGATCGCGGAGTTGATCGCGGCGTACTCGCCGCCGATGCCGGCTCCGGCTATGAACCTCGTCAGATACAGGAACGCGATGGCCGCGGCATCGTTGCCCCAGGTCAGCGCGGTCAACGCGTTGCCGGCGAGGTAGACGCCGAGGGTGACGATGAACAGGTTCTTGCGCCCGAGGGCGTCGGACAGGCGGCCGAAGAACAGCGCGCCGAACACCTCGCCGAGCAGGTAGACCGTGGCGATGGCGCCGACCTCGGTGCTGCTGAGCGCGAGGGTCTCCTTCTCGGTCAGCACCGGGCCGATCGCGCTGGCGATGGTGATCTCCAGACCGTCGAGTACCCACGCGGTGCCCAGCGCCAGGATCATGCGGGTGTGGAACGGCGACCAGCTCAACCGGTCGATACGCGCGGGGATCAAGCTCCGGATGGTTCCAGAATCGGAGGCCGGGGCGGGAGATCCGAGGCCGGCAGCCATGGGATGCACCTCCAGTTCACGTGATGTGGCTCACGCATTACCCAACGTGCCGCCTGCCATGCACGGGATTCGATCGGTGTCGCGGTGGTGGCTGCGGGCTCCGACGGGGTGGGTGCACACCCAGGCGTACCTTCGCTTGTCCCCGCATTACCCGGCATCGGCCGTACCCAAGCCGGCCGCCGTGCCCGGCGCCGTGCCGGAGCCGGTCGCCCACGCCGCCGCCCGCCGGTCGGCGGTCACCGCGCCGGGCGGGTCGCGGTGTTTCCGAGCCCGGACACGGGAGAGCGGCGGGGGTCCGGGCGCCCGGCCCGGCCCCCGCCGCGGTGCGCCGCCTACGCCGGGTCGAGGGCCAGGGCGTCGAAGATGAAATTCGGGCTCAGGAACGTGGCGCCGCTGCTGCCGCTGATCGTCGAGATCGACAGGGTGTTGGTCCCGGCCTTCAGCGCGCCGGCCGGCACGGTGAAGGTGTACGTGGTGTTGACGCCACGCCAGGTGCCCCGGGTCACGTTGCGGGAGTCCAGGTCGGCCGGCGCGGGCGACGCCGAGGCCGGTGACGAGTAGCTGCCGATGGTGACCGCCGGGCGGCCACCGGCGAAGCTCGACGTCGTCGCGATGCGCAGCCGCACGCCCGCGGCCGGCACCGAGGAGAGCGTGAAGTTCAGCGCCATCGGGGAGTTCACCGACTTGAACTCGGCCATCGGGAACTTCGCCGCGCCGTTGCTCACGCTGTAGCCGCTCGACCTCCACGCGGACATCCGGCTGTCGGACGGGTGCATGGTCTCGATCTTGTCCGCGTTGAGGAAGCCGGCCGGGGTGCCGTCGAACGTGCCGAGCTGGAAGAGCGTGCCGGCGGCCGGGACGCTGCCGGTCATCGCCAGCGAGGTGGTGGCGCCGGCGGTCACCGTGACGGTCCTGGTGGTGCCGACCGCGAGCTCGCCGGCGTACAGGGTGGCGGTGTACGTGCCCGGCTTGACGTGCCCGATCACGAACCGGCCGGACTTCACCTGACCCCAGTACTGCCCGTTCGGGCCGGCCAGGGCGACCGTCGCGCGCAGCCCGTTCCAGGTCCCGCCCGCGGTGCCGCTCACCCCGCCGCGCCGGGCGTCGGAGAGCAGGCCGGGGAGGTACGCGCTGAGGAAGTCCATGCTGCGCGGGGCCGGCGACTCGCCGTCGGTGAGCGCCAGGGCGTACGGCCCGTGCAGGCCCAGCCGCAGCGCCTCGGTCTGCTGGTGCCCGCTGAACATGTAGTGGGTGATGTTGACCGCGGTCCCGGTGTCGTTGACCTCGATGTCGCGGAAGAACGGGCCACCCGAGGCCATGTCGACGTTGCCCGGGACGATGTACGCCCCGTGGCCGTTCCCGCTCGCCCCGAACGGGGCCTGCGCGATCAGCCGCTGGGAGCTGTAGAACTTCGACGCGGTCTGCCCGTCGGCGAACGCGAACACGTCCGAGCCCTCGACCGTCGACGTGGTGCCGGCGGTCCTCGCGGCCACCGGTGAGCTGGTCAGCAGCGAGCTCTTCAGCCGGGTGATGAACCGGGCCTCACCCGGGTTCAGCGCCTTGGTGATATCGGTGGCCATGTAGATGGTGTTGTCGTTCTTGCGCGCGAAGTAGTACTGCGTCACGCCGATCGACGCGTTGGTGGCGCTGATCAGGATCGAGGCGCCGTTGTTGAACGTCTTGCCGGTGACCGTGGCGGACGACCACCCGGACTCGAACTGCCCGGCCGCCTGCCCGGCCGCGGTCAGCTCGGTGCCGTCGTGCTTGAGCGAGGTCAGGTTGCCGTTCGTGGTGTTCACCGCGAACGTCACGCCGGCGCCGGTGTCGAAGGTGATGCTCGACGCGGCGTTCGCCCACGGCTGGCCGCCGAGCAGGCCGGCGCCGGCCAGCACCGCGACCGTGGCGATGCCGCCGGCCAGCGCCTTGCGGCGGGTGCGCGAGGCCGGAGGGCGGTGGGAGGTGGGGGGCTGGGGATCGGGGGTCATGCGAGGAGGTGGCCGTCCGGGCCGGAAAGGTTGCCCGGCGGCCGGGGATTTTTCCCGTCGGCGCGGCGCGGCGGGCAGACTCGGCTGATGCAGATCGACGAGTGGGTACGTCCGGAGTGGGACCGGTCCGCGCTGCTGCTGATCGACGTGCAGGTGGACTTCGTCGAGGGCGGGGCGAGCCCGATCCAGGGCACCGCCGCCGTGCTCCCGCGGCTCGGTGAGCTGCTGGCCGCCTACCGCGCCGCGCGCCGGCCGATCGTGCACGTGGTCCGGTTGTACGCCGGCGACGACGTGGACCTGGTGCGGCGCGCCATGCTCGCGGCCGGGGCGCCGATGGTCCGGCCGGGGTCGCCGGGGTCCCAGCTCGCCCCCGGGCTGGCGCCGGCGCTCGCGCCACCGCTGGCGTCGCGGATGCTGCTGGCCGGCGGGTTCCAGGAGCTCGGGCCGGACGAGTGGGCGATGTGGAAGCCGCGCTGGAGCGCCTTCCACCGCACCGGGCTGGCGGGCTTCCTGCGGGCGGCCGGGGTGTCCACGGTGGTGGTGGCGGGCTGCAACTACCCCAACTGCCCGCGAGCGACGATCACCGCGGCGAGCGAGCACGACCTGCGCGTCGTCGTGGCCGAGGACGCGATCTCCGGCGTACGCGAATGGCACCTCGCCGAGGCGCGCGGCATCGGCGCCGTCCCGGTCCCGGCCGCTGACATCGTCGCCGCCGTCTCAGGCGCCTCCTAGCGGCCGCACCTGCGAGCCCATCGGCATCACCGGACCGGAATTCCGGAGTGGTCAACGCCATTTCGGCTCGCACGTGCCGAGAGGCTAGGGTGAGCGGTGTGACGGTGTTCCCGATCGGTGAGGCGGCCGAGCTGCTCGGGGTCAGCCCGGACACGGTGCGCCGCTGGGTCGACGCCGGGCGGCTCGCCGCGTCCCGTGACGAGCACGGCCACCGGGTGATCGACGGGGTGGACCTGGCCGGCTTCGTCCGCGCCCAGGCCGCCGAGCCGGACGGGCGCTCGGACTCCTCGTCGGCCCGCAACCGGCTGCGCGGCATCGTCACCGCCGTCGTCAAGGACACCGTGATGGCCCAGGTGGACATCCAGGCCGGGCCGTTCCGGCTGGTGTCGCTGATGAGCCGGGAGGCCGTCGACGAGCTGGACCTGCGGGTCGGCTCGGTCGCGGTGGCGGTCATCAAGTCGACCACGGTCGTGGTGGAACGCGCCACCCTCGGGAGGACCGGGTGAAACTCAGGATCGCCACGCTCGTGCTGACCGTGGCGCTGGCCGGTTGCGGCGGCGACGCCGCCCCGGCGGCCGGCCCGGGAGCGGTGACCGTGTTCGCGGCCGCGTCGCTGACCGAGTCGTTCACCACGCTCGGCCGCCAGTTCGAGGCGGCCCACCGCGGCGCCACGGTGCGGTTCAACTTCGCCGGCAGCGCCGCGCTGGCCACCCAGATCAACCAGGGCGCGCCGGCCGACGTGTTCGCCTCGGCCGCGCCGAAGAACATGGCCGCCGTCACCGAGGCCGGCAACGCGGCCGGGGCACCCACCACGTTCGTCCGCAACCAGCTGGTGATCGCGGTGGCCGAGGGCAACCCGGAACGGATCACCGGGCTGAGCGGGCTGACCGGGCCCGGCCGCAAGGTCGCGCTCTGCGCCGAGCAGGTGCCCTGCGGCGCGGCCGCCCGGACCGCGCTGAACGCCGCCGGGCTCCGGCTCACCCCGGTCACCCTGGAACAGGATGTGAAGGCGGCCCTCGCCAAGGTCAAACTGGGCGAGGTCGACGCGGCCCTGGTCTACCGCACCGACGCGGCCGCGGCCGCCGCCGATGTGGACGCGGTGGAATTCCCCGAGTCGGCGCGGGCGACCAACGACTACCCGATCGTCGTGCTCCGGCACGCCGCGAACCCGGCCGGGGCGCAGGCGTTCGTCGACTACGTGCGCTCCGCCGGCGGCATGCGGGTGCTGACCGGGGCGGGGTTCCAGCGGCCATGACGACGGCGCCGCGGCGCACCGGCCGGGTGCCGATCGCCCTGCTGCTACCCGCGCTCGGCGGGCTGGTCTTCCTCGTCCTGCCGCTGGCCGGGCTGCTCTGGCGTACCCCGTGGGCCACCCTGCCGCAGCGGCTCACCGCGCCGGACGTGGTCGCCGCGCTGAAGCTCTCGCTGCTCACCGCGAGCCTGGCCACCCTGCTCTGCCTGATCCTCGGTGTCCCGCTCGCCTGGCTGCTGGCCCGCGTCGACTTCCCCGGCCGGCGGCTGGCCCGGGCGCTGATCACGGTGCCGCTGGTGCTGCCCCCGGTGGTCGGCGGCATCGCCCTGCTGCTCGCGCTCGGCCGGCGTGGCCTGCTCGGCGGGTGGCTGGACTCGACGTTCGGGGTCAGCCTGCCGTTCACCACCGCCGGCGTGGTGGTCGCCGAGGCGTTCGTGGCTCTGCCCTTCCTGGTCATCTCGGTGGAGGGGGCGCTGCGCGGCGCCGACACCCGGTACGAGGAGGCCGCCGCCACCCTCGGCGCGTCCCGCTGGACCACCTTCACCCACGTGACGTTGCCGCTGGTCGCGCCCGGGATCGCGGCGGGCGGGGTGCTGTGCTGGGCGCGCGCGCTCGGCGAGTTCGGCGCGACGATCACCTTCGCCGGCAACTATCCGGGGATCACCCAGACCATGCCGCTCGCGGTCTACCAGACCATGGAGAGCGGCGACCTGGACGGCGCGGTCGTGCTCAGCCTGATCCTGCTGGCCGTGTCGGTCACCATCCTCGCCGCCCTGCGCGACCGCTGGCTGGCCGGCCCGTGACGGCGCTGCTGGCGGCCCGCCTGGTGGTGCAGCGGGACGGGTTCCGCCTGGACGTCGAGCTGACCGTCGGCGCGGGCGAGACGGTCGCCCTGCTCGGGCCGAACGGCGCGGGCAAGACCACCGCGCTGCGCGCCCTGGCCGGGCTCACCCCGCTCTCCGGCGGCTTCGTCACCCTGGACGGCCGGGACCTGACGAGCACCCCGCCGGAACGCCGCCGGGTCGGCGTGGTGTTCCAGGACTACCTGCTCTTCCCGCACCTCAACGCCCGGGACAACGTGGCGTTCGGGCCACGCCGGCAGGGCGTCGACCGGCGCGGGGCGCACGCGGTCGCCGACCGCTGGCTGGAGCGGGTCGGGCTGGCCGGATACGAGCGGCGCAAACCACGCGACCTCTCCGGCGGGCAGGCGCAGCGGGTCGCGCTGGCCCGGGCGCTCGCCGTCGACCCGCGGCTGCTGCTGCTCGACGAGCCGCTGGCGGCGCTGGACGCGCGCACCCGGCTGGAGACGCGGGCCGAGCTGCGCCGGCACCTGTCCGCGCACCCCGGCGCGACCCTGCTGGTCACCCACGATCCGCTGGACGCGCTGGTGCTGGCCGACCGGCTGGTCGTGATCGAGGACGGGCGGGTGGTCCAGGAGGGCGACGCGGCCACGATCATGGCGCGCCCGCGTACCGACTACGTCGCCCAGCTCGTCGGCCTCAACCTGTTCCGCGGGCGGGGGGACGGCCACGTCGTACACCTGCCCGGGGGGTTCGCCCTGACCGCGACCGACGTCGTGGACGGCGACGCGTTCGTGGCGTTCGCGCCGGCCGCCGTCGCGCTGCACCCGCGGCGACCGGACGGCAGCCCGCGCAACACCTGGCCGGCCGTGCTCACCGACATCCAGCGGCACGGCGACAACCTGCGGGTCCGCCTCGACGGTCCGATCGTGGTGGCGGCCGACATCACGCCGGCCGCGGCGACGTACCTGGACCTGCAGCCCGGCCGGGAGCTGTGGGCGGCGGTCAAGGCCGGCGAGACCCGCGCCTATCCGGCGTCGTGACCGGCGGCGGTGCGGCCCGCTCCGGTCAGGCGGCGGCCAGGTCCTCCGGGTACGCGCGACCCAGCTCCTGGAAGATCGCCGTGTTCAGCGCGAACGCCAGCCGGGCCTCGTCGATCACGGTGTCCAGCTCGCCGTCCGGCAGGTCCAGGGCGTCGAGCCGGGCGCGGTAGGCCGTCCTGTACGCCCGCGGGTCGTCGATCCCGTCGAAGCGGTAGAACGCCGTGCCCGCCTCGCCCAGCCCGTACGTGGCCGCGACGCGGCGGCCGACCACCTGCCCGCCGGACAGGTCGCCCAGATAGCGCACATAGTGATGGGCCACGAAGCGCGCCGGTGAGGTGTGCGCGTGCTCGCGCAGCCGGTCCGCGTAACGGCGGGTCGCGCCGAGCGGCTCGGGGGTCGCCCGGGCCGGGCCGTACAGGTGGGCCAGATCGGACTCCAGGGCGGCGACCCGGGACAGGGCGGGGTCGGCGAAGGCGGCCGCCACCGGGTCGTGCCGCATCGCGCCGGCGGCGGCTTCCAGCTCGCCGTAGATCACCCGGTACTGCGCGGTCAGCGCGGCGAAACCGGCGAGCGGAACGGTGCCGGCCAGCAGGCGGGTGATGAAGCCGCGGGTCTCGGCGTCGCGGTGCTCGGACATGGTGGCCCTGCGCAGGCGGGCGGCGAATCCGGTCATCGGTCGGGCGTCCTTGCGATTGCGGTGCTCGGCGGGAGGCACGACGTCGGTGTCTCATTCGATCATGCGGCGCGACCGGGACGGTGTCCAGCGCCGCGGCGCGGCGACCACCCGGGCGCCGGGCGCGTCCGGCGGGGCGGCGCCGGTGGGAGACGGCGGGTACGGCGGCCGTGCGCGGCGTGCGGGCGCGGCGGTCCCTACGATGGATGCGGGCCGGCCGGGAGTCGTTGCGGAATTCCCGGCCGGTTCTCGATCGATGCGACCGATCCGGGCCGCGCCCCGGGCCACCGCCGGGTTCCGCGTCGTGTGGTGGATGTGACGGATCCGGGCCGGGTGGCGCCGGATCCGCCGCGTTTCCGCGTGGCGGTGGATGCGGCGGTCCGGGCCGGGCCCCGGACCGCCGCCGGGTTCCGCGTCGTGTGGTGGGCGTGACGGATCCGGGCCGGGCGCCCGTGCGGCGCCCGGCCCGGATCGGCAGTTCACGCGGCGCCGGCGGTCACCCGCCCAGGGTGGCCGCGGCCGAGGCGATCGCCGACGCGAAGTAGCTGACCTGCGTGTAGACGCCCGGCTTGTTCGGCCGCGCGCACCCGTCGCCCCAGCTCACGATGCCGACCTGGATCCAGGCGTTGGACGCGTCCCGGCGGAACATCGGGCCGCCCGAGTCGCCCTGGCAGGTGTCCGTGCCGCCGGAGGTGTAGCCGGCGCAGATCTCCTCGGCCGGGATGATCTCGCCGTTGTACATCGAGCTGGAGTTGCAGGTGGCGTCACTGACGAACGGAACGGTCGCCTTGAGCAGGTAACGCTGCTGCGCCCCGCCCTCGGTGGCGGCGCCCCAGCCGGCGATGGTGAAGGTCCCCGAGTCGTACGCGGAGGTGGTCGCGATCGGCAGCGTGGCGATGCCGGTGACCGGGCTGGCGAGCCGGATCAGCGCCCAGTCCTTGCCGCTGCCGTTGTAGCCGGGCGCGCGGTAGACGTAGTTGGACTTCCGGGTGATCTTGCTGGACGAGTTCAGGTCGACCACACCGAGGGTGGCGGTGATCGAGGTGTTCGTGCCGGTCCGGCTGACGCAGTGCGCCGCGGTGAGCACCAGGGTCGGGCTGTACAGGGCGCCGCCGCAGCCCATCGACAGCCGCACCATGAACGGGAACTCGCCCTGCGCCGCCCGGGTGCCGCCGACCACGTTGGCGTCGGCGTGCGCCGCGCCGGGTGCGGCCAGCACACCCATGGTGGCCGCGGTGATCGCGGTGGCCAGCGTCGCCAGCAGGGTTCGCCATCTGCGCATCTTCGGTTCTCCTCGGTCCCAGGGGGATACGCCCGGTGAGGCGTTGAAGAAAGATTCGCATTCACATCTATGAACGTGGATATCCCAATTCGCTCATACCGTCGGCACGGTCCGGCCGGGATCACGGCGCCGGCCGGGATCGGCGCGCCGGGCCGAGCAGCGTCGCGTAGCGGGTGCGGGTGGGCGCGGCCAGCCAGGCCGCGGCGGCGGCCGGGTCGCCCGCCGAGGTGACCGGTACGCCGCGCGCCCGCAACCCGGCCAGCACCCCGTCCCGGACCGGGGTGTCCGAGGTCAGCAGGCTGCCGGCGAGCACCACCGGCCCCGGTGACCGGAGGCTGTCCAGGGTGCGGGTCAGGCGCCGGACGGCGTCGGCCACGATGCGGCCGGCGTCGGGGTCGCCCGTCCGGGCGGCGTCGCACACCACCGGCGCCAGGGCGGCGATGGCGTCCAGTGGCAGGGCCTGTGCCCAGCGCACCAGCTCGTCGCGGGAGCCGATCGCGGCGTGCGCGGCGACCCGGGCGGCCAGCGCGGAGTCGAAGGCGCGGGCGGCGGCGCGCACCGCACGTAGCCCCAGCCACCGCCCGGACCCCTCGTCGCCGAGCAGCCAGCCGAGGCCGTCGGCGGTCCTCGTGACGGTGTGGCCGTCGACCCGGGCGGCGATCGCGCCGGTGCCGGCGATCAGCACCGCGCCGGACGGCTCCGGGGTGCCGGCCGCGAAGGCCGTGACCGCGTCGCCGAGCACGGTCATCGGGCAGGTCAGCCCGATCCCGGACCACATGCGGCGGAACCGGTCGCGCACGGCGGGGTCGTCCAGGGCGCTGGCGCCGGCCAGGCCGAGGACGGCCGAGCGTACGCCGCCGGGCGGGCGGTGACCCAGCGCCTGCCGGATGGCCGCGCCGATCCGGCCGGTCGCGGCCGTCCCGGCCGAGAGGGGATTGCCCGGTCCGGCCCGCCCGCGGCCGACGACCGTCCCGTCCGCGGCGAGCACGGCGCGGGTCCGGGTCCCGCCGGCGTCGACGCCCAGCACCAGCTCCATGCCGATCAATCGAAGCATGGATATTGATTGTTGACTAGAGTTCACAGTGGTCGTAATTTTCATCAGCAACAGACATCGATGAAAAGGATGACCGAAGTGACCGGAGCGAGCGGCGGACTGCTGGGACGGCTGCGGATGGAGGGACCGGGTATGCCCGAGGCCCTCGCCCGGATCGCCGAGACGATCCTGGCCGACCCGGAGACCTCGGCGCACGCCAGCATCGTCGACCTGGCCGAGCGGTCCGGCACCTCGACCGCGACGGTCACCCGGTTCAGCCGCACCCTCGGGTTCAAGGGCTACGCCAGCCTCCGGGTCGCGATCGCCACCGAGACCGGCCGCGCCGAGCAGGCCCGCTGGGAGACCGACATCAGCGGGGACATCGCCCCCGACGACCCGCTCACCGACGTGCTCGGCGTGGTCACCGCCGCCGACACCCGGGCCATCCAGAGCACCGCCGCCGGTCTGGACGTGGCCGCCGTCGAACGGGTCGCCGCCGCGATCGCCGGCGCCGGCCGGGTGGAGATCTTCGGGCTGGGCAGCAGCGGCACCTCGGCCCGGGAGATGGCGTTCCGGCTGGAACGGATCCGGGTGCCGGTGTGGCACCGGGCCGACCCGCACACCGCGCTCACCAACGCGGCCCTGCTGCTGCCCGGTGACGTGGCGATCGGCCTGTCGCACTCCGGGCGTACCCGCGAGGTGATCGAGACCCTGGCCGAGGCGGCCGACCACGGCGCGCTCACCGTCGCGGTGACCAGTTTCAGCCGATCCCCGCTGGCCGAGGTGGCCGACGTCGTCTTCACCACCTCGGTGCAGGAGACCACGTTCCGGCTGGCCGCGCTCTCCGCGCTGCACTCCCAGCTGCTGGTGCTCGACCTGATCTACGTCGCGGTCGCCCAGCGCACCTACGAGCGGACCGCCGACGCGCTGGAGCTCACCGTGCGCGCGGTCGACGCCCACCGACTGCCCGAGAAGATCCCGACCCGCAGACGCGGCGCGCGAAAGGACAACCGTGAGCGTCACCAGCAGTGACTACCTGCGACACATCCGGGCCGCCGTCGACCGGGTCGGCGCCGGTCAGACCGCCGAGAAGCACCACGCCGCCGCACTGCTGACCACCGCCGTCCGCAGCGGCGGCGTGATCCAGGCGTTCGGCTGCGGCCACTCCGAGGCGCTGGCCATGGAGATCGCCGGCCGGGCCGGGGGCCTGGTCCCGACCAACCGGATCGCGCTGCGCGACATCGTCCTCTACGGCGGCGACCCGATCGAGACGCTGGCCGACCCGGCCGTGGAGCGCGACCCGGCGGTCGCCCACCGGCTCTACCAGCTCGCCCCGGTGAAACCGGACGACGCGTTCGTGATCGCCTCGAACTCCGGGATCAACGGCGCGGTCGTCGAGATGGCGCTGCTGGTCAAGGAGCGCGGGCACCCGCTGATCGCGATCACCTCGGCGCAGCACTCGGCCGGGGTCGCCGCCCGCCACCCGAGCGGGCGCAAGCTCGGCGAGATCGCCGACGTGGTGCTGGACAACGGCGCGCCGTACGGCGACGCCACCCTCGCCCTGCCCGGCGGCGGCGCGGTCGGCGCGGTCTCCTCGATCACCGGGGCGCTGCTGGCCCAGCAGATCGTCACCGAGGTGGTCGCCAACCTGCTCGCGGCGGGCGTCACCCCGCCCGTCTACCTGTCGGACAACGTGCCCGGCGGCAAGGCGCACAACGCGGAACTAGAAGCGCGGTACGCCGGGCGCATCCGGCGTACCGCATAGGAAGGGAGCCCGCTATGAACCCGACCACCCGGCCCCGACCGTACCCCGCCCGCCGGACCGTGCTGAGAACCGCCGTGACGGCCTCGCTCGCCGCGCCCCTGCTCGGCGCGTGCGTGACGTCCGGCGAGGCCGGCGGTGGCGCCGCCGAGGGCGCGGCGAAGACCGCGGACAACCCGCTGGGGGTCAAGGCCGACGCCCCGCTGGAGGTGGTGGTCTTCAAGGGCGGGTACGGCGACGAGTACGCCATCCGCGCCGAGTCCCGGTACACGCGGCAGTATCCGCGGGCCCGGATCGACCACAAGGGACTGCAGCGGGTCGGCGAGGCGATGCAGCCCCGTTTCGTCGCCGGTGACCCGCCGGACGTGGTAGACAACACCGGCGCGGGGCGGCTGGACGTCGCCACCCTGGTCGGCGCCGGCCAGCTCGGCGACCTCGGCGACCTGCTCGACGCCCCGGCGCTGGACCAGCCCGGCAAGCGGGTCCGCGACACGCTGCTGCCCGGGGTGGTCGACGACGGCACGTTCGGCGGCCGGGTGGTCACGCTGAACTTCACCTACACGGTCTGGGGGCTGTGGTACTCGAAGCCGTTCTTCGCCGAGCGCGGCTGGGCGTACCCGAAGACCTGGGCGGAGATGCTGACGCTCTGCGCGGCGATCCGCAAGGCCGGCGTCGCGCCCTGGACCTACCAGGGCAAATACCCGGAGTACCTGAACGATCCGCTGCTCGCCGTGGCGGCCAAGACCGGTGGTCCGGACCTGATCCGGGCGGTCGACAACCTGACGCCGAACGCGTGGCGGCAGCCGGGCCTGACCCAGGCGGCCACCGTGTTCGCCGAACTGGCCGGCCGGGGCTACCTGATGGCCGGCTCCGAGGCGCTGTCGCACACCGAGGCGCAGGCCGCCTGGTGTCAGCGCAGAGCCGCGTTCCTCCCGTGCGGGTCGTGGCTGGAGAGCGAGCAGAAGGGAGTCGCGCCGGCCGGCTTCGACATGGTGATGGGCGCCGTCCCGGCCGCCGGTCCGGGCGACCGGCTGCCGGTCACCGCGGTGCAGGCGGCCGGCAGCGAGAGTTTCCTGGTGCCGGCGAAGGCGAAGAACCCGGCCGGCGGCCGGGAGTACCTGCGGATGCTGTTCGCCAGAGAGTCCGCGCGGGCGTTCGCCGAGGCGAACAGCACCCTGCCGGCGGTGGCCGGGGCCACCGACGGGCTGCGGCTCGGCAGCGCTCTGGGCTCGGTCCGCGACGCGGTCACGGCCGCCGGCGCGAACACGTTCACCTACCGGTTCCGTACCTGGTACGCCCCGCTCGCCAAGGCCGTCGACGACGCCACCGGGGAGCTGGTGAACCGGCGGATCAGCCCGGCGGACTGGTCCACCCGGATCCAGAAGGCGGCGGACGCGCTGGCCCGGGACACGTCGGTACGGAAGTACACCCGCTGATGGGGCACGGCCGGTGGCGGTTCCTGTTCGCCGCGCTGGTGCCGGCGCTGGTGCTGCACGTCGTCTTCGTGCTCTCGCCGTACGCCCAGGCGTTCTACCTGTCGCTCACCGACTGGACCGGGGTGGCCGGTCAGGCGCACTTCGTCGGGGTGGACAACTACGCCCGGCTGGGCGTCGACCCGCTCTTCCTGGACGCGGTCCGCAACAACGCGATCATGCTGCTGGTGGTGCCCGCGGCCACCATCGGGCTGGGCCTGTTCCTGGCGAGCATGCTGCACCGGGGCGGACGTGGACTGCGCGGCGGATCGGCGTACCAGATCGTCTATTTCTTCCCGCAGCTGCTGTCGCTGGTGATCGTCGCGGTGCTCTGGGGCTTCGTCTACAACCCGAACACCGGGCTGCTCAACTCCGGGTTGCGCGCGATCGGGCTGGGCGCTCTGGCGCACAGCTGGCTGGCCGAGCCGCGATTCGCGCTGGCGGCGGTGATGGCGGTGCTCGTCTGGTCGTCGGTCGGCTTCTACGTGGTGCTGTTCCGGGCGGCGATCGACGGCATCCCGGGCGAGCTGTTCGAGGCGGCGCGGCTGGACGGGGCCGGTGGGTGGAGCTCGTTCCGGCACGTCACGCTGCCACTGGTGCGGGAGAACGTGCAGGTCGCGTTCGTCTATCTGGGGATCGCGGCGCTGGACGGGTTCGCCGTGGTGCAGGTGATGACGGTCGGGCCGGGCGGGCCGGACGGGGCCACCGAGGTGGTCGGGTTGTCGCTGTACCGGACGGCTTTCTCGTACGGCAAATTCGGTTACGCCTCGGCGATGGGCGTCGCCCTCTTCTTCGCCACCCTGACCCTCGCGATCCTGGCGCTGCGAACGGGCCGCCGCGAACGGCCGGCGACCCGGGGAGGACAGGCATGACCGCTCCGCTGCCGGCACGGGTGTCGACCGAGGTCGATACCGGCCGGGTCCGGGGAGCCAATCCGCTGCCGCAGATCGCGATGTTCTGCTGGGCCGTGGTGACCGCGTTGCCGCTGCTGTGGGCGGTGGTCAGTTCGGTCAAGTCGGACGACGAGATCCTCAACCACCCGTGGCCCCCGCCGGCCACCCCGCATTTCGACAACTGGGTGCGGGCCTGGACCGCGGCGGACATCGGGCGCTATTTCCTCAACAGCCTGATCGTGGTCGGCGGCGCCCTGCTGCTGACCATGCTGCTGGGCAGTCTGGCCGCCTACGCGCTGGCCCGGTACCGGTTCCGCGGCAACCGGTTGCTCTACCACACCTTCGTCGCGGCGCTGTTCTTCCCGGTGTTCCTGGCGCTGGTCCCGCTCTTCTTCGTGGTGGACCGGCTCGGGCTGCTCGGCACCTACCCGGGACTGATCCTGGTGTACGCGGCCTACGCCGTACCGTTCACGGTCTTCTTCCTGCACGCCTTCTTCGGCACCCTGCCCACCGAGATCGCCGAGGCGGCGGTCCTGGACGGGTGCTCGCACGGCGCGGTGTTCTTCCGCGTCATGCTGCCGCTGGCGCGACCGGGCCTGGTCGCGGTCGGCATCTTCAATTTCCTCGGGCTCTGGAACCAGTACCTGATCCCGCTGGTTCTCAACCCCGACCCGGACCGGTACGTCCTGGCGCAGGGTCTGGCCGCCCTGTCGGTCAGCCAGGGCTACCGCAGCGACTGGGGCGGCCTGTTCGCCGGACTCACCATCGCCATGCTCCCGGTGCTGGTCGCCTACGTCGCGTTCCAACGGCACATCCGCGCCGGTATGACCGCCGGTGCGGTCAAGTAGCTTCTTCGCCCCAAAGGAGTCCCCCGTGCTTGGCAAACGTCGATGGGCGGGAGTCGCCGTGGCCGTTCTGGCCGCTTCGGGCCTCGTCGCCCTGAGTTCCGGCGCCCCCGCGTCCGCCGCCGACTGCGGCTACCTGTTCGACGACTTCCACTACACCTCGTCCTCGGACGCGGCGCTGACCGCGAACGGCTGGACCCCGCGCGGCTACAGCGGCGGTCCCGGGGTGGCCGGCGCCACCTGGTCACCTGCCAACATCACCTTCCCCACCGCCGACGGCGACCGGGTCGCCCAGCTCACCGCGTCGACCGACGGCACCGCGGCCGGCACCCGGCACGCCGAGCTCTACTCCACCCAGAAGCGGTACCTGGAGGGCACCTACGCCAGCCGGATCCGGTTCACCGACGCGCCCGCGAGCGGCCCCGACGGCGACCACATCAACGAGACGTTCTTCACCATCAGCCCGCTCAACGGCGATCTCGACCCGACCTACAGCGAGCTGGACATCTCCGAGTACCTGCCGAACGGCGGCTGGGGCGAGACCGGGCCGATCAACTACCAGACGACCTGGTACACGTACCGCAACGAGCCCTGGTACGCCGACAATCTGCACTCGCAGCAGCGGTCCAGCCTGGACGGCTGGCACGACCTGGTGGCCCAGGTGGCGAACGGGCACGTCGTCTACTGGATCGACGGGGTGCAGGTCGGCGACCACGGCGGGAAGTACTTCCCGCGCCAGACGATGACCATCAACTGGAACCTGTGGTTCATCGACCTCGCCGCGCACACCGGTGGCACCAGCACGTACATCCAGCAGGTGGACTGGGTGCTGTTCGCGAAGAACCAGGTGCTGAGCCCGGCGCAGGCGACCGCGCGAGCGGCGGGCTACCGCTCGGGCGGCACCGCCTTCCTGGACACGGTGGCCGCCACCGGCGGCTGCTCCACCCCGAGCACCCCGCCGACCAGCTCGCCGACCTCCCCGCCGCCGGCCACCGGCTGCTCGGATGCGCCGGAGTGGGCGTTCGGCACCGTCTACCTGGGCGGCAGCCTGGTCAAACACGAGAAGAGCCGGTACGGCGACCCCAACGGCCCGGCCTCGGGGCAGGGCCGGCACCTGTGGCGGGCGCGGTACTGGACGCAGGGCTCCGAGCCCGGCTGGACCGAGCAGTGGCAGGACCTCGGCCCCTGCTGACGGCCCGCGCAACGGCGGGACGCGTCGCGCGACGCGTCCCGCCGTTTCTGTCGTACCCCCGTGCTTCGATGCCGGCATGGGTGCTTCCGGTTGGAGTTACTACGTGCCGTACCAGCCCGATCTGGGCCGGGCGTTGGACGAGCTGCGCAAGCGGGTCTTCGAGGAGGGCGACTACTGGTGGGCCGAGCCGTACCAGCTCGGCACGTCCGCCGCCGACTTCCCGAACCGGCCGCGTACCGAGGACGAGCTGTGGAGCTCCGAGGCGGTGCTGGAGTCCGGCACGCACTCCATCCTGGACATGCGCACGGTGGTGCGGCCGGGGGAGAAGCCGGACTACTGCACGGTGGAACCGGTCAGCGAGCGGGAGGCCCTGGAGTGTGCCGGGGTGGCCCGGCTGACCCGGGCGCATGTCGAGGCGATCGACGACCTGGCCGAGCAGCGCTGGTTCGGCCGCTGCGCGGTCCTGCACGACGACGCCGGCAACCCGTCCGAGATCTACTTCTGGGGCTACTCCGGGGACTGAGGCGGCACACCCGCCCCGCGCCGGTGGTGGGTGGGGGGCCGGTCGGACCGGCCCCCCTTTCAGACCCGCCTGCGGCGCCGGGTCAGCGAGAACCCGAACAGGCCGGCCAGGGCGGCGAGCACGCCACCGCCCGCGGTCCAGAACCACCGGCCGGAGAAGCTGGGCAGCCAGTCCGTACCGAAACCGCTCTCCTCGGCCTCCGGGTCGACCGTGGGCGAGGCGGTGGGCCCCGACAGCACCGTGCCCGGCCGGTTGTTCGGCACCAGCGGGGCGGCCAGCTCACCCTGGTCGGCGTCGAGGTCGCCGTCCGGGGTGGTGAGGGTCAGGCTGACCTTCAGCGGCAGGCCCAGGTCCGTCTCGGGCAGTTTCGTGCTGGACAGCCGCACGTAGTACGTGCCGGGCAGCGGGTCGCCGTCCTGCGGCTCGGCCCAGGACCGTACCTGGCGCAGCCGGCAGCCGAGCGTGACCTGCGCGGCGTCGCGGGCCGCCACCGGGCTCTGCTCACCGGCCACACAGGACTGCCGCCGCCGCAGGCCGTCGAAGACCTCGATGATCCACGACTCCGCGCCGGTCCGCCCGTCGGCCGGCAACGCGACCGTCGCGGTGACGTCCGGCCGCTGCCCGGCCTCCGCGTTGAACTGCCAGTACAGGTAGTCGCCGGTGACCGCGCCGACCTGCACCTGCCGGTCCGCGGTGATCGGCGCGGCGGTCAGGAACGAGGTGCCGGCGCTGCTCGTCACGGGCGCCGGCGACGGGGTGGCCGCGATGCAGAACAGCGCGGCGCCGAGCGCGCCGCCGGTGGCCGCGAGGTGCTTGATCCTCATCAGTTCTCCCTCCAGGTGGCCACCCAGTAACGGGTCACCCAGCCGGCCAGCACTCCGGCAACCAGCCCGGCGAGCACCAGGACCAGCAGGAACAGGAAGCCCCGTCCCAGGCCGGGGGCATCCGGGGCGTGCGAGGCGTCGACCAGGTCGATGCTCAGCTCGACCGGCATGCCCGGGCCGCCCGCCGCGGCGGCGGTGGCCGCGGCGAACGAGTTGCTGACGATCAGGCAGACGTCGGTCGAGGTCTCCGCCGCCTCGTCGGCGTCGGTCTCGGTGTCCGCGGCTTCCGCGGAAGCCTTGGCGTCGGCCTTCTGCTCGTCCGCGGACCAGCGCAGGCCGGCGGAGAGCACGTCGGCCCGCCCGCTGCCGGCGTCGACCCCGCGGACCAGCTCACGGCCGCCGGTGGTCGCCGCTTTCAGGAGTACGCCGTAGTCCGGGTTCAGCGCGCGGTCGAGCGAGATGCTCACCGACGCCCGCAGCTCCTGGTCCGGCTGCACGGCGACGCGGTAGTACCGGTGCTCGCTGATCCGCTCCCGGTCGGTGTAGACGCCGGGCGCCAGCAGCGGCGCGTTCGTGCAGTCCGCGGTGCCGGTCACCGTGGCCGGCTGGACCGGCGGCGGGACCGCGGCCCGGTCGACGAGTTGCTGCACCCGATCGGTCAGCTCCTCCTCGCTCTTCGCCGCGGCGTACGTGCCGCCGGTCGCGGTGGAGATGCAGACCAGCTGCTTGCGGGTCTTCTCGTCGGGGGTCAGGCCGAGCGTGTCGACGACCAGGTGGGTGCCCTGCGCGGCCAGGTCCCGGGCCACCTCGCACGGGTCCGGCGGGGTGCAGGTGTCCTCACCGTCGGTGATCAGCACGATCCGCCGGGTCGAGCCGGTGTCGCCGAGGTCCGCGGCGGCCTTGCGCAGCGCCAGGCCGATCGGGGTGTACCCGGTCGGCTTCAGGGTGGCGATCGCGTTCTTGGCCTGGACCCGGTTGACCGGGCCGACCGGGACGATCTGCTGCGTGTCCCGGCAGCCGACCTTCTTGTTCTTGCCGGGGTAGGTGGCGCCGAGCACCCGGATGCCCAGCTGCGTGGTCTCCGGCAGCGCGTCGACGACCTTGTTGAAGGCGCGCTTGGCCACCGCGATCCGGGTCTCGCCGTCGATGTCGGCGGCCCGCATCGAGCCACTGACGTCGAGGACCAGCTCGACGCGGGGAGGTTCGGAGGGTTCGGTCTCGTCGGCGTACGCCGGGGCGGCGCCGAGCAGGGTGGCGGCGCCGATCAATCCAGTCGCCAGCACTATGGACAGACTTTTGTGGATCACGCGCCAAGATCATAAACGTACGTATCAATGATGATCGTCGGCGGGGTTCCGGGCCGCCGGGGCCGGGGCGCACCGCTCGTCTCGTGGGCCGGGCGGTCGCGTCCGCGCCCGGGCGTCCGGCCTCCGTGCCCGGGCGTCTGCGCTCTCGTCCGGGTGTCCGCTGTCCGCGCCGTGCGGCTGCGGTCCGCGCCGTGCGCTGCCGGCCGCGCGGTGGGGCTGCGGTCCGCGCCGTGCGCTGCCGGCCGTGCGGTGCGGCTGCGGTCCGCGCCGTGCGCTGCCGGCCGCGCGGTGCGGCTGCGGTCCGCGCCGTGCGGCTGCCGGCCGCGCCGGGGGAGGGGCCCGGCGGACCTGTGGGGGGCGGGTCCGCCGGGCCCGGTCGGTGCGAGCGGCGTCAGTCGCGGCCGGTGGGCGCGGACGCCTGCCGCCGGGCCAGGTCCTCCAGGATGTCGGCGGTCGCCGACGAGCCGAACCGGGTCACGCCGACCGCCGCCATCGCCAGCAGGGTGTCCAGGCTGCGGATCCCGCCGGACGCCTTGACCTGGACCTTCGGCGACACGGCCGAGCGCATCAGGGCGAGGTCGTCGATCGTCGCGCCCTTCGGGGCGAATCCGGTGGAGGTCTTCACGAACGCCGCGCCGGCCCGCTCGGCCGCCCAGCACGCCGCCAGCTTCTCCTCGTCGGTCAGGTACGCCGTCTCCAGGATGACCTTGACGGGCGCCTCGCCGGCCGCCTGCACGATCGCCCTGATCTCGTTCTCCACCGCCGCGATGTCGCCCGAGCGCAGCCAGCCGATGTTGATCACCATGTCGATCTCGGTGGCGCCGCGGGCCACGGCCTGCTCGGTCTCGACCACCTTGACCTCGGTGCTGGTGGCCCCGTGCGGGAAGCCGATCACGGTGCCGACCTGCACATCCGTGCCGTGCAGCAGCTCCACGGCGAGCGGCACGTCGGACGGGCGCACGCAGACCGAGGCGACGTGGTATTTCGCGGCGACGGCACAGCCCTCGCGGACGTCCTCGCTGGTGAACTGCGGCTGAAGGATGGAGTGGTCGATCATGCGGGCGATCTGCGACACCGTGAATTCCATGGAACCGAACCGTACCTGTCTAGACAGCCACCTGTCTAGACAGGTTGTCGGTGTCGGTAGGGTGTCCCCATGTCCGCCGGACCAGACTTCGCGCCGCTCTACTTCCGCATCGAGCAGGAGCTCCGCGCGCGGATCGCGCAGGCCCGGCCGCACGACCCGCTGCCCTCCGAGCCGGAGTTGGCCCGGGAGTTCGGGGTCAGCCGGATGACCGCCCGGGCCGCGGTCACCCAGTTGGTGAACGACGGCCTCGCGTACCGTGCGCCCGGCCGCGGGACCTTCGTCGCGGTGCCCACCGGCCCGCGCCGCGCCGACAACCTGGTCCGGCTCAGCGAGGAGATCCGCAAACAGGGCAAGGTGCCGTCGTCCCGGGTGGTCCGCGCCGAGCTGCGGCCGGCCACCGTGATCGAGGCGACCCGGCTGCGGCAGCGGGCCGGCGACGTGGTGGCGATCTACCGGGTCCGGCAGGCCGACGGCGACCCGGTCGCCTTCGAGCACGCGTGCTACCCCGGGGCGCTGAGCGCGCTGCTCGACTGCGACCTGTCCGGATCGGTGCACGAGGCGCTGGTCGCGCTCGGGCGCGTCCCGACCCGCGGCACCTCGACGATCACGGCCCAGCCGGCGACCGGGGAGGACGCCCGGGAGCTGGGCGTCCCGGCCGGCACCGCGCTGCTGGTCGAGGAGCGGCTCATCCTGGACCAGGAGGGGCGGCCGCTGGAGCTGAGCGAGTCCCGGTACACCGGCACGAAGTACCGCCTCGACGTCGCCTTCGGGGTCGAGCCGCACCAGTGAGTGCCCGGGGCCGAGCCGCGCCGGTGGCTACCGTCGGGGTCGCGCCGGGCCGGGAAACCGTCGGGCTCGCGCCGGTGGAAACCGTCGGGGTCGCGCCGGGCCGGTGGAAACCGTCGGGCTCGCGCCGGGGCGGGGAAACCATCGAGGCCACGCCGGGCCGGGAAAATCGGTCGGTGTCTCCGGTCCGGACCGGTAGCGTCGCCGTCGTGCCGTATCAGTTCTACCTCTGAGCCGACCCGAGCCGGCCCGCCGCGCACCGCGCCGCGGGCGGCTCGCCGCTGTCCATCAGCCCTCGGCTCAGAGGAAGAACCGGCATGCCTGTCACCATCACCCTGCCCGCGCGCGCCCACGCCCAGCTCGTCGCCTCCGGAATCCGCGCCGATCGCGCCCGGCTGTCCGACGTCGACCTCGCCGTCTCGCCCGGCTCCCGCTGGGGGCTGGTCGGCGAGAACGGCCGCGGCAAGACCACCCTGCTGAGCATCCTCAGCGGAACCCTGCCCCCGGATGCCGGAACGGTGCGCCGCACCGGCACCCTCGGGGTCGTCGCGCAGGAACTCGCGTTCGCTCCCGGCGACACCGTCGGCACACTCGTCGAGGCGGCCCTCGCGGACTCCCGTGCCGCGCTGCTCGCCCTCGACGAGAGCGGTCGAGCCCTGGCCGCCGGGCGGCCCGGCGCCGACGCGGAGTACGCCCGCGCCCTGGACGCGGCCGAGACGCTCGACGCCTGGGACGCGGAGCGGCGCATCGACATGGCCCTGGCCGGCCTGAACGCGGCCGCCGACCGGGACCGGCCGCTCGCCACCCTCTCGGCCGGGCAGCGCCACCGCGTCCGGCTGGCCTGCCTGCTCGGGGCCGCCCACGACTTCCTGTTGATGGACGAGCCGACCAACCATCTCGACGCGGACGGGCTGGACTTCCTCACCGACCGGCTGCGCGCCCATCCCGGCGGGGTGGTGCTGGTCAGCCACGACCGGGCGCTGCTGCGCGACGTCGCCACCACCATCCTGGACCTGGATCCCACGGTGGACCGGAAACCGGCCGTCCACGGCGACGGCTTCGCCGGGTACCGAGCCGGGCGGGCCGCCGCGCTGGCCCGCTGGGAACAGGCCTACGAACAGCAGGTCCTCGCCGAGAAGCGGCTCTCCGGCGCGCTGCACGAGGCGCAGGAGCGGCTGGCCACCGGCTGGCGGCCGGACAAGGGCACCGGCCGGCACCAGCGCGCCACCCGGGCGCCGGGGCTGGTCCGCTCGTTCCACCGGCGGCAGGACGAGCTGCGCGAACACGCGGTCACCACACCGGAGCCGCCGGCACGGTTCCGGATGCCGGCGCTGCCGGTCCGCCCCGGGGTCACGCTGCTCGCCGCCGACCGGGTCCGGGTCGGGCAGCGGTTGCGGACACCGGTGTCGCTCACCCTGGAGTCCGGGTCACGGCTGGTGGTCACCGGAGCCAACGGCGCGGGCAAATCGACGCTGCTCGCCGCGCTCGCCGGGCGGATCCAGCCGACCTCCGGCACGGTCCGCGCGTGCGACGGGGCACGGACGGGCCTGCTGTCGCAGGAATCGCCGGCCCCGGCCGGGCGCCGCACCGAACTCGCCGCGTTCGGCCTGCTTCCGGCGACCGAGCTCGGCCGCCCGGTCCGCGAGTTGTCGACCGGGCGGCGGCGGCGCCTGGACCTGGCGTCGCTGCTGGCCGACGAGCCGCACGTGCTGCTGCTCGACGAGCCGACCAACCATCTGTCGATCGCCCTGGTGGACGAACTGACCCAGGCCCTGCTGGAGACGCCGGCCGCGGTGGTGGTCGCCACCCACGACCGGCAGTTGCGCCGGGATCTGGCCGGGTGGCCGGAACTACGCCTGTAGCCCGGGGAGCGTGAGCCGTCTCGGCTCGGGGCCGCGGGACCTCTCGGGCCGGGATCGCGGGTCGTCTCGGCTCGGGGCCGCGGGCCGTTCCGGGTCGGGATCGCGGCTCGTTGCGGCTTGGGCCTGCGGGTCGTCTCGGCTGGGGATCGCGCGCCGTCTCGCCTGGGGATCGCGGGCCGCGAGGTGGCCGGGCGCCGGGACCGCGTCGCGTGGGATCCGCACGGGGCTCGGCCGTGCGGCCTGCGGGCGGGGCTGCACAGGGCGTACCGGGGAAGGGTTCGCGCCCGGCGGCGACGGCCCGGCGCCGGATGTCGAAGCGTCCGCCGGGCCTGCCCCGGGGTTCGACGGATCTGCCGGGGATCTTGCGGGAGGGCTGGGGCGGGCGGCGGTCCCGGATGCGCAGGCGCCCGCCGGGGCGGAGTCCCGGCGGGCGCGGTCGCGGGCGACCGTCAGAACGGGCGCAGGTCGATGGAGAGCGGGTTGACCGGCTGCGCGAAGTACCGGGTGCTGCCGACGGGCACGGTCACCGACTGGTCGCGCAGGCGCACCACGACCGTCCAGGCGCCGGACTCGACACGCTCGACGCCGACCTTGTTGAAGGGGTTGGTGCCGGCCTTGGTGAAGCACAGCGGTGTGCCACCCATGCTGCGGAGGTACACCTTCGCGTCGTCGGGGTTGCCGCACGGCACCTGATCGGCCCGGGCGGGCGCGGCGACGCTGAGGCACGCCACGGCCGCCAGCGCGGCGGCGGCGCCGGAACGCTTCGCGATCCTGAACAAGGTTCCTCCTGTGCTGCGATTCTCGTCGATGGCAGTCCTACGATAGCTGTCGATCTCTATTCGGGTTGCCCCTCGACGTCCGGATGCGGTTGCCGGGGAGGGCGAGGCGCCCCGGCCCGGCCGGCGGGGTCGCCGGGCCCGGTGACACCGGCCCGAGCGCGGAGCCGGCCAGCAACCCTTCCTGCCGAAGACCGGCAGCGCGCGGGTGGCCGTCCACTTCGACTTCACCTCGGTCTCCTTGGCCCGGCTGAAGACCCGGTGGCAGTCCGAGAGCTCGACCTCGGGGAACGTCAGTTTCACCCGGGTGCGCTCGTCGGTGGCCGCCGCGCAGTCCGGCCGGCAGGTGTTGGCGATGCGGGTGGCGGTGGCGTGACCGGTGGCCGAGCCGAGCTTCGTCCACCGGATGTCGGTGTAGTGGAGATCCTCGCCGGTGAGCCTTCCGCGCCGAAGCCCGGGGCGGGCCGATGGCTCAGCAACGTGGCACGCGGACGGGGGGATCATCCGGGCGCTGTACGAACGAGCCCGTGATCCACTATGGTTTCCTCCGCTGGAGAGTCCTCGGTATCGACCGGCGCCACGGTGCTGGCAAGGCACAGCGCGGAGACGACGATCCCCGGCACTTCCCCGATCATGTACGGCCGCGGCCGTCACCGTTCGTGACACAGGTGGGCAGAAGTGGGCGTTTTTCAGGTACGCGCGGCGGCGATCGGCTTCTCGGTGCTGCTGGCCGGGGCCGGCCTCACCGCGACCGGGGCCCCGGCGTACGCGGCCACCACCGGGAAGGCCGCGGTGACCGCCGCCGGGAAGGTGAAGTTCGTCGCCGGCTCCAAGCGGACCAACAGCCTGCGCGTCACCTACGCCAAGGGCCGGCTGACGCTCGACGACCGCGTCACGATCACTCCAGGTAAGGGGTGCAGCCGGGTCAAGCGGGACAGCACCCGGGTGACCTGCAAGATCGGTTCTCGGCCGGCCACTCCCGCCCTGGTCGCGTACCTGGGTGACGGCAACGACCGGATCACCGTGGACGCGGCGGTCGCCGTGGAGGCCCGCGGCGGCGTCGGCAACGACACCCTGATCGGTTCGGCCAGCAGGGCCGACCGCCTGCACGGCGAGGCCGGCAACGACACGATCAGCGGCCGGGGCGGCGCCGACACCCTCGCCGGCGGGCCCGGGGCGGACGTCCTCTCCGGCGGCGACGCCAGGGACGTCCTCGACGGCGGCACCGGCAACGACCGGCTCACCGGCGACAACGGCGACGACGCCCTGACCGGGGGCGACGCCCACGACCGTCTCGACGGCGGCAGCGGCCACGACACCCTCTCCGGCGGCGACGGCAACGACCGTCTCGACGGTGGCAGCGGTGACGACAAACTCCGTGGCGGGGCCGGCAACGACACCCTCGACGGCAACACCGGCAGCGACGTGGTCGCCGGCGACGCGGGCAACGACGTCGTCGACGGCGGTCCGCTGCACGACGACCTGTTCGGTGGCGCGGGCACCGACACGCTCGACTACAGCGACCGCACCGGTGACGTGGAGCTCCAACTGGACGGCTCCCGGACCCGCTGGACCGACGGCGAGACGGGTAAGGAGAGCGACCGGCTCGCCGCCGACTTCGAGATCGTCCTGACCGGCCCCGGCAACGATCACATCATCGGCGGCAGGTCCGTGACGCTGGTCCGCAGCGGCGCCGGGGACGACGAGGTCACCTGCGACATCTCCTGCACCACGTACGCCGGAGCCGGCAACGACCGGGTCTTCAACAGCGGTGCCGGCGTCACCACGTGGGGCGGCCCCGGCAACGACAGGATCTACGGTACGGGCGGCGACGACACCCTGTACGGCGAGGACGGCAACGACATCCTGTACGGCCACCAGGGAGTGGACCGGCTCTACGGAGCGGCCGGCGACGACACCCTCTACGGCTGGGACGGCGACGACCTGCTGGACGGCGGCGAGGGCGACAACACGCTCGTCCGTTCCTGAGGTTCTGGCCCGTAGGCGATTACGGACGGACCCGTGAACCGCGGGTCCGTCCGCCCGCGGGCCCGGACGGCGTCCGGCGCGTCACGCCGGGTGCGGCGTTCCGAGGCCGCTGCGACCTGCGGTGTCCGGCGCGCGGGTGAGGCGCAGAATCGGTCATCGGTCGCAAACTGGTGTCATGAGTCCCGGTAGCCGACGCCCACGCAACCGCGGAGCCGCTCGATCCCCGCGGCGCACCGACCTCACCGTCGTGACCGATGACCATCAGGCAGGTGACACCCCGGCCTCTCCGGCGGATCCCGGACGGAGCCCGGCCGAGCTGATCGACGACGCCGTCGCTCTGGCCGAGGCCGAGGACCCGCTGGAGGCGGAGCTGGCGGGTGCGTTGTTCGTGGCGCTGGCGCGGTCCGCCGGAGACGACGCGGCCAGTTTCGCCGGTACCCTCATCCCGGCTGTCGAGGCGCGCGGCACCCGTACGGCCCGGACCCTGCTCACCGCGATCGGCGCGGTCACCGGCCACGAGCCGAACCCGGTCGCCGCGTCCGCGCGGGCGGCCGCCGAGCGGCTGGCCGGTGCCGGCGTCGCGGCGCCGGCCTGGGCCGGTGATCTGGCACAGCCGCTGACCACCGGTCCGTTCACCCGGATGTACGACACCGGGAACGCCATGTCGGTCCTGATCGGCACGTTCGAGCGGGCGGGGCGTGGACACTCGCTCGTGGTCGTGGTCGATCACGAGAACGGTGGCGCCGCGGACGAGATCTACCTGGTCGACGAGGAAGAACTCCCGACCCTGGTGGCAGGGATCCACCGGACTGCCCGGCGGAACGGGGTCGGCATCAGGACCAGGAAGCTGGGTGCGCCGGAATTCCGGTGGTATGTCGAGCAGGCGCTCGAAGCGCGCGCCCGCCACGGCGTCGAGGACGGCGTGCCGGGAAAGCTCGATCCGGCCGGCGAGGACGGGCCCGGGTACGCCGCGCTCACCGTGCTGACCCGCAGCCGGCTGGCCGCGCTGCCCCCGGCACGCCGGCCCCGGGGGCGCGGCCACGGTGACCGGATCCCGCGCGGTGGCAGGGGCGCACCCGGATCCCCGGCCATCGAGTGATTTCCGTGCCAACTGGCCGGCTGATCCGACGACGACCCGGATCGTGCCGTTGCCGCCCTCTGCGCAAACCGGTCAGCGCCGAACGAGTGGCTCCTGGCGTCCGTCTCGGATCCCCATCGAGGCGCGGTGGTCGGTGGTGTCGTCTACTCCTCGATGGTCCAAGTACGGCCCACCTCGACATATTCGGCGTCTGCTCGGTCGACCACCAGGATGGTTTCGCCGGTGCGTCGGGTGCGCGGCGTCGGGTGATCCACACCGAGCACGTGGACGACATGTCCGCTGGTGCTGTCACGCAGTCGCGGGGTGCCGACGATCTCACCGTCGCGGATCGATCCGACGGCGATCAAGCCACCCCGCGCCGGTATGTCGAACACCTCGTTGATGTGAAACTGCATCGCCGTCATGGCCTGCTCCTATACCGGTCCAAGGCGGGGATCTCGCTGTCGTACGCCTCGTCTTCTAGCTCGCGCAGCGGTCGTGTCAAGTGGTCACCCGCCTGCTGTTGCAGGACGTGGGTGTGCTCGTGGGCGATGGTAGCCGCCAGCGTCTCCGCGTCCGCGAAGCTGGCAGGGCCTAGTCTGATCTGTGTTCCGTGGAGTTCCGAGGGCGTGTAGGCGCCGGCGTCCATGTGATCGAGGTAGCGGATCTCTTCCGGATCGCTGACGATCACGACGTCGACATTGTCGAGGTTGATATTCATCCGGCCTGCGACATCGTTGACGTTCTCGATGGTCATCGGCGTACCGGGGCCGTTGTCGAGTACATCCCGATTACTGCGCGCCGGGCTCTTGCTGAAGAAATTGGCCTCCGGTGGTGCCGGCGCCGCTGCCAGGTCGGAGCGGCTGAGCTTGCCCAGTCTGCTCTTGAGCTCGTCGAGTATGCGGGTCAGTTCGGTGAGTTTGCCGTTGAGCCGGCGCAGGCTGTTCAGTAGTGCGCGGATGAAACCTTGGATCCGGTTGACCCAGGTGGCGACCAGGGCGCTTACCTGGCTGATGACCATCGGCGTGGCGAGGCCGAGGGTCAAGCCTTCTTCGGCCAGCCATTGCGGCAGGCGGGCGGCGAGAGTGGCCACGAACTGGGCGATCAGATCGCGGACGATGCCGCGGACCAGGCCGACGAGCAGGCCGGCGCCTTCCGCGGCGGACGAGATCCCCTCGGTCGCCTTCGCGATGCCGCCGAGGGCGTCGAGCTGTTGCGCCGCGTGATGCCGGTAGGCGTCGCCGGAGGCGCCGGACCATCCGGCCGTCTGGTCGCGGACGGCATCGGCGTATCGCTGAAGGGTGGCGGTCGTGGCCGCGGCGACGTTACGCCACGTGGCGGCGTGCGCGGCAATCTCCTCGGGGCGGCCGGCCAGCCAGTCCAGGGCTTCGCGCAGCGGGCGTACCTGTTCCATCAGCCAGCCGACGCCCCAGGCGGCCAGTGAGCTGAGCGGGTCGAGCACCGTTCCGAGCAGGTCCAAGGTGCCGCCGATGCCGCCCAGCGCGCTGTCGACCCAGCTGCCGTTCTGGATGCCGATGCTGATCTGCGCGGCGTTCTCGGCGAGGCCGAGCCCGGTGTACCAGGTGGTCGAGCCGGCCGCCTGGGCGATCAGGGGGTTCTGAGTCACAGCGGCGGATCGAAGCTCGGGCCGGCAGCTTGGTGCAGATTCTGAGCGCTGGCGGTGTCGGTCGCCGTTGTGCGGGAGGCTGCCGTACGAAGATTCAGCGCCGTCTCGCCGAGCGCCTCTGTCGCATCGTTCAAGACACTCACGGCGCTGCCGAACAACGGCGTCAGCAGAGCCGGTAGGAATTGGCAGAGCTGCCCGTACGCGTCGCTGCTCACGCTGATCTCGCCGACTGCTGCCCGGATCTGCGCCACCTCGTCGGATGCTTTTTCGACCAGACCGGCGTGCTGCAGGACCGCCTCGGCCGGGAACCTCAACTGCGCACTCACCGGCCGGCCTCGCGCCGGTCCGCGGCGAACCGGTTCTCGAACGAATGGATCACCGCTCGACCGGTGTCGGTGTCCGCGCCGATCGTCGCCCTGACCTCCTCGGCCACCGAGCGGGAAAGGTTTGCTTGAGCGCTCCGCGTCACCGCCATGATCTCCTGGGCCAGCCGAGGCCCGGACAGCTCATGTACCCGGTCATCGAGTTCCAGCCGCGTCAACTGGCCGGCTGACCCGACGACGACCCGGATCGCGCCGTGGTGGCCCTCGGCCGAGCCGGTCAATGCTGCTACCCGCCGCGACAATTCGACGCTGCGCTCGGCTTGCGCATTCGACTGCCTCGCCCAGGAGTCCAGCCAGTCCTCGGCGGCATCGATGCCATCCACGGTCAACTCCCATCGACGTCCTTCGACAGGATAGCGAGCTGCCGCCAGCCGGACGCCGGAAGAATTGACGGGCGGTCCCGCGGTGCTGAAGGGGGGTTGAAGAACGAGCCCGCACTTGTTCAGCGCCTTCGTTCTTGCTGACAGTGCGACATCGGCATCGTCTCCGGCCGCGTTGGCCGACGATCTCGTTCCCAGGACCTGACCCCGCATCGACCGGTGGATATCGGATGACCTTGCCGGCAGCGCCGAAGGGCTGCCCGGGGTGAGCGACCCGGACGCAGCGGTGGTGGGCATCGGGCTTCGGTGAGCACCGGTCGGGCCGACACCCGATCCGCGTGCTCGTGATGCGATCCGGAGACCGGATCGTCCCGCCGGAGTCACTGCTGGTCAGCGCCGGGTGTTAGCGGGTGCTGGTGATCACTTCTGGTCGGGTAGCATGAGCACTCGCGCCCTCGTAGCTCAGGGGATAGAGCAACGGTTTCCTAAACCGCAGGTCGCAGGTTCGATTCCTGCCGGGGGCACTAAAATGATCACCTGAAACGTCTGCTGAGCTGGGCGGACACAAGATCGTCGATGTGCCGCTGTGTGCAGCCGTGCGCCTCCAGAAGTCGCTGTTTCTCGCCAGTCGTGCAAAATACGTGCAATGGATCTTGGTAGTGTTTCCCCAGGTCACGTACCGGATTTCAGGCATCCAGTGCAGCCTCGATCCGGGCGTTGAACCGCTCCCGATCACCGTCGAG
Organism: Actinoplanes teichomyceticus ATCC 31121; assembly: GCF_003711105.1. Classification (NCBI taxonomy): domain Bacteria; kingdom Bacillati; phylum Actinomycetota; class Actinomycetes; order Micromonosporales; family Micromonosporaceae; genus Actinoplanes; species Actinoplanes teichomyceticus. The sequence continues at coordinate 520,125 of NZ_CP023865.1, forward strand.
GCACTTGGCGTAGACCTTGAGCAAGACGTCGACGGAGTGCCCGGCACGGTCAGCCACGTCGGTGGCCGGGACCCCGGCGTTCAACCACAGCGACACCCCGGCGTGCCGCAGATCGTACGGGCGGCCCGCCAGCGGCGTACGGACCCGCTCCGGGGGGAACGCGACCGTACGAGCGGCATCCCACACCCGGGCGTACGACGAAGCCGAGACCACCCCGCCGCGCGTACTCCGGAACAGCCGGCCGCTCTCGTCGGTGCCGAAGCGCTCCAGGTGCTCCCGCAGGATCGCCACCAACTCGGGTGGGATGGGCACCTCCCGCGCCTCCGTCTGGCCCCGATGCTTGAGCCCCCGATCGTCGTGGACCTCGCCGCTGTCGGTGTAGCGCTTCCCCGCCGCCGGCCGCGAGCGTTCCACGATCAGGGAGCCCCACCCGGTTGCCGGAAGCTTGCAGTTGCTCCGGCGAAGGTCGGTCGCCTCGCCCGGCCGTAGTCCCGCGAAGTACATGCAGGCGAAGAAGGCGCGTAGCCGCTCCCCACGCCGCCCGTTCTTGCCGCGCGAACCCACGTAGGTCACGGCCGTCAGCAGCTCCCGAGCCTGTGCCGGATTGACGACCACACGCCGGTCGACCTGGACCGAGACCTTGCTCCGGTTGGAGCTGACCCGCAGCTTGTCCACCGGGTTGAAGTCGAGGAGCTGCAACTCGACCGCGTACTGAAGGACGTTGTAGAAGACCGCGCGCTTGCGCCGGCTGGTGGTGGCCGCAGCGCTCCGGCCATCGAGCCGCACCGTCAGGGCGTTGAGCGCCGGGCGGATGACCGACGCCTGAGCCAGATCCGCCAGCGGCAGCGAAGCCCGTTCCAGCCATTGCAGGGCCTTGGCGACGTCATCCGGGCGAGGCGTCGTCCTCGTTGCCGGAACAAGTTCGTAGCCGCGGAGAGCACGACGCAGGAGATCGGAGTTCGGCCGGCCGGGAAGATCCGCCGTCAACGCGGGCGTGACCGTGGCCAGCGCATCGGTCAGACTCTCCCGTGACTTCGCGGCGGCGCCCGGCCACTTCATGTCGAGGTAGCGCCGGACGAAGGCAAGCCAGCTGACTCCCGTCACGGTCGGCATCATCGACTCCGGCAGACCGGAATCGGTGTCGAACGCTTCGCCGCGGTTGACCGCCTGCATCAGGTCGGACCGGTAGCTGTCAGCCAGAGCGCGGGTGGCGAACGTCTTCGATTCCGGCTTCCCTGCCAGCAGCCAGCGCACGGTGTACGACTTCTTGCGGTTGGCGAGCTTGTTGACCTGGATGGAGCGGATGCGAACGTCCTGGGACTTCACGCCGCCTCCCGATGCTGCTCAAGCCAGTCGCGGAGATCCCTGCGAACGATCCGGAGTTCGCCGTTGGGCAGGCGGATGCAGGCCGGAGCGATGCCGAGTTCACGCCAGCGGTAGAACGTTCGCCGCGACACGCCCTTCAGGACGTCGAGCACCTCAAGAACCGTCATGAGATCGTCGTCCGCCATCGTCAAAGTTGCCTCCTCACCTGGACGTCATGGGTTGCCGAAACATCTGCGTGTCTTCGCGCGGCGGCGAGTTCGGAGCCGCGTTGAATGCGCTGGCTGATCAACCGCAGGAGCCGGTGCTCAAGGGGTGGTAGGTCGGGGTCGTCGTATCTGGCCATCTCCCAGGCGACCGCCGGCTTCTCCTCTGCTTCCGGGTCGTCGGTGACGCCGAGGACGGCCTTCACCCAGGCATGGGCGTCGGCGCGGTGGTCGGCGAGGGTCTTGCCGGACCAGTCGCGGGAGACCAGGACGCGCCGGCCGCCGATGCCCAAGGTCGTCTTCTGGTGGACGCGGCCCTTGCAGTGGCCCGGCCGCAGCCGGCCGTGTGCCTTCTTGGGCTGAACGCCATAGAGCAGCCAGTTCGCGCACCGCTCGGAGCACGGGGTCACCCGCAGTTCGTGCCAGAGGCGGTCGAGGTGGTCGCGTTGGGGGTCGCTGGTGATCTGGTGGCAGTCGGCGGCAGATTTGGTGACGTACTTGGTGATGTAGCCGATGGTGCGTTCGGCGTCGCGGGTGCCGGGGTCGACACCCTTCGCTTTGACCTGCGGACCGAACCGGACCAGGTGCGCCGGCTCGGCGTCCGGGTCGTCATCGATCGCGTCCAGGGCCTGAGCCCAGGTCGGCAGCGGCACGCTGGTGTCCGGGTCCACCCAGCTCTCCGCCTTGGCATCCCACACCGGAGGCCGGTCGATCGGATACCGCAGCCGGTCGGCGGGTGGCCACCACACCTGGTGGTAGGTGGCCTTGGCGACCAGCTCCAGCATCGTGCGGGGGATGGTGCCGCGGATGGCGAAGTGTGCGTGCGGGGCAAGGCGGCGTTGCGGCTCGACACAGCCTGTGTACTGGACGTTCCAGCCGACCGCGCGGCGCAGGTTTTGCCAGTACCGGTCGAGCAGCCGGGGGAAGTGGGCGGCGTCCCAGGCGGCTCGGCGGTAGTCGTACCGGGCCGGGTCGACCGGTGTGCCGAGTAGCGGGTCATCGGCGGTGTGCCAGCGTCGGCACGAGCAGGGGCGGCCCTGGTGGATGGAGTGGACCGGGCCGTAGCTGTCCAGGGTGAGCGTGAGCCACATCGAGGGTCGGTGCTCGACGCCGTCCGGGCCGACGTAGGTTCGGCCCACGGTGCGGGGGTCGACCTTCTGGCGGGGCAGGTCGGGCACGTCCTGACGCCGCTTGGTCGACCGGACCCGCCGCGGCTGTTCCTCTCCTTCCTCGTCGTTGCGGTTGTGGCCGGGGGCGATGCTGCCGCGCAGGCCTTCTGCGGCGATCTCCTGTTCCACGGCGTCGATCGCGGCGACGATCCGGTCCAACTCCGCCGCCCGGTCGGCCGGCTCCATCGGGGTCAGTTCAAGGGCGGCCCGGTCGAATTCGAGGTGCGCCCGCGCGGTGATCAGCTCCCGCTGTCGCGGGGTGGCCGGCGCCGGGCCGGGGTGCGGTTCGTCGGCGCGGTGCCAGCCTTCGCGGATCTGTACCTGCCGCAGGCGGCGGGCCTTCTTGGCGCAGGGCGGGCACTTGGTTTCCAGGGTGGCGCCGCAGGGTAGGTCGACGAGTTCGGTTTTGCCGGTGGTCAGGTCGGTGCGGCGTAGGGCGATGGGGCGGATGCAGACGCCGTGGTCGATGGCGAGGTCTTTGAGCGCGTCGACGGCGCGGGGTTGAGCGAGGCGGGCGGCCCGGGAGCCCGGCCGAGGCGTCGTTGGCGCGGCCAGGGTGGGCAGGGTTGGTGCGGTCACCGGGTCACCTGCCCGATGACCGGGACTCCGTTCGGGCGCGCGATAGGCCGGACCGGAGCCACCGCGACCGGCGTCTCCACCTGTGCCTGTTCCTTCGCCGCCGGAGCCGCAACCGCAGCCGGAGCCGGGGCGGCGGGTGGCGTGTTGGTGCTCGTGCCGGTGAAGATCAGCTTGACCAGCGCCATGAACGCCAGCGCGGGTACCGCCGAGAGCAGCCATCCGGACGGGCTGGGCTGCGCTACGGCGAGCTGGGCGGACAGGGACAGGGTGCCGGCGGCGATGAGCAGGGCCAGCGGGTAGCCGATCGGCTCACCGGTTCGGCGGCGTCGTTTGATGGTGAGTAGTGCGGCGACGGGGACGAGTTCGGAGATGACGGCGTTGACCCAGCCGAAGGCGTCCGGGGTGCCGGCGGGGGTGTGGCGCATAGTCCAGTCGTGGACGTGGGTGAAGGAGGCCCAGCCGGCCGCCACCGCCACGGTGGTGAGGATGGCGGCCAGGGCGAGGCTTTCGATCCGTTCTTTCACGCGGCGGCTCCATAGGCGTCGGCCATGTCGCGGACGGTGGTGTCGTCGCAGAAGCTCAGCCGCACTCGCATCGGGGTCGGGTCGCCTTCCAGCACGACGTAGCCGACGCCGGGCTGTGTCTGGGGAATCCGGTCGCAGAGCGCTCCGCGGTCGCGCATCCCGTCGCCGAGCACCATGTCGACCTCGGCCGGTTCGGACAGCCGCAGCCCGATCCGCGTCGGGAACAACCCCCGCGCCGGGAGGACTTCCTTGCGGGGGTCCTGGATCGCCGCGACCACGTGCACCCCGACCGCCCGACCCTGCGTGAGCACGATGCCGAGCGCGGCCTTGATGCGGTCCTTGAGCTGCCGTTCGGTCAGGTAGGCGGTCAGGTTCGCCAACTCATCAATGAGCAGGACAATCAGCGGCTCATCCGGTGTCGGCTCGTGCTGACGGGTCCTGCCCGCCAGCCGGGCGGCGCGTTCCTGCGCGGTGGCTGCCGCCTGTTCCAGCATCGCGGCCATCTCGGCGAAGTCCCGGGACGCGAACCGAGCGAACAACGGCCGCCCGATCCCGAGTTCCATCCCGCCCTTGGGGTCCAGCCCCCACAGCTCGACCACACCAGCGCCGACACCGCCGGCCAGCGCTCGGACGATGGACCAGATGACAGATCCCTTGCCGGAGCCAGTCGCCCCCACGATGAGTACCTGGGTCCCGAACAGCCGCAACCGGTACAGGTCGCCGTCTTCGCGGACTCCGATGGGCAAGGCGGTGAAGTCAGGCAGGTACGGGACGGGTAGCGGGTCGATGGTCTGGTGGAGGGTGTCGCCGCGCATCAGGACCAGGACCACGGTCGCGTACGTCGGGCCGGGCATGGCCTTGACCTGCCGGACCCCGAACGTGTGCGCCAGCCGCTCCGACGCACGAGCGAAGTCGTCCGGGATCTGCCCGGTCACCATCCGCACCGTGACCTCATCGCAGCCGGCCCGACACCGCACCCGCTGGATCTGCGGGATGATCGTGCGCTTGTCGTACGAGACCGACAGCTTCGCGGTGACCATCGCGGCCATCCACCGCCGCCGGTACACCAGCCGCCGGACCCGGGCCAGAACCGGCCACCAGCCGAACCGCAACCAGCTGGGGCGATCCGCGAACGCCCAGCCGGTCGCCACGACCGCGAGCCCACCGGCCAGCGCCACCGGAGCTTGCCAGCCGTGCTCCAGGTAGAGCCAGGTCAGGCCGGTGGCCGGGAGGGTGGCGTACCAGTGCCGCACGTAGGTGGTGACCAGCCAGGCCAGGCCCTTGATCGTTTCCCAGACGACGACCAGCCAGATCGGCAGCTTGACGAACGGGGTGCGGACGTTGAGCGGGGCGACCGGGATGGTCTCGCCTCGGATGATGTTGATCAGCGGCACGGCTACTTCACCCCCTTGTTCCGCGGCTGCGGGTCGAGGGTGGCGAGGGCCTGACGGATGTGGTCGAGCCGTTCGGTGTCGCTGACATTCGGGATCAGGTGGGCCCATGCCTCGATCCGGCCGACCAGGGTGGCGTAGCGTCCTGCCAGATCCCAGCCGGCCTCCGTCACGGTCTGCGGCGCCGGGGTCTGGCAGGCCGGGCAGCGCTCGACGCCGTCGGCGAGCGGCTTGAGCAGCGAACAGCCGGTGCAGGTACGCCATACGGTGTTGGCCTGTGCGGTGACGCGGGCAGCGTCGACTACCTTGGGCATCACAGCCCCTTTCCTTTGCAGGTGGGTGGTTGAGCGCCCGGGGCGGGGAGAACTTCTTGGCGGTTGTTGGCCCCGCTCCCGGACGCGACTACATGCAGGTCAGGCAGCCTTCGCACGGCTCGCCTGCGCAGCGGTCATGCCGCCGGCCCGGACCGACCAGGCCAGCCGCGAACGGCACTTACCGCCGACGCCCTTGCACTTCTGCGAGTCCACATACGGCGTCAACGTCACGTCGGTGAACTCCACCATCGGCGGGTAACCCGGCACCGCCGATGCGGGCGGCACCGGCTGCTGCGCCGCGACGACCTTGACCTTGAACTCCTTGGACCCGCCGAACCGGCCCGCCTCCGGGTCCAGGTCGAGGAGCCGGACCAGCCAGACCCGCTCGCCGGTCTCCTTGTCGCGCAACTGGTCATCGACCTGGCCGCGCTTGTCGAAGTCGGTGGCCGGTTCCACGCCGAGGCAGAGCGCACCGTGCGGCGCGACGTAGTCCCACGAAACCGGCACCTTGATCGAGTTGGGTACCACCTAAGCCTCCGTCTGCATCTCCAGTCAACAACTTGACTTGTCGTGTAGAGGCGAGTTTAGCTCGGACCCGCCCATCGTCAAGGGCATCGATGAGAAAAGATCAGCGAAGCGGGAACGAACCCTCGATCTCATGCCGGTTCGCCGGGATCACCGCGTCCACCGCGAACTGCGGCGTCGCGGACCGGTCGAACACCGTGACCAGCAGCGTCAGCACCGCATCCTGCTCAGTGATCTGCAGCAGCTCCGCTTCCTCGGCCGTCGGCAGCCGCGCCGAGATCCGCTCGGTCGCGTGATCGAACGTCAACTTCTTACGCTCGGCCAGATGCCGCAGCACACCATCGGCAAGGGGCGCCTTCCGGCCGATGTCGGTCCCGGCCGACAACTCCACCGGCACATACACCGCACTCAACTCGACCGGACCCACGTCCGCACTGATCAGGCGCCGGCGCAGGATGACCGGGGTGTCCGACTCCAGATCCAGCGCAGCCGCCGCACGGTTCGGCGCCATCACGGCACCCACCCGCAGCAGCGTGACATCGGCATCCTCGCCCTGGTCGAGCAATTCCAACGCCCGATCGGCGGACTGCTGCGCGCTGGGCGAGGGCCGGCCTTTGACGTAGCGGCCCTTGCCCTGCTGCGACTCGATCCACCCGTCCTGCTGCAAGATCCCCAACGCCCGCACCACCGTCGGACGCGACGTGTCGAACTCCGCCATCAACTGCGTCTCACTCGGGATCGCGGCCCCGGGCGCATAGGTCCCGTCCTCGATGCGCTGCTGCACAGCGTTGACGACGACCGCATACTTCGGCGGCGGCACGTTGATGGCCATCCGATACTCCGCCCCATCAAGGAGACAACAACACGACTTGTCAAGACGATAGAGCAAAGCCTGTGATCAGGGAACCGCCCTGCACGGACAGCTATCCGACGCTCCCACCCGGACGCGAGCGGCCCGCGGGATCCACGAAGATCAGGCCGGCTATCTGTACGAAGACCTCGCGGCGCTCGATCGCCTGCCCCCGCGCGTCGACGGTGTACCCGATCAACCACACCCAGCCGACGTACGTCGTACGCGGATCGACCCGGATGATCCGAAACAGCGTGGCACGGTCATCCCCGAACTGCACACTCGCCGCCGCAGTCAGCTTGACCACCTCACCGGCCTTCGGATGCCGTACCGATGCGGTGTCTTGCGTGCGGTGAAGATCGTGATTGATGCGACCTGTCCGCAGAGCTGGTCGGTTCATCGGCTGTGCCATTCGTAGGCGGACGGCGGCGGGGCGCTGTGCTTGCTCTGCCAGTCCCGCAGGGCCGCCTTTATGCGGTGGTTTTCCGAGTACACCGCGGCCAGTTCGTCGTAGAGGGAAGCCATGTCGGCCGAGACCTGCTCAAGGAAGTGCCGGACATCCTCCGCACTCAGACCGCGGTGAAGACCGCTCGACCGCCGGAAGCGGATCGCCCGCACCGCCTCCGGCGTCAGACGCCCACGACCCCGCGCCGGATACGCACGGCCGCCCGACCGCTGCGCGCCGCTCATCGCAACTCCCGCGTCGGGGTCGGGCCGGACATGCGGCATGAGGTCAGGAACCCGCGTACGGCGAGGTGGCGCCCGCAACACGGGCTGAACTCGCTGGGCACGCAGGTGACGCAGAAGCCATCCTGGTCAGGCCGATGATCGCGGAACAGCTGGTAGGCCAGGCTCCACATCAACCGATCCCGGCACTGAGCCGGCGGCCGTACGGGCGGGTCGTTGAGGTCGAAAGGTAGCTCGGACACGATCTTCGCCTCTCGCTGGGCAGACTCGCGGCAGGGCAGCGATTCGCCGAGGGCTACAGGCCGTCATGACGCCGAACATGGTGATCAGGACGTCCGGCTCACTCGCGTGGGTGCGCAGTCCGGGCATTCGCGCCGGACAAGCCGCACCGTCGCCTCATTGACCCGTACCGTCCGACGCCGCGACGCCAACCGCCAGCCGCGTCCTTCGCAGGACCGGCATGCCCCCGAGGAATTCGCCATGTGCTGATCGTGGTCGCCGAGCAACGCCTAACCCATCACTCGCGATAGTCCATCAAGGAGTAACTTCAATCCGGCAACCGGATACCGAGGCGCAAGCCGCTATCCGGACAGCGGATAGTCCGGCACCGACCAGGGGAGAGACACCCGTGAGTACACGCGGAGCGACGAAGTTCTCCGTGCCGGAGCACCTGTGGGAAACCGATGCGATGCTCGACGCCCTGGCAGCCCGCGACATCGCCCAGATGTTCCGCCTGATCCAGCGGGAGACGCGCGTCAGCCAGAGCCATCTGGGCGTAGCGATCGGCCTCAGCCAGGCCCAGGTCAGCGAAATCATCGGGGGAACCCGCAGGGTCAGCAGCATCGACGTCCTGACCCGCATCTCCACCGGCCTGTGCATGCCCGCCGAGGCCCGCGTCGTGCTGCTGCTCGGCGACCGCAGCCACGGCATCGCACCCACCACGACCCCATCCGGCGACGTGATAGCCACCCAGCCGCCGCCGTATGCCCAGGCGCTCGCCGAGGAAGCCATGACCGAGCGGTACTCCGACGTCGAGGCGGTCTACCCCAGCCGGTCGGAGTTCACCTCCAAGATGCCGCCACATGCCCTGTTCGACTGCGCCACCGATATCCGAGCCGCCGGCCTGTCTCTCAACCTGATCTGCCAGCAGTACGCCGACAGCCAACTCGCCCAGCTCGTGGAGAACGGCGCCCGCCTCCGCCTGCTCTTCCTCGACCCCGCCGGCGCCGCGATCCGACAACGCGAGACCGAGGAAGACATGACCGCCGGCCACCTCGGCGCCCTCACCACCCTCAACCTGCAAGGGGTGCTCCGGGTGCGTGACCGGCTCCCCGCCGACATCCGGGACCGCATCGAGGTAGCCACCTACGACCAGACGATCCGTGTCAACATCACCCTGATCAACGACTCGCTCTGCATCGCGCAGCAATACCTACCCCACGCACGAGGCGTCGAGTCCCCAACGATGGTGATCCGGAAGCGGTGGCCGGCCGCAGGGCTGTACCACGTGTTCGAGCGCACCTTCGACGAGCTTTGGAGCGGTGGCCAACCCCGATGACCGACTACGCCGACCTGCTACCGATCGCCCACCAGGCCGTAGACCTCGCTCGCGACATCATGCGCACCATGCAACCCGGCGTACTCACTGCCAAGGGCGACCGCGACATGGCCTCGGAGGTGGACTACGCCATCGAGGCACAGGTTCGTGCCTTTCTGGCGAAGCAGACCCCTGAGATCGGTTTTCTTGGTGAGGAGAACGGCACGAGCGGTGCCACGAATGGTTTGATGTGGGCGCTCGACCCAGTCGATGGGACCGTCAACTTTGTGCACAGATCGCCGCTTTGTGCAATCTCGCTCGGCCTGATCACCCAGGATCGGTCTGTCCTTGGCGTAATCGACCTGCCGTTTCTTGCCGCTCGTTACTCGGCAGCAGAGGGCTGTGGCGCTCACATGAACGGCGAGCCGATCAGTGCCAGTGGCACGGAGCTCCTTGGTGATGCCGTAGTGGCCCTTGGGGACTACGCGGTCGGTATGGGTGCGGAGGAGAAAAACCGAGTTCGGTTTGCGCTGACACAACGACTCGGCGCCGAAGTACAACGCATCCGTATGCATGGCTCAGCCGCGATCGATCTGTCATGGCTTGCGTCCGGGTACGTTGACGCCGTGGTCATGCTGACCAATAAGCCGTGGGATACCGCTGCTGGGGTCAGTATCGCCCGAGAGGCTGGGGCGATGGTTGTGGATCAGGATGGAACACCGCACGCCTTCGGGTCGCAGGCAACAATCGCCGCAAACCCCAGCCTTCTGCCGGCAATTCTTTCCCTCGTTTCTGAGCAGTGACGCATGCCGTTGGGATGATATTGCTGTGAGAGCAGCAGCTCGCATAGGCGAGCGAGGGCAGTCCTACTTTCCACGCGCAAGATCGATGTCGTGCTGTATCTGTTGGTCAACCCTCATGGCCAACTCAGATGCACGTTCCTCGAACGTCACGATGGCCGCTTCCTGGTCAGCGAAAGTGCGAAGAGCCTCAAGTGCGTCGGTCACTCGTCTTAGCTCACCAGCGGCCTTCTGCCAGTCTGTCAGGGTGGCTGGAGTGATGGGATTTCGTCTCGCCCAGAAATCGTCGGGAGGTGTATTTGAATGCCACTCCTCTTCAGTGCACTGGACTAAACGTAGTGCGAACTCGGGGTGTCGGAAGGGGAAATCATGGAAGTCGGCGATTTCCTTGAGATTGCGATCTATTCCTCGCAACCGGCCGAGCATGTGATTTGACAGCGCACCCGAAATGTCAGTGTGATCTGGTATGAAATCGTGCAGGATGCGATCCGCCATCAACTGTCCGTACCTGTTGGACGAATGGGATCGGATCAAGTCGCCATCATCCGGCAGGTCTTCAACGCCCAGTAGCTCGAGGACGCCAGGCGGGGGCGCGTCGATCAGCCACACCACACTCTCTCGGTGTCTGAGTAAGTGTGCAACGAGGTAGAAGTAGATCACCACGGCTGAGTTGATGACGTCGGGCCGCACCTTGTCTTTGTGGTATGCATCGTTCCGATATCGGTGCAGGATTTTTATGCATGTTGCCATCTCAGTGTCAAGTGGCCAGTCATCGTGCTCGAAAACATAGTCCGTTAGAGCGTTGAAATCTCTATCAATCTTCTTCCTGCGAGTCTTGGATACAACTTTGGGCAAATGCTTTTTCAACAAAGCCTGTGAATCAGGGGTTTGGAGCGTAAGTCGTTCGATGCTGCGAACAATGCTGGCGTTCATGTCAGCATGGGAAAGGTACGTTGCGGCACTCAATCGTAGCAACGTTTCAGCGGCGTTATCGACGAGGAGCAGTGCGAGTCGGGCACGGGGGATACTGCCTGCCTTGGCGAGCCTGCGCGCCTCTGACAGTTGTACGCCAAGCCGGTCTAGTTGATCGTCCATCGCGACATCGTGACACGGGGTCTCTGGAAGATTCACTGTCATTTTCCGTCCGGCAGTCCGGATGCGCGTTAGGGTCGCTATTGGCATGTATTGCCGAATTGGTCTCTTCTGAATCAAGGCGCCGCGCGAGCACGGCGCCGCTGGCCGCGCTCGGCCTGCTGGCGGCCTTCGGCCGGCATCGGCCGGCGCGCCAGCGAGAGACGCACGGCGATCAGAACGGCCGAAAGGTGCGGGCGGCGTGCGAGTGGGGAAGAGCTGCCTAGGGTAACGCCAGACGTCACCAAGGGTTGGCCTGCCGGGCGTCGTGGCCCCCTGAACGCTGCACTGACGTGTGCCGGTCCGCCAGCGAGGCTGTCTTGTATCTTGTGCTGATGGCCCTCAAGCGCATCAAGTCCGAGGTAGATCATCGATCGCTTGGGCACGTTCGGTTCTGGACTGAGGACCTGAGCGCGATCGTGGGCCTGATCGAAGAAGCTTCGCCAGGAGAGATCAAGATTACGGTCGATGAGGATCTATCGGCGGCCGGGGTCGAAGATCTCGCCGAATACCCGCGCGAGCGATTGACCTCCTTCGTTGTGACGGCCCCTGGTGTTGAACTTGTCCTTGGTCCCAATGTGGCGGTGTTGAAGCTTGAGCAACCGAATCTGGCTGTCCGAGGCATGGCGACTGAAATCGAAAGGATCGCCGGTTCTGGCAGGCGGCGCGGGGCGCTCTTTGGGAGGACATTGCGAAACGTTGCTGCGTCGATACCTCTTGCGCTCGTTGGGAAACTCCCTATCGCGCAAGCGGGCGATGTTCGGGGAAGCGCGATCCTTTACTCCCGACCGAAGAGGGATGCCCCGCCGTGGTTTGAAAGGAATAAAGATGCGCTGGCTACCAACGTTATTGTGAGTATCGTTTTCTATATACTCGGATTGCTCACGCCAGCCATTGTTAAGCTCATTGGAAATCTATTTCACTAAGCGCCTCCATCGTTGCGCGTTCTTGCTTGAGGCATGAGGTGCTGCCGCGCCGCTTCGCGGCTTGCCACCGAATAGGGTGGGTGCGGTGGTGCTGTGGGTTGCCGAACGCCGGGACGCGCGGTCAGTGCCGGCGGGTTGCGGGGACGGGCGGCGCGCGAGCAGCGCACGGCCAAGATCGAATAGTCCGCAATCAGTCCGCACGAGGTTCGCAAAGGCAGTGGAACGCTGTCAGATCATGACAAGCGTTTCCGTAGCTCAGCAAACGTTTGTGCCAGTAGATCGACTTCACTTTTCGATAATCCCTCGGTCGTTCCAGCGGGCCGGTCGGTGCGTGCCCGCTTCCAGCTGCCTCTGGCGTGCAGAGGAGGTGCAAAGGGCTCGCCTTCTGCCTTGAGGCGGACATGCGTACGCGCAGGTGAGCGCCCTACTGCACCCCTCCACGCTCACTCATTCCTAAACCGCAGGTCGCAGGTTCGATTCCTGCCGGGGGCACTCAAACAATCACCTGAAACACGCCCTGACTGGACGTTTTAATAACGTTGGTGAGTTATCGGAGGGTTGAGAACCCGCGATCATGGCTACGGCTGGCCGATACGCCCGAATCAACCCTTTCGAGATGACTCTGATATGAGGAGATCTGCGGCCTTTGATCCCTCGATCGTGTTTGATTAGTTTTCCGCCCGGAATCGACGGACCTGGTGTCCCCCTCGCCCGCCGATGCCACCGTATCCCCAGGTCATGACCGAACGACGCGCATACCCATCCGACTTGTCCGACGCTCGCTGGGCCCTGATCGAGCCGCGCCTGAGCGCCTGGCGCCAGGCCCGCACCGACGCCCGAACCCAGCTCGGCATCAAGGGCCGCGTCCCCACCCACGACCTGCGCGAGATCTTCAATGCGATCCTCTACGTCAACCGCACCGGCATCGCCTGGCGCTACCTGCCCCACGACTTTCCTCCACATGCGACGGTCTACGGCTACTTCGCCTTATGGAGCAAGGAAGGGATCTTCACCGAACTCAACTACAACCTCACCGGACTCGTCCGCGACCACCACGGCCGCACCGTCGAGCCCACCGCAGCGATCATGGACACCCAAAGCATCAAGACATCCACGAACGTGCCGCTCGAAACCCAGGGCATCGACGCCGGCAAGAAGATCGCCGGCCGCAAACGCGGCATCATCACCGACACCCTCGGCTTACTGCTCGCTGTGCTCGTCACCGCCGCCAACGTCAGCGACAACGTGATCGGCAACGACCTGCTCGACCAGGCCACCGCCACCTACCCCACTCTGGCCAAGACCTGGGTCGATGCCGGTTTCAAGGTCAAAACCGTCGAACACGGCGCCACACTCGGCGTCGACGTCGAGATCGTCACCAAAGACCCACAGGTCAAAGGCTTCAGCGTCACCAAACGGCGCTGGGTCGTCGAGCGCACCCTCGGCTGGCTCATGCACCACCGCCGACTCGCCCGCGACTACGAAACCCTGCCCGGCAACTCCGAATCCATGATCACCCTCGCCATGATCGACAATCTCGCCCGCCGGCTCACGGACGAAAACACCCCAACCTGGCGAGACCCCCAAATCACATAGCACCACAAAATACGTTAATCAGACGTCCTCTGAGCGGGCCGCCAGGACAGGGCGGCGGCCACCGGTAGATCGGTCGGAGCGATCTCGAGATCGAATACCGGACACCCGACCCGCCCCCTGCCACACGCACCACGAGCCGAAGTGGCGCGGCCCGGTCGTACGGCGGAGAGGCAAGAGGCGAAGACCCACTCGGCTACGAGAAGCCCCGCCTGCTCACCTCATCGCGGCCCGTAGGAAAGCCTCGATCGTGCCGTACGTCGGGTGGTCCGCGTCGCGGACCATCCGTTCCCCGGTGTGCCGTACCGTGGCGCGCCGGTGCCGTGGCGAGACGATGTCGCGGCTGTGGCCGGCTCCCGGCACCGTGTAGAGGGTCGCCGGCACGGACGCCTCGGCCAGCGCCTCGAAGAGCAGTTCGCTCTGGTTCAGCGGCACCAGAGCGTCCTGCGTACCGTGGATGATCAGGACCGGCGGCGCGGAGCGGGTCAGCAGCCGGCGCGGATCGGCGGCGGCCACGCGGTCGGGGCAGGTCCGGATCGGGCAGCCGAGCAGGGCCGACTCCGGTGAGCGCGGGTCGGCGTGGCAGGCCGTCGAGCCGAAGGCGCGGTTGAACGCGTCGCACGCGCCGGGCAGCATGTGCGCGTCCATCCGGGTGAAGTCGACCGGGGCGTACAGGTCGACGACGGCGCGCACGCCGGTGCCGGTGAAACCGGCCATCAGGGCGGTCCAGCCGCCGGAGGAGTCGCCGAGGACGGCCATGCGGCGCGGGTCGATGCCGTAGTCCGTGGCGTGGGCGCGCAGCCAGCGGATCGCGGCCCGCACGTCGTCCACCTGGGCGGGGAACTTCGCCTGATGGCTGGAGCGGGTGGAGACCCCGGCGACCACGTGACCGGCCGCGGTGAAGTGCGGGGCCAGGGCCGGGGCGTAACCCTTGCCGTCGTCGGCGAACCAGCCGCTGCCGCCCATCACGATCAGGAGCGGACGCGGCGCGGTGGCCGGTTCGGCCGGCAGGTAGAGATCGAGCAGGTGGCCGCGGGTCCCGGCGGGCTGCGCGGGAGCGTAGGCGAGATCGCGGTGCACGCGAGCCGGGCGGGAGGTGGCGCTGTGCGCGGGGGCGTAGGGCTGGTCGCGGTGGGCGCGGGCCGGGCGGGAGGTGGCGGGGTGCGCGGGGGCGTAGGGCTGGTCGCGGTGCACCCGAGCCGGGCGGGAGGTGGCGGGCTGCGCGGGAGCGTCGGGCAGGGCGCGGGCCGGGCGGGAGGCGGCGGACCGCCCGGGCGGTCGGGGGCGGTCGTGGTGGGCGCCGGGGACGGCGGATGTGGGCGGTCCGGCGGCCACGACCACGGCCAGGGTGACGACCAGGACCGCGGCCAGGGCGGGGAGGCGGGAAAGGGGATGGCTGATCATGGCGGCTCCCCGGCGGGTGGCCACGGTATCGACCCGCGGGTCACCTGTGGTGACCCTCCCACCATCCGCGATGCGGTGATCTCGCGGAATCCCCCGGCCCGGTTACGGCTTGCGTCGTACGACGTGGCAGCGCACCCCGGCGACGGGCCGGTCGGCGCCGACCGGTGGCCCGGGGCGTCAGCCGGTGACGGCCGGGAGGATCTTGCCGGTGATCTCCCGGAGCTGATCGATCTCGCCGGCCGACAGCCGGTCGAAGATCAGCCGCCGGACCTCGGCCACGTGCCCGGGCGCGGCCGCCTCCAGCACCGCCCCGCCCTGCTCGGTGAGCGAGGCGATCTGTCCCCGCTTGTCGAACGAGCAGGCTCTGCGGATCACCCAGCCGCGCTGCTCCAGGCTGGCCACCGCGTGTGAGAGCCGGCTGGTGGTGGTGCCGACCATGCGGGCCAGGTCGGTCATCCGCATGGCACGGCCCGGAGCGTCGCTGAGCATGGCCATGATCTGGTAGTACGCGTGCGGGATGCCGGCCTCGTCGCGCAGCTGCCGGTCGAGCGCGCTGGGCAGCAACATCAGCAGCTGGGTGAGGTTGAGCCAGGCGGCCATCTCCGGGCCGCTGAGCCAGCGCGGCTCGGTGTCGGGCATGGCACTGCCATGCCCCACCGGGCCTCGCCCAACCGGACCGGCGGGCGGCTCGGTGCAGCCGGTCACGGCGAGATCGTCGATCATGTCGTCTGCATCCCCATGACGTGGGCGTTGATGCCCCGTACCGGCTCGCCCAGGTCCGGGATCTCGATCACCTCGACGCCGCAGCCGAGCAGCGTCTCCACGCCGGTGCAGTCGGCGAAGTGCAGCGGCTCGCGCAGTGCCAGCACCACCCGGCGGATGCCCGATGCCAGGATCAGCTCGGTGCACGACGTCGGGCGGGACTTGCGGGTGGTGCACGGCTCCAGCGAGGTGTACATGGTGGCGCCGGACAGGTCGAAGCCGCGCCCGGCCAGCTTGGCGAGCGCCTCCTCCTCGGCGTGGAAGTGCGGGTCGCTCTCGCCGGTGTACCCGGTGGCCATCGGGTTCCCGGCGACCCCGACCACCACCGCGCCGACGGCGTAGTGGGTGGGCGACGGCGGGGAGAGCCGGGAGAGGTCGATGGCGGACCGTGTCCAGAAGCGGTCGGCCTCGGTGATGAGCGTCATGCGGCACCGGTCAGGTCGAGAGTGTGTGCGGTGTGGTCGCGCTTGGCAGCAAGGTACCGCGCGTTCGCCACGGACAGGTGCACTCCGGTACGGATCTGTTCGCTGACCTCGACGCCGAGCTCACCGAGTTGTCCGGCCTTGTCGGGGTTGTTGCTCAGCAGTCGGATCCGGTCGACGCCGAGCGCGTGCAGCATCTGCGCGGCGGGCGTGTAGTCCCGCTCGTCCTCGCCGTGCCCGAGCGCCAGATTCGCCTGGTACGTGTCCAGCCCGGTGTCCTGCAGGGCGTACGCGTCGAGCTTGGCGTACAGGCCGATTCCGCGGCCTTCCTGGCGCAGGTACAGCAGGATCCCGCCGGCCTCGGTGATCCGCTCGGCGGCCTCGCGCAGCTGTGGGCCGCAGTCGCAGCGCTGGCTGCCGAACACGTCTCCGGTCAGGCACTCGCTGTGTGGCCGGACCAGGGGGTTCGTCGCCCGCTCCCAGTCGCCGAGGCCGAGCGCCAGGTGCTCACGAGCGTCGGCGAGACCGGTGAAGGTGAACACCTCGGCGGTGGTGCGGTAGCCGTCCGGGAACTCCAGCGGCACCGTGACCCGGGTGCGAACTCGTGCCGCCGGAGGCCTCACCCGCGCCGCTGCCTGGCCGATCGTCACCGTCATCGCAACCCCCATGCACGGTTGTTGAAGTTTCACCAACACTATTCGCCGGTTGACCTTGGAACTTCAACAACGCTGGGAGTGGCTTACATCACCACCAGATCACTCCACCCACACCGGCACCACCCCAGTCTGCCCCGCGGCAGGCGGTCGATGCTGCCCGCCAACATCCGGCGGCCCCGCCGGCGCTGCCGACATCGGCACCAATATCGGCGGCTCGGCGGCTCCGCGGCTCGGCGGCTCAGCGGCTCCGCGGTGGAGGGTCGAACCCACCCGCGCCGATCCGACCGGCGGGGCGCGACCGGCGCGCATCGCGCCGGTCCCGCCCCGCCGGTCGCCACGCGCACCGCGGGCGCCGCTGCCGGTACCGCCCGGCCAGGCGCTGCCGGTGCCGCCCGGCCAGGCGCTACCGGTACCGCCCGGCCAGGTCAGCGGCCGGAGTGGTGACCACCGTCAGGCCGCGGACCGCCCGGCCCGGGGCGGTCCGGGCGGTCCGGGCGGTCCGGCCCGGGACGGTCCGGGCGGTTCTGTCCGGGGCGGTCGCCCGGGCGGCCGGGACCGGGACGATCCGGGTTGTTCTGCCCGGGCCGGTCGCTGGGGCGGCCGGGCCGGTCGCGGTCCGGACTACCCGGGCCCGGCCACTGTGGCCGGTCGGTCCAGTTGCTCGGCCACTGTCCCGGACGCCACTGGCCGTCCCAGCGGTCGTTCCAGTCCTCCTGGTGCACCACGAGGGCCCAGGCCCCGCGGCGGAAGCCCCAGCGGACCCGGTCGCAGTGGAAGTCGTCCCAGGCGCGGGACCGCTCGCCGACGAGGCCGGCCCGCTCGCACGACCGGATGGTGCGGTAGTACCCGACGACCTCGTCGTCGTCCCAGTGGTCGTGCCGGAGTTGCGCCGGAGCGCCGGCCGGCCCGCCGGGCGCGGCCTGGGCGGGGCCGGCCAGCAGCCCGGTGCCGGTCAGCACGCTCAGGCCGGTCAGCGTCAGCAGGCGCGTTGCCTTCTTCATTGCCATCCCCTCTCGTCGCCTCCCCAAATCCCACCAACCTCTCATAACGGACTTATTACCCCTAAGGCGTCAGCCCATGCGGCAGGTCCGCGAGACCCGCGGCGGCCGGGCGGCCGTGATCAGGTCGATGGGCTCCGCGGCGGTGCGCGGAGGCCGTGGCGGAGGCGTTGCGACGGTCGCGTTTCGTCACGCGCTGTATAGACAGCCGACAGGTGACCGTCCGTAGTGGACGCTCCAAGCCCCGCCGATGGCCGTTCCCGGTGGTCGTTAAGGGGTGATTCGGCCGTGTCCTTCGGTCGGCACACCCCTTTCTGTTACCTGATCGAGAAAGGAACGTCATCGTACGTACCTACGCTCCGGCCCACTCACTTCCATCGGAGGACCAATCTCGATGCGTCCATACATACGCAGCGTGAACCCCGGTGCGCGGACGACCAGGACCACTCGGAGCCCTCAGGCTCTGCGTGCCCTCGGCGCCGCGGCACTGGCCACCGCGCTGGGTCTCGGCTTCTCCGGACCGGCGTTCGCGGCCGAAGCGCAGATCCCGTTCATCAGCGAGATCCATTACGACAACGTCGGCGCCGACAGCGGCGAGGCGATCGAGATCCAGGCCCCGGCCGGTCTCGACCTCACCGGCTGGAAGGTCGTCCTCTACAACTACACCGGTGGCGCCACCTACGACACCCGCACGCTGAACGGCACGGTGCCCGCGGCCGGCGTGGTGGTCGAGACGTTCGCCACGGACGGCCTGCAGAACGGCCCGCAGGACGGCGTGGCCCTGGTCAAGCCGGACGGCACGGTCGTCGAGTTCCTCAGCTACGAGGGCACGCTGACCGCGGTCAACGGTCCGGCCGCCGGCCGCACCAGCACCGACATCGGCGTCTCGGAGACCAACAGCACCCCGGCCGGCACCTCGCTGCAGAAGATCGACGGTGTCTGGACGGCCTCGGCCCCCAGCTCGTTCGGCGCGGTGAACAAGGTGGTGACCGACCAGCCGGGCAACCCGGGGGCGGGCTGCACCACCACGCCCACCCGGACGATCGCCGAGGTGCAGGGCCCGGGCGCGGCGTCCCCGCTGGCCGGCAGCAAGGTGACCGTCGAGGGCGTGGTCACCGCCGTGCACACCACCGGCGGCTTCAACGGCTTCTACATCCAGACCGCGGGCAGCGGCGGCAACCGTACGGTGGCCGAAGGCGTCCCGTCGGACGCGATCTTCGTCTTCGGCAGCGCGGCGAACCTGCCCACCGTCAGCATCGGCGACCAGGTCCGGGTGACCGGCACGGTGACCGAGTTCAACGGGCTGACCGAGCTGAGCCTCGGCGCCAGGGCCGACACCGAGGTCTGCGCCACCGGCGTGACCGTGCCGGCCGCGGTGCCGCTGAGCCTGCCGGCCGGCGACGCGGTGCGCGAGTCCGTCGAGGGCATGCTGGTCGCCCCGGCCGGCCGGTACACCGTGTCGGACGTCTACTCCCTCAACAACTACGGCCAGCTGGTCCTCAACGCCGGCGACTCGGTGGCCAAGGTGCCGACCGACGTGGCGCGGCCGGGCAGCCCCGAGGCCGTCGCGCGCAAGAGCGCCAACCGGGCCGGGCGCATCCTGCTCGACGACGGGCGGACCGCCAATCTGTCGACGTCGAACACCACCCCGCCGTACGTCAGCAAGGACGAGCCGGTCCGGGCCGGTGACACGGTCGCGTCGTTCGGGCCGCTGGTGCTCGACTACGCGTACGGTGACTGGCTGCTCGAGCCGACCACGCCGGTCACCGCGGACACCCCGGCCGCGAACCGCACCACCTTCACCGCCGCCAACCCGCGTACCGCGCAGCCGGCGGACGTGGGCGGCGACATCAGGGTGGCCAGCTTCAACGTGCTGAACTACTTCGTCCACTTCGGCGGCGAGGCGCGCGGCGCGACCGACGCGGCGGCGCTGGCCAAGCAGCAGGCGAAGATCGTCTCGGCGATCACCTCGCTGGACGCCGACGTGGTCGCCCTGATGGAGATCGAGAACTCGGTCCGGTTCGAGGCGAACGATCCGCAGCTGGCGCTCAAGACCCTGGTCGGCGCGCTGAACGACAAGGACGGCGCGGGCACCTGGGACTACGTCCGCACCCCGGCCGGGCTGCCCGGCCCGGCCGAGCAGGACTACATCACCACCGCGATCATCTTCAAGCCGGGCAAGGTCACGCCGAAGGGCGGCGCCCGCTCGCTGAACGACGAGACGGTGTGGTCGAACGCGCGTGAGCCGATCGCGCAGACCTTCACCGCCGGCAGCATCGACTTCACCGTGGTGGCCAACCACCTCAAGTCCAAGGGCGCCTCGGTCACGCCGACCGGGGACAACGTGGACACCGGGGACGGGCAGGGCTCGTACAACGGCGACCGGGTGCGCCAGGCGAAGTCGCTGGTGGACTTCGTCAAGGGCGTCGAGGCGCAGAGCGGCACCGACAAGGTGATCCTGCTGGGTGACTTCAACGCGTACACCCAGGAGGACCCGATGCAGGTCCTCTACGACGCCGGCTACACCGACGTGCACACCACGAAGGCGCCGGGCAAGTCGTCGTACGTCTTCGGGGGTGAGTCCGGCTCGCTGGACCACGCGCTGACCACGCCGTCGCTGACCGAGCGGGTCACCGGCGTCGACATCTGGAACATCAACTCGGTCGAGTCGTACGCCTACCAGTACAACGGGTACGCGCCGTTCTACAGCGCCACCCCGTACCGGGCCAGCGACCACGACCCGGTGGTGATCGGCCTGGACACCGGCGCGAAGGCTCCGGTGAACCTGCAGCTGCTGAACATCAACGACTTCCACGGCCGGCTGGAGGCCCCGGCCACCGACGCGCAGAAGAACCCGATCGGCGGCGCCGCCCAGCTCGTCGGCATGGTCGACAAGCTGCGCGCGGAGAACCCGAACACGATCTGGAGCTCGGCCGGTGACAACATCGGCGCCTCCACGTTCGTCTCGGCGATCGACAACGACAACCCGACGCTGGCCGCGCTGAACGCCGGTGGCCTGGCGGTGTCCGCGGTCGGCAACCACGAGTTCGACAAGGGCTTCGCCGACCTGACCGGCCGGGTCGACGAGAAGGCCGACTTCCCGTACCTGGGCGCCAACGTCTACGCCGACGGCAAGCGCGCGCTGCCGGCGTACGAGGTGGAGACCGTCGGCGGGGTCAAGGTCGGCTACATCGGTGTCGTCACCGAGCAGACCGCCTCGCTGGTCAGCCCGGACGGCATCAAGGGCGTGGAGTTCCACGACCCGGTGGCCGAGGCGAACAAGGTGGCCGCCGAGCTGTCCGACGGCGACGCGTCCAACGGCGAGGCCGACGTGCTGGTCCTGCTCGCCCACGAGGGCGCCGCGACGGAGAACATCGCCAGCGCCGAGGCTCTGCGCAAGGACCCGGTCTTCGGGCCGTTCACCGAGGTCAGCGCCGACATCGACGTGATCTTCAGCGGGCACACCCACCAGCCGTACGCGTTCGAGCTCCCGGTCCCGGGCACCGACCGCACCCGGCCGGTGATCCAGGCCGAGGACTACGGCGTCAAGCTGGGCCGCGCCAACCTCACCTACGACCCGGCCACCAAGTCGGTGACCGACGCCAGCGCCGAGCTGCTCGAGGTCAAGGGCTACCCGGAGAACACCGCCGTCGCCGGCATCGTGACCACCGCCAAGGCGACCGCGACCGAGCTGGGCAAGCGCGAGCTCGGCAAGATCACCGCGGAGATCAAGCGGGCGTACGGCAACGGCGCGGAGGACCGGGGCGCCGAGTCGGTGATGGGCAACTTCATCGCCGACGTGCAGCTCGACCAGACCAGTGACGCCGGTCGCGGTGGGGCGCAGATCGCGTTCATGAACCCGGGCGGTCTGCGGGCCGACCTGGCGTACGGCGCCGACGGCACGGTCACCTACTCGCAGGCGTTCGCGGTGCAGCCGTTCGCCAACGACGTGGTCACCAAGACCCTCACCGGCGCCCAGATCAAGCAGGCGCTGGAGCAGCAGTGGCAGCCGGCCGGCGCGTCCCGCCCGGTGCTGCACCTGGGCTCGTCCCGGGGCTTCACCTACTCGTACGACGCCGCGCAGCCGCAGGGCTCGCGGATCATCGCATCGTCGATGAAGCTGAACGGGGTCACCATCGACCCGGCCGCGTCGTACCGGGTGACGATGAACTCGTTCCTGGCCTCGGGGGGCGACAACTTCGCCGCCCTGGGCGCGAACAACAGCAGCAGGACCACCACCGGCGACAACGACCTGACGATGCTGGTGAACTACTTCGCCAAGTACAAGACGGTCACCGCGGACCCGGTGTTCCGCAGCACCGCGGCCGTCGCCGACAGCACCGCCCCGGAGGGCGCCTACCGGCTGAACGCCACGGCGATCTGGCCGGGCCAGGCGGTCACGCTGACCCGGACCAGCCTGTCCGACGACGTCACCACCGACGCCAAGGACATCAAGCAGGTCGTCAACTGGGGCGACGGCAGCCCGGCCGTGGAGCTGGCGGCCGGCGCTACGACGGCGACCCACACGTTCACCAAGGCCGGCCGCGCCGCGATCACCGTGACGATCACCGACCGGGCGGGCAACGCGAGGACCGTCGCCGCCGGCACTGTCACGGTCTCGGCGCAGACCGGCCGGTACACCCTGGACCGCAGCGCGATCTGGGCGACCCAGTCGGTGACCCTGCGGGTCAGCAGCGTGAACGGCACCTCCGTCAAGATCGCCTGGGGGGACGGCGCCACCGGCTCCGCCTCGGCGAACATCGCGGTCTCGCACACCTACGCCAAGGCCGGCCGATACCCGGTCAAGGTGACTCCGGTGAACGCGGCCGGGGTGGGCACCACGGTGACGGCCGGCACGGTCAACGTGGTCAAGGACGTCCACGCGCCCAAGGTGTCCCTGACGGTGCCGCGCCACCCGACCAAGGCGTCGTCCTGGTCGACGCTGTCCGGCTCGGTGAGCGACACCGGCCTGGGCGTGCGGAGCGTGCGGGTCAAGCTGATCGAGCAGCGGTCCGGCAAGTGGTACTACTACAGCCACGGCAAGTGGACGAAGGCGCCGTCCAAGTCCTCGGCGCTGAGCCGGGCGGAGCAGGTGACCGCCAAGGTGGCCGGTGGCCGCTGGAGCCTGAAGGTCTCCGGGGTCAAGAAGGGCGCCCTGCGGATCGGTTACCTGGCGACGGACCGGGCGGGCAACAACTCCGCCGTCAAGGTCCACACCCAGAAGATCACCAAGTAGCAGTCGGGCAGTAGCCCCCGGGAGCCCCCGCCGTGCCACGGCGGGGGCTCCCGTCGTACCGGAGCGCGACGTCGTCAGCCGAAGGCTGAGTGGCAGTGTTCCAGGAAGGCGGCCAGCGCCGGGCTGGTCCGCTCCGGCCAGACCAGCGCGAGCGTCGCCGGGACCGGGATCCCGGTGATCGGGACGGCGACCAGGTCGGGATGGCCGGCCGCCATCGAGGCGCTCAGCACGGCGACCCCCAGGCCGCGCCGGGCGAGCCCGGCGACGGTGTCCGGCGACGTCGCGACCAGCGCGACCTCCGGTCGCAGCCCGGTCGTCGCGGCGACCGCGCGGTCGAGCACGTCCCGGATGCCGGTGCCGACCGGCAGGCAGATGACGGGGTACGACCGGAGCCCGGTGACCGTGACGCTCCCACGCTCCGCCGGCTCGCTGCCCGGCACGGCCATCGCCACCAGCGGCTCGCTGACGATGACCCGCGACGCGAGGTGCTCCGGCGGCTCACCGGCCAGCCCGGCCAGGGCGATGTCGAGGCTCCCGGTGCGCACCCCGGCGATCAGCCGGTCCGAGTTCGCCTCGGTCAGCTCCAGCTCGATGCCGGGGTGATCGCGGTGGAAGGCGGCGAGCGCGTCGAACAGCGGCGCGACCTCGCAGCCGGTCACCATCCCGATCGTCAGCCGCCCCCGGACCAGGCCCTTGACCTCGTCGATCGCGTCCCGCAGGTCGAGGGTCGAGTCGAGCGCGGCCCGGGCGTGGCGCAGCGCGGCGGAGCCCGCCTCGGTCAGCCGCGCGATCCGGCCACCCCGGGTGAAGAGCTCCGCGCCGAGCTCGTGCTCCAACGCCTTGATCTGCGCGCTCACCCCGGACTGGGTGATGTGCACCCGTTCCGCGGCGCGCGTGAAGCTGCCGGTCTCGGCGACCGCGACGAAGTATTCGAGTTGCCGCAGATCCATGAGCGGCGATTGTAGTTCGCATAAAAACTATGCGTTGGACTTGTGCGGTGCGGCACGCGATGGTGGAGTCATGAGCGAGCGCGAGAAGGCCTACCGCCCCGAAGACCTGACCAGACTCTTCGTCGAGCGCGCCAACGCGAAGGACGCCGAGGGCCTCGCGGCGCTGTATGAGGAGGATGCCGTGATGGCGTTCCCACCCGGCCGGCAGACCGTCGGCCGCGCCGCGATCCAGAGCCTCTGGGCGCGGTTGCTGCCGAGCATGCCCCGGTTCGAGCCGGAGCCACCGCTGCCCACGCTGATCAGCGGTGATCTGGCGCTCACCTCGACCCCGCCGAAGGACGGCGCCGGAGCGCGGGCGCAGGTGGTCCGCCGCCAGCCCGACGGGACCTGGCTGCGGGTGCTCGACCAGCCGGAGTTCCTTCGGCCGGCGAGCTGATGCCGAGCACGGTGTCGCGCTCGCCGGGTTCGCAGGCGCTGGTCAGCCGGGTCGTTTCCCGGGGTCCCGCGTGCGGACCCCGGGAAGCCGCTGTGCCGCTGTCCTACAGGGCCAGGCGCTGACCCACCCGGAGATGGTTCGGGTTGCTCAGGCGGCTGGCGTTGGCGCGGTACAGAGCCCGCCACCCACCCTTGATGTGATAGCGGGCGGCGATGCCGGAGAGCGTGTCGCCGCGCTTAACGACGTAGGTGCGTGTCCCCTTCAGCGGGGTGGTGTAGGAGGCGAGGCGGTAAGGGCTCACCGAGCTGGTCCTGCGTGCCTTGGTGAGACCGCGCCGGCCGCAGGTGGGCCAGGCGCCGATCCCCTGGCTGCGCAGCACCCGTTCGGCGATGCGGATCTGCTCCTGCTTGGAGGCGAGGTTGGCGGTGGATCCGTACTTGCCGCCGCCGTGCGCACGCCAGGTGCTGCGGCTGAACTGCAGACCGCCGTAATAGCCGTTCCCGGTGTTGATCCGCCAGTTCCCGCCGGACTCGCACTTGGCGACGGCATCCCAGTTCACGTTCGGGGCGGCGGCGGCCGGTGCGGCCTCCACCGCCAGCAGCCCGACGGCGCCGGCCAGACCGGCGACCGTGAGACCGACGGCGCGCTGCAGCCGGTGCCGCGCCGGCTGGGGCTGCGTGGGTCGCGCCTGCGCGCTCCGGAAAAGGGCGCGCGGGGACCGGGCTCGCCGGGACAGGACACGACGAACCCGCTTGTTCAGGTGAAGCATGAAGTTTTCCCTCCACGCCTGCGAGGTGAGCTGTCGGGTTCGGGCCGAGGAGCCCGGCCGCACCAGGTGCGGCTTCACCCCGAGGCGCGCCCGGTGGGCGCGCCGAGGAACGTGTGGGTCCCCCGCTCCATGCCTGTGTGTTGTTGACCGTGACCAGCAGGCAGGACTCGGCGTTCCGGCCACGGTGCCCGCGATTGCGGACTGCTGACGGTAGCCACCACTGCGCGGAACTGACCAGGTCCGGAAGCGGGGCCGGTGACGTTGTTCTCACAAATTAGCCGCTTTGATCTTCCTTTGTGTGAATAACAGCGGGACTCCTTGGATGCTGGGCGCGCCTACCGCCGCCGCGGTCGGCCGTTGGAGGGAAAATTCCGGCCGTCGGCATAGCGGCGTCCGCAGTGGGTAAGCGAGGTCCGCCCGTTGGGGGATCAGGCTTCCGTGTCCGGGCGCCGACCGGGGCTCGGGGCCGCCACCTCTCGCGCCGCCACGGTCCGAGGTGCACAATCGGCGAGCATGAGCGATCGTTCACGTGAGTTCGAGGTGGTCGTCTACGGCGCCACCGGCTTCGTCGGCGCGCTGGTGGCCGAATACCTGGCCGGACACGCGCCGGCCGGCACCCGCATCGCCCTGGCCGGCCGCTCACCGGAGAAACTGGAAGCTGTCCGGTCCCGGCTGAACGTCGACTGGCCGGCCCTGGTCGCCGACGCCACCGACCCGGACGCGGTGGCCGCCCTGGCCGGACGGACACGTGTCGTCGTCACCACCGTCGGGCCGTACGCGAAATACGGCCGCGCCCTCGCGCACGCCTGCGCCGCAGCCGGCACCGACTACGCCGACCTCACCGGCGAGGTGCTGTTCGCCCGCGCCAGCATCGACGACAACCACGAGCTGGCCCGCCGCACCGGCGCGCGGATCGTGCACTCCTGCGGCTTCGACTCCATTCCGTCCGACATCGGCGTGCACGTCCTGCATCAGCTGATCGAGCAGGACGGGGCCGGTCGGCTCACCGACACCACGCTGGTGGTGACCAGCATGCGCGGCGGGGTGAGCGGCGGCACCATCGACTCGGTGCGCAACCAGGTCGACGAGATGAAGCGGGACCCGGGACTGCGCCGGGTGGCCGCCGGGCCGTACTCGTTGAGCCCGGACCGTGCGGCCGAGCCCCCACTCGGCCGGCAGAGCGACCTGGACACCATCGCCGGCTCCGAGGTGGACCCGCGGCTGCGCGGGCGGCTCGCGCCGTTCGTGATGGCGTCGTACAACACCCGGGTGGTGCGGCGCAGCAACGCGCTGCGCGGATGGGCGTACGGCCGGGAGTTCCGCTACCGGGAGGCGATGAGCGTCGGCGCCTCGCCGCTCTCCCCGGTCATCGCGGCCGGCACCAAGGTGGCGCTGGGCGCCCTGATCGCCGGGCTCGCCGTGCCGCCCACCCGGTTCCTGCTGGACCGGATCCTGCCCGCCCCGGGCACCGGGCCGAGCGAGAAGGTCCGGCGGAGCGGCCACTTCACCATGGACATCTTCACCACCACGACCACCGGAGCCCGGTACACCGCGCGGGTCCGGGCCAAGGGCGACCCCGGGTACGCCGCGACGGCCGTGATGCTCGGCGAGTCCGCGCTGGCCCTGGCCCTCGACCGGGACGCCCTGCCACCGGCCGAGGGCGGCGTCCTCACCCCGGCCACCGGCATCGGCGACGCCCTGGTGCGCCGGCTGCGCGCGGCCGGCGTCGAGATCACCGCCCGCAGGCTCTGACCGCGCCGTCCGGTTCCCGGGCCGACGACCGTCCGGCAGGGACGGCCGGTGGCATCGGGTGGGCCGTGAGCATACCGTGAGGAGTCGACATGAACCGGATCCTGCCGTGACCGGCACACCGCCCGGAGTCCGCGCCGCGCCGCGATCGGTGATCCGACCGTACGACGGTCGGGAATCATCACCGAGACCTGGCGATCGCCACTAGCCGCACCCGGGTCCCCCTGGGCAGGATCTGAAGGATGACCGCCAGCCCGCTGCCGCACCCGTTGAGGTTGGCCGGCAACGGCGTCGTACTGCGCGAATGGACCCCGGACGACCTGGAGGAGCTGGTCGCCCTCCTGGACGAGCCGGACATCGCCCGCTGGACGCCGATGCCGTCGCCGTTCGACCTCGCGGCCGGGCTGGCCTACCTGGAACGGGCGCGGCAGGGGCGGCTGACCGGCCGGCGGATCCAGCTCGCGATCACCACGGAGGGCCGCGAGCCACTGGGCGAGGTGCTGCTCTTCGGGGTCAACCCGGCCCGGCGCGAGGCCGAGCTGGGCTATCTGATCGGTGCGCCGTACCGCCGGCGCGGCCTGGCCGCCGCCGCGCTCGCGCTCCTCACCGACTACGCCTGCGGACCGCTGCGACTGAGCCGGCTGCTGCTGCGGATCGACCCGGGCAACACCGCGAGCACGGCGGTGGCCCGGCGGTGCGGTTACCGGCTGACCGGGGAACCGCCGATCCCGCAGGCCGGACCGCACGGCGCGACCAGCCTGGACACCTGGGAGTACGTGGACGGCCTGCCCGGCGCCCGCCGCGACCGCCTGCGAAATGTCGCCTCCCGGCGGTACGGCCGGCGCACCTGAGCAGTGAGGTGCGGCGGGTGGCCGACGTGGACCGGGCGCCGGTGATGGCGTTCCGGCCGGCCGCCCCGGCCTGACCGAGCGCGGCGCCGCCGGCCCGCGGACCTGCCCGTGCTCGACCTGGCCCGGCAGGGGTGCACCCCCGTCGAGGCCGGGGCGGCGCGGGTGGGCCGCGGAGCGCCCGCGGCCACTACGGTGGTCGAGTGAAGACGATCGGGTTCCTGCACACCGCCGACGTGCACGTGGCCACGTTCGGTGCGCTGGTGGCGGAGCTGGCGCCGGGCTGGCGAATTCGCCATGTGGTCGATCCGTCGCTGCTGGCCGACGCGCGCGCGGGTCGGCCGGTGGAGCAGCGGGTCCGGGACCGGCTCGGCGAGCTGGCCGGGTGCGACGTGGTGGTCTGCACGTGCTCGACGATCGGGGCGGAGGCGGAGCGCGCCGGTGTGCTGCGCGGCGACCGGCCGATGGCGCGGGCCGCGGTCGCGGCGGGTGGGCGGATCGCGGTGGCGTACGCGGTCGCGTCCACCCTGGAGCCGACCACCGCGCTGCTGCGCGACGAGGACCCCGGTGCCGACCTGATCCCGGTGCCGTGCCTGTCGGCGTGGCCGCTCTTCGAGGCCGGCGAGCTGGAGCGCTACCACGAGGCGATCGCCGCGCGGCTGCGCGACGTCGACGCCGAGGTGATCGTGCTGGCCCAGCCGAGCATGGCGCCGGCCGCCGCGCTGCTGCCCGGCCGGCCGGTGCTGGCCAGCCCCCGGACGGCGGTGCTGGCCGCCACCCGCCGGAGCTGACCCGCCTGCTCGTCCCCGCGGAACCGCCGGGCCGGCGCCGGGGAGCCGCCGCCCCGTCACCGGGGAACCGCCGGCCGGGGCCGCGGAACCGCTGCCCCGTCACCGGGGAGCCGCTGCGCCGTCACCGGGGAGCCGCTGCGCCGTCACCGGAGAACCGCCGGCCGGCGCTGCGGAACCGCCGGTCGGCGCTGCGGAACCGCTGGTCGGCGCTGCGGAACCGCTGGTCGGCGCTGCGGAACCGCTGGTCGGCGCTGCGGAACCGCTGGTCGGCGCCGCTGGAGCGTCCGGTTTGGCATCGGCGGAAGCGCCGGCCGCTCACCGTCCGGGCGCACCCGGAACACCGAGCGAGCCCGCGCCGTGCCGGGCGCGGGCTCGTTCGGGGGGCGGGTCTGTCAGCGGGTGCGGAACTTGTGGAGCCGGTAGCCGGCGGCGACCGCGGTGACCAGCGACCAGGCGGCGACGAGGGCGGCGGCGATCCACCAGCCGACCGCGCCGAGGACGACCGCGGCGACGGCGATCACGGCGGCGACGACGAAGAGGGCTAACGGCGGCCGGGGGGTCGGGACGCTGAAGTTCCCGCCGCCCATCCGGGCACAGAAGTCCGGGTCGTCACGCCGGAGCTGCCGCTCCAGCTGTGCCAGCCGTCGGTTGTCCTCTTTGTTGAGCATGTTTGCTACCTTCCGGTCCGCCGCGCCGGTGAAGCAAGGATCGAGAGTCGGCTATCCCGATCAGAGCCCATTGTTACCTCTGAGTTGCTCCCGTGATACGTCTGCGTGTGCCGAATTTTCCGGCCGAACTGCCCGGGACCCCGGTAGGCGCGCCCAGGAGATGAGATGACCGGAAAGGTCTTCGGTAACCGGTACAACGGCTTTGCCGTGTTTCGATGACGGTGCGAACAGTCCGAAACCATCCCGCATCGCGGAACGGCTGGGTCAGATGGCGATAGAAACGGCATGGTTCCGCGTACCGGAAAGCGGCGCCCGCGGTGGCCGGACGCCGTTCGGTGCGACAGGTTCAGGCGCGCCCCCGGGCGGCGCGGAACACCCAGATCCGCATCAGCAGGAAACGGACCGCGGTCGCCGCCAGATTCGCCACCACCAGCACGGTCAGCTCCACCAGCCGGGACGGCCGAGCCGACGCCGTGTCCAGCAGCGCCAGCGACCCGCTGGTCAGCGCCAGCCCGATCCCGAACACCACCAACCCCTGCACCTGGTGCCGCAGCGCGCCGCCGGGCCCGCGCACCCCGAAGGTGAGCCGCCGGTTGGCAGCGGTGTTCGCCACCGCGGTGACCAGCAGCGCGACGAGGTTCGCCGGCTGCGGTCCGGCCCCGGCGCGCAGCAGCGCGTAGAGCACCAGATAGGCCAGCGTGCTGGCGACGCCCACCCCGGCGAACCGGATCAGCTGGCCGGTCAGTCCGCTCGGCACCCCGTCCACCGGCAGCGGATTGCGGCCCAGCTGTTCGCGCAGCGCGGCGAGGGGCAGCCGGCCGGTGCTCAGCGCGCGGGTGATCCGGACGATGCCCTTGAGGTCGGCGAGCGCGGTCGCCACGATGTCCACCCGGCTGTCCGGGTCGTCCACCCAGTCCACCGGCACCTCGTGGATCCGCAGTCCGGCGCGCTCGGCGAGGACCAGCATCTCGGTGTCGAAGAACCAGCCGGTGTCCTCCACCATCGGCAGCAGCCGGCGGGCCACGTCGGCGCGGATGGCCTTGAACCCGCACTGCGCGTCGGAGAACCGGGCGGCCATCGTCGTCCGCAGCAGCAGGTTGTAGCCGCGCGAGATGAACTCGCGCTTCGCCCCCCGGACCACCCGCGAGCCGCGCGCCAGCCGCGATCCGATGGCCAGGTCGGAGTGGCCGGAGATGAGCGGCGCGACCAGCGGCAGCAGCGCGCCCAGGTCGGTCGAGAGGTCGACGTCCATGTAGGCCAGCACGGCCGCGTCCGAGTGGGTCCAGACGTGGTTCAGCGCCCGCCCGCGGCCCTTCTGGGCCAGGTGCACCGCCGCCACCTCGGGGTAGGTGGCCGTGAGGTGCCGCGCGACGGCGGCGGTCCCGTCGACGCTGGCATTGTCCGCGATGGTGATCCGGAACCGGTAGGGGAAGTGGGCCACGAGATAGGCGTGCAGGCGCTGCACGCACGGCCCGAGGTCGGCCTCCTCGTTGTACACCGGGACGACGACGTCGAGCACCGGGGCGGTGACGCCGGTGGCGCCGGCATCCTGCGAAGGCAGCGTCGAAAGGCTCATGGGAACAATTTCCGGCGCTGGTCTTTGTCCGATTTAGCAGACCGCTGTGGGCCCGCTGTGAGTCGGTCGGCGCGGTTTTCGCCGGATGACCGGAATAAATACCCCAAACAGGGTACGAGCCGTCCCGCCCACCCCGGCGAATGACCGCCAGCCGTGGCGCGGCACACGAGCGGGCGGCCCCCGCGAAGGGAACCGCCCGCTTGTTGTCGGGTGCTCAGGCGCCCGTGCCGGGGACGCCGCTCGACAGGTCGTAGACCGTGGTTGCGCCGACCGTGCGGGCGGTGAAGTTGTCGGCCACCCAGGCGGCGATCTGGCTGCTGCCGGAGCCGCCGCCCCCACCGAAGCCACCCCCGCCGATGAAGTAGTGGATCCTTCCGGCGGCCACGTAGTCCTGGAACGCGGCCAGCGTGGGGGAGGGGTCGGTGCCGTTGAAGCCGCCGATGGCCATCACCGGCTCCTCGGTGGCGAGCTGGTAGCCGGAGGCGTTCTGCGAACCGACCGCCGCGGCGACCCAGGTGTACGCGTCGGCGTCCTGCTCCAGCAGCGCCTTCATCTCGGCGCTGACCGACGCGGCGTTGAGCAGGCCACCCATGCCGCCCCCGGTGCCGCGGCCGTCGAAGCCGCCCCGGGCGCCGTCACCCGGACCGGTCCCGCCGGGGATCTGTCCCGTGGCGCCCGGGTTCTGGCCGGTCCCACCGGGCAGGTTGCCGCCGTCCGGGAATCCGCCGGGGAGGCCGCCCGGGAAGCCGCCGCCCGGGAAGCCGCCGCGGCCGCCGGGGAATCCGCCGCGACCGCCCGGCCCGCCGAAGCCGCCGGACACCGCCGGCCCGGCCGACGGAATCGACCCGGTGTGCGGCTCGGACGCGGTCTGCACCGCGTACGCCGCCGGGCCGGCCAGCGCGGTGACCAGCGCGGCCACCCCGCCCACCAGGGCGATCCGGCGGGACAACCGGAACGAGGCGGCCACCGCGACCGCCGCCACGATCCCGGCGATCAGGAGCGGGGTGCGCAGCCAGGGCAGGAAGTCGGCACTGCGGGCCAGCAGCCGGTTCGACCACCAGGCGGTGACCGCGATCGACGCGCCCAGGGTGAGCGCGGCGAACAGGTTCGCCCGGTGCTGCCACAGCAGGCGCACACCCATGCCGACCACCGCGCCGACCGCCGGGGCCAGCGCGACCGTGTAGTACGCGTGGAAGATGCCCTGCATGAAGCTGAAGATCAGCCCGGTGAGCACCAGCCACGAGCCCCACAGCAGCAGACCGGCCCGCCGCAGATCGGTCCGGGCCCGCCGGGCCGTGATCACCAGGCCGGCTGCCAGCACGATCAGCGCCGCCGGCAGCAGCCAGGAGATCTGACCGCCCTGCGCGCTGTCGAAGAGCCGGGTCCAGCCGGTCTCGCCCCACATCCCGCCGCCGTTGCCGCCGCGGCCACCGACGCTGCCGGTCTCCTCGCCGTTGAGCCGGCCCAGGCCGTTGTAGCCGAGGGTGAGTTCGAGCAGGCTGTTGTTCTGCGAGCCGCCGATGTACGGGCGCGCGGAGGCGGGCACCAGCTCCACCACGGCGATGTACCAGCCGGCCGAGACGATCAGCGCGCCCAGCGCGAGCAGCAACTGCCAGAGCCGTTTGAGCAGCCTGGGCGGGCCGGCGATCAGGTAGGCCAGGCCGTACGCGGGAACCACCAGCAGCGCCTGCAGCATCTTGGTGAGGAAGCCGAAGCCGACCAGTGCCCCGGCGAGCACGATCCACCGGGTCGAGCCGCTCTCCACCGCGCGCAGGGTCGCGTACGCCCCGGCCACCATCAGCAGCACCAGCAGCGCGTCCGGGTTGTTGAAGCGGAACATCAGCACGGCCACCGGGGTGAGCGCGCAGACCGTGCCGGCGATCAGGCCGGCGGCCGGGCCGAACCCGCGCCGGACTCCCGCGTAGAGCAGGCCGGTGGTGGCCACGCCGAGCAGCGCCTGCGGGACCAGGATGCTCCACGCGCTGAGGCCGAACAGCCGTACCGACAGCGCCATGATCCACAGCGAGGCCGGCGTCTTGTCCACCGTGATCGAGTTGGCCGCGTCGGAGGAGCCGTAGAAGAACGCCTTCCAGCTCGCCGAGCCGGCCTGGACCGCGGCCGAGTAGAACGCGTTGGCCCAGCCGGACGCGCCCAGCCCCCACAGGTAGAGGACCGCGGTGCCGGCCAGCAGCGCGATCAGGGCGGGGCGGATCCACGGGGCGTCGGTGCGGCCCAGCAACAGGCGCGCGGCCCCGGTACGGGCGCGCGGCGGGGGCGGTGGAACCGGCGGCTCGGCCGGTGCCGTGTCCAGCACCGCCCCGCCGTCGATGACGCCCGGCGCGGACACCTCCGGGGGTCCGGACGGCGCGGAGGGTGCGGCGGGACCGGTGTCGGCGACGGCGGGCGACCCAGCGTCCGTCGGGGCCGGCGACTTCGAGGTCATCGAGGTACTCCCAGGGCTGGCGGATTCGTACCCGATGGACTGTTCACGTCCGCGCTGTCGCGTCCTTGTGCCGTCGCTGTGCGCGGCCTGTGAGTCCCGCTGCCCGCGCGCCGGCGCGTGCAGCGGGTTCCCGATCGGTCGAGGTCAGAGCGTGCGGCGCTTGGCGGCGGCCGCGGCCAGCCGCTCCAGCACCGCGACCGTGCCGTCCCAGCCCATGCAGCCGTCGGTGACCGACTGGCCGTACGTCAGCTCCCCGCCCAGGTCCTGCCGGCCCGGCACCAGGAAACTCTCCAGCATCACGCCGCTGATCGCGCGCTGGCCACTCTCGATCTGCCCGGCGATGTCCTCGGCGACCAGCGGCTGCCGGTTGTGGTCCTTGTTGCTGTTGCCGTGCGAGCAGTCGATCACCAGACGCTCCGGCAGACCGGCCGCGCGCAACAGCGCGAGGGACGCCTCGACGTCGGCGGCGCTGTAGTTCGGCTTGCCGCCGCCACCGCGCAGCACCAGATGACAGTCCGGGTTACCGGTGGTGTGCAGGATCGCCGGGGTGCCGGAGTAGTCGATGCCGGGGAACACGTGCGGGACCGCGGCGGCCTGGATCGCGTCGACCGCGGTGGAGACGCTGCCGTCCGGGCGGTTCTTCATGCCGATCGGCATCGACAGGCCGGACGAGAGCTGCCGGTGCACCTGCGACTCGACGGTCCGCGCGCCGATCGCGCCCCAGGCCACGGTGTCCGCGATGTACTGCGGGGTGATCGGGTCGAGGAACTCCACGGCCACCGGCAGATCCCGGCTGACCACCTCGAGCAGCAGCTTGCGGGCGATCCGCAGACCGGCGCCGACGTCGCCGGAGCCGTCCAGGGCCGGGTCCATGATCAGACCCTTCCAGCCGACCGTGGACCGCGGCTTCTCGAAGTACACCCGCATCACGATCAGCAGGTCCTCGCTGAGCCGCTCCGCCTCCGTCTTCAGGCGGTCGGCGTACTCGCCGGCGGCGGCCGGGTCGTGCACCGAGCACGGCCCGACCACGACCAGCAGGCGCTGATCTCGGCCGTTCAGCACGTCCTCGACCTGCTTGCGGCCGGCCAGCACGGTGTCGTGCAACGCGGAGGTGAGCGGCAGCTCGTGGTGCAGCAACGCCGGGCTCATCAGCGGGACGACCTTCTCGATGCGCTGGTCGCGGACGCGCTGTACCTCAGGGGCGGTCATGGCATCTCTCCTTCTCAACCGGCCCTGGGCGCGAGCCGGTTTGCTCGGGGCAAACAAAAAGGCAGCGACGATGTCGCTGCCTTGCCGGCTCTGGCGGGGTGCCTCAGGTCATACGGTCATGGCCGAGACACCGGCGCGAGCCGGCCTCGTAAACCAATAAAAGGACCACATCCGAGACACGCCGCCAGCATAGCCGGATCAGCCCACCCGTGGCAGGTATGGCGTGTGTTGTTCAGTTGTTGGGACGGCGCTCGGCAGCATCACCGTGAAGACGGTCTGCCCCGGCCGGCTCTGCACGCCCACCTTGCCGCCGTGCGAGGTCACCACCGCGTGCACGATCGACAGGCCCAGGCCGGTGCTGCCGGCCGCGCGCGACCGGGAGCTGTCGCCGCGGGCGAAGCGTTCGAAGATGTGCGGGACCAGCTCCGGCGGGATGCCCGGACCGTTGTCGATCACCTGGAGCACGGCCGCGTCCGGCACGGTGCCCACCTTGACCGTGACCGTGGACCCCTCCGGGGTGTGCGTACGCGCGTTGGCCAGCAGGTTCGCCAGCACCTGGTGCAGCCGGGCGCCGTCCCCGGTCACCGTGACCGGCTCGTCCGGCAGATCCAGCTGCCAGTAGTGACCCGGCCCGGCCGCGTGCGCGTCACTGGTCGCGTCGACCGCCAGCATGGTCAGGTCCACCGGGTCCTGTGCGAGCGGCCGGCCGGCGTCCAGCCGGGCCAGCAGGAGCAGGTCCTCGACCAGGGCGGTCATCCGCTTCGCCTCGGACTCGACCCGGCCGAGCACGTGCGCCAGCTCGTCCGGGACCGGCTGCCGGCTGCGCCGGGTGAGCTCGGCGTAGCCGCGGATCGCGGCCAGCGGCGTACGCAGCTCGTGGCTCGCGTCCGCGACGAACTGCCGGACCTGCATCTCGCTGGCGTGCCGCGCCTCCAGCGCGCTGCCGACGTGGTCCAGCATCCGGTT
Organism: Actinoplanes teichomyceticus ATCC 31121; assembly: GCF_003711105.1. NCBI lineage: Bacteria > Bacillati > Actinomycetota > Actinomycetes > Micromonosporales > Micromonosporaceae > Actinoplanes > Actinoplanes teichomyceticus. The sequence continues at coordinate 555,563 of NZ_CP023865.1, forward strand.
GAGCGCGGCGCCGACCTGGCCGACCTCGGTGCGCGGGTCGGTGTCCCGCTCCGGCACCCGCTGCGCGAGTCGCACCTCGCCGCGGTCCAGGCGCAGCTCGGCGACCCGGCTGGCGGTGGCCGCGACACGATCGAGAGGCTTGAGGGTACGGCGGATGATGAGCGCGCCGGCCCAGCCCGCGATCAGCAGCGACCCGAGCACGACGCAGCCGGTGAAGCCGGCGACCGTGAGCAGGATCGTGTTGGCGTCGGCGAGCGGCAGCCCGACGGCGATGTAGCCCTCCTGGCTGCCCGACGGGAACGAGCGCGTCGGGAAGATCGCCACGCGATAGTCGCCGAGGTCGCCGACCGAGACGGTCTCCTTGCCGCCGCCGGGCTCGACGGTGAGCAGGTCGGCCCGCTCGGTGTCGGTCAGCCGCTCGAAGTAGCTGGAGAAACGGCCGTCGGTGGTGGTCGTCTCCGGGTCGCGGTACTGCACCCGGCCGCCGCCCTGCTCGGTCATCGACGAATCCAGGAAGAGCACGATCCAGTCGGTCCGCGCGCCCGGTGGCACGCCTTTGCCGTCGTTCTGGCTCTGCCCGCTCGCGCCGGGCTGCTGCTGGTCGCCGGGCCGCGGGCCGAAACCCCGGCTGAGCCGGCGGGCGTCGTCGAGCTGGTCGTCGAGCTGGCTGTGGAGCGACCGTTTCAGGTAGAGCGCGGCGGTGCCGCCGACGACCAGGCCCAGCACCGCCAGCAGCGCGATCATGATGGCGACCAGCCGGGTGCGCAGCGGCCAGCCGGTCGGGCTGCGCCAGCGGGCGGGACGGTCGGTGGCGGCGACCATGTCAGTCGGCCGGCTTGAGGACGTATCCGGCGCCGCGCATGGTGTGGATCATCGGCGCCCGGCCGGCGTCGATCTTCTTGCGCAGGTACGAGATGTACAGCTCGACGACGTTGGCCTGGCCGCCGAAGTCGTAGTTCCAGACCCGGTCCAGGATCTGCGGCTTGCTCAGCACCCGGCGCGGGTTGCGCATCAGGTAGCGCAGCAGCTCGAACTCGGTCGCGGTCAGGGTGATCAGGTCACCGCCGCGGCGCACCTCGTGCGAGTCCTCGTCCAGGGTCAGATCGCCGACCACGAGCTGCGATGCGGTACGCATCGGAGCGTGCCCCGTCCGGCGCATCAGCCCACGCAGCCGGGCCACCACCTCCTCCAGGCTGAACGGCTTGGTGACGTAGTCGTCGCCGCCCGCGGTGAGCCCGGTGATCCGGTCCTCGACGGAGTCCTTCGCGGTCAGGAACAGCACCGGCACCTCGGGCGACTCGCCGCGCAGCCGGCGCAGCACCTCCAGGCCGTCGATGTCCGGGAGCATCATGTCCAGCACGACGGCGTCCGGACGGAAGTCCCGCGCGGTACGCACCGCGGTCAGCCCGTCGCCGGCGCTCCGGACCTCCCAGCCCTCGTAGCGCAGGGCCATCGAGAGCAGCTCGGCCAGCGTCGGCTCGTCGTCCACCACGAGCACGCGAACCGGGGTCCCGTCGGGTCGCCGGAGGTCGCTGCCGGAGTCTGCGTTCGCCATCGTCATGCCCCCTACTGTGGTGGGCGACGCTCTGCGCCGGCTTTTCGTTTCCTGTGTAGCGGCTGTGACCGTGACGGCCCGCGAGGCCGGGTCAGCCGCACAGCTGACCGACACGGTGCGCCGTCATGGTCTTCGGCATGACGGTGACCGGTGTTGAGGCAATCGCGGCTGGCTGCCGCCGCTCCGCGCGTCGCCGGGCCGGCCGCCGCCGGTCCGGTCGGCGGCGGATGGGCGGCCGCCGCTTCGCGCGTCGCCGGCCCGGCCCCGCCGGCGCTGACCGTCCGCCACGGAACACTCGCCGTCCGCTCGATGTTGTGCAAGCGTTGGTCGTTGTCGGCGGCGCGAGGGTGGGGAGCTGCACGTGAATCTTCTCGAGGAGTACCGCAGGGCCAATTTCTTCTTCGAGTCCGGCGACCCGCGGGGCGCCGCCAAGCTGCTCGAACCGATCGTCGAGGCGGAGCCGCACAACAGCGCGGTCCGGCAGCTGCTCGCCCGGGCGTACTTCAACTCGGCGCAGCTGAACGGTGCGGAAACGCAGCTCAGGGCGCTGATCGAGCATGATCCTTCGGACCACTACGCGCACCATGTGCTCGGCCGGACCCTGGAGCGGGCCGGCCGGTTCCGTGAGGCGCTGCCACACCTGCGCCTGGCCGCCGCGATGAAGCGCCAGCCCGATTACCAGGACGCCCTGCGCCGCGTCGAGACCTGGCTCGGCAAGTCCGCCCCGGAATAGGGTGCGCTCATGAAACTGAAGCTGGACCTGCACGACATCTTCAACAAGGGGCACGAGATCGACCGGGCCCTGCGGGGAATCATCGACGAGGCGATCCAGAAGAAGGCGACGCTCGTCGAGATCATCCCGGGGAAGGGCAGCGGAGCCCTGAAGAAGAAGGTGATCCGGTTCCTCGACCAGAAGGAGATCAAGCAGCTGTACCACCGGGTCGAGAAGGACGGCGACAACTGGGGCCGGCTGTTCGTGCACTTCCGCTTCGACGCCCCGGCCGGGCGCCGCGGCCGGGGCCGGTGACGGTCGGGGCCTCGGCCGGTCAGTACTCGTAGGTCTTCGCCACGGCGACCATCTCGCTGCTGTGCGAGCCCAGAACGCCGACACCGGCCGGGCGGGCCCGGAAACCCGGCATCTCGCTGACGTTGTCGCTGGCGTCCATCGCCCGCAGCCGCACCGGCCCGGCGCCGCGGACGGCGAGCGTGACCACCACCCCCTCGGCGGGCGGGGCGTGGAAGACGAAACCGAAACCCCAGCCGCCCCCGGCCGGGCGCCGCGATGGCACCGTCCGGCCACCCACCGTCGCGGCGGTCACCTCGGTCGCCGCAGCCACGTGCAGGGTGGTGAACCGGACCGCCCGCCGCGGCTTCAGGCGCAGCGTGAGAACCCGCCCGTCACCCGAGAGGGTGTCCGCCTCCAGGGTGAGATCCGGGGCCGCGAGGGTGGCCGGCCGGGCCGGTCCGCCGCGCAACCTCTCGTCCCCGAACGCCGGCAGGGTGGCGGTCACCGGCTTGCGGTCCCCGGAGACGTACTGCGCGGTCCACGTCTGGGTGCGCGCCTCGTCGCTGAGCCATCGGGCCGTCCCGGTGTCCGCGTCCAGGGCGTACATCAGCTGGGTGAGCGCCGGGTGCTCGGCGTCGAAGCGGTCCACGACCAGGCCGGCGGCGGCGCAGACCAGCACGGCCAGCGAGGCGGCCAGGGTGGGTAGCGCGCCCCGGCGGCGGGCGCGCAGCGCGGCCAGGCCCCGCACCGGCTCGCCCGGCGGGTGGATCAGGTCGACCACCGGGAGCAGCGCCAGCACGAGCAGCACGGTCAGGAACGCCCCCGCGGCGCCCAGCGCCATGCCCAGCGCCGGGAACAGCATGAGCACGGTGGGCAGCAGGATCACCACCGCGACCAGGCCGCCGACGGTGATCGCGGCGGTGGCGGCCCAGCCTCGTACGGCCAGGGCGGCCAGGCCGGCCAGGGCGCCGGCCAGGGCGGGCAGCGTGGCCAGGTAGGCGCCGCCCGGGGTGACGGCGGCCAGCACCGCGCCGAGCCCCGCCAGCCAGCCCAGACCGGCGACCGCCAGCGCGGCCGCACCGACCCGCCGGCGCAGGACGGCGAACCAGCCCAGCACCACGGCCACCGCCAGGGCGATCACCGCCACCCGGTAGAGGCCCGGGCGGTACGGGTCGATCGGCAGCGCGCCGTACTCCGGCCGGATCAGCGTGAGCGCCGCCCACAGCGCCTGCGCCAGGGCCGGCGCGACCACGAGCGGGACCGGCGTCAGCGCGCCGGCCAGGGCCAGCCGCCGTCCGGTCAGCCGGCCGCGCCGCCGCGCCAGCCAGGCCAGCGCCGCCACCGCGGCCAGCGCCAGCACGGCCAGCGGCCAGACCAGCGCGCCCGGGTAGTGCACCAGGCCGCCGCCGGGGACCGGGAAGTAGGTGGCGTCCGCCCCGCCGCGCAGCGTCGTCAGATCCCGTCCGCCCAGCTCACGGGTGACCGCCAGGGCGTTCGCCCCGTGGTGCTGCAGGCTGTCGCGGTCCATCGCGGAAGGCCGGTCGGTGGGCGCGTGGTAGACCGCCGCGCCGTCGATGTACGCCGAGTTCAGCCCGCGGAAACCGGCCCGGCGGAACGCGGTGAAGTCGGTGTCGTTCGGCAGCCGGCGGTAGATCTCCACGGCGAACGAGGTGCCGACCGGGTACGGCGCCCGGGCATACGCCTCGACGAGCTCCGCGTTCCGCGCCGACGTCTCGAACATGATCGCCGGGCCGGAGCTGCCCCGCGCCTCCAGGTTGAGCGCCACGCCGCCGTCGCGGGCCAGCGGATGCTGCCGGACGAACGCCTCGGCGCCGCACAGGCAGGCCTCCTCGGCGTCGGTGAGCACCAGCACCACGTCGTTGCGCAGCCTCGCGCCGCTGGTCAGGGCGCGGGCCGTCTCCAGGATGGTGGCGACGCCGGCCGCGTCGTCGTTGCCGCCCGGGCCGGTCTGCGCCGAGTCGTAGTGCGCGACCAGGAAGATCCGCCCGGTGGAGGCGGCGCCCGGCAGCAGCGTGACCACGTTGCGCACCCGGGCCAGACCGGTGCCCCCGGCGCTGGCGGAGAGCTCACCGCCCTGGGCCGAGACGGTGTCCTGCACCTGCGGGCTCAGGCCCAGGCCCCGCAGGTGGGCCAGCAGGTGCTCGCGGACCCGGTCGTTGGCGGCGCTGCCGGCCGGGTGCGGGGTGGCGGCGATCGTGCGTACCTCCGCGAAGGCGCGCTCGGCGCTGAACTGACCGGCCGGTGCCGAGGCGGGGGCCGCCGCGGGCGGCAGGATCGAGCGCACCGCGGCGAGGCCCGCGAGGGCGAGCACCGCGAGGACGGCGAGCGCGGCGAGGCCGCGCCGGGCCGGCCGGAGGAGAGCGGCGTCACGCATGGGTGACATTCAAGCGCGGAGGATGACATCCGGGTACCCGGTGGATCGATTGTCCGGTGCAATAGCGTGGTCCGGGTGACTACCTCGTTCGACCCGGCCGCCGTCATCGCGGAGTTCATCGACGCGGTGGCGCCCTACGACCCGCATCCGGACGCCCCGCCGGTGGCGCTGCTCGGCCTGCGCACCGCGCTCGGCGACGAGATCTTCCCGCTGGGCGACCATGTGATCCGGGCGATGTGCCGAGCTCTGGCGTCCTATCGCGATCCGGAGGACCGGGGCCGGTGCGTGGACTGTGGCGGTCGCCACCTCGACGAGAACCTGCACTGCCGCGACTGTGGGCGCCTGCACGGGATCCTCGGGCAGGTGATCGCCGATCATGCGCGGCGGGTCGCCGCCGCCGGCGACGGCAGCGCTCCCCACGGTGCGGCATGAGGGCAGGTCACGAGGTGGTGACCAGTGTTGTGTCACCGCGTCCGGTGGTACACGATTTCCGGGTCACATATGCGTCGAGTGGGGATTCTTAGATGACGGAGCGTTCGCTCGCACCCCGCGCGTACGTGGTGGACCAGCTGGAGCGCCTGCGCATCCTCCTGGTGGAGGACGACGAGGGCGACGCCTTCCTGGTCCGTGAGCTGCTCACCGAGGCCGGGGCGCCGTTCGAGCTCACCGTCGCGACCAGCCTCCGCGAGGCGCGCGACCTGATCGCCGGCGCCGAATGCGTGTTGCTCGACCTCGGCCTGCCGGATGCCGAGGGCATCGACGGGCTTCGCAAGCTGCTGGCCGTGGCCGGCGGTGCGGCGGTCTGCGTGCTCACCGGGCGCTCCGACGAGCACCTGGGCGTCCAGGCGGTCGCCGAGGGCGCACAGGACTACCTGGTCAAGGGTCAGGTCGACGGGGTCTGGCTGGTCCGGGCCCTGCGCTACGCGGTCGAGCGCAAGCGAGCCGACGAGAACGCCCGGCGGCTGCGCGAGGTGGAGCTGCGCCAGGAGGAGTCGGCCCGCCTGGAGCGGGGCCTGCTGCCGCAGCCGCTGATGCAGACCAGCGAGGTGCTGGTCGAGACGTTCTACCGGTCCGGGCGGGCAGCCGGCCTGCTCGGCGGGGACTTCTTCGACGTGGTGCAGATCGGCGAGGACAAGCTGCACGTGATCGTCGGCGACGTCTGCGGGCACGGCGTCGACGAGGCCGCGCTCGGCGTGGAGCTGCGGGTCGCCTGGCGGGCGCTGGTCCTCGCCGGGGTGCCGGAGGAGCAGGTGCTCGCGTCGCTGGAACAGGTGCTGATCTCCGAGCGGCGGGCCCGGGAGGTGTTCGCCACGGTCGCCTCGGCGGTGATCGACCTGCCCGGCAACCGTGCCACGGTACGCCTGGCCGGTCACCCGCCGCCCGTGGTGCTCGCCGGTGGCCGGGCCGCGCCGGTACACGCGCGTACCGGGATCGTGCTCGGGGTACGTCCTACCCCCACACCCGCTACCGAGCTGGAGTTCACCGGCGATGACTGGTCCCTGCTGATGTACACCGACGGTCTGATCGAGGGTCGTGCCGGCGCCGGCGACGAGCGCCTGGACGTGGACGGCCTGTGCAAGCTGCTGGACGAGCCGGCCGCGCGGCAGGTGCCGCTGACCCGGCTGCCGGCCTGGCTGGTCGGGCGCGCCGACCAGGACAACGGCGGCCCGCTCAGCGACGACGTGGCGATGCTGCTGATCTCGCGGGGTGGTGGGCGGTGAGCGCGCTCGGCGTACGCACCTGGACCCTGCGCGGCCGGATCGTCGCGCTGTGCGTGGCGGTCGGCGTCATCCTGGGCGCCCTCGGCGTCTTCGCCGCGATCACCGCCGCCGAGCACAACCGCCAGCTCGACGACGTGCTGAACCGGGTGGCCCCGATGCGCGCGGCCGGCGAGAGCCTGAGCACCGCGGTGGTCGACCAGGAGACCGGTGTCCGCGGCTTCGCGATCACCGGCCGGGACGTCAACCTGCAGCCGTACCTCCGCGGGTTGCAGGACCAGAACACCCAGATCGCCCGGATCGAGAGCTTCCTGCGCCCTGGCGACCGGGAGATCCGGGCCGGGCTGGACCAGGTGAAGGCGCGGATCGACGACTGGCACCGGGCGGTGGCCGATCCGGTCGTCGACACGGTGCGCACCAGCGGCGTGGAGGCCGCTCAGGTGCGCGTCGAGGCGGGCGGGACGAGCAGCTTCGACCAGGTCCGCGGCGCGATCGACCGGATGCAGGGGCACATCCAGGCGTTGCGGACCAGGAGCGCGGACGCGGCCAAGGAGTCCAGCCAGACCATGGTGGCCATCGAGATCGCCGCCGCCGCGATCATCGTGCTGGCCGGCGCGCTCCTGCTGCTCCTGCTGGACCGGCTGGTCAGCCGCCCGATCGTGGAACTGGCCGACCAGGTGCGCCGGGTCGCGGCCGGCGACTACGAGCGGCACATCGAAAGCCCGGTGGGCGCGCCGGAGCTGGTCCGGCTGGCCGGGGACGTGGACGCGATGCGTCAGCAGATCGCCAGCGAGCTGTCCGAGGTACGCGGCGCGCGCCAGCAGATCGAATGGGTCAACCAGCAGCTGCAGACCCAGGCCGAGGAGCTCACCCGGTCCAACCGCGACCTGGAGCAGTTCGCCTACGTCGCCTCGCACGACCTGCAGGAGCCGCTGCGCAAGGTGGCCAGCTTCTGCCAGCTGTTGCAGCGCCGCTACGCCGGCCAGCTGGACGAGCGCGCCGACCAGTACATCGGGTTCGCCGTCGACGGCGCCCAGCGGATGCAGCGACTGATCAACGATCTGCTGGCGTTCTCCCGGATCGGCCGGCTCACCAGCGGTTTCACCGACGTCGACCTGAACCGGGTGCTGGACGACGTGAAATCGCAGCTGGAGGCGCGGGCCGGCGCGGACGCCGAGATCACCTGGTCGCGACTGCCCACTGTGGAGGGTGAGGAGCCGCTGCTCACCACGCTGTTCGTGAATCTGATCGGCAACTCGCTGAAGTTCCGCCGGCCGGACGTGCCGCCCACGATCCGGATCACCGCGGAGCGGGACGGCAAGGAGTGGCGGATCAACGTGCGCGACAACGGCATCGGGATCGAGGCCGAGTTCGCCGACAAGGTGTTCGTGATCTTCCAGCGCCTGCACGCCCGGGACGCGTACGAGGGCACCGGCATCGGACTGGCGATCGTCAAGAAGATCGTCGAATACCATGGCGGGCGGATCTGGCTGGACGTCGACGTCACCCCCGGCGCGTCGATCTGGTTCACGCTCCCCGTGCTGATCGGCGCCGACGAGCCGGGCGAAGAGCAGGAGAGCCGAGAGGTGGTGGGCGCGTGAGCGTGGAGCGCGGGGGTGGCACCCCGATAGAGGTGCTGCTGGTCGAGGACGATCCCGGCGACGTCCTGATGACCCAGGAGGCCTTCGAGGAGCACAAGGTCCGCAACCGGCTGAACGTGGTGTCGGACGGTGCGGAGGCGCTGGCGTACCTGCGCCGCGAGGGACAGTACGCGGACGCGGTGCGCCCCGATCTGATCCTGCTCGACCTGAACCTGCCCCGCCGGGACGGCCGGGAGGTGCTCGCCGAGATCAAGAAGGACGACGAGCTGGGCCGGATCCCGGTGGTCGTGCTCACCACCTCGTCCGCCGACGAGGACATCCTGCGCAGCTACCAGTTGCACGCGAACGCGTACGTCACCAAACCGGTGGACTTCGAGCGGTTCATCGCGGTGATCCGGCAGATCGACGAGTTCTTCGTCAGCGTCGTGAAGTTGCCGCCGCGTGCTTGATCAGGTTTCCGCGCTCATCCGTGAGGTGGCCCAGACCGTCGTGCTGCCCCGCTTCCAGCGGCTCCGCGCCGACGAGGTGCACCAGAAGTCGCCCGGTGACATGGTCACCATCGCCGACCAGGAGTCCGAGCGGGCGCTGACCCGGGGACTGACCGCGCTGCTGCCCGGCTCCGTGGTGGTCGGCGAGGAGGCCGTCGCGGCCGACCCGGGCGTCCGCGACCGGATCGGCGCGGGTGGCGCCGTGTGGATCGTCGACCCGGTCGACGGCACCAACAACTTCGCCGCCGGGCGGACGCCGTTCTGCGTGATGACCGCCCTGGTCCGGGACGGGGTGACGGTGGCAGGCTGGATCCTCGACGTGATCGAGGACCGGTTGACGGTCGCCGAGGCGGGCGCCGGGGCGTACCGGGACGGGGTGCGGGTCAAGGCCCGCGCGGACGTGCCGGCCGCCGCTGACCTGCAGGGCGTGATCTCCCGCAAGTACCTCCCGGACGACTTCCGCGCCCAGGTCGACGTGCACGCCGGGGAACTGGGCGGATACACCGCCGGGCGGCACTGCGCCGGGTTCGAGTACCCGGCCATCGCCACCGACCTGCAGCAGTTCGCGATGTTCTGGCGGATCCTGCCGTGGGACCACGCGCCCGGCTCGCTGATCATCCGCGAGGCCGGCGGTGTCTCCCGGCACCTCGACGGCACGGACTACCGGCCGGTCAACACCCGCCGGGGCCTGCTCGTGGCGGCCAACGAGGAGATCTGGCAGACCGTGCACGGCACCCTGTTCCCGGACGGCCCTCCCCCGATCGGGGAGTGAGCCGACGCGCGTGGCGGATCTCACAGTGTGATCCGGTCCGGACAGTGGGCGATCTACCGTGCCCGGTATGACGTCGTACCTGGATGACCTTTTCGGGTTGACCGGTCGCAGCGCGGTGGTCACCGGCGGCAGCTCCGGGATCGGCCGCGAGATCGCCCTCGCGCTGGGTCGTGCCGGTGCGCGGGTGACGGTCGTCGCCCGGCGTCCGGAACCGATCGCCCAGGTGGTCGCCGAGCTGCGGCGATCCGGCGTCGAAGCCGGCGCGGTCACCGCGGACCTCGCCGACCGTGCCGCGGTGCGGACCGCGCTCACCGAGATCATTTCCCGGTACGGCGAACCGGACATCCTCGTCAACTCCGCCGCCGTGAACCTGCGCCCGCCGCTGGACGAGCTCACCGAGGACGTCTGGGATCTCACCCTGTCGGCCAATCTCACCTCACCGTTTCTGCTCGGGCAGGCGTTCGGGCCGGCGATGGCGCGGCGCGGCTGGGGCCGGATCATCAACATCGTGTCGCAGCAGGCGTTCCGGGCCTACGGCAACAGCGGCGCCTACGGCGCGGCCAAAGCCGGCCTGGTCGGGCTGACCCGCTCGCAGGCGGAAGCCTGGTCGCCGCACGGGGTCTGCTGCAACGCCATCGCGCCCGGAGTGGTGCACACCCCGCTGACCGAACCGGTCTTCGCCGATCCCACGAAAGTGGCGGCGCACGCCGCCCGCACCATGATCGGGCGTAACGGGCTGCCCGCGGATTTCGCCGGTTGTGCGGTCTTCCTGGCGAGCGCGGCGAGTCAGGCGGTAACCGGTCAGACACTCTTCGTCGACGGTGGATACTCGGCGACCTGATCGATCTCCCTCTTTCCAGGTCGGGCACGGTAAAGTACCCGCGCTCCCGACTTGGAGGTTTTCCGTGGCGGCCATCTCCCCGCGCCGGTGCACCGCCCTGCTCGCCCTTCTCGCGGCCGCGGTCACGGTCGTTCTCGTCGTGCCCGGGTCCCCGGCGTTCGCCGACCCGGAGGGCGGAACCAAGAAGCTGCGCGCCAACCTGGAGGCCGCCGCCAAGGGGTACGACCAGGCGAAGACGAAACTGGCCGCCTCCAAGAAACGGCAGACCCAGCTGACCGCCACGCTCAAGGCGGCGCAGGGACGGGCCGCCGCGCTCACCGAGCGGGTCGGGCAGGTGGCGAACCGGTCGTACCAGATGGGCCGGATCAGCACCGTGATGCTGCTGCTCAACAGCGCGTCGCCGGACAGCTTCGTGGAGCGGGTGCAGGGCCTGGACATGCTCGCCCAGGTGGACAGCAGCACCCTCGCCGACTACCGCGCCGACATCGAGACGACCAGGCGGGCGCAGGCCGCGCTGAACGCCGAGATCGCCGAGCAGAAGAAGCAGGTCTCGGTGATGGCGCGCAAGAAGAAGCAGGCCGAGCTCGCGCTCGCCGAGGTGGGCGGCGGGTCCGCCGGTGGCTTCGTCAACGCCTCCTCGGCAGCCGCGAAGCCGGCCCCGCGGAACTCCGACGGGTCGTGGCCGAAGGAGTCGTGCACCGTCGACGACCCGACGTCGTCCGGGTGCATCACACCCCGGACGCTGCACGCCTACGAGGAGGCGCGGGCGGACGGGTACAAGCACTACACGGTGTGCTGGAGCCAGCGGTCGTCCGGTGAGCACCCGAAGGGGCGGGCCTGCGACTTCTCCGCGAACGCCAGCACCTTCAAGGACGCGACAGCCACCGGCAGCGACAAGTCCTACGGCGACAGTCTGGCCGCCTACCTGGTGAAGAACGCCGACCGGCTCGGCGTGATGTACGTGATCTGGTACCGCCAGATCTGGATGCCCAGCACCGGCTGGCGCAGCTACAGCGCCAGCGGCGGCCCGTCCGTGGTTCATACCAACCACGTTCACCTCTCCATGCTCTGAGTCGTTCCGGTCCTGAGCCGTTTCGGTCCTGAGCTGTTTCGGTCCTGAGCTGTTTCGGTCCTGAGCTGTTTCGGTCCTGAGCTGTTTCGGTCCTGAGCTGTTTCGGTCCTGAGCTGTTTCGGTCCTGAGCTGTTTCGGTCCTGAGCTGTTTCGGTCCTGAGCTGTTTCGGTCCTGAGCTGTTTCGGTCCTGAGCCGTTTCGGTCCTGAGCCGTTTCGGCCCTGAGCCGTTCTCGGATGCCCGTCCCCGATCCGGGACGGGCATTCGGGCTTCCGTGGGCCCTCGGCTTCATCGCGGTTCGCGGGTGACGGGATGTGTCCGGTGCCGGGGTGCTCTTGGCGGCGAAGCTCGCCTGGCAGCGGAGCCTGTCTGGTAGCGGTGTGCGGCTGGCGCCCGTTGGTGTGCGGTCCGTCTCGCGCACCGTCGGGTTGGTGGTGTTGTCCGCCTCACGCACCGCGCGATCGGTGGTTGCTGTCCGCCTGGCGTGCCGTTCGTCCGGTGGTGCTGTCTGCCTCGCGTGCCGTTCGTCCGGTGGTCCTGTCCGCCTCGCGGATCGCCCCGGCTGGTGTGCCTGTCGCTGTCGCCGGGAGCTTCCGTCCGGGTCGGTGTCGTTGTCACCGGTGGTACAGCGTGGCGATGGAAGCGGACGCCGCCGGCGCCGGATAGCATCCCGGCGATGGAGACCGCGCCGCCCCGCGCCCTGCCGACGGCCCTCGCCAGCGCTCTCGCCTTCGGCGCCAGCGGCGCCGTCCTGGTCCTGGAGATCGTCGCTCTGCGACTGGTCGGCCCCTATGTCGGCGTCACCCTGCAGGTCAGCAGCTCGGTCATCGGTATCTCGCTGGCCGCGATCGCCTACGGTGCCTGGCTGGGCGGTCGCCTCGCCGACCGGTTCGACCCGCGCGTGCTGCTCGCCCCGGCGCTGATTCTCGGCGCCATCGGCACCGCCGTCACCCTGCCGTTGGTCCGCTGGGGTGGCGAGCTGCTGCGCGGCGGCGCCGCGCCGGCCGTGCTGCTGCTCGCCGCGCTGGCCGTCTTCCTGCCCGCCTTCGTCCTCTCCGCGATCCCACCGATGGTGGTGAAGTTGCAGCTCAGCAATCTGCGTGAGGCCGGAACCGTGGTGGGCCGACTGTCCAGCATCGGCACCCTGGGCGCGATCACGGCCACCCTGGGCACCGGCTTCGTGTTCGTCGCCGCGATGCCGAGCAGCGTGATCATCCTCAGCCTCGCGGGGCTGCTGGCGCTGGCCGGCCTGCTGCTCGGCGGGTGGCTGCGCCGCGACGAGACCCACCCCGACCTGCCCGGCTCGCCCCGTTTCCGCGCCATGCTGGCCACGATCGGCCTGCTCGGCGCCGGTCTGGGCGCCATCGCGCCGACGCCCTGCGACGTGGAGACGGCCTACCACTGCGCCCGGGTGGAGGCCGACCGTGACCATCCCGGCGGGCGGACCCTGATGCTCAACTCGGCGCCGCATTCCTACGTCGATCTCGACGATCCCCGCCACCTGGCGTTCGCATACGTCCAGTGGATCGCCGCGGTCGCCGACGTCCTGCGCCCGGCGGGCACCGCGATCGACGCCCTGCACATCGGCGGCGGGGGCTTCACCGTGCCCAACTACCTGCGAGCCACCCGGCCCGGCAGCGACCAGCTGGTCCTCGAACTCGACGGCGGCCTCGTCGAGCTGGACGAACGCCGGCTCGGTCTGGTCACCGGCGCCGACCTGAGGGTTCGGGTGGGCGACGCCCGGGTCGGCGTGGCCGGGCGTCCGTCCGCCGCTTACGACCTGGTGGTCGGCGACGCCTTCGGCCACCAGGTGGTGCCCTGGCACCTGGCCACCCGGGAGATGGCCGCGGACATCTCGCGCACCCTGCGCCCGGACGGTGTCTACGTCCAGAACGTGATCGACTATCCGCCCGACCGCTTCATCCGTGCCGAGCTGGCCACCGTCGCCGCCGCCTTCCCGCATGTCGCCCTGATCGCCCCGGAAGACGCCCTGGCCGGCAAGGTGGGCTCCAACTTCGTGATCGTGGCGTCCCGCAGCCCGTTGCCGCTGGCCGCGCTCGGTGCCCGCCTCACTCGGGTGGAGGAGCCGGTCAAGCTGCTCACCGGTCCCGAGCTGACCAGCTACGTCGCCGACGCCAAGGTCCTCACCGACGACTACGCTCCGGTCGACCAGCTCCTGCCCGGCTGATGGGTGCCCCCGGCGGGTGTGGTGCCGCTGGGTCACGCACAACCTCTCCAGGTGGGGCGCCGCACTATGGGCGTCTTTGGGCGGTCCGGGCAGCGAATCCGGGCGGGTTTTGGTGTGCGGCACCGGAGGATGAGCCGGTCGGGCGAGAATCGGCGCATGGTGCGTACGGAGCGAAACGGTCAGGACAGATCGCTTCGTATCGCCGGGCGGTACCGCCTCGTCGAGAAGCTCGGTACCGGCGGCATGTCGGTGGTCTGGCGCGGTTATGACGAGACCCTGGGTCGCGAGGTCGCGGTCAAGGTGCTCGCGCCCGCGCTGGCCGAGGATCGCACGTTCCGTGACCGTCTCCGCCAGGAGGCCCTGGCTGCCGCCCGGCTCTGTCACCCGCACATCACCGGCGTCTACGACTTCGGCGAGGCCCTGCTCTCCGAGCACCTGACCGTTCCGTACGTGGTGATGGAGCTCAACGACGGGGAGTCGGTCGGCGCCCGGCTCGGCCGGCAGGGCTCCCTGGACTGGCGTGAGGCCGTGATGGTCTGCTCCGAGGTCGCCTCCGCGCTGGCCACCGCCCACGCCCGTGGTGTCGTGCACCGTGACGTGACCCCGGCCAACGTGATGCTCACCGGGGCCGGCGCGAAGGTGGTCGACTTCGGTATCTCGGCGGTCGTCGGTCAGCGCGACGCCGGCCCGGACGGCAGCCTGCTGGGCACCCCCGCGTACCTGGCCCCGGAACGCCTCGGTGGCGCCCCGGTCTCCCCGGCCACCGACGTGTACGCCCTCGGCCTGCTGCTCTACCGGGCACTGACCGGCCGGATGCCCTGGCCGGCCGAGAACACCGCGGAAGCCCTGCGCGCGCACCTGTACGCCGCCCCCGCCCCGGTCCCCGACCTGCCCGGGATGCCGGTCACGGTGGCCGACCTGTGCCTGCGCTGCCTGGCCAAGGATCCGGCGGACCGGCCGCCCTCCGCCGAGCTGGCGCGTGCGCTCGCGGCCACCGTGGGCGTACGCCCGATCATCCCGCCGTTGCGTCCGGGGGAGCAGCCGTCGGTGCCGGCCGCACGCGCGGTGGTGCCCGCTCCGGACTCCGCGGACGGGCGCCGGCGCCCCGGCCCTACCCGGGTGCTCCACCTGCGTCTCCGCGCCGGCCTGCGGATCGGCGTCGCGCTGCGGATGGGGAGTGTGCGGCCGCTGGGCGGTGGTCTCTTCGTCGGCGCCCGGTTGCGCCGGGCCCGGGCGATCCGGGCCTGGATGCGGCGCCGCCCGGTCGGCGTCCGGAACCGGTTGTCCGTGGTGGCCGCCGTGGCCACCGTGGTGATGCTCGCCGGCAGCGCGCTGAGCTGGTCGGGCCGGCGGGAGGCCGCGGACGCCGACCGATCGAGCGCCTCCGTCGCCGGACCCGCGCCCGGCGGCGCCATGCAGCGGATCCGCTGCTCGGTCAGGTACCAGGTGCAGCGCGATTCGGGTGGGTCCTTTCAGGCTCGACTGACCGTGCGAACCACCGCCGGCCCGGGGGGCTGGCGTGTCGAATTCGCCTTCCCGGGCAGTCAGCGGCTCGCCGGCTCCCCGAAGGCCGTCTCCCAACGGGGCAGGAACGTCGTGGTGCACGGCGAGGGCCGGGGCCGGGTGCTCACTCTGCGCGGCGGCTACCGCGACCGCAACCCGCTGCCGCTCACCTTCGCCATGAACGGGCACCCGTGCCGGGTGGAGGTGCTGGGCGGCGTGAACGTGCCCGCCCCGATGAAGGACGACTCGGTGAGTGCTGCCTCGGCGGAGCGGCGCCGGGCGCCGGAGCAGACGGTCCGTAAGCGCAAGCGCGCGTCGTCGCGCCATGGCGGCGCTGTCCGCAGGCAGATGACGCCGTCTCCAGCGGGCCGCCCGGCCGGCTGGCCGGCCAGGCAACGGACCGGCGGGTTCTCCCTGGCGCTTTGAATTCCTCCCCGAGGCCGCGTCGATAGGGTCGAAATCATGACAAGACTGGCAGTGGTCACCGGTGGTGGCACGGGGATCGGCAGAGCGACAGCCGGGATGCTCGCGGGCGAGGGCTACGACGTGATCATCGTGGGCCGTCGCGCCGAGGTGCTGGCCGACGCGGTGAAGTGGATCGGCCCGCAGGCCTCCGCGGTCACCGCCGACGCCGCCGATCCCGCGCAGGTCCCGAAGGTGGCCGAGGCGGTCGCCGGCCGGGCGGTGGACGTCCTGGTCAACAACGCCGGCGCATACCTCACCGGGGACGAGAGCAGCCTTGCCGGGGTGGCCGCACGCTGGCGGGCCAACCTCGACTCGAACCTGCTGACCGCGGTACTGATGACCACCGCGCTGCTGCCGCTGCTCCGCCGGCCGGGTGGCAAGATCATCCTGACCAGTTCGATCGCGGCCCAGCGCGGTGGTGGCGGGCCGTACTCCGCGGCCAAGGCCGCCTTGCACGGATACGCCCTGGACCTCGCCACCAACCTGGGCGCCGAGGGCATCACGGCGAACGTGATCGCGCCCGGTTACGTCATCGACAGTGAGTTCTTCGCCGGCCGGACGACACCCGAGGAGCACGCCGCCAGGGTCGCCGCCACGCTGGTCAAGCGGGCGGGGGAGTCCGAGGACATCGCCGAGGCGGTGCGCTGGCTGGTCGGCCCGGGCGGCGGATTCGTCACCGGGCAGGTCATCAACGTCAACGGTGGCTCGGTCCTGGGCCGCTGACCCCGCCATCCGCGCCTTCACGGGACCGCTCCTGCCCGGCGGGGCATTCGCCGGCCGAGGCTCCGGAGGCGGCGAACACCGTGGATCGCCCCTGTTCGGCGGATCATTCGCTCTCCCCGGCGAACCCGTTCTCGTGCGGCCGATCCGGCCGGAAACGTAAACCGGACCAGCGGTCATCGATGGCGATCTGCTCGCCCGGACGCATGCCGAAGTCCGCCGCGATGGGCCCCAGCGTGTCCGGACCGACGCCCGCCTCGGCGCTCTTCGGATAGGCGATCCAGAACGCCCCGGGTTTGTCCAGGTCGGCCCGGTGCTCGGCGAGTTGCTGCCGGACGCTCGCGGCATCCTCCGCGAACAGCACGGCGGTGCCGGCGGTGGCCAGCGACCCGCACTCCCGCACGCCCTGGGGCATCGGCGTGAGCAGCGGGAGGTGGGCCGGCTGGTTGAGCCAGACGGTGGAGTTCGGTTTGATCAACAGCTTCTCGGCGATCGTTTCGCTCATGTCCTGAGACTTCCATCCAGATGCTGGCCGGGGTCGGGGTTTGCGGCGAAGCCGGCTGCCGGCGGGCTGGTGCCCGCGGCCACCGGCCCGCCGCGCGGCCGGGCACCTGGTGGCGGCCGCGCTCCGGCGCCACGGTCGCCCGGCCGGAGTCGCCGGCGCCGGCCTGGTCGGGGCGCTGCCCGCATGGCTTCCTCCTGCCGCTCGACTTCGGGTGCTCCGGCAGCTTGGCGCAGGACGGCTGCGGGCCGCTCGACTTTCTGCGCGCCCTGTGGACGACGCCGAACTGTGGATGGCTGCGGGTTCTGTCGGTGCTGGCTGGTAGGGACGCTGAACCGTGGGTGCCTGCGGGTTCTCTCGGTGGCGGCGGGTAGGGACGCCGCGCTGTGGGCGACCGCGGGGTCTGTCGGTGCGGCCTGGTGAGGACGCCGGGCTGTGGATAACTCCGGTTCTGTCGGTGCGGGCTGATAGACATGCCGGGTGACCGAGACGACGCGAATGACAGCCGGTGCGGCGCAGCGGGCGAGCGTGCGCGAGCGTGCCGAGGAGGTGCTGCGCCGCCTCGCCGGTGAGCACGCGCGACTGCGTGAGGACCAGTGGCGCGCCATCGAGGCACTCACCGTGGACCGCCGCCGGGTGCTCTGCGTCCAGCGCACCGGGTGGGGCAAGTCAGCGGTCTACTTCGTGGCCACCGCCCTGCTGCGGGCGGACGGGTCGGCCGGGCCCACGGTGATCGTGTCCCCGCTGCTGGCCCTCATGCGCAACCAGGTGGACGCGGCCGCGCGGGCCGGCATCCGGGCGCGCACGATCAACTCGGCCAACCTGGACGAGTGGTCCGAGATCGAGCAGGAGATCCGGGCCGGCTCGGTGGACGTGCTGCTGATCAGCCCGGAGCGGCTGAACAACCCGGACTTCCGCGACAACGTGCTGCCCGGCCTGGCCCACAGCACCGGCCTGCTCGTGGTCGACGAGGCGCACTGCGTCTCCGACTGGGGCCATGACTTCCGGCCGGACTACCGGCGCCTGCGGACGTTCCTCGCCGGGCTCCCCACCCGGACACCGGTCCTTGCCACCACCGCGACCGCCAACGCCCGGGTCACCGCCGACGTCGCCGACCAGCTCGGCGACGCCCTGGTGCTGCGTGGTCCGCTGGACCGGGACTCGCTGCGCCTGGCGGTGCTGCGCCTGCCCGACCCGGCACACCGGCTGGCCTGGCTCGCCGACCACCTGGAACGCCTGCCCGGCTCCGGCATCGTCTACACGCTGACCGTCGCCGGGGCCACCGAAACCGCGGATTTCCTGCGCTCCCGAGGCTTCCCGGTGGCCTCCTACACCGGCCAGGTGGAGGACGCCGAGCGCCGCGCCGCCGAGCAGGACCTGTTGGACAACAAGATCAAGGCGTTGGTGGCGACGTCGGCGCTGGGCATGGGCTTCGACAAGCCGGATCTCGGGTTCGTCGTGCACCTGGGCGCTCCGAACTCGCCGATCGCGTATTACCAGCAGGTGGGCCGAGCCGGCCGGGCCGTCGAGCACGCCGAGGTGGTGTTGCTGCCCGGGCCGGAGGATGCAGCGATCTGGCGGTACTTCGCCTCGCTGGCCTTCCCGCCCGAGGAGCAGGTGCGGTCGGTGCTGACCCAGCTGTCCGCTGATCGGCCGATGTCGACCCAGGCCCTCGAGCCGCTGGTCGACCTGCGTCGTAACCGTCTGGAGCTGATGCTCAAGGTTCTCGACGTGGACGGCGCCGTGCGCCGCACCCGCGGGGGCTGGCTCGCCACCGGCGAGCCGTGGACCTACGACACCGCCCGGTTGCGGCGCGTCGCCGAGGCGCGGGAGGCCGAGCAGCAAACCATGATCGACTACGCTACGACGCCCGCCTGCCGGATGGAGTTCCTCCGCCGTTGTCTGGACGATCCGGAGGCGGCCCCGTGCGGGCGGTGCGACAACTGTGCCGGTCCACTCTTCGACGCCGAGGTGTCGTCCGGCTCGCTGGCCGCGGCGGAGGCGTTCCTGGGCCGGCCCGGGGTGGAGATCGCGCCGAAGAAGATGTGGCCGACCGGGATGGCGGCGGTCGGCATCTCGCTGAGGGGCAAAATCGATCCGGCTGAGCAGATCCAGCCGGGACGCGCCGTCGGCCGGCTGTCCGACCTGGGTTGGGGTGCCCGGCTGCGCGGCGTGGTCGGGCCGGAGTCGCCGGATGTGCCGATCCCGGCCGAGCTGGCCGCCGCGGTGGTCGAGGTGCTCAAGGCGTGGGCGCGCGGCGAGGACGCCTGGCACCAGCGTCCGGTCGGGGTCGTGGCGGTGGGCTCACGCCGTCATCCACAACTTGTCCACAGCCTGGCCGAGCACATCGCGACGGTCGGGCGCCTGCCGTTGCTCGGAGCGTTGAGCTCGGTGCGATCGGGTGCCGAGACGTTCCGCGGCAACAGCGCCCAGCGGGTCCGGGCCCTGCACGACGCGTTCGGCGTGCCGTCCGAGGTCGCCGCGGGCATCGACGCGCGCCCGGGCCCGCTCCTGCTCGTCGACGACCTGGTCGACTCGGGCTGGACGATGACCCTGGCCGGCCGCGTCCTGCGCCAGGCCGGCGCGGAGTCGGTCCTCCCACTGGCCCTTGCGGCAGCCGGCTGACGGGCTGACCCTTGCCGTAGCCGGCTGACCCTTGCCGTAGCCGGCTGGCGAGGCCGCAGCAAAGGCGAGGCCGCAGGAAAGACGAGGCCGCAGGAAAGACGAGGCCCGGGAGAACGTGTGCATGGATGGCTGAACGGAGCCGGGGCGCCGCAGCCGGTCCAGCTGTGGGATCAGGCCCGGTGAGAAATGCTGATGAACATCGTCTCTGTCAGTGGTGGCCCAGGATCGCGGCGCGGGTGGGGCGGTGGTCGATCTCCATGAAGCGGTGCGCTCCCTCCAGCGGGGTGAAGCCGGATCGGCGGTACACCTCGTGAGCGTCCTTGGTGGCCAGCAGAAGGCGAAGGACGCCCCGCCCGGTCAGGTCCTCGATGATGCTGTCGATCAGCCATCCGCCCAGGCCGCGACCCCGGTGCTGCCCATCCACGAAGACATCGCAGA
This sequence comes from Actinoplanes teichomyceticus ATCC 31121, assembly GCF_003711105.1. Taxonomy (NCBI): domain Bacteria; kingdom Bacillati; phylum Actinomycetota; class Actinomycetes; order Micromonosporales; family Micromonosporaceae; genus Actinoplanes; species Actinoplanes teichomyceticus. Next base: position 575,451 of record NZ_CP023865.1, read on the forward strand.
TCCAGGCGAAGGTGGCCCCGTCGGTGACCACCCGGGCGAAGGCGACCTGCTGATCGCCGGAGAACACCGAGTACGGCAGCGAGCCCGCGATCGAGCGGCTGACCACGTCGTGCGATCGACCGGCCGCCCAGTACGACTCCCGGTCCAGCCATTGATGCACCCGATCGACATCGACCCGGCTCGCGTCATCGGTCAGGACGTAGCCGTCCCGTTCGCGGTCTCCCACAGCGTCACTCCTTTACCACTCCCGTATTCACGCGCATCGTGCCACGGCATCCGGTCCACCCGGCCAACGCTTTCCCACCACGCGGCGAAGGAGAGGGGCGGAACCCGGTGACGCGGTCGCCGGCGGTCAACCCGGGGCGCTTCGGCGAAGGTATACCGCCGGGGGGTATTCTGGACGCATGTCCGAAGAACCGACCCCGCAGCATGGACCGCACGGTTACTCCGGTGACAAGGCAGCGCTGCTCAGCCGCCTGCGCCGGATCGAGGGCCAGATCCGCGGCCTGCAGCGGATGGTCGACGAGGATACGTACTGCATCGACGTCCTGACCCAGATCTCCGCGGCGAAGAGCGCGCTCCATTCGGTTGCGGTCGGACTGCTGGAGGATCACCTGGCCCACTGCGTCGTCGACGCGGCCCGTGCCGGAGACCCGTCCGCCAAGGTCAAAGAGGCATCCGACGCGATCGGCCGGTTGATCCGGTCCTGAGCCGGCAGAGGGCTTCCCAGAGAGGATTCATCATGGCTGTGACCAGCACCTACACCGTCAAGGGCATGACCTGCTCACACTGCGTCAACGCGGTGACCGAGGAACTCTCGGCGCTGCCGGGGGTCGCTGACGTACAGGTCGACCTCGGGTCCGGCGGGGTGACGGTGACCAGTGAGGAGCCGCTCGCCGACGACGCGGTGCGCGCGGCGGTCGACGAGGCCGGCTACGAGCTCGCGGATGCCTGACCGCCCCGCCGCGAAGTCCGCAGGCCCCGCGGTGGACGGGCCGGCGCCGGGCGCACGGGACACCGCGGCCGAGGCAGCGGCCGAGCCGCGGACCGGCGGCGAGACGGATCCCGAGCCCGAGGGCGCGGCCGAGCGGAAGACCGCCGGTGGACCGGGCCCGGCGAAACTTGAGGTTGCCGGCGACCTGGCGGCGGAGGATGGGGCTGCGGCGATCCCGCAGGCTGCCGGCGGCCCGGGTGCGGCGGCAAGGCGGGAGCCGGTCGACGACCAGGCGGCGCAGCGTGAGGCCGCGGCTGAGCGGGAGGCCGGCAGCGGGCGGGGAGCCGCATCTTCGCAACAAGGGGCGACAGTCGCGGAAGCGACAGCCGCCACCACCCCCGGTCCGGTAGAGACGGTACGGGTGGACCACCCGGTCGAAAACAGCCCGAGAAAGCCTCGTCGCATGTCCAAGTGGGCACTACCGGCGGACGGTGCGGATATGGAAAGCCCGGAGGCCGAGGCGCACCCCGCCCCGGAGGGCTCCGGCTTCCGGCTGGCCGCCATCGGCGCCCTGCTGATCGTCGTCCTCTTCGCGGGCTACGGCCTCGGCCGCCTCAACAACGGCACCTCCACCGGCACCTCGGCCACTCCGGCCGCCACGACCAGCGCCGGTCCCGCGGCGGTCAACGAGAACATGCCGCACACCCACGGGGCCACCGGCGCCGGCCTGACCACGCCGGCCGGGGCTGCGGTCGGCGGCCTCTCACTGAGCTCCGACGGGCTCACCCTGCGTCCCGCCGGCACCGATTTCCAGGCCGGGAAGCGCCAACGGCTCAGCTTCACGATCGACGGGCCGGGCGGCGCGCCGGTCACGTCGTACGCGATCGTGCACGACCGGCCGCTGCACCTGATCGTGATCCGACGCGACCTCACCGGCTTCCAGCACCTGCACCCGGAGATGGCCGCCGACGGCACCTGGAGCATCGACCTGACCCTGGCCGAGCCCGGCGTCTACCGGATGATCGCCGACTTCACCGCGCTGGTCGGCGGCCGGCAGGTGACCACCACCCTGGGCAGCGATCTGACCGTGGCCGGCGATTACGCCCCGCGGCCACTGCCCGCGCCGGCACGGACCGTCACCACGGACGGTTTCACCGTCTCGTACGAAGGAACGCCCGGCACCCAGGCGGTCCAGCCACTGCTGATGACCGTGACCGGCGCCGACCGGAAGCCGGCGGCCGTCGAGCCCTATCTCGGCGCCTACGGTCACCTGGTGGTGGTCCGCGCCGGTGACCTGGCCTACGTTCACGTCCACCCGGAGCAGCAGCTCGTCGCCGGCAAGGTGAAGTTCTGGATCACCGCGCCCAGCCCCGGCGACTACCGGATGTTCTTCGACTTCCAGGTCGGCGGTCAGGTGCACACCGGGGCGTGGACGTTACGGGTCGGCTGAGGTTGAGCCGGGTCCGCGAGGCGGTGCGCACCGGGTCGGTGTTGAGTCGGGTCCGCGGGGCGGTGCGGACCGGGTCGGTGTTGAGCCGGGTCCGCGGGGCGGTGCGGACCGGGCCGGTGTTGAGCCGGGTCCGCGGGGCGGTGCGGACCGGGCCGGTGTTGAGCCGGGTCCGCGGGGCGGTGCGGACCGGGTCGGTGTTGAGCCGGGTCCGCGATACGGTGCGCACCGGGCCGTGGACGTTGCGGATCAGCTGAGCATGAGCGCCAGCGCCGGTTTCACCCCCCACTGGCCGGTCAGCGCGTCGTACTCCGCGCGCTGCTCGGCGGTGGCGGGCGCGCCCGTGCGGCGGGCCCGCAGCAGCAGGTTGCGCGGGGTGTGTGCGGAGTCGACGAACTCGACCACGTCGACCCGGTAGCCGTGCAACCGGAGCAGGGCGGCGCGCAGCGAGTCGGTGAGGACGTCCGCGAAGCGCTCCCGGAGGATCGCGTGCCGGGTGAACTCTCCGTACGGCGAGGGCGCGGCGCCACCCTTGAGCTGCGCGGCGATGTCGTGGTGGCAGCACGGCGCGGCGAGCACCCAACGGGCCTCCCACCGCACCGCCCGGGCCAGCGCCTGATCGGTCGCGGTGTCGCAGGCGTGCAGCGCGAGCACGAGATCCGGCGCGAACGGCAGCTGCGCCGCCTCGATCGTGCCGGCGACGAAGGTCACGTCGTCGGCGCAGCCGAGGCGCTCGGCCACGGCGCCGTTGCGTACCCTCTGGTCCTCGCGGACGTCGACCCCGACGACCTGGACGGTCGCGCCGCGGCCGGTCAGATAGCGGTAGGCGGCGAAGGTGAGGTACGCGTTTCCGCAGCCCAGGTCGACGACGCGCAGCGGCGTGGGCAGCTCGTCGGGCAGCGTGGCGGCGAGGGCCCGCAGGAACGCGTCGATCTGCCGCCGCTTGGCCGCGTTGCCCCCGATCACCTCGAACAGCGGGTCACCCGGATCGAGCAGCCACTGCTTGGCCCGGTCGTGGCCCTGCACGGCCGGCGCCGCCGGGGCGGACGCGGCCCGGTGCACCTGGGCGTCACCCTTCTTGGTGATCCGCACCTGGACGGTGGCCGACTCGGTCTCCACGTGCCAGTTGCCGAACGGCTCGGCCAGCAGCTCGTCGATGGCGGCGGCCGCCTCGGCGCCGGGCGCGACGTTCCGGGTGAACGGGCGGGCGCCGTCGTCGGTGACGATCTGGAGTTTGGGTCCGCTCTTGAGGGCGACGGGGCGTACTTGAGCGCGAGTGACCGAAGGCACATGCCCGCGGCGCCGGCCGGCCGCGACGGCACGGGTCAGGCCGGGGGCGAGCAGGAGTTCGCGCACCTCGGCGAGCGCTTGATCGAGCGGTTCTGGCATCACTCCATTCTGCCCCGCCCCGGAATCCGGCCCCGGCCGCTGTGCACCGCAGCGCCCGTCACCCGGGACGCGGGGCTGTGGACACGTGTGTTTCACCGCTAGGTTGGCCATCGGCAGGCGGACGACGCGAGGGGAGGACCCGGATGTGGCACCCGGCCGGCCCGCTGGAGGCCGACCCGCCGGCCACGGATCGCGTCTCGGCGCACCTCGCGAAGATCCTCGCCGACGCCCAGGCCGCCGCGCGCCACAGCCGTTTCGTCCAGGCGCTGGTGGCCGGCCGCCTGCCGGTGACGGCGTACGCGGAGCTCGCCGCGCAGCACTGGTTCGTCTACGAGGCGCTGGAGCAGGCCACCGCCGCGATGGCCGGCGACCCGGTGGCCGGCCGGTTCTGCTTCCCGGAGCTGCTGCGGCTCCCGGCGATCGAGGCCGACCTGACTTTCCTGTACGGCGCGGGCTGGCCGGAGCGGATCGTCGCGCTGCCGTCGACCACGACGTACTGCACCCGGATCCGGTCGGTGGCGGTCGACCGGGACACCGGTTTCGTGGCCCACCACGGCACCCGCTATCTCGGCGATCTCGACGGCGGGCAGTGGCTGGGCGCGGCGGTGTTCCAGGCGTACCGGTTCGACCGGCGGGGTTACCGCTTCTTCGTCTTCGAGGGCGTCGACCCGCGGCTGCTCCGGACGCGGTACCGGCAGCGGCTGGACGCCGTCGGGTGGGGCCGCGCCGAGCGGGGCGCCTTCCTGAGCGAGGCGGCCGCGGCGGCCCAACTCGGCCTGAACCTGCTGGTCGAGCTCGGCAACCGCTGGACGTGAGAGCGGCGCGCCGTCGGGCCGCGGGACCAGGGCGCCGTTGGACCGCGGGACCGGCGCGCCGTTGGACCGCGGGACCAGGGCGCCGTTGGACCGTGAGACCGGCGCGTCGCTCAACCGCGGGACCAGCGGCACCGCTGGACACGAGAAACGCCGGGACCTCAGCGGTCCCGGCGCGGGGAAGAAGCGGGGAGAAGCGGCATGGGACCGCGGAGCGGCCCCATGCACGGAACTGTCAGCCCTCGGCGGTGCCGGCACCGGCCTCCGAGCCACCGGTCATGGCCTCGGCCGGCGTGCTCTCGTCGGATCCCCGGGTGCTGCGCCGGCGCCGCCGCCGGGGCCGGCTCTCGCCGCTGTCGCCGGCCGCGGGGTCGGCCGGGTCGCTGGCGTCCGCGTCCGCCGGGGTCTGCGACTCCGCGGGGCCGCCGTCGACCGGATCGGCGAAGGTCACCGTGGTCGTGGCGCGGCGGCGACGGGTCCGGGTCCGGGGCGCGGCGTCGCCCTCGGCCGGCGGGGCGTCCTCCACCGGCGCGGCGGTGGCCGCCTGCGTACCGGAAGGCTCGGCGACCTGGTCGCCGACCACCCGGCGCCGGCGCCGCTCGCGCTTGGGCCGCTCGGTCGTTTCCTCGGCCGAGGGTCCCCCGGACGGGGCGCTGTCGGCCGGCGCCGACCCGCCGCGGGACCGCCCGCCGCGCCCACCGGGGCCGCCGTTGCGGCCGCGCCGGCGGCCTCCGCCACCGAGGTCCTCCTCGATCTCGGCGGACAGGCCGGCACGGTTACGTTCGGCGGTCGGCAGGGTGCCCGAGATGTCGTTCGGAATGTCCAGGTCGGCGTAGAGCGCCGGACTGGTGTGGTACGTCTCGGGCGGCTCCGGCATGCCCAGGCCGAGCGACTTGTCGATCAGCACCCAGCGCGGCATGTCCTCCCAGTCGACGAACGTGACCGCGACGCCGGTGGCGCCGGCCCGGCCGGTGCGGCCGATCCGGTGGGTGTAGGTCTCCGGGTCCTCCGGGCAGTCGTAGTTGAGCACGTGGGTGACGCCGGAGACGTCCAGGCCGCGGGCCGCGACGTCGGTGGCGACCAGCACGTCGATCTTGCCGGTGCGGAACGCGCGCAGCGCCCGCTCGCGAGCCCCCTGGCCCAGGTCGCCGTGCACGGCGGCGACCGCGAAGCCACGGAAGTCGAGGTCCTCGGCGACCCGGTCGGCAGCCCGCTTGGTGCGGGTGAAGATCATCGTGAGGCCGCGTTCGCGGGCCTGCAGGATGCGCGCCACCATCTCCAGCTTGTTCAGCGGGTGGGTGCGGTAGACCACCTGCTTGGTCAGCGGTGACGCGCCGCTCTCCGCGGTGTGGCCGGCGTGGATGGTGACCGGGTTGCGCAGGAACCGCCGGGACAGCGCCACGATCGGGTCCGGCATGGTGGCCGAGAACAGCATGGTCTGCCGCTGCTCGGGGATCATCGCCAGGATCTTCTCGACGTCGTCCAGGAAGCCCAGGTCGAGCATCCGGTCCGCCTCGTCGAGCACCAGCGCGCGGATCGCGCCCAGCTTGAGCTGCTTCTGCTTGGCCAGGTCGAGCAGCCGGCCGGGCGTGCCGACGAGGATCTCGACGCCCTTCTTCAGGGTGTCGACCTGCGGCTCGTACGCGACGCCGCCGTAGATCGGCAGCACCCGGACGCCCCGCGTGCTGCCGGCCGCGGCCAGGTCCCGGGCGACCTGCAGGCCGAGCTCGCGGGTCGGGACGACGATCAGGGCCTGCGGGCGGCCGTCGGCGCCCTCGGACGGGGCGAGGACCCGCTCCAGCAGCGGCAGGCCGAAGCCCAGGGTCTTGCCGGTGCCGGTCGGGGCCTGGCCGATCAGGTCGGTGCCGCGCAGCGCGATCGGCAGCGCGTACTCCTGGATGGCGAAGGCGTGCGTGATGCCGGCCTTGGCCAGCGCCTCCACGGTCTCGGCGCGGACGCCCAACTCAGCGAAGGTCGGGCTGTCCGGGCGGACCGGAGCGCGGTTCGTCACGGGAATCAGAGCTTGCTCATTGTCGGTCATGAAGTTTTACGGGTGCCCTCTCGTGGTGCGCCCGTCGACTGTCCTGGGCGCGGTCTGAAGTGAGGCGCGGGCCGCACGCTCGAAAGCGGGCCACACGCGGGGCCGCCGACTTGACAAACCGACGTCGGCGGCGACACCTGCCACTCTACCCGACCCAATAGCAGACGCACGCGAGAGCAGTTGCGGGAGGGAACCGCTGCGACAGCGGTCCCCTCCCGGTACTCAGCGAGTGGTGAAGCCGAACGGCCGGTGCGAGGCCTCGGCGATCTCCACGTAGGCCAGCTTGGCGACCGGGACGATCACCTTGCGGCCCTTCTCATCCGTGAGCGAAAGGACGCCGTCCTTGGCCAGAGCCTCGGACACGGCCTGCTCGACCTCCGCCGGGGTCTGCGCGCTCTCCAGCACCAGCTCACGCGGCGAATGTTGCACGCCGATCTTGACCTCCACGGAGCCCTCCTCTGTCAACCCGTGTACCGCTTGGAAAGGCTATCCGATTTCCGGGGACGTTCCGGCCGTTGCACCGCCCTGCAGAGGGAAGCTGGCGATCCCGCGCCAGATCAGCGCGGCGACGAGGGCCTCGGCTTCAGCTTTGGGCGTACGCCGGCCGTTGGCCAGCCAGTGCTGAGCGGCCGCGCCGGAGGCCCCGGCGAGGCCGGAGGCGAGCAGCTGAGCCTGATCCGGCCGCAGGCCGGTGTCCGAGATGATGGTCTCGGTCAGGGCCTCGATGCAGCCCTGCTCGACGCGCTCCACCCGCTGGCGCACCTGCGGGTCGTTGCGCAGGTCGGACTCGAAGACCAGGCGGAACGCCTCGCTCTCGTGGTCCATGAAATCGAAGTACGCGCGGACCGCGCCCTTGACCCGCTCCTTGTTGTCCGGCGTGGCCAGCAGCGCGCCGCGCACCTTGGCGATGATCGCGTCGCAGTGCGTGTCCAACAGGGCCAGGTAGAGCTCCAGCTTGCCGGGGAAGTGCTGGTAGAGCACGGGCTTGGAGACGCCCGCGCGCTCGGCGATGTCGTCCATCGCGGCGGCGTGGTAGCCGTGCGCGACGAAGATCTGCTGGGCGGCGGCCAGCAGCTGCTTACGGCGTGCCGAACGTGGCAGCCGGGTGGGGCGAGTGGTCTGGGCCCCGCCGGACGCGGCGGTCATATCTGGTGAACCTCCAGGGGGTCGGTCCCCGCGGTTTGTCGTCGCGGTTTGCCCGGATCGGCGCTTGTCGCGGTCGTGCGGGCAATTGTCGCGACGCTGCAACTTATCGCCACTGCAACCACACGGTAGCCTCAGCGGGGGCGAGCGAGGAGCACGCGGTGGATGAAACTGGGCATTCCGGAGACGCCGGAGCCGCGGGTGGCGGCAACGGCGCCGACGCGCGTGACCGCGATCGGATGAACGGATGGGTGAACGGCGAAAACCCGTGGTCGAACCCGGGTGCGGCCCGGGAACAGGAGGCCGACGTGCCCCCGTGGCGGCGCGGCGACATCGGCCGGCAACCGTTCCCGGAGCGCCCCTTCGGGCCGGCCCCGAGCTCGGCCGCGCCCGCTCCGGCGTCCCCGCCGGGGCTGGTGGACCCGCCGCAGTCCACCGAGATTCCCCCTTCCGGGAACACCGACATAACGTCGCCGTGGTCCGGCGATCGCAGCCGGCTCGCTGACATTCTCGGACACCGGCCGCGCCCGGTCGATGCGGAGTCCGCCGCCAGGGCGACTTCGGGTCCTCCGGTCAACGCTCCGGCCCCCGCCAGCGCGCCCCCTTACCCGTACGAAGGGGACCTCGACGACTCGTACCGCACCACCGCGCCGGCCACCGTGCAGCGCGCCGCCGTGCCGATGGCCCGGCCGGCCCGGCAGGCCCGCGCCGATTGGACGCCCGGTGAGCCGGGCCAGACCCAGGGAGATCCACTGAGCCGTACCGACGCGCCGTCCGAACCGATCCGCTCCCGGCACGCGCTGGTCAACGAGACGCTGGCACAGGGCCTTCCCCGGGTGGAGCCCGCCGCGCCGGCGGGGGACCAGCGATCGGTGGACAACGAGCCCGCCACGGGCCTGCCGACGTACGATGCCTCCAGCTTCCCGCGCCGGGGCTACGAGCCCGGGCCGGTCGCCTACCCGCCCGCCACCGACGACCCGACACCCCCGTACACCTCGCCCGCGTACCCGGGCTTCCCCAGCACCCGTCCCGGTCGGCCGGAGAGCGGCGAACCCGCGGAAGGCGCCGCGCCGGGCGGAGCGCTGGACGAGCCGAGCGGGGTGCTGCCCCAGCGCGTACCGGCCCAGCCGGACGTGCCCCGAGTTCCGGAGCCGCCCTCCGTGGAGCCATCGGCCGAGGCGCCCGCCCTCGCGCGTATCGCGACGCACCTGCGCCGCGGTGACGTCGTGCCCGCGCAGGAGCGCCAGGAAGGCTTCGACGTGCAGGCCATCCTGGCCGCGGTGCGCGAGGTGGACGGCGTCCGGGACGCGTCGCTGCGCGCCACCCCGGCCGGCGCGCACAGCCTCCGGCTGGACCTCGCCGACGGCGCCGACGCGGCCGAGGTGAGCCGCCACGTCGCCCGCCTGCTGCAGGAACGGATGGGCCTGGACGCGGCGATGCCCGGCGACGCGGGCGCGCTGCGGCCCGCCGCGCCGTTCGTGCCGGCGCAGGCCGCCCGGTCCGGGCGCGCCTCGGTGAAGCCGGTCTCCCCGGCCCCGCCGCCGGCCGCCGCGACCTCGGCACCGCCCGCCCCGGCCCCGGTCTCGGCCGCCCCGGCGTTCGCGCCGCCGGCCGCGCCGGCCTTCCCCCCGCCGACGACGCCCGCCTTCCCCCCGCCGGCCGCCCCGGTCTCGGCCGCGCCGGTCTCCGCGACCCCGGCCGCGCCGGTCTCCGCCGTCCCGACCACCCCGGCGGCCCCGGAGCCCCAGCCGGCCGCGGTCGTCCCGCGTGACCTCAACAAGCCCCGCCCGCTCGACCCGGGTGACCGCCCCGGCCCCCGCGTGCTGATCGAGAACGTGCACGTCAACACGTTCGGCGCGGACGCCACGGTGGAGGTGCGGCTGCGCGCCGGCGCCCGGTCCGCGTCCGGTGTCGCCAGCGGCCCGGCCGTCGACGGCTACCTGCTGCGCCTGTGCGCCACGGCCACCGCCGGTGCGGTCGACGAGCTGCTCTCCACCTCGACGCACGCGGACGGTCCGGCGCGCTGCTTCGTCGAGCACGCGTCCGCCGTCTCGTTCGGCTCCACCCAGGTCGCCGTCGTGGTGCTGCTGCTGTCCTGTGGTGGCGGCTGGGTCGAGCAGCTGGCCGGCTCGGCGGTCGTCACCGGTGACGACCGGCACGCGATGGTGCGCGCCACACTGGCGGCGGTCAACCGCCGCGTCGAGGCACTCTTGGCTTGATGAGAGGCGCGGTTCTGGCCGGCGACAGCGCGCTGCTGCCGGAGGGGGAGGTGCCGCCGCCCTGGCCCGCACGACGGGTCGCGGTCGGCGGGGCGATGCTGCACGTCCGGGACACCCCGGCGCTCCGGCCGGACGCCGAGCCCGCGGTGTACGTACACGGTCTCGGCGGCTCCTCGCAGAACTTCACCGACCTGGCCGGCCTGCTCGCCGACCGGTTCGCCGGGCAGGCCGTCGACCTGCCCGGCTTCGGCTACAGCGACCCCAGCCCGCGGTACTCGATACCGGCTTTCGCGGCCACCCTGATCGACTACCTGGAGACATCCGGCCGCGGCCCGGTGCACCTGGTCGGCAACTCGCTCGGCGGCTCCATCTCGGTGCGGGTCGCCGCGCTGCGCCCGGACCTGGTGCGCACGCTCACCCTGGTCTCCCCGGCGATGCCGTTCCTCAACCCGCGCCGGACCGCGCAGGGCCCGGTGCTGCCGCTGCTCGCCGTGCCCGGCGCGGCACGCGTGATGGCCTGGGCGCTGACCCGGATCACCGCCGAGCAGATGGCCGAGCAGGTGCTGGCCGCCTGCTTCGGCGACACCAGCAAGGTGCATCCGCAGCGCCGCGCCGAGGCGATGGAGGAGATCCAGCTCCGCTACACCGTGGACCACTATCCGCAGGCCTACCTCGGCACTCTGCGCGGCCTGGTGGGCAGCTTCCTGCGGGCGTACCTTCCGGGCGTCAACTCGCAGTGGCGCCTCGCCGCTCGGGTGCAGGCACCCACCCTGGTGATCGGCGGTCTCAACGACAAGCTGGTCGATCCGCGGGTGCCGGCCCAGGTGGCCCGGGTGGTGCCGGACGGCCGTCTGCTGATCCTGCCGGGGGTCGGCCACGTCGCGCAGATGGAGGTCCCGCGTCTGGTCGCGCGGGCCATCGTCGGCATGATCGAGGACGTCCGGCCGGCCGCGGCATAGCGCTCGTCTCACCCGCTCGCCTCGCGCGCGGGTCATCGACGCCGGTGTGCAAGGCTCGGATGCAAGATGATCGCTCCCGTTGCCTCCGTTCACGAACCGGAGACCCCGCCGCCCACGGAGGATCGGTGGCGCCAGTGGTGGCTCGCGCTGTTCGCGGTCACGATGGTGCTGCTCACGGTGGTCACCGTGGCCGCGCGCCACGGTGGTTCGCCGGCGGCGCCGGCGGCCGCCACCCCGTCGTCCGCCGCACCCTCCGCCGCCGCGCCGCTCGCCCCGGCCTCGCCTGCGGCTGCGGCGCCCACTCCGGCCGCGGTGCTGCCGTCGGGCCCGCCGGCGCCGGCCCCGGCTGCGCCGTCGGCCGCCTCCGCGGGGCCCGGGCCCGAGGTCCTGCAGATCGCGGGCGCGGTCCCGGCGCACGGTTCCGGCGATTTCCAGTACGCCGTGAAGCGCGGCCCGGTGCTCGGAAGCGGAGGGCCGGTACGCCGGTTCCGGGTGGCCGTGGAGAAGGGCAGTGGCGAGGACCCGGAGGCGTTCGCCGCCCAGGTGGTGAGCACCCTCGGCGACCCGCGCAGCTGGATCGGCGACCGGACGTTGCGGCTGCGGATGGTCGGCGGAGGCGAGCCGGCCGACTTCACGGTCTACCTGGCCACCCGGGACACGGCCGGGCGGATGTGCCAGCGGGGCGGGACGAACATCCGGATCGGCGGGGTGCCGTACACCTCCTGTCGCACCCCCGGCCAGGCGATCATCAACCTGGACCGCTACCGCAAGTCGGCGCGTCCGTACCTGGCCGCTCGGGTGCCGCTCGCCGTGTACCGCAACTACGTGATCAACCACGAGGTGGGCCACGAGCTCGGCCATCACCACGAGGGCTGTCCCCGGCCGGGCGGCCCGGCGCCGGTGATGGTCCAGCAGACGCTGACGTTGCGGGGGTGCGTCCCGTACGCCTGGCCGCGCCGCGACGGCAAGCCGTTCGCCGGTCCGCGTCTCTGACCCGCCCGGCGGGCACCGTCCGCTGGTGCGCCACGCGGGCGTGACGCCGGTGTGAGCCGCGGGACCGGGGGTGGCGTACCGGAAGAGGGTCGCACCGTGCGGTGACGTCCTCTGGGGTCAGGTTCTTCCGGTGGGGAAGCCGATTCCCCTGTGACGGAGCGGCGAGTCGTGGCAGGCTGGCCCTTGTTATGGCAAACGCGACAAATGCCTCCCCTGATCCGGCGGCCGGCGCGAACCGCTCCGCCGGTGGCGGCCGGCGTGCCCGCGACGAGCCCTCCCGGGCGAAGAAGACGTCGGCGGCGACCGCCACCTCGGCGAAAGGTGTCGTCACGGCGCAGGCCGGCGCCGCGAAGAAGTCCGGCGGGCGGTCCGCGGCCGTGAGCAACGGCCGGCCGGTGGCCGCCGGCGGCAGGCCGGCGGAGAACGCGGCGGTCGCCCGCAAGACGGCGACCGGGAAGCCGGCGGCGCGGGGCGCTGGCGGCCAGGCAGGCAGCGGTAAGGCCGCGTCGTCGGCTGCGGGTGGCGCGGTCGGGGGTGAGGCGGCGTCGTCGGCTGCGGGTGGCGCGGTCGGGGGTGAGGCAGCGTCGTCCGCTGCGGGTGCCGCGACCCGGAGGGCGGGTGCCGCGACCCGGAGAGCGGGTGCCGCGACCCGGAGAGCGGGTGCCGCGACCCGGAGGGCGGGTGCCGCGACCAGCGGAGCGGGCGCCGCAGCGGCCGGGAAACCGGCCGCCGGGAAGCTGCCGGCCGCCGCCGGGGGTGGCCGGTCGGTGACCGAGGGCGGGCCGGCCGGCGGCGCGGCGACCGGCAAGGTGACCCCGAGCGGAGCGGCTGCCGGAGGTGGCTCCGGGCCGTCCGCGGTGGCGAAGTCCGTGCGAGCCCGGACGACCAGGGCCACCGGCGGCCGTGGCGGCGCAGCGGACGGTCCGGCGGCCGGCAAGCGGGCCACCACTGCCGCAGGCGGTCAGGCGGCTCGCGGCGGCGCGCGCACCGGCTCCGTCCAGAGCCGGGCCATCAAGCCCACAAGCGGCGATGCGGCCCCCGCGCCGAGCGCGGCCCCAGACATCGCGCCGCGGGCCGGCGCACGTGCGGGAGGCCGCGCACTGCCCGCTGAGAGACGCCGCAAGATCCCGTCGAGCGAGGTGCAGACCCCCGCGTACGTCCCCCGCCGGACCTTCCTGCGCGCCGCCGAGATCAGCCACCCGGCCCTGCACGCCGCCCCCGCACCGGAGGAACGGGGCTCATCCGGCGGCCGGCACCGGGCGAGCGCGGAACAGCCCGGAGCCCCAGCCGGCCGCCACCGGCTGACCGCCGGCGAACCGCTGGCCCGGCACCGTGCTGAACAGCGCCCCCTCCATGCCGCCGATGATCTGGAGGATGCGCGGCCATCGCTGCCAACGGCGGATGCGCAGCCGCCACGGCATCCGGAGTCCGGAGCCGCCCGGCACGCCCACCGCCGGCCCGCCCCGCCGGTGGTCGACCCGGAGACCGGCCTGCCGCCCGGTATGACCCGCGGCATCCTCGAACTGGCCGCCGAGCGGCTGGCCGCCGCCCGTGCCGCCCGGTCCGCCGCCGAGCCGCCGAAGACCGGCGAGCCCGCCGGTGAGGCCGCCGCCGAGTCACCGCAGGCCGCGCGACCGGCCACCACGCGGCGCCTCCGGGGGGCCCGGCCGTCCCCGCCCGAGCCCTCGGAGAGCGGCCCATGCCACCCCGGCACGAAGACGCCCGGGCCTCTCGAGAGCGACCCGCACCACCCCGGCACGCGAACGCCCGGGCCTCTCAAGAGCGACCCCCACCACCCCGGCACGCAGACGCCCGAGCCGCCCTCGGCCGACCCGCCGCCGGCCCAGCCGGCCGATCCGGCAGCGACCGGCGCCCTGGCCGGCCGTGTCGCCCGTCGTCGCCCGATCAACCGCCCCACCCGGCCCGCCGCCGTCGCTCCGCCGCCGGCGCAGCATCCGCCGGTGGCCCCGGCCGACTTCCGCCCGCCGCCCTACGAGGCCCCGGCCACGCCGCCGCCGTCGACAGCTGACCAGGTCGCGGCCTACGAGGCCCCGGTCGCGCCGCCGTCGACAGCTGACCGGGCCGCGGCCTACGAGGCCCCGACCGCGCCGCCGGCTGACCCGGCCCTCGCCCACGAGGTTGCGGCCGGCCGGCCCCCGCTGGCGGCGATCGGCCGGTCCCAGGCCCATGAGTCCCCGGTCCAGCCGGCCGACCTGACGCCCGGCGCCGCCTCGACGACCGCGGCGCCGGCCATGCTGTCCCCGGCCGACGCGCAGCCGGCCCTGCCCGCGAATCCGTACGACACCGCCGAGTTCCCGCAGATCGTCGCCGACCAGGTGTACTTCGAGGAGCCGGCCGAGGAGGCGCACGACGCGGCCTGGTTCTGGTCGACCCCGGAGCAGCCGCCGGTCGGCCTGCCGGAGAGTGTCCGCATCCCGGACGGTCTGTGGCACCCCGCCGAACAGGACTATCCGGACGGTCTGGACCAGCCGACCCGCGAACAGCCGGTCTACGTCGATCCGCCGGCCCCGGAGCAGGCGATCCCGCACCAGACCGCCCCGGAACGACCGGTCGGCCCGCGGTTCACCGGGCCGGTGCCCGGCCCGGCCGCGGACACGCCGGCTGTGGCGACGGATCACGCTGTTCCGGCCGCGGCCGCGCCGTCCGTCGAGTCCGACGGGACCGTGTCGGCTGTCGAGTCCGACCGCGCCGCCCCGGCTGTCGAGTCCGGCCGCGCCGCCCCGGCTGTCGAGTCCGGCCGCGCCGCCCCGGCTGTCGAGTCCGGCCGCGCCGCCCCGGCTGTCGAGTCCGGCCGGGCCGCCCCGGCTGTCGAGTCCGGCCGGGCCGCCCCGGCCGTCGACATCGACCGGGCCGCTCCGGCCGCGGGCGGGCCGGCCGGGGAGCCCCTGACCGGCCGACGGCTGCTGCGGCGCCGCAGCCGGGTCACCTTCGTGGCGTACCTCCTGGTCGTCGCGCTGGTCCTGGTCGTCGGCCACGAGTTGCAGGACCGGCAGCTGACCGGCGTGGCCGACCGCGAGGCCGCGCCTCCGGCGGCCGACCGCGAGGCCGCGCCGCCCCCGGCCGGGCCGGTCGGCGCCGCGCCCCAGCCCGGTCCGGCGGGCGAGGGGGCCGCGACGGAGGCGGAGCGGCGCGGGTCGGTCCAGGGCGCGCCGCCGGCAGCCGGGGAGGAGACCGGCCGGGCGGGCGATTTCCGGTACGTCCGGACCCGCGGCCCGGTGCTCGGCGAGGCCGGCCGGCTGCAGCGGTTCCGGGTGGCCGTCGAGGAGACCGTGGACGGCGTCGAGCCGGACGACTTCGCCGCGTCGGTCGACGACATCCTGGGTGACGAGCGCAGCTGGATCGGTGGCGGCAAGGTGCGGCTGCGCCGGGTGCCGGGGTCCGGTGCGGGCGCCGACTTCACCGTCTACCTGGCCACACCGGCGACCTCGGAGCGGATGTGTGCCACCGGTGGCCTGCACACCGACGGGTTCACCTCGTGCCGGCTGCCCGGCCGGGTGGTGATCAACGCCGAGCGCTGGGCGGATGCGATCCCGGACTACGCGGGCGACATCGGCCGGTACCGGCAGTACGTGATCAACCACGAGGTCGGCCACCAGCTCGGACACGGCCACGAGGCGTGCCCGGGGCGGGGCCGGCCGGCGCCGGTGATGCTGCCGCAGACGTACGGTCTGGGCGGTTGTATCCCCCATGCCTGGCCGTACCGGGACGGCAAGCGGTACTCGGGCGAGCCACGCCCGTGAATATTCCGTAATCTCGTATGTCGGGCCGTGTCCGACGTCATGGGCGCGGCGCCGCCGAACGAGCAACAATGGGCGGCGATCCTTACCACCGAACCCGGGGAGTGAACTGTGGCTCTGCCCCCGCTCGTCGAGCCGGCCGCCGAGCTGAGCGTCGATGAGATCCGCCGCTATTCGCGTCACCTGATCATCCCCGACGTCGGGATGGACGGGCAGAAGCGGCTGAAGAACGCCAAGGTCCTCGCGGTGGGCGCGGGCGGCCTGGGCTCGCCTGCGCTGCTGTACCTTGCCGCGGCCGGCGTCGGCACGCTCGGCATCATCGACTTCGACACGGTCGACGAGTCCAACCTCCAGCGCCAGGTCATCCACGGCGTCTCCGATGTCGGCACGCCCAAGGCGGAGTCCGCCGCGCGCAGCATCGCCGAGATCAACCCGCTGGTGAACGTGGTCATCCACAACACCGCGCTGGACCGCGACAACGTCAAAGAGATCTTCAGCCAGTACGACCTGATCGTCGACGGCACCGACAACTTCGCGACGCGGTACATGGTCAACGACGCCGCGGTGCTGCTCGGCAAGCCGTATGTCTGGGGCTCGATCTACCGTTTCGACGGCCAGGCGTCGGTCTTCTGGGAGGAGCACGGTCCCTGCTACCGCTGCCTCTACCCGGAGCCCCCGCCGCCCGGCATGGTGCCCAGCTGCGCCGAGGGCGGCGTCCTCGGCGTGCTCTGCGCGTCGATCGGCTCGATCCAGGTGAACGAGGCGATCAAGCTGATCACCGGCATCGGTGAGCCGCTGGTCGGCAGCCTGATGGTGTACGACGCGCTGGAGATGAGCTACCGCAAGATCAAGGTCCGGAAGGACCCGAACTGCGCGCTCTGCGGCGAGAACCCCACCGTCACCGACCTGCTCGAGGACTACGAGGACTTCTGCGGCGCGGTCTCCGAGGAGGCGCAGGAGGCGGTGACGGGTTCCACCATCACCGCCCGCGAGCTCAAGGAGTGGCAGGACTCCGGCAAGGACGTGTTCCTGGTCGACGTCCGTGAGCCGGCCGAGTGGGAGATCAACCGGATCCCGGGCGCGGTGCTGATCCCGAAGGGCGAGATCCTTTCCGGCGAGGCGCTGTCGCAGTTCCCGCAGGACCGGCAGATCGTGCTGCACTGCAAGTCGGGTGTGCGCTCGGCGGAGGCCCTGGCCGCGCTGAAGGCGGCCGGCTTCAAGGACGCGGTGCACGTCCAGGGAGGCATCGTCTCCTGGGTCAACACGGTCGACCCGTCGCTGCCGTCGTACTGATCGGGTTGTCACACTGGGGAGTCCCGATCTTGACTCCCCAGTGTGACAGTCACGTGACCGAAACGGACCATTGTGACAGATGGTCGATAGCTCCGCCGAAACACAGGGTCACCGGGTAACGTCTCAATCGTGGTCGATATCGATGCCGCCATTGGTTACGTCGTGGCCCATGGTGACCCGGTCGAACGCGCGCGCCTCTCCTATCTGCGCACCGGTCAGCCGGCGCCGGAGGAGGTCGTCGCGCGGATCGCCGGTGGCCAGATGCCCGAGGGCGGCTGGCCCGCCTCCGCCGAGGGGCAGGTTCCGTCGATCGACGCCACCTGTTTCCGTCTCGCCGAGCTCGACGACCTCGGCAGTTTGCAGGGCCCGGTGGTGGAGCGCGCGCTGAACTGGTTGGCCGGCGCCCAGCGCCCGGACGGCACCTGGCAGGAGCATGAGTCACTGGCCGGCGAGGCCCCGGCGTGGGCGCTGCCCGGCGACCCGGAGGCCACCCTCTACCTCACCTCGGTCGCCGGTTTCTGGCTGACCGCCGCCGCCGTCGAGACCGATCCGTACCAGACCCGCGGGCGCTACCGGGACGTCCTCGCCGCCGCGGCCGGCTTCGTCGTCTCCCAGCTGCGGCCGGACGGCACCTGGCCGTCCTTCCTTGCGGTCGGCTGGCACGCCGCCGGCCTGCTGCACCAGCAGCAGTACTTCCACGAGTCGTCCCGGGTGCAGATGGTCCTCGGCGAGCGGCTGCCGGACATGTCCCCGGCGGATGTCGCCTCGATGGCGGCGGCGCTGCGCCGGGTCAACCTGGGCGACGACTGGCTGCTGCGCAATGCCCGCAAGCGACTGGCCGAGACGCAGCGCACCGACGGCGGCTGGGACAGCAACGAGGGCCCGATCTTCGACGTCAACATCACGCTGACCGCCCTGCGCGCCTGCCGCTGACCGCGCTGCCGCATCGATCCCGGCCCGATGCGCCGCCCGTCGCCGCGTGCGGCGGTGACGTGGTGAATCGGCCGTTGTCGCGTGCGGCGGTGACGCGGTGAATCGGCCGTTGTCGCGTGCGGCGGTGACGCGGTGAATCGGCCGTTGTCGCGTGCGGCGGTGACGCGGTGAATCGGCCGTCGAGGCGCGGTGGCGACGCGCCCCGGACCGCCGGTCACCGGCCCGGTGGCGACGCCGGCTGGCGCCACCACCGAGGCGCGGCGGCGGCTCAGCGGGTGTGGCCGTTGCCGGTGACGATGTACTTCGTCGAGGTCAGCTCGGGCAGCCCCATCGGGCCCCGGGCGTGCAGTTTCTGCGTGCTGATCCCGATCTCCGCGCCGAAGCCGAACTCGCTGCCGTCGGTGAACCGGGTGGACGCGTTGATCATGACCGCGGCCGCGTCCACGCCGGCCACGAAACGGCGGGTCGCCGTCACCGACTCGCTGACGATCGCCTCGGTGTGGCCGGTGCCGTACTGCCGGATGTGGTCGAGCGCGTCGTCCAGCGAGTCGACGACGGCGACCGAGATGTCGGCGGAGAGGTACTCCGTGCCCCAGTCCGCGTCGGTGGCGGCGACCACCGCGTCGCTGTACCCGGCCACCCGGGCGTCGCCGTGGACGGTCACCCCGGCGTCGGCGAGCTCCGGCAGCACCAGCGGCAGGAAAGAGTCCGCGATCTCGGCGTGCACCAGCAGCGACTCGGCCGCATTGCAGACCGAGTTCCGCTGGGTCTTCGAGTTGATCGTGATGGCCAGAGCCTTCTCCAGGTCGGCGGCGGCGTCCACGTACACGTGGCAGTTGCCCACCCCGGTCTCGATCACCGGCACCGTGGACTGCTCGACCACCGTCCGGATCAGGTCGGCGCCGCCGCGCGGGATCAGCACGTCGACCAGGCCGCGCGCCCGCATCAGCTCCTTCACCGAGTCGCGGGTGGTGGCGTCGAGCAGCTGGATCGTGTCGGCCGGCAGTCCGGCGTCGGCGACCGCCTTGCGCAGCACCGAGACGATCGCGGCGTTCGACGAGAACGCCGAGCCGGAACCGCGCAGCAGGGCCGCGTTGCCGGACTTCAGGCAGATCCCGGCGGCGTCCGCGGTCACGTTGGGCCGGCCCTCGTAGATCATGCCGACCACCCCGAACGGCACCCGGACCTGCCGCAACTCCAGCCCGTTGGCCAGGGTGGAGCCGCGCACCACGTCGCCGATCGGGTCGGGCAGGGCGGCGAGCTGACGCAGGCCCTCGGCCATCGCGGCGATCCGCTCCGGGCTCAGCGCCAGCCGGTCGATCATCGCCTCGGCGGTGCCCTTCTCCCGGGCGTTGGCGACGTCGACCGCGTTCGCGGCCAGGATGTCGTCGGCCCGCTCGACCAGGCGCTCGGCCATCAGCAGCAGCGCCGCGTCCTTCTCCGCGCGGGTGGCCCCGGCCAGGTCGATGGCGGCGATCCGGGCCGCGGCCGCCTGCTCCAGCACGCTCATGACAAACCCTTCTACAGCAGTACGAGGTCGTCGCGGTGGACGACCTCTCGTTCATAGCCCGGCCCGAGCTCCGCGGCCAGTTCCGGAGTGGACCGGCCGAGCAGCGCGGGCAGCTCGACCGCGTCGTAGTTGACCAGTCCGCGGGCCACCGGCGTACCGGAGCCGGCGTCTACCAGGTCGACCGGGTCGCCGGCCGCGAAGGAGCCGTCGACCGCGGTGATCCCGGCCGGCAGCAGCGACTTGCGCCGGGCCACCACCGCGGCGACCGCGCCGGCGTCCAGGTGCAGCCGGCCGCGTGGCGCGGTGGCGTGGGCCAGCCAGAACAGCCGGGCGGCGGGACGGCTGGCGGCGGCCTCGAACAGCGTGCCGACCTCGTCACCGGCGAGCGCGGGCGCGGCCAGCGGGGCGGCGGTCAGCACCACCGGGATGCCGAAGCCGGTGGCGATCCGGGCCGCCTCGACCTTGGTCACCATGCCGCCGGTGCCCACCCCGGAGCTGCCGGCCGAGCCGATGGTGACTCCGGCGAGGTCGGAGTCGTCGCGAACCAGCGGGATCCGGCGCGCCGCCGGATCGGCCGGGTTGCCGGTGTAGAGCGCGTCCACGTCGGAGAGCAGCACCAGCAGGTCGGCGTCGACCAGGGCGGCGACCAGCGCGGCCAGCCGGTCGTTGTCGCCGAACCGGATCTCCTCGGTGGCGACCGTGTCGTTCTCGTTCACGATCGGCAGCGCGCCCAGGTCGAGCAGCTTCCGCAGGGTCCGGTACGCGTTGCGGTAGTGCGCCCGCCGGGTCACGTCGTCGACGGTGAGCAGCACCTGCGCCACGGTCAGTCCGTGCCGGGCGAAACCGGCGGTGTACCGCCCGATCAGCAGGCCCTGGCCGACCGCGGCGGCGGCCTGCTGGGTGGCCAGGTCACGGGGCCGGCGGCGCAGCTGCAGCGGGGCCAGCCCGGCGGCGATCGCGCCGCTGGAGACCAGGACCACCTCACGCCCGTCGCCGGCCAGTCCGCCCAGGACGTCGACCAGGGTGTCCACCCGTTGCTCGTCGATGCCGCCCGCCGCGGTGGTCAGCGAGGACGAGCCCACCTTGACCACGATCCGGCGCGCGCCGGTCACCACTTCCCGCACCCGGCCCATTGTGCTCGGCTGCCCGGCGACCACCCGGGCCGGATCCCATATCGTGGCGGTTCATGACACCTGAGGAGTACGTCGAAGCCGTTCTCGCTCTGGTCGAGCGGATCCCGCGGGGCCGGGTGATGTCGTACGGCGCGGTCGCCGACGCCCTGGCCGAGCGTTCCGGCCGCAATTCGCCCCGGCAGATCGGCGGCATCATGGCCCGGCACGGCGGCGGGGTGCCGTGGCACCGGGTGGTGAACAGCACCGGCCGGCTGCCACCCGGCCACGAGCGGGAGGCCCGGGCGCGGCTGCTGGCCGAGGGCGTGCCGTTGCGCGGCGACCGGGTGGTGATCGGCGAGGCCGGGTGGCATCCCGACGCGGCGGAGTAGGACCACGCGGCACGGCCGCCCGGTGCGGGCCATATCGGCCGCCGGAGACGCCCGGCCTGGGTCCGGACGTGCCGGACGTGCCGCCGGAGGCGCCCGGCCTGGGCCCGGACGTGCCGGACGTGCCGCCGGAGGCGCCCGGCCTGGGCCCGGACGTGCCGGACGTGCCGGACGTGCCGCCGGAGGCGCCCGGCCTGGGTCCGGACGTGCCGGACGTGCCGGACGTGCCGCCGGAGGCGCCCGGCCCCGGTCCGGACGTGCCGGACGTGCCGCCGGAGGCGCCCGCCGGTCACGTCCGTCCGGCCGGCCGGCCTCAGGCGAGTCCGGCGAACGCCGCGGCGGCCCGCATCTGCCACTCGAAGAAGCCTCGCCGATCCTCGTCGATCGAGTTGTTCAGCTGCCCGAACAGCTCCGCGCTGACCGCGCCGCAGAGGTGCACGAAGCCGTACATCGTCGCGCCGACCAGGTGGGCCGGCACGCCCGGCCCGAACTGCTCGGCGACCGCGGCCATCTCCTCGCCGAACCGCCCGGCCGGCTGCTCCGGCACCCCGGTGAGCCGCCCGGTGGCCAGCGCGTCCCGCATCACCCCGGCCAACAGCATGATCACCCGGGTGGCCGGCATGACGGTGTCCTTCGGCGCCTGGTATCCCGGCACCGGGCTGCCGTAGATCAGCGCCCACTCGTGCGGGTTGGCCAGCGCCCATTCGCGGACCGCGTGGCCGATCGCCACCCAGCGTGCGGCCGGGTCGGCGACCGTCCCGACGGCCCGCTCGGCGGCCTCCCCGACGGCGTCGTACGCGTCGATGATCATCGCGGTGAGCAGGTCGTCCCGGCTGGCGAAGTAGCGGTACACGGCGGACGACGCCATGCCCAGCTCGCGCGCGACCGCGCGCAGGGAGAGGTTGGCCCCGTCGGTTGCCAGGTGGCGCCGGGCCACCTGCTTGATCTCTTCGGTCATCTCGGCCCGGACCCGGGCGCGCAGGTTGGCGGCGTTCATGCGAACCAGTGTGACACAACGAGAGCAGTGCTCTTGCCAATCGACCGATCACATGGCATCGTTGTTCTCAACAGAGAGCACTGCTCGCAAAGGAGAACATCATGTCGCACGTGATCGTCGGTTCCGGCCCGATCGGCTCCGCGGTGGCCCGGCTTCTGGCCGAGCAGGGTGAGCGGGTCCGCATCGTCACCCGCAGCGGCACCGGTCCGGAGCATCCGCTGATCGAGCGGGTCGCCGGGGACGCGTCCGACGCCCGCCGGCTGACCGAGCTGACCCGGGGCGCCGAGGTGCTCTACAACTGCGCCAACCCGAAGTACACCGAGTGGGCCGACAAGTGGTTCCCGATGAACGACGCGATGATCGCCGCCGCCCGGGCGGCCGGCGCGGTCTACGCGATCACCGGCAACCTGTACGGCTACGGCCCGCAGCCCGGCGGCCGGATGACCGAGGACTCGCCGCTGGCCGCGACCGGGCGGAAGGGCCGGATCCGCATCAAGATGTGGCAGGACGCGCTGGCCAGTGGCCTGCGCACGGTCGAGGCGCGGGCGTCGGACTACGTCGGCGCGGGCGCGGTCAGCACCATCTCCGCGGTGCTGCTGCCGGCGATCAACTCCGGCCGGGCCGCCTGGGCCCCGGCGAACGTCGACCTGCCGCACACCTTCACCTACACCGGCGACATGGCCCGCACGCTGGTCACGCTGGCCCGCGACGAGCGGGCGTACGGCAAGGGCTGGCACGTGCCCTCGGTCGCCCCGATCACCTTCCGCGAGCTGGCCGCGCGCTACTGCGAGGTGGCCGGGGTGCCGCAGGTCAAGGTGCACAGCCTGCCGCGGTTCGTGATGCGCGCGGCGGCCCCGCTGGTCCCGATGGCACGTGAGCTGGCCGAGATGGACTACCAGTTCTACGCCCCCTTCCACATGGACAGCACGCGTACCGAACAGACCTTCGGCCTGGCCCCGACCGACCTGGACGTGGCCCTGCGGGAGACCGCCGCGGCCGCCGAGGCGACCGCGGCCCGGCGGATGTGACGTCGCGTGGACGACCCCGGTCAGAGGAGCAGGCCGACCCCGCCCCGCCGCGGATCTCCGGCCGCGCCGGCCTGCCCGACCGCGGTCACCCCGCCGAAGTAGTGGTTGAGCTCCGGCCACTCGACCACCTGCCACCCGGCCGCCCGCAACGCCTCCAGCTCCTCCGGGGGGCACCCCCGCTCGGCGTGCACGGTGTTCTCCACCGCGTGGAACCGGGGCCGGGCGATCGCCTCCGTCACGTCCAGCCCGTCCACCAGGACCCCGAGCAGCGTGTCCACCAGCGCGGTACGGATCCGGGAGGCCCCCGCCGAGCCGGCCGCCACGGTCAGCGCGCCGTCCGACCCGATCACCACCAGCGGGCACATGTACGACGACATCCGCTGCCCGGGCACCAGCTGGTCGGTGAGCAGTTCGCCCTCGCCGAGCATGGAGTTCAGGTTGATGCCGAGCCCGGGCAGCCACACCCCGGCGCCCAGTCCCAGCGTCGTGGTGATCACGCAGGCGTTGCCGGCCGGGTCCACCACCGAGACGTTGGTGGTGTCGCCCCGCCGCTGCGCTCCCAGGTTCCGCAGCGCCGCGGCCACCCCGGTGGCCCGGCCGGGCCGGGACAGGTCGGCCGGCAGCGCGCCGATGGTGTCCACCGTCCGGTTCAGGTCGTGCCGGGCGCAGACCTGGTGGCCGGCCAGCGTGGCGTGGTCCACCGGCACCTCGGCCACCCGGTAGCCGGCCAGGTCGGCCGGTCCCAGCGTGCCCCCGGCCGCGCGGACCGTGGCGACCATCAGCTCCGCGTACTCCCCGGTGTAGAACACCTCCGGCCCGTCCACGGCGAGCGCGTCCATCGCGGTGGCCAGCCCCTGGTGGAAGAGCAGCTCGTCGCTCTCCAGCAGCCGCCCGCCCGGCTGGTAGGAGGCCGCGCCCTCGCCGTAGGCCAGCGCGGGCGCGCACGAGCGCAGCGTCTGGGCGTGCGCCGCCGGCAGCAGCACGCCGGTGCGGGCCAGGCCGGCCGCCGGGGCGACCACCTCCGGCCAGGGCAGCCGGCCCCAGCGCCGGTGCACCTCGCCGAGACCGGCCGGCACCCCGGGCACCGCCACGCTGGCCCCGCCGATCGAGTAGATCTGTGGCAGTCCGCCGAAGAACACGTCGACCGCCACCATCGGCTCCGGTTTCCGGTCGTCGTCCAGGCCCGGGACCGCGACGAAGAAGTCCAGGCAGGTGACCTCGCCGCTGCTCGCGTCGAAGTAGGTGGCGAAGCCGCCGCCGCCTATCCCGGTGTAGATCGTCTCGGCGACGCAGCAAGCCAGGACCGCGGCCACCGCCGCGTCGGCGGCGGTGCCGCCCGCTTCGAGGATCCGCACCCCGGTGCGGGCGGTAGCCGGATGGCTCGCGGCGACGCCGGCCGCAACGCTTCCCATGCGGCGAGCGTAGGCGGCAACACCCGATCATGGTTACGATGCGCGTCGATGACGCCCGCCGGTCCCTCTCTCGTGGTAATCCGGGCGAGTGTCCCACCCGGAGGTGTTTTGGCTGGGTATGCCCTAGCGTGCCGGGTCGCCCACGCCCCGCGCGGTGCCGGATTCGCCGATCGTCCCCGATCCGACCGACACGCTGTGTGTTACGGCGGGGGCGGCCGAGCGTGCCCGACCTGCTTCGGCGACCGGCCCGGCACGAGGTAGGTTGAGCTGATGGCCCTACCTGGAGTGCTCGGTGAACCCATCCGGTTCGTGCTGAACTGGGGCCGCCGGTATTCCCTCTGGGTGTTCAACTTCGGTCTGGCCTGCTGCGCCATCGAGTTCATCGCGTCCAGCATGAGCCGGCACGACTTCATGCGGCTGGGTGTGATCCCGTTCGCGCACGGCCCGCGGCAGGCCGACCTGATGGTCGTGTCCGGCACGGTCACCGACAAGATGGCCCCGGCGATCAAGCGGCTCTACGACCAGATGCCCGAGCCGAAATACGTGATCTCGTTCGGCTCGTGCGCCAACTGCGGCGGCCCGTACTGGGACTCGTACTCGGTCACCAAGGGCGTCGACCAGATCATCCCGGTGGACGTCTACGTGCCCGGCTGCCCGCCCCGGCCGGAGGCGCTGCTGCACGGCATCCTGCGCCTGCAGGAGAAGATCGCGGCCGAGCGCTCGGGGCCCGGCGGGGTCTCCCGCCCGGACCCGCTGACCAGGGGCGCCGACTCGTTCACCGCGCCCGTGGTGGCCCCGCCCGCCTGATCCGACGCGCCTCGGCGGCGGCCCGCCCGTACCGCCGGAGGCGGGGCGACCTCGATGACCGTCACGTTCGTGCCGTTCGCCGACGGTGCGCGCCCGGCGGCAGGTCGTGAATCGGCGCCGGATCATAGGATGACCCCCATGACGCCCGAAGAGGTCGGAGATCGACTGGTCGCACTCCTGGCGACGGATGAGCCCGGCCAGGGCGCCGTCGCCGCCGGAGTCTCCGGCGGCGGTCCCGGCCACGCCCGGGCGGTGGTCGACGTGCCGGTCGCCCGCTGGTGGCACGCGGCCACGATCGCCGCCGACGCCGGTGCGCTGGGCTGCGACTACTTCGACTGGCTGTCCGCGGTGGACGAGCTGGACGACGGGTTCGACGTGGTCGCCCACCTGTGGTCCACCCGCCGGCGGCACGGCCTGCTGCTGCGGACCCGGGTGCCGCGGGCCGACCCGGAGGTGGAATCCCTGGTGGATCTCTATCCCGGCGCGGCCTGGCACGAGCGCGAGACGTACGAGATGTTCGGCATCGTCTTCGCCCGCCACCCGGATCTGCGGCCGCTGCTGCTGCCGCCGGAGTTCGAGGGGCATCCGCTGCGCAAGGAATTCGTGCTGGCGTCCCGGGTGGCGAAGCCGTGGCCGGGCGCGAAGGAGCCGGGGGAGTCCGAGGGCGGCTCGGCCAAGCGCGCGCCGATGCGCCCGCCGGGCGTCCCGGACCCGAACGAGTGGGGCCCGCTCAAGGGCCGGGTCCCGCAGCCGGAGACCCCGGCCCGCCCGACCCGCGGCGAGCGCCCGGCCCGTCCGGCGGGGGAGCGCCCGGCCCGTCCGGCGGGGGAGCGCCCGGCCCGTCCGGCACGTGACACGCCCGGCGCCGCCGAACCGGCGGAGAAGCCGCGGACCGAAGGGGAGGCCGGCTGATGCCGCTCTGGCTCGATCTGCTGGTGCGGGTCGCCGGCGTGATGGTCGGTTTCCTGGTGCTGCCGCTGCTGGTCGGCCAGGCCGAGCACAAGGTCATGGCGCACATGCAGGGCCGCGTCGGCCCGATGTACGCGGGCGCCTTCCACGGGTGGGCCCAGCTGGTCGCCGACGGCGTGAAGTTCGTCCAGAAGGAGGACGTGCACCCGCACGGCGCCGACCGCGGCGTGTTCCGGCTCGCCCCGATCGTCGCGCTCTTCCCCTACCTCGTGGTCATCCTGACCATCCCGCTCGGCCCGAACGGCCTGGTCGCCCAGTCCCTGGACATCGGCCTGTTCCTGGTCCTGGCGGTGCTCGGCATCGGTGTGGTCGCGGTGCTGATGTCCGCGTGGGCCTCGGCCAACAAGTACAGCCTGCTCGGCGGCCTGCGCGGGGCGGCCCAGCTGCTCGGGTACGAGCTCCCGCTGGTCCTGGCCGCGGCCAGCGTCGCGATGGCGGCCGGCACGCTGAGCCTGCCCGGCATCGTCGAGGCGTGGCGCCCGTGGTGGCTGATCTGGCAGGCCCCGGCCGCCCTGGTGTTCTTCGTCGCCGGTCTGGCCGAGATCCGCCGCCCGCCGTTCGACATGCCGATCGCCGATTCCGAGCTGGTCTTCGGCTACATGACCGAGTACACCGGGCTGCGCTTCGCGTTCTTCCTGCTCGCCGAGTACGTGGGCATCATCGTGATCGCCGGCCTGACCACGGTGCTGTTCCTCGGCGGCTGGCACGGCCCGTTCGCCGACCAGCTCGGCTGGCTGTGGACGCTGCTGAAGGTCGCAGCGCTCTCCTTCGTGATCATCTGGTTCCGGGTGACCTTTCCCCGGCTGCGCGAGGACCAGTTGCAGCGCCTCTGCTGGCTGATCCTGGTCCCGGTGTCGCTGGCCCAGCTGGTCCTGACGGTCGCGGTGAAGTCGCTGCTCTGACGCGGGTGCCGGGGCGTCAGCCGCTTGAGGTCCGGGTCGATCGGCCACGGCTCGCGCGCCGTGAGCCGCCGGTCGAAGACGCCGCTGGGCCGATGGACCGTGCCGGGCAGGTCGTCGAGATCCTCCGTGGTCCAGCCGGCGGCGCGCGGGAAGTCGCTGATCGCCAAGGTCATCCGGCCCTCCGCGAGGGGCGTCACACCCGCCGACGAACGTTACTCCGAGATACGGTGGGGTCGACCTCGCGTCACTCGTTCGGACCGGGCAGGATATGCCCTTGTGACTGATGACGGCGACCGCCCCACACCAGGCAAGGGCCTGATCAATGGCCTTGCCGTCACGCTGAAGACGATGACCAGGCGGACCACCACCCAGCAGTACCCGGACGTGCAGCCGGAGCTGCCGCCCCGCTCCCGCGGCGTGATCGCGCTGTCCGAGGAGAACTGCACGGTGTGCATGCTGTGCGCCCGCGAGTGCCCGGACTGGTGCATCTACATCGACTCGCACAAGGAGGAGGTGGTCGTTCCCGGCGCCGCGCGCGCCCGGCAGCGCAACGTGCTGGACCGGTTCGACATCGACTATGCCCTGTGCATGTACTGCGGGATCTGCGTCGAGGTGTGCCCGTTCGACGCGCTGCACTGGTCGCCGGAGTTCGAGTACGCCGAGACCGACGTGCTGTCGCTGCTGCACGACAAGGACCGGCTGGGCGAGTGGATGCGGACCGTCCCGCCGCCGCCGGCGCACGACGTGCTCGGCGAGCCGTCCAAGGAGGAGGCGACGGCGGCGCGCAAGGCGGCCGGTCCGGGCGCGGCCACCGCCGCCAAGACCGCTCGACCCGCTCCGGTACGACCTGGCCCGCCCCGCCCGTCCGATGCCGTACCGCCGCGGGAGCAACCGCCGGAGCGACCGGAGTCGGCCCGGTGACCGTCGCCGACGTCCTGCTGCTCGCTCTCGGCGCCGTCGCGGTCGGCGCCGGCGCGCTCGTGGTGACCAGCACCCATCTGGTCCGCTCCGGCCTGCACCTGGTGGTCAGCCTGGGCGCGATCGCCGGGCTCTACCTGGTCCTCGGCGCCGAGCTGGTGGCCTGGGTGCAGATCCTGGTCTACGTGGGCGCCGTGGTCGTGCTGCTGCTGTTCGCGGTGATGCTGACCCGCGCCCCGATCGGCCCGTCCCCCGGGCTGGACCGGCCGGCCGGCCCGTCCGCGCTGATCGGCGCCGGGGTGGGGCTGGGCCTGGCCGCGCTGTTCGCCGACGCGTTCCGCTGGATCGAGTACCCGCGGCGGGAGCCGGGCACCGCCGAGCGGGTCGGCACGGAGATCTTCGGGACCTGGGTGCTGCCCTTCGAGGTGCTCTCCATCCTGCTGCTGTCCGCCCTGGTCGGCGCGATCGTGCTGTCGCGCCCGGACATCGGCGCCCGCCCGGCCCCGCCGGCCGAGCCGCAGCAGCCGGACGAGCCCGGCGAGCCGGGCGACGAGGGACGGGAAGAGCAGGTGCCCGCCTGATGCATGTGACCATTGCGTACGTCGTCGGCGCCCTGCTCTTCGGCCTGGGCGTCTACGGCGTCGTGCGCCGCCGCAACGCGATCCTGGTGCTGATGGCCGTCGAGCTGATGCTGAACGCGGTCAACCTGATCCTGGTCACCGCGGACGTCTCGCTGCGCTCGGCGCTGTCCGGCGTGCCCGGGGAGGCCTGGGCCACGCCGAACTCGCAGGCCGGCTCGGGCGGGGTGTTCGCGCTCTTCGTGATCGTGCTGGCCGCCGCCGAGGTGGGCGTCGGCCTGGCCATCGTCCTGCAGTACTACCGGATGCGTAAGGCGGTCGCCATCGACGAGGTTCCCCTGGCCGCCGGCGAGGAACGGGTGGACGGGTGAGCATCGACGTCGCCGCGCCGCTGCTGCCGGTCGTACCCCTGCTCTTCGGTCTGCTCGGTCTCCTGCTGCCGCCGGGTGACGGCGGCGCCCCGCGGCGGCGGCTCGCCGCCGGTCTGGGCGTGACCGGCGCCGCCATCGCCGTTCTGCTCGCGTTGCGCCTGATCCTCGAACCGATGGAGCAGTCCACCGACGCGTTCGTCGAGCCGTACCGCGGCGGGTTCGACACCGGCCCGGTCGGCATCCCGTCGGTGCAGTTCAGCGTGCTGGTCGACGCCGCGGCCGGCTACGTGGCGCTGGCGGTCGCGGTGGTCGCGCTGCTCGTGCAGATCTACTCGATCACCTACCTGCACGACGACCCCCGCTACGCGCCCTACGCCGCGCAGATCAGCCTCTTCACCGGGGCGATGCTCCTGGTGGTCTGCACCAGCGACCTGATCGTGCTGCTGATCGGCTGGGAGGTGATGGGCGCCTGCTCCTACCTGCTGATCGGCCACGACCGGCGGCTCCCGGAGGCCCCGGCCGCCGCGGTGAAGGCCTTCCTGGTCACCCGGGTCGGTGACGTCGGCTTCCTGCTCGGCATCGCGCTGCTGATCGCCCAGGCGGACAGCACCCACCTGCCCACCGTCCTGGCGCACGACTATCCGGCCGGCACGCTGACCGCCGCGCTGCTGCTGCTCCTGGCCGGGGTGGCCGGCAAGAGCGCGCAGTTCCCGCTGCACACCTGGCTGCCGGACGCGATGGCCGGCCCCACCCCGATCTCCGCGCTGATCCACGCCGCCACGATGGTCGCCGCCGGGGTGTACCTGGTGTTCCGCACCTACCCGTTGTTCCGGCAGTCCCCGGCCGCGCTGGCCGTCCTCGCGGTGCTCGCGGCGATCACCATCCTGCTCGGCGCGCTGTCGGCGATGGCCCAGGACGACCTGAAACGGGTGCTGGCCTGGTCCACGGTCTCCCAGATCGGCTACATGACCGGCGCGCTGGCCGTCGGCTCCCCCGCCGCCGCCCTGTTCCACCTGCTCACCCACGCGGCGTTCAAGGCCCTGCTGTTCCTCGCCGCGGGCGCGGTGATCCACGCGGTCGGCACCAACCTGCTGTCCCGGATGGGTGGGCTGCGCGAGCACATGCCGGTCACCTTCTGGTCGTTCGTGATCGGGCTGGGCGCGCTGGCCGGGCTGCCCCCGCTGGCCGGGTTCTGGTCCAAGGAGAACGTGCTGACCGCGGCCGCGCACGCCACCGACGGCGGGGAACGGGTGCCGGCCTGGGCCGCCTGGGTGGTGTGGCTGGCCGCCCTGCTCGCCGTGGGCGTGACGGCGTGGTACGCGACGCGGCTGCTGCTGCGCGCCTTCTTCGGGCCGTCCCGGGCGCACGGGCCGGCCGGCCCGCACTGGGAGGTCGGCTTCGACGACGGGCGCTACCACACCCCGGCCGTCCCGCACGACCCGCCGGCCCTGATGCGCTGGCCGATCCTGCTGCTCGCCGTCCCGGCCGCGCTGCTCGGCCTGGCCGCTTTCGCCCCCGGCTTCCGGCACGCCCTGGAGCTGGACGATCCGCACCTGGGCGTCGCCATCCTGCTGCCCCTGCTGCTGCTGGCCACCGGCGCCGGCACCGCCTGGTGGCTGTGGTGGGCGGCGCCGAGCGTGGACCCGGCCGAGGCGCTGGGCCGGGCGCGCCCGCTGCTGGCCGCCGGCTTCCACCTGGACGCCGTGCAGGGCGCCCTGATCGTGCGCCCGGTGAAGGCGCTGGCCCGGCTGGCCACCGCCACCGACGAGCGGGTGGTGGACGCCGCCGTGGAGGGCGCCGGCGCCGGGACGCGCGGCCTCGGCGGGGCGTTCGACGAGGCGCACCGGGTGGCCCTGCCCGGCGCCGCGGTGCTGGTCGTCCTCGGCGCCCTCGTCCTCGGAGTCGTCGCGTGGCTGGGAGCGCTGACCTGATGTATCGCGAGTACCTTCCCGCCGCGCCCTGGTCGGCCGGCTCGGTCGTGCTGGTCGCCATGCTGCTGGTGCCAGCGCTGGGTGCGGCCCTGGTCGCGCTGCTCCCGGCCGCCCGGGACCGGCAGGCCCGGATCGTCGCCACCGGGTTCGCGGCGGTCACCTTCGGGCTCACCCTGCTGCCCGCGGCGCTGCGTACCGACGTGGACTTCGGCTGGTTCGCCTACGGCGAGCGCACCGCCGGCCCGCCCCTGATGCCCTGGGCCGCCCTGGACCTGCCCTGGGTGCCGGCGCTCGGGCTGCGCTTCCATCTCGGGGTGGACGGCGTCTCGTACCCGCTGGTGGTGCTCACCGGGCTGCTGACGCTGCTGTGCTGCGCGTACACGGTGCGCAAGGTGCCCCGGGGCGGCGGCTCCGGTCGTACGCTGGCGGTCCTGCTCCTGGTCCTGGAGGTCGGCATCCTGGGCACCTTCCTGGCCCTGGACCTGATCCTGTTCTTCGTCTTCTTCGAGGTCGTCCTCCTGCCGATGTACGCGGTGATCGCCGGCTGGGGCGGTCCGGAGCGGCGCGCGGCGGCCCGCAAGTTCGTGCTCTACACCCTGGCCGGCTCGGTCCTGCTGCTGCTCGGCGTGGTCCTGGTGGTGGCCGAGGCCGGCACCGGCGACCTGGTCGCGCTGACCGGCGCCCCCACCCTCACCCGGACCACCCAGTGCGTGGTGTTCGCCCTGCTCGCCGTCGCGTTCGCGGTCAAGGCCCCGCTCTGGCCGCTGCACACCTGGCTGCCCGACGCGCACACCGAGGCCCCCACGGTCGGCTCGGTGATCCTGGCCGGCGTGCTGCTCAAGATGGGCACCTACGGCCTGATCCGGGTCGGTGTCGGGGTGGCCCCGGAGGGCGCCGCGTGGGCCGCCCCGGCGCTGGGCGCGCTCGCCGTGGTCGCCATCCTCGCCGGATCGCTGATCTGCCTGCGCCAGCGCGAGCTGAAGCGGCTGATCGCGTACTCCAGCGTCGGGCACATGGGTTTCGTGCTGCTCGGCATTGCGACGCTGACGGTGACCGGCCTGCAGGCCGCGCTGGTCGGCAACGTGGCGCACGGCCTGATCACCGGGCTGCTGTTCTTCCTGGCCGGCACGATCAAGGACCGGGCCGGCACGGGATCGCTCGACCAGCTCAGCGGCCTGCGGGAGAGCGCGCCGCGGCTGGCCGGCCTGTTCGGTTTCGCCGCCGTCGCCTCGCTGGGCCTGCCCGGGCTCGCCGGGTTCTGGGGCGAGGCGTTCGCCGTGGTCGCCGCCGTACGCCGGGGCGGCCCGTGGTGGCTGACGCTGGCCGCCCTGGCGGCGCTGGGCGGCGCCCTCACCGCGGCCTACTTCCTGCGCCTGCTGCGCCGGCTCACGCACGGCCCGGCCACGCCGTCGGTGCACGCGCTGCGCCCGTCGATCGCCGCCGTCGAATGGTTCGCCTGGGCGCCGCTGGTCCTGCTCACCCTGGCCGTCGGCATCGTCCCGGCCCTGGTCCTCGCCGACACCGACCTTCCGCTCCTCAGCCTGCTCGGAGTCCAGCCGTGACCCAGCCGCCGTACCCCTCCGTCCCGCCGCCGGGCGCCGCCGGGGGGCAGCCGTGAGCCAGCCGGTCGACCACTTCGCGCTGCTGCCGCTCTACGCCGCGGCCGGCACCGCGATCCTCGCGTTCCTGATCGACCTGTTCGTCGCCCGGCGGGCCGCGGTGCCGGTCGTCACCGCGCTCGGCGCGCTCGCCACCGCCGTGCTCGCGCTGGTCGTCGGGCCGGAGCCGGGCACGTTCTGCACCACCGGCGCCTGCTCCTGGGTCCCGGCCTGGCCGGCCGCGGTCACCGCGGCGCTGTTCGCGGCCCTGACCGTGGGCGTGCTCGCCCTGTCCGCGCCGGCCCTGCGCCTCGGCATCGCGCCCGCCGGGGAGTTCTGCTTCCTGCTGGCCTGCTCGATGACCGGCGGCGTGGTGGTCGGTTACGCCGGCGACCTGATCACCCTGATCGTCGGCCTGGAGACCCTGACCCTGCCGCTGTACGTGCTGGTCGGCCTGCGCCGCTTCGCCGCCGACGAGCGGCCGCTCTCCACCGGCGCCTCCGCCTCGCTGACATTCTTCCTGATCAGCGTGGTGTCGACGGCCGTGACACTGCTCGGCGCGGCGCTGAACTACGCCGCCACCGGCGCCCTGCACCTGGCCCTGCTGACGCCGGGGTCCGGCCCGTTCCGGCCGCTGGCCGGTGTCGGCGTCGCCCTGCTGGTGATCGGGCTGGCCTTCAAGGTCGCCGCGGTCCCGCTGCACGCGTGGGCTCCGGCCACCTACGACGGCGCCCCGGTCCCGATCGCCGCGTACCTCTCCACCGCCTCGAAGCTCGGTGGTGTCCTCGCGCTGGCCGCCGTGGTCGCCCACCTGGACGCCCGGGTCGTGCTGGCCGTGCTGGCGGTCCTCACCATGACCGTCGGCAACCTGGTCGCGCTGCGCCAGACCCGGATGGTGCGCCTGCTGGCCTGGTCCTCGGTGGCCCAGGCCGGCTACATCCTGGCCGCCCTGGCCCTCGGCGCGCCCGGGGTCCCGGCCGCGCTGGCCTACGCGGTCTTCTTCGTGGTGCTGGAGTTCGTCGCGTTCGGGGTGGTCGTCGCGCTGCGCCTGCCCGGCGCGGACGGTGGCACGCTGCTCGACCACCGGGGCGCGGGCCGGCGCAGCCCGTGGCTGGGCGCCGCGCTGACCTTCGCCCTGGCCGGCCTGGCCGGTCTGCCGCCGGGCCTGGCCGGTCTCTTCGCCAAGGTGTCGGTGGTGAGCGCGCTGGTCGGGGCGCACTGGGCCTGGCTGGCCGGCGTGGTGGTGCTGAACGCGGTCATCGCCCTGGCGTACTACGTCCGGGTCGCCGCGTCGCTGTACACGCTGCCCCCGCGGATCGGGTTCAGCGTCGCCGACCCGGTCCTGCTGGACGCCGCGCTGCACCCGCGCCTGCCGGTGGCGCGCCCGGTCGCGGCCGCCCTGATCGTGGCGGTGGCGGTGGCGGTGGTGCTGGGCTTCGCTCCGCAACTGCTCTTCGACGCGCTGACCTGACCCGGGCGGCCCGGTCCGCGCGAGGTGGTCCGGGCGACGGCCGCCGTCACTTCACCCGGCGGGTGGTCCGGGCGACGGCCGCCGTCACTTCACCCGGCGGGTGGTCCGGGCGACCAGCGACTCGAACTCCGGGTGCTGGTCCAGCCAGCCGGCGACGAACGGGCACATCGGCACCACGGTCCGCGACCTGGCGCGGGCGTCCTCCATGGCGGCGCGGACCAGGGCCGAACCGGCGCCCTGGCCCTCGAAGGCCGGCTCCACCTCGGTGTGCGTGTACACGACGATCGGGCCGGTGATCTGATAGGTCAGCACCCCGGCGAGGGCGCCCGCCTCGTCCCGGGCCTCGAAACGGCCCTTCTCCGGCACGTCGGTCACCGCGAATGTCATCCGACCATCCAACCACGCCGCCACCGGCCGGTCAGCCGAGCCGCTCACGGATCTCGGCCAGCATGGACGGCGGCAGCTCGGGCGCCTCCAGCAGCCGGGGCAGGCGGGACACGTCGTGCAGGTAGATGTCGAAGCCCTCGGCCACGGTCAGGCCGTGTCCCGGCCGGTCGGTGACCGTGATCGTGTCACCGGGCACCAGCTGACCGGGGACGAGCACCCGCAGGTACGCCCCGGTCCGGTTGGCCTGCGCGAACCGTTTGACCCACCGCGGCTCGCCCATCCGGTTCTGGAACGTCACGCACGGGATCCGCCCGAACGTGACCTGCAGCGCCAGTCCCGACCCGAACTCCCATCTCTCCCCGATCACCGCGCCGACCAGGTCGAGTCCGGACGTCGTCAGGTTCTCGCCGAAGATGCCGGGTGGCAGGTCGCGTCCCAGCCGGGCGGACCACCAGGCGTAGTCCTCCGCGGCGTACGCGTAGACCGCCTGATCGTCGCCACCGTGGTGGTGGGTGTCCCCGATGTGGTCGCCGACGATCCCGCTGTGCAGCCCGGTCCGTTTCGGGCCGGGTGCGCGCACCGCCACCGGCTCGGTGACCGGCCGCTTGCGGATGCCGGTCGTCGCCGTGTCCTTGCCGAGGCTGGGCTCCGCCGCTCCCACGTTCACCGAGAGCGCCGACGGCGTGAACTCCATCACCGCGCGATCCTCCACCGGCCGGTATCCCAGCCGGTGGTAGAGCGCGTTGCTGGTCGGATTGGCCAGGTCGGTGTAGAGCACCACCTCGGTGGCGCCGTCGTCGAGCGCGGCCCGGGTGGCGGCCGCGGTCGCCGCGCCCGCGTAGCCGTGGCGGCGGTGCCCGGGCGGCGTCCAGACGTTCAGGATGCGGACCATCCCGGCCTGCGGGCGGGACCGGAACACCATCGAGACCGGCACGCCGCCGTCGGTCCACAGGGTGACGCCGGCGTGGGCGAGATGCTCGTCGACCACGTCCGCGAGGTGCGGCCGGGGCTCGCCGAGGTGGTCGTAGAACGCCCCGAGCCACTCGATCAGCAGGTCCCGGTCGGCCACGGTGGCCGGCCGCGCGGCGCCCGGTGGCGCCGGGTCCGGCGGAATCAGGCTGTCGAGGCGGTGCAGGCGGGTACGCATCCCCGGCCGGCCCGGCCGGCCGAGCAGGCCGACCAGCACGTCGAGGTCCCCGGTGCGCATGTTGACGCCGGTGAGGGGCCGGTCGGCGAGGGCCGCGACGGCCGCGGGAACGGCGTCCGCGGGCATCCCGCTGAACAGCACCGGGTACGGCGGGGTCTGCAGCAGCACCCCCGCCACGTCGCCGCCCGGCGTCGTCCACCAGCCGAAATACGGGTCGGCCGGGCCGTACGCATGTAAGCCGCGCGTCCGCAGGCTGTCGATCAGGGTGAGGAAGAGGGTGTGCCGGGCCGGTGCGGAGCGCAGGAAGTCCCCGGCGACCGAGGCGAACGTCTCCGGATCGGATGTGAGCTGCCAGACCATGACGCCATCCTCCGGGACGCGCCCGGATCGACAAACCTGTTTACAGGCCCCACGCCTTCGCGATCCGGGCCAGGGTGTCCTGCCGGGTCGCCGGGTCGTAGACCGTGCTGGCGAGGATCAGCTCGTCCGCGCCGGTCCGCTCGACGAGCGCGTCCAGCCCGGCGACCACCTCGTCGGCGGTGCCTGCGTACTGCGTGCCGGGCAGTGAGTCGAGCATCTGCCGGTCGAGCTCGGACAGCTGCCGCTCGGCCGCCGCCGCGGGCGGGATGATCGGCCCGAGCCGCCCGGTACGCAGGCTCAGCGCCATGATCCGGCTCGGCCCGGCCAGGTGCTGCGCCTCCTCGGTGGTCTCCGCCGCGATCACCGACGCGCTGACCATCACGTGCGGCCGGGCCAGGCTCGGCGACGGCTGGAAGCCCGAGCGGTACAGCCGTAGCGCGCTGTCCACGTCCGACGCGATCGCGAAGTGGTACGCGTAACAGAACGGCAGTCCCAGCGCCGCCGCGATCTGCGCCCCGTACGTCGACGAGCCGAGGATCCACACCTGCGGGTACGTCTCGGCGGCCGGCGTGGCCCGCAACCGCCCGGTCTTGCCGGCGGCCCGTTCGTCGCCGAGCAGCCCGAGCACCGTCTGCAGGTGCTCGGGGAACTGCTCGACGGTCAGGTAGGGGGACACGCCGCGCAGCGCCGCCGCGGTGGCCTGGTCGGTGCCCGGCGCGCGCCCGATGCCCAGGTCGATCCGCTCCGGGTAGAGCGCCTCCAGCAGCGCGAACTGCTCGGCCACCACGAACGGCATGTGGTTGGGCAGCATCACCCCGCCGGAGCCGACCCGGATCCGCCGGGTCTGCGCCGCGACCGCCCCGATCAGCACCGGCGGCGCGGTGGAGGCGACCGCCGGCATGTTGTGGTGCTCGGCGACCCAGAACCGGGCGTACCCCAGCTCGTCGGCCGTCCTCGCGGTCTCGATGGTGCCGCGCAGCGCGTCGGCGCTGCCGTGTCCCTCGCGCACGGTGGCCAGGTCCAGCACGGAAAGCGGTACACGGGTCATGAGGTCGTCCATTCCGGAGATTGCAGGAGGGTGAAGCCCTCGTCGATCAGGCGGTGCAGGCCGTCGATGCCGGTCTCGGCGTCCCAGCGCGCGGACACCGTGGCGAAGACCGAGCGGGCGGTGTTGATCAG
Source organism: Actinoplanes teichomyceticus ATCC 31121 (assembly GCF_003711105.1). NCBI lineage: Bacteria > Bacillati > Actinomycetota > Actinomycetes > Micromonosporales > Micromonosporaceae > Actinoplanes > Actinoplanes teichomyceticus. The sequence continues at coordinate 612,435 of NZ_CP023865.1, forward strand.
AAGATCGAGGTGCAGGTCGGGCCGGCCGGCGTCGCGGCCGGCGGCCCACCGGCGTACCGCGTCCCAGAACCGGTCGCACACGTCGCGCGAGCAGACGGCCAGCTCCGGCGAGGCTCGCAGCACCCGCCGCTGCCGGATCATCCGGTCCGCGGTGGCCGCGGTGTAGCCGAGGATCAGCTGGTGCAGGGCGGTCCACAGCGGCTCGCCCGGTGGCCGGGCCGCGGTCAGCTCGGCCCACAGCCGCGGGTCGTCCGGGTCGGGGTCGAAGAGCACCGACTCCTTGCCGGCGAAGTAGTTGAAGTAGGTGCGGCGGGAGATCCCGGCGGCGGCCACGATGTCGTCCACCGAGACCGCGTCGTAGCCGCGCTCGGCCATCAGGCCGACGGCGGAGTCACGGATCAGGCGCCAGGTCTCCGGGCTGCGTTGTCGCACCCTGTCGACACTAGCTCGGCGTGCACTGAGTGCAAATTGCCTCGGCGAACGGAAGGCGGCATCTCAGTGGTGATGGTGGTGGTGTGCCACGGCGTGCCCCCGGCCTCGGGCGATCATCCAGCGGTTCACCGGCACGGTCAGCACGAACGCGATCGCCAGCGAGCCGGCCAGGCTGCCCCAGAACAGCCGGTCGCCCAGCCCGGCGTCCATCGCCCCGGGAACGAGCAGCATCCCGGCGTTGTCGATCAGCTCCATGGACGCGATCGAGACGGTGTCGGCCGCCAGCGCCACCCCGATGGCCTGGCGCAGCGGAACGCCGGCGGCCAGCACGGGACGGATGGTCAGCGCATACCCGAACAGGAAGGCGAGCGCGACGGAGAGCGCGATGCTGCCGGCGTCGGGCCAGCCCAGCGCGGTGCTGATGACCATGCCGAGCACCTCACCGATGGCGCAGCCGGTGAGGCAGTGCAGCGTGGCGGCGATGGCGGTGCGGGTCAGTGTCTGCATACCCGCAGCATACCCCCGGGGGGTATCTGTCGTCGATCCCTGTCCCGCCCCGGTGTCGCCCACCTCACGGCCCCGGACCGGCGGACGCCTCAGGAGCGGGCGATCGCGGACGATCGAGGAGCTTCAGCGAACTCACAGCGCCCGCTCGGATGAACGCGCCGGCAGAAGGCGTTCTCTTGAATGCGGGTTACGAGCCCGCATGCTGAAGGAGCCGAACGTGCACAGCCATCACAACGGACTCAAGACGGCCGCTCTCCTCGGCCTGCTCACCGGCCTCATCCTGGCCGTGGGTTACTGGCTCGGCGGCAGCACCGGCCTGGTCATCGCGGTGATCCTCTCGCTGGTCACCAACGCGGTCAGCTACTTCTACTCGGACAAGATCGCGCTGCGGGCGATGGGCGCGCAGCCGGTCGGCGAGGCCGAGTTCCCGGCGCTCCACCAGATCGTGCGCGAGCTCGCGCAGCAGGCCGGCCAGCCGATGCCGCGCCTGTACGTCGCCCCGTCGATGCAGCCGAACGCGTTCGCCACCGGGCGCAACCCGCAGCACGCCGCGGTCGCGGTCACCGTCGGGATCACCCGCATCCTGGACCGGCGTGAGCTGCGCGGGGTGATCGGGCACGAGCTCTCCCACGTCTACAACCGGGACATCCTGATCTCCAGCGTGGCGGGCGCGCTGGCCGGGATCATCACGATGCTCGCCCAGCTGGCGATCTTCCTGCCGTTCGGCGGGTCGGACGACGAGGACGCGCCGAACCCGGCGGCCCTGCTGCTGATGCTGATCCTCGGGCCGCTGGCCGCGTCGATCATCCAGCTGGCGATCAGCCGCAACCGCGAGTTCCAGGCGGACGCCTCCGGCGCCACGCTGACCGGGGACCCGCTCGCGCTGGCCAGCGCCCTGGAGAAAATCCATTACGGTACGCAGCGGGTCCCGCTTCCGGCCGACGGGCGGGTCGCCAGCACGGCGCACCTGATGATCGCCAACCCGTTCCGCGGCGGCGGCGTCACGGCGCTGTTCTCCACCCACCCGCCGATGGGCGAGCGGATCAGGCGGCTGCACGAGCAGGCCGCCCTGACCAGCGGGGCGTCCCGGCCGTACCGTCGCTGACCCGCCGGACGATCGGCGGCGCGCCGACCCGCCGCAACCCGGCCGGACGGCCCCGCGCGAGCGCGGCCGTCCGGCCGGGTGAGACGCATGACAGCACGGGCTTCTCGGGTGTGTTCCGAGCCGGCCGACGTTAGCGTCGGAGGCTCTGTCACTCGTTACACCCGGGAGGTCCGGCTCGTGACCGCATTGCGTCAGTACCTTGGCGTGTGGCAGCTACCGGGCGGGCGGACCCTGCTGGTCGTCGGCGTGCTCGCCCGGCTGGGCATCGGGATGACCCCGCTCGGGCTGCTGCTGCTGGTCGAGCAGGCCACCGGGCGGTACGCGTCGGCCGGCCTGGCCGGGGGCGTCTACGCGCTGGCCGGCGCGGCGCTGAGCCCGGTCGCCGGGCGGCTCGCCGACCGGATCGGCCCGGCGCCGATCCTGCTGGCCACCGCGATCCTGCATCCGCTCGCGCTCGGCGGCCTGCTGCTGGCCAGCCGGGGCGGCGCGGGCGCACTCGCATGGATCTTCGTGGCCTCGGCCGCGGCCGGCGCGACGTACCCTCCGCTGAGCGCGGCCATCCGCCGCGCCTGGTCCGACATGACCTCGCCGGGCAGCGGCCGGCACGGGCTGCGCGCCGCCGCGATGGCCGCCGAGACCTCGCTGTTCGAGCTGGTCTTCGTGCTCGGGCCGATGCTGGTCTCGGCGTTCCTGGTGGTCACCGGGCAACCGGCGACGGCGCTGGCCTGCTCGGCGGTGGCGACGCTGGTCGGCACGACGTGGGTGGCCCGGCTGCCGGTGATGCGGCACCGCGGGACGCACCCGGCGGAGCACGCCGCCCGGGGACTCGGCCCGCTGCGCGCCGGCGGCTTCCCTGCCCTGCTGCTGTGCGTCAGCGCGCTCGGCATCGCCTTCGGGGCGGCCGGGGTGATCGTGCCCGCCTACGCCGCGCAGCACGGCGGCGGCGACGCGCTGGGCGGCGTGCTGCTCGGCGTCTGGGGCGTGGGCAGCGCGATCGGCGGCATCTGGTTCGGCACACGTCGGCCGGCGATGGCGCTGTCCCGGCAGTTCGCCTGGCTGCTGAGCGCGGTCGCGGCCAGCTTCCTGGTGCTGGCCCTGATGCCCGGCCCGGTCCACCTGGGCGTGGCCCTGGTGCTCGGCGGCGCCACCATCGCCCCCGCGCTGACCGTGGAGAACAACCTGGTGGGCCGGTTCTCGCCGGCCGGGATGCTGAACGAGGCGTACACCTGGGTGGTCACCGTGTCGGTCTCCGGCAGCGCCGCGGGCGGCGCGCTGGCCGGCGTCATCGTCGACCAGCCGGGCGGCCTGCCGTGGTCGTTCGTCTTCGCCGGCGCCGTGTTGCTGCTGGCCGCGACCGTCGCCGCCCTCCCGGACGGCGCGATGGCCCGCGCCGACCGGCGCGCGGCCGAACGCTCCGCCACCCCGCTCCCCGAGGCGATCTGAACCCGCCCGCGCCGCCCCCTCCCGCGGCCCGCGCCATCCGCATCCCGCGCGGCCGGCGCGGGTCTCAGGTGGTCCGTACATCCGCTTTTCTTGCGGTCGGCGCGGGTCTCAGGTGGTCCGTACATCCGCTTTTCTTGCGGTCGGCGCGCCTTGCGTGTTTCTGGCGTTCGGCGCGGCATCCGGTTCTCTCGCGGTCGGCGCGCCTCCCGCGCCGCGCCTCTGGCGGCCCGCGCGGTATCCGGTCTGCGGCGCATGAGGTGCACGGGTAATGGGGCTCGGTCCGTCCGGTGGGTCGTCGCCGGGAAGCCGTTCCGGGACACGTTCGCCACCGGGGCGCTTGCCGACAACTACCGGTCGAAGCTGGTCATCGCCCAACGGGAAGGCGTCGCCTTCGACGAGGCGTGCGGCCTGCCCGAGCCGATGGCTCGCGCCCTCAACGCCCGACCGTGGTACGACCATGCGATCGCCTACGTCGACGTCAAGTGGCCACGCGCCTCGGCCAAGCACCGCACGGGCATCGCCGAGGCGCTGGCTACGGTGACCCCGACCCTTCTGCCGAGCAGTAGGGGAGCGCCGAGTGAGAAAGCCATCCGGGCCGCCCTCTACGGCTGGTCGTCAACAAGGCCCGCCGCGACGCCGGAGACCCGCCGGCCGAACTGGCGACCGCCGTGCGGTGGCTGGAGTCCAACCCCGTTGACCTGTCCGCCGTGACGACGCCGCCGTGATCAGGAAGGCCCTCGACACCATCGCGATCCGCATGGGGGACGGCGGCGCGGCATCCGCGAGCACCATTGCTCGCAAGCACGCGATCTTCTCGGGCGCCCTCAAATACGCGGCCGGGCTGCGGCCACTGGATGTCCACCCGCTGTCGCCGGTGAGCTGGGTCGCCCCGAAGCACGACGACGAGGTCGACCGCAAGGCGGTAGTCAACCCGGCGCAAGCTCGGGCGCTGCTCGCGGCCGTCCGCGACCGCACGCCCGAGCTGGTCGCCTTCTTCGGCTGCATGTACTACGCCGCGTTGCGCCCCGAGGAGGTGCTGAACCTCCGAGAAGACGAGTACGAGCGGCCGAAGGTCGAGGGCGGGTGGGGTGCCCTGCACCTCACCGGCTCAACCGTCGCCGTCGGGCACGGGTGGGGCGACGAGGGCGGCAGGATCGAGCGACGCGGACTCAAGCACCGGGCGAAGAGCGCGACACGGCCGGTGCCCGCCCCGCCGCCGCTCTGCCGCCTGCTCGACCACCACATCGCTGAATACAAGCTCGCGCTCGATGGCAGGCTGTCCATCACCCGGCGCGGCCCCGGCCGTCGTTACGTGCCGACGCTCGGCCAGCCCATCCCGAGCAACTCGTACGGCAAGGCGTGGCGCGCCGCGCGCGAGGCCGCCCTTACGCCCGCCCAGGTCCGGTCGCCGCTGGCCCGCCGACCGTACGACCTGCGGCACGCCGCCGTGTCGCTCCGGCCCAACGCGGGCGTCCCCGCGACCCAGGTCGCCGAGTAAGCCGGGCACAGCGTCCACGTTCTCATGCGGGTGTATGCGAGTGCATCTACGGCCAGGACGAGGCGGCGCGGCGGAGAGTCGAAGCAGCACTCGGAGGTACGACCGAGGCGTAAGACCTGTCTCCCTGCCCAGCATGGGCATGCAAGATACTGGCCAACCCTTCCGCGTGTTCGCGTGCGTTGTCCTATAGCCCGCTATAGCCTCTGCTCACAGGTTGGGTATCACACAAGAGCGACATCGGTAAGCACTGCTTGACAGTCGCGGTGAGGTGTCCAATGTGCGGCTGGACAAAGGGTTGGGGGCCGTGGCTGCAACCACGACCCCCGGACGACCAGACGCTAGCGCAGCGCGCGCAACATCTGAATCACGAGAACGAGGGCCTGCGCTATCTGCGCTGCGCCCTCGTTCCCCTTGTAGGAGAAGTAGAGAGCGCTGAGTTCGGCCGAACCGAGGGCAATGCTCCAGAGGTGATCTGAAGGTTGTCCCTCGGTGCTCTCGTCCTGTTCTTCCCGATGGTGCGGCTGATCGTCGTCTGCGTCGCTCGTCATGCTTCCTCGCCTGTCCGGTCCCGGGGAAGCCGGGCCCTCGGAACACCAGAGCGGTGAACCGCACGCGAGTCCACCGATCCGGCGGGGTGGCACGAGTAGTGACGCGAAAGGAACGTTAGGGCTTGTTGCCATCGGGGACGACGAGGCGCGCCGATACGCGGAGCTGTTTCCGGCGCGCCTGTTCAGCCAGGACAGAACCGATCATGGCGATGCGCCGACACGTATACGACACGACCAGTGAGATCGAGCGGTTCCGAGTGAGACCGAGTAGGACCGACGAAGAAGGCCCCTCACCGCTGTTTCAGCAGGTGAGGGGCCTTCCTTGCCCTGTGGTGGCGGGTAGAGGATTCGAACCTCTGTAGCTTTCGCGACGGATTTACAGTCCGCTCCCATTGGCCGCTCGGGCAACCCGCCTGGGCACCACCGCGGTTTCCCGCAGCAGCGGACATCAGGATAGCCGTACCGCAGGGCGGGTTCGCAACCGGGTACGGTCGGCATGTCGCGGGGCCGGTTCCGGCCCGCCGGCGACATCGACAAGCATCCAGCCGCAGGAGTCTGATCATGGCAGCCAACCCGTCGTTCGACATCGTCAGCAAGGTCGACCGGCAGGAGGTCGACAACGCTTTCAACCAGGCGGAGAAGGAGCTGAGCACCCGGTTCGACTTCCGGGGCACGGGCACCGAGCTCGCCAAGTCGGGCGAGGCCTTCACCATCACGTCGGAGACCGAGGAGCGTGCGGTCGCCGCGCTCGACGTCTTCAAGGAGAAGCTGGTGAAGCGGAACATCTCCCTCAAGTCGCTGGACGCGGGCGAGCCCCGGCAGTCCGGGAAGACCTTCAAGATCGATCTCAAGGTGGTCGAGGGGATCGAGTCGGACAAGGCCAAGGCGATCAGCAAGAAGATCCGCGACGAGGGCCCGAAGGGCGTGCAGGCGCAGATCCAGGGTGACCAGCTGCGGGTGACCGGCAAGAAGCGGGACGACCTGCAGGCCGTCATCGCGCTGCTCAAGCAGGAGGACTTCGGCGTCGCCCTGCAGTTCACCAACTACCGCTGACGGCGTTCGGCCGGTCCTGATGGCGGGGCCGGCCACGGTCGCCGAGCCGGTTGCACCGATTACCGGCAACCGCCTGACCGCCGCCCGCCCCGGCCGCACACTGATGCGATGGGTACCGAGGTGCTGGGTGGCGTGCTGGGTCTCGCGCTGTTCCTGTTCGGCATGCGGATCCTGGTGCGGGGCGAGGCGCCGGGCGTGATCGCGCGCTCGTTCCGGACCGCCCGTGACGCCGGTTGCTACCACCTGCTCTTCGGCCTGGCCCTGGTGATCTACGTGGGTGGCCTGCACCTGCCCGGCGCCGTGGCCGGCCAGGCCGCCGCGCTGGTCGCCGTGGTGCTGGTCGGCGTGGCCCTGGTGCGGTTCCGCCCTCGTGGCCGCGGCACGGGCCCGACCCGGAAAGCCTGACCCGCCGCGGCGACCGGATCATGCTGGCCGCCACCGCCGTCGAACGGCTAGTAACGGCGTATGGACCTCACCCACGCCGTCCTCTCTTTCGCCGTCCTCGGCGCCCTGCTGACCATCACGCCGGGCCTGGACACCGCCCTGGTGCTCCGCGCCGCCGTCACCATGGGCCGCGGCCCGGCCTTCGCCACCGCCCTGGGGGTCGGCGCCGGCGCCCTGACCTGGGGCGCCGCCGCCGCGGTCGGGGTCTCCGCCCTGCTCACCGCGTCCACCGTGGCGTACACCGCGCTGCGCGTGGCCGGCGCCGCGTACATGGTCCTTCTCGGTGTCCGGATGATCCGCGCCGGGCTTCGCCGCCCCGCGGACGGGGGGTCCGCGGCGCCGCCGTCCGCGGCCGCCCCGACCTGGCGGGCCACGTTCGGCAGGGGGCTGCTCACCAATCTGCTGAACCCCAAGGTGGGCGCCTTCTACGTGGCGGTGTTGCCGCAGTTCGTGCCGGCGGACTCGTCCCCGCTCGGGGTCGGCCTGCTGCTGGCCCTGGTGCACGATCTGGAGGCGCTGGTCTGGTTCTCCTTGATCATCTTCGGCGCGCAGGCCGCGCGTGGTGTCCTGGCCCGGCGCTCGGTCCGGCGTACCGTCGACGCCGGGACCGGCGTGGCCCTGATCGGTTTCGGCATGCGGCTGGGTCTGTCCGGCCGATAGCCGGATCCGGGACGGGAAGCCGGTCATCGGGGCGCGAACCTTGAGCCGGAGCAGCAAGCGGACCGCAACAGGAACCGGAAAGGTGGCGAACACGGTGATCGACCCCGTGGTGGATCAGGACTGGCTGCGTGCCCACGCCGGGGACGTCGTCCTGGCCGACGTCCGCTGGTACCTCGACGGTCGTTCCGGGCGAGCGGCGTACCAGGAAGGTCATCTGCCCGGCGCCGTCTTCATCGACCTGGACACCGCGCTGGCCGGCCCGGCGTCGCCGGCCGAGGGCCGGCATCCGCTGCCGGATCCGCGGGTCTTCGCGGCGGCGATGTCCGCCGCCGGCATCGGCGACGCGGACACCGTGGTCGCCTACGACGATGCCGGCGGGGTCGTCGCGGCGCGGCTGGTCTGGTTGCTGCGGGCGATCGGGTGCGAGGCCGCGCTGCTCGACGGAGGATTGCCCGGGTACGACGGTGAGCTCACCCCCGAGCCCCCCGCCCGGCCCGCCGCGACCTTCACCCCGCGGGAGTGGCCGGCCGGACGGCTGGCCTCGCTGGCCGACACCGTGGCCGGTGGCTACGTGGTGCTCGACGCGCGGGAGGCGGCCCGGTTCCGCGGTGACGCCGAGCCGGTCGACCCGCGCCCCGGTCACATCCCGGGCGCCCGCAGCCTGCCCTGCCGGGAGAACCTGACAGGGGACGGCCGGTTCCTGCCGGTGGCCCGGCTGCGCGAGCGTTTCGCCGCGGTCGGTGTGGACGGCGCCACCGAGGTGATCTCCTACTGCGGTTCCGGGGTGACGGCCTGTCACAACCTGCTGGCGATGGAGCATGCCGGTCTGGGCCGGGGGCGGCTCTACCCGGGTTCCTGGTCGCAGTACAGCCACACCGACCGCCCGGCGGCCACCGGCGACTGAGTCAGTCGGGCCGCCCGGCGGGCCCGCGGGCGCGGTGCGCCGGGTCGGGGTCGAGGCCCTGGGGCCCGGTCTGCTCGTGCTGCCGGACCTGGTCCTCGATCCAGCGCTGGTGCGCTTCCCAGGCGGCCTGTTTGCTGCTGCCGACGGCGGCGCCGATCTGGGTCCACGAGGCTCCGGCGGCGCGTGCCGAGCGGACCATGGCCTGCCGTCCGTACCCCGCCTTGCGGATCACCACCTCGCTGAGCGCGAGCATCTCCAGGGTCTCGGCGGGGGAGAGGGCGGGGGCGGCGTCGTCCGGGTTCATGGCGGCGAGGGCGTCTCGCATCCGCAGGTCGTCGTAACGCCGGGTAGCGCTGATGAGCGTGTGCTGTCGTTCCAGCTCGTCCGGAGTCGCCATGGGCACCACTGTGTTCGTCAAGTCAGCTTGACGTCAAGCCACCCTGACGCGGCGAGGCGAATTGTTCTTACTTCTCCTCTTAAATCGCTCATAAAGCCGCCAATTCTTCAGCGTGGACAGTCGGCGGCTACTCAACCGTTCGGCCAGGTTTTGCCGGAGGGTCGCCGCGACCCGCCGGTGAACACTCCCTGTCGCACAACCGGTGTGGCACCATCAGGTAACCCCCCGCCGTGCACTAGCGCCAATACGGGAGAAAACATGTCTGCTAGGAAGCTGGGCCGTCTCGCCGGTTTGGTTTTCGTTCTGGTCGCGGCCTTCGGTGGAGTCGCCGCGAACGCCGTCGCCGCTCCCGGCGCGGCAGCTCAGACCGAGACCATGAAGTACGCGACGCTCGACAGCGTCTGGCTGTAAATAGCGGCGGCAGCGTCGGGCTGCGATGAGCAGCCGCGCAGCAATCACCCTAAGGAGCGCCATGAGCGGGCCTCGGCCAGCATCACGGCGCTCCTCGGCCTATTCCTGGCTGGTCACCATTCCGCTCGCGCTTTTCGGCGCGGTCTGCCTGGTCGTCTTCATCTCCCGGGAGCACGGCTGGTACCACGAGTGGCTGGGCGGGCTGCTGGTGATGGCGGGAGCCGTCGCCGCGTCGGTGTCGGTCACCCAGGTCATCATCGGCCGCCAGGCCTATGCCGTCATGGTGACAGAGATTCCGCTGGTCCTGGGCCTTTATTTCCTTCCGTCGGCGACCACTCTGCTGGCGATGACCGGCGCCGCGCTGGTGACGCACCTCTGGAACCGGCTGGAGCCGGCCAAGCTCAGCTTCAACGTCGCCGTCAAGGCGGCCTCGGTAGCCATCGCCCTGCTGGTGCTCTCGCTGTTCCCGGCCAGCCACGACGCCGGGCCGTGGACCTGGGGCAAGATCTTCGTCGCGGCCCTGGCCAGCGGGATCGCCTCGCACCTGGCGGTGGCCGGGGTGATCGCCGTGGTGCAGGGACGCCACGCCGGCCGGCAGGCGCTGGGCGCGGGCGCGCCCGCCGTCCTCAACTGCGCGATCAACACGGTCATCGGCCTGGTCTTCCTGGTGCTGCTGGACGCCACCAAGTGGTCCGTGCTGCTGCTGGCCGGCCTGGTGCTGGCCCTGGTGCTGGTCTTCCGGTCGTTCGCCGGCATCTTCCGCCAGCACCGCACGCTCGCCGAGGTCTACGAGCTGACCGTGGCCCTGCGCGACGAGGCCGGCACCGGCGGGCTGCCCGACGTGCTGCTGGGCCGGGTGCGCGCGCTGACCCAGTCGGAGTACGCCACCCTCTGGCTGGCCGCCCAGGGCCGGCATCCCGAGGTGCTGCTCACCTCCCGGGTCGACGACAGCGGCGGCCTGTTCGACATCTCGCCGACCCCGACCGAGGTCCGCGACCAGGTGCTCGAGACCGGGCGCGCGGTGGCGGTGGGCTCGCAGTTCGAGGAGACCGCGAAGCTGCGCGGGTCGCTGCGCGCGGCCGGGCTCCGCGATGTCGTCGCGGTCCCGTTGCGCTCCGGGCAGATCACGATCGGCACCCTGGAGGTCGTCAACCGGGTCGGCGCCTACACCACCTTCCGCGACGCCGACGTGCAGGTGCTGGAGACCATCGCCGCGCATGTCGCCGGCGCCGTGGAGAACTCCCGGCTGGTCGATCGGCTGCGCTACGACGCGTACCACGACCGCCTGACCGCCCTGCCCAACCGGCGCCGGATGGTCGACGCGCTGGCCGAGTCGGTCAAGGTCCGCGCCGAGGACGAGGTCGTCGCGATCCTGCTGTTCGACGTCGACGGCCAGCGCAACGTCAACGAGTCGATGGGGCACGCCGCCGGCGACAAGCTGCTGGTCGAGGTCGCCGAGCGGATCCGGGGCATCGCCGACTCGGGCGCCCTGGTCGGCCGGATCGGCGGCGACGAGTTCGTGGTCACCCTCCGGGCCGCCAGCATCGAGGCCACCGTCGACCTGGCCACGCAGATGCGCGAGCGGCTCCGCGGCCCGATGACCGTGGGCTCGCTGACCCTGGACGTGGACACCGCGGTCGGCGTCTCGGTCTACCCCGACCACGGCAGCGACCCGGAGACCCTGCTGCAACGGGCCGAGCTGGCCGCCAACGCGGCCAAGGTGCTCCCGTACGGCGTGCAGCCGTTCCACCCGGCCCTGGAGTCGCGCGCGGTGCGCCGGCTCGGCATCGCCGCCGATCTGCGCCGCGCCATCGACAACGACCAGCTGGAGGTCTACTTCCAGCCCAAGGTGACGCTCGCCGACCGGCACGTGCTCGGCGTCGAGTGCCTGGCCCGCTGGGTGCACCCGGCGCACGGCGAGGTCGCTCCGGAGGACTTCGTGGCGGTGGCCGAGCACACCGGCCAGCTCGCCCGGCTCACCGAGGTGGTGCTGACCGCCGGCCTGCGGCACTGCCGGGCCTGGGCGGACGCCGACCGCCCGCTGTCCATCGCGGTCAACCTCTCGGCCCGTACCCTGCTCGACGCCCGCTTCCCGGACCTGGTCCGGGACCTGCTGGAGGAGCACGGGGTGGAGCCGGGGCAGGTCACCTTCGAGATCTCCGAGCCGGGCATGCTGCACGACATCGAGCGGGTGCTGCCGAGTCTGTACCGTCTCCGCGACCTCGGCGTCCGGCTGAGCGTCGACGACTTCGGCACCGGCGCCTCCTCGCTGGGCTACCTGCGCCAGTGGCCGGTGCACGAGGTCAAGATCGACGACTCGTTCGTGCAGGGCATGGCGACCGACTCGGGCGATCTGGCGATCGTGCGGGCGGTGGTGGGGCTGGCCCGCGAGTTCGGCCTCACCGTGGTCGCCGAGGGGGTGGAGAGCGAACTGACCCTTGAGCTTCTGGAGGAGATGGGCTGCGAGATCGGTCAGGGGTACCTCTTCAGCCGGCCGTTGCCGTTCGAGCGGCTGGAGGCCTGGCTGAGCGCGCAGACCGAGCCGGAGTCCACCCCGACGGGCGAGGTGCGCCGGCTCCGCGCAGTCATCTGACCTGCGAATTCGCAACGTGGGGGGTGCCGATTTCACCCGCGGGACCCGGCCGTGTAGTCTTACTCCTGCAGCGAGCGAGAGATCGCAAGCGGCAAGCCCCCTTAGCTCAGTCGGCAGAGCGTCTCCATGGTAAGGAGAAGGTCTACGGTTCGATTCCGTAAGGGGGCTCTACCGGGTTCGTTCCCGCCGCCCGGCGCTGGACGTGAGCCTGGCTCGGCGGTGTAGCTCAGATGGCAGAGCAAGCGGCTCATAATCGCTGTGTCGCCGGTTCAAGTCCGGCCACCGCTACTTTCCCGTGGGGCTCAAGTCCGAGGCCCACTTTGCAGAGCGACCCACCAAGCGTCTACGCTGGTTCGTCGTCAAGTTAGATCCCGTTAGCAGGAAGGCACCCCGCCGTGGCCAAGGCGACCGACGTCCGTCCGAAGATCACCCTGGCGTGCACGGAGTGCAAGGACCGGAACTACATCACCAAGAAGAACCGGCGCAACGACCCGGACCGCATCGAGCTGAAGAAGTTCTGCCCGCGCGACGGGAAGCACACCCTGCACCGCGAGACGCGCTGACCTTCGCGAAAGCGCGTTCGCAACGCTGAAAAGTCTCTCTCTGCGCCGCCCGGAGTCACTCCGGGCGGCGCAGAGTAGTTTGTGGGGTATGCCCCTGGATCAGACGTTTGCCGGCCGCACCTGGCCGCCCACCGAGACCTATCTCGTCGGCCGGGAGAAGATCCGCGAGTTCGCCCGCGCGATCGGCGCCACCGACGCCGAGTACCACGACCCCGAGGCGGCCCGCGCGATCGGCTACCCGGACGTGGTCGCCCCGCCGACCTTCCCGGTGGCGATCACCATGAGCGCCAGCCGCCAGGTGGTCAACGACCCCGCTCTGGGCCTGGACTACAGCCGCGTCGTGCACGGTGACCAGAAATTCGCCTACACCCGGCCGATGGTGGCCGGCGACGCGGTGGTGTGCGTGAACACGGTGGAGGAGATCACCACCCGGGGTGGCCACTGGTTCATCACGGTGCGCACCGACGTGCGTACCGAGGCCGGCGAGCCGGTCGTCACGGCGTGGTCGAAACTGGTGCAGCGCGGCGAGGAGACTGCCTGATGGACGACGTGCTCGAGCCGCAGACCTTCCGGATCACCCGGGCCGACCTGGTCCGCTACGCCGGCGCCTCCGGCGACTTCAACCCGATCCACTGGAGCGACCGGATCGCCACCGGGGTCGGCCTGCCCGGTGTCATCGCGCACGGCATGTTCACCATGGCCCTGGTGGGTCGTGCGGTGACCGCCTGGGCCGGCGCGGCGGACGCGGTGCGCGAGTTCAGCGTGCGCTTCGCTCGGCCGGTCCCGGTGCCGGACACCGACGAGGGAACCGAGGTCGTCGTCACGGCCAAGGTGAAGGAAGTCACCGAGGACGGCGACACCAGACTGGCCCTGACTGCCACGTGCAACGGAGACAAGGTACTGTCTCTGGCACAGGCGCTTGTCAGGAAGCGGTAGCCCGGGTTGGGATAACCAGGGGCGTACCCGTACACTGGTGCGCCGTGGGGCTGTGCGTCGCAAGACGGCGGTCCCGCAAAGGGGTGTAGCTCAATTGGCAGAGCAGCGGTCTCCAAAACCGCAGGCTGCAGGTTCAAGTCCTGTCACCCCTGCGCAATCCTCCCTGACGTGCCCGCCCGGTGCGCGGTTCGCACAACTCCCGCGTCCGGTCGAGTGCTGACGGGAACATCAACACCACCGACGACGGAAGTAGGGCGAAGTGGCCGATAAGGACCGGCCCGGTGACGACGTCCCGGGCGACGACGAGCTGCTCGCCGACGCCGCCGCCGGTGACGATGCCAATGAGGACGCCGACGCGCCGGTGACCCGTGGTGGTGGGACCGCGGTCGCCGAGCGTGCGCAGGACGACGACGCTAAGGCCAAGAAGGAGCGCAAGCGCGCCGGGGTCTTCGGCCGGATCGGCGGCTTCTTCCGCGAGGTCATCAGCGAGCTCCGCAAGGTCATCTGGCCGACGCGCAAGGAGCTGCTGACCTACACCGCGGTCGTGATCGCGTTCGTCACGGTGATGACGGCGATCGTGGCGGTGCTGGACTACGGGTTCGGTAAGGGCATCCTCTGGGCGCTCGGCGGCAAGTCGTAGCCCTGGCGAACCTGTACCGAGTGACTTATCTGGAAGTGAGCGAGCGTGCCTGAGTACGACGACGAGACCGCGCAGTTTGCTGACGAGCAGTCGTCGCCGGACACCGACGAGTCGGTCGAGACGGCCGACGAGACGCCGGTGGCGGTCCAGGCGCCCGAGGTCGACGAGGACTACGACCCCGTCAAGGAGCTGCGGCAGAAGCTGCGGTATGCGCCTGGTGACTGGTACGTGGTGCACTCCTACGCCGGTTACGAGAACAAGGTCAAGACCAACCTCGAGACCCGGATCACCAGCCTCGACATGGAGGACTTCATCTTCCAGGTCGAGGTGCCGACCCGCGAAGAGGTCGAGGTCAAGAACGGCAAGCGCAACCAGGTGCAGGCCAAGGTCTTCCCCGGCTACATCCTGGTCCGGATGGACCTGACCCCCGAGTCGTACTCCTGCGTGCGCAACACGCCGGGCGTGACCGGGTTCGTCGGCGCCACCGACCGGGTCGACCGGCCGGCCCCGCTCTCCCTCGACGAGGTGCTGAAGTGGCTGGCCCCGGCCGTCCAGGCGGAGGAGAAGAAGGCGAAGCCCGAGGTCAAGGTCCTGGACTTCGAGGTGGGCGACTCGGTCACGGTGACCGACGGCGCGTTCGCCTCGCTGCCGGCGTCGATCAGCGAGATCAACGCCGACCAGCAGAAGCTGAAGGTCCTGGTGTCGATCTTCGGCCGGGAGACGCCGGTCGAGCTGAACTTCAACCAGGTCACCAAGATCTGATCGCCGGAACACCGGCGATGTCAGTGGGAGGGGCCGCCACCGCGCGGCTCCGCCATCAACCACAGGAGCACTGAGAAATGGCACAGCGCAGCAAGGTGTACCGCGCGGCGGTCGAGAAGATCGACGGCAGCAAGCTCTACGAGCCGCGGGAAGCGGTCGCTCTCGCCAAGGAGACCAGCTCGGCCAAGTTCGACGCCACCGTCGAGGTCGCGATGCGCCTCGGTGTCGACCCGCGTAAGGCCGACCAGATGGTCCGCGGCACGGTCAACCTGCCGCACGGCACCGGTAAGACCGCCCGCGTCATCGTCTTCGCCCAGGGCGCGAAGGCCGAGGAGGCCCTCGCGGCCGGCGCCGACGAGGTCGGCACTGACGAGCTCGTCGCCCGGATCCAGGGTGGCTGGCTGGAGTTCGACGCCGCGATCGCGACGCCGGACCAGATGGCGAAGATCGGCCGGATCGCCCGGATCCTCGGCCCGCGTGGCCTGATGCCGAACCCGAAGACCGGCACCGTCACCATGGACGTGACCAAGGCCGTCAACGAGATCAAGGGCGGCAAGATCACCTTCCGGGTGGACAAGCACTCGAACCTGCACCTGATCATCGGCAAGGCGTCCTTCTCGCCGGAGCAGCTGGTGGACAACTACGCCGCCGTGCTCGACGAGGTGCTGCGGGCCAAGCCGTCCGCCGCCAAGGGCAAGTACCTGAAGAAGGTCACCGTCAGCACCACCACCGGCCCGGGCATCCCGGTCGACCCGAGCGCGCAGAAGAACCTGCGCGGCGAGGCCGCCAGCGCCTGACAGCCGGCAGGAACCGATGAAGCCCCCGGGGGATCTCCCCGGGGGCTTTCTCGTGCCAAGCTAGCGGCCATGCTCTTCGACGGCGTCTGGTTCCGGTACGCCCGGCACGCCCCGTGGGCACTGCGCGAAGCGGTGGCGACGGTCGATCCCGGGGACACCGTGGTGGTGCTCGGCCCCAACGGGGCCGGCAAGTCCACGCTGCTGCAACTGGCCGCGGGCGTGCTGCGCCCGGTCCGCGGCGCGGTCCGGAACCGGCCACCGGTGGTCGGCTGGGTGCCCGAGCGTTTCCCGGCCGACCAGCCGTTCACCGCGGCCGGGTACCTGCGCGCCATGGCCGCGCTGCGCCGCGCCCCGGCGTCCGCCGTGGACCACTGGATCGACCGCCTGGGCTTGGGCGCGCACGCCGGCACCCCCCTCGGGGCGCTCTCCAAGGGCACCGCGCAGAAGGTCGGCCTGGCGCAGGCCCTGCTGGCGCCGCCCGGGCTGCTGGTTCTCGACGAGCCGTGGGAGGGGCTGGACGCCCACGCCCGCACCCTGGTCCCGCAGATCGTCGCCGAGGTGACCGCGGCGGGCGGCGCCGTCCTGGTCAGCGACCACCGCGGCGAGATCACCGGACTCCCGGCCGCCGTCCACTGGTCGGTCACCTCCGGCGCCCTGAAGATCCGGCCCACCCGGCCGGCCGTCCCGCGGCAGCCGGGCGCCCCGGCACCATCCGTCCCGCGGCAGCCGGGCGCCGCGGCCGAGCCGGGCGCCGCGGCCGAGCCGGGCGCCGCGGGCCAGGCGGGTGCCGCGGCCGAGCCGGGCGCCGCGGCCGAGCCGGGCGCCGCGGGCCAGGCGGGTGCCGCGGACCAGCCGGGCGAGCCGGCGCGGCCCGGCCCGGACGAGGTGGTGGTCGAGATCGCGGTGCCACGCGCGGAGGCCGGTGAGGCGGTGGTCCGGCTCCGCGACAGCGGTCACCGTGTCCTGCGGGTCCGGCAGGCGCCGACCCCGGACGTACGCCAGGAGCCCACCGGCGCTCCGGGCGCGACTGAGGGGGAGAGCCGGTGACCGCGCTGGTGCGGATGCGTCTCGCCGGGTTCTGGCGCGGCGGCCGGGTGCTGGCCCCGCTGATCACCGTGCTGGTCGTGCTCGCCGTGCTCTACGGCGGGGAAGCCGCGCCGGCCGCGGCCGCCTACGGCTACTCGGCGGCGGCCCTGTTCCCGGTGCTGGCCTGGCTGGCCAAGGTGCTGCTGGACACCGAGCCGGACGGGCAGCGCCGGCTCGCCCGGCTCGCGGTCGGCCCGGTGCGCGAGGGGGCGGCGGGCCTGCTCGCGGCCCTGGTCGCGGGTGGGGTGGTCTGCGCCGGCGCGATGCTGGCCCCGTGGCTGTTGCACGGCATCCGGGGCCCGTTGCCCGGTTCGGCGGAGTCGTCGTTGCCGGCCGGTGTCCTGCTCGGGGTGCTGGCGCACCTGTTGTCGCTGCTCGCCGCGGTGGCGCTCGGCGCGCTGGCCGGCCGGGCGGTCACCCGGCGGGTGCTGCCCGGAGTCACGGTCCTGGTCACCGGCTCGCTGTTGGTGATCGTGCTCGGGCTGACCGGCTCGATCGTCCCGTGGCTGGCGCCGCCGGTGATGGCCGTCGCCCGGGCGCTGAGCGACGGGAGCACCCCGCCGGTCGGCGATCTGTGGCGGCTGACCGCCTGGAGTCTCGCGTGGTGCGCGGTCGCTCTGGCCGGCTACGCGCGGCTGCGCCGTTCCCGTTCCTGACCCCGGCTCGCGGCCGCCCTCGCCTGCCGGCTCGGGCCGGGCCGGACGGCGCTCTCCGGCCGGGCGGGCCGGTGCCACCGATGCTTCGCCGGGCCGGGAGGGCCGGCGCTCTCCGGCCGGGCCGGACGGCGCCACCGAGCCTCCGCGGTCCCACGTTCCCGGCCGTCCCCAAGGCCACGGTCCCGGCGCTCCGGGGGATCCCGGCGGTCCGGGCGGTCCAGGGTCCCGGCGCTCCTGGGTTCCGGCGGTCCGGGGGGTCCGGGGGTCCGGGGCCGGGGGTCCCGGCGGTCCCGGCGCGCGGCCGGGTCCGGGGTCGCCGGCACGCCGCGCGGGACAGCCACGGGGCGTGGCGGAGAAGCCTACGGGCGGGACTCGCCGGTCGTACCGGAAAGCGGACCGCCGGGAGCCGGAGCGGCCTCGGGCGTCACAGCGGGCCCGGGGTGGCGGCCGGCGGGGTCGGCAGCAGGCGAGGGATGAGCGGGGTGGGCGACCGCGATTTGGCTTTCGCGGTGGGGCCGCGTAGTCTCGATTCTCGAAGTTCCACCCATAGACCGCTGGTCGCCGCTGTGGGCGTCGTCAGACGCACGCCGCGGCCGAAGGTCCCGCAACGAGCGGGCGACCTGCGCAGGGAGAACGGTTCGTGATGTGAGGCGTGCGTCCGCGCGTGCCTGAGTCCGCCCCGTGCCCTGCGCCGGGGCGTTTTGCTTGTTCGGACCCTCTCGACCAGTGGCAACGAGCACTGAGAGAGGAGGGACATGGCGGACAAGCCGGTCCGGGCTGACAAGGCCTCGGCCGTCGCCGAGCTGACGGAGAGCTTCCGTGACTCGACGGCCACCGTGTTGACCGAATACCGCGGCCTCACCGTCAAGCAGCTCACCGAGCTGCGGCGGGCGCTCGGCCAGCAGGCCAAGTACTCCGTCGCCAAGAACACGCTCGCGAAGCGTGCCGCGGGCGACGCGGGTATCGAGGGTCTCGACACGCTGTTCACCGGTCCTACCGCGCTCGCCTTCGTGAGCGGTGACGTGGTCGAGGCGGCCAAGGGCCTTCGTGCCTTCGCCAAGGCCAACCCCGCTCTCGTCATCAAGGGCGGTGTCTTCGAGGGCAAGGCGCTCACGGCGGACGAGGTCAACAAGCTTGCCGACCTCGAGTCCCGTGAGGTGCTGCTGGCCAAGCTGGCCGGCGCCATGAAGGGCAACCTCACCAAGGCGGCCGGGCTGTTCCAGGCCCCGCTGTCGCAGGTCGCTCGCCTCGGGGCGGCCCTGCAGGAGAAGCGCGAGAAGGAAGGTTCCGCCGAGGCCGCCTGAGCGCGCCACGCGGAATCCACGCACGTTTTACATCAGTTGCTAGGAAAGGTTGCCTGACATGGCGAAGCTCAGCACCGAAGAGCTGCTCGACGCGTTCAAGGAGATGACGCTGATCGAGCTCTCCGAGTTCGTGAAGCAGTTCGAGACCACCTTCGAGGTCACCGCCGCGGCTCCGGTCGCGATCGCGGCCGGCCCGGCCGCCGGTGGCGCCGCGCCCGAGGCCGAGGCGGAGAAGGACTCGTTCGACGTCGTTCTGGAGAGCGACGGCGGCAAGAAGATCCAGGTCATCAAGGTCGTGCGTGAGCTGACCGGCCTGGGCCTGAAGGAGGCCAAGGACACCGTCGAGGGCGCGCCGAAGGCGATCCTCGAGGGCGTCAACAAGGAGAAGGCCGAGGCCGCCAAGGCCAAGCTCGAGGCCGAGGGCGCCAAGGTCACCCTCAAGTGATCTGACGCTCCACAGCGTTTCCCGTCGATGGCGGAGACCCGTTCCGGGTCTCCGCCATCGGTGTTCCGGCAGGTGTACGCGGTGCTCGGCGCGACACCTCCGGATCGGCTCCGGCGGATCCGACAGAGGCTGCCAAAGCCGGCCATTCATGCGTTAAGGTCCCTTGGGTGCGGCGGCCGGACGACCGGGTGGGTCCGACCCGCGGCACAGCCCTTGACTGAGTGTCCGCTGACAGGCACGCTGATGGCAGCAAGTTTCCGCGCTTGCAACAGCCGGCCCATGGGTATTCGGCAGACCCGATGACCACGGACCAGCACCGGAGGAAGAGTTGCCGCGTCTCTGAGCGGCCCCGACCACGGCACTGACCGGGAATTCGCAGGTCAGCGGCGTCGGGGACACGTTCCGCGGGCCACCTCAGGTGTGGGCTGGACAGCGGTTAGCCAAGCGGCTACACTGCTAGTTTGCGCTGCCTTCTGTCTTGACGCCTGCCGGGATATCCATCTACGTGGATTTCGTTGGGTGTCTTTTGGAGTGCACGCAGACCAGTTGCACCAGCAACTCAGCCGCATAGCAGCACCGGTCCTCGGAAGGACGCATCTTGGCAGCTTCCCGCCCTGCGAAGACCAGCCGTACGTCGAGCGCTTACGCACCCCGCCGTGTCTCTTTCGGCCGGATCACCGAGCAGCTAGAGGTCCCCAACCTCCTCGCCCTCCAGACGGAGTCCTTCGACTGGCTGGTCGGCAACGAGGCCTGGCAGGCCCGGACGACGGACGACCCGCACGCCCACTCGGGCCTCGCAGAGATCCTCGAAGAGATCAGTCCCATTGAGGACTTCTCCGGCACTATGTCGCTGTCCTTCTCATCTCCCCGGTTCGACGAGGTCAAGGCCTCGATCGAGGAGTGCAAGGAGAAGGACCTGACCTACTGCGCGCCGCTGTTCGTGACCGCGGAGTTCACCAACAACACGACTGGCGAGATCAAGAGCCAGACCGTGTTCATGGGTGACTTCCCGATGATGACCCCCAAGGGGACGTTCGTCATCAACGGCACCGAGCGCGTCGTGGTGAGCCAGCTCGTCCGTTCGCCGGGCGTGTACTTCACCAAGGAGCCGGACAAGACCTCCGACCGCGACCTCACCAGCGTCAAGGTCATCCCGAGCCGGGGTGCCTGGCTGGAGTTCGACATCGACAAGCGCGACACCGTCGGTGTCCGTAT
Organism: Actinoplanes teichomyceticus ATCC 31121; assembly: GCF_003711105.1. NCBI lineage: Bacteria > Bacillati > Actinomycetota > Actinomycetes > Micromonosporales > Micromonosporaceae > Actinoplanes > Actinoplanes teichomyceticus. Next base: position 632,834 of record NZ_CP023865.1, read on the forward strand.
CGACCGTAAGCGTCGCCAGGCTGTCACCGTCCTGCTGAAGGCGATCGGCTGGTCCGCCGACCAGATCCGCGAGCGCTTCGGCTGGTCCGAGCTGCTCATGACGACGCTGGAGAAGGACCACATCGCCGGGCAGGACGAGGCCCTGCTCGACATCTACCGCAAGCTGCGTCCGGGCGAGCCCCCCACCCGGGAGAACGCGCAGACCCTGCTCGACAACCTCTTCTTCAACCCGAAGCGGTACGACGTCGCCAAGGTCGGGCGCTACAAGTTCAACAAGAAGCTCGACATCGACGTGCCGATCGTCCGCGGCACGCTGACCGAGGAAGACATCGTCAAGACCGTCGAGTACCTCTGCCGGCTGCACGCCGGTGAGGAGGGCTACGAGGCCGACGACATCGACCACTTCGGCAACCGGCGTCTGCGGACCGTCGGCGAGCTCATCCAGAACCAGGTCCGGGTGGGCCTGTCCCGGATGGAGCGCGTCGTGCGCGAGCGGATGACGACCCAGGACGTCGAGGCGATCACGCCGCAGACCCTGATCAACATCCGCCCGGTGGTGGCGGCGATCAAGGAGTTCTTCGGTACGTCGCAGCTGTCGCAGTTCATGGACCAGACCAACCCGCTGGCGGGTCTGACCCACCGGCGCCGGCTGAGCGCGCTCGGCCCGGGTGGTCTGAGCCGTGAGCGGGCCGGCTTCGAGGTCCGTGACGTGCACCCGTCGCACTACGGCCGGATGTGCCCGATCGAGACGCCCGAGGGCCCGAACATCGGTCTGATCGGCGCGCTCTCGACGTTCGCGCGGGTCAACCCGTTCGGGTTCATCGAGACCCCGTACCGCAAGGTGGAGAACGGCGTCGTCACCGACGAGGTTCACTACCTGACCGCGGACGAGGAGGACCGGTTCATCAAGGCGCAGGCGAACGCCCCGCTGAAGAGCGACGGCTCCTTCGCCGAGGACCGCGTCCTGGTCCGCCGGAAGGGCGGTGAGGTCGACTACGTGCCCGGCGCCGAGGTCGACTACATGGACGTCTCGCCGCGGCAGATGACCTCGGTCGCCACCGCGATGATCCCGTTCCTCGAGCACGACGACGCGAACCGTGCCCTCATGGGCGCGAACATGCAGCGCCAGGCGGTGCCGCTGGTCAAGGCCGAGTCGCCGCTGGTCGGCACCGGCATGGAGTACCGCGCCGCGGTGGACGCCGGCGACGTGGTCGTGGCCGAGGTCGGCGGTGTGGTCGAGGACCTGTGCGCCGACTACGTCACGGTGCACCAGGACGACGGCCACCGGCGTACCTACCTGCTGCACAAGTTCCGCCGCTCGAACGCCGGCTCCTGCGTCAACCAGAAGCCGATCGTCTTCGAGGGTGACCGGGTCGAGGCCGGCCAGGTCATCGCCGACGGCCCGTGCACCGACGAGGGGGAGATGGCCCTGGGCCGCAACCTCCTGGTCGCGTTCATGTGCTGGGAGGGCCACAACTACGAGGACGCGATCATCCTGTCGCAGCGCCTCGTGCAGCAGGACGTGCTCACCTCGATCCACATCGAGGAGCACGAGGTCGACGCCCGCGACACCAAGCTCGGCCCGGAGGAGATCACCCGCGACATCCCGAACGTCAGCGAGGAGATGCTGGCGGACCTGGACGAGCGGGGCATCATCCGGATCGGCGCCGAGGTCGTGCCCGGCGACATCCTGGTCGGCAAGGTCACGCCCAAGGGCGAGACCGAGCTGACCCCGGAGGAGCGCCTGCTGCGCGCGATCTTCGGTGAGAAGGCCCGGGAGGTCCGGGACACCTCGCTGAAGGTTCCGCATGGCGAGACCGGCACCGTCATCGGTGTCCGTACGTTCTCCCGCGAGGACGGCGACGAGCTGCCCCCCGGCGTGAACGAGCTGGTCCGGGTGTACGTCGCGCAGAAGCGGAAGATCCAGGACGGTGACAAGCTCGCCGGCCGGCACGGCAACAAGGGCGTCATCTCCAAGATCCTGCCGGTCGAGGACATGCCGTTCCTGGAGGACGGCACCCCGGTCGACATCGTGCTCAACCCGCTCGGTGTGCCCTCGCGTATGAACATCGGCCAGGTCCTGGAGACCCACCTCGGGTGGATCGCCAAGACGGGTTGGTCCGTCGAGGGCGACGACGAGGAGTGGAAGCGCCAGCTCCGCTCGATCGACGCGCACGAGTCCCCCGCCGACAGCAACGTCGCGACCCCGGTCTTCGACGGCGCCCAGGAGGAGGAGATCAAGGGCCTGCTTGAGTCGACCCTGGTGAACCGGGACGGCAAGCGGCTGGTCAACGGCGACGGCAAGGCGCAGCTGTTCGACGGCCGCTCCGGTGAGCCGCTGCCGGACCCGATCTCGGTCGGCTACGTCTACATCCTGAAGCTGAACCACCTGGTCGACGACAAGATCCACGCCCGGTCGACCGGCCCGTACTCGATGATCACGCAGCAGCCGCTCGGTGGTAAGGCCCAGTTCGGTGGCCAGCGGTTCGGCGAGATGGAGTGCTGGGCGATGCAGGCCTACGGCGCCGCCTACGCGCTGCAGGAGCTGCTGACCATCAAGTCCGACGACGTGCTTGGCCGCGTGAAGGTGTACGAGGCCATCGTCAAGGGCGAGAACATCCCGGAGCCGGGAATCCCGGAGTCCTTCAAGGTGCTGCTCAAAGAGCTGCAGTCGCTGTGCCTGAACGTCGAGGTGCTCTCCAGCGACGGTGTGGCTCTGGAGATGCGCGAGACGGACGACGAGGTCTTCCGGGCCGCGGAGGAACTCGGCATCGACCTGTCCCGGCGCCCGAACGAGGGTGTCAGCAGCGTCGAAGAGATCTGACGGAGAGCGGCCCCGGGGTCATCAGCGGTTTTGTCGGTATTTCGGCGAAGCCGCTGGGACAGCACAGCCGGGGCCGCCGCCCGCCGGCCTTGAATTCACCCGAGCAACGAAACACGAGGGATAGTCCAAGTGCTCGACGTCAACTTCTTCGACGAGTTGCGTATCGGCCTGGCGACCGCTGACGACATCCGGCAGTGGTCGCACGGCGAGGTCAAGAAGCCCGAGACGATCAACTACCGCACCCTCAAGCCGGAGAAGGACGGACTCTTCTGCGAGAAGATCTTCGGTCCGCAGCGGGACTGGGAGTGCTACTGCGGTAAGTACAAGCGCGTCCGGTTCAAGGGCATCATCTGTGAGCGCTGCGGCGTCGAGGTGACTCGCTCCAAGGTCCGGCGTGAGCGCATGGGCCACATCGAGCTGGCCGCCTCCGTGACGCACATCTGGTACTTCAAGGGTGTGCCGAGCCGGCTGGGCTACCTGCTCGACCTGGCGCCGAAGGACCTCGAGAAGATCATCTACTTCGCCTCGTACGTGGTCACCAGCGTGGACGCCGAGGCGCGTCACCGCGACATGTCCACCATCGAGAACGAGATCTTCGCCGAGAAGCGGCAGTCGGAGAACGGCCGCGACTCGGAGATCGAGAAGCGCGCCGCCAAGCTCGAGCAGGACCTTGCCGAGCTGGAGGCCGAGGGCGCCAAGGCGGACGTGCGCCGCAAGGTCAAGGAAGCCGGCGAGCGCGAGATGCGCCAGATCCGGGACAAGGCGCAGCGCGAGATCGACCGTCTCGACGAGGTGCTCGACACCTTCCGCAAGCTCGACGCCAAGCAGCTGGTCACCGACGAGCTGCTCTACCGCGAGCTGCGCGACCGCTTCGGTGAGTACTTCACCGGTGGCATGGGCGCCGAGGCGATCAAGGCGCTGCTCGAGAACATGGACCTGGACGCCGAGGCGGAGAACCTCCGGGAGATCATCCGTACCGGCAAGGGCCAGCGGAAGATCCGGGCGCTCAAGCGGCTCAAGGTCGTCGCGGCGTTCCTGAACACCCGCAACTCGCCGCTCGGCATGGTGCTCGACTGCGTCCCGGTGATCCCGCCGGACCTGCGGCCGATGGTGCAGCTCGACGGTGGCCGGTTCGCGACCAGCGACCTGAACGACCTGTACCGCCGGGTCATCAACCGGAACAACCGGCTCAAGCGCCTGATCGACCTGGGCGCGCCGGAGATCATCGTCAACAACGAGAAGCGGATGCTGCAGGAGGCCGTCGACGCGCTGTTCGACAACGGCCGCCGCGGCCGGCCGGTCACCGGCCCGGGTAACCGCCCGCTGAAGTCGCTGTCCGACATGCTCAAGGGCAAGCAGGGCCGGTTCCGGCAGAACCTGCTCGGCAAGCGCGTCGACTACTCCGGCCGTTCGGTCATCGTCGTCGGCCCGCGGCTGAAGCTGCACCAGTGCGGTCTGCCCAAGCAGATGGCGCTGGAGCTGTTCAAGCCGTTCGTGATGAAGCGCCTGGTCGACCTGAACCACGCGCAGAACATCAAGTCCGCCAAGCGGATGGTCGAGCGGCAGCGGCCGGTCGTGTGGGACGTGCTGGAGGAGGTCATCAGCGAGCACCCGGTGCTGCTGAACCGTGCTCCGACCCTGCACCGGCTGGGCATCCAGGCCTTCGAGCCGCAGCTGGTCGAGGGCAAGGCGATCCAGATCCACCCGCTCGTCTGCACCGCGTTCAACGCGGACTTCGACGGTGACCAGATGGCGGTGCACGTGCCGCTGTCGGCCGAGGCGCAGGCCGAGGCCCGGATCCTGATGCTGTCGTCGAACAACATCCTCAAGCCGGCCGACGGCAAGCCGGTCACCATGCCGACCCAGGACATGGTCATCGGTCTGTACCACCTGACCCACCTGAGCCCTGGGGCGAAGGGTGAGGGCCGGGTGTTCAGCTCGGACGCCGAGGCGCGGATGGCGTACGACAACGGCGAGCTGCACCTGCAGGCACCGGTGAAGATCCGGCTGCGCGACGTGGTCGGCGTGGACAACGGCGGCAAGCAGGCGCCGTGGGTCGCTCCGGAGGAGTGGGTCGAGGGCGAGCCGCTGCTCGTCGAGACCACGCTCGGCCGGGTGATCTTCAACGAGACGCTGCCCCCGGGCTACCGCTTCGTGAACTACGAGATCCGCAAGGGTCAGCTGTCGGCGATCGTCAACGACCTCGCCGAGCGCTTCCCCAAGGTCGCCCTGGCCGCGACCCTGGACGCGCTCAAGGAGGCCGGCTTCCACTGGGCCACCTGGTCCGGTGTGACGATCGGCATGGGCGACGTCATCGGCCCCCCGCGCAAGCCGGAGATCCTGCAGCGCTACCAGGTCGAGGCCGACCGCATCGACAAGCAGTACCAGCGTGGTCTGATGACCGCCGAGGAGCGTCGCGGCGAGCTCATCGAGATCTGGACCAAGGCGACCAACGAGATCTCCAAGGAGATGGAGACCGCGCTGCCGCAGGAGAACCCGCTCTGGGTGATGATCAACTCCGGCGCCCGCGGTAACCTGCTCCAGCTCCGGCAGATCGCCGCGATCCGTGGCCTGGTGGCCAACCCGAAGGGTGAGATCATCCCGCGGCCGATCACCTCGTCGTACCGCGAGGGCCTGACCGTGCTGGAGTACTTCATCTCCACCCACGGCGCCCGTAAGGGTCTGGCCGACACCGCGCTGCGTACCGCCGACTCGGGTTACCTGACCCGGCGTCTGGTGGACGTCTCGCAGGACGTCATCATCCGCGAGGAGGACTGCGGCACCGACCGTGCCATCCCGATGGCGGTCGGCGAGCGCGAGCCGGACGGCACCCTGGTCGTGCACACCCACGCCGAGACCGGCGTGCACGCCCGGACGCTGGCGGACGACATCCACGACGAGGCCGGCAACCTGGTCGTCGCCCGGGGCACCGACCTCAACTCGATCCTGGTCGACAAGCTGGTCGCGGCGGGCGTGGAGAACGTCCGGGTGCGCAGCGTGCTGACCTGTGAGTCGAAGCTGGGCGTCTGCGCGGCCTGCTACGGCCGTTCGCTGCCGACCGGCAAGTCGGTCGACATCGGTGAGGCGGTCGGCATCATCGCCGCCCAGTCCATCGGTGAGCCGGGTACCCAGCTGACGATGCGTACCTTCCACACCGGTGGTGTCGCGGGTGAGGACATCACCCAGGGTCTGCCGCGTGTGCAGGAGATCTTCGAGGCCCGGGTGCCGAAGGGCAAGGCGCCGATCGCCGACACCCCCGGCCGCATCCGGATCGAGGACGGCGAGCGGTCGCGGAAGATCATCGTGATCCCGGACGACGGCAGCGACGAGATCGTGTACGACAAGATCTCGAAGCGGGTCAAGCTGCGGGCGCACGACGGCGACCACGTGCAGGTCGGCGAGAAGCTCACCGAGGGCACCATCGACCCGCACGAGCTGCTGCGCATCATGGGCCCGCGCGCGGTCCAGGTCCACCTGACCAGCGAGGTCCAGGAGGTCTACCGCTCGCAGGGTGTGCTGATCCACGACAAGCACATCGAGATCATCATTCGCCAGATGCTCAAGCGGGTGACGGTCATCGACTCCGGCGCGACCGAGTTCCTGCCGGGCGTGCTGGTCGACCGGGCGCTCTTCGAGTCGGAGAACCGCCGTCTCGTGGGCGAGGGTGGCGAGCCCGCCGCCGGTCGTCCGGTGCTGATGGGTATCACCAAGGCCTCGCTGGCGACCGACTCCTGGCTCTCGGCGGCCTCCTTCCAGGAGACCACCCGGGTGCTGACCGACGCGGCGATCAACTCGCGCAGCGACTCGCTGGTCGGCCTCAAGGAGAACGTCATCATCGGTAAGCTCATCCCGGCCGGTACCGGTATCTCCAAGTACCGCAACATCCGGGTCGAGCCGACCGAGGAGGCCAAGGCCAAGGTGTACTCGATGACCGGGTACCCGGAGACCGACTACGGCTTCGGGCCGGCCAGTGGCCAGGCGGTCCCGCTGGACGACTTCGACTTCGGGTCGTACCGCTGAGGCCGTACCGGAAAAGGTCCCTGACCGGACCTGACCGGAGGAGCTGATCCCGTCGGGGCGGCCGCGCATCGCGCGGTCGCCCCGACGGCGTTCCTAAGATGGACGGGTGAGTGTTCACGCCGTGCCTGCCCGCCACCCGCTGGACCCGGAGCCGGCCCCGTCGACGAAGGCGCGCGCGGTCTTCGTGCTCGGCCTGGCCGGGCTGCTGACCGGCCCGCTGATCGGCGGGGTGATTCCGGCCACGGTCGCGCTGCTGCTGGCCCGGCAGACCGTCCGGGAGGCGTACGCCGCCGGTGGCTACCTGACCGGCGGCCGGTGGATCCGGCGCGGCCGCCGACTGGCCTGGACGGGGCTCGTGCTGGCGCTGACCGCGCTGGTGGTGGCCACGATCGCCGGTCTGCTGCATCTGGCTGCCGCACCCGGCGGGCCGGACTTCGCGCCGGGCACCGACTGAACCGGGCGGGCTGCCGCACGCCGCCGCGGGGGACCGGCCGGGCTGCGCCACGGCTCGTCCGGGTGACATGCTTCTGAACATGACGCAGCCTCCGGGCCCCGCCGCCTACCCGCCGCCCCCGCCGGCCGGCCCCGCGCCGTCCGGTCAGCCGCCGTACTGGACGCCGGTGACCACGTCGGCCAGCGGCTGGGAGGTGGAACGGCTGGACGCGGTGAGCGGCACCGATTTCGGGCTGGTCCAGGTCCGGGTCGTGCCGATCACGTCCGGACTGGCGATCGGGGCGCTGATCGCCGGCGTCGGTTCGATCCTCGTCTCGATCCTGGTGATCTGTTTCGGCTTCGGTGGCGCGGGTACCTGGGTGGCCGGCGCATTCACACTGCTCAGCGTGCTGGCCGGTGGAGGCGGGGTGGTGGCCGCGGTGATCGCGAAGCGGCAGATCCGGCGCACCGGCGGGCCGGACCGGGTCCGGTTCACCGGGAGTGGGCTGGCCACCGCCGGCATCGCGTGCGGCGGCAGCGGCGCGGGGATATCGTTGCTGGCGTTGTTCCTGGGATTTGTGGTACAGGCCTCGTGAGAGCGGCACGAGCGTGGATCCGGCACCGCGGCGTTGCCGTGCCGGGGCACCCGGTACACTGGTATACGGAGTTGTCCATCATGGGAGCCTGAGTTCATTTTGACCTGGGTGCTTGGGGTGGGTACTCTTTCCCCTCGTGCCCGGGCTCGCCCGGGCAACTCGTGCGTGCACCCGAATCGGAACGTACGACGGGTAATGCGGCACGACGGGCAGGGTCCGGTGAGGACCCATGTCCCGACAAAGACAAGACCCGGAACGCGTGGATGAACCACGCGTGATGGGACCGTGAGCCGGACGACACGCCCGACCGCGGGTGCGGGACGCTCCCCCTCCAGGGATCGCCGCGCACACAGAGGCAGAAACATACGGTGCGGCCGTAAACAGGAAGCGGCCGAAGGGAGCGGAGAAACCCGGTGCCCACGATCCAGCAGCTGGTCCGCAAGGGCCGCCAGGCGAAGACGAGCAAGACGAAGACGCCGGCCCTGAAGGGAAGCCCTCAGCGGCGCGGCGTGTGCACGCGCGTGTACACCACCACCCCCAAGAAGCCGAACTCTGCGCTGCGCAAGGTCGCTCGTGTGAAGCTGAGCAGCCAGATCGAGGTCACGGCGTACATCCCGGGCGTCGGTCACAACCTGCAGGAGCACTCGATCGTGCTCGTGCGTGGCGGTCGTGTGAAGGACCTTCCGGGCGTCCGCTACAAGATCGTTCGTGGTTCGCTGGACACCCAGGGTGTCCGCAACCGCAAGCAGGCCCGCAGCCGTTACGGCGCGAAGAAGGAGAAGAGCTGACATGCCGCGTAAGGGCCCCGCGCAGCGTCACCCGGTGGTCGCTGACCCGGTGTACAACTCGCCGCTGGTCACCCAGCTGGTGAACAAGATCCTGATCGGCGGCAAGCGTCAGCTCGCCGAGCGCATCGTGTACGGCGCCCTCGAGGGCTGCCGCGAGAAGAGCGGCACCGACCCGGTGGTCATCCTCAAGCGCGCGATGGACAACGTCAAGCCGACCCTCGAGGTCCGCAGCCGCCGCGTCGGTGGCGCGACCTACCAGGTGCCGGTCGAGGTGCGGACCCCGCGTCAGACCACGCTCGGTCTGCGCTGGCTGGTGCAGTACTCCAAGGCCCGTCGCGAGAAGACCATGATCGAGCGGCTGCAGAACGAGCTGCTCGACGCCAGCAACGGCCTCGGCGCCGCGGTCAAGCGTCGCGAGGACACCCACAAGATGGCGGAGTCCAACAAGGCCTTCGCGCACTACCGCTGGTAAGACCCTGCTGCGGGCCCGGCATCCGCCGGGCCACGGCAGTCGTACCGGTCCACGAGACGACGACGAAGAAAAGTAGGGATGGAAGTGGCCGCCGCAGACGCGCTCGCCAAGGTTCGCAACATCGGCATCATGGCGCACATCGACGCTGGTAAGACCACGACGACTGAGCGGATCCTGTTCTACACCGGCATCACGTACAAGATCGGTGAGGTCCACGAGGGCGCTGCCGTCATGGACTGGATGGAGCAGGAGCAGGAACGCGGTATCACCATCACCTCCGCCGCCACCAAGTGCGAGTGGAAGGGTCACACGATCCAGATCATCGACACGCCCGGCCACGTCGACTTCACGGTCGAGGTCGAGCGGTCGCTGCGTGTGCTCGACGGTGCGGTCGCGGTGTACGACGGTGTGGCCGGCGTGGAGCCCCAGACCGAGAATGTCTGGCGCCAGGCGGACAAGTACAACGTCCCCCGGATGTGCTTCGTCAACAAGCTCGACCGGACCGGCGCGGACTTCTTCCGCTGCGTGCAGATGATGATCGACCGGCTGAACGCCACCCCGCTGGTCCTGCAGATCCCGATCGGGCTCGAGGCCGACCACATCGGTGTCGTCGACCTGATCGGCATGCGCGCCCTCACCTGGCGTGGTGAGACCCAGAAGGGCGAGGACTACGCGATCGAGGAGATCCCGGCCGACCTGGTCGACTCCGCGAACGAGTGGCGCGAGAAGCTGCTCGAGACCCTCGCGGACGTCGACGACGCCGTGATGGAGAAGTACCTCGAGGGCGAGGAGGTCTCCGAGGAGGAGATCAAGGCCGCCATCCGGCGCGCCACCATCGCCAGCAAGGCCAACCCGGTGCTGTGCGGCTCGGCGTTCAAGAACAAGGGTGTGCAGCCGATGCTGGACGCCGTGGTCGAGTACCTGCCGTCGCCGCTGGACATCCCGGCGATCGAGGGCACCGCGACCGACGGCGAGACGCCGCTGCTGCGCAAGCCGTCGAACGACGAGCCCTTCTCGGCGCTGGCCTTCAAGATCCAGACCGACAAGCACCTCGGCAAGCTCACCTACGTCCGGGTGTACTCCGGCACGCTCGAGTCCGGTTCCCAGGTGGTCAACTCCACCAAGGACCGCAAGGAGCGGATCGGCAAGATCTACCAGATGCACGCCAACAAGCGTGAGGAGCGCACCACCGCGCAGGCCGGCGACATCATCGCCGTCCAGGGTCTGAAGCAGACCACCACCGGTGACACGCTCTGCGACCCGGCGAACCCGGTCATCCTGGAGTCGATGACCTTCCCGGAGCCGGTCATCCAGGTCGCCATCGAGCCCAAGACCAAGTCGGACCAGGAGAAGCTGGGCACCGCGATCCAGCGCCTGGCCGAGGAGGACCCGACCTTCCGCGTCTTCAACGACGAGGAGACCGGGCAGACCATCATCGCCGGCATGGGCGAGCTGCACCTCGACATCCTCGTCGACCGTATGCGTCGCGAGTTCAACGTCGAGGCGAACATCGGCAAGCCGCAGGTGGCGTACCGCGAGACCATCCGCCGCGCGGTGGAGAAGGTCGACTACGTTCACAAGAAGCAGACCGGTGGTTCGGGTCAGTACGCGAAGGTGATCGTCTCCGTCGAGCCGCTGCCGCTGCAGGCGGACGGCCCGACCTACGAGTTCGTCAACGCGGTGACCGGTGGTCGCATCCCCCGTGAGTTCATCCCCTCGGTGGACGCGGGTGCCCAGGACTCCCTGCAGTACGGTGTGCTCGCCGGCTACCCGCTGGTCGGTGTCAAGCTGACCCTGGTCGACGGCCAGTACCACGAGGTCGACTCGTCCGAGATGGCGTTCAAGATCGCCGGCTCCATGGCCATGAAGGAAGCGGCTCGCAAGGCCGATCCCGCGCTGCTGGAGCCGATGATGGCCGTTGAGGTCACCACCCCCGAGGACAACATGGGTGACGTCATCGGCGACCTCAACTCCCGTCGTGGCATGATCCAGTCGATGGAGGAGCGTCACGGCGCCCGCGTCGTCAAGGCTCTGGTGCCGCTCTCGGAGATGTTCGGCTACGTCGGCGACCTGCGGTCGAAGACTGCGGGCCGGGCTAGCTACAGCATGCAGTTCGACTCCTACGCCGAGGTTCCCGCGAACGTGGCGAAGGAGATCATCGCTAAGGCCACCGGCGCCTGACGCGTTGAGGCACGTGCGGTCCGTCGCGGACCGCACGTGCACGAGCAGTCGACAGAGTCCTGAGCGCCTTATCGGCGTGCCGGGCGAAAAGTAATGATCAGTCCACAGGAGGACACCAGTGGCGAAGGCGAAGTTCGAGCGGACTAAGCCGCACGTCAACATCGGCACCATTGGTCACATCGACCACGGTAAGACGACGCTGACTGCGGCCATCACCAAGGTTCTGCACGACGAGTTCCCGGAGCTGAACCCGTACACCCCGTTCGACGAGATCGACAAGGCGCCGGAGGAGAAGGCCCGCGGCATCACGATCTCGATCGCGCACGTCGAGTACCAGACCGCGGCGCGCCACTACGCGCACGTGGACTGCCCCGGCCACGCGGACTACATCAAGAACATGATCACCGGTGCGGCTCAGATGGACGGCGCGATCCTGGTCGTGGCCGCCACCGACGGCCCGATGCCGCAGACCAAGGAGCACGTCCTCCTGGCCCGCCAGGTCGGCGTTCCGTACATCGTCGTCGCCCTGAACAAGAGCGACATGGTCGAGGACGAGGAGCTCCTGGAGCTCGTCGAGCTCGAGGTCCGCGAGCTGCTGAGCACCTACGAGTTCCCGGGCGACGACCTGCCGGTCGTGCGCGTGTCGGCGCTCAAGGCGCTCGAGGGTGACCCGGAGTGGACCGGCAAGCTCATGGAGCTGATGAACGCGGTCGACACCGCGATCCCGCAGCCCGAGCGTGAGACCGAGAAGCCGTTCCTCATGCCGATCGAGGACGTGTTCACGATCACCGGTCGTGGCACCGTCGTCACCGGCCGGGCCGAGCGCGGCATCCTCAAGCCGAACGAGGAGGTCGAGATCGTCGGTATCCGCGAGAAGTCGACCAAGACCGTCTGCACCGGCATCGAGATGTTCCGCAAGCTGCTCGACGAGGCCCGCGCGGGTGAGAACGTCGGTCTGCTGCTGCGTGGTATCAAGCGCGAGGACGTCGAGCGCGGCATGGTCGTCGTCAAGCCGGGCACCACGACTCCGCACACGGAGTTCGAGGGCCAGGTCTACATCCTCTCCAAGGAGGAGGGTGGCCGGCACACCCCGTTCTTCCAGAACTACCGGCCGCAGTTCTACTTCCGCACCACGGACGTCACCGGCGTCGTCACGCTGCCCGAGGGCACCGAGATGGTCATGCCGGGCGACTCCACCTCCATGTCCGTGAAGCTGATCCAGCCGATCGCCATGGAGCAGGGCCTGAAGTTCGCGATCCGTGAGGGTGGCCGCACCGTCGGCGCCGGAACGGTCACGAAGATCATCAAGTGATTGAGGGTTGTCCATGACGCGGGTCGTGGGCAACCCCCATTGGTGACCCCGATTAGCAATGCTGGAGAGAATCCGGCATACTAGTCAGGTTGCGTCCGCGCGGGGTGGGTAGCTGGCTCGTACAGGTACCCACCCTCGCCGGGTGTCCGGGTGTGTTTGTCTGCCGCTCGGCACCCTCAGATCCCCGCGATCGCATCCGCCCCGGCTCCATCGGGGGCGGAGGCCGGAAGCTGAATGCACCGCATTCTGCGAAGAGGCGCGACACGCCCGACCGCGGGGGTCGGACAACGCAGGATCAACGGTCCTGCGGGCATGCGGAGGCCACCCGCTTTCGCACGTAGCGGCATCGAGAGAAGGAAACAGAAGCCACCATGGCGGGACAGAAGATCCGCATCCGGCTCAAGGCCTATGACCACGAGGTCGTCGACTCCTCGGCGCGGAAGATCGTCGAGACGGTGACGCGTACCGGGGCGCAGGTCGCGGGCCCGGTGCCGCTGCCCACGGAGATCAACCGTTTCTGCGTGATCCGTTCGCCGCACAAGTACAAGGACTCGCGCGAGCACTTCGAGATGCGCACGCACAAGCGTCTGATCGACATCATCGACCCGACTCCGAAGACGGTCGACTCGCTCATGCGCCTCGACCTGCCGGCTGGCGTCGACATCGAGATCAAGCTGTAGGGATCCGGACAAATGGACAGGCAAGTGAAGGGGATCCTGGGCGCCAAGCTCGGCATGACCCAGGTCTGGGACAACAACAAGGTCGTCCCGGTAACCGTGGTGCAGGCCGGCCCGTGCGTCGTGACCCAGGTCCGCACTGACGAGAAGGACGGCTACTCCGCGGTCCAGCTGGCGTTCGGCGCGATTGACCCCCGCAAGGTCAGCAAGCCGAAGAGCGGCCACTACTCCAAGGCCGGTGTCTCGCCGCGCCGGCACCTCGTGGAGCTGCGCACCACCGACGCCGGTGAGTACGAGCTCGGCCAGGAGGTCACCGTCGAGGCGTTCGCGGCGGGCACGCCGGTCGACGTCACCGGCAAGACCAAGGGCAAGGGCTACGCCGGTGTCATGAAGCGGCACGGCTTCCACGGTCTGCGCGCGAGCCACGGTGTCGAGCGCAAGCACCGCTCGCCGGGCTCGATCGGCGCCTGCGCCACCCCGGCCCGTGTCTTCAAGGGCACCCGGATGGCCGGTCGCATGGGCAGCCGGCGGTTCACCGTGCAGAACCTGGTCATCCAGGCGGTGGACACCGAGCGCAACCTGATCCTGGTCAAGGGCGCGGTGCCCGGCCCCAAGGGCGCGCTGATCCTGGTCCGTACCGCAGCCAAGAAGGGCGGTGCCAAGTGAGCTCGGTTGACGTGATCAACGCTGAGGGCGCCAAGGCGGGCTCGGTCGAGCTGCCGGCGAACGTCTTCGACGTGCAGGCGAACATCCCGCTGATGCACCAGGTCGTGGTGGCGCAGCTGGCCGCGGCCCGGCAGGGTACCGCCAAGGCGAAGAGCCGGGGCGAGGTCGCCGGCGGCGGCAAGAAGCCGTACAAGCAGAAGGGCACCGGTCGCGCCCGCCAGGGCTCGATCCGCGCGCCGCAGTTCACCGGTGGTGGCGTCGTGCACGGCCCGGTGCCGCGTGACTACACCCAGCGGACCCCGAAGAAGATGAAGGCCGCCGCGCTGCGTGGCGCCCTCTCCGACCGGGCCCGCGACGGCCGCGTGTTCGTGGTCGAGTCCTTCGTCTCCGGCGAGAAGCCGTCGACCAAGGCCGCCGTCGCCACGCTGCGGAAGGTCGCGCAGACCACCAAGGTTCTCGTCGTGCTGGACAGCCAGGACGAGCTGAACTGGGTGTCGCTGCGCAACGAGCCCACCGTGCACCTCATCGAGGCCGGCCAGCTGAACACCTACGACGTGCTGGTTGCCGACGAGGTCGTCTTCACCAGGGTCGCGCTCGACGAGTTCCTGGGCGGGTCCGAGAAGTCCGAGGAGGGCGACAAGTGAGCACGATCGCCGACCCGCGCGACATCATCGTCGCCCCGGTGGTCTCCGAGAAGAGCTACAGCGTTCTCGACCAGAACTGGTACACGTTCCTCGTCCACCCGGACGCGAACAAGACCCAGATCAAGATCGCGATCCAGCAGATCTTCAACGTCCGCGTGCTGACGGTGAACACCGCGAACCGTGAGGGCAAGCGCAAGCGCACCCGGACCGGCTTCGGTCAGCGCAAGGCCACCAAGCGCGCGATGGTGAAGCTGGCTGACGGTGACCGTATCGAGGCCTTCGGCGGCCCGGTCAGCTAAGGGGTTTACGAATCATGGCTATCCGTAAGTACAAGCCGACCACGCCGGGCCGCCGCGGCTCGAGCGTCGCCGACTTCGCCGAGATCACCCGGTCCACCCCGGAGAAGTCTCTGCTGGTCCCGCTGCCCAAGAAGGGTGGTCGCAACGTCCACGGCCGCATCACCACGCGGCACCAGGGCGGTGGCCACAAGCGGCAGTACCGGCTGATCGACTTCAAGCGGAACGACAAGGACGGCGTGCCGGCCAAGGTCGCGCACATCGAGTACGACCCGAACCGCACCGCCCGCATCGCGCTGCTGCACTACGCCGACGGCGAGAAGCGCTACATCGTGGCGCCGAAGGACCTGAAGCAGGGCGACCGCGTCGAGTCCGGCGTGGGCGCGGACATCAAGCCGGGGAACAACCTGCCCCTGCGCAACATCCCGGTCGGTACGACGGTCCACAACGTGGAGCTTCGTCCCGGCGGTGGCGCCAAGCTGGCCCGCTCGGCCGGCGTCGGCATCCAGCTGCTCGGCCGTGAGGGCGTGTACGCCACGCTGCGTATGCCCTCCGGCGAGATCCGTCGCGTCGACGTGCGCTGCCGCGCCACCGTCGGCGAGATCGGCAACGCCGAACAGTCGAACATCAACTGGGGCAAGGCTGGTCGTATGCGGTGGAAGGGCAAGCGCCCGACCGTCCGTGGTGTCGCCATGAACCCTGTCGACCACCCGCATGGTGGTGGTGAGGGTAAGACCTCCGGTGGTCGCCACCCGGTGAACCCGGCGGGTAAGCCCGAGGGCCGTACCCGTCGCAAGGGCCAGCCGAGCGACAAGCTGATCGTTCGCCGCCGCTACGCCACCCGCAAGCGCGGGTAACGGGAGTAGAAGATGCCTCGCAGCCTGAAGAAGGGCCCGTTCGTCGACGACCACCTGATCAAGAAGGTGGAAGTCCAGAACGAGAAGAACTCGAAGAACGTCATCAAGACCTGGTCGCGGCGCTCGACGATCATCCCCGAGATGCTCGGTCACACCATCGCGGTCCACGACGGGCGCAAGCACGTCCCGGTGTTCGTCACCGAGGCGATGGTCGGGCACAAGCTCGGCGAGTTCGCTCTGACCCGTACGTTCAAGGGTCACGAGAAGGACGACCGCAAGAGCCGTCGTCGCTAAGCAGATACACGGATTAGAGGATCAAGGAGCTACAGCGATGCCAGCAAAGGGCGACGCTCCGGTGCTTCCGGGCGCGCGGGCGGTTGCGCGGCACGTGCGCATCTCGCCGAACAAGGCGCGCCGGGTGGTCAACCTCGTCCGCGGTCTGCCCGCGAAGGAGGCGCTGACCGTCCTGCAGTTCGCGCCGCAGGCCGCCAGCGAGCAGGTCTACAAGGTGCTTGCCAGCGCCGTTGCGAACGCGGAGAACAACGAGCGGCTCGACCCCGACGCCCTCCTCGTGAGCGAGGCGTTCGTCGACGAGGGTCCCACGCTCAAGCGGTTCCGTCCGCGGGCGCAGGGCCGGGCGTACCGGATCCGCAAGCGCACGTGTCACATCACCATCGCGGTCGAGGCGGTCCAGACGGCCCGCCCGGCGAAGAAGGCCGCGGCGAAGAAGGCCACCAAGGCCGCTGAGCCGGCTGCCGCCGAGTCCCAGAGCACGGAGGGTGCCGAGTAATGGGTCAGAAGGTTCACCCCACCGGGTTCCGCCTCGGCATCTCCACCGACTGGAAGAGCCGCTGGTTCGCGGACAAGCTCTACAAGGACTACATCGGCGAGGATGTCAAGATCCGCCGGATGATGTCCAAGGGCCTGGAGCGCGCCGGCATCTCCAAGGTGGACATCGAGCGGACCCGCGACCGGGTTCGGGTCGACATCCACACCGCCCGGCCGGGCATCGTCATCGGCCGTAAGGGCGCGGAGGCCGACCGGATCCGCGGCGAGCTGGAGAAGCTCACCGGCAAGCAGGTCCAGCTCAACATCCTCGAGGTGAAGAGCCCGGAGTCGGACGCTCAGCTGGTGGCGCAGGGCGTCGCCGAGCAGCTGTCCTCCCGGGTCAGCTTCCGTCGGGCGATGCGCAAGGCCATGCAGTCGGCGATGAAGAACCCGATCTGCAAGGGCATCCGGGTGCAGGTCTCCGGCCGTCTCGGCGGCGCGGAGATGAGCCGCACCGAGTTCTACCGTGAGGGTCGCGTTCCGCTGCACACGCTGCGGGCCAACATCGAGTACGGCTTCTTCGAGGCCCGTACCACGTTCGGCCGGATCGGCGTGAAGGTCTGGATCTACAAGGGCGACGCCGTTCCGGGTCGCGAGGTCGTCACCGAGGCGCCCGCGCGTCCGCGCCGGGACCGGTCCGACCGTCCCGAGCGTCCGCGTCGTGGTCGGTCCGGCTCGTCCGGCACCACCGCGGGCGGTACCGAGGCCGGCCGGGCTGCCGCCCAGGCGCGGGGTGGCGACACCCCCGCCGGCGAGAACCTCAACGACGCCGCGGTCGCCGCGGCTCCGGCTCCGGCCGAGACGCAGCAGGAGGGCTGACACATGCTGATGCCGCGTAAGCCCCCGAAGGGCTTCCGCAAGCCGCACCACCCGGACCGCAGTGGCGCGTCCAAGGGCGGCAACCGGGTCGTCTTCGGTGAGTTCGGTATCCAGGCTCTGGAGCCCGCGTACGTGACGAACCGGCAGATCGAGTCGGCGCGTATCGCGATGACCCGTCACATCAAGCGTGGCGGTAAGGTCTGGATCTCGATCTTCCCGGACCAGGCGCTGACCAAGAAGCCGGCGGAGACCCGGATGGGTTCCGGTAAGGGTTCTCCCGAGTGGTGGGTGGCGAACGTCAAGCCGGGCCGCATTCTCTTCGAGATGTCCTTCCCGAACGAGACGGTCGCGCGTGAGGCGATGCGCCGCGCGATCCACAAGCTCCCGATGAAGTGCCGCATCGTGACGCGCGAAGTGGGTGAAAGCTGATGGCAGCGGGCGTTAAGGCAGCCGAGCTGCGCGAACTCTCCGACGAGGAGCTGATCGCGAAGCTGCGGGAGGCCAAGGCGGAGCTGTTCAACCTTCGCGTGCAGCGCGCGACCGGCCAGCTCGACAATCACCGTCGACTGCAGGTCGTCCGCAAGGACATCGCGAAGATCTACACGATCATGCGTGAGCGCGAGCTGGGGCTCTCGGTCGCGCCGGATGAGGTGACGGCATGAGTGACAACACCACCACCGCTCCGCGTGCCCAGCGCAAGGTGCGTGAGGGGCTCGTGGTCAGCGACAAGATGGACAAGACCGTCGTCGTCGAGGTCGAGGACCGGGTCAAGCACGCGCTGTACGGCAAGGTCATCCGCCGTACCCGCAAGCTGAAGGTGCACGACGAGCAGAACTCGGCCGGCATCGGCGACCGGGTTTCGATCATGGAGACTCGTCCGCTCTCCGCCACCAAGCGGTGGCGGCTCGTGGAGATCCTCGAAAAGGCCAAGTGAGTACGCTGGGCCGGCTGCGGCCGGCCCAGCGGACCATCGTTCCGCCAAGCTTCGGTAGGTCACCGGAGAACTGGCAGACATAGGAGACAGACGTGATCCAGCAGGAGTCGCGACTGCGCGTCGCCGACAACACGGGTGCCCGGGAGATCCTGTGCATCCGCGTACTCGGTGGCTCCGGTCGCCGTTACGCGAGCATCGGCGACGTCATCGTGGCCACGGTCAAGGACGCCATTCCGGGTGCCGGTGTGAAGAAGGGTGACGTCGTCAAGGCGGTCGTCGTCCGCACCGCCAAGGAGAAGCGTCGTCCGGACGGCTCGTACATCCGGTTCGACGAGAACGCCGCCGTCATCATCAAGGACGGTGGGGACCCCCGCGGTACCCGCATCTTCGGCCCGGTCGGCCGTGAGCTGCGCGACAAGCGGTTCATGAAGATCATCAGCCTGGCGCCGGAGGTGCTCTGACCGTGAAGATCAAGAAGGGCGACACGGTCGTCGTCATCGCCGGCAAGGACAAGGGTGCCAAGGGCAAGGTCATCGCGGCCTTCCCGCGGCAGGACAAGGTCCTGGTCGAGGGCGTCAACCGCGTCAAGAAGCACGAACGTATCCGTACCACCCAGCGTGGTTCGAAGACCGGTGGCATCGTCACCCAGGAAGCCCCGATCCACATCTCGAACGTGCAGGTGCTGGACGACCAGGGCAAGCCGACTCGGATCGGTTACCGGATCGACGAGAACGGCAACAAGGTCCGTATCGCGCGTACGACCGGTAAGGAACTCTGATGACTGCCGCCACTGAGAGCAAGACGCTGCCCCGTCTCAAGGGCAAGTACCGCACCGAGGTGGTGCCGGCGCTGCAGGAGCAGTTCAAGTACGGCAACCCCATGCGGATCCCCGGCCTGGTCAAGGTCGTCGTGAACATGGGTGTCGGCGAGGCTGCCCGGGACGCCAAGCTCATCGACGGCGCGGTCCGCGACCTGACCACCATCACCGGTCAGAAGCCGCTGGTCCGCCGGGCGACCAAGTCGATCGCGCAGTTCAAGCTCCGTGAGGGCATGCCGATCGGCGCCAAGGTCACCCTCCGTGGCGACCGGATGTGGGAGTTCCTGGACCGTCTGCTGTCCATCTCGCTGCCGCGTATCCGTGACTTCCGCGGTCTCGACGGCCGCAAGCTGGATGGCCACGGCAACTACACCTTCGGCCTGACCGAGCAGTCGGTGTTCCACGAGATCGATCAGGACAAGATCGATCGGCCGCGGGGCATGGACATCACGGTGGTCACCACCGCCACGACCGACGACGAGGGCCGGGCGCTGCTGAAGCTCCTGGGCTTCCCGTTCAAGGAGAACTGAGCATGGCGAAGAAGGCGCTGATCCTGAAGGCTGCCGCGAAGCCGAAGTTCGCTGTGCGCGCCTACACCCGCTGCCAGAGGTGCGGACGTCCGCACTCGGTCTACCGCAAGTTCGGCCTCTGCCGGGTTTGCGTGCGGGACATGGCTCACCGCGGTGAGCTTCCCGGCGTGTCCAAGGCCTCCTGGTAACCCCATCCAACCGCCCCATCCGCCACCCTAGAGCGGAACAAAGGGCAGGATCTGAAATACCGCTTCGCCGTAGGCCTGGGGACCACCCGGGAACCCCGGCGAGAAAGGTTGACGAATACCCATGACGATGACGGACCCGATCGCAGACATGCTGACGCGTCTGCGTAACGCCAACCAGGCGTACCACGACAAGGTGACCATGCCGTACTCGAAGATCAAGGCGAACATCGCCGAGGTCCTCAAGTCCGAGGGTTACATCGCGTCGTGGTCGGCTGAGGAGCCCGAGGAGGGCGCGGTCGGCAAGCGTCTGGTCGTTGAGCTCAAGTACGGCCAGAACCGTGAGCGCAGCCTCGCCGGCATCAAGCGCGTCTCGAAGCCCGGCCTGCGGGTTTACGCCAAGTCCGACGAGCTGCCCCGCGTTCTCGGTGGCCTCGGTGTCGCGATCATTTCGACGTCCCAGGGACTGCTGACCGACAAGCAGGCCCGCAAGCGGAGCGTTGGCGGGGAAGTCCTCGCCTTCGTCTGGTAACTGGAGACTTTGACATGTCGCGAATCGGACGTAAGTCGATCCCGGTCCCGGCCGGCGTCGACGTCACCATCACGGGGCAGACCGTCAAGGTCAAGGGCCCCAAGGGCGAGCTCTCGCACATCGTGGCCGAGCCGATCACGGTGGCGCAGGAGGGCGGCGAGCTGGTCGTCAACCGCCCCAACGACGAGCGCAAGGCCAAGGAACTGCACGGCCTGTCTCGTACCCTGATCGCCAACATGATCGTCGGCGTGACCGAGGGCTACAAGAAGGTCCTCGAGATCAACGGGACCGGTTACCGTGTCACCGCCAAGGGCAAGGACCTGGAGTTCGCTCTCGGTTTCTCGCACCCGGTGAACATCGTGCCGCCGGCGGGCATCACCTTCTCGGTGGAGAAGCCCACCCAGTTCACCGTGTCGGGTATCGACAAGCAGCTGGTCGGCGAGGTCGCCGCCAACATCCGGAAGATCCGCCCGCCGGAGCCCTACAAGGGCAAGGGTGTCAAGTACCAGGGTGAGGTCATCCGCCGCAAGGCTGGAAAGGCAGGTAAGAAGTGACCGCCACGCTGCTCAAGCGCCGCAATGGCGGCGGTGTCGCCGCCCGGCGTGCCGTTGGCAAGGCGCGTCGGCACTTCCGGGTCCGCAAGAACGTGCGCGGCACGGCCGAGCGTCCGCGCCTGGTCGTCACCCGGTCCACGCGGCACATCACCGCGCAGATCATCGACGACCTCAAGGGCCACACCCTGGCTTCCGCCTCGACCCTCGACACCTCGATCCGGGGCACCGAGGGCGACAAGAGCGCGCAGGCCGGCAAGGTCGGTACGCTCCTCGCCGAGCGGGCCAAGGCCGCGGGTATTTCCAAGGTCGTCTTCGACCGCGGTGGCAACAAGTACGCGGGGCGGATCGCCGCTCTCGCCGATGCCGCTCGCGAAGCCGGACTCGAGTTCTAGGAGGAATTGACCAATGCCTGGTCAGCAGCGCCGTGGCGGCGGGTCCGGCGGTAACACCGAGGGTGGCGGCCGCCGGGACAACCGTCGCGAGGGCGGCCGCGGCAACGCGCCCGTCGAGAAGACCCCGCACCTGGAGCGGGTCGTCGCGATCAACCGGGTCGCCAAGGTCGTGAAGGGTGGTCGTCGCTTCAGCTTCACCGCCCTGGTGATCGTCGGCGACGGTGACGGCACCGTGGGTGTCGGTTACGGAAAGGCCAAGGAGGTGCCCGCGGCGATCGCCAAGGGCGTCGAGGAGGCCAAGAAGCACTTCTTCAAGGTCCCGCGGATCGGTGCGACCATCCCGCACCCGATCACGGGTGAGGCTGCCGCGGGTGTCGTCCTGCTCAAGCCGGCGTCCGCCGGTACCGGCGTCATCGCCGGTGGCCCGGTGCGTGCCGTGCTGGAGTGCGCGGGCATCCACGACATCCTGTCCAAGAGCCTCGGCTCGTCGAACCCGATCAACATCGTGCACGCGACGGTGGCCGCGCTGAAGGGCCTCGAGTCCCCGGAGAAGGTCGCGGCTCGCCGCAGCCTGCCGGTCGAGGACGTGGCGCCGGCGGCCATGCTGGCGGCGCGTGCGGAAGCGGCGGTGCACTGATGGCGCGCTTGAAGGTCACCCAGATCCGGTCCGAGATCGGCCGTAAGCAGAACCAGCGGGACTCCCTGCGGTCGCTCGGCCTGAAGCGGATCAACGATGTGGTGGTCAAGGAGGACCGTCCCGAGATCCGGGGCATGATCTTCGCGGTGAACCACCTCGTCACTGTCGAGGAGGTCGAGTAAATGGCGATCAAGGTCCACCACCTGCGCCCGGCGCCCGGAGCCAAGACCGAGAAGACCCGTGTGGGTCGTGGTGAGGGCTCCAAGGGCAAGACCGCCGGTCGCGGTACCAAGGGCACCGGAGCCCGCAAGAACGTCTCGGCGGCGTTCGAGGGTGGGCAGATGCCCATCCACATGCGCCTGCCGAAGATGAAGGGCCTGAAGAACCGGCCGCGCAACAAGGTCGTCTTCCAGGTCGTCAACCTGGACCGGCTCGCCGAGCTGTTCCCGAACGGCGGCGAGGTCGGCCCGTCCGAGCTGGTGCAGGCCGGCGCGGTCCGCAAGGGCCAGCCGGTCAAGGTGCTGGGCTCGGGTGAGCTGGGCGGCGTGGCGCTGACGGTGTCGGCGCACGCGTTCAGCGAGTCGGCCAAGGAGAAGATCGCAGCCGCTGGTGGTTCCACCACCGAGCTGTGAGGCTTGCGGGGGTGCTCGTCCGGACGCATGTTCGGCGAGCATCCCCTTGTGGCGTCTGACCAGCACTTCTGTGATTGGTTGTGACGCATTGCCGTACTGACGGCTACCGTGGCTGACCACGGCGGCCCAAGACTGTTAGAGTCCGTTCCCAGCTAGGGATATCGGTCATCCGGACCGATGCCTTCCCCCCATCCGCCAGTCCAGGCGGTTACCTCGCGCAGGAGGAAGAAGTTGCTCTCCGCCTTTTCGAGTGCGTTGCGGACGCCTGACCTGCGCAAGAAGTTGTTGTTCACGGTGGCGATCATCGCGCTCTACCGGCTCGGCGCCACGCTGCCCAGCCCGGGCGTCTCGTACACCAACGTGCAGGCCTGCCTCAAGCTCACCGAGCAGTCGGGCAACCAGGTTCTGAATCTGCTGAACCTGTTCTCCGGCGGCGCTCTGCTGCAGCTGTCGATCTTCGCGCTCGGCATCATGCCGTACATCACGGCGTCGATCATCCTGCAGCTGCTCACCGTGGTGATCCCGCGGCTGGAGCAGCTCCGCAAGGAGGGTCAGTCCGGCCAGGCGAAGATCACCCAGTACACCCGGTACCTGACCCTCGGCCTCGCCGTCCTGCAGTCCTCGGCGTTCGTCGCCCTGGCGCGCACCGGCCAGCTCTTCGGCGGGCTCTGCGACCAGGACAACCCGTCGTACCAGATCATCCCCGAGGGCACCGGCGTCCCGATGTGGCTGACCCTCACCGTCCTGGTGATGACGATGACCGCCGGCACCGGCGTGGTCATGTGGCTCGGCGAGCTGGTCACCGACCGCGGCGTCGGCAACGGCATGTCCGTTCTGATCTTCACCTCGATCGCGGCGCGTCTTCCCGGCGAGGGCTGGACGATCAAGCAGACCGCCGGCACCGCCAAGTTCCTCCTGGTGATCGCGCTGGTGCTGGTGATCATCGGCCTGGTGGTCTTCATCGAGCAGGCCCAGCGGCGCATCCCGGTGCAGTACGCGAAGCGCATGATCGGCCGGCGGATGTACGGCGGCACCTCCACCTACATCCCGCTGAAGGTGAACCAGGCGGGTGTCGTCCCGGTCATCTTCGCCTCGTCGCTGCTCTACCTGCCGCAGCTGTACCTGCAGTTCTTCGACAAGAACAACCTGAAGGGCTACCAGATCTGGATCCAGAACTGGCTCGCCGACCCGACCAGCTGGCTCTACATCAGCGTGTACTTCCTGCTGATCATCTTCTTCACGTACTTCTACGTCTCCATCACGTTCAACCCGACTGAGGTCGCGGAGAACATGAAGAAGTACGGTGGTTTCGTTCCGGGTATCCGCCCGGGCAAGCCCACCGCCGACTACCTGGACTTCATCCTCAGCCGGATCACCCTGCCGGGCGCGTTGTACCTGGGTCTGATCTCGGTCCTGCCGAACTTCTTCTTCATCTGGCTGGACCAGCAGCAGTACCAGAACTTCCCGTTCGGCGGCACCGCCGTGCTGATCATGGTGGGTGTGGGTCTGGAGACGGTGAAGCAGATCGAGAGCCAGCTCATGCAGCGGAACTACGAAGGGTTCCTCCGGTAGTGGGGACGCGGGGCCGGGGGGCTCTGGCGTCGGCGGTAGGCGTGGCTTCTCCTGACCGAAGCGAGGCGATGTAGGTGCGGCTGGTACTGGTGGGCCCTCCGGGGGCCGGCAAGGGGACCCAGGCTGAGTTCATCGCCGCCCATCTCGCCGTACCGAAGATCTCGACCGGAGACATCTTCCGTGCCAACGTGTCGCAGGGGACCCCGCTCGGGGTCGAGGCGAAGCGGTACATGGACGCCGGTCAGCTGGTGCCGGACGAGGTGACGATCAACATGGTCCGGGACCGGCTCGCCGAGCCGGACGCCGGAGACGGTTTCCTGCTGGACGGGTTCCCGCGTACGGTGCCGCAGGCCTCCGCGCTGGACAAGCTGCTGGCCGACCTCGGCACCGCGCTGGACCTGGTGATGGAGCTCGTGGTCGACGACGACGAGGTGATCCGGCGGCTCTCCGGCCGCCGGACCTGCCGTGGCTGCGGCAAGATCTGGCACGTCGAGTTCGACCCGACGAGCAAGGAGAACCTCTGCGACCGGTGCGGGTCGGAGTTGTTCCAGCGGGACGACGACAAGGCCGAGACCATCGCCAACCGCCTGGTGGAGTACGCGGACAAGACCGCGCCGCTGGTCGACTACTACGGCGCCCAGGGCAAGCTGGTCGGCATCGACGCGACCGGACCGGTCGAGGACGTCACGGTGCGCGCGATCGACGCCCTGCGGTCGTACGGGGGCTGAGATGGGTCGTCAGGAGCTGGACATCCAGCTGAAGACGCCGGAGCAGATCGAGAAGATGCGTGCGGCCGGCCTGGTCGTGCACGCCGCGCTGGAGGCGATGCGCGAGGCCGTCGCCCCCGGCGTCTCCACCGCCGATCTGGACGCCATCGCCGAGAAGGTGATCCGCGACGCCGGGGCCGTCCCGTCGTTCAAGGGCTACCACGGCTTCCCGGCCTCGATCTGTGCCTCGGTCAACGAGCAGGTGGTGCACGGCATCCCGAGCGCCGAGCAGGTGCTCGCCGAGGGTGACCTGATCTCGCTGGACTGCGGCGCGATCCTGGACGGCTGGCACGGCGATTCGGCGATCACCGTCGGCGTCGGCGCCACCGATCCGGCGCTGCTGACGATGGCCCAGGTCGCCGAGGACGCGATGTGGGCCGGGATCGCCGCGGCGGCCCGGGGCGTGGCGAACGGCCGCGGGCGGCTGACCGACATCTCCTTCAACATCGAGAAGGCGATCCGCAAGGCCGGCCGGTACGGCATCGTGGACGGGTACGGCGGCCACGGCATCGGCACCGAGATGCACCAGGAACCGCACGTGCTCAACCACGGCAAGCCCGGTCGCGGGCCACGGGTGGTCGCGGGCATGGCGCTGGCCATCGAGCCGATGATCACGATGGGCTCGCCGCGGACGCTCGAGCTCTCCGACGGCTGGACCGTGGTGACCCGGGACGGGTCGATCGCCGCGCACGTGGAGCACACCATGGCGCTGCTCGACGACGGCGTGTGGGTGACCACCGCCCCGGACGGCGGCCGGGCCCGCCTCGGCGATCTGGTGACCGCCCGCCAGCCGTGAGAGCTCGGCGCTGGGCCGGATGGCGCGCGCCTGGCATGCTGTGACTCATGGGACGCGAGGGGATGCGGGCCGGGGACAGCGACCGTCAGCGGGTGGCGGATCAGTTGAAGTTCGCCCTCGACGAGGGCCGGCTCGATCTGAACGAGTACGACGAGCGGGTCCAGCGGGCGTACGCCGCCCGGACGTACGGCGACCTGGACGGTCTGCTCGACGATCTGCCCGGCGCCGTCCCGCCGCAGCGCGCCCGGATCGAGCCGCACGCGGCGCAGCCGGTGCCGGCGCCCGGCCGGCCCGGCGGCCACGGCGGCGGCCGGCACACCTTCACGTCCGCCGTGGCCGCCTTCGTGATCTGCACGCTGGTCTGGGCGATCACCGTCGTCACCACGGGGCACGCGTACTACTTCTGGCCCGCCTGGGTGCTCATCCCGGTGGTGGTCACCGGCATCGGAGCGGTCGCCGACCGGGGCCGCCGGGGCCGCTGAGCGGCGCGTGACACGCCCGACCCCGGGTAACGGAACCCTCGGTTTGGCGTCCCTGGTACGGGCGCGTAGACTGGCTTGCTGGCGCGCAGCGTCCACTCCTTCGTGTCCTCACGCGCTTCGAGGAACCGGTGGAGCCGCGGCTGGTCCGAGCCCCCAAGCGGCTCGGGTACGACGTTGCACAGCCTGCCCCAGAACCCGATGTCAGGTAGCGGAGGACATGCCTAAGAAAGACGGAGCCATCGAGATCGAAGGCCGAGTGATCGAGCCCCTGCCGAACGCCATGTTCCGCGTCGAGCTCGCCAATGGTCACAAGGTCCTGGCACACATCTCCGGGAAGATGCGCCAGCACTACATCCGCATCCTTCCCGAGGACAGGGTCGTCGTCGAGCTCTCGCCGTACGACCTGACCCGTGGGCGCATCGTCTACCGCTACAAGTGATCTTCACTCGATGTGGCCAGGGCTCGCGGTTCAGGTCCGGTGTCAGATCGAAGAGGGTTGAATCGGGTCGCGGGGATTCCACATCCCGTCTGACTGAGAGTTAAGGCAAACCGTGAAGGTCAAGCCGAGCGTCAAGCGGATCTGCAACAACTGCCGGATCATCCGGCGGCACGGCCGGGTCATGGTCATCTGCAGCTCTGACCCGCGCCACAAGCAGCGCCAGGGCTGATCACCCGCGCAGGATCCGCACCACAGCACAAGCTCCTCCCGGCCGTGTGAAGCACGGCCGCACCCCCGGTCGGAGGCCGGGGCCCGCCCGGGCAGGTGGGGTGGGAGGGGCGAAGACCTCCGAGAGACATCTGAGGAGCACGCCCAGAAATGGCACGTCTCGTCGGCGTCGATCTTCCCCGCGAGAAGCGGATGGAGATCGCGCTCACCTACATCTTCGGGATCGGGCGTACCCGGTCCGTCGAAGCATTGACCGCTACGGCGATCGACCTGAACAAGCGCGCCAAGGACCTCACGGAAGAGGAGCTGGTCAAGCTCCGCGACTACATCGAGGCCAACTTCAAGGTTGAGGGCGACCTGCGCCGCGAGGTCGCTGCGGACATCCGCCGCAAGGTTGAGATCGGCTGCTACGCCGGCATCCGTCACCGCAAGGGTCTGCCCGTCCGGGGTCAGCGGACCCGGACCAACGCTCGTACCCGTAAGGGCCCGAAGCGGACGGTCGCCGGTAAGAAGAAGCCCGGTCGGAAGTAATAGGAGCGCACTGACTTATGCCACCGAAGGCACGCGCTGGGGCCGCCGTCAAGAAGGTCCGGCGCAAGGAACGCAAGAACGTCGCCCACGGGCAGGCGCACATCAAGAGCACCTTCAACAACACCATCGTGTCGATCACCGACCCGACCGGTGCGGTCATCTCCTGGGCCTCCTCCGGCCAGGTGGGCTTCAAGGGCTCCCGCAAGTCGACTCCGTTCGCCGCCCAGCTGGCCGCCGAGGCCGCCGCGCGCCGGGCCATGGAGCACGGCATGCGCAAGGTCGACGTGTTCGTCAAGGGCCCCGGCTCCGGCCGGGAGACCGCCATCCGTTCGCTGCAGGCCGCGGGTCTCGAGGTCGGTCAGATCTCCGACGTGACCCCGCAGCCGCACAACGGGTGCCGTCCGCCGAAGCGTCGTCGGGTCTGAGGGAGATCTAGAAGCAATGGCTCGTTACACAGGTGCGGACTGCAAGCGCTGCCGCCGCGAGAAGATGAAGCTGTTCCTCAAGGGCAGCAAGTGCGACGGGCCGAAGTGCCCGTTCGAGTCGCGTCCCTTCCCGCCCGGCCAGCACGGCCGCGGCCGGACCAAGGAGACCGAGTACCTGCTCCAGCACCGCGAGAAGCAGAAGGCCCGCCGCGTCTACGGCGTGCTGGAGAAGCAGTTCCGCGGTTACTACGAGGAGGCTGTCACCAAGCCCGGCAAGACCGGTGAGGTGCTGCTGCAGATCCTCGAGTCGCGGCTGGACAACGTCGTCTACCGGGCCGGCTACGCCGCGTCCCGCGACGCCGCCCGGCAGCTGGTCAAGCACGGCCACTTCCTGGTCAACGGCGTCAAGGTCGACATCCCGTCGTACCGGGTGAAGGAGCACGACATCGTCACGCTCCGCGAGAAGTCGAAGGAGCTCACGCCCTTCGTCGTCGCGCAGGCCCAGGCCGGTTCCCGGCCGGTGCCGGCGTGGCTCGAGCCCATCCCGAGCGAGATGAAGATCCTGATCCACTCGCTCCCGGCCCGCGCCGTCATCGACACGCAGGTCCAGGAGCAGCTGATCGTCGAGCTCTACTCCAAGTAGTGGCTCTGCCGAGGTGCCGGTCGTCCGGCCGGCACCTCGGAAAGCAACGGACGGCCATCAAATAGCGGGTGGCCCGACAGAAAGAAGAACAGCGTGCTCATCAGCCAGCGGCCGACCCTCTCGGAGGAGTCGCTCAGCGAGACCCGCTCCCGGTTCACCATCGAGCCTCTGGAGCCGGGCTTCGGCTACACCCTCGGCAATTCGCTGCGGCGGACCCTGCTGTCGTCCATCCCGGGCGCGGCGGTCACCAGCATCAAGATCGACGGCGTGCTGCACGAGTTCACCACGATCCCCGGTGTCAAGGAGGACGTGGTCGAGCTGGTCATGAACGTCAAGGAACTGACCGTCAGCTCCGAGCACGACGAGCCGGTCAGCATGTACCTGCGCAAGCAGGGCCCGGGCGACGTGACCGCCGGGGACATCCAGCCGCCGGCCGGTGTCTCGGTGCACAACCCCGATCTGAAGCTGGCGACCCTGAACAGCAAGGGCCGGCTCGACATGGAGCTGACCGTGGAGCGTGGCCGTGGCTACGTCACCGCGGCGCAGAACAAGAGCGCGGGCGCGGAGATCGGCCGGATCCCGGTCGACTCGATCTACTCGCCGGTGCTCAAGGTCACCTACCGTGTCGAGGCGACCCGTGTCGAGCAGCGCACCGACTTCGACCGTCTGATCATCGACGTCGAGTCGAAGGCGTCGATCTCGCCGCGCACCGCTCTGGCGTCGGCCGGCTCCACCCTGGTCGAGCTCTTCGGCCTGTGCCGGGAGCTGGACGAGACCGCCGAGGGCATCGACATCGGCCCGTCGCCGCAGGACGCGCAGCTCGCTGCCGACCTGGCCCTGCCGATCGAGGAGCTGGACCTGACCGTCCGGTCGTACAACTGCCTCAAGCGCGAGGGCATCAACAGCGTGGGCGAGTTGATAGGGCGTACCGAGGCCGACCTTCTGGACATCCGGAACTTCGGCCAGAAGTCGATCGACGAGGTCAAGATGAAGCTCGCCGGAATGGGCTTGGGCCTGAAGGACAGCGCGCCGTCCTTCGACCCGGCGCACGTCGTGGACTCGTTCGGCGACGTGGATTACGACACCGACGACTACCGCGAGACCGAGCAGCTCTAAGCTCGGCTGCGCCACTTCGCTGCGCTGCTGAGGCGGCCCTGCCGCACTGCACGGTAAGAATCCGATGAGGAGCATCTGAAATGCCCACGCCCACCAAGGGTGCCCGCCTCGGCGGCAGCCCGGCACACGAGAAGCTCATCATGGCCAACCTGGCCACCGAGCTCTTCCGGCACGGGAAGATCAAGACCACCGAGACGAAGGCCAAGCGGCTGCGCCCGCTGGCCGAGCAGCTCATCACGAAGGCCAAGCGCGGCGACCTGCACGCCCGTCGCCGGGTGCTGACCGTCGTGAAGGACAAGGACGTCGTGTACGCCCTGTTCGAGCAGATCGCTCCGCGGTACACCGGCCGCCCCGGTGGCTACACCCGGATCACCAAGACCGGTCCCCGCAAGGGCGACGCCGCTCCGATGGCGATCATCGAGCTGGTCGAGGAGGCTCCGGTCGCGGCCACCACCGCTCCCGCCGCCAAGGCCGCCGCTCGCAAGGCCGCCGCGCAGCAGGACAAGGTCGAGGCCCTGGCTCCGGAGGAGACCGCGCCGGCGAGCACGGACGCCGACCAGGACGCCGAGCCGCCGATCAGCGCCTCCGGTGACAAGGGCGCCGAGGGCCCGGGCGACCAGGCCGAGGGCGACGACACCGCCAAGGCGTAAGTGCTGTTGGACCGGCCCGGCATCCCGATGGGTGCCGGGCCGCTCCTTTTCCACCCCCTTTCCTGTACGACCCACGACTTCCCGCCCGCAGGCTCGCGCCACGCCCCGTGGCCACCGCCACGCGCGGCGCGTCGTGGCCCGGGCCGAGGAGCGCGCTGCGGCGATGACGGAAACCATCCGCCTACGACTCGACGTCTCGTATGACGGCGCGGACTTCTCCGGGTGGGCCGCGCAGCCCGGCCGGCGTACCGTCGCCGGGGTCCTGACCGAGGCCCTGCACCGCATCCTGGGCGCCTCGGGCACCGAGTGGCCGCTGGGCCTGACCGTGGCCGGGCGTACCGACGCCGGCGTGCACGCGACCGGGCAGGTGTGCCACATCGACCTGCCGGCCGAGCGGTACGCGGAGCTGTCCGGGTCCCTGCCGCGCCGGCTGAGCGCGCTGATGCCGCCGGACGCCCGGGTGCGGAGCGTCACCCCGGTGCCGGACACCTTCGACGCCCGCTTCTCGGCCACCTTCCGGCGCTACGAGTACCGGGTGTGCGACGACGGCTGGGGCCCCGAGCCGCTGCGCCGCTACGACACCCTGGGCTGGCTGCGCCCGCTCGATGAGGACCGGCTCAACGCCGCCGCGAGCGGGCTGCTCGGCGAGCACGACTTCGCCGCGTTCTGCAAGCGCAAGGAGCACGCCACCACGATCCGGGCGAT
Organism: Actinoplanes teichomyceticus ATCC 31121; assembly: GCF_003711105.1. NCBI lineage: Bacteria > Bacillati > Actinomycetota > Actinomycetes > Micromonosporales > Micromonosporaceae > Actinoplanes > Actinoplanes teichomyceticus. The sequence continues at coordinate 663,813 of NZ_CP023865.1, forward strand.
CAACCGGCTGGACTGGCGCCGGGAACCGGACCGGACGCTGGTGGCCACCGTGCAGGCCGACGCGTTCTGCCAGGCCATGGTGCGCAGCCTGGTCGGGGCGATGCTCGCGGTCGGCGAGGGCCGGCGGGAGCCGGAGTGGCCGGCGAAGCTGCTCACCCTGCGGGAACGCTCCAGCGAGGTGGCCGTGGCCCCGGCGCACGGGCTGACGCTGGTCGCGGTCGGTTACCCGGACGCCGCCGAGTACGCGGCCCGCGCCGACGCCACCCGTCGCCGGCGCGACTAGGCGCGGCGGCCCAGCACCTGGTCGCTCAGGTAGGTGTCGAGCAGGTGACCGGTGATCGTGGCGGGCCGCGGGTCCGGGCCGGTGACGGGCCGGCCGTCGCGCCCGGCGATCACGCAGTAGACCAGGTAGTGACCCCGGGCGCGCCAGCCGACCGGGGTGCCCGGCGCCGGTGGGGCGCCGGTCAGGCCGGTGAAGCCGCCGTCCCCGGTTTCCACCAGGTGGCGGATCTGCTCGGCGACCGCGGTGGCGCTCTGCGAGTCGGCGAGGTTGAGCACCCCGGCGGTCACCTGGTAGCCGCCGGGGACGGTGAGCGCGGCCCGGACCGCCTGGCTGCAGCCGTACGCGGCAAGCGCGGACCGCAGGCCGCCGGTGACCGCGACCGTGCAGTCGGTCTCGGCCACCGCCTTCGCCACCCGGTAGCCGGCGGCGCCGGCCGGGAAGGTCTCCGTGACGGTGAGCGGATCCGGGTCGGCGGCCCGCGACCTGATGCCCCGGTCCGCGGCGGCCGGATCGTGCCGCTCGCCGGCCCGGACCAGGAAGCCCAGGGTCAGGCAGTTGCCCAGCACGATCAGCCCGGCCAGGCCGCGGGTCAGCAGGTGCAGCGTCGGGTACGGCTCACGCCACGCGTGCCGCCGGGTGCGCGGCCGGGCCCGCGGGCTCGGCCGGTGCTCGCCGGTGACCGGCCGGGTCAGCTGCCGGACCAGGGACGTCAGGTCGAGTGCCGGGGTGGCGCGGTGGGCGGAGCGGTTCGGGGTGGCGTACCGCATGGGTGACAACGTAGGAGCGGACGTCGATCTATGAACGCACAGCGTGTCCGGCACCCGGCCGGCGCCGCGCCGTCGTGACGCGGGAGACTGAACGGGTGACCGCCGAGCATTACTTCAGCACCGACCCGGACGCGCCGATGCGCCGGGCAGAGATCGAGTTCAGCGTGGCCGGCCGGGACTACCGGCTGGCCGTCGCCTCCGGGGTGTTCTCCGCCGGCCGCCTGGACCCGGGCACCGCGGTGCTGCTGCGCAAGGCCGAGCTGCCCGGTCCGGACACCGGGGGCGCCCTGCTCGACCTCGGCTGCGGGTACGGCCCGATCACCTGCGTGCTGGCCACCGAGGCGCCCCGCGCCACCGTCCACGCGGTCGACGTCAACTCCCGCGCCCGGGCGCTGACCAGCGAAAACGTCGCCACCCTGGGCCTGGCCGCCCGGGTCCGGGTGAGCGCGCCGGACGACGTGCCGGACGACGTCCGGTTCGCCCAGATCTGGAGCAACCCGCCGACCCACGTCGGCAAGACCGAACTGCACGCGCTGATGGACCGCTGGCTGCCCCGCCTCGCCCCGGGCGGCGTCGCCTGGCTGGTGATCAACCGGAACCTCGGTGGTGACTCCCTGCACACCTGGCTGACCGGTCGCGGCTGGCAGGTCGAACGGACGGCCAGCCAGAAGGGCTTCCGGGTGCTGCGGGTGACCGGAAAACCGGCTGCCGTCTGAGCCGCCGACCCGGCAGGATGCCGGGCATGGGTTACGTGGATGTCGCCGGCGTCGGGTTCGTGCTGCCGGATGGCCGGGAGCTGTTCTCCGACGTGTCGTTCCGGGTCGGCGAGGGCGCCAAGGTCGCGCTCGTCGGGCCGAACGGGGCGGGCAAGACCACCCTGCTGCGGATGGTCGCCGGGGACATCCCGACACAGAGCGGGACCGTCGCCCGCTCCGGTGGGCTCGGCGTGATGCGCCAGTTCATCGGCATGATCGGTGACGACCGTACGCTGGAGGACCTGGCGCTGTCCCTGGTCGCCCCGGCGCTGCGGGCGGCCGGCCGCACCCTGCGGGACGCCGTGGCCGCCCTGGACGAGACCGAGAAGAGCCAGCTCGCGTACGCCAACGCGCTGGCCACCTGGGGCGAGGTCGGCGGATACGACGCCGAGGTGCTGTTCGACACGGTCGCCGTGGCGATCCTCGGCAAGCCGTGGGAGGACGTCAAACAGCGCGTGGTGCGCACCCTCTCCGGCGGGGAGCAGAAACGCTTCGCCCTGGACCTGCTGCTGCGCGGCGGGGACGAGGTGCTGCTGCTGGACGAGCCGGACAACTTCCTCGACGTGCCCGCCAAGCGCTGGCTGGAGCAGCGGATCCGCGAGTCGGCCAAGTCGGTGCTGTTCATCTCGCACGACCGGGAGCTGCTGGCGCAGACCGCCGACCGGGTCGTCGCGGTGGAGGGCGGCGGCGCGTGGACCCATCCGGGCGGCTTCGCCTCCTGGCACGAGGCCCGCAGCAACCGGCACGAGCGGATGGAGGAGCTGCGCCGGCGCTGGGACGAGGAGCACGAGAAGCTGCGCGAGCTGGTCTTCACGCTGAAGAACAAGGCGGCGTACAACGACGGGCTGGCCTCGCGCTACCAGGCCGCGCAGACCCGGCTGCGCAAGTTCGAGGAGGCCGGTCCGCCGCCGCTGCCGCCCAAGGAGCAGGCGGTCCGGATGAACCTGCGCGGCGGGCGTACCGGCAAGCGGGCGGTGATCTGTGAGCAGCTGGAGCTGGAGAACCTGACGTTCCCGTTCGACCTGGAGATCTGGTACGGCGACCGGGTGGCGGTGCTCGGTGCGAACGGTACCGGCAAGTCGCACTTCCTGCGCCTGCTCGCGGCCGGTGGCAGCGAACCCGACCTGGAGCACAAGCCGGTCGACGGGGCGCCGCTCGCGTACGTCGCGCACGACGGTGTGGCCCGGCTCGGCGCGCGGGTCCGGCCCGGGCACTTCTCGCAGACCCACGACCGGCCGGAGCTGGTCGACAAGACGCTGGTCGAGATCCTCTGGCGGGGCGACGAGCACCGCGCCGGGATGGACCGGGCCGGCGCCATGAAAGCGCTCAACCGGTACGAGCTGGCGGCCCAGGGCGACCAGCGGTTCGGCACCCTCTCCGGGGGTCAGCAGGCGCGTTTCCTGGTGCTGCTGCTGGAGCTGTCCGGCGCGACGCTGCTGCTGCTCGACGAGCCGACCGACAACCTGGACCTGGCGTCGGCGGAGGCGCTGGAGGAGGGGCTGAAGGCGTTCGACGGCACGGTGATCGCGGTCACCCACGACCGCTGGTTCACCCGGTCCTTCGACCGCTTCGTGCTGTTCAGAGCGGACAACGAGGTGGTCGAGGTGCCGGAGCCGGTCTGGGATGTCCGGTAGCCACTAGCGCTTCTCGTCACGGTCGCGTTAGGGTCCGATGACGAGAAACCCCACGGGAGTCCGGGCACCGGGCTGAGAGGGGGGCTGATGCGGCCCCCGACCGTCGAACCTGATCCGGGTAATGCCGGCGCAGGGAGGAGTGCTTCATGCACGATCCTTTTCCACGTCTGCACGTCATCACCGACTCGCTGGACGTCGTCCGCGGCGTGGCCGGCCTCGGCCCGCTGGCCGTGCAGATCAGAGTCAAGACCAACGATGCCCAGGCCTACGCGCTGACCGTCGCGGCCGTCGAGATCTGCCGCCCGGCGGGCACGATGTGCCTGGTCAACGACCGGGTGGGGGTCGCGCTGGCGGCCGGCGCGGACGGCGTGCACCTGGGCGCCGACGACCTGCCGGTGGCGGCCGCCCGCCGGGTGCTCGGCGCCGGGGCGGTGATCGGGGCCACCTGCCGTACCCCGGAGGCGGCCCGGGCCGCCGTCGCCGACGGCGCGGACTACCTCGGGGTCGGACCGGCCTTCGCCACCACGACCAAGGTGGGCCTGCCACCCCCGCTGGGCCCGGAACGGGTCGCGGTGGTGGCCGCGGCCGTGCCCGGCACCCCGGTGGTCGCGATCGGCGGGATCACCCTGGACCGGCTGCCGTTGCCGGGCGTGCACGGCGTCGCCGCCGTCGGCGCCTTCGCGGCCGACCCGAAAGGCGCCGCCACCGCGTTCCTGGAGGTGCTCGGATGAGCATCGCCATCGTCGGCGGCGGCATCATCGGTCTCGCCATCGCCGAGGAGCTGGACCGCCGCGGCGCCGGATGCACCGTCTACGACGCGGCCGGGCCGGGCGACGAGGGGGCCTGGCACGTCTCCGGCGGCATGATCGCGGCCGGGCGCGAGTCCGCCTTCGAGCACCCGCAGCTGGCCCGGTTGCTGGCCACCTCGGCGCGGATGTGGCCGGAGTTCGCCGACAATCTCGGCGCGGACGTCGGATATGACCGGGCCGGCTCGCTCGGGCTGGCGCTGACCGCCGACGACGTCGCCATCGCGCAGCGGGTGTGGCGGGTCCAGGACGTGCCGGTCCTGCGCGGCGAGCGCCTGCGGGCGCTGGAGCCGGCGCTGTCCCCACGGGTCCGGATCGGCGTGCACGCCCCGGACGAGTGCCAGGTCGACCCGCGGCGGGTGATGGCCGTGCTGCGCGAGCGGCTGGCCGGCCGGATCGTCAGCAAGCGGATCGGCACCCTGGACGAGGTGGACGCCGACACCGTCGTGGTGGCCGCCGGCTGCGGGACCGCGGCGCTGACCGGGCTGCCGGTCCGCCCGGTCAAGGGGCAGGTGCTGCGGCTGCGAGGTGAGCCGGGCCTGCTCCGGCACGTGATCACCGGCTTCGCCGACGGCCGGTTCGTCTATCTGGTGCCCCGCGCCTCCGGCGAGGTGGTCGTCGGCGCGACCCAGGAGGAGCGCGGCGACTTCGCGGTCACCGCGGGCGGGGTCCACGAGCTGCTGCGCGCGGCCCTCGACCTGGTGCCCGGGCTGAGCGAGTTCGAGCTGGCCGAGGTGGCCGCCGGACACCGGCCGGGCACCCCGGACAACGCGCCGCTGCTCGGGCGGCTGGACGACCGGGTGGTGGTGGCCAGCGGTCACCACCGCAGCGGTGTGCTGCTGGCGCCGGTCACCGCCCGACTCATCGCCGACCTGGTGCTCACCGGATCGGCCGACCCGATGCTGGACGACTTCGCGCCCGGGAGGTTCGGATGCGCCTCATGATCAACGGCCGGTTCCAGGACCGGTCCGGCAACTGCTCGGTCGCGGCCCTGGTCGCCGAGATCATCGACGCTCACCGCGGCGTGGCGGTGGCGGTCAACGGCACCGTGGTACCGCGGTCCACCTGGGCGCAGGTCGATCTGGCCGACGGCGACTCGGTCGAGGTGCTCACCGCCGCGCAGGGAGGATGACGATGCTTCTTCCGGAGAACGGCCTGATCCTCGGCACCGGCGGGGCGCAGAGCCTGGCGGTGCTGGAGGAGGCCGTCACGGCCGCCGAAGCCACCCTGGTCACCGTGGCGCTGCGCCGGGTCGAGGCGGCCGGGCCGGGGCTGCTGCCGATGCTGGACCGGCTCGGCGTGCGGGTGCTGCCGAACACCGCCGGCTGCTACACCGCCGGTGATGCGGTGAAGACGGCGCAGATGGCCCGGGAGGCCTTCGAGACCGATCTGATCAAGCTGGAGGTGATCGGCGACGAGCGCACCCTCCTGCCGGACGGGGTGGAGCTGCTCCGGGCGGCGGAGACGCTGGTCGACGACGGGTTCACGGTTCTGCCGTACACCAGCGACGACCCGATCCTGGCCCGCCGGCTGGCCGACGTGGGATGCGCCGCGGTGATGCCCGCCGGCTCCCCGATCGGGTCCGGCCTGGGCATCTCGAACCCGCACCACATCGAGCTGATCGTGCAGAGCGTCGAGGTGCCGGTGGTGCTGGACGCCGGCATCGGCACCGCCTCGGACGCCGCGCTCGCGATGGAGCTCGGCTGCGACGCGGTGCTGATCGCCAGCGCGATCACCCGGGCCGACGACCCGGTCGCGATGGCCACGGCGATGCGGCACGCGGTCGCGGCGGGGCGGCTCGCCCGGCAGGCCGGGCGGATCCCGCGCCGATTCCACGCCGTCGCGTCCACCCCGGACGAGGGGATACCGGTGTGGTGACGCCGGGCGGGCTGGTCGTGCTCACCGACCGGCGGTCCGCCGCCGGGCCGCTGGTGGAGGTGGTCGCCGCGGCGGTACGGGGCGGCGCCGGGTGGGTGGTGCTGCGGGAGCGGGACCTGCCGTACGGGCGGCGCACGGCCCTCCGCGACGAGCTGCGCGCGGTCGTCCCGGCCGGACGGCTGATCGTGGCCGGGCCGGACCCGCTCGGCGGTGACGCGGTGCACCTGGCCGCGGCCGACCCGGTCCCGGCGGGCGTGCCGCTGGTCGGGCGGTCGTGCCACGGCACCGAGTCGATGTCCGGCGTGGACTACGTGACGCTGTCGCCGATCTACCCGACCGCCACCAAGCCGGGATACGGCCCGGCGCTGGGCGCGCGGGAGGCGGCCGTGCTGGCGGGGACGGTGCCGTGGCTGGCGCTCGGCGGGATCGACTCGGCGTCGCGGGCGGCGGAGTGCGCCGCGGCCGGGGCGGCCGGGATCGCGGTCCTCGGCGCGATCATGCGGGCGGCCGACCCGGAGCGGGCGGCGCGCCTGCTCGCCGGCGCCTTCGCCGCCGCGGCCGCGGAGCGGCCAGCCGGTTCCGGCGTGCGTGATACGGCGCCGGGCGCCGGCCGGGGTGGGTCGGCTGGTGTCGGTGGTGGTTCCGGCGGGCCCGATACGGCGCCGGGCGCCGGCCGGGGTGGGTCCGCCGGTGCCGGTGGGGGTTTCTCCGGTGCGGAAGCGACCGTGAGCGCCGGCTGGGAGGTGTCCGCGTGACGCCGCCGGTGGTGCTCACCATCGCCGGCTCCGACTCCGGCGGCGGCGCGGGGATCCAGGCCGATCTGAAGACGTTCGCGGCGCTCGGGGCGTACGGCGTCTCGGTCCTCACCGCGATCACGGCGCAGAACACGCTCGGCGTGACCGACATCCACCCGGTGCCGGCGCGGAGCGTGGCGGCGCAGCTCGACGCGGTGCTCAGTGATCTGCCGGTGGCCGCGGTCAAGGTCGGGATGATCGCGGACCCGGCGGTGGCCCGGGTGATCGCGGAACGGGCCGCGGATCTGCCCAACCTGGTCGTCGATCCGGTGCTGGTGGCCACCTCGGGCAGCCGGCTCGGGGAGGCCGCGGTCGTCTCGGTGCTCATGCCGTACGCGAGTGTGGTGACGCCGAACCGGCACGAAGCCGGCGTCCTCGTCGGACGCCGGGTCGAGACCACCGCGGAGATGGCCGCGGCCGCGGCCGAACTGACCGCGGCCGGACCGCGCGCGGTGGTGGTGACCGGCAGCGAGCTCGCGGTCGACGTGCTGTGGCACGGCGGCCGGGTGTCGCAGCTGCGCGGCGAGCCGGTGCCGACGGCGAACAACCACGGGTCGGGGTGCACCTTCTCGTCGGCGATCGCGGTGCGACTGGCGGCCGGTGACCCGGTGCCGGACGCCGTCGCGGCGGCGAAGGAGTACGTGACCGGGGCGCTGCGCGGCGGCGCCGGATGGCGGCTGGGCGCCGGGCCCGGGCCGCTGGACCACTTCTGGAACGGCCGGACCGCCGGCTGATCGACACGTCCGAACAGGACGAGACCCCGGCGGGTCGCTCGCGGGCTCCGCGTTGCCGGTTGCCGCCGGTTTTGTACCTATCTGGGAGGAATCATGAGGCGCAAGGTCTACGTGGAAGGCTCCCGTCCGGAGATCCGGGTGCCGTTCACCGAGGTGGTGCTGACCGGGGACAACCCGCCGGTCCGGCTCTACGACACGTCCGGCCCGGGCAGCGACCCCGAGGTCGGCCTGCCGCCGCTGCGGAAACCGTGGTGGGACGGGCGTACCCAGCTCGCCGCCGCGCGCGCCGGTGACATCACGCCGGAGATGGAGTTCGTGGCGGTACGCGAAGGGGTCGACCCGGAGGTCGTCCGCGAGGAGATCGCCGCCGGCCGGGCCGTGCTGCCCGCCAACCGCAACCACCCGGAGTCCGAGCCGATGATCATCGGGTCGAAGTTCCTGGTGAAGGTCAACGCGAACATCGGCACCTCGGCGGTCACCTCGTCGGTCGCCGAGGAGGTCGAGAAGCTGACCTGGGCCACCCAGTGGGGCGCGGACACCGTGATGGACCTGTCCACCGGTCCGCGGATCCACGAGACCCGCGAGGCGATCGTCCGCAACTCGCCGGTGCCGATCGGCACCGTGCCGATCTACCAGGCCCTGGAGAAGGTCAACGGCGACCCGCTGAAGCTCACCTGGGAACTGTTCCGGGACACCGTGATCGAGCAGGCCGAGCAGGGCGTCGACTACATGACCATCCACGCGGGCGTGCTGCTGGAGTACGTCCCGCTCGCCGCCGAACGCGTCACCGGCATCGTCTCCCGCGGCGGGTCGATCATGGCGGCCTGGTGTCTCGCCGAGCACCGGCAGAACTTCCTCTACACGCACTTCCGGGAACTGTGCGAGATCTTCCGGGAGTACGACATCACCTTCTCCCTCGGCGACGGCCTGCGCCCCGGCTCGATCGCCGACGCCAACGACGAGGCGCAGTTCGCCGAGCTGCGCACCCTCGGTGAGCTCACCCACATCGCCTGGGAGTACGACGTCCAGGTGATGGTCGAGGGCCCCGGCCACGTGCCGATGCACAAGATCAAGGAGAACGTGGACCTGCAGCAGGAGCTGTGCGCCGGCGCGCCGTTCTACACGCTCGGGCCGCTGGCCACCGACATCGCGCCCGCCTACGACCACATCACCTCCGCGATCGGCGCTGCCATGATCGGGATGTTCGGCACGGCGATGCTCTGCTACGTCACCCCGAAGGAGCACCTCGGCCTGCCGAACAAGGAGGACGTCAAGGCCGGGATGATCGCGTACAAGATCGCGGCGCACTCGGCCGACCTCGCCAAGGGCCACCCCGGCGCGCAGGCCTGGGACGACGCGCTGTCGCACGCACGGTTCGAGTTCCGCTGGGAGGACCAGTTCGAGCTGGCCCTCGATCCCGGGACGGCGCGGGCGTACCACGACGAGACGCTGCCCGCGGCGCCGGCCAAGACGGCGCACTTCTGCTCGATGTGCGGGCCGAAGTTCTGCTCCATGAAGATCAGCCACGAGCTGCGGGCGGCCGGGATGAAGGCGAAGTCGGAGGAGTTCGTGGACGGCGGCGCGCGGGTCTACCTGCCCATCACGTCCTAGTCCGCGGGTCGCCGGGGCGGCGGGTTGTTGCGGGGCAGGAAATCGTAGGCCGGATCCCGCGGGGCGGCGCGAGCCAGTCGTTCGCTGCGGGCCCGGTCGGCGGCGGCCTGGTCGCGCTCGGCCTGGCGGGTGATCGCCTCCTCCAGGATCCGGTTGCGGGCGGCCAGGTCCTCGGCAGCCTGCCGTTCCGGTTCGGCGGTCTGCCGTTCCGGTTCGGCGGTGTGCCGTTCCGGTTCGGCGGTGTGCCGTTCCGGTTCGGCGGCCCCGACGCCGGTCGGCGACGGGGCCGCGGATTCGTGCTCCGCTCCGGACGTGCGGTCGGTTTCGGTGCCATGGTTGGCTTCGGGCGTGTGACTGGGTTCGGTGCCGTGGTCGGTTTCGGGCGTCTGATTGGTTTCGGTCTTGCGGCCGACCTCGGTCTCGCGGTCGGATTCCGGTGCGCGGCCGGCTTCGGGACCGCGGTCGGATTCCGGTGCGCGGCCGGCTTCGGGACCGCGGTCCGGTTCGGTGCGGGTTTCCGGTTCGGTGATGGTCGGCTTGGTCTTTCGGGGGCTTCGGGTCTTCGCCCGGGACTTCGGGACCGGCCGGGTCTCGGCCTCGGCCTGGGCTTCGGCGTGCGCCTTGGCTTCCGCCTCGGCCTGGGGCGTCCCCGTGGTCGCTGCGGCTGCCGGCTCCGCGGGGCCGGTGACGGGCTCGGCTTCGGGGGCGGCCGTCTTGCGGGCGCGAGGCTTGCGGGTCGCGGCGCGCTTGCGCGGGGTCGTGGCCGCGCCGTCCGCCGCCGGGCCGCCCTCCGGCACGGGCCCAGCCGCTTCCGGTACGGCCATGACCGCGGCCGTGGACACTCCCGCCGGGATCACGGGCGCGGTGCTGTCGTCGGCCTCCGCCGGCTCGGGGGTGGCGGAGGTGGCGGCGAGCCGGCCGGTCGGCTGCTCGGCGGATGCTGTGGCGTCCAAGGGCTGGTCGGCCGGCCGTGTTTCGGTTGCGGTCTCGGGCTGGTCGACCGGCTGTGTCTCGGTCGTGGTCTCGGGCTGGCTGGCCGGCTGTGCCTCGGTCGTGGTCTCGGGCTGGCCGGCCGGCTGTGCCTCGGCTGCGGCCTTCGATCGGGCCTTCGTCGCGGTCTTCCGGACGGTGGTCGGCTTGGCGGCGGCTTTGCGCCTGGTGGGCGGTTGTGATTCGGCGGTCGCCTCCTGTTCCACCTTGCCTTCGGGGGTTGCCTGTTCTTCCGTGGTGGGTGGCGGGGCTGGATGTTCCTCCGTGATGGGCGGCGGGGCTGGTTGTTCCTCCGTGATGGGTGGCGGGGCTGGTTGTTCCTCCGTGATGGGCGGCGGGGCTGGTTGCTCTTCCGTGGTGGGTGGCGGAGCGGGGTGTTCTCCCGTGGTCGGGTGCGGCGCGGGCTCGGATTCCTCCGTGGCGGTGGCCCCGGCGGGCGGTTCGGGTGCCGTGGTGCCCGGCTCCGCGGCGGCGGGAGCGGTTCCGATCCGCTCCGGCCCGCGATCTTCGGTGAGCCGGGCGAGAACATCGGCGCTCAGTTCCTGGGTCTGCTCGGGAGACGGCTGCTCACCCGGCTCCGGCTCGGTGGCCCGGTCCGGCGCCGCCATCTGCCCGGATTCCGCGGCGGCCCGATCCGGTGCGGCGGGCCGTTGGGCCTCGGCAGACCGTTGGGCCTCGCCGGACCGTTGGGCCTGGGCTGAGCGCGGGGCGTCGGCAGACCGTTGGGCCTCGGCTGGGCGCGGGGCCTCGGTGCGGTGCGGGGGTGACCCGGCGGCGGGCTGCCCGGATCGGACGTCCGGATGCTGATCAGATCCGGTCTCGGGCGGCTTGTCGGGGACGATTCCGGCGGCCTCCGGACCGCCCGCCTCCCCGGCCGGCGCCGGTCGGCCTGCGGTGCCGATGACCGAGGCGATGCCGATGGCGGCGCTCCGCCGCATGTGCCGGGCCGGATGGGGTACGCCGGAGAGCGGCGGCCTCGCGGTGCTCGGGCGGGGCGCGACGATCCGGTACCGGTAGGTGACGCCGTCGTCGCGGACCACGAAGTCGTCGGCGCCGTCGGGGCGGGTCCAGGTGAGGACCATCTGGCCGTACTTCTCGGCCAGCCGCACCAGCGCCGGGAACGTCGCCACGGTCACCACCGGCTCGTCCGGCCGCCCGCCGACCGGCTCGACCGGGACGAGCAGATGACCGTACCGGCGTTCGATCTGTGCCCGGGTCATCAACGGCACATGTCGCAGCGCGGCCATCCCGACGCCGACCATCCCGGCGACGGCGGCGAGCAGCAGCCAGCCGGCGTACCTGCGGGCCACCGCGGCGGTCGTCAGGTCGTGCCCGAGCACACCGATCCGCCGGGGCTGGAGCCCGCCGCCGGAGGTCGTCGCCGTCCGGTTGACGACGAGGCTGCCCGGGCCGCCGGGCAGGGCCAGCTGGAGCTGGCTGAGCGCCAGGGACAGCTGGGGTTCGAAGGTGGCGCCGTCGGGGTGCTCCACGCGTGCGGTCACCGTGATGGTGACCGGGCCCAGATCCGAGCCGATCGCCTTGGCCGCCGCCTGCACGCGGTCGTCCATGCCGTCGAGGTCGAGCAGGACCGTGCCGGTGTAGCGGTCGGTGGTGAACGGCCGTGCCTGCGAGAGCCGCATCGTCGAATGCCAGCCCGCCCCGGACGAGAGCCGGGCGTCGACGCTGATCCTGCCGGGTGCGCCGCGGTACTGCAGTTGCAGATCGACGAGGTCGGTGAGCTTGCGGTAGATCGGGTCGGGGGAGTAGGCGACGGTGCCGTCGTACGCCGCGGACGCGCCCACCTCGGCCGAGTAGGAGAACGTCATCGACTCCCCGGCCCGCGCGCTGCTCGGAGCCGCCTCGGTGGCCGGCCTCATCCAGCCCAGGACGGCGAGGAGCGTACCGGCGACCGCGCACAGGGCGGTCACGGCGGCCAGGACGCGCAGGGCGGGGTGGAGGCGGCCGACGGCCTTGACGGCGAGCGCAGCCGTCCCCCAGGAGCCGCCTTGGCCAGCCATGCCCTTCACTCTCTTCTTCCGGCGCCCACGAGGCATGTCCCTGCGTGTCCGGGCTCGGGCCGCCCCGCCGCTGACGACGAGGAAGCCGAGCACGCCGAGACCGGTGGGACTGAGCAGCGGCCGCAGCCAGGCGCCGCCGTGGGGGACATGGAGGACCGCCCGCCCGATCAACTCATCGGCTGTGGGGGTGACCGCGTCGATCGACGGGTTGTTGTCGCCCTGGAAGACATAGCCGGTCTCTGCGTCGCCGCCGATGATGCGATGCAGCGTCTCCACACCGCCGGAACCATGGTAGGCGGCTATCTGGCCGACTTCGTAGGAATCGGCTCTCAGCAGGACCGCCAGATCGCCGGCCCGGTAGGTGGGCTCCATGCTGACGCCGTGCGTGACGACGTAGGAGATGCGATGCGTGGCGACAGCCCATGCGGCAATGGCCGCCATCGTGAGGATGGCGGCCATTGTCAGACGTCGGGCCCGGGAAATGGCTACTCCGTCATGCCGGACGGCAGATGGCGAACAGCAGTCATCCTGCCATCGGACCCGGGCGGTGGCAGGGATTGCCGGATCAGGCGGCCACCGTGACGTCCAGGGCGGTCACCACGGTCAGGTAGTCGGTGCCGGTGTTGGCCACGGTGCAGTCCCACTTGGTGGTGCCGCTGTTGTACGAGCAGGTGAGGGGCTTGGTGGTGCTCGGGGTGCCGCCGGCGCTCGTGCCGGTCAGCACGCCGGTCACGGTGGCCGTGGTGGGCAGCGCCGCGCTGGCGCCGGCGAGGGTGAGCGTCGCCCCGGTGATGCGCTCGCCGTAGGTGCCGTCGGCCACCAGCGAGGCGGCGCTGAGCACGGCGCCGTCGACGGTCAGGCCGACCTTGCCGCCACCGATGATGGTGGCGCTGCTGATCGACGTGGTGAGCCCGGCGGCGGTGAAGGCGGTGCTGCCCGCGGCGACGGCGCCGGCGACGGCCACGCCGCCGAGGAGCTGGAGCATGGTACGCATATCGGTCGTTCCCCTGTTCGTCCGGTGGTAGCCCAGCCGACCCCGTGGGTCCTGCGGCTTCGCGTCCCCGGCTCGTGCCGGGTTTGCCGTTCTCGCCGAGCGGACTCCGTTATCCCCTGGCAGCCGCCTTGTTCGGCCGGTAGCCGGGGCCGGGTGAGCTTTCGCGGTGACTTTCCGCGCCGGTCCGCTGAATCCGCGGGCTTGAGCATCCGTCGGGTGCGATCCGCCGGCACGTGGGTTGCGCGCAACGGGACACCGGTGGCCGGACGACCGGAAAAGCAGCGCGGCGGCCGTCTGCCAGACGGCCGCCGCACGTGTGCAAAAACGGTCTCAGAGCTTGTAGAACGTCACGTAGTGGTCCGGGGTGAAGTACGCGACCTTCGTGCTCCGGTTGACCACGATCCGGTACGCGTCCCGCGACGCGCCCCTGGCCCGCGAGTAGACGTCGTACTCGTTGTAGGTGGCCGACGGCAGGTAGCCCTCCCGGTTCTGGAAGGTTCCGCCGGTGTAGTTGTAGTTGCCGTACGGCCACGAGTACCAGCCCGCGCTGGTCGGCCACCCGAGCGTCCCCCAGCCGGTGTAGGCGGTGCGCGCCGCCGAGCAGCGGCTGATCGTGCACGAGGAGTGGACGGCGGCCTGCGCGGCGGCGGTGTGGGTCGGGGCGACCACGGCCGGCGCGACCAGCGCGGTGCCGGCCAGCCCGAACACCAGCGCGAGGCTGAGGAGCAGTTTGCGGACGCGGGGCAGGGGATGGGTCACGGTCGAACTCCGATGTGCGGCGAGGGGATGGGGCGCGGACACCGGCCATCGTTTCGGCCCGGGCCGCCCGGCGGTACCTCCCGGCTACATCATTTCATCGGAGTTCACGGATGTTTTACTGTCCGCCGAGCCCGCTCACCCAATCGACATAGTCTGTTTCCGCGGTGGACCGGCGCTGGCCCCCGGGGTGCGGGCCGCTGATCGACGTGGGTTCGACGACCGGCCCGCGCGGCGCCGGGACCCGGGGCTGCTCGGCCGTGATCGAGCCGGCCCGACCGGTCGGCTGGCCGGCGGCGAAGCCGTTGAACGAGTCCGCGGCCGGGGCGGCAGCGGCCGGGGCGGCAGCGGCCGGGGCGGCAGCGGCCGCGGCCCGGCGGGCTCGCCAGCCGCGCGCCCCGGATGCCGGTGTCGGCTGCTGGCCGGAGAATCGCGGCGCCTTCTCCGGAGCCGGCGCCTGCGGCGGGGCCTGGGTGGGCGCCGGCTGGGCGGGGAACGGGGCGCCGGAGCGGAACGGGCTGCCGGTGCCGCCGGAGAACGGGTTGTTCGGCGTGCCGGGCGCCGCGGTGATGACCCCGGTGTCGGACGGCCGCAACTGCTCGTCGGGGCGCAGCGCCGCGGCGGCCGCGGCCTGCGCGATGGCCGACCGCGTCGGGGCGTCCCGCTTCGGCAGCGCGGGCGCCGTCTCGGCGATGGCCGGGGTCGCGCTCGGGGCGGCGGGGGCCGGGGCCGGGCTCGCGGTGGTGGCGGCCGGGGTCGCGCCCGGACCGGTGGCGGCCGGGGCCGGGCTCGCGGTGGTGGCGGCCGGGGTCGCGCCCGGACCGGTGGCGGCCGGGGTCGCGGTCGGGCCCTCGGCGGCGGGGGTGGGCTTCTCCGGTGTCGCCACCCGGTCCGGGGCGCCGCGGATGATCGTGGCCAGCACCGAACCGAGCACGCCGGCGCCGCACGCGGTCATCGCCGACCAGTACGGGTCGGCGCGGAAGCCGGCCGCGGCCGACTCCGGGCCGGCGACCAGGTACGCCGTGGTGAGCAGCGCCGGACCGGCCAGCCCGGCCAGTCCCGCGGCCAGCGCCGACATCCGCCGCTTGCGCGCCACCCAGCCGATCGCCAGGCCGGCGAGCAGGGCCAGGGTCGGCATGGTGAGGAACGCGGTGTGCCCGGCGACGGCGGGCGGGATTAGGCTGCCGTTCAGCACGCCGAGGCGGATCGTGACCGGGGTGCGGCCGGGCAGCAGCGCCGGGCCGGTGGAGACCAGCGCGACCAGCCACATCAGCACGCTCAGGACGGCCACGTTCCACCGTGCCGCGGGCTTGGCGGCGGCGGCCCAGCCGGCGAAGATGCCGGCCGCGGCGCCGAGTCCGGCCGCCGCGCCGATCACGAACACCGGTTGCACCCCGGCGATCTGCGCGGCCCGGGCCGGCTGCATGGTCAGCGGGAGGACGGCGAGCGAGCCGAGTCCGGCGGTCAGGCCGATGGCCAGCGCGCCGCCGGGGCCGACCGGGCGGGGCCGCCAGCGCGGGCGCAGGCCGGTGGCGACGATCGCGCCGAGCGCCGCGGCGGTCATGGCGATCCAGGCGACCCAGGCGAGCTGCGCGGTCCATTGGTCACGCGCAGTGACGTCCAGGACGCGGTCGAGCCGCACGATTCCGAGCCCGTAGGCGATGCCGAGTTGGCCGGCTCCGATCACCGCGGCCGCCGTGGCGGTGGTGGCGAGCAGCTTCACCCAGCTCCGAAATGCCATGCCGGGCACGTTACGGAATGCGGCGGCGGCTCCGCCAGGGGGAGACCGGGTTCTTAAGGCAGCCTAAAGTATGGATCTCCACCAATCGAACTTTGTGAATGTATGGGCGTTACTTGGGGTGACGAGGGGGCGACGGAAGGGATGTTTGCCAGACGTACCTCCAGAGTGGACACTGTCCGGAGCGGACAGCGTGTCCGCCGTGTCGTGCCCATCCCTGCGAACGTGAGACCCCTGCTCAGAAGCCGTGGTTTCGGCAAACGCGGGACGGGACTCTCACATAGTGGTTGGAATCGTGAAGGTGTTCGGCGGCTCCGGCCGCGCCGGTGGCCGGGGATGAGGCATCCGCGCACGTCAACGCCCCGGCGGCGGTCGCGGGACGCGCCCGCGCGCGGTTACCACTCGGACAGCCGGGCGGTTTCCGGGAGGATCCAGGCTTCCCAAACCCCACAGGGTTCTGATGAAATCGCCGCCGTGCCGATAACGGCACGCACCTTGCTGCGCGCGCCGGACGGGGCCGGACCGCAGGCCTCGGGTGGTTTCACGCCGGCGTCATCGACGACAGCTTCTCGGCGTGCCCAGTGGTGCGGGACGATCGCGAAGGAGATGTCGTGAGCACGGGATCCTCGGGCCTGGCTGTGCGACGTGGTCCTCTCCCGCGGTTGCGGGACGCGAGCATCCGCGCCAAGCTCGGCGGCCTGCTGATCATCCCGCTGATCGCGGTGCTGGCGCTGGCCTCCCTGCGCCTGATGGACGTGCGCGGCCGGGCCGGTGACGCCGCCCGGGTGGCCGACCTCACCGCGCTCAGCGCCGACCTCTCCGGGCTGAGCCGCCTGCTGCAACGCGAGCGGATGGCCGCCGCGGCGTACCTGGCGACCGCCGACGCGCCGCCGGAGCCGTACCGGGAGGCGGGCGCGGCGGTCGACACGCGGATCCGGGTGTTCCAGGAGCACCGCGGCGCGATCACCGACGTGCCGGCCCGGGTACGCGACCGGCTGCAACTGATCCAGGAGCGGCTCGACCGGCTGGCCGACACCCGGAGCGCGGTGGCGGCGCGCGACAACGTGACCGTCGCCTCCGCGGTCCAGCGGTACGGCGACGTCCTCGACCAGATCTCCGACTACGACGACGCGGTCAGCCAGGTCGCCGACCCCGGACCGGTCGCCGACGGCCTGCGCGCCCTCGCCGCCTTCACCCGGATCGAATCGGCCGCCGCCGACCAGGAGGCGGCCGCGTACGTGGTCCGGGTCACCGGCCTGCTCAGCGCCGCCCGGCAGCAGGAGCTGATCGGCGCGCAGGCGTCCCGGCAGGAGGCGCTCGACGACTTCCGGCAGATCGCCACCACCGACCAGGCCGGCCTGGTGGAGTCGATCATGGCGAATGCCTCGGTCGCCCGGGCGGACGGCCTGAGCACCCGCCTCACCGGTCCCGCGGCGGTGTCCGCGACCGACCTGACGAAGGCGTACACCGAGGTCCTGGATCTGTTCCGGACCGCCGAGACCCGGCTGGAGAGCGATGTCGTCCGGGTCGCCCAGGCCGCCAGCAAGACCAGCACGCAGCGCGCCACCCTGGAATTCGTGGTGGTGCTGCTGATCCTGCTCGCGGCCATCGCGCTCGCCTTCTACCTGGGTCGCAACCTGCACCTGTCGCTGCGCCGGCTGCGCGAGGGCGCGCTCGCGGTGGCCCACCGGGACCTGCCCGAGGCGGTCAACCGATTGCAGGACGTGGAGAGCCTGGGCGCGGGCGGCGTGGACCGGATCATCGCGCAGACCCGGGACCCGATCCGGCTCACCGAGCGCGACGAGTTCGGCCAGGTCGCCGAGGCGTTCAACATGGTGCACCGGGAGGCCATCCGGGTCGCCGCCGAACAGGCCGCGCTGCGCACCAGCGTCTCCGCGATGTTCCTCAGCCTGGCCCGGCGCAGCCAGGCGCTGGTCGACCGGATGATCGGTGAACTGGACCAGATCGAGCGCACCGAGGAGGACCCGAAGCGGCTGGCCAAGCTCTTCGACCTGGACCACCTCGCCACCCGGATGCGCCGCAACGACGAGAACCTCCTGGTGCTGGCCGGCGCCGACGTCGGCACCCCGCGCCGCGAGGACGCGCTGCTGATCGACGCGCTCCGGGCCGCGCAGTCCGAGGTGGAGCTGTACCACCGGATCGAGTTCGGGGCGATCGACACCGACGTCTCGGTCGCCGCGGCCGCGGTCAACGACGTGGTCCGGCTGATCGCCGAGCTGCTCGACAACGCCACCCGGTTCTCGCCGCCGACCACGGTGGTGATGGCGCACGGGCGGCGCTCCGGCGAGCAGGCGGTCGTCCAGGTCGAGGACCGTGGCCTGGGCATCTCGGCCGAGCAGCTGGAGCTGATCAACCACCGGCTCGCCGAGCCGGCCGAGGTCGACGTCAGCGCCTTCCGGCTGATGGGGTTCGCGGTCATCGCCCGCCTCGCGGCCCGGCACGGCATCGTGGTGCAGCTGCTGCCCAGCCGGGAGGGCGGGACGATCGCCGAGATCACCCTGCCGGCCGACATCGTCGTGCTGCCCGGCGCGCCGGCCGCGCCGGCCGGGGCGGCGAGCTGGACCCGGCCCGGTCCGGCTCCGCAACCGGTGGGCGGCTCCGAGCGTACGCCGCAGGCGCGCCCGCCGATCCGCACCGCCCCGCCGCTCACCGCGACCGGCCCGCGCTGGGCGCCGGGTGCGGCGAGCCCCCCGCCGGACCTCGATCTGCGGCCCACGCCGGACCGGCCGCCGCTGCCCACCCGGGTGCCGCAGCCGGCAGCCCCGGAGCCGGCCTCGGCGCCGATGTTCGAGCCCGTGTCGGCCGCCGCGCCGGTCTCCGCGCAGCCGGTGTCGGCCCACCCGAGCGCGGGCCCCATCGCCGCGCAGCCGGTGTCCGCGCACCCGGTCTCGGCGCGACCGGCCGCCGCCCAGCCGGCCTGGGCCGGTCCGGTGTCCGCGCCGCCGGTCTCCGCCCAGCCGTTCGCCGCGCAGCCGGCCTGGGCCGATCCGGTCCCGGAGCCGCCGGTTTCCGGACCGCCGGCCTGGCCTGACCGACTCCCCGCGCCGCCCGCCTCCGGCGGGCCGGATTCCGCGTCGTTCTCGGCCGGGCCGCCGTTTCCTGTCGGGCCGGATTCCGCGTCGTTCTCGGCCGGGCCGCCGTTTCCTGTCGGGCCGGATTCCGCGTCGCTCGCTGCCGGGCCGCCGCTGCCCGCCGGACCGTATGTCGCGCAGCCGATTTCCGCGCAACCGCTGCCCGCGCCGGCGGCGGGCACGCCGATCCAGCTGGAGATGCAGCACACCTGGTTCGAGCCGGAGGCGGACGCGCGCGACGTGCACGGCATGCCGACCGCCGGCTACGCGCCCGCGCCGGTGGCCGCCGCCGCGCCACCCGAGGCGGATCCGATGCACCGGGCCGACCGCCCGGCCGGGCCACCGCCGCGGAGCCCGGCCCGGACGCCCGCCGCGTCGCCGGCCGAGACCCCGATGGTGCCGCGGCCGCGGACCGCCGCCGAGGATCGCTGGCGGACCGCCGCCGACGAGGGCTGGCAGCGCGCGATGGCCGCGTCGGCGCCCCGGGCCGCCGGCACCACCGGCTCCGGCCTGCCGAAGCGGATCCCGCAGGCGCAGCTGGTCCCCGGCGGGGTGCAGGACATCCCGCGGGCACAGAATCGTCGCAGCCCCGACGACGTACGCGGACTGCTCTCCGCGTACACCCGTGGGGTGCAGCGAGGGCGGACGGACGGCGTCGCCGAATCCGCCGCCGTGGCAGCACAGGCTCCTAAGGAGAACGAACAGTGACCAGGCCTCCCACCATGCAGGACATGGGCTGGCTGCTCAGCAACTTCGCCGACAGCATCGCGGGCATCGCGCACGTGGTGGCGGTCTCGGCGGACGGTCTGTTGCTGGCATCCTCGCGGGATCTGCCGGCCGACCGGGCCGACCAGCTGGCCGCCATCACGTCCGGCGTGGTCAGTCTGACCGACGGCGCGTCCCGGATGTTCAGCGCGGGGAAGGTGCAGCAGACCATCATCGAGATGGATAGCGGCTATCTTTTCCTCATGTCCATCAGCGACGGTTCGTCGATGGCCGTGTTGGCGGCGCGCAGCTGCGATGTCGGCCAGGTCGGCTACGAGATGGCCCTGCTGGTGGAACGCGTCGGCGCAGCGTTGTCGCCGGCGGCACGCGAGGCCGTCAGCCACTAGGCGCCGGGGTTGCTGAGCCCCGGTGGAGATGAGGTGACCGCGACATGACAGAGCCGCACGATCCCCGGGGGAACCTGGTGCGGCCGTACGCGGTGACCCGCGGCCGGACCGAGCCGATCCGGGACATCCCGATCGAAGCGGTCCTGGTCACCAGCTCGGCGGCCGTCCAGGAAGCGCGTTTCGCCGGGCACGACAAGTACCGCATCGCCGCGCTGTGTGAGCCGAAGGCCCAATCGCTCGCCGAGCTCGCGGCGCTGACCCGGCTGCCTCTCGGGGTGGCCCGGGTCCTCGTCGCCGACATGGTCGCCGACGGTTTGCTCTCGCTGCACAGTGCCGCTCCCCGGAAGGGTTTCACGGAGCGGATGGATCTGCTGGGAAGGGTTTTGAGTGGACTTCGCAAGCTCTGAGCGGGCGGGCGCCCCTCCTTCGGAGATCACCTCCGCGAAGATCGTGATCGCCGGTGGCTTCGGTGTCGGGAAGACCACGCTGGTCGGCGCGGTCTCCGAGATCGAGCCGCTGACCACGGAGGCCGTGATGACGGCGGCCGGCGCCGGGATCGACGACGCGTCCAAGGTTCCGGAGAAGGGCACCACCACGGTGGCGATGGACTTCGGCCGGATCACCATGGCCGAGGACCTGATCCTCTACCTGTTCGGCACGCCCGGCCAGACCCGCTTCTGGTTCATGTGGGACGAGCTGATCCGCGGCGCGGTCGGCGCCGCGGTGCTGGTCGACACCCGCCGGCTGACCGACGCGTTCGCGCCGCTCGACTATTTCGAGAACCGGCATCTGCCGTACCTGGTGGCGGTCAACTGCTTCGACGGCGCGCCCCGCTACGAGCCGGACGAGGTGCGTGAGGCGCTCGCGATCCCGGCCCGGGTCCCGTTGATCATGTGCGACGCCCGGCATCGGGAGTCGGTCAAGGCGGTGCTCATCGGCGTCGTCGAACACGCCATGGCCACCCTGGTCGCGCAGCACGAGGAGGGCGTCGTCGTCGGCTGACCACACCCGCGCCGGGCCCCCGCGACCCGGCGACTCCCGGTCGCGGGGCGCGCGGCCGCGTCCCGGGCCCGTCCCGCGTGGCGTGCGCGCCGTTCCGGCGGTGGCAGCGGCCGGGGCCGGCAGGCGCGTCGCGGTCCGGGGTGGCAGCGGCCGGGGCCGGCAGGCGTGTCGCGGTCCGGGGTGGCAGCGGCCGGGGCCGGCAGGCGTGTCACGGTCCGGGGTGGCAGCGGCCGGGGCCGGCAGGCGTGTCGCGGTCCGGGGTGGCAGCGGCCGGGCGCGGGTCCGGATGGGGCGCGTGACCGCGGGCGGGGCGGCACAGGTCGTACCGGAACGGGTTCGGCCGCAATCGTCCGCGGATCTTGAGCCGTGCGGCGGCGCCGGTGCGGCGGTCAGATCGGGATGCGGTAACCGCGCTTGACCACGGTCTGGACCAGGCCGGGGATGGCCAGACCGGCGCGCAGGCGGGCGACGGCCATCTCCACCGCGTGCTCGTCGGCGTTGCGCGGCAGCGCCTGCAGCAGCGCGGCCCGGGACAGCACCCGGCCGGGCGAGTCGGCCAGCGCGCGCAGCACCGCCATCGGTCCGGGGGCGAGGGGGCGCAGTTCGCCGTCGACCACCGCGGCGTGTCCGCGCAGGGTGATCGAGTGCCCGTTCACCTGGAGGGACACCGCCCGCTTGGGCAGCTCGTCGACCAGGGTGCGGACCAGGGCGCTGAGCCGGGCGCGGGTCGGGATGGCGACCGGGACGTCGTGACGGCGCAGCGGAGCCGCGGTGACCGGGCCCACGCAGGCGGCCAGTACGCCGGTGCGCAGCGCCTCCAGCAGCGGCTCGGTGGCCGGTCCGGCGGCGCGCAGCAGCGCCTGGACCGCGGCGGCCGAGGTGAACGTCACGGCGTCGACCAGCCGGCCGGCGATCAGGTCGACCAGGCGGTGCAGCGGCGCCGGGTCGGTGGGGGGCGCCCAGCGGTGGACCGGGACCTCGATCACCCGGGCGCCGGCGGCCGTCAGGGCGTCGGTGTACTCGGGCTGGCTCTCGCCGTGCAGCTGCATGGCGACCGTGAGACCGGTGACGCCCCGGCCGGTCAGGTGTTCGACGACCTCCTCGTGGCTCTCGCCGTCCGGTGTCCACCGTTCCTGGAGCCCGGCGGCGCGGACCGCGGCGCGGGCCTTGGGGCCGCGGGCCACCAGGTAGGCGCGGGCCAGCACGGCGCGCAGCGGCTCGGCGAGCCCCCAGCCCTCGGCCGCCTCCAGCCAGCCGCGCATCCCGATGCCGGTGTTGACCAGCACGATGTCGGGCGGGGTGGCGAGGCAGGCGCGGGTGGCGGCGCGCAGCTCGGCGTCGTCGGCGATCGGAACGATCCGCAGCGCGGGGGCCAGCACCACCCGGGCGCCCCGGCCCTCCAGCAGACCGCTCAGCTCGTCGCGGCGGCGGTCGGAGGTGACGCCGATGGTGTATCCGGAGAGGGCGGCGGCCGGGTCGGTCAGCGCGACCGCGGTCAGCACCGGACGGCGGGGCCCGGGGGTTCGCTCCGTCATGCGGCGGCGATCCCGCGGGCCGGGTCGAGAAGTCGCGGCGTGGCCGGGCGGTCCACCGAAGGGCACGCTCGACGACCGTCGTCCTCAGCGTGGACCCGCTCCCATGTCACGCTTACGGTCCTCGCCGTGCCTCCGTCCGGGGCACGCCGCGACTTCTCCGCACCACGCCGGCGAGCCGGCGCGGCGCACACCGTCAGGTCCGTCCTCAACCCTGACGGTGGTCTCCCCGTGGTGCGCCCCGGCCCGCCGGGCCGGCCGGGGCCGGGCCGCGTCGTCCGGGAGTCCGCACCGTTGGGCATGTCCGGAAGCCTGCCGGTGGCGAATTTCAGCCGGACGTCCCATTTGTTTCGAGCCTGCTAAGAGCGGTCGGGAGCCGGTTGTCGCACCCGGGGCGGGGCGACACCGCGGGCCGAGTATGCTGGATGCCGTTTGAGGTCCCGCCTCGGGCATTCACCCAGGTTTGATCTCGCGCCTGTTTGAATGACCCGCCTGTTTTGACCACGCGCCGCGCGGCCGGGTATTGTTGCCTGCTGTTGTGCGATAGCTGCGAGCGCTCCCCCTGGGGTGTGCTTGATGTTCGTGTCGACGTCGAGTTCGACGCGGCCAGCGCGCGCCCCCAGACCGACGACGAGACAAGGTAATTCTGTGCGTACGTACAGCCCGAAGCCGGGTGAGATCGAGCGTCAGTGGCACATTATCGACGCTTCTGACGTCGTTCTGGGCCGCCTGGCTACCCACACCGCAACCCTTCTGCGGGGTAAGCACAAGCCGACGTTCGCCCCGCACGTCGACACGGGCGACTTCGTGGTGATCATCAACGCCGGCAAGGTCGCGCTGACCGGCAACAAGCGGCAGACCAAGGTCGCCTACCGGCACTCCGGTTACCCGGGCGGTCTGAAGCAGGTCGGTTACGAGGAGCTGCTGTCCAAGCGCCCCGAGAAGGCGATCGAGCTGGCCGTCAAGGGCATGCTTCCGCACAACAAGCTCGCCCGCCAGATCATCAAGAAGCTGAAGGTCTACCCCGGCGCTGAGCACCCGCACGCCGCGCAGCAGCCGCAGCCGTTCGAAATCAAGCAGATCGCGCAGTGAGCGCGGGAGAAGGCAGCAGCATGTCCGACATCATCGAGCCCGAGGTCGTCGAGACCGTCGAGGAGCCCGCTGAGACGGTCGTCGTCGTTGAGACGCCCGCGCCGGCCCCGGTCCGCGCCCCGCGTCCCGGTGACCGTCCGGTCCAGACCGTCGGCCGCCGCAAGGAGGCCATCGTCCGGGTGCGCCTGGTGCCCGGCACCGGCAAGATCATCTGCAACGGTCGTGACCTCGAGAACTACTTCCCGAGCAAGGTCCACCAGCAGCTGATCCGCGAGCCGCTCGGCACCGTCGAGCGCGCCGAGCAGTTCGACGTCTTCGCGAACCTGCGTGGCGGCGGCATCACCGGCCAGGCCGGCGCGCTGCGCCTCGCCATCGCCCGGGCCCTGATCTCCAGCGAGCCGGACGACCGTCCCGCCCTGAAGAAGGCCGGCTTCCTCACCCGTGACGCGCGGGTCAAGGAGAGCAAGAAGTACGGTCTCAAGAAGGCCCGTAAGGCCCCGCAGTACTCGAAGCGCTGATTTTCCGCCGGCGGCCGAGTGCGCTCCCCGAAGATCGGGGAGTGTGCTCGGCCGTCGTGGTTTTGCCCCCTCCCCCCAACTAGCCGTTCCGGTAGTCCTGTCCGCGCCGCACCGTGTTGCAGGCTTGAGGGCACGTGTCACCGGCGAAAGGAAGCCGCCATGGGGCGACTCTTCGGCACGGACGGCGTTCGCGGACTTGCGAACGGCGACCTGCTCACTCCGGAACTTGCCCTCTCGGTCGCCGTGGCGGCCGCCCGGGTACTGGTCGAGACCGACAGCAGCCACCAGCCGCTCGCCATCGTCGGCCGTGACCCGCGGGCCAGCGGCGAGATGCTGGAAGCCGCGGTCGTCGCCGGCCTGACCAGCGCGGGGGCCAACGTGGTGCGGGTCGGCGTGCTGCCGACGCCCGCGGTCGCGTACCTGGTGGGGCAGACCGGCGCCGATCTCGGTGTGATGCTCTCCGCGTCGCACAACCCCATGGCGGACAACGGCATCAAGCTCTTCGCCAGCGGCGGACAGAAGCTGCCGGACGAGCTCGAGGCGCGGATCGAGAAGGCGATCGAGGACGGGCACGGGCTGATCGGCCGGCCCACCGGCGCCGCCATCGGCCGGGTCCACGACCTGCTGGACGGCGCCGAGCACTACGTGAAGCACCTGGTCGACTCGATCCCGCACCGCCTGGACGGCCTCAAGGTCGTGGTGGACTGCGCGAACGGCGCGGCCAGCGAGGTCGGGCCGGTGGCGTACCGGGAGGCGGGCGCCGAGGTGATCGCCATCCACGCCGAGCCGGACGGTTTGAACATCAACCTGGACTGCGGCTCGACGCACCTCGAGGCGGTCCGCGAGGCGGTCCTGCGCGAGGGCGCCGACCTGGGCATCGCGCACGACGGCGACGCCGACCGCTGCCTGGCGGTCACCGCGTCCGGCGACGTGGTGGACGGCGACCAGATCATGGCCATCCTGGCGCTGGCCATGCGCGACGCCGGCACGCTGACCGGGGACACCCTGGTCGCGACCGTGATGAGCAACCTGGGCCTGCGGATCGCGATGAAGCAGTCCGGGATCAAGCTGATCGAGACCAAGGTCGGCGACCGGTACGTGCTGGAGGAGCTGCAGAGCGGCGGCCTGGCGCTGGGCGGCGAGCAGAGCGGGCACATCGTGATGCCGGCGTTCGCCACCACCGGCGACGGCGTGCTGACCGGCCTGCACCTGATGGCGCAACTCGCGGCGACCGGCAAGTCGCTGGCCGACCTGGCCGCCGTGGTGCACCCGCTGCCGCAGGTGCTGATCAACGTCAGGGTGGGCGACCGGGAGGCCGGCGCCGCGGCGCCGACCGTCCAGGCCGCGGTGGCGCTGGCCGAGAACGAGCTCGGCGAGACCGGGCGGGTGCTGCTGCGCCCCTCCGGTACGGAGCCGCTGGTCCGGGTGATGGTCGAGGCCGCCACCGAGGACAAGGCGCGCAGCGTGGCCGAGCGGATCGCCGACGAGGTACGGGCGGCGAGCCCGGCCTGATCCGCAATCGTGTGGACGGCCCCGGGGTGTGATCCCGGGGCCGTCTGCTGTTCGCGGTGTTCTGCCGGGCCGGCGGTGTTCTGCCGGGCCGGCTTTCCGGGGCCGTCTGCTGTTCGCGGTGTTCTGCCGGGCCGGCGGTGTTCTGCCGCACCGGCTTCCCGGGAGCCGCCCGCTGGGCCGGCTTCCCGGCTGTCGCGGACTCGGGTGATGCTCAGCCGGCCCGCGGTGGGTCTGAGCTGTCCCAGCTATCCGCGGCCTCGGGTAGTGCAAGCTTTCTCAGCCGGTCCGCGGCCTCGGGTCAGGCGAGCTTTCTCAGCCGGTCCGCGGCCTCGTCGATCACTTCGGCGCGTTTGCAGAAAGCGAACCGGATCAGGTGCCGCCCGGCCTCCCGGTGGTCGTAGAAGACCTGGGTGGGCACCGCGACCACGCCGCACCGCCCGGGCAGCTGACGGCAGAACTCGACGCCGTCGGTCCCGCCCAGCGGCCGGATGTCGGCGGTCACGAAGTACGTCCCCTCGGACGGCAGCACGTCGAACCCGGCCGCGGCGAGCCCGGCGCTCAGCCGGTCCCGGTTGGCCCGCAGAGCGGCCGTGAAGCCGGTGAAGTACGAATCCGGCAGCCCCAGCGCAACCGCCACGGCCGGCTGCAACGGCGCCGCGTTGACGAAGGTCAGGAACTGCTTGACCCGCAGCACCGCGGAGACCAGCCGGGCCGGGCCGGTGACCCAGCCGACCTTCCAGCCGGTGCACGAGAACGTCTTGCCGGCCGACGAGACGCGCAGCGTGCGCTCGCGCATCCCGGGCAGGCCGGCCAGCGGGACGTGCGCCTCGTCGAAGACCAGGTGCTCGTAGACCTCGTCGGTCACCGCCCAGGTGTCGTGCTCCTGGCACAGCTCGGCGACCAGGCCGAGCTCGGCCGGGGTGAACACCTTGCCGGTCGGGTTGTGCGGCGAGTTGAGCAGCACCAGCCGGGTCCGCGCGCCGAACGCCGCCCGTAGTTCCGCCTCGTCGAACGAGTACCGCCCGTCCGGGCCCGGGCGCAGCGTGACCGGCCGCCGGACCGCTCCGGCCAGCGTGATCGAGGCGGCGTACGAGTCGTAGTACGGCTCGAAGCAGACCACCTCGTCGCCCGGCTCGCAGAGCGCCAGGATCGCCGCCGCGACCGCCTCGGTGGCGCCGGCGGTGACCGCGACCTCGGTGTCCGGGTCCCTGGTCAGGGCCCAGAACCGCTGCTCGTGCTCGGCGACGGCGTGCCGCAGCGCGGGGATGCCGGCCAGCGGCGGGTACTGGTTGGCGCCGGAGGCAAGCGCTCGGGCGGCGGCGGCCAGCATCTCCGGCGGGCCGTCGGTGTCCGGGAAGCCCTGCCCGAGATTGATCGCGCCGGTACGCGCGGCCAGCGCCGACATCTCGGTGAAGATCGTGGTTCCGAACGGGCGCATCCGCTCGACCAGGGGGTCGGTGCTCACCGTGCTCCGTCTCTCTCGGGAGGGGCTGCGGTCCTAGTTCAGGGTCAGCTTGTTGCAGGTGGCCGTGGCGATCCGGCCGGAGGCGGTGTGCTCGGACGCCGTCCGGCCGTCCACCGTGGCCCGGCAGGTGATGGTGCCATCGTTGATGGACCTGCGCACCGCCCACACCGAGATCAGCGACGGCCCCTGCATGGTGAGTGTCAGCCGCCACGGCAGTTGCGCGTCGGGGATCGTCTTGGGCAGGCCGTTCAGCTTCTCGGTGTAGAAGATGGTGGCTGGTCCGTCCCCGCTCACCTCGTACTCCACGGTGACTTTCTGACCGCCGGGGATGTCCGGCAGGCCGGGCAGGTCGCTCGGCAGGGTGGGCACCACGGTCGGCAGCGCGGTCGGGAAGCCGTCCACCGCCTCCTGGGCCTTCTCCTTGCCGCGCTGGTAGAGCAGCACCCCGGTGGTCGCCACGCCGCCGCAGAGCAGCAGCGTGATGGCGAGGATCAGGGCGATCAGCGGGGTGTTGCTGCGCCGCGGGGGCGCCGGGTGCCCGGGCGCGGGGGACTGAGGGCCGTACCCCGGGTGGCCGCCGGGTGGGGGCGCTGCCTCGTAGCCCGGGTGGTCCGCAGAGCCGTAGCCCGGGGGCGGTGTGCCGTAGCCCGGGTGGTCCGCAGAGCCGTAGCCCGGGGGCGGTGTGCCGTAGCCCGGGTGGTCCGCAGAGCCGTAGCCCGGGGGCGGTGTGCCGTAGCCCGGGTGGTCCGCAGAGCCGTAGCCCGGGGGCGGTGTGCCGTAGCCCCGGTGGTCCGCAGCGCCGTGCCTGGGATGCCCACCGCGCGGCTGCGCGCCGTGTCCCGGGTGGCCGGCCGGCGCCGCGCCCGGGCCGTCCGGATAGGAGTCGTGGTACGGCTCGCCGGCCGGGTACGCCGAAGTGGGGTCGTAAGGCGGTGGTGACGAGTGGCCGACGGGGGGAAACTCCGCTGTCGGCGGGTAGTCCCGGGGCGGCAGCGCGGCATGCCCCGGACCGAACTCCGGCGGCTCGCGCCGATCGCTCATCTTCCTCTCCCATCAGCCGATGCCGACGGTACGCCAGACACGCACGTCAACGTCACCCACCCGGATGGGCGGGTCGCGCGCCGGACCGGCCCACCGGCCTGCCCGTCTATGTTTCCGATCACGTACGATGCTCAGAACGGTGCTTCTCGCGCATGACGTTTGCGTGAAAGTCGGCTACGCTGCCCGGCATGTGTGGGATCGTGGGTTACGTTGGCAGTCGTCCGGCCCTGAGCATCGTCCTCGATGGTCTCCGGCGCCTGGAGTACCGCGGGTACGACTCCGCGGGCGTCGCCGTCATCGACAATGACGAGGTTCGTACCGAGAAGCGGGCCGGCAAGCTGGCCAACCTGGAGAAGGCTCTCTCCGAGCGCACCGGCGACGGGATCGCCGCGGGGCGTACCGGCATCGGGCACACCCGGTGGGCCACCCACGGCGGTCCGACCGACCGCAACGCGCACCCGCACCTCTCCGCCGACGGCCGGGTCGCCGTCATCCACAACGGGATCATCGAGAACTTCGCCAAGCTGCGCGCCGAGCTGGAGGCCGACGGCATCGAGTTCCGCAGTGACACCGACAGCGAGTGCGCGGCGCACCTGCTCGCCGCCGAGATGCGCGCGCTGCGCGAGTCCGGCGCGCAGGGCGGCCCGGCGCTGCTCGCCGAGGGCATGCGGCGGGTCGTGCGCCGGCTGGAGGGCGCGTTCACCCTGCTCGCGGTGGACGTCGACGTGCCGGACGCGGTGGTCGCCGCGCGGCGCAACTCGCCGCTCGTGGTGGGCCGCGGTGCCGGGGAGAACTTCCTGGCCAGCGACGTCTCGGCGTTCATCGAGCACACCCGGGAAGCGGTCGAGCTCGGTCAGGACCAGGTCGTCCTGATCACCCCGGACGACATCGAGATCACCGATTTCGACGGCGTCGCGGCGACCGGGCAGGAGTTCCACATCGACTGGGACTCGTCGGCCGCCGAGAAGGGCGGTTACGACTACTTCATGCTCAAGGAGATCGCCGAGCAGCCGCAGGCCATCGCGGACACGCTGCTGGGCCGGCTGAGCGAGCGTGGCGAGATCCTCCTGGACGAGGTCCGGCTCACCGACCAGGACCTGCGCGACGTGGACAAGGTCTTCATCGTGGCCTGCGGCACCGCGTACCACGCCGGCATGGTCGCGAAGTACGCCATCGAGCACTGGGTGCGCATCCCCTGCGAGGTGGAGCTGGCCAGCGAGTTCCGCTACCGCGACCCGATCCTCGACCGGTCCACCCTGGTGATCGCGATCAGCCAGTCCGGCGAGACCATGGACACCCTGATGGCGCTGCGGCACGCCAAGGAGCAGAAGGCCCGGGTGCTGGCCATCTGCAACACCAACGGCTCCACCATCCCGCGCGAGTCGGACGCCGTCCTCTACACCCACGGCGGGCCGGAGATCGCGGTCGCCTCCACCAAGGCGTTCCTCACCCAGCTGGTCGCCTGTTACCTGATCGGCCTGCACCTGGCCCAGATCCGCGGCGTGATGTACGCCGACGAGGTCGCCGCCGTGGTGGAGAAGCTCCGCGCCACCCCGGACAGCCTGCGCACGCTGCTCGACTCGATGGGGGAGGTCCGCGAGCTGGCCCGTGACCTGCGCACCGCGTCGACGATCCTGTTCATCGGCCGGCACGTCGGTTTCCCGGTGGCTCTGGAGGGCGCGCTCAAGCTCAAGGAGCTCGCCTACATGCACGCCGAGGGCTTCGCCGCCGGTGAGCTCAAGCACGGCTCGATCGCGCTGATCGACCAGGGCACCCCGGTGGTCTGCGTGGTGCCGTCGCCGGCCGGCCGGGGCGTGATGCGCGACAAGGTGGTCTCCAACATCCAGGAGGTGCGCGCCCGTGGCGCCCGCACCATCGTGATCGCCGAGGAGGGCGACGAGGGCGTGCGGGCCTACGCCGACCACCTGATCCAGGTGCCGCACACGCCGACCCTGCTCGCCCCGCTGATGACGACCGTGCCGTTGCAGGTGCTCGCGTGCGAGATCGCGGCCGCCCGCGGCAACGACGTGGACCAGCCGCGCAACCTGGCCAAGTCGGTCACCGTCGAGTGATCCGCCGGCGGGTTGCCGGGCCGTGGCCCGGCAACCCGTCACGGCGTCCCGCCCAGGGTGATCGTGGCCAGGGCGTCCAGCGCCGGCCGGCCCGGCTCCCAGTAACCCAGGTGGCCGCCGTCGCCCTGGCTGGCGAAGACCCGCGCGCCGAACCCGGGATCGCTCGGATTGTGGCCGAACCACAGGTCCTCGGCCGGCCCGGCGAGCGCCGTCCCGGTCAGGCCGATCGCCAGGTCGCGGACCATGGTGCCGGGGGACACCGCCAGCCACTGGATCGGGTCGCTGCGCGAGGTGGACGAGAAGACCTGGCCGGCCGGCAGGCCCAACTGCGCCGCCGAGTCGACGCCGACCCCGGGCGAGCCGACGAAGACCACCCGGTCGGCGTCCATCCCGCCGGCCGCGGCCTTGCCCACCACCAGCGACCCGTAGCTGTGCCCTAGCACGGTCTGCCGCGCCGCCGGGCCGTCGTGGGTGGCCCGCAACCCGTCCTGGAACCGTTGCAGGCCGGTCGCCCCGGTCGCGGCCTGCCGCCCCGACCAGGCCTCGTGCAGGAAGTCCGGCGCGTCGTAGTCCAGCCACAGCACCGCGCTGGTGCCGGCGTCCGGCCCGAGCTCGCCGGCCCGGGCCGCGACCCGCTCGGCCCGGGTCAGCTCGCCGCCGAGCGAGGCCAGGTCGGAGGTCATCCCGGGCACGTGGGTGAGCACGTTCGCCGCGTGGTCCGGGTCGCCGAGGGCGATCACGGCCCGGCCGTCGGCGGAGACGTCCAGCCCGATCAGGTACGCCCTCGACCCCCGCTCGTCCTCCAGCCGGGACGCCAGCCGGTCCAGCCCGCGCAGCTTGTCCGCGTCCTTCTCGCCGCCGTGGCGCAGCAGCCGATCGCGGCGGTCGGCCAGCAGCAGCCGGTTGGCCAGGTCCCGATCGGCCACCGGGACGCCGTCCAGCCCGGCCACCGCGGTCGGCTCGTTGCCCAGCAGCCACATCCGCTCGGCCGGGGACAGCCCGGCCCACCACCGACGCACCTGTGCCGGCGTGGCCGTGCAGTCCGGCCGGAAGGTGGTGGCCGGTGCGGCCGGCACGACGGCGAGCCCGGCGAGGCGGGCCGCGGCGCTGCCGTCGGCGGTGGCGGCCACCCGCAGCGCGGCGGCCAGCTCGGTCGCCGCCGCCCCGGCGGGGACCGAGCCGGAGTCGTCGATCGCCACCCCGGCGGCCCGGGCCGTGACACGGGCCCGGTCGAGCAGCGCCCTGGCCCGGGCCAGCGCCGCGGCGAACTCGCTGAGCACCTGGTCGGCCCGCCAGCAGAGCAGCCGGAACAGCACCAGCCGGCGGCGCAGCACGCCGAGCCGCGCGGTGGCGGCGTCGGCGGCGGCCCCGGACCAGGCCGCGCGCAGTTTCCCGGCCAGTGGACCGAACTCGCCGCAGAGCACGCCGGCCAGCGCGGCCCAGCGCCGCCAGGCGAGGGCGGCGGCGGACCAGTGCGCCGGATCGGTGGCGCGCAGCCGGGCGTACGTCACCCGGGCCGGGGCGGGCAGCGCGGCGACGGTCACCGGGCGGCCCGGAGCCGGGCGGCGGCACGGGCGTCGGCCTCGGCGTACGCCGCGCGGGTCGTCTCGATCCGCTGCGCGGCGCCGGACAGCTCGGCGCCGAGCTCACGCAGCCGCTGCCCGGCCGCGTCGGCGGCCGAGGCCGTGGCGCCGGTCGTGGCCCACGGCGGCCCGGGCACCGGTGGCGGGGCCGCGCCCGCCGCCTCCCGCACCCGCGACGCGGCGCCGGCGACCGCGGAGGCGGCACGGCGCAGCTGACCGGTGTCCACGTCGAGATCGGGATTCATGGCGGCAACCTCCTGGGCCGGGGACGGACGCGCCGACGGTAGGCGGTTCCCGAAGCCGCCGGGGACCCCTGTGGACAACGCTGCGCAGCATGTCCACAGGGCGGCGGGGACCGTTAGGGTGTCCGTTGTGATCGTGTCTGTCGGCATCGACGTCGTCCTGGTGGACCGCTTCGCCCGTGCGCTCGATCGGACCCCGCTGCTCGCCGACCGCCTGTTCACCGAGGCGGAGCGGCTGACCGGGTCGGGCAACCCGCGCTCGGCGGAGTCGCTGGCCGCCCGGTTCGCCGCCAAGGAGGCGGTGGCCAAGGCGCTGGGCGCCCCGGCCGGGCTGCGCTGGCACGACTGCGAGATCGTCAGCGACCCGGACGGCCGTCCCTGGTTGACCGTTTCGGGTACGGTCGCCGCCGCCGCGACCGAGCGCGGCATCAGCCGGTGGCACCTGTCGCTGTCGCACGACGGCGGGATCGCGTCCGCGATGGTGGTCGCCGAGGCCTAGGAGGGACGACGCATGCGGCAGGCATGGCGGGTCGCGGACGTACGCGCGGCGGAGCAGACCCTGATGGCGACGCTGCCGGAGGGCACGCTGATGCGGCGGGCCGCGGCCGGCCTGGCCCGGCGCTGCGCGCTGCTGCTCGGGGACACCGGCGGCGTCTACGGCGCCCGGGTGCTGCTGCTGGTCGGCAGCGGCGACAACGGCGGCGACACGCTCTACGCCGGCGCGGCGCTGGCCGCCCGCGGCGCTCAGGTGCGTGCACTGCTGCTCACCCCGGACCGGGTGCATCTGGCCGGGTTGGCCGCGCTGCGCCGGTCCGGTGGATTCACCACGACCGACCTGCCCGCCCGGGCCGACCTGGTGCTCGACGGCATCGTCGGGATCGGCGCGGCCGGCGGTCTGCGCCCGGCGGCCGCGGCGCTGGTGAGCCGGCTCGGCGAGCTGCGCGGCCGGACCGGGCAGCGGCCCCCGGTGGTGGCCGTGGATGTGCCCAGCGGGGTGGCCGTGGACACCGGCGACGTGCCGGGCGAGGCGGTGACCGCGGACGTCACGGTGACCTTCGGCTGCCTGAAGCCGGCCCACGTGGCCGGTCCGGCGGCGCCCCGCTGCGGGCAGGTCGAGCTGGTCGACATCGGGCTGGGACCGGTGCTGGTCACCGATCCGGCGGTGCGGGTGGCCGAGGCGGCCGACGTCGCGGCCTGGTGGCCCCGGCCGGGGGCGGCCTCGGACAAGTACACCCGCGGCGTGGTCGGCCTGGCCACCGGCTCGGCGCGGTACCCGGGCGCCGCGCTGCTGTCCACGGCCGGGGCGCTGGCGGGGCCGGCCGGGATGGTGCGCTACGCCGGCAGCGCCCACCGGGAGGTGGTCCGCGCCCACCCGTCGGTGGTGGCCGCGCCGCGGGTGGGCGACGCCGGCCGGGTGCAGGCCTGGGCCTGCGGCTCCGGGCTGGGCACCGACCACGCCGCGCGTACCGAGCTGCGCAGCGTGCTGGCCACCCCGCTGCCGGTGCTGCTGGACGCGGACGCGATCACCCTGCTGGTCGGCGGCGAGCACGCCGAGGACCTGCGCCGGGACGCGCCGCTGGTGCTGACCCCGCACGACGGCGAGTTCAAGCGGCTGGCCGGGGAGGCGCCGGGCGCCGACCGGATGGGCGCGGCGGCCCGGCTGGCCGCCTGGACCAATGCCGTGGTGCTGCTCAAGGGCGACCGGACGATCGTGGCGTCCCCGGGCGGCGAGATCTGGGCCAATCCCACCGGCACCGCGGCGCTGGCCACCGCGGGCAGCGGCGACGTCCTGGCCGGCTTGCTCGGGTCGCTGCTGGCGGCCGGCGTGCCGGCGGTCCGGGCGGCGGTGGCCGCGGCGTACGTGCACGGCCTGGCGGGCCGCCACGCGGCGCTGGCCGGGCCGGTGACCGCGCCGGACATCGCCGCGGCCGTGCGCCCGGTCCTGGCCGCTCTGCTGGGGTGACCACCCGGTCCGGGGGAAACTGTCGTACCCCTCAGTAGGGTGGATGGCATGTGGCAGGCCGAAGTCCGTGTCGATCTGGACGCCATCCGGGACAATGTCGCGATGCTGCGCGCCGGCACCTCCGCCGAGGTGCTGGTCGCCGTCAAGGCCGACGGCTACGGCCACGGCATGGTCCCGGCCGCCCGGGCCGCGGTGGCCGGCGGCGCGACCTGGCTCGGGGTGGCCACCCTCGACGAGGCGCTCCAGCTGCGCCGGGCCGGTCTCGAGGCGCGGGTGCTGGCCTGGCTGATCGCGCCCGGGCTGCCGCTGCACGAGGGGGTCGCGGCCGGGATCGACCTGAGCGCCGCCACCCCCGGCCTGCTCGGCGAGCTGGTCACGGCCGCGCGCCGGGCCGGGCGGACCGCCCGGGTGCACCTGAAGCTGGACACCGGGCTGGCCCGCGGCGGGGCGGCGCCCGCCGGGTGGCCGGCGCTGTTCGAGGCGGCGGCCAAGGCGCAGGCCGACGGCGACCTGGAAGTTGTCGGGGTGTGGAGCCACCTGGCGTGCGCCGACGACCCGGGGCACGAGTCGATCGACCGGCAGCTCGCCGCCTTCACCGCCGGGCTGGCCCTGGCCGGGGAGTATGCGCTGACCCCGCGGTACCGGCACATCGCCAACTCGGCGGCCACCCTGACCCGTCCGGACGCCCACTTCGACCTGGTCCGGGTCGGCATCGCGGCGTACGGGCTGTCCCCGATCGCCGGCCGCACCTACGGGCTGCGCCCGGCGATGACCGCCCGCGCCCGGGTGACCATGACCAAGCGGGTGCCGGCCGGCCAGGGCGTGTCGTACGGCCTGACCTACCACACCGCCGCGGAGACCACCCTGGCCGTCGTCCCCCTGGGCTACGGCGACGGGGTGCCCCGGCACGCGTCCAGCGCCGGCCCGGTGCGGATCGGCGGGACCACCGCGCGGATCGCCGGCCGGGTCTGCATGGACCAGGTGGTGGTGGACGTCGGCGACGCCCCGGTGGCGCCCGGCGACGTGGCCACCCTGTTCGGCCCGGGCGACGACGGCGCCCCGACCGCCGACGACTGGGCGGCGGCGACCGGCACCATCAACTACGAGATCGTCACCCGGTTCGGCAGCAGCCGGGTGCCCCGGGTCTACACCGGGGAGGTCGCGTGAGCCCGTCGCGGGCGGCGCGGCGGGCCGGGGTGGCCGGCGCCGTGCTCGGTGTCGCGGCGGCCGGGCTGGCCACCGCGTTCGCCGTCGAGCGGGTGCTGGTGCGCCGCTCGGTCAACAAGCCCGGTGACCCGTATGTCGACGAGCCGTTCGGCGCGCAGCCGTTCGACGAGCAGCTGACGGTGACCGCGGCGGACGGCACGGAGCTGCACGTGGAGATCGTGCTGCCCGGGCAGCCGGGCGCGCCCGCGGCAGGGCGGCCCGGCGTGGCCGGGGAGGGGCGCGCGGGCGTGGCCGGGGAGGGGCGCGCGGGCGTGGCCGGGGAGGGGCGCGCGGGCGTGGCCGGGGAGGAGCGCGCGGGCGCGGACGAGGGGAAGCCGACGATCGTCTTCGTGCACGGCTTCGCCCTGGACATGGGCACCTTCTACTTCCAGCGCAAGGTGCTCGCCGAGCGCGGCGAGCACCGGCTGGTCTTCTACGACCAGCCCGGGCACGGCCGCTCCAGCAAGCTGCACTCCGGGACGTACGACATCGCCGCCCTGGGCCGGTCGCTGGCCGCGGTGCTCGACGCGACCGTTCCGGACGGGCGCATCATCCTGGTCGGGCACTCGATGGGCGGCATGACCATCATGGCGTTCGCCGAGCAGTACCCGGAGTGGTTCGGCAACCGGGTGGTCGGCGTGGTGCTGATGTCCACCTCGGCCGGCCTGTTCGACAAGGCCACGCTGGGTGTGACGAACGTGGTGGCCCGGGCCAGCGCGCCGTTCTTCCCGCTCTGGGACAAGGCGGCCCGGCTGGGCGGCGGCACCATCGACCGGGCCCGGGTGGCCTCCTCCGACCTGGCCTGGCTGCTCACCCGGCGGTACGGCTTCGGCGAGGCCCGGCCCAGCCCCACGCTGGTCACCTTCGTGGAGAGCATGAACTCCCGCACCTCGGTGGAGACGCTCACCAAATATCTGAACACGCTCTACCGGCACAGCCGGCTGCCGGCGCTGTCCGCGCTGCGCGGCGTCCCGGTGCTGGTGGTCGTCGGCACCCGGGACTACCTCACCCCGGTCACTCACTCCGAGCAGATCATCGAGCAGCTGCCCGAGGCCGAGCTGCTGAAGGTCGAGAACAGCGGGCACGTTGTGATGCTGGAGAAGGCCGACGAGGTGAACGCGGCCCTGATCCCGTTCCTGGAGAAGATCTCGTGAAGCTGACCACCGTCGAACAGACCCACGCGTTCGGCCGCCGGCTGGCCGCGGTGCTGCGCCCGGGCGACCTGGTGCTGCTGACCGGGCCGTTGGGGGCCGGCAAGACCGCGCTGGTGCAGGGCATCGGCGCGGGGCTGGGCGTGCAGGGGCCGATCACCTCGCCGACGTTCGTGATCGCCCGGCTGCATCGTGGCCCGGTGCCGCTGGTGCACGCGGACGCGTACCGGCTGGGCGACCGGCCGGACCCGCGCGCCGAGATCGACGACCTGGACCTGGACGCCTCCGCCGACGAGGCGGTCACCGTGGTGGAGTGGGGCGCCGGCCTGGTCGAGCAGCTGAACGACGAGTACCTCCTGGTCCGCATCGAGCGGCTGGACGACGACACCCGAGTGATCGAATTGGTGCCGCACGGCGGCGACTGGGCACTTCGACTGGAGAAGATGTGAACCTGATCGAGCGGCTTCCCGCGCAGTGGCGCGCCGAGCTGGCCCCCTTCCTCGATGGCCCGGCGACCGCCGCGCTGGGTGAGTTCGTCGCGGCGGAGTACGCCGCGCAGACCGTCTACCCGCCGGTGGAGGACCTGTTCGCGGCGTACCGGCTGTGCCTGCCGGAGCAGACCCGGGTGCTGATCCTGGGCCAGGACCCCTACCACGGCCCGGGGCAGGCGCACGGGCTGAGCTTCAGCGTGCGCGACGGGATCCGGGTGCCGCCGTCGCTGCGCAACGTGTTCAAGGAGCTCGCCGAGGACGTCGGGGTCGCCCCGCCGACCGGTGGCGACCTCACCGGCTGGGCCCGGCAGGGCGTGCTGCTGCTCAACGCGGTGCTGACGGTGCGGGCCGGCAAGGCCGCCTCGCACGCCGGCAAGGGCTGGGAAGCGTTCACCGACGCGACGATCCGGGCGCTGAACGCGCGCGACGACCGGATCGTCTTCCTGCTCTGGGGCGGCTACGCGAGGAAGAAGGCCGAGCTGATCACCAACCCGGTGCACGCGGTGCTGGAGGCGGGGCACCCGAGCCCGCTCAACCGGGCCGGGTTCCTCGGCAGCCGCCCGTTCAGCGCCGCGAACAAGGCGCTGGCCGACGCCGGGCGCCCGGTGGTGGACTGGGATCCCCGGGCCACCGTCTAGGGTTTCAGACGTGCTCGTACTCGCTCTGGACACCGCCACGCCCGCTTCGACGGCGGCGCTCGTCGAGGTCACCACGGACGGCCTGTTCGGGGTGGCGGAAAGTCGTACCGTCGATCCGCGCGCGCACGGCGAGAAGCTGGCGCCGGAGATCGCGACGGTGCTGCAGGTCGCCGGGCGCCGGCCGGGTGACCTGGCCGCGATCGTGGCCGGCCTGGGCCCGGGGCCGTTCACCGGTCTGCGGGTGGGGCTGGCCACCGCGGCGAGCATGGGTCAGGCGCTCGGCATCCCGACGTACGGCGTGTGCTCGCTGGACGCGCTGGGCCGCGCGGCCGGTCCGGGCCGGGTGCTGGTCGCCACGGACGCGCGCCGGCGCGAGGTCTACTACGCCACCTACGCCGACGGCGAGCGGGTGTCCGGGCCCGACGTCGCCAAGCCGGCCGACGTGCCGGTCGGCGGCCTGGACCGGGCCGCCGGCGAGGGCGCGCTGAAGTACGGCGACGTCTTCGGCCTGCCGGTCGAGGAGCATCTGCTGCACCCGCCCGGGGCGGCCCTGGTCGCGATCGCCGCCGAGCGGGTCCGCTCGTCCGCGCCCGGCGAGATCCTCACCCCGCTCTACCTGCGCCGTCCGGACGCGGTCGAGCCGGCCGGTCGCAAGCCGGTGCTGACCTGATGCGGATCGAACGTTTCCGCTGGTGGCACATCGACGAGGTGCTGCCGATCGAGGCTGATCTCTTCGGCGCCGAGCGGTGGTCCGCCGCGATGTTCTGGAACGAGCTCGCCCAGCGCCACCACTACGTGGTCGCGACGGTGGACGGCGCGGTCGCCGGTTACGCCGGCCTGTCCGTCGTGGACGACGACGAGTCCTGGGTGCAGAACATCGCGGTCCGCCGGGACGCCCAGCGGCTCGGCATCGGCCGCGCCCTGTTGGAGGACCTGCTCGGCGAGGCGGCGCGCCGCGGGGTCGGCCGGACCCTGCTGGAGGTGGCGGTCGACAACCATCCGGCGCAGAAGCTGTACGCCACCTACGATTTCGAGCCGGTCGGCATCCGCCGCGGCTACTACCAGCCCAGCAACACCGACGCCCTGGTGATGATGCGAGATGCGTGACGAGCCCCTGGTCCTCGGGATCGAGACCTCCTGCGACGAGACCGGAGTCGGCGTCGTGCGCGGGCACACCCTGCTCGCCGACGCGCTGGCCTCCAGCGTGGAGCAGCACGCCCGGTTCGGCGGCGTGGTGCCCGAGGTGGCCAGCCGGGCGCACCTGGAGGCGCTGGTCCCGACCATGCAGCGGGCGCTGGACGAGGCCGGCGTGACCCTGGCCGACGTCGACGCGATCGCGGTCACCAGCGGCCCGGGCCTGGCCGGCGCGCTGCTGGTCGGGGTGGCCGCCGCCAAGGGGTACGCACTGGCCGCGGAGAAACCGATCTACGGCGTGAACCACCTGGCCGCGCACGTGGCGGTGGACACCCTGGAGCACGGCCCGCTGCCCGAGCCAGCGGTGGCCATGCTGGTCTCCGGCGGCCACTCGTCGCTGTTGCTGGTCGACGACCTGACCGCCGGGGTCACCCCGCTCGGCGCGACCATCGACGACGCGGCCGGTGAGGCGTTCGACAAGGTGGCCCGGCTGCTCGGGCTGGGTTTCCCGGGCGGTCCGATCATCGACCGGTCGGCGCGCGACGGCGACCCGGCCTCGATCGCCTTCCCGCGCGGGCTGACCGCGCCGAAGGACCAGGCCGAGCACCGGTTCGACTTCTCCTTCTCCGGGTTGAAGACCGCGGTGGCGCGCTGGGTGGAGGCGCGGGAACGGGCCGGCGAGCCGGTGCCGGTCGCCGATGTCGCGGCCAGCTTCCAGGAGG
Source organism: Actinoplanes teichomyceticus ATCC 31121 (assembly GCF_003711105.1). Taxonomy (NCBI): domain Bacteria; kingdom Bacillati; phylum Actinomycetota; class Actinomycetes; order Micromonosporales; family Micromonosporaceae; genus Actinoplanes; species Actinoplanes teichomyceticus. The sequence goes on from NZ_CP023865.1 coordinate 703,139, forward strand.
CGGTCTGTGACGTGCTCACCGCCAAGGCGATCGACGCCTGCCGCAGCAGCGGGGTGCGCACGCTGGTGATCGGCGGAGGCGTGGCGGCCAACTCGCGTCTGCGGCTGCTGGCGGAGGAACGCGCGGCCCGGCACGGGATCGCGGTGCGGGTGCCGCGCCCGCAACTGTGCACCGACAACGGCGCGATGGTCGCCGCCCTGGGTTCGCATCTGGTCGCGGCCGGGGTCGCGCCGAGCCGCCTGGACCTGCCGGCCGATTCCGCGATGGGTTTGACCTCGGTCAGCGTGCCGGGGTAGGAAGCCACCATGATCGCGCGGATGTGGGAGGTGCGGGCCTCGCGCAGCGGCTTCGACGAGCTGCTGAGCTGGGTCTGCGACACGGCGGTGCCGGCACTCGAGGTGCTGCCACAACATGTGTCGAGTGACGTCTATTCGTCCACGGATCATCGCATCGTCGTCATCACCAAATGGCGCAACACCCCGGAGAGCCTGCCCGCGCCGCCGGAGAAGCTGGTAGCACGCGCTCCGCACGTCTGGGATTTCACCCCCGTCGATCGCTGAGCGGTCGCCGCAAGGGCATCGACGGCCTTACCGTCGACAGCCTGATGCGCAGACTGCCCGTGGCCGATCCCGGCCTGCCCGATGCCCGGTCCGCCACCCGATATCTGAGCTGGCTGATCGGGCGCTCCGGTATGACGATCGGCACGGCGGTCGTGCTCGCGGTGGCCTGGATGGGCTGCCAGTCACTGGTGCCCGCGATGGTCGGCCGGGCCATCGACGCGGCCGCGCGCGAGCACGGGCGGGCGCTGCTCGGCTGGGCTCTGGCGCTGTTCGGCGTCGGCGTGGTGCAGGCGCTCACCGGGATCAGCCGGCACCGCTTCGCGGTGGTCAACTGGCTGGGCGCCGGCTTCCGTACCGTGCAGGTGACCGTGCGGCAGGCGAACCGGCTCGGCTCGTCGCTGCCGCGCCGCCTGGCCGCCGGCGAGGTGGTCGCGATCGGCACCTCGGACATCAACCACATCGGTGGCGCCGTGGACGTCGCGGCCCGCGGGACCGGGGCGCTGCTGGCCGTCACCACGGTCACCGTGCTGCTGCTGCGCACCTCGGTGCCGCTCGGGCTGGTGGTGCTGGTCGGCGTGCCGGCGCTGATGGCCGTCGTGAGCGGACTGATCCGGCCGCTGCACCGGCGGCAGCAGGCGTACCGGGAGCAGCAGGGCCGGCTCACCGGCCAGGCCGCCGACCTGGTCACCGGGTTGCGGGTGCTGCGCGGCGTGGGCGGCGAGGCGGTGATGGTGGCGCGCTACCGCGCGCAGTCGCAGGCGCTGCGCGCGGCCGGGGTACGCACCGCCGCCGTCGAGTCGCTGCTGGAAGCCGCCCAGGTGCTGCTGCCCGGCACCTTCCTGGTGCTGGTCACCTGGCTGGGCGCGCGGTCGGCCGCGGACGGGCGGATCACGGTCGGCCAGCTGGTCTCGTTCTATGCGTACGCCGCGTTCCTGGTCGCGCCGCTGCGGCAGCTCACCGACTCGATCGACAAGCTGACCCGGGGCCATGTGTCGGCCCGCCGGGTGGTGGCCATGCTGCGGATGCGCCGGGACCTGCCGGACCCGCCGGTCCCGGTCGCGCCGCCGGGCGGTGACCTGGCCGACCCGGAGTCCGGGGTACGCATCGTCCCGGGCCGGCTGACCGCGATCGTGGCCGAGGACCCGGCCGACGCGGCGCGGATCGCCGACCGGCTCGGCCGGTACGCCCCCGGCGCCACGCTGGGCGGGGTGCCGCTGACCGAGCTGCCGCTGGCCGTGGTGCGGGAGCGGATCCTGGTCGCGGAGAACGAGGCACGGCTGTTCTCCGGCCGCCTGCGGGCGGACCTGGATCCGTACCGGAGCGGCCGGCTGCCGCAGGCTCTGGCGGCCGCGGCGGCGCAGGACATCGTGGACGGTCTGCCGCACGGGCTGGACAGCGTGGTCGCCGAGCGTGGCCGGTCCTTCTCCGGTGGCCAGCAGCAGCGGCTGCGCCTGGCCCGGGCGCTGGTCGCCGATCCGGAGATCCTGATCCTGGTGGAGCCGACCAACGCGGTCGACGCGCACACCGAGGCCCGGATCGCCGAGCGGATCCGGGCGGTGCGGGCCGGGCGGACCACGGTCGTCTGCTCGTCCAGCCCGCTCGTGCTGCGGCACACCGACCGGGTGCTCCATGTGCGGCGCGGCCGGGTGGTGGCGGCCGGCACCCATCACGAGCTGCTCGCCGGTGAGCCGGGTTATGCCCGCGTGGTGCTCCGGGGGGACCGGCCGTGAGCCAGGCGCTGCCGGTGGCGAGCCGTGCCCAGGTCTGGCGGTACGCCCGCGCCCTGTTCCGCGACCATCCCGGCATGTTCCGCGCCACGGTGGGCCTGCACCTGCTGGCCGCGCTGGCCGGGCTGGCCGGTCCGCGCCTGCTCGGCGATCTGGTGCAGGCCGTTCAGCACGGGGCGCGGGTCGCCGAGCTGGACCGGCTGGCGGCGATGCTGGCCGGATTCGTGACGCTGCAGGCGGTGCTGATCCGGTTCGCGTACCTGGCCTCGGCCCGGCTCGGCGAGCAGGTGCTGGCCCGGCTCCGCGAGGAGTTCGTCGCCCGGGTGCTCACCCTGCCGCTGGACACGGTGGAGTCGGCGGGGACCGGGGACCTGCTCACCCGGACCACCCGGGACGTCGACGCGCTCTCCAAGTGCGTCCGGCTGGCCGTGCCGGAGACGATGATCGCGCTGCTCACCGGTGCTCTGGTGGTGGTCGCGCTGATCGCGGTGGACCCGGTGCTAGCCGCCCCGCTGCTGGTCGGCGTGCCGATCACGGTGGCCGGCACCCGCTGGTACGTACGCCGCGCCCCGTCCGGCTACCTGCGGCAGAACGCGGCCTACTCGGAGGTGACCGACGGGCTCACCGAGACGGTCGAGGGCGCCCGCACGGTCGAGGCGCTGGGGCGGCAGGCGCAGCGGGTGGCGCGTACCGACCGGGATCTGAGCCGGTCCTGGCGGGCCGAGCGGTACACCCTGTTCCTGCGGACGGTGTGGTGGCCGGTGATCGAGGTCGGGTACGTGCTGCCGATGGTCCTGACCCTGCTCACCGGCGGCTGGCTGTATCTGCGCGGCACGGTCACCCTGGGCCAGCTGACCGCGGCGGTGGTGTACGTCCAGCAGTTGATCCACCCGCTGGACCGGCTGCTCTCCTGGCTCGACGAGCTGCAGGTGGGGGCGGCCTCGCTGGCCCGGCTGCTCGGGGTGACCGTGGTGCCGCAGCCGTCCCGGGGGCCGGCGCCGGAGCCGGCCGGGCCGACGATCGAGGTGCGCGGCGTGCGGTTCGGATACGTCCGGGGCCGGGAGGTGCTGCGCGGCGTGGACCTGACCCTGCGGCCGGGGGAGCGGCTGGCCGTGGTCGGCCCGTCCGGCGCCGGCAAGTCCACCCTGGGCCGGCTGCTGGCCGGCGTCCACCAGCCCACCGCGGGCAGCGTGACGGTCGGCGGGGTGCCGCTCGGCGCGCTCGGCGCGGACCGGTTGCGCGCCGAGGTGGCGCTGGTCAGCCAGGAGCATCACGTGTTCATCGGGACGCTGCGCGACAACGTGGCGATGGCCCGCCCGGCGGCGCCGGAGCCGGACGTACGGGCCGCGCTCGCCGCCGTGCACGCGCTGGACTGGGCGCAGGCGCTGCCGCGCGGGCTGGACACCCGGGTCGGCGACGGCGGGTGGCCGTTGACCGCCGCCCAGGCGCAGCAGGTTGCGCTGGCCCGGCTGATCCTCGCCGACCCGCACACGCTGGTGCTGGACGAGGCGACCGCGATGCTCGATCCACGGGCCGCCCGGGACCTGGAGCGGTCGCTGGCGGCGGTGGTGCACGGGCGGACGGTGGTGGCGATCGTGCACCGGCTGTTCTCGGCGCACGACGCGGACCGGGTCGCGGTGGTGGAGGACGGGCGGATCACCGAGCTGGGCTCGCACGACGAGCTGGTGGCGGCGGACGGGTCGTACGCGGCCCTCTGGCGCTCGTGGCAGGGCGGGGACGAGAACGCGGGCCGCCGGCACGAGCCCGGGGCGGCCGGGGAACCGGCCGCACCGGCCCGGACAGCGGCCGAGGGGCTGCTGGGCAGCCATTGAAAAAGGCGCGCCCCGTGCGGGACGCGCCTTTTTCGTGGACGAACCGGATCAGAAGCCCGGACCGTGCTGGTGGCCGTGCCCGTGACCGTGGCTGTGGCCGTGTCCACCGGCCGCGGCGGGGGCCGGCTCGGCCGGCTTCTCCACCACGAGGCTCTCGGTGGTCAGCAGCAGCGCGGCGATCGAGACGGCGTTGGAGACCGCGTTGCGGGTCACCTTCACCGGGTCGATGATGCCGGCGGCGGCCAGGTCGACGTACTCGTCGGTGGCCGCGTTGAGGCCGTGGCCCCAGCCCAGCTCGCCGACCTTGCCCACCACGACGTAGCCGTCGTGGCCGGCGTTCTGCGCGATCCAGCGCAGCGGCTCCACCAGCGCCTTGCGAACGATCGAGACGCCGATCGCCTCTTCGCCGGTGAGGCCCAGGTCGCCGTCCAGCTCCTTGGCGACCTGCGCGAGGGCGGCGCCACCGCCGGGGACGGTGCCCTCCTCGACGGCCGCCTTGGTCGCCGCGATGGCGTCCTCGATGCGGTGCTTGCGCTCCTTCATCTCGACCTCGGTGGCCGCGCCGACCTTGATCACCGCGACGCCGCCGGAGAGCTTGGCCAGCCGCTCCGAGAGCTTCTCCCGGTCCCAGTCGGAGTCCGACGCCTCGATCTCCTTGCGGATCTGGGCGACCCGGTCGGCGACCTCGGAGGCGTTCCCGCCACCGTCGACGATGGTGGTGTTCTCCTTGTCGACCACGACCCGCCGGGCGGTGCCCAGCTGCTCGATGCCGACCTGGTCGAGCTTGTAGCCGAGCTCGGGGGCGATCAGCTCGCCGCCGGTGGCGATCGCCAGGTCCTGCAGGATCGCCTTGCGGCGGTCACCGAAGCCGGGCGCCTTCACCGCGGCGACCTTGATGGTCTTCCGCAGCGCGTTGACCACCAGCGTGGAGAGCGCCTGGCCCTCCACGTCCTCGGCCACGATCAGCAGCGGCTTGCCGGTCTGCAGCACCTTCTCCAGCAGCGGGAGCAGCTCCTCGATGCTGGAGATCTTCTGGGTGGTGAGGAGGATGTGCGCGTCCTCCAGCACCGCCTCCTGCGACTCCGGGTCGGTGACGAAGTTCGGCGAGATGAAGCCCTTGTCGAACTGCAGACCCTCGGTGACGTCGAGCTCGGTGTGCAGCGCCGAGCCCTCCTCGACGGTGATCACACCGTCGCGGCCGACCCGGTCCATCGCCTCGGCGATCAGCTCGCCGATGGTGGCGTCCTGGGCCGAGATGGTGGCCACGTTCGCGATCGCCTTGTGGTCGGCGACCTCGACGGCCTTGGCCAGCAGCGCCTTGGAGACGGTCTCGGCGGCCAGGTCCATGCCGCGCTTGAGGCCGATCGGGTTGGCGCCCGCGGTGACGTTGCGCAGACCCTCGCGGACCAGCGCCTGCGCCAGCACGGTGGCCGTGGTGGTCCCGTCGCCGGCGACGTCGTTGGTCTTGGTCGCCACCTCCTTGACCAGCTGCGCGCCGAGGTTCTGGTACGGGTCGGTGAGCTCGATCTCCTTGGCGATGGTGACGCCGTCGTTGGTGATCGTGGGGGCGCCGAACTTCTTGTCCAGGACGACGTTGCGACCGCGGGGGCCGAGGGTGACCTTGACCGTGTCGGCGAGCGTGTTGACGCCGTGCTCCAGCAGGTGCCGGGCGTCGTCGGAGAAACTCAGGATCTTCGCCATGAATGGTCCCTTCACGCACTACCGCCCCGGTCCGGTTGCCCGGGCCGAGGCGGTCAGCACTGTCAGTAGGTCACTTCTCGATGACCGCGAGGACGTCGCGGGCGGAGAGCACCAGGTACTCCTCACCGGCGTACTTGACCTCGGTGCCGCCGTACTTCGAGTAGAGGACCACGTCGCCGACCTTGACGTCGAGCGGAACCCGGTTCCCCTTGTCGTCGATCCGGCCGGGGCCGACAGCGAGGACGGTGCCCTCCTGCGGCTTCTCCTTCGCGGTGTCGGGGATCACGATGCCCGACGCCGTGGTGGTCTCGGCCTCGTTCGCCTGGACCACGATGCGGTCCTCGAGCGGCTTGATCGCAACCTTGGTCGCGGTAGTCACGGGCATACCCTCCTGGGTACAGGTTTCGCCGGCCTTGAACCAGGCCGGTCAGATGCCTCATGCCACCGGGCGGGGCCGTCGTCGCGGGTGCCGGTCCGCCTGGCGCTAGCCGCACGGACGGGCCGGGCGGCTGGCACCCTCATGTTGAGAGTGCTAACCGGAGATTATGCCGGAACTAGCACTCCGTCAACCAGAGTGCCAACCTGTCACGCCGAGGAGAATGCCTGGTGTGACCCCTGAACTTCTTGCTGTGCTGCAAACCCCCGAAGGGGCGGAGGCCCTGGCCGTGGCGGCCGAGGTGGGCGACGGCGAGCCGCTCGCCGCGGCCTCGGCGTTACGGGCCCGGGGCTTCGGCGCGGAGCTGGCCGCAGCCGCACTCACCCAGGCTAGTTTGCGTCGCCGGGCGGCGGTGAAGTTCGGCCCGGACGCCGCCGGAATGTTCTTCACCCGGCACGGCCTGGAGCAGGCGACCCGGGCGGTGGTGGCGCAGCGGCGGGCCGCCCGGCTGGCCGCCTGCGGCGTCCGGACCCTCGCCGACCTGGGCTGTGGGCTGGGCTCCGACGCGCTCGCCGCGGCCCGGCACGGCATTTCGGTGTACGCCGTGGACGCCGACCCGGCCACCGCCGCGCTGGCCGCCGCGAACGCCGCGGCCGCCGGACTGGCCGACCGGATCACCGTGACGTGCGCCGACGCCACCACGGTCGCGGTGGAGGGGTACGACGCCGTCTTCGCCGACCCGGCCCGGCGGCAGACCGGGCGTGGCCGGGTGTTCGACCCGAAGGCGTACTCGCCGCCCTGGGACTTCGTCGCCGGTCTGGCCCGGCGGGTCCCGCGCACGGTGCTCAAGCTGGCCCCGGGCATCGATCACGGGCTGCTGCCGCCGGGCGCCGAGGGCGAGTGGGTGAGCGTCGGCGGCGACCTGGTGGAGGCGGCGTTCTGGTGCGGCCCGCTGGCGGCGGCGCCCCGGCGGGCCACCCTGCTGGGCGGCCCCGAGCCGGCCGAGCTGACCGGCTCGGGGCGGGAGCGTGCCCCGACCGGCCCGGTCGGCGCGTGGTTCTACGACCCGGACCCGGCGGTGGTCCGCTCGCACCTGGTCGCCGAGTTCGCCGCGTCGGTCGGTGGGCGGCTGGGCGACCCGGAGATCGCCTACGTCTACACCGACGACCCGGTGGACACGCCGTTCGCCCGGCGGCTGGAGGTGACCGACGTGCTGCCGTTCTCCCTCAAACGGCTGCGCGCGCTGCTGCGCGACCGCGGCGTCGGCACCCTGGAGATCCGCAAGCGGGGGTCCGCGCTGGTCCCCGACCAGCTGCGCAAGGATCTGCGGCTGTCCGGGCCGAACGCGGCCGGGCTGGTGCTGACCCGGGTGGACGGCGCGCCGGCCGCCCTGCTGACCGCGCACTCCACGCCGCCGGTGTGACCGCGCACTCCACGCCGCCCGGTGTGACCGTGCGCTCCGCGCCGCCGGGGTGATCGTGCACTTCACGCCGCCGGGATGAATGTGCACTTCATGCCGCCCGGTGTGATCGTGCGCTTCGCGCCGCCCGGTGTGATCGTGCGCTCCGCGCCGCCGGGGTGATCGTGGCGACGCGGGGAGCGCGTGTCCCGTGCTCCCGGGTAACCTGCGGCACATGCCGAAGAAGGCGGCCGGCACGCCGGCCACGGTGCTGCTGACCGCGGAGCGGGTGGCGCACACCCTGCATCCGTACCAGGTCTCGCCGGACGCGCCCAACTACGGCGCCCTGGTTGCGCAGGCCCTCGGGGTCGCGCCGGAACGGCTGTTCAAGACGTTGGTGGCCGATGTGGACGGCCGCCTGGTCGTCGGCGTGGTGCCGGTCACCGGCGAGCTGGACCTGAAGGCGCTGGCGCAGGCCACCGGTGGCAAGCGGGCGGCGCTGGCCGACCGGGGCGCCGCCGAGCGCAGCAGTGGGTACGTGCGCGGGGGCATCAGCCCGCTCGGGCAGCGCAAGCGTCTGCCCACGGTGGTCGACGACTCGGCCGCGACCCTGGACCTGATGTACGTCTCGGCGGGCCGCCGCGGCCTGCAGGTCGCCCTGGCGCCGGCCGACCTGATCCGGCTGACCGCCGCGTCCGTGGCCCGCATCCGGGCCTGACGGCTCCCCGCCCGGGGCTCGGCTGACCCGTCGGTGCCGGGCGCGCATCCGGGCCTGAGGGCTCCCGGGCCGGGGCTCGGCTGACCCGTCGGTGCCGGGCGCGCATCCGGGCCTGAGGGCTCCCAAGCCGGGGCTCGGCTGACCCGTCGGTGCCGGGCGCGCATCCGGGCCTGAGGGCTCCCGCCCGGGGCCCGGCTGACCCGTCGGCGCCGGGCCCGCATCCGGGCCTGACCGCCTCGCCGCGCGCCAGAATCGTTCGGCTGTCCGAATCGGATCGGCCCATGCCACACGGCGAGATCACCCAACGCGACGAGGCGCGTCGACATCCGTGACCCTGGCTCGCCGGTAACGGCTTTTTCCCGGGATCGTGTTGCCGGATTGTTATCCACGGTTATCAGATGGATCACCGTAGTGCCTTGTGTTCTAGGCCACGTCAGGAATACGTTGCCGGGCACAACAAACCGGTTCCTGATCCATCGGCACCAGGGGAGCGCACTCCCAGGCACGCATCGCCCCTGACGAATCCGACCCAAGGTCCCGGATTTACCCCCCGAAAGGACATACGGAATGCGTAAGGGACTGTTCGCCCTTGCCGCGGCCGGACTGCTGGCCGGCAGCATGGCCGCCTGTAGCGACAAGAGCGACGACTCCAGTGCCGGCGGCGGCAGCGGTGAGGCCGCGAAGGCCGGCAAGGTCGGCGTGATCCTGCCCGACACCAAGAGCTCGGCCCGCTGGGAGACGGCGGACTACAAATACCTGACCGAGGCGTTCAAGGCGGCCGGGGTCGAGGCCGAGATCAAGAACGCGCAGGGCGACAAGGCCTCGTTCCAGACCATCGCCGACGGCATGATCCAGAGCGGCGTCAAGGTCCTCATGATCGTGAACCTGGACTCCGGCACCGGCAAGAACGTGCTGGAGAACGCCAAGAAGGCCGGCATCGCGACGATCGACTACGACCGCCTCACCCTCAGCGGCGGCGCCGACTACTACGTGTCCTTCGACAACGTCGAGGTCGGCAAGCTGCAGGGCCAGGGGTTGGTGGACTGCCTGACCGCGGCCAAGGCCAGCAAACCTGTGGTGTCGTACCTCAACGGCTCGCCGACCGACAACAACGCCACCCTGTTCAAGGAGGGCTACGACTCGGTCCTGGCGCCCAAGTTCCAGTCCGGTGAGTACCTCAAGGGCCCGGACGACGCCGTTCCGGAGTGGGACAACGCCAAGGGCGGCACGATCTTCGAGCAGCAGCTCACCAAGAACAACAAGATCGCCGGCGTGCTGGCGGCCAACGACGGCCTCGGCAACGCGGCCATCGAGGTGCTGAAGAAGAACAAGCTCAACGGCAAGGTCCCGGTGACCGGCCAGGACGCCACCGTGCAGGGCCTGCAGAACATCCTCGCCGGCGACCAGTGCATGACCGTCTACAAGGCGATCAAGAAGGAGGCCGACGCGGCCGCCGAGCTGGCCATCGCGCTCGCCAAGAGCCAGACGCCGACCACGGCCACCGGCACCGTGACCGACCCGCAGTCGAAGAAGGAGGTCAAGTCCGTGCTGCTCAAGCCGGAGGCGATCACCAAGGCGAACGTCAAGGCGGTCGTCGACGACGGTTTCGTGACCAAGGCGGAGCTGTGCACCGCCGCCTTCGCGAAGGCCTGCGCCGAAGCGGGCATCAGCTGACCCGGCAGCACCCCCGCTGAACCCGGTGCCGGCGCCGCTCACGTCCGCGTGGGCGGCGCCGGATCCGGTTTCGCAGCGCCCCCCGAACGGCCGGTCACCGAACGAAGGAGAAACATCCGTGGCCGCGACACCCCTACTGGAACTGCGCGGGATCGACAAGAGTTTCGGTCCCGTACAGGTCCTGCACGACGTCGAACTGAGCGTCTACCCCGGCGAGGTGACCGCCCTGGTGGGCGACAACGGCGCCGGCAAGTCGACGCTGGTCAAGTGCATCAGTGGCATCCACCCGATCGACGCGGGCACGGTGACCTTCGAGGGCAGGCAGGTCACCATCCACAGCCCCCGGGACGCCGCCGAGCTCGGCATCGAGGTCGTCTACCAGGACCTGGCCCTCTGCGACAACCTGGACATCGTCCAGAACATGTTCCTCGGCCGGGAGAAGAAGCGCGGCATCGTCCTGGACGAGCCGACCATGGAGCAGATGGCCGGCGAGACCCTGGCCAGCCTCTCGGTACGCACCGTCAAGTCGCTGCGCCAGCTGGTGGCCAGCCTCTCCGGCGGCCAGCGGCAGACCGTGGCGATCGCCAAGGCGGTCCTCTGGAACAGCCGGGTCGTCATCCTGGACGAGCCCACCGCGGCGCTGGGCGTGGCCCAGACCGCCCAGGTGCTGGAACTGGTGCGCCGGCTGGCCGACAACGGCCTCGGCGTCGTGCTGATCTCGCACAACATGAACGACGTCTTCGCGGTCTCGGACCGGATCGCCGCGCTGTACCTGGGCCGGATGGCCGCCCAGGTGCGGGCCAGCGACGTCACCCACGCCCAGGTCGTCGAGCTGATCACCGGCGGACGCAGCGGCAATCTGGGCCTCCCGCCGGAGAAGCCCACCGACTTCGTCGACATCACGCCGGGAGCCGAGAAGTGACCACCACCCCCACCCTGGAGACCGCCGGGGGCGTCAAGGTCGTCAAGCCGACCGTCGCCAGCCACTTCCGGGACTACCTCGGCCGGGTCCGCGGCGGTGACCTCGGCGCCCTGCCCGCCGTCCTGGGCCTGATCGTCCTCGTGGCGATCTTCGGAAGCGCCCGGTACGACACCTTCTTCAGCGCCGGCAACTTCGCGAACCTGTTCAACCAGGCGGCCGGCCTCACCATGATCGCGATGGGCCTGATCTTCATCCTGCTGCTGGGGGAGATCGACCTCTCCGCCGGTTTCGCGGCCGGTGTCTGCGGCGCGGTGATGGCGATCCTGCTCACCGAGCGCGGCTACGCCCAGCCGGTGGCGTTGATCGCGGCGCTGGCCACCGGCGTGGTGATCGGCCTGATGCTGGGCCTGCTGGTGGCCAAGGTCGGCATCCCGTCGTTCGTCGTCACGCTGGCCGCCTTCCTGGCCTTCCAGGGCGTCCTGCTGAACCTGCTCGGCGAGGGCAAGAACATCTCGATCCCGGACGGCTTCATCAAGTCGCTGAACAAGGACAGCCTGCCGGTCTCCTGGAGCTGGGGTCTCGCCGTGGTCGCGGTGGCCGTCTTCACGCTGGTCCAGTTCCTGCGCTACCGGGGCCGGGCGGCCCGCGGCCTGGTCACCGAGCCGATCGGCATCATCCTGCTGCGGGTCGCCGGCATCGCGGCGCTGATCCTGCTCACCACCGCCGCCCTGACCCAGGAGCGCGCGATCAACCCGGCGGTCGCGTCGATCAAGGGCGTTCCGATCGCCGCGCCGCTGATCGGCGGCTTCCTGGTGCTCTGGACCTTCGTCCTGGGCCGGACCACGTACGGCCGGCACGTCTACGCGGTCGGCGGCAACGCCGAGGCCGCCCGGCGGGCCGGCATCCCGGTCGACCGGATCCGGATCTCGGTCTTCGTGATCGGCTCCTTCATGGCCGCGGTGGGCGGTGTCATGCTGGTCAGCCGGGCCGGCTCGGTGGACCCGAACACCGGTGGCAGCAGCACCCTGCTCTACTCGGTCGGCGCGGCGGTGATCGGTGGCACCAGCCTCTTCGGCGGCAAGGGCAAGGTCATCCACGCGGTGATCGGTGGCGCGGTGATCGCCGTCATCGACAACGGCATGCTGCTGATGGACTTCTCGTCCGGCACCCGGTACATCTTCACCGGCATCATCCTGCTCATCGCCGCGGGTGTCGACGCGCTGGCCCGGCGCCGTGCGGCGGCCACCGGTAACCGATGAGCGAGCCGCGCGAGCGGAGAACGGAACGCTGATGCGCGTGGGCCCGAGCCAGGAAGAGGTCCGCCGGCACAACCTCGGGACCCTGCTGCGCTACGTCCACGTGCACGGCGCCACCTCCCGGGCGGAACTCACCAGCCGGCTCGGCCTCAACCGCAGCACCATCGGGGCCCTCACCGCCGAGCTGATCAGCGCGGGGCTGGTCAGCGAGGCGGTGCCGAAACAGACCCGCCGGGCCGGGCGGCCGTCCCTGGTCGTCCGGCCCGAGTCGGAGCTGGTCTTCGCGTACGCCCTGAGCATCGAGGTGGACCGGGTGCGCGCCGCCCGGGTCGGGCTGGGCGGGCGGATCCTGGAACAGCACGAGTCCCGGCGGCCGCCCGGGATGGGCGCGGACGAGGCGGTCGAGCCGCTGGCCCGCTTCGTCCGCGCGATGCGCGACCGGGTTCCCGGCGGCGCCCGCTGCGTCGGCAGCGGCCTGGCGGTGGCCGGCATGGTGCGCCGCGAGGACGGGATGGTCCGGCTGGCGCCGACCATCGGCTGGGTCGAGGAGCCGGTCGGCGCCGCCCTGCGCGCCGAGCTGGGCGGGCCCGACCGGCTGATCGTCGGCAATCACGCCGACGTCTGCGCGCTCGCCGAACACGCCCGCGGCGCGGCGGTCGGCTGCGACAACGTCATCTACCTGTACGGCGACGTCGGTGTCGGGGCCGGCATCGTGGCCGGCGGGCGGCGGGTCACCGGGCACGGCGGGTACGGCGGCGAGGTCGGCCACATGGTCGTCAACCCGTACGGCCGGCCGTGCGACTGCGGCTCCCGGGGCTGCTGGGAGACCGAGATCGGCGAGCACGCGCTGCTGCACCTCTCCGGGCGCGGGGACCGTACCGGCCGGGACGCCGTGCTGGCCGTGGTCGACGCCGCGGTCCGCGGGGACAGCCAGGCGCAGCATGCGCTCCGGCACGTCGGCGACTGGATCGGCCTGGGCGTCGGCAACCTGGTCAACATCTTCAACCCGGAAGTGGTGATCTTCGGCGGCACGCTGCGCGACGTCTACCTGGTCGCCGCGGCCCAGATCCGCAGCCGGCTCAACGCGGTCGGGCTGCCCGCCTGCCGCGAGCACGTCCGCCTGCGCACCCCGGAGCTCGGGGCGGACGCCGCGCTGATCGGGGCCGCCGAACTCGCGTTCGACCACCTGCTGGACGATCCACTGGTCTCCTGATCACCCGACCGGCGCGGACCATCGCGGAAGATCTATGCTGCCGCCCATGTCCCCGCGCCATCCTGATGCACCGCTCGAAGTGGACGGCGTACCCGCGCTGCTCGCGCCGACCACCGGGCCGATGCACGCGGGTCTGGTCTTCCGGGTCGGTCTCGTGGACGAGCCGCTGGCCCGGCGGGGAATCACCCACCTGATCGAGCACCTCGCGGCGTACGTGCCGGGGCGGGCGGCGGCACACCGGAACAGCCGGACCGGGGTCGAGCACACCTACTTCCACGTGCAGGGGACCGAGGACGAGATCGCCGAGTTCCTGACCGGCGTCTGCGAGCGGCTGCGGAACCTGCCCGCCGAGCGGCTCGCCGGGGAGCGCGACGCGCTGCGGGCCGAGGCGGCCGGGCAGCCCGCCGACCCGATGCCGATGTGGCGGCACGGCGCCCGGGACTTCGGCATGTCCAGCTATCCCGAGCTCGGCCTGCCGCAGCTTCGCCCGCAGCACCTGGACGACTGGGTGAACCGCTACTTCACCAGGGACAACGCCGCGCTGTGGGTGGGCGGTGACGCGATCCCGGCGGGGCTGAAGCTGGACCTGCCGGGCGGGGAGCGCCGCCCGGCGCCGGCGCCGTCCTCGGCGCTGCCGGACACCCCGGCGTACTTCTGCGGCGACTCCGGCGTCCTGGCCTGGGACACCGTGGTGCCCCGGGCGCCGGTCGCCGCCGTCCTGGCCAACGTGCTGGAACGCCGGATGGTCCGCGACCTGCGGGACCGGGACGGGCACGCGGACCGCATCCGGACCAGGTACGAGCCGCGCGCCGACGGGACCGCGCGCATCGTCGCCATCGCCGAGCCCGGGCCGGAGCGGGCGGACGCCGCCCTCGCCGGGTGGGTACGCCTGCTGGCGGCGGTGGGCGCCGGGCAGATCGACGAGGACGACGTGACCGCGGTGGCCGAGCTGACCCGGGCCGGCCTGCGGGCCGCCGACGAGCGCGGGGCGCGCCTGCCGGGACAGGCGTTCAACCTGCTCACCGGCCATCCGGTGCAGGATCTCGACGAGGCGTTGGCCGCGGTGCGCGCGGTGACCCGGGACGACGTGGTCAAGGCGGCGGAGACCGCGTACCGGGGCGGGCTGCTGATGACACCGGCCGGGACCGACGCCGACCTTCCCGGGTACGCCGCGGCGCCGGCCGCCTCGGCCGAGGCGGTGCCCGGCCGGGTCCGGCGCGGCCGGCGCCATCGCGAGCTGCGGCTGGTGTCCGGCCCGGACGGGGTGAGCACGATCGACGGCGACACCGTCACCACGGTCCGCTACGACGCCTGCGCCGCGCTGCTCGCCTGGCCGGACGGCGGCCGGCAGCTGATCGGCCACGACGCGCTGACGGTCCGGGCCGAGCCGACGCTGTACCGCCGGGCCGGCGAGCTGACCGCCGAGATCGACGCCCGGGTACCCGCCGAGGTGCGGGTCGAACTGACCGCCCGCGAGCCCGAGGCGATCCCGCAGCCGCCGCGGCGGGCCCGGTGGTGGCTGCGCCGCGGCTGAACCGCGGGATCGAGCGCGGCGGCACCGGCCGGGGCGCCCGGCGGCGCCCGGCGGCCGGCGGCGACCGGGGCGGGGCGGCCGGCGGCCCACTTGGCGGGGCAGGATGGCGTGGTGAGGACATCGATCCGCGCCGGGCTGTCCGGCGTCGCCGCGGCCGCGGCCGCGCTCGGGGCGGCCGAACTGCTCGCCGTGCTCACCGGGGCCCGCTCGGCGCCTCTGGTGGCGGTCGGCGGTGTGGTCGTCGATCACGTGCCGGGGCCGGTCAAGGACCTCGGCATCGCGCTGTTCGGGGTGCACGACAAGACCGCGCTGCTCACCGGCACGGCGATCCTTCTCGGCCTCTACGCCTACGGGGTCGGGGTGCTGGCCCGGCGCCGGTGGCCGGTCGCGGTCGCCGGGGTGGCGCTGTTCGGGCTGCTCGGGGCCGCCGCGGCGGGGACCCGCCCGGGCGCCGGACCGCTCGCGGTGCTGCCGTCGCTGGCCGGCGCGGCCCTGGCCGTCCCGGTGCTGCGCCACCTGCTCCGCCTCGCCGGCGCGCCTGGCGAGGCCCGGCCGGGTCGGGTGGCCGCCGCGGAGAGCGGGCCGGGTCGGGCGGTCGCCGCGGCGAGCGGGCCGGACCGGGTGGCCGCCGCGGAGAGCGGGCCGGGTCGGGCGGTCGCCGCGGAGAGCGGGCCGGACCGGGTGGCCGCCGTCGGGAGCCGGCGGCGCTTCGTCCGGGACCTGGGCGTCGTGGCCGCCGTCGCCGCCGGTGGCGGGGTGGCCGGGCGGTGGCTGGCCGCGCGCGGCGCGGTGACCTCGGCACGCGGCGCGGTGCGGTTGCCGGCGGCGGCCGGGCCGGCGCCGGCGGTGCCGTCCGGTGCGCAGGTCCGCGGCGCGGTGCCCTACGTGACGCCGAACCGGGACTTCTACCGGATCGACACCGCGCTGATCACGCCGCAGGTCGACCCGGCGGGCTGGACCCTGCGGATCCACGGGATGGTCCGCAACCCGATCACCCTCACCTGGGCGCAGCTGCTGCGACGCCCGATGGTGCAGCGCTACGTCACGCTGGCCTGCGTCTCCAACGAGGTGGGCGGCGACCTGATCGGCACCGCGCTGTGGCTGGGCACGCCGATCCGTGCCCTGCTCGACGAGGCCGACCCGCTGCCGGGAGCGGACCAGGTGGTGCAGCGGTCGGCCGACGGCTGGACGTGCGGCACCCCCACCGCGGTCCTGCGCGACGGGCGGGACGCGCTGCTGGCCGTCGGGATGAACGGCGAGCCCCTGCCGGTCCGGCACGGGTTCCCGGCCCGGATGATCGTTCCCGGACTGTACGGCTACGTCTCCGCCTGCAAGTGGATCACCGAGATCGAGCTCACCCGGTTCGCCGACTTCGACGCGTACTGGGTGCCGCGCGGCTGGGCGGCGCAGGCCCCGATCAAGACCCAGTCCCGGATCGACACCCCTCGTGACGGCGCCTCGCGCCGGGCCGGCCCGATCGTCGTGGCGGGGGTGGCATGGGCCCAGCACACCGGTGTCGCCAAGGTCGAGGTGCAGGTGGACGACGGTCCCTGGGAGGTCGCCGCGCTGGCGCCGACGGTCTCCGCGGACACCTGGCGGCAGTGGAGCCACTCCTGGACGGCGACGTCCGGGGAGCATGTCCTGCGGGTGCGGGCGACCGATACGGACGGGTACACGCAGACGTCGCAGACCGCGGATCCGGCGCCGGACGGGGCGACCGGATGGCACCAGGTGACGGTTTCAGTCGACTAGTTGAAAGCCGCACTTTCGGTCCGACTTGAAGGCACAAGTCGCTCATACGGTGGGTTGCATGTCCACCAATGCGGTTGAAGAACCGCGAAACCACTCGACACGGCCCCCCGGGGAGGACCGTGTCGCCAGTCGTGTGGTGATGCCGCGCGCCGGGCGCCCTCAGGCGGCCGGCGCCTGCCGTTGTGCGGGCACCGCTGATTTGTGGGGCCGGCCGAGGCGCGCCTCCAGCCGGACCAGGTCGACACGTCCGTGATGATCCGCCGCATCCTCCCAGCCGACCGCGAGCAGCCGCAGCCGCTCCGATTCGCTGAAACCTCCCCAGACCCCGTACGGCTCGCGCACCGCGAGGGCGTGGGCGGCGCACTCGGCACGCACCGGGCACGCGCCGCACATCGTCTTGGCCTTGGCCTCGCGGCGATTGCGGGACGATCCGCGCTCACCGTCCGGGTGGAAGAACTGCGCACTGTCCCGGCCCCGGCAGAGTCCCAGCCGCTGCCAGTCCCACAGGTCGGCGATCGGCCCGGGCAGCCTGCGAACGTTCGACATCAACACCCTCCTCACCGCGCGGCACCGCGGAGTGGTCGACATGGGGGCCGGAGACTGGCCTCACGCGGGTGTACCCCGGCGGTCGCCGGCTCACACGCAACATGTCGATGTCTCTCCGAGCGGCGTGGCAAACAGGTGGCAAGTCATACCTTTCTTTCCCGTTTTTTCCATCTAAAGCGCGTAATGCTGCGGCCCTCGCGTGATCTCCTCTGAGAGAGAAGGAGGATCACTGTGCGTACCGTCCTCGTGTGCGTCCGAACCCCGCTGGCGGCCCAGACCGTCGCGTCCACCGCGGCCCGGCTCGGCATGACCGGCGTCGTCCGGACCGCGGTCAGCGAGACCGAGGCCATGATCCGACTGGCGGAACGGCCGGCCGAAGTCGTCCTGGCCGACACCGCCGTGACCCGACCTGACAGCGTCGGCTTCACCCGGCGCGTACTCGCCCGAGCTCCGCAGGCCCAGGTGGTGCTCTTCGGGGCGGAGGATCCCCGGGTGGCGGCGGCGGCCGTGGCCGCCGGCGCCCGCGGCGTGATCCGCGGCGTGGAGCACGATCTGGTCAGCGTCGTCGCCAAGGCGCTGCTCCTGCTGCTGTTGCCGGTGCGCCCGCAGGGTATGCCGATCAACGGCGCGAACGCCCAGCCGGCCGGGGTGGCCGGCGGGATGCGCAACAACAACTCGCCCGCCGCGCGCGGGCAGTACCGCGACGGCATGGGCATGGGGTCGCCGAACGCGGCGGCGGTGCCGGCCATGCTGCCGAACTCGCCGATGGTGCCCGCGCAGCGCGGCGACGCCCCGATCGATCCGGCCACCGGCCGGCCGATGGTGGCCTGGCCCGGCAACGAGGCCGGGGCCGGGATGCCGGACGCCGCGCCGGCCGGGCGGCGGCTCACCCTCACCGAGCGCGAGCTGCAGGTGCTGCGCGGGATGGCGGACGGCAAGAGCAACGCCGAGATCGGCCGGGAGCTCTTCGTCTCCGAGGACACCGTGAAGACGCACGCCCGCCGGTTGTTCCGCAAGCTCGGGGCCCGCGACCGCGCCCACGCGGTCGCCGCGGGCTTCCGGGCCGGGCTGGTGGCCTAGACCGATGGCGGGGGCAGGGCCCGCTGCCCCCGCCGCCGCTCCTTCCCGGTACGACCGGCGAGCCAGGTCCGCGGGCCACCCGGCCACGCCCCGTGGCCACCGCGCGCGACGCGGGCCCGGCCGCGATTCGCCGGTACCCGGGCGGCGCCAGGGGTGGTCATCCGCGCCGGAGCGTCACCGGGCCGGCCGGTCAGTCGTCGTCGGAGCCCTCGGTCAGGGTGTCGTGCACACCGTCGGCGTATCCGCGGGCGTACTCCCACGTCACGTAGTGGTCCGGGTCGGGGTCGTAGGCCGGCTCGTGCACCCGCGGCCGTCCGCTGCTCAACAGGTGACGCAGGTTGCCCCGGAGCAGATCCCAGTCGAAGTAGTGCGGCTCGTGGCAGTCCTCGCACTCGATGACGAGCCCACGGATGCCGGTCGGACTCAGCAGCGCCTGGTAGATCTCCAGGTCGGAGAGGTCCTCCAGGACATCCTGCCGCTCGTCCTCGGTCAGCGGTTCGTTCTCGGCGTCCTCGGTGAGGTCGTCGAGTTCCGCGGCCGGATCGGCGGGGTCGCCGTTGAACGGGTCGATCGGCTCTTCTTGCACCCTCATACCGTACTCACCTCCCGGGCGGGTGTGCTGGCCCGCACGTTGTGTCCGCCGCCCGGGTGCGGCCGCCGGGATGGGTAGGATGATGGACTCCGCCTCTTGTCTAGGGATGACCTGTTCTAGGGATGATCTGTGGAAACTGACAGCGCTCGCACTGTTCCGCTCGGTCTGACTTTCGACGACGTGCTGTTGCAGCCCGGCGAGTCGGACGTGGTGCCCAGTCGGGTCAACACGGTCACGCGCCTCACCCGCAACGTCGAACTGTCCATCCCGCTGCTCTCGGCGGGGATGGACACGGTCACCGAGGCGCGGATGGCGATCGCCATGGCCCGCCAGGGCGGCATCGGCGTGCTGCACCGCAATCTCTCCGTCGAGGATCAGGCAACCCAGGTCGATCTGGTCAAGCGGTCCGAGTCCGGCATGATCACCAACCCGGTGACCTGCAGCCCGGACGACACCCTGCGCCAGGTCGACGCCCTCTGCGGGCGGTACCGGATCTCCGGCGCCCCGGTGGTCGACGCGGCCGGCGTGCTGGTCGGCATCGTCACCAACCGGGACATGCGCTTCGTCAGCGACCTGGACGCCAAGGTCCGGGACGTGATGACCAAGGCGCCGCTGATCACCGCCCCGGTCGGGGTGACCAAGGACGAGGCGCTGGAGCTGCTGAGCCGGCACAAGGTGGAGAAGCTGCCGCTGGTCGACGCGGGCGGCCACCTGCGCGGGCTGATCACGGTCAAGGACTTCACCAAGAGCGAGCAGTACCCGAACGCGGCGAAGGACGCGCAGGGCCGGCTGCGGGTGGCCGCGGCGGTCGGGGTCGGCGACGAGTCCTACAAGCGGGCCCGGGCGCTGGTCGACGCCGGGGTGGACGTGGTCATCGTCGACACCGCGCACGGCCACCAGCGCGCGGTGCTGGAGATGGTCGCCCGGCTGAAGAAAGACGTCACGATCGACATCGTCGGCGGCAACGTCGCGACGTACGCGGGCGCCAAGGCCCTGGTGGAGGCTGGCGCCGACGCGGTGAAGGTGGGCGTCGGGCCCGGCGCGATCTGCACCACCCGGATCGTCGCGGGCGTGGGCGTGCCGCAGATCACCGCGATCATGGAGGCCGCCCGGGCGTGCCGGCCGGCCGGCGTGCCGGTGATCGGCGACGGCGGCATCCAGTACAGCGGGGACATCGCCAAGGCGATCGTGGCCGGGGCCAGCACGGTGATGCTGGGCAGCCTGCTGGCCGGCTCGGAGGAGAGCCCGGGCGAGCTGATCTTCATGAACGGCAAGCAGTTCAAGTCGTACCGGGGGATGGGCTCGCTGGGCGCGATGCAGTCGCGCGGGCAGGCCAAGTCGTACTCCAAGGACCGCTACTTCCAGCAGGACGTGAACGAGGACAAGCTGGTCCCCGAGGGCGTCGAGGGGCAGGTGCCCTACCGTGGCCCGCTGTCGCGGGTGGCGCACCAGCTCATCGGCGGGCTGCGCGCGGCCATGGGTTACGTGGGCGCGGAGACGATTCCCGACCTGCAGGAGCGCGGACAGCTCATCCGGATCACCGCGGCCGGGCTCAAGGAGAGCCACCCGCACGACATCCAGATGACCGTCGAGGCTCCCAACTACCACTCCCGGTGAGTGCTCACACCACCCCACCCGCCGCCCAGAGAAGGATGAAGGGCAGACTCGCACCATGCGTGACGTAGTGGAGATCGGCCTCGGCAAGACCGCCCAGCGCGGGTACCACCTGGATGACATCGCGATCGTGCCGAGCCGGCGGACCCGGGACGTGGACGACGTGTCGACCGAGTGGAAGCTCGACGCGTACCCCTTCAGGATCCCCTGCGTCGCGCACCCGTCGGACGCCACCATGAGCCCGGAGTCGGCGATCGCCCTGGGCCGCCTCGGCGGCCTGGGCGTGCTCAACGCCGAGGGCCTCTGGACCCGGTACGAGGATCCCACCAAGATCCTTGAGGAGCTCGCCTCGCTGGACGAGGACGCGGATGCCACCAAGCGCCTGCAGGAGGTGTACGCCGAGCCGATCAAGCCGGAGCTGATCGCCGAGCGGGTCCGGCACATCCGCGACGGCGGGGTCACCGTGGCCGTCCGGGTGTCGCCGCAGCACACCCTGGCGCTCGCCCCGGTGATCCTGGACGCCGGGGTGGACCTGCTGGTCATCCAGGGCACCCTGGTCTCGGCCGAGCACGTCTCCACCACCGACGAGCCGCTCAACCTCAAGGAGTTCATCGCCGACCTGGACCTGCCGGTCATCGTCGGCGGCTGCACCGACTACAAGACCGCCCTGCACCTGATGCGCACCGGCGCGGCCGGGGTGATCGTCGGGGTCGGCGCGGACGAGTGGTCCACCACCGACACCGTGCTCGGCATCCGGGTGCCGATGGCGACCGCGATCGCCGACGCCGCGGCCGCCCGCCGCGACTACCTCGACGAGACCGGCGGGCGGTACGTCCACCTGATCGCCGACGGCGGCATCGCCACCTCCGGCGACATCGCCAAGGCGATCGGCTGCGGGGCGGACGCGGTGATGCTGGGCGAGCCGCTCTCGCTGGCCGAGGGCGCGCCGGCCGGTGGCGCCTGGTGGCACTCGGCGGCCAGCCACCCGTCCCTGCCGCGCGGCGGCTTCTGCATCGCCGGCGAGCCGGACGGCAGCCTGGAGCAGCTCCTCTACGGCCCGGCGAACAGCCCGGACGGCCAGCTCAACCTGTTCGGCGGCCTGCGCCGGGCGATGGCCAAGTGCGGGTACCGCGACGTCAAGGAGTTCCAGAAGGTCGCGCTGGTCCTCGACCGCTGACGATCCGATCGGGGGGCGGGCCGGTGCACCGGCCCGCCCCCCGGATCACTGCTCCGGCGGGGTCGTGGCGTGCAGCCACGTGTCGAACAGGTCGTCCAGCTGCCGGCCGGAGACGCGTTCGGCGGTCGCGACGAACTGCGCGGTGTCGCCGTTGCCGTCGCGGTTCTCGCTGGTCCACGTCTTCAGCAGCCGGAAGAACGCGTCGTCGCCGATCGTCTTGCGCAGCGCGTGCACGGTCATCCCGCCGCGCTGGTAGACCGCGGCGCCGAAGATCCGGGCCGGGCCCGGGTCGCCGGGCGGCACGCTCCAGTCGAACCCCGCGTACGCCTTGTCGAACCGCTGTTGAGCGGTCGGGCCACCGTCGTGCTCGGACCAGAGCCACTCGGCGTACGTCGCGAACCCCTCGTTGAGCCAGATGTCCTGCCACCGGCGCAGCGCCACGCTGTCGCCGAACCACTGGTGCGCGAGCTCGTGCACGACCACCTCGGGGTTCGGCTCGTCCTTGAAGAACGAGGCGCCGTACACCGGGCGGGTCTGGGTCTCCAGGGCGTACTCGATCCGGTCGTCGGTGACCAGGATCCCGCCGTTGGCATCGAACGGGTACGGCCCGAACACGCTCGCCAGGTAGTCGGTGATCTCGCCGGTCCGGGCCAGCGAGCGGGCGGCCGGACTGCCGGCCGGCACCGACTCCGGCACCGCGATGATCATCGGCCGGCCGCCGTGCACGCCCGTGCTGATCCGGTACTGCCCGACCACCACGGTGGAGAGGTAGCTGGCCATCGGCGAGTTCACGGTCCACCGCCAGGTGGTCCAGCCGTTGCTGGTCCGGCGCGGGCCGGGCACCCCGTTGCTGATCGCCTCCAGTCCGGCCGGCACGGTCATCGCGAGCGTGAAGGTGGCCTTGTCGGACGGGTGGTCGTTGACCGGGTACCAGGTGCTCGCCGACTCCGGCTGGCCGAGCGCGATGCCGCCGTCCCGGGTCCGCACCCAGCCGCCGTTGCCCAGCGACTTGTTCTCCAGCTGGCCCGGGATGCCGGCGTAGTCGACCACGACGGTGAACCGGCGGTCCTTCACGAGGCCGGCGGCCGGGGTCACGACCAGCTCGTTGCCGATGGCCCGGGCGGTCGCCGCGGCGCCGTCCACGGTGACCTGGGTCACACTCAGATGGGCCAGGTCGAAGTCCAGGCTGGACAGGTCCTGGGTGGCGGTCGCGGTGATCGTCGCGCGGCCGCTCAGCTTCCCGGTCGCCGGGTCGTAGCGCAGGTCCAGGTCGTAGCCGGCCACGTCGTAGCCGCCGTTGCCGTACTTCGGGAAGTACGGATCACCGGCCCCGTCCGCGCCCGGGCGGAAGTCCGGCGTGCGCGACGGCGACGCCGCGGGTTTCGGTGCGTCGTCGGAGGTACAGGCTCCGGCTGCCAGCAGGACGGCCAGTGCGGCCGCGGCCGGTGGTAAACCCCGTCGTCTCATACGCCGAGGTTAGAGCGGGCCGCCCGGTCAACCCCTGTTGACCAGTTTCGGGTGTGCCTTCAGGTATGCCGCGATCCTGCCCTGGGCGGCCGCGCGCAGGAACCCGCGTGCCTCGGAGTTGAGCTGCTCGCCGAGGTAGCCGCTGCCGCTGCCGACGCCGCTGCCGTCCAACTGGATCATGGTGATGTTCGCCGGGGAGAGGCCACGCAGGGCGTACGCGTACTCGACCGGGCGACGCCCGCCCACCGTGATCAGCGTCCGGCCGAGCGCGGTCAGCACCGGTTCCAGCCGGGACGCGTCGGTCAGCCCGCGGTCCAGCGCCCGGCCGAGGATCGCCTTGACGAGCTGGCGCTGGTGCCGCTGCCGGTCGTAGTCACCGTTGGGCAGGCCGTACCGCTGGCGGGCGTAGTCGATCGCCTGCCAGCCGGTCAGGTGCCGCTTGCCGGGCAGGTAGACCGCCTGGGGGCCGACGTAGTCGCCGCCGACGAGTGTGCGCGCCGTGCCGTCCGGCCGCCGGTGCTTCGACTCGACCCTGCGGTCGATGGTGAGGTCGACGCCGCCCAGCTGGTCGACCAGCTTGTCCAGGCCGCCGAAGTTGAGGATCGCGCCGGCGTGGATGGTCTTGACCCCGGTGTAGCCGCTGATCGTGCGGGCCAGCAGTTCGTACCCGTTCGCGATGTTCCTGGTCGTGCGGCCGGGCACCCGGGAGCCGTACGCCATCGCCTCGGTGAGCTTGTGGCGCCCGCCGGCGAACCCGGACTTCTTGAACGCCGGGATCCGCACCCGCAGGTCGCGCGGCAGTGAGTAGAGGTAGCCGGACTTCAGCCCGGGCTCGACGTGCAGCAGCATGATCGCGTCGGCGTGCGTCTGCCAGTCCGGGATGGTGACCCGGGTGTCCACGCCGACCAGCAGCAGATCCAGCGGTCCGGTCAGGTCCGCGCCGGGCGGCGGCGACGGCGACGCCGACGGGCTGGGCGTGGACTCCGGCACGGGCGTGGATGCCCGCCCGGCCGGCGCCGGGGCATCGGCGCCGGTGGAGCCCCGGCGGACGGCGATCGCCACGCCGATCCCGGCCAGCACGGCCACCACCACCCCGGCGACCACGGCCCACGTGATCTTGCTGTTCCGCATAGCGGAACCCTAGAGCACCCCTGTGACGTGCTCAATCCCTTCGATTCCCGCCTTCTGGAACCGAACTTGCTAAATACAAGATCACCAGTACGCTGGCCGGGCGATTCGCCGGTTCGCGGCGGTCGCGTCGGGGAGGCATCCGCATGAACCCACAAGCCCGGCGGTGGACCGTCGGACTTCTTTCCGCTGCTCTGATCGCGGCCACCGGCGCCGTCGCCGGCCCGGCCGGCGCCGCGCCGGCCGCTCCGGTGTCGTTGCTGGTCGGGCTCAAGCCCGGCTACGACGCCACCGCGCGACTGGACACCCTGGCCCGGCTGGGCCTGCAGGCCGCCGAGGCGCGCGGCCAGGCCCGCACCGGGCGGCTCGCCGCGATCGGCGCGAAGGCCTTCGAGGTCCCGGCGAACCGGGTCGAGCTCACCCTGGCCGCGCTGCGCCGGGACCCGGCGGTCGCCTACGCCTCGGTGGACCCGAAGGCCCAGGCCGTCGACGTCGCGCCCAACGACCCGCTGTTCACCAGCCGCAACCAGCCGGAGCTGGGCCAGATCAAGGTGCCCGCGGCCTGGGGCACCACCACCGGCTCGGGCTCGGTGGTCGTCGCCGTCGTGGACACCGGCGTCACCGAGATCGGTGACCTGTCCGGCCAGGTCATGGACGGGATCGACCTCGCCGGCGGGGACAACTTCCCCAAGGACGAGGGCCGGTTCCCGCACGGCACGGTCGTCGCCTCGCTGATCGCCGGCCGGGGCAACGACGGCCGGGGCATGGCCGGCGTCTGCTGGCAGTGCCAGATCCTGCCGGTCCGGGTGCTGGACCGGGAGGGCAACGGCAGCTACTCCACCATCGCCGACGGCATCATCTGGGCGGCCCAGAACGGCGCGGACATCATCAACCTGTCGCTGGGCGGAGTGACCAACGGCAAGGTGCTGGCCGACGCGGTCGCCTACGCCAACGGCCGCGGCGCGCTGGTGGTCGCCGCCGCCGGCAACAGCAACAGCTCGAAGAGGTTCTACCCGGCGGCGTACCCGGGCGTGCTGTCGGTGGGTGGCTCGGCCACCTACGGCGCCGACTACAACGCCAAGGCGAGCTTCTCCAACTACGGGCCCGACTGGGTGGACGTCGCCGCCCCCGGCTTGACCGCCGGCATGTCCAGCAACGGTGGGTACTACTACGGCAAGACCAACGCCGCGCAGGGCACGTCGTTCGCGGCGCCGCTGGTCTCCGGCGTGGCCGCGCTGGTCAAGTCGGCGCACCCCAACTACACCGGCTGGTCCCTGCAGAACGCCGTCATCTCCTCGGCCGTCAAGCCCACCTCGGTCCGGCCGTGGACGCGGTACGGCCTGGTGAACGCGGCCAAGGCGCTCACCGTGGGCACCGACACCCGGCCGCCGGCCGCCAAGTACATCTCGCCCGGGCAGAACGCCAGGGTGCACGGCAACGTGGCGATCAAGCCGGTCGGCGTGACCGACAACTGGTCCGGCGTGCAGAAGGTGGACCTCTACGTCAACGGCAAATGGGCCAACTGGTCCTACACCTCGCCGTTCGCGCCGACGCTGAAGACCGGCAGCCGGAACGGCCCGATCAGGGTCAAGCTGCGGATCACCGACCGGGCCGGCAACGCGACCTGGACCGGTGAGCGCACGCTGATCGCCGACAACGTCAAGCCGAAGGTCTCGCTCGGCAGCGCCAAGAAGAACAAGGCCAAGGTCAAGGGCACCGTCACGGTGACCGCCAAGGCCAGTGACGCCTCCGGGATCAGCAAGGTCCAGCTGCTGGTCAACGGCAAGGTGGTGGCGACCGACACGACCGCCGGGTACACGCTGAAGTTCAAGGTCAAGAGCCAGAAGAAGACCATGAAGATCAAGCTCCGGGCGTACGACCGGGCGGGTAACTACACCACGACCGGTGTCCTGCGTACGTACTACCGCGCCTGATCCCGCGCAGCCATGAGGGGCCGGTCCGCACGGACCGGCCCCTCATCGCATTCGATCACCGGCCACGCCGGTAAACTCGCCGGGTGAGCACCCCGCGTCCCGTCCTCGTCGTCGACTTCGGCGCCCAGTACGCCCAGCTGATCGCCCGCCGGGTCCGTGAGGCCCGTGTGTACTCCGAGATCGTCCCGCACTCGATGCCGGTGGCCGAGATGCTGGCCAAGAATCCCGCCGCGATCATCCTGTCCGGCGGCCCGTCCAGCGTCTACGAGCCGGGCGCGCCCGTGCTCGACGCGGGCCTGTTCGACAGCGAGGTGCCGGTCTTCGGCATCTGCTACGGCTTCCAGGCGATGGCTCAGGCGCTCGGCGGCACGGTGGCGCACACCGGCTCCCGGGAGTACGGCCGCACCCTGCTGACCGCGCAGGGCGGCTCGCTGCTGCGCGACCTGCCGGCCGGCCTGCCGGTGTGGATGAGCCACGGGGACAGCGTCGCGGTCGCCCCGGCCGGCTTCATGGTCACCGCGTCCACCCCGGGCGCCCCGGTCGCCGCGTTCGAGGACCTGGCCGCCCGGCGCGCCGGCGTGCAGTTCCACCCCGAGGTGGCGCACACCGAGCAGGGCCAGGAGATGCTCAAGCGCTTCCTGTACGACATCGCCGGCATCGAGCCCACGTGGACGCCCGGCAACATCATCGAGGACCAGGTCGCCGCGATCCGCGAGCAGGTGGGCGACAAGCAGGTGCTCTGCGCGCTCTCCGGCGGCGTCGACTCGGCGGTCGCCGCGGCGCTCGTCCACAAGGCGATCGGCGACCAGCTCACCTGCGTCTTCGTCGACCACGGCCTGCTGCGTGCGGGCGAGGCCGAGCAGGTGGAGAAGGACTACGTCGCCGCCACCGGCATCCGGCTCAAGGTGGTCGACGCCGCCGAGCAGTTCCTCGGGCACCTGGCCGGGGTCACCGACCCGGAGCAGAAGCGCAAGATCATCGGGCGCGAGTTCATCCGTACGTTCGAGGCCGCCGCCCGCGAGCTGGACGCCGAGCGGCACATCGAGTTCCTGGTGCAGGGCACGCTGTACCCGGATGTGGTGGAGTCCGGCGGCGGCACCGGCACCGCGAACATCAAGTCGCACCACAACGTCGGCGGCCTCCCCGACGACCTGCAGTTCGCGCTGATCGAGCCGCTGCGCACGCTGTTCAAGGACGAGGTGCGCGCGCTCGGCGCCGCCCTCGGCCTGCCCGAGGCGATGGTGCAGCGGCACCCGTTCCCGGGGCCGGGGCTGGCCATCCGGATCATCGGCGCGGTCGACCGGGAGCGCCTGGACATCCTGCGCCAGGCCGACCTGATCGCCCGCGAGGAGCTGACCGCCGCCGGTCTGGACCGGGATGTCTGGCAGTTCCCGGTGGTGCTGCTGGCCGACGTGCGCAGCGTCGGCGTGCAGGGCGACGGCCGCACCTACGGCCACCCGGTGGTGTTGCGGCCGGTCTCCAGCGAGGACGCGATGACCGCCGACTGGTCCCGCCTGCCGTACGACCTGATCGCCAAGATCTCGAACCGGATCACCAACGAGGTCCGGGAGATCAACCGGGTGGTGCTCGACGTCACGAGCAAGCCGCCGGGCACCATCGAGTGGGAGTGACGGTCGGTAGTGGATCTATAGCTCAGGGCGGGTAAAAACGCCCTGAGCTGCGGTTACGCAGCGCTATCCAACTGTCAGGAACCCGACAGTCGTCGCGGAGAGGTAACATAACCCGGGCAGAATGCCGCTTCGTGACCCCCGCACTGGAACCGCTCCGCAGGATCGCCGCCTACGCCGTCGCGACCGACGACGAAGGCCGCGTTCTCCTGGTCCGGGCCTCGGCCAAATCCGGTACGCCCGGAGTCTGGTCGCTGCCCGGCGGCGCCGTCGACCACGGCGAAGATCCGAACCACACCGTCGTCCGCGAGACCGCGGCGGAGACCGGGCTCTCCGTCGCCGTCACCGGGCTGCGTGACGTCCTGGCCGACATGCGCTCGCTGCCGCATCGAGGCGTCACCATCCACACCGACCGGCTGATCTACACCGTGTCGGTGCGCGGCGGCACCCTGATCGACCGGGTCGGCCATCCCACCGACCTGGCGCGCTGGCACACCCTGGAGGAGGCCGAGCGGCTCAGACTACGGCCGTTCACCGCCGCCGCCCTCGGGCTCAGCGCCGCCTCCGCCGACCTACGCCCGGAGGAGACGCCGGACTTCCCGTCGTTCTACGCCTACCAGGGGCCGGACGGGCTGCACCGCGCGCAGCGCTTCGCGGCGTACGCGATCGCCGCCGACCCGTACCGGAATCTGCTTCTCACCCGCATCGCCCCGGGCTATCCCGGCGCCGGCTGCTGGCATCTGCCCGGCGGCGGCACCGACTACGGCGAGCAGCCCGGCACCGCGCTGATCCGCGAGCTGGTCGAGGAGACCGGGCAGCGCGGCCGGCTGATCGAGCTGCTCGGGGTGGCCAGTCACCGGGACGCGGCCTCGCTCGGCCCGGAGGGCTACCCGATCGACTGGCACGGCGTCCGGGCGTTCTACCGGGTGGTGGTGGACGAGCCCACCGAGGTGACCATCCACGACGTCGGCGGCTCCACCTCCGAGGCCCGGTGGATGCCGCTCGATGCGGTCGCCGCGCTCGCCGCCGACCAGCTCACCGAAGTCACCGCGGATGCGCTGCGGGCGGCGCGGCTAATCTAGGCCCGGTGAAGATCAGAAGGGTGGCGGCGTACGGCGTGTGCCGCGCCGCCGACGGCCGCATCCTGCTCACCCGGGGATCGCACCGCAGCGCGTTCCCCGGGGTCTGGTCGCTGCCCGGCGGCGGCGTGGACCACGGCGAGCACCCGGCCGACGCGGTCGTCCGCGAGTTCGCCGAGGAGACCGGCCTGGCCGTCGCCATCACCGGGATCCGCTCCGTGGTGGCCGACGTGGTCGCGCTGCCGGACGGGTCGGTCGAGCACACCGACCGGATCCTCTACGACGTCACGGTCACCGGCGGCGACCTGCGCCCGGAGACGGACGGCACCACCGACCTCGCCGAGTGGGTGCCGCCGGCCGTGGCGGCCGGGCTGCCGCTGCTGCCGTTCACCGCCCGGGCACTAGGGACGCAGTTCGTCGAGCCGGACGCCGTGCCGGTCGGCGACGAGCCGCCGTACCGCACCGACCGGGTGCAGCGCTTCGGGGCGTACGGCCTGGTCACCGACCCGGCCGGGCGGATCCTGCTGGCCCGGATCGCCGAGGGCTACCCGGGTGGCGGCCTCTGGCACCTGCCCGGCGGCGGCACCGACTACGCCGAGACGCCGGAAGCGGCCATGCTCCGCGAGCTCTACGAGGAGACTTCGCAGCGCGGACGGATCGAGGGTCTGCTCAGCGTCGGACACCGGTACGACCCGGCCGCGCTCGGCCCCGAGGGCGTCCCGATGGACTGGCATGTGATCCGGGTCGTCTACCGGGTAGTAGTGGAGGAACCCGTCACCGCGGCCGTCACCGAGGCGGCCGGCGGGTCCACCGACCGGGCGTCCTGGTTCACCCCGGATGAGGTGGCCGGACTGCCGCTCAGCGAACTGGCCCGGGAAGCACTCGCCCAGGCGGGCTAAAATCGTTACACAGAAGTCGGAGAGCGGCCCGTTGCACAGCGCAACCCAACGGCCTCTCGCCAAGGCCGTCCCGCTGTGCGATGGTGTAACCCGCAATTTCGCCGGGCTCGTCACGATGCCGGTGGACCACGAACTCCATGGAGGAAGCACGTGCCGAGTACCCCTTGGCGCCGGCGTCGATCGACGGATAGTCCCCGTCCCGCCGGTCGCCGCTGGGCTGGCCGCTTGCGCCGAGGCGGGACACTCGCCCGGCAAGCCCTGCTGGTTCGGGTGGGTCGCCGCTCCGCCGAGACGAGCCGGGCCGCCACCGCGACCCGCGCCGAGGTGCTGTACACCGGGTCGGAACCGGGGCTGAGCCGCACCATTCCCGCCCCCGGAGTTCCCCTGGACACCACCGCCTTCGACCAGCCGGTCCTCGACGAGCCGGCCCCGGCGTCGATCCCGCTGCTGCCCGGCGAGCGCACCATGGCGCGCCGGGTCCGGTTCGGCCTGGTCAACGCCTGCACCCTGAGCAGCCTCGGCCTCGGCCTGCTGGCCATCTTCGTGGCCATGGCCGGCAAGCCGCAGATCGCGGCCGTCTGCCTGGTCGCCTGCGTCGCCTTCGACGGACTGGACGGCGCGCTGGCCCGCAAGCTCGGCGTCGCCAGCCCGTTCGGCGCGCAGATGGACTCGCTGGCCGACATGTGCTCGTTCGGCCTGGCCGCGCCGGTCGTGGTCTACGCCTCGCTGACCCAGGAGGCGGTGCCGCAGCCGGCCGCCGCGCTGGCCTGTGCCCTGGTGGCCGGCTGCGCCGCGATCCGGCTGGCCCGCTTCAACGTCTCACCCAAGGACGGCCGCTTCTTCTCCGGCGTGCCGACCACGATGGCCGCGGCGGTGCTCGCCCTGGCCGTGCTGATCGACCTGCCGCTGCCCGGGATGGCGGTGCTGGCCGGCGTCGCGCTGCTCGCCTTCGCGATGGTCTCCAGCTTTCCGTACGCGAAGCTCGCCCGCGTCGTGAAGCTCCCGCCGTGGCTGTGGCTGCTGCCGGTGGTCGGCGCGCTGATGCAGCCGCGGATGACCTTCGTGCTGGTCGTCGCGACGTACCTGGCCTCCGGCCCGATCCTGTGGATGCGCGCCAAGCGCGCCTGACCCGCTCCGTCACGAAAGGCCGCCTCGTAACGGGGCGGCCTTTCGCGTGACGGGAATCGACGCGGGCCCGTGCGCGAGATCACGGCACGTCCACCGCGAGCGGCGGTGTCGGCCCGCCGTGAGTTGTGGTGTCGGCCCGCGGAAGCCGTGGTGTCGGCCCGCGGAAGCCGTGGTGTCGGCCCGGCTCGGTCCGCGGTGTCGGTCCGGCGCGAGCTGCGGAGCGGCCGCTGTTGGCTCGGTGCCGCGCGGGCGAGCGCCGGGCGCGCGCGACCGCGCGGACCGTGGGCGGGCGGCCGCGGGCAGAAGCTCCCGGGGCCGTACCGCAGGAGGTCCGGGCGCGCGGCGCACCCGGAACTCACGGCGCGCGGCGCACCCGGAACTCACGGCGCGCGGCGCACCCGGAACTCACGGCGCGCGGCGCACCCGGAACTCACGGCGCGCGGCGCACCCGGAACTCACGGCGCGCGGCGCACCCGGAACTCACGGCGCGCGGCGCACCCGGAACTCACGGCGCGCGGCGCACCCGGAACTCACGGCACGCGGCCCACCCGGACCTCACCGGCTCATTCGCCGCGGTCGGCGCTCGTCGCCCGGTGTCCCCGCAGGCTCGGCGAGCCTGCCATGACACCGGCAGGCGCGCCTCCTTTCGGGGCGCGCCTGCCCGTGTCGCGTCCGTTCACTTCCAGCGGGCGATGACCGTGGCGCCGCCGATGACCCGCTCGTCGACGCTGACCAGCGCCTCCGCCTTGTCGGCCGGCAGGTAGACGTCGGTACGCGACCCGAACCGGATCAGGCCGAACCGCTCGCCCTTGGCGACCAGGGTGCCGACCGGCGCGCGCTGCACGATGCGCCGGGCGATCAGTCCGGTGCGCTGCGCGACCGCGACGGTGCCGTGGTCGGTGTCCAGGACCGTGTACGCCGCCACGTTGTGCTCGGCGGCGGCGGTCATCGCGTTCGCATAGCCGCCCTCCTCGACGAAGTAGTCGGCCACCCGGCCGGCCACCGGCGAGCGGTTGACGTGCACGTCGAAGACCGACAGGAAGACCGCGATGCGCAGGAACTCGTCCGGCCCGAAGCGCTCGTCGTGCATCCGCTCGATGGAGAGCACCTTGCCGTCGGCGGCGGCGACCACGGCCGACGGATCGCTCGGCACGTCGCGCTCCGGGTCCCGGAAGAACGCCGCGACCGGGGCGGCGGCCACCGCGGGCAGCAGCCACAGCTTCGACTTGGGCCGGGCCCGGCGGGCCAGCGCGGCCAGACCGAGCGCGATGCCGGCCGCGGCGACGCCGTTGGAGTCGATGTGCATGGTGCGGGTCAGCGGCACGCTGGACGGCCGGTACGCCGGGGCGAGGGTGGCCGCGGTCGCCACCTGCGCCGGGGTGAAGCGCAGCTTGTGCACCCGCAGCGGCGGCTGGTTGCGGACCACCAGGTCGGAGCCGACGCCGAAGAGCGAGCCCTGCCGGAACAGCTCGGCGGCGGCGCCCGCGGTGCGGCCCGGTCCGGCCGGGGTGGCGACGGTGAGCACCGCGCCGTCGTTCAGGTGCTTGGTCAGCTCGTCGATCAGGCCGCGGGTCTCCTCGGCGGTGCCGGTGACCGGCTCGCCGACGATCACCACGTCCGCGGTCGGGGCGTCGTCCAGGGAGTCGACGATCCGCACCCGGTCGGCCACCCAGCTGCCCAGGCCGCTGATGTGACCACGGAGCAGGTCGGCGCTGCTGCGCTCGCCGGGCACCAGGACGAGCGTGTCACCCGGCAGCAGCGCCTCGACGGCGGCGGCCACCACGGCCCCGGCGTGGTCGGCGCCGACCAGCAGGGCGGTGGTGGCCGTGTTCTGCCGGGCGAACTCGGCGGTCAGGGCGCGAGCGGCCCGGGCTCCCACGGCCGGGACGGGCGTGGCGGGCACGGCGGGAAACTGGGTCATTCCGCGAGCATATTGCCCCGCCTCGCGGTGGTGACCCGTGGGCGGGGCATCGGTCACTTCCCCGGCTCCTGTTCGCCCGGCTGGTGCTGCCGTCCGGCGCCCGGCTGCTCCCCGGCGAACCGGGTCGCCGGGTCGTCCAGCAGCTCCTGCACGATCGAGGCGTGCACCTCGGGCGGCAGATCGCCCGGTGCGGCCGCTGCCGGGGTTTCGGCGGCGACCGGGGCCGGCTGCTCGCGGCGCCCGGAAGTGATCGCCCCGAGCAGGCCGACCACCCCGAACAGGATGAGGCCGCCGGCGACCGTCCAGCCCAGCGCGGGAAGGTGCAGGGTGACCACCGCCGACAGCCCCCACCAGACCACGATCAGCAGGAAGAGCAGGCCGAAGGTCAGCGAGACGGCGTCCGTCCGATGCGGTTTCATCGGATCACCTCCAGGTTTCCGGTGTCCAGTCGCAGGTCCAGCGTGAGCTTGCCGCCGCCGGCGCCGTCCGCCCCGAGGTCGGTGACCGAACGTGACTGCGCCGTGGAGCCGCTGGTCTCCTGGCCGAAGAGCACCGCGCGGCCGCCGACCCGGACCGAGGCGGTGGCGTCCACGTTCTGCGGCAGCAGCACGCGCAGTTGTCCGACCTTCATGCTCACCGAGGTGGTCTGCTCGGCGTTGCTGAAGTCCACGCCGCGCAGGTCCAGGGCGACGTTGCCGAGGGTGAACTCGTAGGAGTCGGCGACCTCGGCGAGGCTGGCCGGGCGGTACACGCTGTCGCGGAACTCACTGCCCCAGCGCTCGGTGCCGGTGGCGACCAGCAGACCGGCCGTGGTCAGGACGGCCAGGAAGATCAGTCCGCGGGCGCGACCGAACCAGGCGCCGACCAGCAGGCCGAGCGCGATGGTGGCCAGCGCGGCAGCGAAGTACGCCGAGACGGTCACGTTCACCCCGGCCATGTCCGTCGCGGCCAGCACGCCCATCACCACGACGATCGCGAAGAAGGTGAGCCGGCCCAGGATCGAGCGCTCCTTCGGCGGCTTGGGCGGTTTCGCGGGCTTCGCCGGGGCGGGCGGGGGCGGCGGGAACGCCCCGGCGCCGGCGAACGGCCCGTGCGGCGCGAACGGCGGCCGGTAGCCGGACTCGGCCGGCGGCGTCCAGCGGGGCGGTTCGTACGGCGGGGGAGCCGGCGGGGTCACCGGCTGGCCGGCCGGTGCGGCGGCGGGCGGCGCGCCGAAGGCCACCGTGGGCTCCTCGGCCGGCGGGGCCGCCGGATCGGCCGGCGGCGCCGGCGGGAACATCGCGGCCTCGCCCGGCGCGCCCCTTTTGATCAGCAGGAACGCGCCGACGAGCACGGCCGCCGCGAGCATGCTGGCCCGGGCGCCGTCGCTGACCACGAACGAGAAGGTGAGCAGCGCGGCGCTGCCGAGCAGCACCACCGACAGCGGCGACATCCCGCTGCGGCCCTTGCCGAGCAGCGACTCCACCGGCGAGGCGGAGTCCCCCTCGGACGGGATGATCAGCCAGCCGATCAGATAGAACAGCACGCCCGCGCCACCGAGCACGCCCAGCACCGCCAGCAGCACCCGCCACAGCACCGGGTCGGTGTTGGTGCGGCGGGCCAGCGCGCCGCACACGCCGGCGATGTAGCGCCCGTCGCGGGGGCGGACCAGCTGCTGGCGGGCGAACGCGGCGCCGGCCGCGGACAGCCACGGCGGCACGTTCGCGCCCGGTGGGGGCGGCGGCGTCTGCGCCGTGGCGGAAGGCGCCGGCCCGCCCTCTGGACCGGTGCCCGGGGTACGGGGTTCGGCAGCTTCGTCGTTCATGTCTGCGATCCTGCTGCCCGCCGCGCCCCAGCCGCCTCCGGAAGCGACCCTGAGGCCACCCTGAGATCCGGCGGGGCCGGTACCCGGGAAGATCCCCGTAGCCCGGGTGGGCCGGGCGTGTGACGATCGGAGGGTGACTACCGCTGCCCCGCCCCAGCCGCGCCGGCTGTACCGGCCCCGCGAGCACCGGATCGTGGCCGGGGTCGCCGCCGGGCTGGCGGGCCATCTGGGCCTGCCGGTGCTGGCGGTGCGCATCGGCCTGGTGGTCCTGCTCGGTTTCAACGCGCTCGGCCTGCTGCTCTACGCGGCGTACTGGGCGGTGCTGCCGCAGGAGGCCCGCAACGAGGAGACCCCGGCCCGCCGGGACCTCGCCGCGCTGGTGCCGTTCGCGGCGATCGGCCTCGGCGTGGTGCTGTTGCAGGCGCTGGTCTTCGGTGGCCAGGTGGCCACCACGGTGGGCTGGATGATCGCGGTGGTGGCGGTCGGCGCCGGGGTGATCTGGCACCAGTCCGACCCGACCCGCCGCGAGCAGTGGATCGATCCGAACACGCCGACGCCCTGGCTGGCCGCGATCGTCGGGGAGACCGACCGGCGCTCCTTCATGTTCCGCTTCGTCGGCGGCGGCATCCTGGTCGCGATCGGCGTGATCGGCGCGGTCGCGGTCTACGCGCCGGCCGACTCGCTCTCCTCGGTCCTCAACGGCATGATCTTCGCGCTGGTCGGCCTGCTCGGGGTCGGCGTGGTGGTGGCGCCGCTGATCTGGCGCACCTTCGGCCAGCTGCGCGCCGAGCGGGAGGGCCGGATCCGCGAGCAGGAGCGGGCCGAGGTGGCCGCGATGATCCACGACCAGGTGCTGCACACGCTCGCCCTGATCCAGCGCAACTCGGCGGACATCAAGGAGGTCCAGCGGCTGGCCCGCGGCCAGGAGCGCAGCCTGCGCAACTGGCTGTACAAACCGACCGCGTCGCCGACCGAGCGGTTCGCCGCCGCGCTCGAGCAGGCCGCCGCCGAGGTCGAGGACACGTACGCGATCGGTGTGGAGACCGTGGTGGTCGGCGACGCCCGGTGCGACGAGCGGGTCGCGGCGCTGGTCGCCGCCGCGCGGGAGGCGCTGGTCAACGCCGCGCGGCACGCGGGCGTGCAGACCGTGTCGCTCTACGCCGAGGTGGAGCCGGACGAGCTGAGCGTGTTCGTCCGGGACCGCGGCACCGGGTTCGATCCGGCCGGAGTGGCCGACACCCGCCACGGGGTCCGTGGTTCGATCATCGGACGGATGCAGCGCCACGGCGGCCGCGCGGAGATCCGCAGCGCGCCCGGCGACGGTACGGAAGTGCGTCTCACCCTCCCGGTCCGGGAGAGCGTGACCGCCGGTAAGGAGTCAGCACGATGACCGAGTCCGTGACCCGGCCGGACGGCCGGTTGACCGTCTTCCTGGTCGACGATCACGCGATGTTCCGCGCCGGGGTGCGCGCCGAGCTGGGCCGGCACGTCGAGGTGGTGGGTGAGGCCAGCACGGTGGCCGAGGCGATCAGCCGGATCGCCGCCGTCGGGCCGGACGTGGTGCTGCTGGACGTGCACATGCCCGACGGCGGCGGCCGCGCGGTGCTGGAGGCGATCCGGCGTACCCATCCGCAGGTGCGCTTCCTGGCGCTGTCGGTCTCCGACGCCGCCGAGGATGTGATCGGCCTGATCCGGGCCGGCGCCCGGGGGTACGTGACCAAGACCATCTCGCCGGACGAGCTGGCCGCCGCGGTGCGCCGGGTGGCCGACGGCGACGCGGTGTTCAGCCCGCGGCTGGCCGGTTTCGTGCTGGACGCGTTCGCCTCCCGGCCGGACGTGCCGGTCGCCGATCCGGAGCTGGATCAGCTGACCAACCGGGAGCGGGAGGTGCTGCGGCTGCTGGCGCGGGGGTACGCGTACAAGGAGATCGCCAAGGAGCTGTACATCTCGATCAAGACGGTCGAGACCCACGTGTCCAATGTGCTGCGGAAACTCCAGATGAGCAACCGTTACGAGTTGTCACGCTGGGCGGCGGACCGGCGACTCGTCTGACCCGTGATCAACCAAGCGTCACCGAAGTCCGCACGAATGGCTGCGGCGGGTGTACGTTCGGACACTACGGGGAGTACTCGCAGGTCAGACCTGCCGAAACGGCCGAAAGAACGATCTTTGGGAGTGCGTACGGACGTAAACGGCTAATATCGGCTTGATAACGGCGCTCTTTGGTTTCAGTGCCCCTGTGTCACAGTGGCAGCTACTCACACAACCCCTCGTGAGCGCCCCTGAAGGAGGCACTCCCATGCCTGGGAAAAGCCCATGGAAGATGGCGGTCGGAGCGACCGCCATCGCCTTGTTGGCCGCCGGTTGCGGTGGGGGCGGGTCCGACGACTCGTCCGCCACTTCGAATACGGTCGTCATCGGTATCGGCGAACCGCAGCACCTGATCCCCTCCAACACCACGGAGTCCAACGGCGCCGAGGTGCTGGCTTCGCTGTTCTACCCGCTGGTGGACTTCGACGCGCAGAACAACCCGGTTCCGGTCGCCGCCGAGTCGATCACCCCGGACAAGACCAACACCGTCTGGACGATCAAGCTGAAGCCGGGCTTCACGTTCAGCAACGGTGAGCCGGTCATCTCGGACAACTACATCGACGCCTGGAACTACGGCGCCTACGGCCCGAACGGCCAGGGTGGCGCGTACTTCTTCGAGCGGATCAAGGGCTACGCCGACCTGCAGTCGAAGGACCCGGACGGCGAGGAGGGCCCCAAGAAGGCCCCCGAGCCCAAGGCGAAGAAGCTGACGGGTCTGGCGAAGGTCGACGACACGACCTTCACGGTGACGCTCTCGGCGCCGTTCGCCGGCTGGCAGTCGGTCATGGGCTACACCGTCTTCTACCCGCTGCCGAAGGCCGCCTTCTCCTCCGACGGCGTGATCGCCGAGGGCTTCGAGGACGCGATCATCGGTAACGGCCCCTTCAAGATGAAGGGCAAGTGGGAGCACGACTCGCAGATCGTCGTGGAGAGGGTCGCCGACTTCAAGGGCACCGCCCCGAAGGTCGACGGCATCACCTGGAAGATCTACCAGGACCAGCAGGCGCAGTACGCCGACCTGATCTCGGGCAGCCTGGACGTGTAGACCACCATCCCGATCGAGAGCCTGGCCAAGGCCTCCGCCGACCTGGGTGACCGGTTCAAGAAGAGCCCGAACTCCGGCTTCGGCTTCGTCGGCTTCCCCACCTTCCAGAAGGAGTTCTCGGACGTCCGCGTCCGCCGGGCGATCTCGATGGCGATCAACCGCCAGGAGATCAGCGACCAGATCTTCCTGGGCTCGCGCGCGCCGGCCACCTCGTTCGTCTCCCCGGTCGTCGCCGGTTACCGCCCCAACACCTGTGGCGCCAACTGCGAGTACAACCCGACCGAGGCCAAGAAGCTGTACACCGAGGCCAACGGCCCCAAGGAAATCAAGATCACGTACAACGTCGACGGCGGCCACAAGGCCTGGATCGACGCGGCGTGCAACCAGATCAAGGCGACCCTGGGCGTCAACTGCGTCGGCGGCGAGGAGCCGAAGTTCGCCGACCTGCTGACCAAGGTCGAGGCGAAGAAGCCGGTCGGCCTGATCCGTCTCGGCTGGCTGATGGACTACCCGCTGATGGAGAACTACCTCGGCCCGCTGTACGGCACCGACGGTGGCTCGAACTACTACGGGTACAGCAACTCGACCTTCGACAACCTGGTCAAGGAGGGTTCCGCGGCGCCGACGCCCGAGGAGTCCATCAAGAAGTGGCAGGCGGCCGAGGACATCCTGGCCAAGGAGATGCCGGTTGTGCCGATCTACACGCAGCAGAACGTGTACGGCTACTCGGAGAAGGTCACCAACGTGAACGTCGACCTGTTCCAGAAGGTGGACCTCTACAAGATCGAAGTCGTCGGCTGATCTGACCGCTCGACCGGTGGTGGCGTCACGGAGAATGTGAAACCGTGGCGCCACCACTGCGTTACCCCACCCTCATCGTCGCCGTGCTCACGAGGCCGGCGCTCTTCCGCGGAAGAGGCTAAACCCGTATGTTCCGCTACATCGTGCGGCGCCTACTGCAGATGGTCCTGACCTTCTTCGGGGCGACCTTCCTGCTGTTCGCGTTGGTGTTCGCCAACCAGAAGGACCCGATCCAGGCCTTGGTTGGCGAACGGCCCGTGTCCGAGAGTCAGCGCATCACGCTGACCCAGAGGTACCACCTGGATGAAGGCTTCTTCATGCAGTACTGGTACTACATCAAAGGCCTGCTCACCGGGGACTTCGGCACCTCGATGACCGGCCGCAAGATCATCGATATGATGTCCGACGCCTGGCCGGTGACCCTGCGTCTCTCGCTCATCGCGATCGTCATCGCGGCGACCTTCGCGGTGACCGTCGGCGTCTACTCCGCGATCCGGCGGGGCGGCGTCTTCGACAACGCCTCGTTGATCATCACGCTCGTGCTGCTCGCCATGCCGATCGTCGTCATCGCGCCCCTGTTCCAGTTGATCTTCGGCATCCAGCTGGGGTGGTTCGCGCCTACCGCAACACGGGACGCGACCTTCACGCAACTGCTTTTGCCCGCGATCGTGCTGGCCTGTGTCGTGATCGCGCCGGAGATGCGGGTGACCCGGACCTCGGTGGTGGAGAACCTTCGCGCCGACTACGTGCGCACCGCGCGGGCCAAGGGCCTGAGCCGGATGCGCGTCATCTGGGTGCACGTGCTGCGCAACTCGCTGATCCCGGTGGTCACGCTGATCGGCGTCGACCTGGGTGGCCTGATGGCCGGCGCCATCGTCACCGAGCACGTCTTCAACATTCCCGGCGTCGGCTTCAACCTGGCGCGAGCGATCCGCACCGAGGACGGTCCGCTCGTGGTCGGTTTCGTGAGCATCCTGGTGATCCTCTTCCTGTTCATCAACCTGCTCGTCGACCTGCTCTACGCCGCCCTCGACCCCAGGATCCGCTATGAGTGACTTGAACACGGTGGCTGCCGCCGAGGCGCCCGGCGGCCAGCCGAACGTCCCGCACGGCCCGGTGAAGAAGGACAAGCCGCGCAGTCTGGCCGGCGACGCGTGGGACGACCTGCGCAAGCGCAAGATCTTCTGGACCGCCGTCGTCCTGGTGGCGATCGTGCTGCTGATGGCGGCCTGGCCGACCCTGTTCACCTCCGGCGACCCCGGCAAGTGCACGCTGGCCAACCAGTACAAGGGCGCCAGCGGCGGAGCGTTCTTCGGGTACGACTACCAGGGCTGCGACATCTACGCCAAGGTCATCTACGGGGCCCGGAACTCGATCATCGTCGGTGTGCTGTCCACCTCGCTGGCCGGCCTCATCGGCCTGCTCTTCGGCCTGTCCGCCGGTTACTTCGGCGGCTGGGTGGACGCGGTCCTGTCCCGGTTCGTCGACATCATGCTGGGCGTGCCGTTCCTGCTGGGTGGCATCGTGCTGTCCAACCGGCTGTCGTCCGACCCGAAGAGCAACGGCGTCGCCGCGGTCACCCTCACTCTCGGGCTGCTCAGCTGGACCACCAGCGCCCGGGTGATGCGTTCCGCGGTCATCTCGGCGAAGAACCAGGACTACGTGGCCGCCGCCCGGATGCTCGGCGCCAAGCCGAGCCGGCTGATGTTGCGGCACATCCTGCCGAACTCGATCGCGTCGTTCATCGTCGTGCTGACCCTGCTGCTGGGCATCAACATCGCCAGCGAGGCGACCCTGTCGTTCCTCGGCGTCGGCCTCAAGAACGGTGCCATCAGCTGGGGCATCATGATCTCCGAGGGCACCCAGTTCGCGCGGACCGAACCCTGGCCGCTGGTGTGGCCGGCGCTCTTCCTCGGCCTGACGGTGCTCGCCTTCATCATGCTCGGCGACGCCGTGCGTGACGCTTTCGACCCGAAGTTGCGGTGACCCTGTGACTGATATCAAGGCGCAAATGGACGTCCTACCGGGCGTCGACCCGCGCGCACCCCTGCTCGAAGTGACCGACCTGCACGTCGAGTTCCGGACCCAGTACGGCGTGGCGAAGGCCGTCAACGGCGCGAACTTCCACCTCTCCCCGGGTGAGACGCTCGCCATCCTGGGTGAGTCCGGCTGCGGCAAGTCGGTGACCGCCCAGGCGATCATGGGCATCCTGGACACGCCGCCCGGCTACGTCACCAAGGGCGAGATCCGCTACCGCGGTGTCGACGTCCTGAAGCTCCCGGAGGAGCAGCGCCGCAAGGTCCGGGCGAACCGGATCGCGATGATCTTCCAGGACGCGCTGTCCGCGCTGAACCCGGTCTACACGGTCGGTTTCCAGCTCGGTGAGCTGTTCCGCAAGCACCGCGGGATGTCCCGCGGCGACGCCAAGAAGCGCGCGATCGAGCTGCTGGACCAGGTCAAGATCCCGGGTGCCAGGACGCGGGTGAACGACTACCCGCACCAGTTCTCGGGTGGCATGCGGCAGCGCGTCATGATCGCCATGGCGCTGGCCCTCGACCCCGAGGTGCTGATCGCCGACGAGCCGACCACGGCGCTCGACGTCACCGTGCAGGCACAGATCATGGGCCTGCTCGCCGACCTGCAGCAGCAGCGCAACATGGGCCTCATCCTGATCACGCACGACATGGGCGTGGTCGCCGACGTGGCCGACCGGATCTCGGTGATGTACGCGGGCAAGGTCGTCGAGGAGGCGGGTGTCTACGACATCTACTCCCGGCCGGCCCACCCGTACACCAAGGCGCTGCTGGAGTCGATCCCGCGGCTCGACATGAAGGGCCAGCAGCTCAGCGTCATCCGGGGCCTGCCGCCGGCGCTGACCGACATCCCGCGTGGCTGCCCGTTCAACCCGCGGTGCGCGTACGCGCGGGACGCCTGCCGGCAGGACCCGCCGCCCCCGCCGTACGCGGTGGCCCCGCAGCGCACGGCTCGCTGCCACTTCTTCCGGGAGGTCATCGGTGAGTGACGTCGTCCTTGAGACCAAGGGTCTGGTCAAGCACTTCCCGATCACGCAGGGCATCCTCTTCAAGAGCAAGGTCGGCGCGGTCCGGGCGGTCGACGGGGTCGACCTGCAGCTGCGCCGGGGCGAGACCCTGGGCGTGGTCGGCGAGTCCGGCTGTGGCAAGTCCACCCTGGCCAAGCTGCTGGTGGGCCTGGAGAAGCCGACCGCCGGCTCGATCAATGTCCGGGGCGAGGACATGGTCAAGCTGCAGGGCGCCGCGCTGCGGCGGGCCCGCCGCAACATCCAGATGGTGCTGCAGGACCCGTACACGTCGCTGAACCCGCGAATGACGGTCGGCGACATCATCGGCGAGCCGTTCGAGATCCACCCCGAGGTGGTCCCGAGGGGTGGCCGGGAGCGCGCGGTGCAGGACCTGCTGGACACGGTCGGCCTCAACCCCGACCACATCAACCGGTACCCGCACCAGTTCTCCGGCGGTCAGCGCCAGCGCATCGGCATCGCCCGGGCGCTCGCGCTCAAGCCCGAGATCATCGTCTGCGACGAGCCGGTGTCGGCGCTCGACGTGTCCATCCAGGCCCAGGTGATCAACCTGCTGGAGCGCCTGCAGGACGAGTTCGGCCTGTCGTACATCTTCATCGCGCACGACCTGTCGGTGGTCCGGCACATCTCCGACCGGGTCGCCGTGATGTACCTCGGCAAGGTCATCGAGACCGGGCACGACCAGGCGATCTACGAGCAGCCGACGCATCCGTACACGCAGGCGCTGCTCTCCGCCGTGCCGGTCCCGGACCCGCGCCTGCGCGGCCACCGCGACCAGATCGTCCTGGAGGGCGACGTCCCGTCGCCGGCCAACCCGCCGTCGGGCTGCCGCTTCCGCACCCGGTGCTGGAAGGCTCAGGACGTCTGCGCCCAGCA
This sequence comes from Actinoplanes teichomyceticus ATCC 31121, assembly GCF_003711105.1. Lineage (NCBI taxonomy): Bacteria > Bacillati > Actinomycetota > Actinomycetes > Micromonosporales > Micromonosporaceae > Actinoplanes > Actinoplanes teichomyceticus. The sequence continues at coordinate 745,671 of NZ_CP023865.1, forward strand.
GGAGCCGCTGCTGCAGATCCGGGAGCGGTCCCCGCACCCCAGCGCGTGCCACTTCGCCGAGGTCCGCGACGTGGTCCACGGGCGCTGACCTGCGGACGACGGTGCCCCGGGAGGTGACGACCCGGGGCACCGTCGTTGTTGCGGGCGGTCACCCGGTGGGCCGGGCCCCCGCCGGGGCGCCGATCACAGCGGGCCGCGGCCGGAGCGCAGCAGGAGCAGGGCGACCTGGGTGCCGTCGGGGCCGAGGGCGGCGCGGAAGCGGTCCACGATCTCCCGTTCGCGGGCCAGGACCAGACGGGTGCCGCCGGAGGCCATCCGGGTCTTGCCGACGGTCTGGGAGAGCCGGGAGCGCTCCAGCCAGAGGTCGATGATGGCCTGATCGATCTCGTCGATCCGTTCCCGCATCGCGCGGATCTCGTCGGCGGCCAGGGGCTTGCCGGCACCCGTGGACTCGTCCATCTGCGGGGCGGAACCGTTGGCGGACTGGTTGATCACGTCGGCGGTCATGCGTGCTCCTCGGGTGCTCATCGCCCCGGGCTTCCCACAGCCCGGGAAGCAAACAAGCCCCGGGCTGTGGGAAGCCCGGGGCTTGGAGTAGGTCTGTCGTTCAGCGGCGACCTACGGCTGCCGGACTTCCGGTGCCGTAGTAGAAAAATCGCGCCTGCTGGATCACGAGCCGAGTATGCCCCGCTCCCGGACCCGGCCGCAAGGAAACCGCCCGAACGATGGGACGCGAGTCGCGTCGTGTGCCCGGGCCCGGGCTCGCCGCGTGCCGGGACGGCTCGCCGGCGGCGCGGCGCGGCCGGAGCGGCCATCGTGACCTGCGCAGACACGGGCGACGGTGGAGAGCTGCGGTGGCCCGGCGCGACGCGCCGGGCCACCGGAGACGGTGCGTCGGTCAGGGGGTCGTGGTGATGCGGTCGGCCCGGCCCGGGGCGATGGTGCCGGTGCCGAGGTACGCGGTCAGGGCGTCGATGTCGAAGCCCGGGGCGGTGACCCGGCCGGTGCCCTTGGTCAGGGCGCTGAAGCCGTCGCCGCCGTTGGCCAGGAAGTCGTTGGTGGTGACCTGGTAGGTGGTGGCGGGGTCGATCGGGGTGCCGTTCAGCGCCAGGCCGCTGACCCGGGAACCGAGCGCGGCGGAGGCGCTCCAGGTGTAGCTGAGCCCGGCGGAGACCTGCAGGATCTTGGTGGTGGTCTGGCCGTTGTAGCCGGCGAACTGCTGCTCCAGCACCTCCTTGAGCTGCGCGCCGGTCAGCGTCTGGGTGACCACCAGGTTGTTGAACGGCTGCACGGTGAACGCTTCGCCGTAGGTGACCCGGCCGTAGGCCTCGCCGCCGGAGGACTGGTCGGCGTCCAGGTCGGCGCGGATGCCGCCCGGGTTCATCAGGGCGATCCGGGCGCCGGCGGCCGAGGTGTAGGCCAGCTGGGCGTCCGCGATCACGTCGCCGAGCGGGCTCTCACCGGCGGCGTTGGCGGTGCGCACGATGTCGCCGGAGATCGCGCCGACGACCCGGTTGGCGATCGGGGCGACCGCGGTGCGGTACTTGTCGGCGACCTTCTTGGCCGCGGCATCGACGGTGTCCGGGTTCTTCAGGTAGACGCCGGTGGCGTCCCTCTTCCAGCCGCCGTTGCCGTCCGGCACGCCGTTCTCCACGATCACGTTCTTCGCGGTGATCTCGGTGAACCGGCCGCTGCGCCGGTCCACCGACCAGTCGATGTCGGTGATCAGCTGGCCGTTGCTGCCGGCGCTGGTCACCACGGTGTCTCGCCCGGCCCGGTTGGGCAGCTTGCAGGAGTAGAAGCGGTGGGTGTGCCCGGACACGACCAGGCCGATCTCCGGGTTCAGCCCGGCCACGATCGGCACGACGGGCCCGGAGAAGCCGGCGCAGTCCGAGACGCCCGGCGTCGGGGTGGCGGCGGCCTGCGAGCCGCCCTCGTGCAGCAGCAGCACCTGGGCTTTGACCCCGACCAGCTTGAGGATGTTGCTCCACCGGTTCGCGGTCGCCACCTCGTCGGTGAAGTGCACGTTCTGGATGCCGGCCGGGTTGACGATGCCGGCCGTGCCCTCCAGGGTCGCGCCGATGAAACCGACCGGCACGCCGCCGACGTACCGGATCTCGACGGGCGGCAGGATCGGCCGCCCGGTCTTGTTGTCGATGGTGTTCGCGGCGAGGTAGCTGAACCGGGCCCCGCCGAAGCCGTCGCCGTCCTGGCAGCCGTCGACCGGGTGGCACCCGCCGCGCTGGATCCGGATCAGCTCGGCCACGCCCTCGTCGAACTCGTGGTTGCCCACTGAGCTGATCTGCAGGCCGACGGTGTTCATCAGCTCGATCGTCGGCTCGTCGTGGAACGCGGCGCTGACCAGCGGGGTGCCGCCGATCAGGTCGCCGGCGCCGACGGTCAGGGTGGTCCGGCCCTCCTGCTTCGCCTCGGCGCGCAGCTTGCGCAGGTACGTCGCCAGGTACTCCACCCCGCCGGCCGGGGTACTGGTGCCGCCCGCGTTGACCACCGCGCCGCTGCCGGTGGGCGGGTCGATCGCGCCGTGGAAGTCGTTGTAGCTGAGGAACTGGCCCTTGACCACGGCGGGCCCGCGGGCGCCGGCGTACTGGGCGGTCACCGGGGCGAACTCGGCGGGCGGCGCGGCGGCCACGGGCCCGGCGGCGGGCACGGCGGAGAGCGCGCCGGCGACCGCAAGCGCGACGGCCGGCACGGCGATGCGTCGCCGAAGCGGAGATGTCATGACGTTCGATCCCTCGATCGGGTTGGACGGTCGGGCAACTCGATCAGACTGGAGGATCGGCCGGGTCGGCGCCACCACTTCGAGGTGACAAGTCGATTGCTGATCGCCGATGCGGCGCCGCCCGCGGTGCGACGTCGTGTCGGAGGGTCGGCATACACTGGCTCCCGCGATGCGACCTTCCTTTGAATCCTCCGACGACGCCCTGTTCGCGCTGCCCACCGCGGCCCCGCCGGCCGCGGCGCCGGCCCCGCAGGTGCCCCGGCCGGCGCCGCACGCGGCTCGCCGGGCCGACCCCGGCGCACTGCTCGACGGGCTGAACGGGCCCCAGCGCGACGCGGTGACGCACGCCGGCTCGCCGCTGCTGATCGTGGCCGGCGCGGGCTCCGGCAAGACCCGGGTGCTGACCCACCGGATCGCCTACCTGCTGGCCGCGCGGGACGTGCACCCCGGCGAGATCATGGCGATCACGTTCACCAACAAGGCGGCCGGTGAGATGAAGGAGCGGGTGGCCCAGCTGGTCGGCCCGCGCGCCCGGTTGATGTGGGTCTCGACGTTCCACTCGGCCTGCGTCCGGATCCTGCGGGCCGAGCACGAGCACGCCGGGCTGAAGAGCACGTTCTCGATCTACGACGCGGACGACTCGCGCCGGCTGATGCAGATGGTCGCCCGCGAGCTCGATCTCGACCCGAAGCGGTACACCGCCCGTGGCCTGGCCGCCCAGGTGTCCAACCTGAAGAACGAGCTGGTCGACCCGGAGGAGTTCAAGGGCCGGGCGAACGGGCCGAACGAGCGGGCCGTCGCCGAGGCGTACGAGCTGTATCAGCGTCGTCTGCGGGAGGCGCACGCGCTGGACTTCGATGACATCATCATGGCCACGGTGCACCTGTTCCAGTCGCACCCGCTGGTCGCCCAGGCCTACCGGCGCCGCTTCCGGCACGTGCTGGTCGACGAGTACCAGGACACCAACCACGCGCAGTACACGCTGATCCGCGAGCTGGTCGGCCGCGACGACGAGGACCCGTCCGAGCTGTGCGTGGTCGGTGACGCGGACCAGTCGATCTACGCGTTCCGCGGCGCGACGATCCGCAACATCCTGGAGTTCGAGCGGGACTACCCGGACGCCCGGACGATCCTGCTGGAGCAGAACTACCGCTCCACCCAGACCATCCTCTCCGCGGCCAACGCGGTGATCGACCGGAACACCTCGCGCAAGCCCAAGCGCCTGTGGAGCGACCAGGGGACCGGCGAGCAGATCGTCGGGTACGTCGCCGACACCGAGCACGCCGAGGCGGACTGGGTGGCCCGGGAGATCGACCGGCTCTGCGACAACCACGGCGTGCGCCCCGGCGACGTGGCCGTCTTCTACCGCACCAACAACCAGTCCCGGGTGTTCGAGGAGGTGTTCATCCGGGTCGGCCTGCCGTACAAGGTGGTCGGCGGGGTGCGCTTCTACGAGCGCAAGGAGGTGCGCGACGCGCTGGCGTACCTGCGGGCGGTGGTGAACGAGGACGACACGGTCAGCGTCCGCCGGGTGCTCAACACCCCGAAACGGGGGATCGGCGACCGGGCCGAGGCCTGCGTCGAGGCGCTCGCCGGCCGGGACCGGATCTCGTTCGGCCAGGCGCTGCGGCACGCGCGGAACGCTCCGGGCATCTCCACCCGCGCGGCCAACAGCATCGCCGACTTCGTGCGGCTGCTCGACGACCTGCGCGAGATGGCGACGGTCGCCGCGCCGGAGGAGGTGCTGGAGGCGGTGCTGCAGCGCTCCGGCCTGCTCAGCGAGCTGGAGGAGAGCCTCGATCCGCAGGACCAGGGCCGGGTGGAGAACCTGCAGGAGCTGGTCAGCGTGGCCCGGGAGTACACCGAACGGGTGGAGTCGCAGGCCGCCGCGGCCGAGACCGCGGACCCGGAGGCGCCGGCGGCCACCCTGGCCGGGTTCCTGGAGCAGGTGGCGCTGGTCGCCGACGCCGACCAGATCCCCAGCGACGACCCGGAGCACCAGGGCGTGGTGACGCTGATGACCCTGCACACCGCGAAGGGCCTGGAGTTCCCCGTGGTGTTCCTGACCGGGCTGGAGGACGGCGTCTTCCCGCACATGCGGGCGCTCGGTGACAACACCGAGCTGGAGGAGGAGCGCCGCCTGGCGTACGTCGGGATCACCCGGGCCCGGCAGCGGCTCTACCTCTCCCGGGCGGTGACCCGCTCGGCGTGGGGCCAGCCGCAGTACAACCCGCCGTCCCGGTTCACCGACGAGCTGCCGTCCGAGCTGGTGCGCTGGGAGCGCACCGGCGGGTCGTACACGTCGTGGTCCGGCACCGGCGGCGGGGTGGGCGGCCGTGGTGGCGGTGACCGTCAGCGCGGCGGCGGCTTCGCCGGCGGCACGCCCAAGGCGCAACGCATCGCCGAGCGGCTCGGCATCGACGCCAGCCGGCTGGCCACCGCCAGCGAGCTCAAACAGGCCCCGAAGGTGGAGGTCGGCGACCGGGTCAACCACCAGAGGTACGGCCTGGGCCGGGTCGTCGCCGTCGAGGGGCACGGGCCCGGCGCCCGCGCCCAGATCGACTTCGGCGACCAGGTGATGTGGCTGATCCTGCGGCACGCCCCGATCGAGAAGCTCTAGGCGCCGTCCGGTACGGCGGCGCAGCCGGGGATGCCCACCCCGTGCCGCCGCAGCCACGCGGTCGGCTCCACCGGGTTCTTGTAGTGCCCCTGGTGCACCTCGAAATGCAGGTGTGGGCCGGTCGAGTGCCCGGTCGAGCCCTCGTCGCCGATGTGCTGCCCGGCGCGCACCACGTCGCCGGCGGCCACGGCGATCCGCGACAGGTGGCCGTAGTGGGTGAGCCAGCCGTTGCCGTGGTCGATCAGCACGGCGTTGCCGTACCCCTGCGCCGTGCCGGCCTGGACCACCGTCCCGGCGCCGGCCGCGACGATCGGGGCGCCGTCCGCGGCGGCCAGGTCGACGCCGGCGTGCAGCCGGCCCCAGCGCTGCCCGAAGCAGGAGGTGACCCGGCCCGCGGGCAGCGGGTCCACCCAGTCGGCCCCGCCCAGCGCGGTGGTGGTCACCGCGGTGGTGGTCACCGGAGCGGGCTTCGGCCGGCGTTGCACCGGGTCCGCCGGGATGCCGTGGTTCTCGGCAGAGGCCGGCCGCCGGGGATGCGTCTTGGCGGGCGCCCCGTCGCCGGCCGGCGGGACGATCGGCAGGGCGGCGGGGGCGTGCGCGGCGGTGTGTCCGTCGCTGGTCGGCTGACCGGCGGGTCCGGCCACGGCGGCGCCGCCGGCCACCCCGATCCCGGTGGCCAGGGTGGCGCTCAGGGCGGTGAGGGAGAGGGCGGAGCGGCGGCGGCTGGCGAACAGGGCCGGGAACGCGGGGGCGCGGTGCCGGTGGAGGCGCTCCTGACGGTGCCGCCCGCCGCCCGCCGTTGCCGAGATCTGCCCCACCCGAGACACCCCTCCCGATGACCGTGCCCAGTGCTGTCACGGTTCTGTCGGTGCGGGTGCGGGGGCGCTGAGACGGTGCGGACCGGTTCAACCGACCCGCAACCGGGGCGGTTGCGGGTCAGGAGGCGGCGGCCGCGGCCATGCCCGCGTAGACCGACTCCATCTGGAGCTTGATGTCGACCTGGTGCTCGCGCAGGAAGGTGATCGGGTCGGTCGGCTTGCCGTCCACGTGCACCTCCAGATGCAGGTGCGTGCCGTACGAGTACCCGCTGTTGCCCACCTCGCCGATCACCTGACCGGCCTTCACCACGTCGCCCTTGCTCACCAGCAGTCGCCGGGAGTGCGCGTAAATGATCTCGGTGCCGTCGTCCTGCCGGACGGTGATGGAGTAGCCGTACCCGCCGTTGTAGCCGGCCGCGGTGACCGTGCCGGCGTGCACCGCCTTGTACGGCGTGCCGTCCGGGGCGGCCAGGTCGATGCCGGCGTGCAGCTTGCCGAACCGCACGCCGAACGCCGAGGTGAACTCGTAGTCGTCGAGCGGCAGGAGGTAGACCTCGGAGGCGGCCACCGCTTCGTCGATCCGGGCGCCGGCCTTGGCGGCGGTGTCCCGGCTCTCGCTGCGCGACGCCCGGCCGGCGTCGTCCGAGCGGCTCTGCAGGGCGTCCGTGGCGACCTGGGAGGTCTTGTCCAGGCTCTGCAGGATGTCCGGGTTGACGGTCTTGGAGTCCGGGAGGTTCGACGCGGCGCCGAGGGCGACCACGCCGGCGCCGACGAAGGCGGAGGTGACGACTGCGGCGTAGCGGCTGCGCGGAGGGGTCGGTACGCGGCGTCGGCCGCGATAGCGATCGGGCTCAGACGACAAGCGCTGGCGCACGAAGGACCCTCCGTCGGTGGCATTGCGGCGGCAGGCGCGAGCTCCGCACAAAGCGGTTGACAGGTGCTGGCCGGGCGGTCGCTGGGGGGTGAACCTGTGCGACAGCCGTGGCCACGGTAACGAAACGGCAGCCGGGTCACAAGTCGCAGCGCCAATTCCGTGACAGTTCCGCGCCAGCATTGATCAGCTATTGTCCGAAATGGTGACGTTTCCAGGAAGGTGAGATATCAACGTTCTGTGATCGCTGATAAAGCGGAAAGTAATGTGACCGGCGCAACCATTCCGCGGCCGTGTCGCGGCGCGGGGACGCTACCCCGCGCCCGCCGCGGCGGGTTACCGTTCGTTCAGGTGGCCGGTCCGGAAGACCCGGGCCGGGCGCCCGGACACCGAGGTCCACAGCTCTAGAGGGGTCAGCATGCAAGCACGGATCAGGGTCGTCGTCGCGAAGCCCGGCCTGGACGGGCACGACCGAGGCGCCAAGGTGGTGGCCCGGGCGCTACGGGACGCCGGCATGGAGGTCATCTACACCGGACTGCACCAGACGCCCGAGCAGATCGTCGAGACGGCGATTCAGGAGGACGCCGACGCGGTCGGCCTCTCGGTTCTCTCCGGGGCGCACATGACGCTGTTCCGCCGGGTGCTGGAACTGCTCGCCGAGCGCGACGCGGCCGACATCGTGGTTTTCGGCGGCGGCATCATTCCGGAGGATGACATCGCGGAATTGGAATCACTCGGCGTAGCGAAGGTATTCACGCCGGGTGCGACCACCGCATCCATCATCGAATGGGTCCGCGCCAATGTAGCCACCCAGGTGGCCTGAGCATAGGGAAGGGCCGGACGCACCCCTCACACGTCCGGCCCTTCTATGCGCGATGCCCCGCCGCCACCCCTCGACCGACAGGGCATCGGCCGCTTCCTCGCCCGGCGCGCCCGGTAGCAGCGTGCCGACATCCCACTCAACGACGCCCTTCTCCGGCGGTTACGCGCGTCCGCGTGACTTTTTCGCCGGCGGTTGCGCGCGGCCCGCCCGGACATCGACGACCGGCGTCACCGGCGGTGCCGCCGGGCCCCGGCGGCCACCTGCGCCACACTCGTCCCGAGCGTCCCGGAGCTGCGTTTTCGTCCCTCTGGTGTGTGGTCTTGCACACCGTCTACCCGCGCGGGCGGGGATCCCGAATCGGTCGCTAGTCTGCGGGTGAGGGCCATTCGGCAGTTGCGGATGGCCGGACGATCCTCACGCTGGCGGCGCCACTGCGACGCGCCGCGCACACAACAGGTCGGGACGCAATGGTGCGGCTTGCCGGCGCTTGGCGTCGCGAGCGAAAGGAGACACGTGGACCTGTTCGAGTATCAGGGGCGCGACCTGTTCGAACGGCACGGGCTGCCCGTGCTGGGCGGCGGTGTCGCCGAGACCCCGCAGGAGGCCCGGGCGATCGCCGAGCGGCTGGGCGGCAAGGTTGTCGTCAAGGCGCAGGTCAAGGTCGGCGGCCGCGGCAAGGCCGGTGGCGTCAAGCTGGCCGACGGGCCGGACGAGGCGCAGGCCCGCGCGACCGACATCCTGGGTATGGACATCAAGGGCCACACGGTCGGCAAGGTGATGCTGGCCGAGACGGCCGACATCAAGGAGGAGTACTACTTCTCCTACCTGCTGGACCGGGCCAACCGGACGTTCCTCTGCATCGCCAGCGTCGCCGGCGGCATGGAGATCGAGACGGTCGCCGAGGAGGACCCGGAGCGGGTCGCCAAGATCGCGATCGACGCCAGCAAGGGCGTGGACGAGGCGAAGGCGCGCGAGATCGTCGCCGCCGCCAAGTTCCCGGCCGACGTCGCCGACCAGGTCGTCGACATCGCGGTCAAGCTGTGGCAGGCGTTCGTCGCCGAGGACGCCACGCTGGTCGAGGTCAACCCGCTGGCCAAGGTCGGCGACGGCCGGGTGCTGGCGCTGGACGCCAAGGTCACCCTGGACGAGAACGCGTCGTTCCGGCACCCCGACCACGAGGCGCTGGTCGACAAGTCCGCGGTCGACCCGATCGAGCAGGCCGCCAAGGCCAAGAACCTCAACTACGTCAAGCTCGACGGCGAGGTCGGCATCATCGGCAACGGCGCGGGCCTGGTCATGTCGACCCTCGACGTGGTGGCGTACGCCGGCGAGAAGCACGGCGCCGTCAAGCCGGCGAACTTCCTCGACATCGGTGGCGGCGCGAGCGCCCAGGTGATGGCCGACGGCCTGGAGATCGTCCTCGGCGACCCGTCGGTGAAGTCGGTCTTCGTGAACGTCTTCGGCGGCATCACCGCCTGCGACGCGGTGGCCAACGGCATCGTCCAGGCCCTCGCCCTGCTCGCCGAGCGCGGCGAGCAGGTCACCAAGCCGCTCGTGGTACGTCTCGACGGCAACAACGCCGAGGCCGGCCGTGCCATCCTCGACGGAGCGAACAACCCGCTGGTCGAGCGGGTGGACACGATGGACGGAGCGGCCGAGCGCGCCGCCGAGCTCGCGGCTGCGGGGAAGTGAACTAATGGCTATCTGGCTCACCAAGGACTCGAAGGTCATCGTCCAGGGCATCACCGGCTCGGAGGGCTCCAAGCACACCCGCCGGATGCTCGCCGCCGGCACCAACGTGGTCGGTGGCACCAACCCGCGCAAGGCCGGCACCAAGGTGGACTTCGACGGCACCGAGCTGCCGGTGTTCGCCACGGTCGGCGAGGCGATGAAGGAGACCGGCGCGGACGTCACGGTGATCTTCGTGCCGCCGGCCGGGACCAAGGCCGCGGTCATCGAGGCGATCGACGCCGGGATCCCGCTCGCCGTGGTGATCACCGAGGGCGTGCCGGTGCAGGACTCCGCCGCGTTCTGGGCGTACAACGTGGCCAAGGGCGGCAAGACCCGGATCATCGGCCCGAACTGCCCGGGCATCGCGTCGCCGGGCGCCTCCAACGCCGGGATCATCCCGGCCGACATCACCCCGCAGGGCCGGATCGGCCTGGTCAGCAAGAGCGGCACGCTGACCTACCAGCTCATGTACGAGCTGCGCGACTTCGGCTTCTCCACCTGCGTCGGCATCGGTGGCGACCCGGTCATCGGCACCACCCACATCGACGCGCTCAAGGCGTTCCAGGACGACCCGGACACCGACGCGATCGTGATGATCGGTGAGATCGGTGGCGACGCCGAGGAGCGGGCGGCCGAGTTCATCAAGGCCAACGTCACCAAGCCGGTGGTCGGTTACATCGCCGGCTTCACCGCCCCGCCCGGCAAGACCATGGGTCACGCCGGCGCGATCATCTCCGGCTCGGCCGGCACCGCCGACGCGAAGAAGGCGGCGCTGGAGGCGGCCGGCGTCAAGGTCGGCAAGACGCCGAGCGAGACCGCACGACTCATGCGCGAGGTCATGAGCTGAAGCAGCAACCGTACGAAACGGCGCGCCGCCGACCGGGTCACCGCGACCGATCGGCGGCGCGCCGCTGTTTCTGCATCGCCGTGAGCGCCGCGGCGTGACAAGGTAGTCGCGATGCCCAGCACAACCGACCGTCCCGGCGGCTCGGAGGACCCGTTCGCGGTCGCCGAGGCGCTGCAGTCCGTCGTGCGGGACACCGAGGCGCTGTCCGTCTCCGCCCCGCCACCCGCCGAGCCCGGCGAACCGGAGAACCGGGACACCGTCGTCGTCGACGACGCGGTGCTCGGCCGCCGGGAGACCGTCCAGGTTCCGGTCCAGCGCCGCCCGCCCGAGCGCCGAGGCGCGCCGCTGCCGGTGGCGGTGCTCTTCGCCACGCTCTGGGCGGCCCTGCTGACGTACCTTCCGGTCGCCGCGGTGCTCGGACTGGCCCGCACCCTGGAGGGCGCCGGCGGGCTGGCCGGGGCGGCGCGCGCCGGGGCGGCCGCGTGGCTGCTCGGCCACGGCGTGCCGATCGGCACCTCGATCGGCCCGCTCGCTCTGGCCCCGTTGCTGCTGACCGTGCTGGTGGTGAGCCGGCTGAACCGGGCCGGGCTGCACGTGACCCGGGCGATCGGCGCCCGGCGCTCCGGGTCGCTCGGTTCGGCGCTGCTCGTCGCGGTCTGCGTCGCGGTGGCGTACGCGATGGTCGGTGCCCTGACCGCCCACCTGACCGACGGTCGCGGCACCCAGGTCTCCACCGCCCGCGCCGCGTCGCACTTCCTGCTGCTGGGCCTGCTCGGCGCCGGGATCGGCGCGCTGCGCGGCAGCGACGCGGTGACCACGCTGGCCCGCCGGGTCCCGGCCGCGCTGCGGCACGGTGTCCGGACCGGCCTGGTCGCGGCGTTCCTGATGATCGGGGCCGGTGCGGCGGTCGGCGGGCTGTCGGTGGCGCTCGGCGGCGGTGACGCCGCGAAAATCATCTCCGCCTACCACACCGGGGTCGCCGGCCAGGCCGGGATCACCCTGATCAGCGTGGCCTACGCCGGAAACGCCGCGATCTGGGCCACCGCCTACCTGCTCGGGCCGGGTTTCGCGCTGGGCGCCGGCTCGGTGGTCCGGCTGACCGAGTTCTCGGTCGGCGACCTGCCCACCCTGCCGCTGCTCGCCGGCCTGCCGAACGGGCCGATGGGCGCGGCCGGCACGCTGCTGCTGGCGCTGCCGGTGCTCGCCGGTGGGGTGGCCGGCTGGGGGCTCACCCAGCGGCTGCGCTACGGCCGCGCGCACGCCTGGGGGCCGGGGCGCGGCTCCGGTGCGGACGGCCCGGAACCGCAGTGGCCGCTGCTGATCGGCGCGGGCCTGCTCGCCGGACCGGTGGCCGGCCTGGTCACCGCGGCGCTCGCCGGATTCTCCGGCGGGCCGGTCGGTGCCGGTCGGCTGGCCGAGATCGGCCCGGCGGCCGGCCCGGTGGGGCTGGTCGCGGCGCTGGTCGCGGCGATCTCGGTGATCGGTGGCGCGGCGGCGGCCCGCGCGTTCGGCGCCCCCCGCCGCCCGGCGAGCCGCAGACCGGCCGCCCGCAAGTAACCGGCCGCGCCGGAAGCGGGCCGTCCGAGGGAGCATCGCGCCCGGCAGGAGGCATCCCCGCCCGGCAGGGAGCATCGCGCCCGGCAGGAGGCATCCCCGCCCGGCAGGGAGCATCGCGCCCGGCAGGGAGCAGTCCGCCGGTTCGGGAGCATCCCGGCCCGTTCGGGTGAGCGCAGCCGGACGCCACCGCCCGCCGGTGCGGCAACCGCCCGATTTCGGTCAGCGTGGGCTGCCCGGATAGGGTGCGGAGGTGACTGACCCCGCGCCCGCCCGCCTGGTCGTCCTCATCTCCGGATCGGGCAGCAACCTGCAAGCTCTACTCGACGCGACCCGCGACCCGGCGTACGGCGCCGAGGTGGTCGCCGTCGGCGCGGACCGGGACGGCATCGCCGGTCTCGACCTCGCCGCCGCGGCCGGCGTCCCCACCTTCGTGGACTCGGTGAAGGCGTACGCGACCCGCGACGACTGGGACGCCGCGCTCACCGAGCACGTCGCCGCGTACCGCCCCGACCTGGTCATCTCGGCCGGCTTCCTGAAACTGGTCGGCAAGCAGTTCCTGGACGCCTTCGGCGACCGGTACATCAACACGCACAACGCGCTGCTGCCGTCGTTCCCGGGCATCCACGGGCCCCGCGACGCGCTCGACTACGGCGTGAAGATCGCCGGAGCGACGCTCTTCTTCGTCGACGCCGGCGTCGACACCGGACCGATCATCGCCCAGGTCAGCGTGCCCGTGCTCGACGACGACACGGAGCAGACGCTGACCGAGCGGATCAAGGTGGCCGAGCGGGCCCAGCTGGTCGAGTACGTCGGCCGCCTGGTCCGCGACGGCTGGACCATCGAGAACAGGAAGGTACGGATTCCGTGAGTAGCGAGGGTCGTCGTCCGATCAAGCGGGCGCTGCTGAGCGTGTGGGACAAGGCGGGGATCGTCGAGCTCGCCCAGGCGCTGCACGCCGCCGGGGTGGAGATCGTCTCGACCGGCTCCACCGCCACCACCGTGGAGAAGGCCGGTGTGCCGGTGACCCGGGTGGAGGATCTGACCGGCTTCCCGGAGATCCTCAGCGACCGGGTCAAGACGCTGCACCCGAAGGTGCACGGCGGCCTCCTCGCCGACCTGCGGCTGGACAGCCACGTGCGGGAGCTCGCCGAGCACGGCATCGAGCCGTTCGACCTGCTGGTCAGCAGCCTCTACCCGTTCAGCGAGACGGTGGCCTCCGGCGCCGGGGAGGAGGAGTGCATCGCCAAGATCGACATCGGTGGCCCGGCGATGGTCCGCGCGGCGGCCAAGAACCACGCCTCGGTCGCGGTGGTCGTGTCGACCGAGGGCTACCCGCTGATCCGCGAGGCGCTGGAGAACGGCGGCTTCACGCTCGCCCAGCGCAAACTGCTGGCGTCGAAGGCGTTCATCAACATCGCCGAGTACGACATCGCGGTCGCCAACTGGACCGCCACCACGCTGGTCTCGGAGAGCGACTGGCCGGAGTTCGCCGGTCTCGCCCTGCAGCGCGGGAACACCCTGCGGTACGGCGAGAACCCGCACCAGCGGGCCGCGCTCTACCTGGACCGGACCGCCCCCGCCGGGCTGGCCCAGGCGCGGCAGCTGCACGGCAAGGAGATGTCGTACAACAACTACGTCGACGCGGATGCCGCGTGGCGTACCGCGAACGACTTCGCCGAGCCGGCCGTGGCGATCATCAAGCACGCCAACCCCTGCGGTGTGGCGATCGGCGCCGATGTGGTGCAGGCGCACCGCCGGGCGCACGAGTGCGACCCGGTCTCCGCGTACGGCGGCGTGATCGCGGTCAACCAGGAGGTCTCGGTCGAGCTGGCCCGCCAGGTCGCGGAGATCTTCACCGAGGTGATCGTGGCCCCGGCGTTCGCGCCGGAGGCACTGGAGATCCTGCGCGAGAAGAAGAACCTGCGCGTGCTGGTCGCCCCGGCGTGGAACCCGCCGCCCACGGAGATCAAGCAGATCGGCGGCGGTGTGCTGGTGCAGACCGCCGACCGGATCGACGCCGACGGCGACGACCCGGCCGGCTGGACGCTGGCCACCGGCCCGGCGGCGTCCCCCGAGACCCTGCGTGACCTGGTCTTCGCCTGGCGGGCGGTGCGCGGCGTGAAGAGCAACGCGATCCTGCTGGCCCGTGACGGCGCCACGGTCGGCGTCGGGATGGGCCAGGTGAACCGGGTCGACTCGGCGAAGCTGGCGGTCGCCCGCGCCGGCGCCGAGCGGGCGGCCGGCAGTGTGGCCGCCTCGGACGCGTTCTTCCCGTTCCCGGACGGTCTGCAGGTGCTGATCGAGGCCGGGATCACGGCGGTGGTCCAGCCGGGCGGCTCGATCCGGGACAACCTGGTGATCGAGGCCGCGGAGAAGGCCGGTCTCACCGTCTACCTCACCGGGACCCGGCACTTCTACCACTGACGTACGCCAGGAACGGCCCCGGGTCCGCGGCCCGGGGCCGTTCGCGTTCGCGGGTTCGCAGCCGGTTCCCGGCCGCCGGGGGTTTCCGCCCGTGCGGTCACCGGCCGCCTGGGATGGTAGAGACAGATCACCAGTTCGGGGCCGCCCGGCGATCTTCAGCGGGCGGGCAGTACGCTCGTACTGCTAAGCGTGTGTTTCGGGAGAGGAGCGCCGGCCGATGGCGAAAATCAAGGTCAAGAACCCGGTCGTTGAGATCGACGGCGACGAGATGACCCGGATCATCTGGAAGCAGATCCGTGAGCAGCTGGTCCTGCCCTACCTCGACGTCAACCTCGAGTACTACGACCTGTCGATCCAGTACCGGGACGAGACCGACGACCAGGTGACGGTCGACGCCGCCAACGCCATCAAGCAGCACGGCGTGGGCGTCAAGTGCGCGACCATCACCCCGGACGAGGCCCGGGTCCAGGAGTTCGGCCTCAAGAAGATGTGGCGGTCGCCGAACGGCACCATCCGCAACATCCTGGGCGGCGTGGTCTTCCGTGAGCCGATCATCATGAAGAACGTGCCCCGCCTGGTGCCGGGCTGGACCAAGCCGATCATCATCGGCCGGCACGCGCACGGTGACCAGTACAAGGCCACCGACTTCGTCGTCCCGAAGGCCGGCAAGCTGACCGTCACCTTCACCCCGGAGGACGGCTCCGAGCCGATCGAGTTCCACGTCGCGGACTACCCCGAGGGTGGCGTGGCGATGGCGATGTACAACTTCGACGAGTCGATCCGGGACTTCGCCCGCGCCTCGTTCCGGTACGGCCTGGCCCGCAACTACCCGGTCTACCTGTCCACCAAGAACACCATCCTCAAGGCATACGACGGCCGGTTCAAGGACCTCTTCGCGGAGATCTTCGAGACCGAGTTCGCCGAGGAGTTCAAGGCGAAGGGCCTCACCTACGAGCACCGGCTGATCGACGACATGGTCGCCGCCGCGCTCAAGTGGGAGGGCGGCTACGTCTGGGCGTGCAAGAACTACGACGGTGACGTGCAGTCCGACACGGTCGCCCAGGGCTTCGGCTCGCTCGGCCTGATGACCTCGGTGCTGATGACCCCGGACGGCCGGACCGTCGAGGCCGAGGCCGCCCACGGCACCGTCACCCGGCACTACCGGCAGTGGCAGAAGGGCGAGAAGACCTCGACCAACCCGATCGCGTCGATCTTCGCGTGGACCGGCGGCCTCAAGCACCGCGGCAAGCTGGATGGGACGCCGGAGGTCACCCAGTTCGCCGAGACGCTGGAGCGGGTCTGCATCGAGACCGTCGAGAGCGGCCAGATGACCAAGGACCTCGCGCTGCTGATCAGCAAGGACTCGCCGTGGCTGTCCACCGACGAGTTCATGAACGCGCTGGACGAGAACCTGGCTCGTAAGCTGGCCTGATCCTCGTACCGGAAAGAGAAGCCCGTCGACCCGTGTCGGCGGGCTTCTCGCGTTTTCGGGACCTTCGGCCCGTACGACGGAGCCTTTGCGCCGCGTCCGCGGCGCGCCCCGCCCCGGAGGATGGACATGTCGGAGAGATCCGCCGACATACCCGAGGGGGAGATGACCGTGGGCGACATCCCGGCGATCGACGATCTGGTGCGAGGCGCGGAGAAGGCCCTGGCCGACTACGCGGACTTCACCCAGGAACAGGTCGATTACATCGTCGGCAAGGCTTCGGTGGCCGCGCTCGACAAGCATGGCGAGCTGGCTGCACTGGCGGTCGAGGAGACCGGCAGGGGCGTGTTCGAGGACAAAGCCGTCAAGAACATCTTTGCCTGTGAGCACGTCACGAACAGCATGGCCGGGATGAAGACGGTGGGCATCATCCACCGCGACGACGTCAACGGCATCACCGAGATCGCCGACCCGGTGGGCGTGGTCTGCGCCGTCACCCCGGTGACGAACCCGACCTCCACCACCATCTTCAAGGCGCTGCTCGCGCTGAAGACCCGTAACCCGATCGTCTTCGCCTTCCACCCGTCCGCACAGCGGTGCAGCTCGGAGGCGGCGCGGGTGGTCCGGGACGCGGCCATCGCGGCCGGCGCGCCGGAGAACTGCATCCAGTGGGTGGAGCAGCCGTCGATCGAGGCGACCGGCGCGCTGATGAACCACCCCGGTGTCGCCACCATCCTGGCGACCGGCGGCAACGCGATGGTGCGGGCCGCGTACTCGACCGGCAAGCCGGCGCTCGGCGTCGGCGCCGGCAACGTTCCGGCCTACGTGCACCCGACCGCGGACGTGGTCCGCGCCGCGCACGACATCGTGGTGTCGAAGACCTTCGACAACGGCATGATCTGCGCCTCCGAGCAGGCCGTCATCCTGGACAAGAAGATCGCCGGGCAGGCCATCCGGGAGTTCAAGCGGCTGCACGCCTACGTGGTGTCGGCCAAGGAGAAGAAGCTCCTGCAGGACTTCATCTTCCCGCCGGAGGGTGAGGGCAAGGACTGCGTCGGTGAGAAGCTGAACGCCGCGGTCGTCGGGCAGTCGCCCGCCTGGATCGCCGCGCAGGCCGGTTTCAGTGTGCCCGAGGACACCTCGATCCTGCTGGCCGAGATCACCGAGGTCGGCCCGAACGAGCCGCTGAGCCGGGAGAAGCTCTGCCCGGTGCTGGCCATGCTCAAGGCCGACGACGAGGAGCAGGGCATCCGGTACGCCGAGCAGATGGTCGAGTTCCACGGGCTCGGGCACAGCGCGGTCGTGCACGCCAAGGACGCGTCGCTCTCCGAGCGGTTCGGCAAGCGGATGAAGGCGGTCCGGATCATCTGGAACGCGCCCGCCTCGCAGGGCGGCATCGGCGACATCTACAACGGGTTCCGGCCCTCGCTGACCCTGGGCTGCGGCAGCTACGGGCACACCTCGGTCTCCGACAACGTGTCCGCCCTCAACCTGCTCAACATCAAGCGCATCGGCCGTAGGACTAACAACATGCAGTGGTTCAAGGTGCCGGCGAAGATGTACTTCGAGCCGCACGCCATCCGGTACTTCAAGGACATGCCGGACGTCTCGCGGATCACCATCGTCACCGACTCGACCATGACCCGTCTCGGCTACGTCGACCGGATCAGCAACGTGCTGCGCGAGCGGCCCGAGCCGGTGACCATCCAGGTGATCGACAGCGTGGAGCCGGAGCCCAGCATCGACACCGTGCAGAAGGGCGCGGCGCTGATGCGCTCGTTCCGCCCGGACACCATCATCGCGATCGGCGGCGGCTCGCCGATGGACGCGGCGAAGGTGATGTGGCTTCTCTACGAGCACCCGGACATCGAGTTCGGGGACATGAAGGAGAAGTTCTTCGACATCCGCAAGCGGGCCTTCAAGTTCCCGACCCTGGGCAAGCAGGCGAAGCTGGTCTGCGTGCCGACCACGTCCGGCACCGGCGCCGAGGTGACCCCGTTCGCGGTGATCACCGACACCGCCACCGGGCAGAAGTTCCCGCTGGCCGACTACGCGCTCACCCCGAGCGTGGCGATCATCGACCCGCACCTGACCAAGAACCTGCCCGCCGTGGTGACCGCGGACAGCGGCTTCGACGCGCTGACCCACGCCACCGAGGCATACGTCTCGGTCTACGCCAGCGACTACACCGACGGTCTGGCACTGCACGCGATCAAGCTGATCTTCAACAACCTCGAGCAGGCGGTCAAGGACGGCCCGAACAGCCCGCTCGCCCGGGAGAAGATGCACAACGCGGGCACCATCGCCGGCATGTCGTTCGGCAACGCGTTCCTGGGCATCGTGCACGCCATGGCCCACACCCTGGGCGCCACCTTCCACGTGGCGCACGGGCGGACCAACGCGATCCTGCTGCCGCACGTGATCCGGCACAACGGCACCGTGCCGGCCAAGCTGAACAGCTGGCCGAAGTACGAGCGCTACGTCGCGCCGGAGCGGTTCCAGGACATCGCGCGGCACCTCGGCCTGCCGGCCGAGACGCCGGAGGAGGGCGTGGAGTCCTACGCCCGGGCGGTCGAGCGCCTGCGGGAAGCGGTCGGGATCCCGTCCTCGTTCAAGGGCGCCGGCGTCGACGAGGCGGAGTTCGTGGCCGCGCTGCCGCAGCAGGCGATGAACGCCTACCTCGACCAGTGCGCCCCGGCCAACCCGCGGATGCCGATGCTCGCCGACCTCCGCCGGATCATGGAGAACGCTTACTACGGTCGCTGATCCGGTGCCCGCGCGGGTGTTCCCTCCACCCGCGCGGGCATCCCGGCAAACGGAAGCTCCGCCCCGTCGCCCCCAACGCGGCGGGGCTTCCGTTCGTCCCGGACCGGCGCGGGGCGGCGGTCGGCCCCGCCCAGAGACGGGTTGGGCGCTCGGTTCGTGCCGCACGCGGCGCTCCCGCCCGCCTCCGAGCCGGCTGCGCCCGTCCCCGCGATAACCGTCGTCAGCGCCGGCCGCACCGCCCCGGCCGGCGCCTGCCGTGGTCATCCAGCGCCTGCCGTGGTCATCGGCGCGCGATGGCCAGTGTCGTCACCAGCCGGGCGGCGGTTGGTGGCACGGTCGTCGGTCGCGGCGGATGCGCACGGGGAATCCTGCCGGAGCGCCGGTCGTGGAGTGGCGCGGTTCGGACCGGGGCGTTCGCCGAGGTACGGGGTCCGGGCGGCGCCTGTGGCCCGGTCCGGGCGCGAGCACGCTGCGGAGACACGCACGGGGCGTGGCGGCGGGCGGGAGGGGCAGGTCGTACCGGAAAGGGGGTGTTCGGGTTCGCCGCGCACGGCCTAACTTCGCAAAACGGATGTTTGGTACGTAACCGTCGTTATCCGGGGTCGTTTGACTCAGTGGTGCGGGTGGTGGGCTTGGGTACGCCGCTCGCCGTCCCCTTCAGCGGGGGCCTTGTCCCGGGCCCCCGCTGGTCCCCTTTCCGCCGCCCGCACCCTGACCAGGCGGGAGGTGCGCGGAGCCACCGCCCAGCCGGCCGGCGGTGTGCCTGTCCCGGCGGAACTCCTCGGCGGGATGGGCCCGGTGCTGCGCCCGGCGCGACGCCGCACAGCTGGGCCGGCACGGGCGGGTGCGCCTTTCCCGCCGGTGACGGCGGTGACGTACGCGTCGCTCACGCCGCCCGGCGCGGGTGCGTGCGTATATCGCTGCGCGGCGTGCGCTCGCTGCCGGGCGCTCCTCCTACCCGGCGTCCCGGAGCAGTTCCGCGGCCCTCTCCGGCACCACGTCGCTGACGAAGGCGCCCATCGCCGACTCCGAGCCCGCGAGGTACTTCAGCTTGTCCGCGGCGCGCCGGATGCTGAACAGTTGCAGGTGCAGATAGCCCAGCTCGCGGCCCTCGCCGACGACGGCCTGGTGCCAGGCCGAGATGTACGGCATCGGCTTGCCGAACAGGGCGTCGAACCGCCGCAGCACGTCGAGGTAGAGCGGGCCGAACGCGTCGCGCTCCTCGTCGCGGAGCGCGGGCAGGTCGGGAACCTGCCGGTGCGGCGCCAGCTGCACCTCGAACGGCCAGCGGGCGGCGGCCGGGACGTATGCCGTCCAGTGCTCGTTCGCCGCCACCACGCGCACCTTCGCGGACTGCTCGGCGGCCAGGACATCGGCGTACAGGTTGCGCCCGCCGGTCCGCTCGGCGTGCTTGGCGGCGGCCCGCAGCATCGCCGCGGTCCGCGGCGGCACCGTCGGGTACGCGTAGATCTGCCCGTGCGGGTGGTGCAGCGTCACGCCGATCTCGACGCCCCGGTTCTCGAACGGGAACACCTGGGCGACCCCAAGCAACCGCGACATCTCGGCGGTCCGGTCGGCGAGCGCGTCCACCACGGTGCGCACCCGGGAGGCCGGCAGCGCGCCGAACGAGCTGTTGTGGTCGCTGGTGAAGCAGACCACCTCGCACCGGCCGAGCCCCGGACGGACCGGAACCATGTCGGTGAGCTCGGTGATCTCGCCGCCCGGCACCTCGCGGTAGCTGAACGACGGGAACTGGTTCTCGAAGACCACCACGTCGTAGTCCGGCGCCGGGATCTCGCTGGCGAACCGCGACGTGGTCGGGCACAGCGGGCACGCGTCGGACGGCGGCAGGAAGGTGCGGGTCTGGCGGTGCGCGGCGACCGCGATCCACTCGTCGACCAGCGGGTCGTATCGCAGCTGGGAGGCCGGCGGGGGCGGCGGCAGTTCCCGGGTGTCCCGGTACGCCGCGCGGCCGGAGTCCGGCTTCTCGTCGAAGTAGATGAGTTCGCGGCCGTCGGAGAGCTGGACGGTGGAGCGAAGGGGTGTCACTGGGGATTCACCACCACGAGTTCGGGGACGGTTTCGGTGAGGAGGGTTCGCGTGGCGGTGTCCAGGCCGTCGTCGGTGATCAGCACGTCCGCGCGCTCCAGCGGCACGATCGAGGAGATGCCGACGGTGCCCCATTTGGTGCTGTCGGCGAGCACGACCAGACGTTCGGCCGCCTCCACCAGGGCGCGGTTGACGTCCGCCTCCATCAGGTTGGGCGTGGTGTAGCCGGCGCGCTCGCTCATCCCGTGCACGCCCAGGAAGAGCATGTCCAGGTGCAGGGTGCCGATCGCGGCCACCGCCACCGGCCCGACCAGCGCGTCCGACGGGGTGCGGGTGCCGCCGGTGAGCACCACGGTCTGATCCGGCCGGCCGGCGCGGTAGAACACGTCGGCGACCGGGATCGAGTTGGTCACCACGGTCAGCGACGGGACGTCGACCAGGCGCTGGGCCAGCACCGCCGTGGTGGTGCCGGCGGAGAGCGCGATGGCGTCGCCGGGGGAGACCAGGGCGGCCGCGCGGGCGGCGATCGCCGCCTTCTCGTCGCGCTGGCGCACCGACTTGGCGGCGAATCCGGGCTCGTGTGCGGAACCGGGGCTGACCGTGGTGGCGCCGCCGTGCACCTTCGCCAGCAGTCCGCGGTCGGCCAGCGCCTCCAGGTCGCGGCGGATGGTCATGTCGGAGACGCCGTACTCGGTGGCCAGCTCGCTGACCCGGACACCGCCGGTGGCCCGGACCCGGTCGAGGATCGCGGCCTGGCGCTGCTGCGCCAGCATCAGCAATGCACCGACTTCGGCCACTCTGCCAAAAACGATCGGGATTTCCGCACTATTTCGAACACACTTGAACACTACCGCCTGAGCTGGCATGCGCGGAAGAGTGACTTCAGATACCCCGCCCCCGCTTGTGCAGGGCCGACAGCACATTCTCCACCTTCACCGCGCCGGTCATCGCGGCCAGCGCGATCGCGGTGCGTGGCTCCCGCCAGTTCGCCCGCACCGCCTCCTTGCTGAACTGCCACGCCTGGCTACGGTTCCCGGACGCGGCCGACCAGCAGGCGAGCTGCCCGTACACCCGGGCGGCGCCGGGCCGGCAGCCACTGATCTCCGGGTGTCGCTGCATCATCCAGCGCAACGAGGAGATCTTGGTGGCGTACTCGTAGGCGTAGTGCGAGCTGCGCCCCCAGAGGACCTGCACCAGCGGCTCGTCCAGATGCACGATCGGCGCCCGGCGGGCCGCCCTGAGCAGAAGGTCCCAGTCCTCGTTCTGGCTGCCCGGCGCGTCCTCGGCGACCAGGCCGATGGCGTCCTCGGCGAGCGCCTCCCGCCGGATGAGGAACGACGACGAGTGCAGCATCGCCATCCGGGACCGGGCCAGATCCTCAACGGTCACCCGGCTGCGGCCGGCCAGCCGGGGCGTGGTGCGCCCCTCGAACTCCACCTCGATCGCGCACGTGGCGAACTCGGCCTCCGGCTCGGCCAGCAGCGCGGCCACCTGGCGGCGCAGCTTGTCCGGCAGCCAGCGGTCGTCGTCGTCGCAGAACGCCACCAGCTCGGTGTCCAGCGCCAGGATCCCGGTGTTGCGGGCGCCGGCCAGGCCGGCGGCCCGCCAGTTGGTCAGCACCCGCACCGGTACGTCGTCGGTGCGGGCGAGCAGGTCGTCCGGCTCGGCCTGGTCGTACACCACCACGATCTTGAGCTCGCCGGGGTAACGCTGGTTGCGCACCGCGGCGATCGATCGGCGAAGCAGTTCCGGGCGGTTGCGGGTGGGGATGACGACCCCGACGGTCGGCCAGTTCATCGCGCCTCCTGTGGGTTCAGCGGGTAGCCGTATGCCCGCAGCATCGGCCCGCACATCGCCCCGACCAGGCGGCGTTGCGCCGGCGGCAGCGCCCGCATCCAGGCGTCGTCGTGGCGCAGCGGCAGGCGGCCCACGGTGAAACGCATCGGGTTGCCGGCCGCGCTGTGCCCGACCCGCAGGTCGGCGTATCCGGGCCGGAGGAACTCCAGATCCTCCGGGCGCGGGGCGAGACCGGCGAAATCGGCGAGCCGGATGATCGCGGCGCGCGGGTCGGCCAGGAACTCCTCGTAGCGGATCCGGCGCACCGGCACACCGCGGCGGGCCAGCAGCCCGAACGCGGCGTTGTGCGCGTTCCACAGCAGCGCCGAGCGGCCGGGGGAGTAGCGGGTCATCTCGTCGGCGCCGTCGGTCTCCGGGCGGGCCACCCGCTTGGTCCAGGAGTACGCGACGCCGCGCGCGTCCCGGACCACGTGCACTACCCGCAGATCGATGTCACCGGCCGCACGCAGCACGTGGGCCAGCGCGGAATGCTTGGACGAGTCGACGACCAGTTTCGCGCCGGAGACCTCGGCGGCGGCGGCGTAGACCCGGGAGTAGTAGGAGGCGTACTCGCGCACCTGGGCGGCGGGCTGGGCGGCGGAGGCGAGCCGCGGGATGTGCCGGGTCCGCTCGACCCCGTCACGCAGGGTGTGCACCCGGTCGACGTCGACGTTGGCCCAGCCGCCGAATGCCCGCTCACCCACCCGTTGCCAGAACGTGCACCCGGAGAACCGCGACCCGCACCCGCACCGCTCGTCGTCGCGCAGGTCGCGCTGCCACAGGTGGACGACCTCGCCGAGCGCGCAGATCCCGGGCAGTTCGCCGAGCAGACGTTCGACGAGCGTGGTGCCGCTTCGCCCCAATCCGCCGAGAAATAGCACTTGTGCCACTTTGGCCCGCCTTCGATCGTTTCGCTCTGGTAACGAGTGAAGCAGGCAAAAGGAGGCGTCAGGTGGTTATCGAGGCTTTCGATCGCGTGCATCTGGACGGTACGGGCATCGACCGGATCACCGAGGACGAGGTGGTCGCGGTCGTCCGGGACGCCCTCGCGCACGGCCGAGGCGGCCGGATCATCACCCCGAACGTCGACATCCTGCGCCGTGCCGCCACCGACCCGTCGGCCCGCCGCCACCTCGACGACGCCGACCTGATCGTCGCCGACGGCATGCCGCTGATCTGGGCCAGCCGGCTGGGCGGCGCCCCGCTGCCGGAACGGGTCGCCGGAAGCAGCCTGATCTGGAGCCTCTCCGCGGGGCTCGGCCGCGACGCCCGGTCCATCTTCATCATCGGCGGTACCCCCGCCCCGCGCGCCATCGCCGCTGGCAGCGATTCCCGGGCGACTGCGGGCGGCGGGTCCGGAGGGTCCCGGGCGGCTGCGGGCGGCGGGGCCGGAGGATCCCGGGTGACTACGGGTGGCGAGCCCGGGGTGGTATCCGGCGGCGGACCTCGGGAGGCCGCCGTACCGGCCGGGCCGACCGCCGAGGTTCCGATCGTCGGTCGCGCGCTCCGCTCCGCCGCTGCCGCCGAAGGCACGGTCACCGTGCGCGAGGTGCGCGCGTCCGGCGCGGTGCGCGCCGCGGTGCGGCTCGCGGCGGCGAGCCCGGGCCTGCGCATCGCGGGCGCGGTCAGCCCGCCGTTCGGCTTCGAGCGCGACGAGACGGCGTACGCCGAAGTCTGCGCCCAGGTCGCCGCCGCCCAGCCGGACCTGGTCTTCGTCGGTCTCGGCTTCCCCAAGCAGGAGCTCGTGATCGAACGCCTCCGCCGCGACCTGTCGGCCACCTGGTTCGTCGGCTGCGGCGCCGCGGTCAACTTCGTGGCCGGTGACGTGCACCGCGCCCCGCGGTGGATGCAGCGCACCGGCCTGGAATGGGCGCACCGGCTGGGCACCGAGCCGCGCCGCCTGGCCCGCCGCTACCTGCGCCACGACGCCCCCTACGCCCTTCGCCTCCTGGCCCGCGCCCCGCGCCGCTCGGGCCGCTCCTGACCGACGGCGGGGGCGTGTGCGCCGGGGTGGGAGGTGGTCAGGCGGTGGGGTGTGTGTCATGGGGTGGGGCGGTCGCGGCCGGTGCCCGTGCGTCGGGGATGCGGGCCGGCCAGGCGGCGGGGCGCGCGGCAGTGGGCCGGCGCCGCGGATCGGGCGTTGATCAGGGGCTGGCGGTAATCATCCGCGTCATAGGCCGTCTGCCAGGGAAAGTGGTTGCCGGGATCGGGCCAGACCAGTTGCTGCAGGCGGAGGCGGGACCGGCCGTAGCGCGCCAGCGCGGCGCCCGGCCACAGGTCGGCGGTCGGCGCGCCGGAGACGATCACCACGTCCTGGTCGATGATCAAGTCGGACACCCGGCGGCCGTGGCGGAACCGGGCGCCTTCCTCATGGACCCGGCCGGCCAGCTCATTGAGCAGCTGGTGGCCGAGATCCGGCGGGAGCCCGGCGATGATCAGCTCCGGGCGGTCGCCCGCGGTCAGGCCGACCGTGTAGGCGAACGGGACGGCGTCGGCCGGGTCCTCGTCGGACGGGAGCACATGCACCACGGCCCAACCGAACTGCTGGATGATCTCGGTCTGCTCACGGAAGAAGTCGGACATCGGGTGACCCCTCGGGCTCGATCGGCAAGACTGCGGCCCACTATGGAACAGGTGTACGACACTTTTCGGGACCGGGAAGCAGTACGTGCGTACTGTTAAGGTCCCGGCATGGCGTTCCGCATCGATGATCTGCACCATGTCCAGCTCCTGATCCCGGGTGGCGGCGAAGCCGTCGCGCGGGCCTTCTACGCCGGCGTCCTCGGCATGGCCGAGGTGCGGAAGCCGCCGGCGCTGGCCGCCCGGGGCGGCTGCTGGTTCCGGGCCGGCGGCTGGGAGGTGCACCTCGGTCCGGTCCCGGACTTCACGCCCGCCGCCAAGGCTCACCCCGGCGTGCTCGTCGAGGACCTCGACGCGCTGGCGGGGGTGCTGCGGGCGGCCGGCCACCCGGTCGAGTGGGATCCGCATTTCCCGGGCCACCGGCGGCTCTACTCGGCCGACGGCCACGGCAACCGCCTGGAGTTCCTGGAGCCGATCGTGGGTCGGATCGCCGGGGAGTAATTCATGATCCGCTTATTGAAATTGATCAACGACATTGTGTGAACCTGATCAACGATTGTGTGGTGTACGTTGGCAGCGCATCGAGCGAAGTGGAGATGTCGCGTGACGTTGCCCTGATCAAGGGGTGTCCGGTCCGGTGCACGGGGAGCGGGAATGGCGGAGAATCCGAATCTTGGCGTTGATCTGTACAACCTGTGGACGGCCGGAAAGGACAACTATCCGTCCGTGGCCTACCAGTACACCGAGGCGCTCCGGTCGATCGACGCGACCGAGCCTGGCCTCGCCTACGCGTTCCGGCGGCCGGAGGTCTTCGGCGGCGGCGCCTGCGGCCCGGTCTACCAGCCCTGGCGTGACCTGCGCGACGGTCTGGCCGCCGTCCTCGGCGAGACCAGGGCCAATCTCCTGGGCGTCGCCGACGTGCTGTGCATGGCGGTACGGACCTATCAGGAGACCGATGACGAGGCGGCCGCCGCCTTCCGCGCGGTGCTGGGCGAGCGCGGCGAGCCCTTGCCGAAGCTGTTCGACTGACTCCGGGAGCGGCCATGAGTTTCGACCAGCTGATGCAGCACGCTCACGATATTCAAACCACCGCGATCGCCAAGGCGATGGAGCAGCGCGGCGTGCGCCAAGCGTCGAAGCCCGGCGACCCGCCGTACACTCCGCGTCCCGGCGAGGATGCCGTGCGAGCGAAGATTTCCGCTGACTTCGCCGACATCGCCTCGCTGTTCGAGCCCTTCTCAGCGATGCCCGACCCCGCCGCGTTCGACGGTCTCATCAGTTATCTCGACCAGGCGATGGGCTACCTGTCCACCGGCTTCATGCCGGACGACCCCATCACCGGCCAGGTGTATCCCGCCAATGAGACTCTGACCCGGATCGGCGCCTCGGAGAGCTACCTGGAGGAATGGACCGGGCACGCGGCCGATCGCTTCAGGACGGATTTCGTCAACACCTTCCCGCCCATCGTGGTGAACCAGTTCGTCGGCTGCGCCGTGCTGCACAGTGCCCTGATGGCTCAGCAGGCGCTCTGGGCCAGTGCGCGGGACGACATCGACAAGGTCGCGCACCACACGCTCAACGCTCTCGACAACATGGACCACTGCGGGCAGAACCGTTGGACGATGAGCTGGACCATCGTGGCCTCGGTCGCGGCGGTGGCGGCGGTGCCGGTGTCGGCCGGCACCTCGGTGCTGGGTGGCGGGCTCGCGCTCGGGACGGCGACCGCGGTGACCGCGGTGGGCGCCACCGGACAGGTAGTCGCGGCGCACCAGGTCACGCCACCCAAGGAGACGGAGTACCACGGCGAAACCGCCGAGGCCGTCATCGAGCAGATGCGCCACGGGGTGGCCGAGGCGATCAGCGAGATCCAGCACGGCGAGCAGATGATCGCCACCGCGCTCCGGCAGACGCACGCCTCCATGAGCGAGCACCGGGGGCTGTTCGTCGCCCCGCGGCCGAAGCTGCTCGACGCCACCCCGGGCAGCGTCTTCGACGACCGATATCTGGGGCGCGAGCGATGAGACTGCGGGAGTCCCTGGACCGGATGCGGGTGCACGCCTCCGTCGCGGGCGGCGCGATCACCGGCGAGCTGCACGACGCCGACCAGGTCGAGCTGACGTTCACGCCGGGTTACTACGACCGTGTCGCCGAGCCGGTGCTGATCGACCACCTGGTGGCGCTCGCGCGGGTGATGCACGCCGAGTACGTCCGGCAGTACCTCCGGGCCGTCAGCGAGGCGTCCGGGCGGACGATCACGAAAGAGCCGGCCGGGGACGGCCGCCGGGACCGGGCATACGCCGAGCAGCGGCAGGAGCTGATCGCGGAGGGGCGCTCCGCCGACGGCCGGATCACCGTCACGGTCCGGGGAATGCGGTCCTGGTGGGTGCGGATCGCCCCGGGCACGCTGCGGGTGCTCGACGAACGGCAGTTCGCCGCCCGTTTCGGCGAGGCCGCCCATGCCCTGATCCGCGATCAGTTCGCCGGAATTCGTGCCCTGAAGAACCATGTCTACGGCTGAGACGAGAGGTGCCATGACCCGGCAGGTTTCCTGGGCTGTTGTGCTCGGCCTGGCTCTTGTGGCGGCGACGGTTGGATGCGACCGCGGCTCGCCGTCGGCGCAGCCGTCGGTGTGCGCGGTTCCCACGAGTGCTCCGGCTGGTACCTATGGGCTTGCCGGACATGCGCCGGGTGGCGGCGGACTTGAGCTTGTCGACCATGGGTTCACGCAATTCACCGGCACGAGACGGGTGAGCCTGGGCGCCGTGGTACGCAACACGAGCGGCCTGATCGCTTACCGGACGGGCGTCAAGCTGCGCATCAGGGACGCGCAGGGGCGGGACGCGGTGCATCCCGTGAACGCGCGGGAACTGGTCATGGAGATTCCCGTCGTCCGGCCCGGTGAGCGGGTCGCGGTGGGGGCGAGGGTCGGTACCCGTGACGACGTGAGTCTCAACGGCGCTGCCGACAAGGTCGTCCGGTTCGATGTGGAGCTGGGATCGGCGACCTGGCTGCCGGCGGACGACGCGGCGTTGTTCCCGACCTTCACCGCCACCTTCCGTGGCATTGGACGCAACAGCACAGACCCGGTCAGGGGCGGTATCCGGTACTCGGTGACCTCGATGTCCTGCCGCCAGATGGCCTCTCGAGGCACCGCGGCGGTCTTTTTCGACTCGTCCGGCGCCGTGGTCGGCGGCACGATCGACGGAATCGGGGACCCGAGGCGATGCGGCACCGACGGATACGAGAAGACGTCTCTGGAGACCTACGTCCCCAAAGGCATCGACGAGGCGAGGACGCTGCTGACCGAGTACTGCGACGTGTCGCGGCCGGAGGGCGGAGTCTTCCGGCCCTCCGGAGCGCCGTTCAACTAGTCGGTGACATTGAAGTACGGGTCCTTGACGAGGGAGTGGAACGCCTTGAACGCCGCCTCGTCGCCGGACAGCTGGAACTGCTGGTTGGGCCCGTTCCCCTCGGGGTCCGACTCGAAGTACGCGACCGCCTTGATCTGCCGGTTGGCCTTGAAGGTCCGTTCCGCGTCGCGCAGCCACGCGGCCCGGTTCGCCGATCCCCACGCCTTCGCCACCCCGAATTCGCCGATCACGATCGGTTTCGGTCGCTGCGCCGCCCACCGCAGGAACGGCTCCATCAGTTCGCCGATCGGCTGGAAGCTGGCGCCGGCGTACACGTCGACGCAGGTCCAGTCGACCTGGTCGTCGCCGGGGTAGAAGTCCGGGGCGTCGCCGCGCATGAAGCCCTCCGCGGTCGGGCACCACACCCAGGACACGTTCTCGACGTGCTCGCGCCGGAAGATGTCCCGGACGTACTTCCAGGCGGCGATGTAGTCGGCCCCGGACCACATGGTGGCCCGCAGGTTGGGCCGGTCCATCTCCCAGCGCATCCGCAGCAGCACCGGGCGTTTGATCCGCCGGATCGCCCGGGCCTGCGCGCGGATCAGCCGGTCGTGCTCGCCGTCCAGGATGGACCGGTTGTCGCCGGTCGCCCAGCTGATCATCAGGGACTGGCCCTGGGCCAGGAACTCCTGATCCGATTCGGTCCCGACGAGCTGTTCGAAGCGGCGGTAGGTGTTCAGGATGTCCAGTCGCCGTCCCAGCGAGCTCTCCAGCGAGCCGACCGCGGCCAGCCGCCCCACGTGGGTGAGCTCGTCCGGTTTGATCCAGGCTCCGACGTACGCGCCCCGTGCCGGAGGCGTGAACGGGCCGGCGGCGAACGGGCCGTCCTGCACCGCGATGGCCCGCGGCCGCCCGAACAGGTCGGGCGCGGGCGGCGGGGCCGGTTGCGGGCGCTCGTCGTCGCCGCCGCAACCGGACAGCATCAGTACCGCGACGAGCGCCGCCGCCCACGCCCTACGCATGGACACGCCGGGCGGTGTAGAGGACGTTCACCGCGTACCCGTCGGTGCCGGGCAGCCGCCGCGCCGCCGCGTCCGCCAGCCGGGCGACCCGGTGGCCGTGCAGCGACGGGGTGAGCATCGAGAACCCGCGCCGTTCCACGATCTCGAAGCCGTGCCGGTCGAGCAGCGCCGCCACCTCCTCGTGGGACAGCTCGGCGAACCAGCGCTCGCCGCGGTGCCGGCGGGCCCGCAGGTGCCGCAGCGATCCGGCGTTGCCGTGGTTCTCCACCACGAGCAGCCCGGAGCCGCGGTGCGGCAGCGCCTTGGCGGCGAACGCGATGGCCCGGTCCCGGACCGGGTCGGGCACGTTCAGCAGCAGCCGGAACACCGTCACGATGGCCGGGAAGCCGGCCGCCACCGGGGTGGGCACCGGCCCGTCGGTCGACACCCGGTGCCAGTACGCCCGGGAGCCCACCTCGGCCGCCTTCGCCATCATCTCGGCCGACGTGTCGTACCCGTGCGCCTCGCGGACCAGCCCGTGCAGAGTGCGGATGGCCCGCCCGGTGCCGCAGGCGAAGTCGTGCTGGACCGGCGGGTGCTGCCCCTCGAACTCGCGCCGCACCAGCGCGCGCAGGTAGTCGCGCTGCCGGTCGTTGATCCGGGACGCGTAACTGTCCGGCGCGTACGTCACGGACTCGTACTTCTCCACCGCCTCGGTGTCCTGGAACACCTCGGTGTAATCGCTGGTCAACTCGCCTCCTGGAGGTTTCGTCGGGTGAACGCGCCGAGCTCGAGCCGGCCGCGCAGCAGCCAGGCGCCGAGGCCGAAGGCCGGTGCCGCGACCGCGACGGCCAGCGCCAGGCCGGCCGGGCCGTCCCCGGCGAGCCCGGTCACCGCCCGGGGCAGCAGGCCGAAGCAGCCGATCGCGAGCAGGGCGGCGGCCCGGGTGCCCGGGCCGAACGGGTGCAGACGGGCGCCGCGGAACACCTGGATCAGCGGCAGAAGGTTGTTGGCGACGATCGCCCCGGCCAGCCCGGCGGCCGCGCCCATCGCGCCCCAGCGCGGGATCAGCAGCACGTCGAGCCCGATCGTGACGGCCAGCGCGATCAGCACGTTGGCCAGGTTCAGCGAGGTCCGGCCGGCCATCGCCAGCACCATGTCGACCATGCCGCAACCGGTGGCGACCAGCATCGCCAGCGCCAGCAGCCGCACCACGGGGGTGCCGGCGACGTACTCGCCGCCGAAGATACGCAGGTAGTACGGGGCGCACAGGATCACCAGCAGGTTGACCGGCCAGGTCACCAGCACCAGCCAGCCGGTGGCGACCTGGTAGAGGCGGTTCGCGGTGGCCCGGTCACCGGTGCTCAGCGCCTCGGCCAGGCGCGGCTGGAACGACTGGGAGATGCCCTGGTTGGCGAACTGGATCAGGATCACGAAGCGGCCGGCCACCGCGTAGACCGCGGCCGCGCCGAGCCCGCCGAACGCGGCCACCAGCAGCACGTCCACCCGCTGCAGCGCGAGCTGGGCCACCGCCGCGAGCGCGCGCGGGCCGGTGAACCGCCAGAAATCCCGCCGCAGCCGGCGGCGTTCGGCCGGCTCGCTGGTCGCGCCGCGCGGGCGCCCGGCCAGGTAGGCGCGGCGGGCGGCATACCCGGCCAGCAGGGTGACCGGGAGGTACGGGGCGGCCCAGGCCAGCGCGAAGACCGGCAGCGAGGCCGCCACCCACAGCGTGGACACCGCGGCGGCGGCCACCGCGAGCAGTTGCAGCGCGCTGCGCAGCACCCGGTCCAGCAGCACGGTCGGGCGCATCCAGCGGTACCCGCGGGTGACCGTGAGCAGCGCGTCGGTCAGCGCCTGCAGCGGGATGAAGGCGGCCAGCACGCGCAGGCCCTCGGTGTGCGCGGCGACCACGGCGGGGGAGTCGTGCGCGGTGATCCGGGCGACGCCGGGCGCGGTCGTCCACACCGCGGCGGCCAGCAGCAGCGAGAACCCGACGACCGGGCCCAGCCCGGCGCGCAGGCAGGGGCCGAGCAGGTGGCTGCGGCCGGTGGCCCGCAGCCGGGCCGGCCAGTACACCAGGCCGGTGCCGGTGCCCAGCTTGGCCAGGCCGCCGGCCAGCACGAACGCGGCGGTGGCGGAGAAGAAGGCGCCGGCCTCGGCGCGGCCGAGGCTGCGGGCGACGATCCAGGTGACGGCCACGCCGGTCGCCCCGGCCAGGGCGGATCCGGCCATGTTGGCCAGCCCGCCGCGGGCCGCGCCACGCGCGCCGGGGCCCGGGCCGGCCGCGGGCGGGGCCGGGTCGGTCAGCGGGCCGGCCGTCACCCGCGGCGCCAGATCGGGGTGTGCCCCAGCCAGCCGGCCAGCGCCTCGTCGTGCGGCCGGTAGTAGGCGCTCAGCTCACCTCGCAGCCCCGGGTCCATGTCGGCCTGCCGGGGGCGGGCGTTGTGCTGCTCGAACGCCGGCCGGTCCAGGTCGGTCGGCAGCCCGAGGAACTCGCAGACCTCGTCGTAGACCGGTTCCGGCTCGGTGAAGAAGCGCTCGCTCTCCACCACGTGGATGCGTTCCCGGCCGACGTGCTGGGCCATCACGCTGAGGTAGCGGGCGTACTCGCCGCGGGCGCGGTAGGCGTGGTGCTGATGGGCGAAGCTGTAGTACATCGGGTCGGCGGCGAGCCGTTCCTCCCGGCGGTGCAGGCGGGCCGGCTCCAGGGCGAGCGCCGCGCCGAAGTCGCGTTCGCTCTCGAAGGCCCGGGCCACCTCGTGGTGGTGCTGCGAGTAGGCCCGCTCCACCGGGTCGCGGACGAGGACCAGCAGCTTCGCGTTCGGCAGGTCGCGGGCGATCCGGGCCGCCGCCTGCGGGTGGTACATGTAGTACGGGGCGGATTCGAAGGTCTGCGCGGGCACGCCGTACCGCTCGGCCACCTTCTGCGCCGACCGGCGCGACGGGAAGTGCGCCCGGTACCAGTCCAGCCCGCGGTGGTACGACGTGTCGAAGTAGTGCACGCCCTTGTGCAGCACCGCCTTGAGCACCACCGGGTGCGCGGCCAGTGCCCGGTACAACGAGGTGGTGCCGCACCGCTGGCCGCCGCAGATCAGGAAGGACGGCAGCATCCGGTGCTCGCTGGTGAGCCGGCCGTACGAGCGGGAGCCGAGGTGCACCACCCGTTTCACCGGGGCGGGCAGGTTGCGTACGTTCATCACAGCTCCTCAACACGCCGGATCAGCACCGGCAGCAGCCAGGTGCCGAGCACACCGAGCCGGGCGCCGGCCTCGGCCTGGCGGTCGGTCAGGTAGCGCACGGCCAGGTCGACCAGGTAGAGCAGGGCGGTGGTCTCGCGGGCCACCGGCGCCACCCCGAACGGGGTGAGCAGCTCGTCGGCGCGGCGTACGGTGGCTTCCACCGCGCCCCGGGCGTCCCCGCTGGTCTGGATGCGTTTCTGCAGCTCGTGGTGGATCGCGTCGAAGCCCGTCGGCACGCCGGTGGCGAACCGCTCCCAGTCCCAGACCAGCAGCGCGTCGGCGAGGTTGGCCATGTTCCAGGGCGCCCAGTCGCCGTGCCAGGCGCCGTAGCGCAGCGCGATCTCCCCGCTGTGCGCGGCGAGCAGGTCGACCGCGGCGGACAGCGCCGCGCCCTCGGCCCGTTCGGTGACCGCGGCCAGCCGGCCCCGCAGCTCGTGCCAGTACGCGCTCTGGGCCAGCGGCCCGGTGGTGTATCCGCAACATCCGGCGATGTCGAGCATCGCCGCGGCGAGCCGGCGCGGGGTCAGCGGCGCCCGCGGCAACCAGACCGGTAGCGCCGACTGGACCAGCACCTGCAGGCCGCGCCACTGGCCGGCGTGCAGCACGCGGGGGACGGTCAGCTTGGTCAGCCCGCTGGTGCCCAGCGCCTGGAGGGCGGTGGTCTCGGCGCGGACCAGGCGCTGGGTCAGCGGCCCGGTGCCGATCTTGCCGAAGCCGAACGTCTCGCCGTCCGGGGTGAGCAGCTGAAGCACCGGCTTGCGGTTGGCGCGAGCCGGACCGATGTGCACACTCACTGACAAATCGCGCCGGAGCGCGTCGCTCAGGTAGCCGTCGATGCTGGCCGAGACCGGCCCGGTGACCCGGATCCGGTCGCGGAACACCAGCCGGTCGGCCCGGGACCGTACCGCCGCCACCACCGCGTCGCGCTTGAGGCGGGCCAGGCGGGACTGCGGCTCGGCGTACCGGCGGACCGCGGCCGCGGCGACCGGGCGCGACGGTGTCGGGACCAGCAGGCGCGGGCGGTGCGCGTTCGGCACCACGAGGTATTCCACGACGGTGTTGTCCCCGGCGCCGTCGGTGCGGCAGGGCGCCGGGTAGAGCAGCCGCAGCACCTCGGTCAGGTACTGCGTGCGCAGCGCCGCGTCGCCCGCCGTGAGCTCGGCCGGAGCGGTCTTCACTGGGCTCAATTAATCGTTCCCCTCGATCCAGTTGCGCCAGAGCAGCGCGTACGCCAGAACCATGAAGGCCAGAGGGGTGACCAGGGAGTTGTACCAGAGCATCGCGGAGAACGAGCTGACCAGCGCGGCGCTGCCGGCCACCCCGATCGCGGTCCGGTCGCGGCGGAAGCGCCACAGGCCGTACCCGAAGAAGCCGAGGTAGCCGGCCGTGCCCACGGCGCCGTGGGCGTAGAGCAGCTGCCAGAGCTGGCCGTTGCCGCCGACGGTGAAGTTGCCGCAGCGCTCGCACTCGGAGCTCTCGCCGACCGTGATCGAGTTGCGTCCGCCCACGGTGTTGCGGGTGCCGCCGTAGCCGATCACCGGCGAGGCGGCGAAACCGTCCAGGGCACGCTCGATCAGGAACGAGCGCACCCCGTTCGACTTGCCGTTGTCCAGCCGGGCCTGCACGGTGTCGCCGAGCGGGGTGGCGACCAGCGACACCGTGATCGCGGCGGCGGTCAGCGCCAGCGCGCCCAGCACCCACAGCTTGCCGGCCAGCACGTAGCGGGCCGCGACGTACAGGACGAGCACGCCGAGGCCGATCCACAGGCCCCGGTTCAGCGAGACCACGGCCGGCGCGATCGAGGCCAGCAGGCACAGCCACGCCAGGGCCCGGCGGCCGCCGTGCGGACTGGCCGCCACGGCCACCAGCAGCCAGCCGACCAGCAGGCAGAAGTTGTTGCCCCAGGTGTTGGTGTACCCCCAGGGCGCGGCCGGGCGGGGCCGCTCCCCGCCGACCAGGTCCATGATCTGCGCCGCGTACGGGTGCACCAGCGACCGGACGAACCCCTTGCTGCGGACCCCGTGCGGCAGCAGCCACTCCACCGGCGAGGTGAACTCGAACGTGCCGGCGACCATGCCGAGCAGGCCGCCCAGCACGGTCAGCACGAACATGCCGGCCAGCAGCCGGACCAGGCGGTAGCGCGGCAGCTCCCGCTCGGCCAGGTTCCCGGCGTAGAGCAGCAGGACGGTGAGCGAGCCGTACATGGTGAGTTTGTAGAGGACCGCCGGGAGCCGCCCGGATGCCTTCTCGACCACGGTCTGCGCCGGGTCCGCGCCCAGCGCGGCGATGCTCACCACGACCGCGGCCAGGAAGATCACCCACCAGGCGAAACCGGGTGGCAGGTGCAGCGGGCGGCCCGCCGCCCGGCGGCGGATCAGCAGGAACAGCATCGGTGCGGCCATCAGCGGGAAGATCAGCACGCCCAGGCCGAGCGCCCACCAGAGCGGGTAGAACAGCAGGATGCCGGTCACCGGCCAGGCGGGCAGGGAGAGGTTCCGGCCGGCGCGGCGGTGCGCCGGACCGGTGGGCGGCGCCGCCGGGGCGACCGCGATCATTTCTCGTCGCCGTCCGTGGCGCCCGCGCCGGTGATGTCGATGATCGAGGTGTCGTCGTCCCGGCCGCCGTCCGCCGGGCGGGACCGGACCGCGGCCGGCACCGGCTCGCCCCGCTCCGGCAGGGGCGGCAACTGCTGGGTCGATTCGTCGATCACCGGCTCCTTGCCGGGCGATGGCAGGGTCACGGCGGGCGTCGGCGAGCTGTCCGACCGGCGGGCGGCCAGGCGGGGCAGCACCACCGCGCCGAGCAGCCGGGTGCCCACCCGGCGCAGCTGTTCGGTGGCGTCCACCAGGGCCGGGCGCCGGGTGCGGCGCAGCTCCACCGCGAGGATCGCCGCGTCGGCGAAGCTGGCCAGGCTCTGCGCGTCGGCGCTGCTGCTGGTCGACGGCGCCTCGATGATCACGTATCCGCCCTGCCGGCGCAGCGCCTCCAGGGTGTCGCGCAGCCGCTGCGACTGCATCAGCCCGGCCGCGGTCGCCGCGCCGCCGGTGGCGATCACCCGCAGCGACGGGATCCGCGGCGTGCGCTGCAGCGTGCGGTCCAGGGTGACCCGGCCGGCGAGCAGCTCGGACAGGCCGGGCACGGCGGCGACCCCGAGCATCCGCGCGAGCGGCGCGGTGTCGATCACGCTGTCCGGCAGGTGCGCGCCGATCAGGACGACGTCGCTTCCGGTACGGGCCAGCGCCGCCGCCAGGTTCGCCGCGACCAGGGTGCTGGCCGATCCCCGGCTGGTGCCGGTCACCACGATGATCCGGTCGCCGGGCGCCAGGCTGGCCAGCACCTCGTTGCGCAGCCGGTTGAACACCCGGCCGCCCGGTCCGTAGGGCTGCAGCACGTCGTCGAAGTGCGGGGTGGTCCGCTCGTCCAGGGCGGCCAGCACCGGCACCCGGCCCCGGTCGCGTACGTCCACCGCGGTGACCAGCCGCCGGTCGAAGCGCTCCCGCAGGTACGCCAGCGCCAGTCCGGCCAGCAGCCCGATCATCGCGCCGGTGGCGATGTCCAGCAGCGTGTTCGGGCTGGACGGCTCGTCCGGCATCCGCGCGTCGCTGATGATGCTGCCGCCGCCGACCGTGGTGGTGGTCAGCTCGTTGAGCCGGCCGGTCAGGCTGTTCAGCTGGTTCTGCGAGTTGTTCCGCAGGCTCTGCAGGTTGCTCTCGGTGGAGCTGCCCCGGGGGGCGACGGCCAGCCGGGCGTTGATCCCGGTGAGCGTGCCGGTGAGCTGCTTGACCTTGAGGTTCAGTGAGGCGATCTGCTTGTCCAGCTGGGCCCGCGCGGTCTCCTCCCGGTTGCGCAGGTAGGCCTCGGCGAACGCGTGCGAGCCGGCCTGGGCCTTCACCGGGGTGTCCGCCCGAAAGGTGATCACCAGGACCGTGGTGTTCGCCGGGACCTGCACCGACACGGCGTGCGCCAGCTCCAGCGGCGGCGCGTCGGTGCGCAGCAGCGCGGCGGCCTTCGCGGCGACCGCGCCGGAGCCGACCAGCTGCGCCTCGGTGTCCAGGTTGACCGCGCCCTTGGTGCGGCCGCCCTGGGCGTTGACGTCCTGATCGACCGCCTGCACCAGGACCGACGAGGAGGACTCGTAGATCCGCGGCCGGGAGTGCGTCACCATGGCGCCCACGCCCAGGCCCGCCGCCGTGGCGACCAGGGCGATCCACCAGTGCCGGCGAACCGCGCCCAGGTAGTGCGCGACTTCGGAGGACGGTGGGCGAGACGCTTCCATCGGTGTCCGCGGCCTTTCGAGGAGGAGTGTCAGCTTTGGGCGTTTCGCCCCAGAGGGGTAACGCCCGACTCCCGCCGCGAGTGATGGGTCGACGACTCTCCTACGTCAATTTGGGTTCCACCCAGCCGTTCTCCACCAGGTATCCGAGCACCGTCTCGACCGCCTCGGCGACCGACATCGTGGTGGTGTCGACGGTCAGCTCGGCGTCCAGCGGCTCCTCGTACGGGTCGTCGATGCCGGTCATCCCGCGCAGCTGGCCGGCCCGGGCGCGGGCGTACAGGCCCTTGCGGTCGCGGCGCTCGCAGACCTCCAGCGGGGTGGCCACGTGCACCAGGACGAACCCGGCGCCGGCCTCCACCGCCATCCGGCGCACCGCCGCGCGGGCCGCCTCGTACGGCGCGATCGGGCAGGCCACCGCCATGCCGCGGTGCCGGCCGACCTCGGCGGCCACCCAGCCGATCCGGCGTACGTTGCGGTCCCGGTCGGCCTTGCTGAAGCCCAGCCCGGCGGTCAGCTCCCGGCGCACCACGTCGCCGTCGAGCAGCGTGACCGTCCGGTCGCCGGTCTCCCGCAGCGCGTCGGCCAGGTTCCGGGCGATGGTCGACTTGCCGGAACCGGACAGGCCGGTGAAGAACACCACCAGGCCGCGGTGCCGGCGTGGCGGGCGCACCCGGGACAGCTCCTTGGCCACCGCCGGCGGGGTGTGCCACTCGGGCAGCGGGAAGCCGCGGTCCAGCAGGTCATCGATCTCCGCGGGACTCATCGCCACCCGACGGTTGCGCGGCGGGATGTCCTCGCGCCAGCGCCACTGGCCGTCCCGGTTGTCGTAGGCCAGCTCGCGCGGGACGAGCACGCGCAGCCCGGCACCGGACAGCGCCTCGCCGGTGGAGAGCACGTGGGTCACGCCGTAGGCGGCGGCGACCCGGGAGCGCAGCAGCGCGTCGCGCATCTCGTCGCCGTGCGGCATCAGCGGGACGGCGACCACGGTGGCCGGGGGCAGCCGGTCCCGGGCCGCGAAGATCGCTCGGACCAGTGCCTCCGGCGGCAGGCCGTCCGGCCCGTGGCCGCTCACCGGGACCAGGATCAGCAGGTGCGCGGCGAGGGTACGGGCGGCGTGCGCGATCTGTGCCAGCTGCGGCCGGTGCAGCGGGCGGTCGGCGATCACGCCGAGCACCCGGCCCGGTGGCAGCAGCGCCCGGACCTCCGCCGGCGCTCGGCGCAGGCGCTGGAACGGGCCGTGCCCGCCGTCGCCCATCGGCCGCGCCGGGCCGCCCAGGCCGTACCGGTTGTCGGCGATCCGCCACACGTCGGTCGCCTCGATCGCGGCGATCGGGGCGCCCTCCAGGTCGGTCAGCACCACGGTGCGCCGGGCCGGGTCGGCCGGGTCGAGCCGCTCGGCCAGCTCGGCCGGGATCTCGCATGTCACCGGCACCGGCCAGGGCGTGCCGTCGGCGAGCCGGCCGCTGCGCGCCAGCGACACCAGGTCGGCGCGGGTCAGGAACCCGTCCAGCGGAGCGTACGCCCCGGAGAGCAGCAGCTCGAGATCTGCCAGCTCGAACGGGCGTGGGGCGAACGACGGGGCGTCCCGGAGGACGTCTTCGGGCAATACCGAGCCACTCACCTTGTTATCCCCTTGCCGCGGCCGACTTGGGTGACAGTTTCGCAGCCCGATGCCATCCGGTCGAGACGGCCCGGCGATCTCGGTGTGCCGCTGACAAAATCATCCGTTCGCCCGATACCGGGCTATTAAGGCATATTGCTGGACAAATGCTGATGATCCTTTAATACTGGGCGATTGTGAGACAGACCTTACGCGTCGCCACGGTCACCGCCTTCGCGATGTCCGTGGTGACCACCCTCGCCTGGGCGTGGACCGGGGGCGTCGAACAGATCGGGCTGGTGCCGTCCGGCGATCCGGTGATGACCGCGATGCCGGGCGCCAGCCGGTCGGCGGCGTACCGGGAAACGCCGCCCGCGCGGACCGCCGCGCCGCCCATGACCCTGCCGGCGGACCCGGACCGGGCCGACCGGCTCCGGCCCACCGTGCTCAGCGCCGCCGCCCGCCCGCTGCGGCCCGGCGTGCCGGCCCGGGCCGCCTCCGGGCTCGGTGTCGCCGCCGGTCCGCGGCGGGCCGTGGTGCCGGGCCGGGCCGCCTCCGGGCTCGGTGTCGCCGCCGGTCCGCGGCGGGCCGTGGTGCCGGGCCGGGCCGCCTCCGGGCTCGGTGTCGCCGCCGGTCCGCGGCGGGCCGTGGTGCCGGCCCGGACCGCCTCCGGGCTGGGCGTCGCCGCCGGCCCCGTCCGGGCCGGCGGGCCGGCCCGGACCGCCCCGGCGCGCAAGCCCTGCCGCACCGGGCGCAAGCTGGTGCCCACCTGCGGTGTGCTGTGGGGTGTGGCGCCCGGCGCGCGGACCGAGGAGCGCGGCTCCCCGGCGCTCGCCGACTTCGAGCGCAAGACCGGCCGGCACCAGGACATCTACCACGGCTACCACCACGGCATCCGGCAGGTGTT
This sequence comes from Actinoplanes teichomyceticus ATCC 31121, assembly GCF_003711105.1. Taxonomy (NCBI): domain Bacteria; kingdom Bacillati; phylum Actinomycetota; class Actinomycetes; order Micromonosporales; family Micromonosporaceae; genus Actinoplanes; species Actinoplanes teichomyceticus. Next base: position 785,135 of record NZ_CP023865.1, read on the forward strand.
CCCGACGCCGCAGGAGATCGCCATCGCCCGGCAGCCCGGCCGCAAGCGGATCCTGCTGCTCAACTGGAAGCCGGAGAGCACCACCTGGGCGCGGATCGCCAAGGGTGACCGGAGGACCGACGAGTTCCTCGACCGGATGGCCCGGCACCTGCGGCACAACTTCCGGGAGCCGTTCTTCTTCGCGATCCACCACGAGGCCGAGGACCAGGTACGCGAGCGCGCCGGCTCGGGGTACACCGCACGCGACTACGCGGCGATGTTCCGGCACGTGGTCGAGCGGCTGCGCCGGCACGGGGCGGACCACCTGGTCACCGTGCTGGTGCACATGGCGTACGTCCCGCACACCACGAAGAGCTGGTTCAGCGACATGTACCCGGGCGACGACGTGGTCGACTGGATCGGGTTCGACACGTACTCGTACAGCGACCCCGGATACGGGCACGGGGACTTCGCCGAGCTGCTCAACCGGCGGTCCGCGCGCAAGCCGGGATGGCCGGGCTTCTACAACTGGGTACGCGCGCACCACCCCCGCAAACCGCTGATGGTCGCCGAGTGGGGCGTCTGGTTCAGCAAGCGCAACCCCGGGCACATGGCGGAGTTCTACCGCGAGGTGGGGCGGCAGATCGGACGCTTCCCGGCGATCAAGGCGATGGTGCACTTCGAGACACCGGCCAACCGGAAGGGGCAGGATTCCTCGGTGGACTCCACCCCGGCCGCCCTGCGCGAGTACCGTCGCCTGGGCAGACTCCCGGTCTTCCAGGTGGTGATCGGCTGAGCGCCACGGGCGGCGCTCCGCGAACCTGTGAAAACGCTGAGGGACCCTGAGTACGCCTCAGGGTCCTTCCCTATTCGCCGGCGTGCACGGGCTTCCTAGGCTGAGGCCGTGAACATCATCGCTACTCAGGCGCTCACCAAGACGTACGGGGGCGGGGTGACCGCCCTGGCCGACCTCACCGTCGCGGTCGAGCCCGGCGTCATCGGGCTCGTCGGCGCCAACGGCGCCGGCAAGAGTACGTTCATCAAGATCCTGCTCGGCCTGCTCGCCCCCAGCTCCGGGTCGGTCCGGGTCTTCGATCTGGACCCGGTCACCGAGACCGACAAGGTGCGGGCGCGGGTCGGATACATGCCGGAGAACGACTGCCTGCCGCCCGACGTGTCGGCCGCCGAATTCGTCACCCACCTGGCCCGGATGAGCGGCCTGCCGCGCACCGCGGCCCGCGAGCGCGCCTCCGAGGCGCTGCGCCACGTCGGCCTCTACGAGGAGCGGTACCGCCAGATCGGCGGCTACTCCACCGGCATGAAGCAGCGCGTCAAGCTCGCCCAGGCGCTGGTGCACGACCCCGATCTGCTGCTGCTCGACGAGCCCACCAACGGCCTCGATCCGGCCGGCCGGGACGCCATGCTCGCCCTGATCCACCGGATCGGCACCGAGTTCGGCATCTCCGTGGTGGTCTGCTCGCACCTGCTCGGCGAGGTCGAGCGGATCTGCGACTCGCTGATCGCGATCCAGGGCGGCCGGCTGCTGCGTGCCGACCGCATCTCCACCATGACGGCCGCCTCCGACGTGCTGGCGGTCGAGGTCAGCGACGGTACGGACGAGCTCGCCGCCCGCCTCGCCGAGGTGGGCCTGCCGGTCACCCGGGACGGTCGGCTGCTGCTCGTGCCGATGGAGTCGGACACGGCGTACGACCGGATCCTGCGCGCGGTCACCGACCTCGACCTCAACCTGCACCGCCTGGACCAGCGCCGGCACCGTGTCGCCGAGCTCTTCACCGCGAAGGAGACCGCCGATGTCTGAGACCGGCGTCATCCATGACATCGGCTACCAGCGGTACGAAGGCCCCCGCCTGGGCCGCGCCGCCACCATCACCGCGCTCTACGGGCACGGGGTGCGCGCCGCGTTCGGCTTCGGCCGGTCCGCCAAAGCCAAGATCTTCCCCTGGCTGGTCGCCGGGATCACCGTGCTCGTCGCGGTGATCATCGCCGCGGTGAAGTCGCAGGTGCCCGACTTCGAATTCGGCTACGTCGAATTCGACGACTCGCTGAGCTGGCTGATCATCTTCTTCGTCGCGATCCTCGCGCCGACGCTGGTCTCCCGGGACATCCGCGCGGGCACCCTGCCGCTCTACTTCAGCCGCCCGCTGCGCGCCGCCGACTACGTGATCGCCAAGTTCCTGGCCATGGTCACCGCCGTCTGGCTGCTGCTCGGCGTGCCGCAGCTGATCATGTTCCTGGGCGCCGCGTTCACCACCGAGAAGGGGCTGAGCGGGGTCTGGGACGAGGTGCGCGAGCTGGTGCCCGGCTGGACCTACAGCCTGCTCTGGGCGCTGCTGTTCACCAGTATCGGCCTGCTGGTCGCGTCGCTGACCGGCAAGCAGGCGTTCGCCGCCGGCGGCATCGTGGCGATCTTCCTGGTCACCACCCCGGTGGTCGGCGTGCTCACCCAGCTGCCGTCCAGCGCCGCCAACCAGATGGCCGGCCTGGCCAGTCCGATGACCCTGATCAGCGGCGTCGGCTCCTGGGCGCTCGGCAGCGACATCGGGATGGACCTCGGCCGGTACGGCCCGATCTACGGCATCGAGGCGTTCTGCCTGATCGCCGCCTGCCTCCTGCTCCTTCTCGCCCGCTACCGGAAGGTGGCCGCGCTGTGACGACCCAGACCCAGCCCACCGCACCCGCCGTGCCGGCCGGCGCCACGCCCGGCGTGGTCGAGCTGCGCAACGTCTCCCGCTGGTACGGCAACGTCGTCGCGGTCAACGACATCACCATGTCGCTGGGCGCCGGCGTGACCGGCCTGCTCGGCCCGAACGGCGCCGGCAAGACCACCATCCTGCACATGATGGCCGGCTTCCTCAGCCCCTCCAAGGGCACCGTGACCGTCGACGGCAAGCCCACCTGGCGCCACCCGGCCGTCTACCGCGACCTGGGCCTGGTCACCGAACGCGAGTCGGTGCACGGCTTCCTCACCGCCGAGCAGTTCGTGCTGGCCTGCGCCCGGATGCAGAAGCTGCCGGACCCGGCCGGGGCGACCCGCCGGGCGCTGGAGCTGGTCGAGATGACCGACGCCGCGCACCGCCGGATCGGCACCTTCTCCAAGGGCATGCGCCAGCGCACCCGGGTGGCCGCGGCGCTGGTGCACGAGCCGCGGGTGCTGCTGCTCGACGAACCGTTCAACGGCATGGACCCGCGGCAGCGGATGCACATGATGCAGCTGCTGCACACCCTCGGCGACAACGGGCACACCATCCTGTTCAGCTCGCACATCCTGGAGGAGGTCGAGCAGGTCGCCGGCCTGGTCCAGGTGATCGTGGCGGGCCGGCTCGCCGCCTCCGGCGACTACCGTAAGATCCGCCGGCTGATGACCAACCGGCCGCACGTGTTCGCCGTGCGCAGCTCCGACGACCGGCGGCTGGCGGTCGCGCTGATCGCCGAGAAATCGGTGAGCGGCATCGAGATCGAGGCCGGCGGGCTCACCGTCCGCGCCTCGGACTACGGCGACTTCACCCGCACCCTGCCCCGCATCGCCCTCGACCAGGGGATCCGGCTGCACCAGCTGGTGCCGTCCGACGAGTCCCTGGAGAGCGTCTTCTCCTACCTGCTGGAGGCCTGATGTCCACCGTCGCCATGATCACGGCACGTGGTCTCTTCGGCCGGCGCCGGGCGCTCATGCTCCTGCCGCTGCCCGTGCTGCTCATCGGCCTGGCCGCGATCTGCCGGGCGTACGACCTGGAACCGAACCGGTGGGGCGCCGCGGTCATCGTCGGTCTCGGCTGCGCGGTGCTCCTGCCGGTGATCGCCCTGATCGTCGGCACCGGGGTGCTCGGCTCCGAGGTGGACGACGGCACGCTGGTGCACATCCTCACCAAGCCGCTGGCCCGCCGGGACATCATCCTGGCCAAGTACGCCGTCGCGGTGGCCGCCACCGCGGTCACCACGGCGATCCCGCTGTTCGTCGCCGGCCTGCTCGCCGACTCGGCCGGTTTCGGGGGCGCCCTGGCGCTGGCCGCGGTGGTCGGCTCGTTCGCCTACACCGCGCTGTTCCTGCTGCTCAGCCTGGTCACCCGGCGTCCGGTGCTGCTCGGTCTGGTCTACATCCTGATCTGGGAGGGCCTGCTGGGCCGCTGGGTCAGCGGCACCCGGGTGCTCTCCATCGAGCAGTACGTCATCACCATCGCCGACAAGCTGCAGCCCACCGCCATCCTGGACGCCCGGGTGGGCATCACGACGGCGGCGGTGATGAGCCTGCTGTTCGTGGTGGGGTGCACGGTGTTCGCGATCAACCGCCTGGGCTCGTTCAGCCTCGCCGGCGAGACCAGCTGACCCCGGACAGCAGCAGGCCCGGAAGCCGGAAGGCTTCCGGGCCTGCTGAAGGGCCGGATCAGCCGGTGTTGCGCATACCGGCGGCGATGCCGTTCACCGTCGTCAGCAGGGCACGCTCCAGCGCCGTCGAGTCCGACGGGCCGCGCCGGGCGCCCGGCGCCGACGGCGCCTGACGGGCGGTCTCGCCCAGGTCGCGGTACTGCCGCAGCAGCGCCACCTGCAGGTGGTGCAGCGGCTCCAGGTAGGTGTCCCGGACCCCCAGCGTGCGCGACAGCTCCGGCTGCGCCGCCAGCAGCTGCGAGCCGCCGGTGATGGCCAGGACCTCGCGGACGGTCCGCTCGTACTCCTCCTCGATCGTGGCGAAGATCGGGTGGAGGTTCTCCGGGACCAGGGTCTCGACGTACCGGCGGGCGATCGACAGGTCGGTCTTGGCCAGCATCATCTCCACGTTCGACAGGAACGTGCGGAAGAACTGCCAGTGCTCGTGCATCGCGTCCAGCTCGCCGCCCAGCCCGGCCTTGCGGACCGCGGCCAGGCCGGTGCCGACGCCGAACCAGCCGGGCACGATCTGCCGGGTCTGGGTCCAGCCGAACACCCACGGGATGGCCCGCAGGCCGCTCAGACCGGCGTCCGCGTTCGGCCGCTTGGCCGGGCGGGAGCCGATGTTCAGCGCGCCGAGCAGCTCGGTCGGGGTGGCCGCCCAGAAGTACGCGGGCAGGTCCGGGTTCTCCACCAGCGCGCGGTATGCCGCGAACGCCGCGTCCGAGGCGGTGTCCATGGTGGCGTCCCAGACCTCGAGCCGGACCGGGTCCACCGACAGCGTGGTGTGCAGCAGGGTGGCCTGCAGCACCGCCGCCACGGTCAGCTCCAGGTTCTCCCGGGCCAGCGCGGGCACGGTGTACTTGTCCGAGATGACCTCGCCCTGCTCGGTCACCTTGATCGCGCCGTCCAGCGTGCCGTACGGCTGGGCCAGGATCGCCTCGTGGGTGGGGCCGCCGCCCCGGCCGACGGTGCCGCCCCGGCCGTGGAACAGCCGCAGCCGCACCCCGTGCCGCAGGGCCACGTCGCGCAGCGACCGCTGTGCCTTGTGGATGCGCCACTGGCTGGTGGTGATCCCGGCCTCCTTGTTGGAGTCCGAGTAGCCGAGCATGACCTCCTGCACGTCGCCCCGGGCCCGGACGATCTCCCGGTACGCCGGCAGCGACAGCATCTCGTCCAGCAGGTCGCCACCGGCGTCCAGCTCGGCCGGGGTCTCCAGCAGCGGCACGATGCCGACCCGGGCCCGGCCGGTGTGGATGTCGATCAGGCCGGCCTCGCGGGCCAGCACCGCGGCGGCGAGCACGTCGTCGACGCCCAGCGTCATCGAGATGATGTACGACTCGATGACGTCCATGCCGAACCGGTCCTGCGCCTCCCGGATCGTGTTGAACACGTCGAACGTCTTGCGCGCCGAGTCGGTCAGCGGGGTGTCCGCGCTCGACAGCGGCCGGCGGCCGGTCAGCTCGGCGGCGAGCAGCTTGGTGCGGTCGGCCCGGTCCAGCACGGCGTAGTCGTCCACCTCGCCCACCTGGGTGTACATCTGCTGGAGCACCTCGTGGTGCTTCTCGGCGTGCTCGCGCACGTCGAGCGTGGCCAGCTGCAGGCCGAAGGCGGATGCCTGCCGGATCGCGGTGGCCACCACGCCGAGCGCGGGCAGCTGGCCCGAGTTGCGGGCCAGCGAGGCGCGCATCAGCTCCAGGTCGGCGATCAGCTCGTCGCTGCCCAGGTAGTCGCGGCCGGGCACGTGCGGGGTGCCGTGCTGCAGCCGGGACCGGGTGTTGGCCAGCTTCGCCTTGATCGCGCGGACCTTCAGCCGGTACGGCTCCTCGGCATTGGTCCGGCGGAACCGCTCCGGGATCTCGGGGAGGTTGTCCAGGTCCTGGGCGAGGCTGGCGGACAGGTCCAGGGAGACGCCGCGCAGCCGCCGGGACACGGACAGCTCGTCGATCAGCTTGTCCATCGCCCGCTCGGCGGCCTGGATGCCGTGCTCGTGCTGGATCAGCAGCACGTCGCGGGTGACCGCCGGGGTGACGAACGGGTTGCCGTCCCGGTCGCCGCCGATCCACGAGCCGAAGGTGAGCGGCCGGGAGGTCGGCGCGGTCTCCACGCCCAGCCGGCGCAGCGTCTCGGCCAGGTCGTCGAGCACCTGCGGGGCGGCCTCGGCGTACAGGTCCTTGAGGTAGTAGACCGCGTTGCGCGCCTCGTCGGTCGGGTCCGGCCGGTCCAGGCGCAGCTCGTCGGTCTGCCAGAGCAGGTCGATCAGCTCGGCGAAGCGCTTGGTGGAGAGCGTGGTGTCGGTGTCGCCGTACAGCGCGGCGGCGGCCGACTCGGCGTCCAGCGAGTCGGCGACCTGGCGCAGCTTCGACAGGATCGACCGGCGGGCGGCCTCGGTCGGGTGGGCGGTGAACACCGGGCGGACCGCGAGCCGGCGGGCGGCCGAGGCGATCTCGTCGGCCGGGACGCCCTTCTCGGCGATCCGCTTGGCCGCCTGGTCCAGCCAGCCGCCCTCCTTGGCGCGGCGGCGCCGCAGGTCCCGGGCGCGGTGCACCTGCTCGGTGATGTTGGCCAGGTGGAAGTAGGTGGAGAAGGCGCGGGCCAGCTTGGTGCCGGTGGTGATGTCCATCGCGGCGAGCCGCTCAGCGGCCGCCTGCACGTCCTGGCGGACCAGGGCACGGATCTCCTCGACCAGGTCGAGCAGCGGCCGGCCTTCCTGGCGGGCCAGAGTCTGCCCGAGCAACGTGCCGATACGGCGGATGTCGGCACGTAGCGCGGCGTCGGACCCCTCTCGCTCGTCGAGGTGGGCAGGGAGCTCTGTCATCGGGGGCGCTCCTTCGCTCGGATGGCTCCAGGACGGCGCTGTCCCGACTGCGCAGATCGTATCGGCGTACCCCGCCGAGGGGGCGAATTGAGTCAAGAGTCTCACGACCGCTCCGGCCGCCAACGGTCACCCGGCCAGTGCGAGCGCGTAGGCGGGATACCACTGACCTGCGGGGGGAGCTCCCGGGCGGCAGGCGCCGTCGGATTCGCCCGGGCGTTTCACCCACAGGTAGGCATCGACGGATGGATGCCCGGTCCGCAGCGTGGGCGGGTGGCCCAGCCGGCGGCCGGGCGGATTGCACCAGTGCCGGTCGCCGGTGCCCCGCCGCGCCGGCCCGTTGCCGTTGCGGCTGGTGTCGATCACGAAGGGGGAGCCGCCGAGGAGGCGGGACAGCCGCGCTCCGTACGTCAGGTTGTCCTCGGTCGTCTCGAAGTTGGCGACGTTGAGCGCGAAACCGCGGGCGCGCTGCGCCCCGGCGCGCAGCAGCGCCGGCGCCATCCGGTCGGCCGGCACCCAGGTGGGGTTCCCGGCGTCGAGATAGACGCGCACGCCGGGCAGCGCGGCCAGCGTCTCGATCGCGCCGGCGAGCAGCGCGAACCGCTCGGCGGCCGGTCCGCGCCCGAGGCACCCGGTCACCGCGTGCGCCACCGCGTCGGGTTCCAGGACCACCAGGGCGCTGCGCCCGCGCAGCGCCGCCGCCATCGAGGCGACCCATCTGCGGTACGACGGGGCGTCGCGCGCACCGCCGGCCGAGTGCCCCGAGCAGTCCCGGTACGGGATGTTGTAGAGCACCAGCACCGGCACCTTCCCGGCCCGGTCCGCGGTGGCGACCAGCCGGGCGGCCCGGTGCACGGTGTCCGGCCGGGAGTCGGTGAACCAGGTGGCGACCGGCTGCCCGGCGATCCGGCGCACGATGGCCGCCTCCGCGGTGCGCCCGGCCCGCTCGTACGCGCGTACCTGTGCGGCGGCCGCGCCGGTCGGATCGACGTAGAGCGGCCGGTCCTCCGGCGGTGTGGCCGCCGGCACCCGCACCGCGGGCGCGGCTTCCCGGTCGCGCAGTGCGACCGCCGTGGCGGCGAGCACGAGCACCCCGCCGAGCAGCACGCCCCGGCGCAGCCGGCCGGGTCGGTAGACGTGCCGGCCCATCGGTTCAGCGCACCCGCACCCAGCGCCCGGCCGACGGCACGCCGCGGTCGTCGGTCACGAAGAGCATGTACCAGCCGGACGGGACCAGGCCGGCGCCGTGCGGTACGACGACGTCGACGGCGCCGGCGGCGGGCCGGACGGTCAGCGACACGGACCGCTGGTCGGTGTCGGTGACGTGGGTCACCGCGCTGGGCCGGATCAGGCGCGCGGCGGTGATCCGCCCGGCGTCCGGGGTGGTGAACCGGGCGGTGCCGCCCCGGGACACCTCGGCCGGCCCGTCGGTGATCGCCGGGCGGGCGCCACGGAACAGGTACGGCGGGCTGTAGATCTCGATCCGCTGCTCGAACGTGCCGGCGTTCTTCCCGGACTCGTCGTAGAGCGGATCGCTGCCCAGGGTGATCACCCGGCCGTCCGGCAGCAGGATCGCCTCGGCGTGGTAGTTGCGGCCCACGGCCGACTCGGCCGCGGTGCGGAAGGTGTCGCGCCGGGCGTCGTAGAACTGCGCGTTGTGCAGGTCGCTGCGCGGTTCGCCGCGGTACGGCCCACCCCGGTAGCCCGACGAGCCGCCGGTGGTGAAGACGGTGTCGTCCGGCATCAGCACGGTGGACAGGTAGCGGGCCGGCTTCGGCAGGTCCGGTCCCGGCCGGTACTCCGGCCGCGCGGCGGTGAGGTCGGCCACGGCGGTGCGCGCGGTGGACACCGGTGACTCGCCCACGCCGCCACCCCCGAAGATCATCACCTTCTGGTCCTGGGCCGGCGGGAGCAGCACCGACGAGCTGGTCTCGGTCAGCCGCGGGTCACGCAGCCCGGGCACCGGCTGGAAGCTGTTGCGCCGCAGGTCCCACACCCCCGGGGTACGCCCCTCGGTGTCCGAGCCGTAGCCCGCGTTGGAGCCGGAATAGAAGATCCGCCCGTCGGCCATCAGGTGCAGGCCCGGATAGGTCGGGAAGTAGCGCTTCCACTGCGGGGCGGCGACCCAGCGGTGCCGGGCGTACAGGTACCGCTCGTTGCGCCCGGGCAGCACCCGGCCGAACTGGTCCAGGCCGGAGACGGCCAGCACGTCGCCACCGGGCAGCCCGACCAGCGTGGGGTACCAGCGGGCGTCGGTCAGGCTGCCGGTACGCACGTACCGCTCGGTGACCGGGTCGAACTCGTAGGAGGTACGGTCGCCGCCGTACTCCTGCTTCTCCCGGGTGATCTTCTCGGCGACGCCGTACAGGTTGCGGGCGTCCGCGCCGGTGAGCCCGGCCACGGAGTACTGGGCCGGCGCCTTCACCACCGGGCCGTCACCCTTGTCCACCGCGTCCACCCAGACCTCGGCCTCACCGGCCAGCACCGTCACGTGCGGTCCGTGCACCGTCTTGCGGGCGGCCGGCACCTGCACCCGGCTGCGGGTCCGGTACTGCCGGCCGCTCGCCGAGACCAGCCGGGTGCCCTTGGGCAGGACCCGCGGGCCGCCGTCCGGCGACTCGTTCTTGAGTTTCATCACCCCGGCCGCGCGCTCCACCTCGGACTCCAGCACCTCGTACGATCTGGTGCCGCCGGCGACGAGCAGCTTGCCGTCGGGCAGGAAGGTGTGCCCGGCGCAGAACACGTCGGTCGGGGTGTGCACCTCGCTGAACTCGTCGGTCGCCGGGTCGTACAGCACGGTCCGGAACGACTTGGCCTCGAACTCCTCCCGGTCGTTGCCGCTGCCCGCGATGATCAGCACCTTGCCGGTGTGCAGCAGGGCGGCGTGGATGGCGTTGACCCGGAAGTCGCGCGGCACCGGCAGGCGCGACCAATGTCCGTACCGTTCCTTGTAGGACTGCCGGTTGATCTGGAAGGTGTGCAGCGCCTCCGCGCCGGCCGCCACCATCGGACGGTTGGCCACCACCACCCCGGCGGTCACCAGCAGCGTGGCCAGCACACTGAGCAGGCGGCGGGCCAGGGTGGGCCGGGTGCGCGGCTTCATGCGCGGGTTTCCTTCCGGGTACGGGCGCGGCCGATCAGCCACAGCGCGACGGGGGTCAGGCAGATGAGCAGGTTGAGCGCGGGCCAGGCGTACATCGCCGGGTCCACGTGGTCGACGATCGGGGAGACGGCCAGCAGGACGGCGTAGAACGCGGCCCAGCGCAGCCCGGGTCGGAAGGTGGCGAGCCGGTCCGGGCTGGTCGAGTCGCCCTTCGGGGTGACCACGAAGCCGGCCGTGCGCCGCAGCGCCGCGCCGATCAGCGAGGACACGTAGATCGGCGTGCAGAGCGTGGACGCCAGCATCCCGCGCAGCCCGGTCGAGCCGGACTCCTCGTGCGGGCTGACGTTGTGCCGCCGGTTGAACAGGTAGAGGCCGACCTGGAACAGCGCGGCATCCACGTAGAGCATCAGCCAGACCTGCTGCGGCACCTGCACGCCCTTGGCGCCCAGCAGCAGGAAGCAGGCGGCGTTCACCGCGCCCAGCAGCCAGGCCAGCGCGGTCAGCGGGTAGTACGACATCAGCAGCGCGTAGTGCAGCGCCCGGCCCGGCCCGAGCCGCCGCAGCAGCCCGGCGAAACTGCGGACCACCACCTCGTCGGTGCCGCGCGACCAGCGGTGCTGCTGGGTGAAGAAGTCGGTCCAGGAGGACGGGCCCTCACCGACCGCGAGCACGTCCGGGGTGTAGACCGAGCGCCAGCGCCGGCCGGTCGCCGGGTTGCGGGCCGCGTGCACGGCCAGGCTGGTCGCCATGTCCTCGGTGATCGAGTCCTGGAGCCCGCCGATGCTCTTGAGGGCCGCGATCCGGACCGCGTTGTTGGTGCCGACCAGCATGGCGATGCCCCGCCGGTTGCCGGCCCGCTGCAGCAGCGAGTGGAACAGGTACTGCTGCGACTCGGCCCAGCGGGTGATCAGGTTGTCGTAGTTGCCGTAGATCTGCGGGCCGACCACGAACGCCACATCGGGGTCGCGGAAGTAGCCGAGCAGCCGTTCGCAGAAGTTGGGCAGCGGCACGTGGTCCGGATCGACCGAGACGAACACGTCGTACTCGTCGCCGTGCGCGTCCAGCCAGGCGTTGTAGTTGCCGTGCTTGGTGCGGGCCTTGAAGGCGCCGGCCGGCTGGTTGTACTCCGCGCGGCCGCGCCGGCTGAAGTGCCGTACGCCCAGCCGCTTGCACATCAGCTTGACCAGCGGGTCGTCGCCCTCGTCGAGCAGCCACACCTGGTAGTGCCCGGCGTAGCGGATCCGCCGCGCCGCGCGCAGCGTCTTCTCCACCATCTCGATCGGCTCCTTGCCGGGCACGATGGTGGTCAGGAAGGCCACCCGGGTGCCGGTGTCCGGCACGACCGGGCGCGGATCCCGGGCCCACAGCGTGGCCAGGCTCAGCGTCACCACGTTGACCAGTCGGAACAGCTCGATCGCCGTGGTCGCCACCAGCATGAACGTGGTCGCCACGAAGAGCACCGGGTGCAGCCGCTGGTCGGGCACCTCGATCGCGGCGATCAGCCAGCCGAGGAAGGTGCTCTCGAAGGCGAAGGCGAAGAGCGTGATCAGCAGGGTGCGGATCGGCCGGCGCGGCGTCATCCGGTGCATCGCCACCCGGTACCCGCCGTCCGGGGCGGGCGGCGGGTCGGCGGGACCGGCCAGGACGCTGTACGCGCTGTAGTTGTAGCGGGACGGCAGGATCAGCGTGGCGGCGGCCGACTCGGCCTCCATCGGCGCGCGGCCGGCCGGCGCCCGCTGCCCCGGGATGGGCGGGGTCTCGCGGGCAGGCGGGGAAGCCCCGGGGTCCGGGGTGTGCAGAAGACTCATCGAGGTTCAGGCCGGTACCGCCGGGCGCGGGACCGGGCCCGGTCGAGGGTCCGGCACGGCGGCGGCTCGCGCGGGCCTGGTCCGGGCGCCGGGCGTGCGGTGCGCAGGCCGCGCGCTGCCGGCCCACCGGCGCACGCCGTCGGACGCGCTGACGAGCAGCAGGATACGCACGATGCCCTCCCCGGCCTTGCTGAGCGTATGGTCGAGCACCCTGCACGACGGCGCCGATCGCATGTCGGACATGCTGTCCGATAAGGCGCACGCGGCCGGACTGTCGCCGGGTCGGACTAAGCTGTTCGCACACCCCCGCCCCCCGTGGGCGACCGGGGTCGTTCGTCGTGCCTGCTGGGGGTCCTCGCCATGCAACTCGCCGGTCTGATCCCGGCCGCCCTGCGCGACCGTGGCCTCGCCCGAGCCCGCGACCTGGCCCGTAAGGGCTTCGTCGACTCGGACTCGCTCGACCTCACCGCGCCGGTCTCGCTGCGCCCGTTCGTGGTCGCCACGGTGGCCGGCCCGAGCGGCATCGGCGGCGCCCAGCGCCCGGTGCTCGCCGTCACCGCGACCTCCCGGGAGGCGGACGACCTGGCCGACGCGCTGGGCTGCCTGATCGAGGCGGACCGGGTGGCGGTCTACCCGTCCTGGGAGACGCTGCCGCACGAGCGGCTGTCGCCGCGCTCCGACACGGTGGGGCGCCGGCTGGCCGTGTTGCGCCGGCTGGCCCACCCCGGCGAGAAGCCGCTGCAGGTGGTCGTCGCGCCGGTGCGGTCGCTGCTGCAACCGCAGCTCAAAGGGCTCGGCGACCTGGAGCCGGTGGAGCTGGTCACCGGCCGGGAGGCGGAGCTGGAGGCGATCGCCCGGCGACTGTCCGACATGGCGTACGCGCGGGTCGACCTGGTCACCAAGCGCGGCGAGTTCGCGGTGCGCGGCGGCATCCTGGACGTCTTCCCGCCCACCGACGAGCACCCGTCCCGGGTCGAGTTCTGGGGCGACGAGGTGGAGGAGATCCGCACCTTCGCGGTCGCCGACCAGCGGACCATCGAGCAGGTCCAGCGGCTGTGGGCGCCGCCGTGCCGGGAGCTGCTGCTGACCCCGGCGGTCCGCGCGAAAGCCGCCGCGCTCTCGGCCCGGCATCCGGAGCTGGCCGAGATCCTGGACCGGCTGGCCGAGGGCATCCCGGTCGAGGGGATGGAGTCGCTGGCGCCCGCCCTGCTCGACGGCACCGACAGCATGGAGCTGCTGCTGGACTGCATGCCGGCCGGGACCCACGTGCTGCTCTGCGATCCGGAGCGGATCCGGACGCGGGCGCACGACCTGACCCGTACCTCCGACGAGTTCCTCGAAGCGTCCTGGGCCGCGGCCGCCACCGGCGGCCAGGCGCCGATCGACGTCGGCGCGGTCGCCTTCCGCAGCCTCGCGGACGTGCGGTCGCACGCGGCGACCCTGCGCCAGCCGTGGTGGACCATCTCGCCGTTCGGCCTGGCCGACACCCCGGCGGCGGAGGCCCTGCCGTGGGAGGACGCCGCGACGGTGCAGGTCGCCCCGGACACCGGCGACGCCGTCGCGCTGGCCGCGCAGCCGGTGCCGCTCTACCACGGCGACACCGCCAAGCTGGCCGGCGACCTGTCCGGGTGGGCCGCGGCCGGGTGGGCGATCGCGCTGGTCTTCGAGGGCAAGGGCACCGCGCAGCGGGCCACCGAGCTGCTGCGCGACGCGGGCATCGGGGTCACCCCGGTCGACGCGATCACGGCGCCGATCGCCGACGGCCAGCTGCTGGTCACCTGCGGCGGGCTGAACCACGGCTTCGTCGACGAGGCGTCCCGGCTCGCGGTGATCACCGGCAACGACATCTCCGGCGGCCGGGGCGCGTCCACCAGGGACATGCGCAAGATGCCGGCCCGCCGGCGCAACACCATCGACCCGCTGGAGCTCAAGGCCGGCGACTTCGTGGTGCACGAGCAGCACGGCATCGGGCGGTACGTGGAGCTGGTGCAGCGCACCGTCAACGGCGCCGACCGGGAATACCTGGTGATCGAGTACGCCCCGTCCAAGCGGGGCCAGCCCGGTGACCGGCTCTACGTCCCCACCGACCAGCTCGACCAGCTCTCCCGCTACGTCGGCGGCGAGCAGCCGGCATTGCACAAGATGGGCGGCGCCGACTGGCAGAAGAGCAAGGCGCGGGCCCGGAAGGCGGTCCGGGAGATCGCCGCGCAGCTGATCCAGCTGTACGCGGCGCGCCAGGCCTCCAAGGGGCACTCGTTCGGGCCGGACACCCCGTGGCAGCGCGAGCTGGAGGACGCCTTCCCGTACACCGAGACCCCGGATCAGCTGGCCGCCATTCACGAGGTCAAGCACGACATGGAACTGGCCGTCCCGATGGACAGGCTGATCTGCGGCGACGTCGGGTACGGCAAGACCGAGATCGCGGTGCGCGCGGCGTTCAAGGCGGTGCAGGACGGCAAGCAGGTGGCCGTGCTGGTGCCCACCACGCTGCTCGCCCAGCAGCACTTCAACACGTTCACCGAGCGGATGAGCCAGTTCCCGGTGCAGATCCGGCAGCTGTCCCGGTTCCAGACGCCGAGCCAGGCCGCGCTCGCCCTGGAGCAGGCCGCCGACGGCACCGCGGACATCGTGATCGGCACGCACCGGCTGCTGGCCAAGTCCACCCGCTTCAAGAACCTTGGACTGATCATCGTGGACGAGGAGCAGCGGTTCGGCGTCGAACACAAGGAGCAGCTCAAGGCCCTGCGGGCGTCGGTGGACGTGCTGACCATGTCGGCCACCCCGATCCCGCGGACCCTGGAGATGGCGATCACCGGCATCCGGGAGATGTCGACGATCGCCACCCCGCCGGAGGAGCGGCACCCCGTCCTGACCTACGTCGGGGCGTACGACGACAAGCAGGTCGCCGCCGCCATCCACCGCGAGCTGCTCCGCGACGGGCAGGTCTTCTACCTGCACAACCGGGTCGAGTCGATCGACCGGGCGGCGCGCAAACTGCGCGAGCTGGTGCCCGAGGCGCGGATCGCGGTGGCGCACGGCCAGATGAGCGAGGAGCAGCTGGAGAAGGTGATGGTCGGCTTCTGGGAGAAGGAGTTCGACGTGCTGGTCTGCACCACGATCGTCGAGTCCGGCATCGACATCCCGAACGCCAACACCCTGATCCTGGAGCGCGCCGACCTGCTCGGCCTGGCCCAGCTGCACCAGATCCGCGGCCGGGTGGGCCGGGGGCGGGAGCGGGCGTACGCGTACTTCCTCTACCCCCGGGACAAGCCGCTCACCGAGCACGCGCACGAGCGGCTGGCCACCATCGCCCAGCACACCGAGCTCGGCGCCGGCATGTACGTCGCGATGAAGGACCTGGAGATCCGGGGCGCCGGCAACCTGCTCGGCGGCGAGCAGTCCGGCCACATCGAGGGCGTCGGCTTCGACCTGTACGTCCGGATGGTCGGCGAGGCGGTGCAGGCGTTCAAGGGCGAGCGCCCCGAGGAGGAGGCCGAGGTCAAGATCGATCTGCCGGTCGACGCGCACCTGCCCACCGAGTACATCGCGGTCGAGCGGCTGCGCCTGGAGATGTACCGCAAACTCGCCGAGGCCCGTGACAACGCCCGGCTGGAAGAGGTCGTCGCCGAGATGACCGACCGCTACGGCGAGCCGCCGGCCCAGGTGGTCAACCTGATCGCGGTCGCCCGGTTCCGCCAGCTGGCCCGGGCGTACGGCCTGACCGACGTCTCCATGCAGGGCAAGCACATCCGCTTCTCGCCGCTCGCGCTGATGGACTCCAAGCAGATGCGGCTCAAGCGCTACCACCCGGATTCGGTCTACAAACCGGCGAACGAGCAGGTCAGCGTCCCGCGGCCGATGACCCGCCGGCTCGGGGGCGAGCCGCTGCGCGACCAGGAGTTGCTCCAGTGGTGCGCCCAGCTGCTCTCCGACGTCCTCGGCCCGGCGCCGGCTCCGGCCGCGGCCGCGACGCGCGGGTGATCGGGGGTGGGCGACGTAGATCACATTACGCGTGAGACAGTGTTGACCATGCAGCGTAACCGCCGACTCGCATCCATGGTCGTCGTCGCGTCCCTTGCGCTCGCCGGCCTGTCCGCCTGCCGTTCCGAACCGGCCGTGGCCGCCTACGTCGGCGACACCCGGATCACCGAGAAACGGGTCCAGGACATCTGGGACGACGCGCGTGCCGCGTTCACCCGGAACCCGGCGGCGAGCGCCCCGGCCACCGACCCGGAGACCGGGGCACTCAACGCCCCGGCGAGCGGCACGGACCCGGCCGCCCTGCCGATCACCCGCGCCGACATCGTCAACGTCCTGGTCAGCCGCGAGCTGCTGAACCGGGTCGCGGCCCGGCACAACGTCACGGTGCCCGCCGACCTCGCCTACGACCAGATCGCCGGCAAGCTCCGGCTGCCGGAGAACGCCGAGTACGTCCGGCTGTACACCCAGTACATCGCCCTGCTGAGCGTCGTCGAGCAGTCGGTGCAGCGCCCGGCCCCGCTCACCGACGACGACCTGCGCGACATCTACCAGCGGTTCGGCGCCAACGGGGCGCTGGACGCCGGGACCACCTTCGAGAGCTTCCGCAGCACCCTGCCCGAGCAGGCGGTGCAGCAGCTGCAGGCGGCGGTCACCGTCCGCACCGAGGTACGCGAGATCGCCGAGCCGCTGGACGTCACGATCAACCCGCGTTACCAGCCGCTGGAGATCGGCCTGTACGGCATCCAGAACAGCCAGGTCAGCCCGATCTACCAGCTCGTCGCCGCCGAGCTGGGCGACGAGTCGGCCGTCCCGGTCACCGACGTCAGTTGAGCACCCGGATCGTTCTGCTGGTCACCTCGCCGCGCCTGCCGGCGGGGCTGCTGACCGCGGAGGCGTGGGACACGGTGCGCTCCGGGCCGGTCTTCGCCGCCGCCGAGAGCGAGCAGGCGGCGGCGCTGCGGGCGGCCGGCGTGCCGGTCACCGTGCTGGACACCGACGCGCAGGGGCTGCTCGACGCGATCGGCGGCGCGCCGCTGGCGGTCTGGCTGGCCGGTCCGCACGGCGACCAGCCGTTCGCCCGGCAGCTCGGCCTGCGGCTGGCCCGTGAGCCCGGCCTGGCCGAGCTGGAGCTGATGTACGGCTCCTGGGATCCGCCCGGCGCCCGGCTGCTGGACGCCGTCGCGGTGATGGACCGGCTGGTCTCGCCCGGCGGGGACCCGTGGAAGCGGGCGCAGACCCACCGCACGCTCGCGCCGTACCTGCTGGAGGAGAGCTACGAGGCGTACGACGCGATCGACCGGGACGACCTGGACGAGCTGCGCGAGGAGCTGGGCGACGTGCTGCTGCAGATCGTGCTGCACGCCCGGCTCGCCGAGGAGCTGCCGGACGGCCGGGCCTGGAACGTCGACGACGTGGCCGGGACGCTGGTCGACAAGATGGTGCGGCGCAACCCGCACGTGTTCGCCGGACAGCGGGTCGAGGACCTGGAGGAGATCACCGCCAACTGGGAGCGGATCAAGCGCGAGGAGAAGGCGCGGGAGTCCGTACTGGACGGGGTGGCGCTGAGTCAGCCGGCGCTGGCGCTGGCCGCCAAGATCCTGCAGCGGGCGCGGCGGGGCGCGGTGGACGTGCCCCTCCCGGCCGGCGACGACCTCGGCGCGGTGCTGTTGCGGCTGGTCGCCGAGGCCCGCGCCGCCGGCCTCGATCCCGAGGCCGCGCTGCGGCAGACCGCCCTGGCGTACGCACAAGCCGTGCGAGCAGCGGAAAACGCCGGAGCCGCCGAGTAGTTTTCTGGACATGCCGGAGTTCGCGCCGCTCGCCGAACGCATCGTCGACGCTCTCCTGGAGAGCGATCCCGTCACCGCCCTGCACGCGGGCGATCACCGCTTCGACGATCGCCTGCCCGACCTCTCCGCCACCGGCGTCACGGCCCGGGCCGCCATGCTGCGCGACGCGGCCGACACGCTCACCGGGGTCGACGCCGACGTGCTCGACCCCGAGGAGCAGGTCGACCACGCCATCCTGGCCGCCGCGGTCGAGCGCGGGCTGTTCGAGCTGACCGCGGTCCGCGAGCACGAGTGGAACCCGCTGGAGCACAACCCCGGCCCGCTGCTGCACGCTCTGCTGGCCCGGCCGTTCGCGCCCGCGCAGGAGCGTCTGGTGAGCCTGCGTGGCCGGCTCGCCGCCCTGCCGGACGCGCTGGCCGGCGCCCGCGCGGTGCTGCGCGACGTGCCCCGCGTCCACGCCGAGACCGCGGCCGGGCAGTTCGCCGGCACGGCCGGGCTGATCCGTGACCAGCTGCCCGCCCTGCTGGCGCAGGAGCCGGGCCTGCGCGTGACGGTCGAGCGGGCCGCCGCGGCCGCGCTGGCGGCGCTCGACGAGTTCGGCGGCTGGCTGCGGCAGCTGCTGGACAGCGGCGAGCCGGGCCGCGATCCGCGACTGGGCCGCCGGCTGTGGGAGGCGCGCCTGTGGCACACGCTGGACACCGAGCTCTCCGCGGCCGAGGTGCTCGCCCGCGCCCGGGCGAACCTGGACCGGGTCGGTGACGTGCTGCGGGAGCTCGCCGCCGAGCTGGTCGGCGGCCCGGCCGACGACGGCACCGTACGCCGCGCCCTCGACACCATCGCCGAGCGGCACCCGGACAACTCCTCGATCCTCGGCCTGGCCCGGGCGTCGATGGACGAGGCGGTCGAGTTCGTCCGCCGGCACGACGTCGTGTCGCTGGTCGACGACCCGTGCGTGGTCGAGGAGATGCCGGAGTTCGCCCGGGGCGTCGCGGTGGCCTACTGCGACCCGCCCGGCCCGCTGGAGACCGCCGACGTGCCGACGTTCTACTGCATCGCCCCGGCCCCGTCCGGCTGGTCACCGGAGCGGGTCCGCAGCTTCTACCGCGAGTACAACAACGAGATGATCCGCAACCTCACGGTGCACGAGGCCATGCCCGGGCATTTCCTGCAGCTGGCGCACGCCCGCCGGTTCCGGGCCGGCACCCGGGTCCGCGCGCTGGGCTGGTCCGGCCCGTTCGTGGAGGGGTGGGCGGCCTACGCCGAGGAGCTGATGGCCGGCCTCGGGTTCGGCGGCCGCACGGTCCGGATGCAGCAGCTCAAGATGCAGTTGCGGATGAGCCTCAACGCCATCATCGACCAGCTGGTGCACTGCGAGCAGCTGCCGGAGCCGGAGGCGATGGCCCTGATGACCGGCCGCGGCTTCCAGGAGGAGGGCGAGGCCGCCGGCAAGTGGCGCCGGGCCCTGCTCACCTCGACCCAGCTCTCGACGTATTTCGTCGGCTACACCGAGGTCGCCGCCCTCGCCGCGGCCCGTCCGTTCGGCGCCACCCCGAAAGCCTGGCACGACGCCATGCTGGCGCACGGCTCGCCACCCCCGCGGCACCTGCGCACCCTGCTGGACGTCTGAGCCCCGCCGCGGGCCGGGTCGAATCTTCGCCGGGCGGCGACCCGGTTCCGGTGGCCGGGGGAGACGGCCGGCGATCCGGTTCCGGGGGCCGGGGGGAGAGGGCCGGCGATCCGGTTCCGGTGGCCGGGGGGAGACGGGACCTTGGGAACCCCGGCGCGGGGCCAGCGGCAGTGGCCCGCCCCGCCCGCGGACGGAAGGCTGTGGTGCGGGGAAACAACAGCGAACACCCGGGAATGTCAGTCCCGAACGGGAGGTGGTCGAGAGCGAGACGACCAGGACGGGAAGGATCACCTGGGCCGGCGGTCTGTCACGTCGGCGCCGGGCGGGATCCGGAAGTCACCGTCGCCGGCGGCCGAGGTCAGGTCGGTGAGGGTCATTTCCAGCTCCGTCCCGGCGACCGTGCCGGTGAAGGCCGCCAGGATCCCGTCCCCGGTCACGCACACCTCGAACGACCAGCGCACCCGCAGACAGGCCACATGCCGCGCCGCGAGCGTGGTGTCGCGTTGCGAGATGTCCAGGGCCGGTTGCGTCTCCGCGGCCCGCAGCATCGCCTGCGCGGCGCCGGAGGTGATCACCCCGCTGCTCGCCGGCGGCGCCGCGACCGGTCCGCCGGGCGCGGTGATGGTGCAGGTCCGGGTGCCCGTGCACCGGATCGGCCCGTCCGGCGTGACGATCAGGCGGCCGTCCGGCCACCGGTACGCCACCCGTGGCGGGTCCTGCGCCCGGGTGACCGTGGCGGTGCCCCCGCCGGCCACCCGGTACGTCGCGGTGTACGTCAGCGCGGCGGAGTCGGCCAGTTGCCCGGCGAGCTGGGCGACCGCGTCGGCCGTCCCGACCCCGGAGGCGCTGGCCTGGTCGACACCGGTGCAGGCCGCCCCGGCGAGCAGCACGCCCGCGGCCAGTAATCCATTCACAAAACGAAGGCGGGCCACGATCACCACCCTGGCCCACCCGGCCACCGCCCGCAAACGATATCCGCCGATCAATTGGCCGGCGGAATCCGCAATTGCGTATTCCGCTTTGCTCAGGCCGACTCCGCGGCTTTGGCACGCATCAGGAGCTGGTAACGCATGACATAACGTCTAATGATCTTCGCCTGTGACTCACCCGGGTCGTAGAGCGCCACCATCTCCACGGAGAGCGGGCCGCGCACCGGCACCTGCTGGCGTACGGCGCTGGCCTTGGTGACGGTGGCGTGCAGGTCGATCGCATCCGGCCCGAGCTGTACCCGCAGCGTCACCTCGTGTCCCGGCCGCACCTCGACATCGGTGAAGTGCGCCCGCACCGAGCGCTCGCTGATGTCGTGCACCCAGCCGATCGCGTCCGGATGTTCCGGGCGGCTCATCACGATCGGCTCGCCCCCGCCGCCACGCACGTACAGCCGGTTCTGGGTGATCTGCGGCTCCCCGTCCAGGCGCAGCTGGACCCGGTTCTCGTCGATCCCGGCGACCGCGGCGGATACCTCGTACCGGCCGCGCGGCGCGGCGGACCAGCGCAGAATCACCGTGGAGCCGATCAGCGGCACCTGGGAGCGGGCGAGCGAGACCGTCACGACCGTGGTGGAGGCGGCCACCACGCGGACGCCGGTGTGGCTCTCGCCCCCGGCCTCCATCTCGACGCGTGCGCCGTCGGGAAACAGGCTGCTGCTCATAGTGCCCCCTGTTTCGGCAGGCGGGCCGCTGTTTTGAGGTATACCGGGCGGTGAAGTTGACCGGCCGGGCGAACGCGCGGCACACGGGCTCGATACGCTCTTGCGGGTGTGGTCGGCCCGCAGGGTCGCGGACCGAAACTGTATCCGTACAAACCATTAGGGAGCGACACCACAAATGGCCACCATTGAAGCGATCGTCGCGCGCGAGATCCTGGATTCCCGGGGCAACCCGACCGTCGAGGTCGAGGTCGGCCTGGACGACGGCACGGTCGGCCGCGCCGCGGTGCCCTCCGGCGCCTCCACCGGCGCGTTCGAGGCGCTCGAGCTGCGTGACGGCGACAAGGGCCGGTACCTCGGCAAGGGCGTCGAGAAGGCGGTCGTCAACATCGAGGACAAGATCGCCGACGAGCTGCTCGGGTACGAGGCGAGCGAGCAGCGCCTGATCGACCAGAAGATGCTCGACCTGGACGGCACCGACGGCAAGTCCGAGCTGGGCGCCAACGCGATCCTGGGCGTGTCCCTGGCGGTCGCCAAGGCCGCCGCGCTCTCCGCCGAGCTTCCGCTGTTCCGCTACCTCGGTGGCCCGAACGCCGCGCTGCTTCCGGTCCCGATGATGAACATCCTGAACGGTGGCGCGCACGCCGACTCCAACGTCGACGTGCAGGAGTTCATGATCGCCCCGATCGGCGCCCCGACCTTCCGCGAGGCGCTGCGCACCGGCGCCGAGGTCTACCACGCGCTCAAGGCGGTGCTGAAGAAGAAGGGCCTGTCCACCGGCCTGGGCGACGAGGGCGGCTTCGCGCCGAGCCTGCCGGCCAACGCCGCCGCGCTGGACCTGATCGCCGAGGCCGTCCAGGCCGCCGGTTTCTCCCTGGGCAGCGACATCGTGCTGGCCATGGACGTCGCCGCGACCGAGTTCTACTCCGACGGGTCGTACGTCTTCGAGGGCGCCCCGAAGTCGACCGACGAGATGATCGCCTACTACGCGAAGCTCGCCGACGAGTACCCGATCGTCTCGATCGAGGACCCGCTGGCCGAGGAGGACTGGGCCGGCTGGAGCGCGATGACCGCGCAGCTCGGCAACAAGATCCAGATCGTCGGCGACGACCTGTTCGTCACCAACCCGCAGCGCATCGCCCGCGGCATCGCCGAGGCGGCCGGCAACGCGGTCCTGGTCAAGGTGAACCAGATCGGTTCGCTGACCGAGACGCTGGACGCCGTGGACCTGGCCCACCGGGCCGGCTTCAAGACCATGATGTCGCACCGGTCCGGCGAGACCGAGGACGTCACCATCGCCGACCTGGCGGTGGCGGTCGGCTCCGGCCAGATCAAGACCGGCGCCCCGGCGCGTTCCGACCGGGTCGCCAAGTACAACCAGCTGCTGCGCATCGAGGAGCAGCTGGAGAGCGCCGCCCGGTACGCCGGCGCCGGCGCGTTCCCGCGTTACCGCGTCGGGTAATACCGGACCGGCAGATCATGGAGTTGTGGCACCCGCGTTCGGCGGCATAGGTTTCCGAGCGGGTGCCACGATCCGTGCCGGGTCGCCGGAGCGCCACGGGGAGGGGTGGAGATGACACAGCGTCGCATGCCGAGCGGTCAGGGCCCGTCCCGCCGGTCGAGCGCGAGCGGCCGCCCCGGCACCGGACGCACCCGGGGCGCCGGCCCGCTGCGGGTCGAGGCCCGCCCCACCGTCCGGGTCGCCACGGCGCGCGCGGCTCGTCCGGCCGGCTCACGGCGTACGTCGCAGTCCGGCGGCCCGGCCGCCAAGCGCACCGCCGCGCCGCGCCCTCGCGCGCTGACCAGCCGGGCCACCATCCTCCTCGCGGTCTTCGTGGTCCTCGCCCTGGCCTACACCTATCCGGTCCGGGTCTACCTGCAGCAGGAGTCGCAGATCGCCCAGATGGAGCGGGCGCAGGCGCAGCAGCGGGCCCAGATCGCCGAGACGGCGAAGGAGCTGGAGAAGTGGAAGGACAAGGAGTACATCCGGATCCAGGCCCGGAAAGAGCTGTATTACGTACGCCCGGGTGAGGCGCCGCTGCTGGTGATCAACGACCCGGATGGCGCCGCCCGCGACGCCGACCAGAAAGCCCCGGCGGCCGCCCCGGACCGCTGGTACGACACGCTGTGGCACAGCGTCCGAGCCGCCAACGCGGAGCCCTCGAACTGATGGAAGCACCGACCCCCGCCGACCTCGACATCGTGGCGGCCCAGCTCGGCCGCCGGCCCCGCGGCACCCGGGCGATCGCGCACCGCTGCCCGTGCGGCAACCCGGACGTGGTGGAGACCGCGCCCCGGCTCGACGACGGCACGCCGTTCCCCACGATGTACTACCTGACCTGTCCACACGCCACCGCGGCGTGCAGCCGGCTGGAGTCCGCCGGCGTGATGCGCGACATGCAGCAACGGCTGAGCACCGATCCGGAGCTGGCCGCCCGCTACGCCGCCGCGCATCAGGACTATCTGGACCGTCGCCGGGCGATCGACGACGTCCCGGAGATCCACGACGTCTCGGCCGGCGGGATGCCGGACCGGGTGAAGTGCCTGCACGTCCATCTCGGACACGCGCTGGCCGCCGGGCGCGGGGTGAACCCGTTCGGGGACGAGGTGCGCGACGCGGTGGAGCCCTGGTGGGCGGACGGCCCGTGCGTGCGGCCCGAGCGGGACGAATGCTGATCCGGCGCGCCCGGACCGGGGACGTCAAGGCGATCCGGTCGCTGGTCGACACGTACACCACCGACCGGCGGCTGCTGAGCAAGGCGACGGTCACCCTCTACGAGTCCGTCCAGGAGTTCTGGGTGGCCGAGGACGACGACGGCACGGTGGTCGGCTGCGGGGCCCTGCACGTGATGTGGGAGGACCTGGCGGAGATCCGTACCGTCGCGGTGCATCCGGAGCGGCGGGGCCGCAGGATCGGTCACCGGATCGTCGGCGTGCTCCTGGAGCAGGCGCGGGAGCTCGGCGTACGCCGGGTCTTCTGCCTGACCTTCGAGACCCGGTTCTTCGGCTCGTTCGGGTTCACCGAGATCGACGGCGCACCGGTGCCGCACGCCGTCTACGAGCAGCTGCTGCGCTCCTACGACGAGGGCGTCGCCGAGTTCCTGGACCTGGAGCGGGTCAAGCCGAACACCCTGGGGAACAAGAGAATGCTGCTGCACCTATGAGCGCCGCCGCACCCGTGCGGGTCGCCGCGATCGACTGCGGTACCAACGCGATCCGCCTGCTGATCGCCGACGTGGCCGGGGACCGGCTGACCGACGTCTCCCGGCGGATGGAGATCGTCCGCCTGGGGGAGGGTGTGGACCGCACCGGGATGCTGTCCGCCGCGGCGCTCGACCGGACCCGGGCCGCGCTGGCCGGTTACGCCACCGAGATCGAGGAGTCCGGGGCGGTCGCGGTACGGATGTGCGCCACCTCGGCCTCCCGGGACGCCTCGAACGCGCAGGACTTCCGCGACATGGTGCGCGGCGTGCTGGGTGTCGAGCCCGAGGTGATCACCGGTGAGGAGGAGGCCGCCCTGTCCTTCCTCGGCGCGGTCCGGGGGTTGCGCGCCCCGGGGCCGTACCTGGTGTTCGACCTGGGTGGCGGCTCCACCGAGTTCGTCACCGGCACGGACGGCGTCCGGCAGGCGATCTCGGTGGACATCGGCTGCGTCCGGATGACCGAGCGGCACCTGCACGGCGACCCGCCGACGGCGGCGGAGCTGGCCGCGGCGGAGGCGGACGTCACGGCGGCCGTCGACACCGCCCTGGCCGCGGTGTCCGGCCGCGACGCGCGGACCCTGGTCGGGCTGGCCGGGACGGTGACCACGGTCGCGGCGCTGGCGCACGACCTCCCGGTGTACGACTCGGCGCGCATCCACCACAGCGAGATCAGCCGGGAGGCGGTCGGCCGGGTCACCGCCGAGCTGCTGGGGATGACCGTCGAGCGGCGGCTGGCGCTGCCGGTGATGCACGCGGGCCGGGCCGACGTGATCGGGGCGGGCGCCCTGATCATGCGGATCATCATGGAGCGATCCGGGCACGACTCGGTGATCGCCTCCGAGCACGACATCCTGGACGGGATCGCCTTCGGGCTGGCCGGGAGCTGACGGCACGGGCCGCGGCCGGGGCGTGACGGCCCCCGGAAACCGGCCCGTACCGGCATCGAACGCTGCCCGAACGGGCGGCCTTTTCCGGCGCTTCGGCCCGACTTCGCCGCCTCGCTGTCGCCGCCGCGCCACCCTGCGTCATTTTCCCAGGGAAGTCTCAGCTCCTCTTACGGAATCGTCGATAACCGCAGGTGAAGTCGGGTCGCGCGATGGTCGAGACGATCGTTATCCTCGCCTGCCTAACGATCGGACGTCGATCGTCCGCGAAAGGAAGCATCAATGTCCAACCCGGTTGAGCCGCCCCACGGCGCGCAGAATGTTCCGCCCGCTGACGGCGGACAGGCGTTCCCGCCGCCGAACGCCGGCGCTCCCGGCTTCCCGCCGCCGAACGCCGGCGCCCCCGGCTTCCCGCCGCCCGGCGCGCCGGGCGCGGCCGGGTTCCCGCCGCCCCCCGGGGCGCCCGCCGGCTTCCCCGCCCCCGCCCCGGCCAAGAAGTCCGGCGGCAAGAAGGCGCTCAGCATCGTCGGTGCCATCGTCGCCGCCCTGGTCATCTTCGGGCTGAAGTTCGGCCTGGCCAGCGCGCTGTCCTCGGACCCCACCAAGGACGCCAAGGTGAACGACTGCATCTCGGTCAGCGAGGACCTGTCGGACAAGGCCAAGGAGACCGAGGCCGAGATCGTCGACTGTGGCAAGTCCGACGCCAAGTTCGTCGTGGTCGGCCGTGTCGACGGCACCGACGACGTGAACAGCACCGCGTGCGACCAGTACTTCAAGGAGACCGACAAGGACCCGGCCGTCCTGACCAGCTCGGGCGACGACAAGTACCTGCTCTGCGTCAAGGCCGCCAAGTAACGGATCGGAACCCGGGGGCGGTGCGTCGACAGGGCGCGCCGCCCCCGGTGGCATTCTGGTGCGGTGCAACCGTCCGAGGCCTCCCCGCGTACCCCGCAAGCGGTTGTCGCGCAGGCGGCCGAGGCTGCCTCGCTGAGCGCGCTCGACGCCCGCGTCGCGGACTGTTTCGCCTGCCCCCGCCTGGTCGCGTGGCGCACCGAGATCGCCACGGTCAAGCGCGCGGCCTTCCGCGACCAGGACTACTGGGGCCGGCCGGTGCCCGGGCTGGGCCCGGCCGACGCCCGGATCGCCATCCTCGGCCTGGCGCCGGCCGCGCACGGCGGCAACCGGACCGGCCGGATCTTCACCGGGGACCGCTCCGGTGACGTGCTGTTCGCCGCCCTGCACCGGGCCGGCCTGGCGAACCAGCCGACGAGCGTGGCCGCCGACGACGGCCTGGCCCTGCGGCACACCCGGATCTTCGCGGCGGTGCGCTGCGCGCCGCCGGACAACAAGCCCACGCCCGAGGAACGCGACACCTGCGCGCCGTGGCTGCGGCGCGAACTGGAACTGATCGCGCCCAGCGCCCGGGTGGTGGTCACGCTGGGCGCTTTCGCCTGGGCCGCCTGGTGGCCGGCGATGCGTTCGGTGTACGGCGTACGCCCGCCCGTCCCGCGCCCGAGGTTCGGCCACGGCGCCGAGGCGCACCTGCCCGGCGCGCCCGCGGTGCTGGGCTGCTTCCACGTCAGCCAGCAGAACACCTTCACCGGCCGGCTCACCCCCGCCATGCTCGACGAGGTGTTCACCCGTGCGAAGGTTCTGGCGGGCCTGGCATGATGCGAGTCCTGTCCGATTCCCTCCTCGAGTCACGGATCTGAAACCGCCCGCATGGACCTCGCAATCGTGCGCCGCTGGTGGCCGCTGGCCGCCGTCATCGGGCTGCTCCTCGTGACCTCGGTGGCCGCCACCCGGTCGGCGCCGCAGCTGGATCGGGTCACCCCGCGGACGACCGCGACCACCACCGCGCCGCCCCTGCTGCCGCCCACCCGGCGCCCGTCCGCCGCGCCGGCCACCGAGACGCCGGTCGAGGCGGCCCGTGGCCTGCCGGACTGGATCGGCACCGCGACCACGGCCATCCTCGCCGTCCTGGTGGCCGCGATGGTGGTGATCCTCACCTGGGCGCTGATCCGGGACGCGGCCCGCCGCCGCCGGAGGCGGACCGGCCGCCGCGACCCGCGCCGCGCCGGGCGCACCGCGGAGGATCTGGTCGCCGCGCTGGACGCCGGTCTGGAGGAGCTCTCGGACACCGACCGGGACCCGCGCCGCGCGGTGATCGCCTGCTGGGTCCGCCTGGAGCAGGCCGCCGCGGAGGCCGGCACCCCGCGGCATCCCGGCGACAGCCCCACCGACCTGGTCGCCCGGCTGCTCGCCGAGCAGCGGGTGGACGCCGCCGTGCTGGCCGCCCTGATGGAGGTGTACCGGGAGGCCCGGTACGCCACGCACACCGTCGACGACCGGATGCGCCAGCAGGCCCGGCACGCCCTGGAACGCCTGCGCGCCGACCTCGGGGCGGGGGCGCCGGCATGAGCGGCCGTGACGGACAGCGCCGGCGGCGAGCGCGAGAGGCGGGTGCCGGATGAGCGACGACTCAGGGCTGGACGAGCTCTTCGGGGCGACCGCGGCCCCGGCCGGCGAGTCCGCCCCGCGACCGCGCCGGCGCCGCTCCCCGGTGCTGCGGGTGGCCGGCAACGTGCTGCTGGTGGCCGCGGCCACCGTGGTCGTGGTGGCCGGGCTGCGGGCCGGGGCGATCCAGGCCCCGCTGCCGCTGGTGGTCGCGCTGCTGATCGGGCTGCGCCTGGTGACGATCGCGGCCGCCGCGGTGCGCCCGCCGCGGCGGCGCCGGGGCCGGGCCGGGGCCGGGGACGCCGCGGCCCGCGCCGTCGACTCGCTGCGTGCCACGGTACGGCGCTGGGAGCGCAGCCTGGACAAGGCGCACTCCGATCCGGACACCTATGCGCGTAACGTTCTGCCGGTGCTCGGCGAACTCGCCGACGAGCGGCTGCGGTTACGGCACGGCCTCACCCGGGCCAGCGACCCGCGCCGCGCCCGGGAACTCCTCGGCGAACCGGCCTGGGCGGTGCTGGCCGACCCGGGCCGGCGCGGCCTGAAGGCGCGGGACCTGGAGACGTACGTACAAGCCATGGAACGACTGTGAGAAAGGTGCGCCGGTGACGCAGACAGGCGTACAGGCTATTCCCCCGTTCGAGGTCGGGCGGCTGGCCGGCGCGGTCCTCGACGCCGTCGGCAGTGTGGTGGTCGGCAAGCGGGACGCGCTCGAACTGGTGCTGGCCGGCATCCTGGCGGGCGGCCACGTGCTGCTGGAGGACCTGCCAGGGCTGGGCAAGACGCTCACCGCCCGGTCCTTCGCCCAGGCCCTGGGGCTGGACTTCCGGCGGTTGCAGTTCACTCCCGACCTGCTGCCCGCCGACGTCACCGGCTCCTTCCTGTACGACCAGCGCAAGGGTGACTTCGCGTTCCGGGCCGGGCCGGTCTTCACCAACATGCTGCTGGCCGACGAGATCAACCGGACCCCGCCGAAGACCCAGTCCGCGCTGCTGGAGGCGATGCAGGAGAAGCAGGTCTCGGTGGAGGGCGTGACGTACCGCCTGGACCCGCCGTTCCACGTGCTGGCCACCGCCAACCCGATCGAGTACGAGGGCACGTACCCGCTCCCGGAGGCCCAGCTGGACCGGTTCCTGCTGCGGGTGTCGTTCGGGTACCCGACCGCCGAGGAGGAGTGGGACGTGCTGCGCCGGCGGATGTCCCGGCGGCAGGAGGAGGCCCAGCTCGCCCCGGTGGTGGACGCGCACACGCTGCAGGTCATGCAGGCCGCGCTGGAGTCGGTCGCGGTCGAGGACTCGATCGGCCGGTACATCGTGTCGCTCGCCGCGGCCACCCGCGAGCACAGCGCGGTGCTGGTCGGCTCGTCGCCGCGAGGCTCGCTCGCGCTGCTGCTGCTGGCCCGCGCCCGGGCCGCGATGGCCGGCCGGGACTACGTCGTGCCGGAGGACGTCAAGGACGTCGCGGTGCCCGCCCTGGCCCACCGGATCACGCTGCGCCCGGAGATGTGGCTGCGCCAGGTGAACCCGGCCTTCGTGGTGCAGGAGGTGCTCAGCGCGGTGCCCGCCCCGGCCAGCGGCGCGCTGCCGACGTACGCGCATGACTGAACCGGCCGCGGTCAGCTGGGCGCCGACCCGGGCGCTCGGCCGCTCGGTGCTGCTCACCGGCCTGCTGCTGCTGCTCGGGGTGGCGCTCGGCCGGGTCGACCTGGTGCTGCTGGCCGCCCCGTTCGCGATCGGGGCGGCGCTGAACCTGCGCCGCCGGCCCGAGGCGGTGCCCGAGGTGACCGTCACGGCGGACGAGGCGCACCTGGTCGAGGGCGGCGCGGTGCGCGCCGGGCTGACCGTGGCCAACCCCGAGGCGATCGGGTACGACCTGGTCGTGGTCCGCACCAAGACCTCCCCGTGGCTGCGCCTGCAGCACGCCGACCGGCCGTTCGCGATCACCGTGCCGTCGGACGGCTGGGCCGCGATCGACCTGCCCGGCGAGGCGCTGCGCTGGGGCCGGCAGGACGTCGGGCCGGCCGCCGCCCGGGCCGCCGCGTGCGGTGGGCTGCTGGCCTGCCGCCCGGTGGTCACCCCGGCCCGCGGGGTACGGGTCTACCCGGTCACCGAGCCGTTCAAGGCGACCGAGGCGATGCCGGCCGCGGCCGGTCTGGTCGGCGCGCACCGCTCGCGGCGGCTGGGCGAGGGCGGCGAGCTGGCCGGCGTACGCCAGTTCGCGCCCGGTGACCGCCTGCGCCGCATCGACTGGCGGGTGTCGCTGCGCACCCGTGACCTGCACGTGGCGGCGACCCTGTCGGACCGCGACGCCGAGGTGCTGCTCCTGCTCGACCTGCTCGGCGAGGTGGGGCTCTCCGGCGGGGTCGGCGGCAGCGCCTCGGTACTGGACACCACCGTCCGGGCCGCCGCCGCCATCGCCGAGCACTACCTGCACCGCGGCGACCGGGTGTCGCTGCTGGAGTACGGCGCCGCGGCCCGCCGGCTGCGCGCCGCGTCCGGCCGCCGGCAGTACCTGACCGTCCTGGAGTGGCTGCTCGACGTGCGCGCCGACCCCGTCGACGAGGAGTACGAGCCGGCCCTGGGCGCGCAGCACATCTCATCGTCCGCGCTGGTCGTGGTGCTGACCCCGCTGATCGACCCGCGCGCCGCGGACATGCTGGCCCAGCTCACCCAGTCCGGCCGGTACACCGTCGCGGTGGACACCCTGCCGCCGGACGCCGCGCCGCCGGTCCGCAACCAGTGGAGCCCGCTGGCCACCCGGCTGTGGCGCATCGAGCGGGAGAACGTGCTGGGCCGGCTGCGCGAGCACGGCGTGCCGGTGGTCGCCTGGGCCGGCGCCGGAAGCCTGGACCTGGTACTGCGCGACGTGGCCCGGATGGCCGCCGCGCCGAGGGGGCGCTGACGTGCTGACCGCTCTGCTCCGGCGGATCAGCCGGATCCCCACCGTGATCCGGCGGGCCACCGTCGTACCGTTGCTGGTCCGCTGCGGTGTCGCGCTCTGCGGCCTGCTCGCCATGGCCGTCGCCTGGCCCCCGCAGCTGCTGGCCAGCCAGTTCGTCGGCATCCTGGTGCTGATCGCGGTCTGGCCGGCGATCGCCCCGCGGGGCCGGGGCGCCACCTTCGCCGCGCTGACCGTGGTGGCCGGCTGGCTGCTCGACACCGCCGGGTACGACGCCCGGATCGCGCTGTGGCGGGTGCTCGCGATAGCCGCGTCGCTCTACCTCGGGCACACGCTGACCGCCCTGGCCGCGGTCCTGCCGTACGACGCGGTGGTCAACCTCGACGTGCCGGGTCTGTGGCTGGGCCGGGCGCTGCTGGTCGTACTGATCTCGGCGGTGCTGATCGTGCTGGCTCTGGGGCTCACCGCAGATCTCGGCGGAGACGCCTTCCAACTGGCCACGCTGGTGGGTCTGGCTGCGGCGACGGGTGTGACTTTGGTCCTGGTCCGCCTTACCAGGCGGAGCTGAATTTCAGGGACCTTCTGTGGCATTCGACACTTGACTTGCAAGGTTGCGATGGTCACAGAACCACGCATGAACCGCTGTCCGCGCGCGAGAATGGGGGCGTGAATCCGCCGCGCATCGTCGTCGTAGGAGCAGGTCACGTCGGGCTTTACGCCGCCCTCCGCCTGTCCAAGAAGCTGAACCGGAACCACGCCGAGGTCGTCGTCATCGACCCCGTGCCGCACATGACCTATCAGCCGTTCCTGCCCGAGGCAGCGGCCGGTAGCATCTCGCCGCGCCACGCTGTTGTGCCGCTGCGCCGTGAGCTGAAGAAGTGCCGCATCGTCTCCGGTGAGGTCAGCAAGATCGAGCACGCTCGCAAGACCGTGACGATCCAGCCGATCGACGGCCCGGCGTACGAGATGGCCTACGACCACATCATCGTGGCGCCCGGCTCGGTCTCGCGGACCCTGCCGATCCCCGGCCTGCGCGAGATGGGCATCGGCCTCAAGACCATCGGTGAGGCCATCTACCTGCGTAACCACATCCTCGACCGGCTCGACGTCGCCGCCGTGACGCCGGACCCCGAGGTGCGCAAGGCGTCGCTGAACTTCGTCTTCGTCGGCGGCGGCTTCGCCGGCATCGAGGCGCTCGCCGAGATGCAGGACGTGGTCGCCGACGCCCTGAAGTACTACCCGGAGCTGGACCCGAAGGAGGTCCACTTCATCCTGGTCGAGGCGACCAACCGGATCCTGCCCGAGGTCGGCCCGCAGATGGGCGCCTACGCCGCCCGCCAGCTCGCCTCCCGCGGTGTGGACCTGCGCCTGGACACCTTCCTCAAGTCCTGCGTCGACGGCGTGATCGAGCTCTCCGACGGGGACTCGTTCCGGGCCGAGACGCTGGTCTGGACCGCCGGTGTCAAGCCGTCCCCGATGCTGCAGCAGACCGACCTGCCGCTCGGCCCGCGCGGGCACGTCAACTGCCTGCCCACCCTGCAGGTCGCCACGCTGGAGGGCGAGGTGCTCGAGGGCGCCTGGTCCGCCGGTGACTGCGCCCAGGTCCCCGACCTGACCAACCCGGGTGGCTGGTGCTCGCCGAGCGCCCAGCACGCGGTCCGGCAGGCCCGGGTGCTCGCCGACAACATCCGCCAGGTGATCCTGGGCGGGGCGCCGACGGAGTACAAGCACAAGTACGCGGGCAGCGTCGCCGGTCTCGGCATCAACAAGGGCGTCGCGCACGTCTACGGCATCAAGCTCAAGGGCTACCCGGCGTGGCTGATGCACCGGCTGTACCACGTGAGCCGGATCCCGTCGTTCAACCGCAAGGTCCGGGTGCTCGCCGACTGGACGCTCGCGTTCCTGCTCAAGCGGGAGACCGTGGCGCTGGGTCAGCTGCACGAGCCGCGTGAGGAGTTCACCGAGGTGACCCCGCCGGTGGCGCCGAAGACCGAGGAGAAGGTGGCCTCCGGCTCGCGCTGACGGCAAGGCCGTTCCCCACCACCGGCCCGGCACCCGCTACGGTGGTCGCAGGACTGCCCGGGTGGTGGAATGGCAGACACGGCCGCCTTAAAAGCGGCTGCCCTAACAGGCGTGCGGGTTCGAGACCCGCCCCGGGCACAGATAACGAAGCGGCCGCGACAACTCGTCGCGGCCGCTGCCCTTTTGGGGGTTTGTGCCCGGGGAAATACCATCACGCGGCGGCTGGCGCCCATGACACCTGTCATTTTCAGACTGCTCACAGCTCGGGAGAGCGGCGGTCCGGGCGCGCAGCGCTTACCCTGGAACAACAGGCATTGTTGTGCCGAACCCTCAAGGGAGGCTGGAGACAGTGAAGACTTCTAACCCGGTGCTCTCGCGCCTCGGCCAGGCGGCCGAGCGGGAGCGGACGGCCGGGTACGGGCCATACGGGCCGGCCGGGCACGCGGGTTACGGTCAGCCGGGTTACGGCGCGCCGGGCTACGGTCAGCCGTACCCGACCGCGGAGGGCTACCCCGCCGCCCCGCCCGCCGTGCAGCCGATGACCATCGACGATGTCGTCGTCAAGACGGTCACCCTGCTCGGCATCACCGCAATCTCCGCGATTGCCGCGTGGAATTTCATTCCCCTCCAGCTGACCGTCGCCGCCTGGATCGGCGCCGCGATGGTCGGCCTGGTGCTCGGCATGGTCATCTCGTTCATGCGCATCGCCAACCCGGCCCTCGTGGTCGGATATGCGGTCGTCGAGGGCGTCTTCGTCGGCATGGTCAGCAAGGCCTACCAGAACATCCTCGGCTTCGAGGGCATCGTTCTGCAGGCGGTGGTCGCCACCTTCGGCGTCTTCTTCCTGATGGCGGCGCTCTACCGCGCCCGGGTCATCCGCGCCACCCCGAAGTTCCAGCGCGGCATGATCGCCATCATGGGTGGCCTCTTCATGGTCATGCTGATCAACTTCGTGCTGGCGCTGTTCGACGTCAACACCGGCCTGCGTGACAACGGCCCGCTGGGCTACATCTTCAGCCTGGTCTGCATCGTCGTGGCCGCGCTGAGCTTCATCCTCAACTTCAACGAGATCGAGGAGGGCGTGCGCCAGGGTCTGCCGCAGAAGTACTCGTGGACCGCGGCGTTCGGCATCCTGGTCGGCCTGGTCTGGCTCTACATCGAGATCCTGCGCCTGCTGAGCTTCCTGCAAGGCGACGACTGACGGTTCGCCAGCCGTCGCCACGAGGCGACGCCCGGCCCGCCTCCCCGCGGACCGGGCGTTGTCCCCGGAACCTTCCGACGCCCGACCGCACCCCGCGGTCGGGCGTCGCCCTTTTCCACCCCCGGGCCCCGCGCTCCCCGCCGCCGGGTTGTTGCCCTCTTCCGCGCCGCCGGCCGGGTGTCGTGCCCCCGTGCCGCGGTTCGCTTTCCGGCATGAAGGTCGTGCGTGGGGAGCGGTTCGCTCTGCGACAAGAGCCCCCGGCATCGACGCGGTTCGCTTTCCGGCATGAACCCCAAAGCCTGATACGACCTGGGGGTTCCGGCCCGCGGTCATGCGCCCCGTGGCGGCCCGGTGCGCGGTGTCTCTGCCGCACACTGTCGCGGCCGCGTGTTGCGGCCTGTCCGGGGCGCGGGCGAGCGGTGACGGCCAGCCGGCCGGGCGCGCCGCATCGGCGACTGAGCCGGCCGAAGGCGACCGGCGCCGATCGACGGTCGCGGCGGCTCGATCCGGCCCGAATCGACTGCGGCCCACCCATGATCCCGCGCCCCTCTTCCCGGATCGGTGTGCCGCCGGCTCCGGGCGCCGGGACCGCCGAGCAGGCCGAGGTGGTGAGGTGCTGTCTCCGCGGAGCGGCGAGGCAGTCGGGCAGCCGGGCCCAAGACAGCCGGGCTCAGGACAGCCGGGCTCAGGGCGGCCGGGCTCAGGGCGGCCGGGCTCAGGGCGGCCGGGCCCAAGGCATCCGGCCACAAGGCATCCGGGCCGCTGGACAAGACATGCGGGTTCGGCGGTATCCGAGCCGTTGGGCGAAGCGTCGGGACCGCTGCGCCACGGCATCCGGACCGTGGGAGAGGCATCGAGCTCAGGGCGTCCGGGCTGCCGGGGGAGGGGCGGTAGGCTCGCCGGGTGTCCGAGTTCGAGGTGTCGGTGCAGCGGTTGCTCACTCAGGTCAGGCACTGGGAGGAGCCCCGCTGGGCGGCGCCTGCCGGAGCCCGGACCCGGAGTGATCTTGTGTATGGCCTGGTGCAGCGCCTCGCCGAGCTCGGTGCGGAGGCCGAGGGGCAGACCGTGCACCAGGTCCCGCGCCTGCATGACCTGGTGCTGCCGGACCAGTTGCGGGTGGTCGCCGACGACATCCTGGCCGCCGAGCCGTCCGAGGATCTGCTCGTCCGGGCCGCCGCCGCGGTCGACGAGGTGCGCAGGGTGCTCTGAGTGCCGTCGAC
The DNA here is from genome assembly GCF_003711105.1 of Actinoplanes teichomyceticus ATCC 31121. Taxonomy (NCBI): domain Bacteria; kingdom Bacillati; phylum Actinomycetota; class Actinomycetes; order Micromonosporales; family Micromonosporaceae; genus Actinoplanes; species Actinoplanes teichomyceticus. The sequence goes on from NZ_CP023865.1 coordinate 820,148, forward strand.
GAGGTGCGCAGGGTGCTCTGAGTGCCGTCGGCGAGGTGCGCGCGGTGCTCTGACCGTCGCCGTCGACGAGGCGCGCGCGGTGCTTAGACCGTCACCTCGGTCGACGAGGCGCGCGCAAGGCACTTTGACCGACGCGCCCCGGCGCCATCACGGGCTGTCCCGCCCGGGTCCGTGCGGCCGTCCCTCGTTCCACCCCGCCGCGGTCGATATCATCCGCCCGAAGGCGGTGGGTGCGGGCCGGGGAGAGGCAGGCTGAGGCTGGTCACGCCGTCCACCGGCCGGAAGCCGGCTGAGGTGTAGAGGGCCAGGGCGGCAAGGTTCTGCGGTTCGGTCTGCAGGGTCAGGCGCAGCGCGCCCGCCGAGCGGGCCCGGGTGACGGCATGGTCGAGCAGGGCGCGGGCGACGCCGACGCGGCGGTGGCCGGGTGCGACGAACAGGTCGCGGACCAGCCAGAAGGTCTCCAGGCGCAGCGAGGCCGGCAGCACCGCGGTGGTGACGAAGCCGATGACCGTTGCGCCGGTGGAGCCGTGGTACGCGGCTACCCGATCCGCCGGGGTGTGGATCGCCGCGGCGGCCCGCAGCCGCTGCGTTCGTAGTTGCTCGCGCAGCCACGCGGCGGTACGTGGGGCGTCGCCCGGCTCGCCGTAGTGCCTGCGGTAGGCGTCGAACAGGTCCGCCAGCTCGCCGAAGCGGGAATCGTCCGGATCGACCGGCCGGACCGTCGAGGGCATCCGTCCAGCCTAGGCGCCGGGCGGCCGGTGGTGGGAGGGTGACGGGCCCGGCCGGGGGGAAGAGCCGGGCCCGTCTCAGCGGTGGACGGTCAGCTCAGCCGCTCGATGATCAGCGCCATGCCCTGGCCGCCACCGACGCACATGGTCTCCAGGCCGATCGACTTGTCGTGCCAGTCCAGCGAGTTGATCAGCGTGCCGGTGATGCGGGCGCCGGTCATGCCGAAGGGGTGGCCGACGGCGATCGCGCCGCCGTTCACGTTCAGCTTCTCCAGCGGGATGCCCAGGTCCTTGTACGACGGGATGACCTGGGCCGCGAATGCCTCGTTGATCTCCACCAGGTCGACGTCGTCGATGGTCATGCCGGCGCGCTTGAGCGCCTGCCGGGACGCCTCGACCGGGCCGTAACCCATGATTTCCGGGGAGAGCGCGGTGACGCCGGTGGAGACGATCCGGGCCAGCGGCGTGATGCCGAGCTCCCGGGCCTTGGTGTCGCTCATGATCACCAGGGCGGCGGCGCCGTCGTTGAGCGGGCAGCAGTTGCCGGCGGTGACCCGGCCGTCGGGGCGGAAGACCGGCTTGAGCTCGGAGACCGCCTCGATGGTGACGCCCGGCCGGGGGCCGTCGTCCTTGGCCACCACGGTGCCGTCGGGCAGGGTGACCGGGGTGATCTCGCGCTCCCAGAAGCCGTCGGCGATGGCCTTCTCGGCGAGGTTCTGCGACCGTACGCCGAATTCGTCCATCTCCTGGCGGGAGACGTTCTTGAGCTGGGCGAGGTTCTCCGCGGTCTGGCCCATCGCGATGTAGATGTCCGGGGCCAGCCCGTCCTCGCGGGGGTCGTGCCAGACCTTGCCGCCCTCGGCGTACGACGCGGTGCGCGAGCGCGCGTCGGCGAAGTACGGGTTCTCCCAGCCGCCGCCGACCTTGTCGGCCGCCTCCGAGGGCAGGCCGTCGGAGCTGCCCCGGGCGAACCGGGACACGGTCTCCACACCGGCCGAGATGAAGATGTCGCCCTCACCGGCCTTGATCGCGTGGAACGCCATCCGGGTGGTCTGCAGCGACGACGAGCAGTACCGGGTGATGGTGGCGGCCGGCAGGCCGTCCAGCCCGAGCTTCGTGGCGACCACGCGGCCCATGTTGAAGCCCTGCTCACCGCCGGGCAGGCCACAACCGAGGTAGAGGTCCTCGATCAGGGTGCGGTCGAGCTGGGGCACCTTGTCGAGCACGGCGTCGACGATGGTGGCGGCGAGGTCGTCGGGGCGTAGGTCCTTCAGCGAGCCCTTGTGGGCGCGGCCGATCGGGGAGCGGGCAGTGGCGACGATGACAGCTTCCGGCATGACCCCAGTTTACTCACGGGTAACATGGTCGGAAGTCTCGATTTGTCACACGCCGGTCATCGCCGCGCGGGCCACCGCCGGATAGAGGGCGTGCGCCCAGACGCGGTAGCCGTCGGCCGACGGGTGGAAACCGTCGTAACACAGCGTCCCGGCGTCGGCCCGGAACACCGCGCCGGTCTCCGCCGCCAGGTCGACCACCGCGCCGCCGGCCTCGGCGACCGCCCGGGCCTGCGCCTTGGCGATCCGGCGGCCGAGCAGCCCGGCGATCTGCCGCAGCGGCGGCGCCATCGAGCGCATCGCGCCCAGGTCGGGGCAGGTCCCGACGACCACCTGGACGCCGGCCGCGCGCAGCCGGCGGACGGCCTGGCCGAGGTGGGCGGCCGCCTCCTCCGGGTTGCGGATCGAGGTCGCGTCGTACGACCCGATCAGCACCACCGCCACGTCCGGCTTGGTGCCCAGCAGCGCCCGCGCCACCTGGGTGGCCAGGTCGGTGGAGCGGGACCCGGCGACGCCGACGCTGGACAGCAGCACGTGCCGTGGGCCGGTCTCCGGGGTGCCCTCGGCGACCAGCCGGGCGAGCTGGCCACCGACGGTGTCGGAGAGCCACTCCACCCCGACGCCGACCGCGGCCGAGTCGCCCAGCAGGACCAGCCGCAGCGGCGGGGCGCTCGCCGGTCCCATCGACGTGCGCAGGGCCAGGCCCATGGTGGGTTTGGCGTAGCGGCGTGCCTTGGCGGCCAGCACCTCACCGGCGAGCAGGGCGGCGCCACCCAGCGCGCCGGCGAGCAGGCTCGTGGCCGCGGCCTTGGTCAGTCGTTCCGGCAGCCCAGCCATGTCCCGCCTCCCTGCGTTCCGCCGACTTCGATGATCCTTCTTGGTCTACCCTACGGCCCGGGGCGCATGCGCCGCGCCGCCGCCGTGCACCGCACGCGCCCCCGCGGCCCGGACGGACCCGGTGTCCGGGCCGGTCAGCCCGTGGACCGGACCGCGCTCGGCGCGCTGCCCGTCCCGGAACCGAACCAGTGTCGCGTCTCGCCGAACCAGGGGTGCCGGCGCAACTGTGCCCACCGCGCGCCGCTGCGGACCGGACTGACCTCGGTGCCCGGTGCCCGGACCGCCTCGTCGGCCGCCTCCGGCAGGCTCCGCACGCCGTCGGCGATCGGCACCGCGGGCCGATCGTCCTCACCCAGGGCAGCCATCACCGTCGGCATCATCACGGCTGCAGCCCGTGCGTACCCCTCCGCGGACGGGTGGAAACGGTCGGAGCTGAACATCCGGGCCGGATCCGCCTCGAACATCGGGCCGAGCAGGTTACCGAGCGAAACCGTACGCCCGCCGGCGGCGACCACCGCGACGGTCTGCGCGGCGGCGAGCTGCCGGCTCCAGCGCCGGGCCAGCCAGCGCAGCGGCGGTTTGATCGGCTGGATCGCGCCGATGTCCGGGCAGGTGCCGACGACGACCCGGCAGCCGGCCTCGCGCAGCCGGCGCACCGCGTCGCCCAGGTGCCGGACCGCCTCGGCCCGGGCCGAGACGTGCGTGACGTCGTTGCCGCCGATCAGGATGATGGCCAGGTCCGGTCGGTGTTCCAGGGCGGCGTCGACCTGCCAGGGCAGGCCGGACGAGACGCAGCCGACCACGGCCGCCCGGTGCAGCCGCACCGGACGGCGCAGGCGGCGGGAGATGCCGGTGGCGAAGAGCGCGCCGGGGGTCTCCCGGGGCCGGTGCACGCCGTATCCCGCGGCGGACGAGTCGCCCAGGACCACCAGGCTCAGTGGCCGGCCGGGGAACTTCGCGCCGTAGACGCCGTCGCCGCGGGGCGGGGGCGCCTCGGCCATCGGGATGATCCGGCGCGCGTCGGCGGCCTGCCGCAGCAGCAGCCCGGCCGAGAGCGCGGTCACGCCGGCGAGCGCGCCGGTCACCTGACCGGCGATCCGCCCGGCGGTCCGGATGCGCTGCCAGTCCTCCGCGCTCAGCGTGCGGAGCCGGAGGCGCTGCCGGTCTTCCGCGCTGAGCGTGCGGAGCCGGAGGCGCTGCCGGTCTTCCGCGCCGGGCGCGCGGGACCGGACGTGGGTGGCGCCGGTGAGAGCGCCGCTGTTGATGACAGTGGTGTTCACAGTCTCCCTCGCTGTCCTCCGAAGGGAACCATCCGGGCTCGGCGTCCGCTCTCCGGTCGGGAGAACCATCCGGCAGGCCAAGATCGGCGCCTGGCGTCGGGATTCGAGGCTAGCTCGCGCGGGCGAGAGGCAATCATGGCGCACCCCGGTCATGCTGTAGTTGCGGAAAGGGGAACAGAGATGGCCAGAACTCTGAAACGTACGGCGGCCTTCACCGCGCTCGGCCGGGCCCTGATGGCCGGCGCCCGGGGCGGGCCCTCGCTCGGCCGACGGCTGGCGGCGATCCCACGGATGCTCAAGGCCACCGCCAGGCGGGAGTACGACGGCGGCATGCGGGTCGCCCTGATGGCCGCCGCCACGGCCTACGTGCTGTCCCCGATCGACGCCGTACCGGAAGCCTTCCTCTGGGTGTTCGGCCTGGTCGACGACGCGGTCGCGATAACCTGGCTGGCCGGCACGGTGCTCAGCGAGACCGAGCGTTTCCTGGAGTGGGAGCGAGTCACGAAGCACGTCGTCGTACGCTGAAGCGTGCGCTATTACGACAACGTGGTCGAGATCATCGGGAACACTCCGCTGGTCCGGCTCAACAGCGTGACCGAGGGCATCAGCGCCACCGTGCTGGCCAAGGTCGAGTACATGAACCCCGGCGGCTCGGTCAAGGACCGGATCGCGCTGCGGATGGTGCAGGACGCCGAAGAGGCCGGCCTGCTCAAGCCCGGCGGCACCATCGTCGAACCGACCAGCGGCAACACCGGCGTCGGTCTCGCCCTGGTCGCGCAGCAGCGGGGTTACAAGTGCGTCTTCGTCTGCCCTGACAAGGTCAGCGAGGACAAGCAGAACGTCCTGCGGGCGTACGGCGCCGAGGTGGTGGTCTGCCCGACCGCCGTCGCGCCGGAGGACCCGCGTTCCTACTACAACGTGTCCGACCAGCTGACCCGGGACATTCCCGGGGCCTGGAAACCCGACCAGTACAGCAACCCGGCGAACCCGCGCTCGCACTACGAGCAGACCGGTCCGGAGATCTGGGAGCAGACCGACGGCCGGATCACCCACTTCGTGACGGGCGTCGGCACCGGCGGGACGATCACCGGCGTCGGCCGCTACCTGAAGGAACGCGGCGACGTACGGGTGATCGGCGCCGACCCGGAGGGCTCGGTGTACTCCGGGGGCACCGGGCGGCCGTACCTGGTCGAGGGCGTCGGCGAGGACTTCTGGCCGACCGCGTACGACCGGCAGGTCACCGACGAGGTGATCAAGGTGAGCGACTCGGACTCGTTCGAGATGACCCGCCGTCTGGCCCGTGAGGAGGGCCTGCTGGTCGGTGGCTCGTGCGGGATGGCCGTGGTGGCCGCGCTGGAGGTGGCCCGCAAGGCCGGACCGGACGACGTCATCGTGGTGCTGCTGCCGGACGGCGGGCGTGGCTACCTCTCGAAGATCTTCAACGACAGGTGGATGGCCCGGTACGGCTTCCTGCGTACCCCCGGCGACGCCCCGACCGTGGCGGACGCGCTCGCGGCCAAGGGCGCCGAGATCCCGCCGCTGGTGCACGTGCACCCGACCGAGACGGTCCGCGACGCGATCGACTACATGCGCGAGTACGGGGTCAGCCAGCTCCCGGTCCTCAAGGCCGAGCCGCCCGTGGTGACCGGCGAGGTGGCCGGCTCGATCTCGGAGAAGACGCTGCTCGACGCGCTCTTCACCGGGCAGGCGCACCTGCACGACACGATCGAGCGGCACATGGGCGAACCGCTGCCGATGATCGGTGGCGGGGAGCCGGTGAGCGAGGCGGTCGCGCTGCTGGAGAAGGGCGACGCGGCGATGGTGCTGGTCGACGGCAAGCCGGCCGGCGTGCTCACCCGGCAGGACCTGCTGGCCCATCTGAGCTAGTTCGGCGCCGCTTCGCTCCGCGGCGATCCGCCTGGTGACCGCCGGGACGGCAGTCGGTTTCCCGCTGCCCGCACAGCCCGCGGGCGGCGGGAACCGGCTGCCGTCCCGGCGGCGGCGAATCGTGGGTCTCGGGGTTGGTGGGAGTTGCGTTGTCGGGCGCGCGGCCCGGTCGACGTGCCGATCCCGCGCGGCGGCGACCGCGGGTCCTGCGGTTGGCGGGAGTGCGTCAGGTCAGTTCGGTGGGAGTGGTGAGGACGTCCACCAGGGCGTTGCGGCGCAGCAGGGTGATCGACAGGTCGGCGCCGATCGCCGGGCCCAGCATCAGCCGTTGCAGGGCCTGGACCGACTGCACCGGCCGTCCCGCGGCGGTGACCAGCACGTCGCCGAGGTAGATCCCGGCGAGGCCGGCCGGGCTGCCCGGCACCACCTCGACCACCCGTAGCCCCTGCCGCTGGCCCAGCCGCTCGGCCAGGTGCGGTGGCAGCGGGACCGGGACGCCGGCCACGCCCAGCCAGGCCCGGCGTACCCGGCCGGTGGCGACTAGCTCACCGATGATCGAGCGGGTGGTGTCGTTGACCGGCACGGCCAGGCCGAGGCCGTACCCGGCGACCGCGGTGTTCACCCCGACCACCCGGCCCGCGGAGTCGGCCAGCGCGCCACCGGAGTTGCCCGGGTTCAGCGCGGCGTCGGTCTGGATGACGTTGTCGATGATCCGGACCCGGCGGCCGTCCCGGGCCGGCAGTGAGCGGCCCAGCCCGGACACCACACCGGCGGTGACCGAACCGGCCAGGCCCATCGGATTGCCCACCGCGACCACGAGCTGACCGATCCGCAGGTCGTCGGCGTCGCCCAGCGGGGCGGCCGGCGCGCCGGGACGGTGCACCCGGACCACCGCGAGGTCGGAGAGCGGGTCGGCGCCGACCACGTCGAACGGCGTTTCCGTGCCGTCGGCGAACGCGGCCGAGCCGGTGGTGGCGCCGGCCACCACGTGCGCGTTGGTCAGCAGGAACCCGTCGTCGGTGAAGGTGACCGCGGAGCCGGCGCCACCGCGCGGGGAACGGATCGAGAGGGCCGCCACCGAGGGCAGGAGGCGGCCGGCCACACCGGTGACGATGCGGCTGTAGGCATCGAGCGCCTCGGATTCTTCGGTGCTCATGTCCCGGTCAACGCCCGGCCCGCCGACATCGATGCCCGCGGCCCGTCCGCCCAGGGCGAACGCCGGACGCAGGCACAGCGGGCATCGTCGGTTACGGATAGTCGCCACAATCGCACACTGAGTCCGACCGGACGATGGTCGAGTGCGGTTGTATGTGTCGAGACGGAGCTGTGAGCCACTCCCGGACGAAGGGGTAGGGAATGGTCGACGTCGACGAGGCGGCACCAGCCGACATCGTGGATCGCCTGCTGTGGCAGGACGCGCAGCAGATGCTGGGCCGCCACCTGGCGACCGGCCGGGACGGCCGATGTGTCCGGTGCGGCTGGCGCTGGCCCTGCTCGGCGCGCCGGCTGGCGGAACGCGCCGACGCGGTGTCCCGCCGGCCCTGGCGTGAGGTCTGGACCGTGCGGCACGACCTGAACAGCCTGCCGGCCGCGATGACCGACCGCGCCCGGGCCGTGCGCAACCACAACCAGCGGAGGTACGACGACTGACCCCACGACTCGGACGTCGCCGACGAGCTTGACCGTCCCCCGGCAGGCCCTGGCTTCCGGCCCGGCGTACGTCTCCCGGCGGTGACGCCGGGGCGCCCCGCCAGCGCTCCGGTGTTCCCGCGCCCAAGCCCGCATGCGAACCGGACATGACCGGCACGCCTCCGCCGGTCCGCGCCTCCGGCCAGGCGCACCGGTTCGCCGCGGGGCGGTTGGCGGGAGCGCGTGACCACAGGTTCCCCCGCATTCACTCGGTCACGCGTTCCCGCTCAACCAGCGAGAGGTGCAGATGCCCGTCGTCCCCCACGGCGGGCATCTCGCCGTCTACAGCGGGTGGGTGTACCGCAGCTGGGGCAGCGGGGTGTCGTTGATCGGGGCCACCCGGGTCCCGCCGTCCGCCGCCCAGCCGCCGTGCTCGTAGAACCGGCGAGCGACCCGGTTGCCGGACAGCACCCAGAGCACCGCACGGTCGCCGCCGAAAGCGGGCAGTTCGGCCAGCGCGTGCATCATCAGCCGGCGGCCGACGCCGGTGCCCACCCGCTCCGGGGCGACGTGGATGGCGTACAGCTCGGCGGCCCCGGGGGTCTCGCTCGGGCCGGTGTAGGTGAATCCGGCCAGCTCGCCGCCGACCTCGGCGACGGTCATCCGGTGCGTGTCGCGTTCCCAGCGGAACCGCTCCGCCCACCACTCGGCGAGCGGCTCGTGGCCGTGCTCCGGGAACGTGCCGGCGGGCACCAGGTGCGCGTAGGCGTCGGCCCGCGACCGGTGGTGCAGCACACCGACGCCGGCCTGATCGGTCGCGGCGGCGGGTCGCAGCAGAACAGTCATGGCTTCGACGCTAGCGCCGGGCCGGGAACGGCACACGCAGCAGATCCTCGGCGATCACGATCGGGCCGTCGAACTCCCGGCGGGCCTCGTCGAGGAAGCCGGACGGGTCCGGGTAGCGCTGGGAGAAGTGGGTCAACACCAGCTGGCGTACGCCGCACTGCCGGGCCACCGCGGCGGCCTGACCGGCCGTCAGGTGCCCCACCTGGGCGGCCAGCGCGGCGTCCTCGGCCCGGAACGTCGACTCGATGACCAGCACGTCCACGCCGTCGGCCAGGGCGAACACGTTGTCGCACAGGCCGGTGTCCATCACGAACGCCATGCTCTGCCCGGGCCGGGCGGCGCTCACCTGCTCCAGCGTCACGTCGCCGGACCGGCCGGTGCGCTGCAGCTCGCCGACGGCCGGGCCGCTGATCCCGTGCGCGGCGAGCCGCTCGGGCAGCATCCGGCGTGAGTCGGGCTCGGTCAGGCGGTAGCCGTACGTTTCGATGGAATGCCGCAGCGGCAGGGCCGTGAGGCGCCCGGCCGACGTCTCCGCGACGAACGCCGCGCCGACCGGGGACGGCACGATGTCGGCGTTGTCCCAGTAGCTGGTGGCGTATCGCAGCCGGTCGTAGAACTCCTGGCCACCGGCCGGGTAGTGGACCGGCACCGGATGCGGCACCCGGTCCAGCGAGATGCGCTGCAGGACGCCGGGCAGCCCGAGGCTGTGGTCGCCGTGGAAATGGGTGATGCAGATCCGGGTGAGCGGGGTGACCGCGAGGCCGGCCAGCAGCATCTGCCGCTGGGTGCCCTCGCCCGGGTCGAAGAGGATCACCTCGTCGTCGAAGCGGAGCAGGTAGCCGTTGTGGTTGCGGTGCCGGGTCGGCACCTGGCTGGCGGTGCCGAGGACGACGAGCTCACGCACGGCAGGGGGCTCCCGGGAGATATGAAGCGACCCCCGGGGACTTCCGCGCCGCGCGAACGCGAACGTGGTCCGGTCGGACAAGGCCGGATCCCCGGGGGTCGGGTGGCTGTCTGGTATTCGCCAAAGCCGCTGCCACACGGCCTCAACGCTGTAACAGAAGTTCTAGCTGTCGAGGACAGCGGCTAGCGGACAGCCACCTCACGAGTCCCGTTGCTATACAACTTCGGACCACCTCCCTTCACGTGTACGGCCACGTTAGCCACCCGGAGGCGGCCCTGCCAACGCTTTTTGAATCACTACAGGCGCGGGAATACCCGGGGCGACATTTCGGTTCCTTCCACCACCAGTGAGGCGCCGCCCACCAGCTTCGGGTCCGGGGTGCCGACCACCGCCGTATCCTTGCCGTCGTAGTCGAAGCGGTGCAGCACGTGGCGCATCGCCTCCAGCCGGGCCCGCTTCTTGTCGTTGCTCTTCACCACGGTCCAGGGCGCGTCGGCGGTGTCGGTGTAGAAGAACATCGCCTCCTTGGCCTCGGTGTAGTCGTCCCACTTGTCGAGCGACTCCAGGTCCATCGGCGACAGCTTCCACTGGCGCACCGGGTCGACCTGGCGGATGGCGAACCGGGTGCGCTGCTCACCCTTGGACACCGAGAACCAGAACTTGACCAGGTGGATGCCGGAGCGCACCAGCATCCGCTCCAGCTCCGGGGTCTGCCGCATGAACTCCAGGTACTCCTGCCGGGTGCAGAAGCCCATCACCCGCTCCACGCCGGCCCGGTTGTACCAGGACCGGTCGAACAGCACGATCTCACCGGCGGACGGCAGATGCTTGATGTACCGCTGGTAGTACCACTGGGTGCTCTCCCGCTCGTTCGGCTTCTCCAGCGCGACGACCGAGGCGCCCCGCGGGTTGAGGTGCTCCATGAACCGCTTGATCGTGCCGCCCTTGCCGGCCGCGTCCCGGCCCTCGAACAGGATCACCAGCCGCTCCCCGGTGTCCTTGCACCAGTTCTGCAGCTTCAGCAGCTCGATCTGCAGCAGCCGCTTGTGATGGTCGTACTCGGCGCGGTCCATGCGCTCGTCGTACGGATAGTCCTCGCGCCAGGTGTCGACGGGGGAGCCGTCCGCCTTCATCAGCTTCGGATCGTCGTCCTCGTCGTCCACCACCCGGTACCCCGTCAGCTCCGCGATCGGCCCCGCGTAGGGCGCGGTCACCGACTCGTCGTACTCGGACGGGGACTCCACCTCAGTGCTCATGTCTCACGCCTTCACCAGCCATCGACGGACCTTCTTGCGCCGGGACGCCCGCACCAGCGGGGGGACCGCGGCCAGAGTCTCCTTACCCACGGCCTCCTGCCGCCCGTACAGCACGCCGAAATGGAAATCGTCCGGCCCGATCTCGCGCAGCGTCTGGCGGGCGATGGTCGAGTCCTGGTGCGCGCCCAGCCCGTCCTGCAGGTCGGTGAGCGTCTCGACCAGCCGCTTGGCCGGCTTGCCGGCCGCCGGGGCGATCAGCTCGACCGCGTACCGGGCCTGCTTGTACTTCTTGCGGGCCGCGTGCAGCTCCTCGTCGACGCCGCCGGCCAGCGCCGCGTCCAGCCGCCGGTCCGCCTTGCCGAGCACCTTGCGGACCTGCTTCGCCGGGTCGCCGGCGTCCGGCAGCGGGGAGTCGACCAGCGCGTCGATCCGGTCCAGCAGGTCCAGGTAGCGGTCCGAGTCGAGCGCGGCGGCCAGCTCCTCGCGGCCCTTCGCCACCCGCTGCTCCAGGGCGGCCCGGATCCGCTGCCCGGCCGCCTCGAACTCGGGACCGGAGTCCGCCAGGCCGGACAGCAGCTTGCCCTCCAGCACCTGCGGGTCGCGGACCGCGCCGAGCACACCCGCCAGCCAGCGCAGGTCCTCTCCGAGCGCGGGGGTGTCCGGCCCCGGGAACCAGCGCCGGAAGCTCTTCAGGGTGCTGCGCAGCCGCCGGGTGGCGACGCGCATCCGGTGCACCGCCGCGGGGTCGCCGCGCCGGGCCGCCGGATCCTGCTCGGTGATCGCGTCGCGCTGCTCACGGGCGTACCGGGAAATGGGGTGGACCCGGCCTTTCGCCGGCTTGCCGGCGAGCCGGCCGGCCAGCGCACGGGCCACCTTGGAGGGCCCCGCGGCCGGGCGCGCGCCCGCCTTGAGCAGGGCTTTCTCGACCGTATCGAGCACCTTGGCATCGCCGTCGACGAGTTCGACCTCGATCTCGCACCAGGTGCTGCGGTCGTCGCCGGCCTCGGCGCGGACCCGGTCCTGCGCGATGAGCGCCAGGGTGCGGCCGCCCGCGTCGCGCAGCGGGGTCTCCACCCGGTGCGTGTGCAGCCGGGCCACCGGCGTCAGCGGGCGGCGCCGCACGATGGCCCGGACCAGGGCGCGCAGTTCGTCCGGGACGTCGTCGGAGTCGCCGGGCATCCGGTGCTCCCGGCGGCCGTCGCCGTCGCCGGGCGTCTTGAGGTGCCAGCCGGCGTCGTGCCCGCCGGATCGCCGCCGGAGAGTCCGGCGGTTTCTCATCAACCGGAGATCGTCGGTGTCGAAGTAGGTGGCGTCGAGATCGTGCGTCTCGGCGCCGTCGACGCGGGCGATGCCCGCCGCACCGGTCAGGTCCGGAAGCTCGAAGGTGTCGGGAACGTCGTACTTGCGTTCGGTCTCGGTGGCGGTCTCCACGCAGTCAATGGTGCCCGTCTGCATGAATTTGACACAGCGATGTCTCAGCTTCCGCTGGCATGGTGGTGGCCGACCCACGGTTCGTGGGTCCGCGCGCGGCGAAGTTCCAGGTCGCGCATGGCGAGGTCAGAGGAGTAGCGCATGGAGAAAGCGGAACGCCGCCCGGTGTCGCTCGCCGGTCTGCGCCTGATCGGGGCCGGTGCGGTGCTCGGGTTGGCCCTGGCGGCCCCGGCCGGGCCGGTGCAGGCCGCGCCGCCGCGGCCGGATGCCACCCCGGTCGCCGAGCAGGACGTGCCGCAGCCCGACCGCTGAGGCCACCGGCCCCCCGCGCGCCTCGGACCCCGGCGGCGGCCGAGTGGTGCCGGTGCGGCACGCGGTCGTCTTCGGAGGGCGTGGACGGCGCGCGGTCAGATCCGGGCGGCGCCCCGGCTGCGCAGATAGAGCGCCCGGGAGTAGTTCGCCGACGCGGCGCCGAAATACATGCTGGCCAGCGACACGTAGAAGCTGTTGTTGGTGATCGCGTTCTTCGCGGTCGTGGACGCCGACCAGCGGATCTCCGCGTCGGTGGCGTCGATGCCCCGGCGCTCACAGCGCAGCCGGTTCATCTCCTTGCCGGTCTTCCAGGTGTCCAGCGCGTTCTCCGCCTCGCGCATCATGGTCCGAGCCTGCTGGAGCATGGCCTCCGCCTGGGCCCAGGCGGCGCGCTCGTCGGGATTACGGAATCGCTGGTCGTCGAGACCGGCATAGCGTGGCTCGTTGGGAAAACTCGGTGACATGATCCACCTCCCGCGTGTCTCACTTTCGAGTGTGAGCGGGATTTCGGGACATGTCGATTTTTTACCCTCGTCGGCGTGAACGGCGTGCCCGGCCCGGCGCGCGCCGCGCCGGGCGGATCCGGCGCGGCGGCGCAAGGGGATCAGGCCTCTGTCCTCGCGACCCCGATCGGGCAGCTCAGCCCGTTCGGCGCCTGCCGGGCGGCACTCCTGCACGGTCTCGATGTCGACGCTGGACGCCTTCGTCCGATTCCGGATCGGGCGAATGATCGAGAGCTTCGATCCGGAAGACCTGGAAGACACCGAGGTTGGGGCCATCCTCGCTGAAGCCACGCGCCGGTACGCCGTGGCGCACAGCGACCCGGCTACCGCCGCCCAGCGCGCGACGGTGGCCGCTGAGTTGGCCGAGGCGACTGCCTCGCTGGAGCGGCTGGGAGAGACCCTGGCGACGGCCAAGGGTGCCGCCGCCCTCGTGTTGGAACGTCAGGTGACCGCGACCGGTGCCCGGGTCGACGACCTCACGGCATCGTTGGAGGCGCTCAACAAGGCGATGACGGCCACCATCCCGTTGACCGGCTGGACCTCCAGCGAGTACGGCGACGAGGGTTCATGGTGGGACACCGCGCCAATCACGGAGCGCCGCGAGTTCGTCGGGCTGTTCATCGACCGGATGACCGTCTCCCGCGCAGCCGCGAAGGGCGGACGACCGACCCGTGCGAATCCGTGGGGCGCTATCGATCCGCGTGTCGAGTTCGACTGGGCAAAGGCCTGGTCGAACTGACCATCTCGATACACAGGAAGGCCCGGACCTGGCAGCGCCACGATGCTGCCCAGTCCGGGCCTTCTTTGCGGCCGGGGGACGGTCGCCCTCAACCCGCCCACTGGGTTGCCGCAGACAGCGAGCGGCGACGGGCTGAAGCTGACCCGGCCCGACAGGCACCACGGGGAAGAGCCCGCCGAACCGGGTGGTCAAGCAAGGCGTTTCCGGCCTACACCGTGCGCTGGCGGTGCTGTTCCAGTTGCAGCAAGAACCGGACCGCCTGTGCCTCGTCCTGGTGAGTGCCGATCGTGCGCTCGGGCGGCGCGTCGGGTAGCCATGATTGCCACCATCCGTTCTCGTGGCCCGGAATCGGGGCGACGTAGCCGACGAACGATGTGTGCTTGCCCGTGACGGGCGTCCGGCGCATCGCCGTTGCTGTGCGAGCAGCCATCGTTAGGTGTTCTCAGGCGTGCGCCGGTACGTCGACCACTGGCCGGTCCAGTCCGCGAGGTTGTGCATCCAGGCTGGCGAGTTCGGCTGGGCCTTCGTTGCCCACTTCGCGGCGTTCTTGAAGGCGAAGTCGTCGAGGACGTCAGGACCGACCTCGCCCCAGGCGGGAAACCGCGCCAGCCACTGCTCAGCCTGCTCGGGCGTGTGGCCGCTGCCGATCAACCACTGGGCGAGGATGGCAAGTTCGACCCACGGTGCGGCCTTGGTCGCCATCGCCCAGTCAACGATCCGCAGGCCGTCCGGGGTGACGATGAGGTTGGCCGGGCCGAGGTCGGTGTGCACGAGGTTGTCGCCGTCCATCGCCGGGTGCTCGAACCCGAGCCGCCCCTTTGGGCTGAACAGCCCCACGTCCGGCGCCTGAGTCTTACCCAGCGCGACCAGCGCTTCCCCGAGAAGGTCCAGGTCGGGGCTGCCCGGTGACAGGTCGGCGTGCGGGCCGTCGCAGTGCTCGAAGCCCACGACCAGCCAGCCGGCCGCCTTGAAGTGCCATCGGACCGCGGGTGAGTGAGACCCACTAACGGCCTCACTCACCCGCAGCTCGAAGCGCAACGACCGAACCCCGAAGTCAGAGTGAGCCGCCTTGAGGAACACCTTCCCGGTTGGCCCGGTGACGGTTGCGGCTATCTCCGCATGGTCACCGGTCGCGGCGGGCGAGATGTGGAAACCGCCGACTCGGTCGGCGACTTCCTTCGTGACGGCCTCGGGCAGCGTGGCCCAGTCAGTGCGCATCGGTCAGGTGGCCTTTCAGATGCCCGGGTTCGGCGGGCAGCAGGACTTCGCCTCGCCGTCCCAGAACGCGGGGTCGATGTAGTAGCCGGTCGCCTTGAGAGCCTGGCGGGTGTACTCCAGCGAGGAGCCGTCCGCCATGCCCTCGGTCAGGATCGGCACGTGGTGCACGAAGCCTCCCCCGATCTGCTCACAGGCGGCGGCGTACGCCTCGGTGTGTTGCAACGACGCGTGCCAGGCCGCGTCGACCGGTTCGGTCGGGACGACGCGGTACGAGCGGCCGTCGGGCAGCAGCCGGCCGAAGTCGGGGTCGTGCTGCGAGTCGGCGTGGGCCTTGAGCATGAGCAGCATCTGTCCGACGGCCCGCCGGGCGTAGATCTTGGTGACCTCCTGGCGGGCGGCGAAGAACTCGGCGAGCTTGTCGAAGGTCTCGGGGTCGACGAGGGCTTGCGGGTCCTTGTCGGCCTGAACCGGCAGTGCGGTCGTGAGCGTCACGACTCCTCCTTGGGGGTGTATGGATCGCCGACGCCTGATGCGCCGGTGAAATCCCGGATCAACGGGTCGATTGGTGCTGGCCGATCTGACTCGGCGCGTGGGAGATGTAGTCGACGTTCGGTTCGGTGCGCGCGGCCTGGAGCAGCTCGGCGGCCAGCGCTTCGACATCGGCACCGGTAAGCCAGTCCGTCAGCAGGTCACGCGCGGCGGCGACCCGTGCGGCGAAGGCGGCGGGGTCGACGATGCTGGCGGGCGAGATGACGCGCCGCAGCGGGGTCGAGGTGAGCGCGGCCTGGGCCAGCTTCCCGGCGATCCAATAGCCGGTGCGCTCGCGAGCCACGAACGTCACGTGGACGCTCTCCTCGGTCTGGCTCCGCGCGTGCGGGTTGTGCATCCAGCCGCGGGGCAGCACCAGGATCTGACCGGGACCGAGGTCGAACTCGAAGTCGGGTCGCATCGACTTCACGCGGTCGAGCACGTCGCTGCCGGGCGCGGTGTTGGACGCGAACTGCTCGCGGTGCGGCTCTTCGACGCCGGGTTCCCAGAGCTGCCAGGTCTTGCGCCCGGCGAGCTGGTAGACGAAGCCCATGTTCTGGTCCCAGTGGTGATGCAGACCCTGGCCGCCTGCCGGGGTGACGAAGCCCGTGGCGTACGTGCCGTACCCGGTCTCGTTCTGCATCGCCGCGCAGATCGCGTACACCTCCGGACACCAGCGATGCAGATTGCGCAGTTGGATCGTGTAGCCCCGGCCGCGCCACTTCGCGACCTTGCCGGGGTCGAGGTAGCCGTCCGTCGTGTATGCCCGGGAGTGCAGCGCCGCTCCGTCTTTGATCACGATGAGCTGCTCTGCGGGTGCGGTACCGGTGTCGAGGTAGCCGTTAATGAGATCCACATTGACGATGCCGGGCAGGCGGCTGCCGTCAGGCGGTGTGTGAAGCGCAGGCTTCGCCGGCCAAGCGGTCATCATCTCGCTGACCGTGCCCTCGTCGAACAACATCGATAGGGACATTCCAACCTCCGGGGGTGTAGGGAGTGGTTACGTCCGGGCGGGCTGCCCTGCTTCCGATCGAGCGGCCCTCGCCTTCGCCGCCGTGACGCTGTCGAGCACGAGCTGTTCAGCAGCAACCGCCATGTCATCGGTCTCCAGCTCGATAACGGCGCGGCCCTCCTGCATGTGAATCCACGCAACGCGGACCAAAGTTGTCCCGACCCTCACCACGGGCGGCGCGTCGAAGGCGTCGAGCGGTAGGCCGAGCAAGCCAGGCGCTCTCTTCGGCGGCTCCTCATTCGTCATGCCGCCATCCCCGGCGGTTCGGCCCAGCCAAGAAACCGCTCATACAGGTCTGGCGGCGGCATTCCAGGACCGGCGGTCCAGTCGTCGATCGCCTCGATCAGAAAGGATCCGACGACGACCGACAGGCCGTGCGGAAAACGCTGGTACTGCTCGGCAAGCTCGACCTTGGCAACGGCGCAGGGCCAGGGTCGCCGCACACCTTGCAGTCCCAGGACGGGCGCTCGCCTTGGTGTTCCGTGCGAGGGATCAGCATCACGCGCCCCCTCGCGAGCGGCGCTTCTGTGCCGGAGTAAGGGCGCCTGCGCGACCGATCTGGAACAACGGCATGGTGTTTGTCTGCCAGCTCGGGACGTCGGGCGGTGGTTATCGGCGCTCTTACCGGGGTCGCTGAGGGCCGTCAATGCGCGGAACTCCTCGCCGTCTTTGCCCTTGGCCATCCATGCCTCGATGCAGGGCCAGGGCAGGCCGCAGGTGCACCGTCGCCGCCGCAAGACCAAAACGCGACGCCACCATGCGCGCTTTTCCTCCCGGTGCTGCATTGCGCCTCCCCCATTTCGGGAACCGAACCCGTTGGCCTGACGCTAGGACGGTCAGGACGGAAGGAGTGGCATTCGCGTGCTGCCATCAGGCACTCTGTGGACCTGACAGCATTGGCAGCACCCTGGCAGCACGGAGGGGGACACCGTGGAAACGTTCGGGCAAGCGGCTCGGCGGCTGCGCGGTGGCATGTCACTCCGCGAGGCCGCTCGGCGCGCACACCTCGACTCCGGGCATCTGTCCCGAGTCGAAGCGGACAAACGCCCGCCCACGCCTCTCATCGCCCAAGCGCTCGACGATGTCTACGAAGCAGGCGGGGAACTGGTCTCGCTGGTCGAAGCGCACGGCGAGCCGTGGGAGCTGGACCACGGGATCTGGCGGCCGAAGGACTCCGAGTTGCTCGCAGCCGCGGTGCTCACAACGACGCCTACAGCAGAAAACGCCTCCACCCTGGCGCACCAATGGTTGATCGCTGAGCCGCCGCAGGTGACCGCTACTCGTGCCGGCCGACGTATCGGCGTCGCCCAGGTCCAGGAGGTCGAGAAGCGTGTCCACCAGCTCCGCAAACTCGACGACTACGTCGGTGGGCAGGACACACACGCGATGGTCACCGCAGAGCTAGCGGCGACAACCGCTTTGCTCCGCGATGCCGCCTACACCGAGGAGATCGGCAAACGGCTCCTCGTCGCCATCGGCGAGTTGGCCCAGGTAGCCGGATGGGTCACCAGCGACGCTGGCCATCATGCCGAGGCCGAGCGCTACTACCTCGCTGGGATGCGGGCAGCTCACGCGGGCGGAGACGTCGCGGGCGCGGCGAACAACCTCTCGTCGCTCGCCTACCAGGTCGCGAACGTCGGTGACGCACGAGAGGCAGTGACGCTCGCGAAGTCGGCCTACGCCGGTGCTCGCAGCGCGGCCACCTCGACCACGAAGGCGCTCCTCGCGGAGCGAGTGGCCTGGGCCGAGGCCCAGGTGGGCGACGTGACCGCCGCCGAACGTGCTCTCGGCACAGTCGAGGAGCAGTACGAACATCGCCAGCCGGCCGATGATCCGATCTGGGTCTACTGGCTCGACGAGGGCGAGATCGACATCATGGCCGGACGAGTCTGGACTCAGTTACAACGCCCGCTGCGAGCGGTCCCCATTCTGGAGAGGGCGACCGCCGGATACAGCGACGAGACCGGGCGGGAGACCGCGCTCTATATGACCTGGCTCGCCGAGTCCCTACTTCAGGCGAACGAAGTCGAGCGCGCGGCGGAAGCGGCTACGCGAGCGCTTCGCCTCTCGGGGAAGGCCGGAAGCTCGCGGGTTTCCGAGCGCCTGCGCCTTCTCCGCGCCAAGCTCGCCAAATTTCCCGGGGTGCCAGAAGTCGATGCATTTGAGGGCGAGGCCAGCGCCAGCGCGTAGTGCTCCACGCGTGCATCGGTTCCAGCCTTATCCCCGTCGCTGCGAGCGGCAAGCGCCGCTCCTAGCGCACCCGTCAAATGCAGCGGTCCGGCGGGCTTACTGCTCATGAGCTGGCGCAATATCGTTGACTTGCACCTCTTCAGGGGCGCCCTCGCGGACTCTGACGCACACTCCTCGGCCCGCTCAAAAATTCGCTGGCAGGGGATGCAAGCGGGCCGGTACTTCTGCCTACCCTGGATGATCCTTCAGGCTTCCACGGATTTCTCAACGTGTAGCGGCGGGCTGTACGCGTTGCGGCGCGGGCGAAGCCCGACGCGCAAATCTCATTGGCTCAAGCCTTGCGGGCGTGACGGAGTGACGAAACGAACGTCACTTCCTATCCCCTCTATAGGGTCGTCGTCGTCTCTATAAGCAGGATGAGGAGTGACGCAACTTCCGTCACTCCGTCACCTGCCGAGCCGAACTTCGTCGCTCTCCGCGTGAACACCTCCGCGCTGTCGGCCCACTTACTACTCGGGCGCCGGCCCTCCGCCCGGCTCTGGCGGTCAACCGCCAAGACGTCGCCGCCATGCGCGGCGGCTACCGCCCCATCCGAGTCGACGGCGAGACCCCGGTGTACGCCTACTCGGACGCCGCATAGCCGCCGGGCGTTCACCGCCCGTCACGCCGCCATACTGCCCGCCCACGGGCGCCGGACGCCCAACCGCCCAATAGAAAGCAGCACCGATGACCGCAGACCCCAAGACCATCCGCGAACTCCGAGCCGGACTCGGCGGGCACGGCGTGCACACCGCCGAGCCCGAGTGCCCCGTCCCATACAGCGCGCTCGACCGCTCGGAGTTCGCCGACCTCGCCAAGGCGTTCACCGCCTGGGAGATGGCGGTACACAAGCGCGAGGACGCGCAACTCGACTATGAGGACGCCGAGAGCGCCTACGCCCGCGACCTCGCCGCATGGAACCGCGATCAGCAGGCGCTTTGCCGTACGGGTTGCCCGGGGCGACGCTGTGCCGACCGAAATCCCGGCCCGTCCGATCGAGAGCAGCTACGAACCGCACGCGGACCTAATGAGCCGCCTCGCCGAGCGGGCCATGCTCGCCGAGCGGAGCGCAGCTCGAACGGTCGAAGCCGAGTACCGCAAGGTGGCGGCAGCAATCACCGAGTACGCCGCCGAGCAGCAGCGCGAGCACAGCGCCCACGTCCGCACCGTGCTCGCCGAGGCGCTCGCCCAGGTCGAGAAGCTACGCGGAGCACGGGCGCTCGCCCTTGCGTCACGGACGGTCCAGACCGCGGACGAGATCGGCGAGGCCGCAGTTGGTCGCCGGAGCGCGCCCGCCAGCGTCACGCCCTGGAGCGTGCCCACTTCTACACCGCTGAGCAGTTCGGCAGGCGAGCCGCGCGAGAGCACGACCAGCGCCTCGACGAGGCCATGTCCACGCTGCGCGGGTACGTGGAGGCGGTAGCCGCCGAGAACTTCGCCGCCGCATGGCCGGACCACGCCGACCCGGCCTTCCACGCCAGGCGAACGGCCACCGGAGATCGAGCCCGGGGAGCGTCCTTCGTTGGTATCCGATGAGCGCCTGAGTGAAATCGTCGCCGCCGCGACCGCGCCCCGACCGCCAGCACCGACACGCGAGGACTTCGTGAACTCCACGGCCCGGCGCTTCGACCTCACGCCCGAGCAGACCGCGCGCATCGACGCAGAGCGGCCCGGCGACATCATCCGGCAGGCCCGCGAGCTGAGGGAACAAGCCGCGCTCGCTCGCGCGACCCCGAGGACGGTCTACCCATCCGCCTTACCCTGGTCCCAGGCCACGGCGTACCGGACCAAGCGCCGCACGACTTCGACCCTGACGCGATCGTGCGAAGCCTCCGGGAGCGCTGAGCAACCCACAGCACGGCCAGACATGACGAGTTGATCGCTGAGCATGACGAGTTGGCTACCCATACCGTTGCCGGGACGGCCTTCTATCTCGAAGAGCTAGAGCGCCGGGAACGCCGTCGCTCGGCGGAGGCGTCTGATCGCCTCGGCCGGAAAGCCTTCTGGCTCGGCGTCTCGAACACCGTCCTCGCGCTCGTCGCAGCCGTTGCCGCGATCATCGCGCTCTTTAAGTGACAAGGCCCCGCCCGGATGTCTCCGGTGCGGGGCCTGCTTTTGCTCGGCCTGGTCACCGCCTTGACGGCGGCATAACAGCTACTCGGCGACCTTCGCGACGCCGGTGGGGCAGCTCAGCCCGTTCGGGCCGTGGTTGCAGTACCCGTTCGGGTTCTTCGTGTCGGACAGGTACTGCTGGTGGTAGTCCTCGGCGTAGTAGTACTCGCCGAGCGGCTTGATCTCGGTGGTGATCTCGCCGAGACCGGCCCGGGTGACCACCGGCTGGAACGCCGCCAGCGACGCCCGCGCGGCCTCCGCCTGCTCCTGCGTCGTGGTGTAGATCGCGGAACGGTACTGGGTGCCCACGTCGTTGCCCTGGCGCATGCCCTGGGTCGGGTCGTGGTTCTCCCAGAACGCCTTCAGCAGCTGCTCGTAACTGATCCGGCCGGGGTCGTAGACCACCTGCACCACCTCGGCGTGGCCGGTCGCGCCCGAGCACACCTCCTCGTAGGTCGGGTTGGCGGTGAAGCCGCCGGCGTACCCGGCCGAGGTGGAGTGCACGCCCGGCAGCCGCCAGAAGATCCGCTCGGCGCCCCAGAAACAGCCCATCCCGAAGACGGCGACCTCGAAGCCGGCCGGCCACGGGCCCTGCATCGGGGTGCCGAGAACCTCGTGGGTGTCCGAGATCGGCATCGCGATCGGGCGCCCCGGCGCGGCGGTCTCGGCGGTGGGCAGATCGAGCTTCTTGTACCGCAGGAACACGGTCACTCCCTTCGTCCGCTGTCTGTAACGCTGAGACGCCGGTATTCCTTACCGATGGTCCGGGCCGTCTCGGCGGCCTCGGCGTCCCCGGCGTATCTGCGGCGCGGCCAGAAGAATCCGCGCAGGCCGTCGCCCTTGGTGCGGGGCACGACGTGGGTGTGCAGGTGCGGGACCGACTGCGAGACCAGGTTGTTCATCGCGACGAACGTGCCGGTGCTCCCGGTCGCCGCCGGCACCGCCGCGGCGATCCGCCGGACCAGCGCGAAATATCCCGGCAGGAGGTCGTCCGCGAGCTCGGTGAGCTGGACGACGTGCGGTCGCGGGACAACCAGGACGTGTCCCTCGAAGACCGGCCGGGTGTCCAGGAACGCCATCCCGTCCTCCTCGTCGGTCACGACGAACGCCGGGACGGTTCCCGCCACAATCCCACAGAACACGCAGTCGGCCACAGGGTGAGACTAGCCTTGCGCAACATGACAACCGATGACTATGCCGCGGCCGGATACGGCTTCGACACCTTGGCCATCCACGCCGGCCAGGACCCGGACCCGCGTACCGGCGCGGTGGTTCCGCCCATCTATCAGACCAGCACGTACGCGCAGGACGCGGTCGGCGCGCCGCGGCTCGGCTACGAGTACAGCCGGTCCGGCAACCCGACCCGGGACGCGCTGCAGGAGTGCCTCGCGGCGATCGAGGGCGGCCGGCGCGGCCTGGCTTTCGCCAGCGGCCTCGCGGCCGAGGACACCCTTCTGCGTACGGTCTGCCGGCCCGGCGACCACGTGGTCATCCCGAACGACGCGTACGGCGGCACCTACCGCCTGTTCGCCAAGGTGGCCGAACGCTGGGGGCTGGACTGGACCGCCGTGCCGCTGGACGACCCGGACGCGGTGCGGGCCGCGTTCCGCCCCGGGCACACCCGGCTGATCTGGGCCGAGACGCCGACCAACCCGCTGCTCAACATCGCCGACATCGGCTCGCTGGCCGCCCTGGCGCACGAGTACGACGCGCTGCTCGCGGTGGACAACACATTCGCCTCGCCGTACCTGCAGCAGCCGCTCTCGCTCGGCGCCGACGTGGTCGTCCACTCCACCACGAAGTACCTGGGCGGGCACTCCGACGTGGTCGGTGGCGCGCTGGTCGTGGCGGACCCCGGCCTCGGCGACGAGCTGGCCTTCCACCAGAACGCGATGGGCGCGGTGAACGGCCCGTTCGACGCGTGGCTCACGCTGCGCGGGATCAAGACCCTCGGCGTACGGATGGACCGGCACTGCGACAACGCCGAGCGGATCGTCGCCTACCTGAGCGAGCACGAGAAGGTCGCCGCCGTGCTCTACCCGGGCCTGGACACCCACCCGGGTCACGAGACCGCGGCCAAGCAGATGCGCCGGTTCGGCGGGATGGTCTCGTTCCGCGCGGCCGGCGGCCGGGAGCAGGCCATCGAGATCTGCAACCGGGCGAAGCTGTTCGTGCTCGCCGAGTCGCTCGGTGGAGTCGAGTCGCTGATCGAGCACCCGGGCCAGATGACACATCTGTCGGCTGCGGGCTCAGCGCTTGAAGTTCCCGCCGATCTCGTGCGACTGTCTGTCGGCATCGAAACCGTTGACGATCTGCTCGCCGACCTGGAGCAGGCGCTCGGCTAGGGTCTTTGGCCTACGCACCGTAAGAACGCGGGAGATTCTCGATGGACACGACGACCTGGGTGGGCGCCACCGCGAAGCAGATCGCCCGGGCGGTGCGGCGCGGCGACGCGAACGCCACCCAGGTCGTGGCCGACCACCTGGAGCAGATCGCGATCTCCGACCCGGCGCTGGGCGCGTTCCGGGTGGTCCGCGGCGGTGAGGCGCTCACCGAGGCGGAGAAGGTCGACGAGCAGGAGGACCTGGCCAACCTGCCGCTCGCCGGGGTGCCGGTGGCGGTCAAGGAGAACACCGCGGTGGCCGGCCTGCCGACCTGGCACGGCTCGGCGGCGGCCCGCACCCGCGAGGTGGCCGAGCAGGACCACGAGGTGGTCCGGCGGCTGCGCGGGGCCGGCGCGGTGGTCGTCGGCGTGACCCGGATGCCGGAGATGGGCCTCTGGGCGGTCACCGACGACCAGGAGGGACCCACCCGCAACCCGTGGGACCTGGACCGGACGCCCGGCGGGTCGTCCGGTGGCTCGGCCGCCGCGGTGGCGGCCGGGCTCGTCCCGATCGCGCAGGGCAACGACGGGCTGGGCTCGATCCGGATCCCGGCGGCCTGCTGCGGCCTGGTCGGGCTCAAGCCGGGCCGCGGCGTGGTCCCGGTCGACTTCGGCGACCAGGACTGGTTCGGCCTGGTGGAGAACGGGGTGCTGACCACCACGGTGGCCGACGCCGCGCTCGGGTTCAGCGTGCTGGCCGGGCAGGCCCCGGCGAAGCTGGTCGAGCCGTCCCGGCTGCGGGTCGCGGTGTCGCTGCGGTCGCCGATCGCCGGCGTCAAGCCCGACGAGCCGAACGTCTCGGCGGTCGCCAAGGCGTCGAAGCTGCTGGTCGACGCCGGGCACGACACGGTGCGCGCCGATCCGCGCTACCCGACGGGCGTGGCGCTCGGCGTGCTGGCGACCTGGTTCGCCGGGGCGTACCGCAACTCCGCCGGCCTGGACGTGCGCGGCCTGCAGCCGCGCACCCGGCGGCACATCGGGCTGGGCCGGGCCGCGATGCGGGCCGGGCTGGTCCGCCAGGCGCAGCGTGCCGCCTGGCGCGAGCGGTCGATCCGGTTCTTCGCCGAGCGCGGTGTCGACCTGCTGCTGACCCCGGCGCTGGCCGCCGCGCCGCCACCCGCGCTGCAGTACTCGGCCATCCCCTGGTACCGGAACATGCAGGCCAACGCCCGCTACGCGCCGTACCAGGCGCCGTGGAACTACGCCGGGCTGCCGGCCATCGTGGTGCCGGTCGGCTTCCGGCCGGACGGCCTGCCGCTGGCGGTGCAGCTGGTCGGCCCGCCCGACTCGGAGCTGCTGCTGCTGTCGGTGGCCGGGCAGTTCGAGGTGCTCAACCCCTGGCAGCGGCACGCCCTCGTGTGACCGGCAGCCGGTCCCCGGGGCCGCCGGTGAACCGGCCGCGGGCCGGGCGGGCGGCAGTGGCACGATGGGTCCCCATGAGTGACCTGCTCTCCCTCGCCGACGTCGAAGCGGCCCGGGAACTGCTCGGCGAGGTTGTGAAGACCACACCGCTGGTGACGTCCCGGCCGCTCAGCGAGATCACCGGGGTGCCGGTCTGGCTCAAGTGCGAGAACCAGCAGCGGGCCGGGTCGTACAAGGTGCGCGGCGCCTACACCCGGATCGCCCGCCTCTCGCCGGCCGAGCGGGCCCGCGGCGTGGTGGCGGCCAGCGCCGGCAACCACGCCCAGGGCGTGGCGCTCGCCGCCGGGCTGCTCGGCATCCAGGCCACCGTCTTCATGCCGGAGGGCGCGCCGCTGCCCAAGGTCGCCGCGACCCGGGGGTACGGCGCGATCGTCGAGTACGCCGGTGCCAGCGTGGACGACGCGCTGGAGGCGGCACACGAGTTCGCCCGCCGGACCGGGGCGGTGCTGATCCATCCGTTCGATCACCCGGACGTGATCGCCGGGCAGGGCACGGTGGCGCTGGAGATCCTGGAGCAGTGCCCGCGGGCCAGCACGATCGTCACCGCGGTCGGCGGTGGCGGCCTGATCTCCGGGCTGGCGGTCGCGGCCAAGTCGGTGCGGCCGGACATCCGGATCGTCGGCGTGCAGGCGAGCGGGGCGGCCGCGTTCCCGCCCTCGCTGGCCGCCGGCGCGCCGCAGAAGCTCGACTCCTGCCTCACCATCGCCGACGGCATCGCGGTGATGCGGCCCGGCGACCTCACCTTCGCGCACGTCGCCAAGCTGGTCGACGAGGTGGTCACGGTCAGCGACGAGGACCTGTCCGCGGCCCTGCTCGTGCTGCTGGAACGGCACAAGATGGTGGTCGAGCCGGCCGGCGCCGCCGCGGTCGCCGCCCTGCTCACCGGGGCGTACGTGCCGGCCCGTGACGCCGGCCCGGTGGTGGCCGTGCTGTCCGGCGGCAACATCGACCCGATGCTGCTGCTGCGGGTGATCGAGCACGGTCTCGCCTCGGCCGGCCGGTTCCTGCGCCTGGCGGTGCGCTGCACCGACCGGCCCGGTCAGCTGGCCCGGATGCTCCGTGAGATCGCCGAGCAGCGGGCCAACATCGTCGACGTGGTGCACTCCCGGCAGAGCCCGCGGCTGAGTTTCGGCGAGGTGGAGGTGGCGCTGTCGGTGGAGACCCGCGGGCCGGCCCACTCGGCGGCGCTGATCAGCGCGCTGCGGGACGCCGGGTACCGGGTCGCGCTGCTCGCCGACGCCACCCCCTGAAACGCGCCTGGCCGGGGCCCGGACGGGCAGCGAGCCTGCGGCGCACCCGTTCGTGGTGCGCCGCAGGCTCGCTGCCGCAGCCTGGCCGGGGGCGTCTCAGCCCTCGAAGGCGCCGAACTTGACCACGGTGACCTTGATGTCCGCGCCGCTGGGGGCGGTGTAGGTTACGGTCTGGCCGGGGCGGGCGCCGAGGATCGCCTTGCCGAGCGCCGACTCCGGGCTGTACACGGTGAGGTCGGTGGTCGACGAGATCTCCCGGGAACCGAGCAGGAAGGTCTCGGTGTCGCTCTGGTCGTCGTCGAAGTAGATCGTCACGACGGAGCCGGGCACCACCGAGTCGGCGGCCTGCACCTCGCCGACCTCGGCGTTGCGGAGGAACTCCTTCAAGTACAGGATCCGGCCCTCCTGGCGGCTCTGCTCCTCGCGAGCCGCGTGGTAGCCGCCGTTCTCCCGGAGGTCACCCTCCTCGCGCCGGGCGTTGATCTCCGCCGCTATCGCCGGGCGACCCGCGATCAACTCGTCGAGCTCGGCCTGCAGCCGGTCGTATGCGTCCTGGGAGAGCCAGGTCTTCGGTGCCTGGGAACTGGACACGGTCGATCTCCTTGCCTGAGCGGGCAGTGCACAACGTGGGTGCGTCGGAACGCAGCGAATCACCAACCTTACCAGCGGTACGCATTCGACCGGTCCGGTCGATGATGTCGGACCTCCTACCCGGCGGGGCGGCAGGTCATCACGTCACCCACCGAGCCGCGCTGGGTGGTGGGCACCGACTCGGTCACCACCACCTCGCCGCCGCCGGGCGCGGCGGGCACGGCGACCGTCCGGGTACCCACCTCGTAGCCCAGGTAGTCGCGGGCGCGCAGCACGCACGACGCGGTGCCGCCCTCGGGCACCCGGACCCGGAACCGGATCACCATCTCGGCGTCGGTCGGCTCGTTCCAGCCGATGATCTCCGGGTTGTAGTCCGTCTGCCCGAACTTCTGGTAATACGCCCAGGCGACGCCGAGCGCGCCGAGCGCGAAGACGGCCGCCGCGACGATCAGCGGCAGCGGCCTGCGGCGGCGCCCGTCCCGGCGCCGGCCGTACCGCCCGGGCGGGAAAACCGGGGTTGTGGCGCGCGTCTCGCTCACCTGGCGGCCCTCTCGTGCGTCTGTCGTCGCGGGATCGGCAAGAATGGCAGTGTTCCATCATCGCAGCCGAGCTCGGCTTGTTGGCTGGCAGGTCTGTTGGCGGCAGGCTTGTCGGGTGGCCGGTCTGTCGGCTGGTGGGTCTGTTGGGCTGGCAGGCCTGATGACCGGCGCACTGCCGGCGGTCAGGCCAGGTCGAGAGGGTCTTGACAACTGTGGCTGAGCAACTGCGTCTCATGACTGTGCACGCGCACCCGGACGACGAGTCCAGCAAGGGTGCCGCCACGATGGCGAAATACGTCGCCGAGGGCGCCCGGGTGCTCGTCGCCACCTGCACCGGGGGCGAGCGCGGCAGTGTGCTGAACCCGAAGATGGACCGGCCCGAGGTGCTGGCGGACATCACCAACATCCGCCGCAGGGAGATGGACCGGGCGCGCGAGATCCTCGGCGTGGAGCAGGCCTGGCTGGGCTTCGTCGACTCCGGGCTGCCCGAGGGCGACCCGCTGCCGCCGCTGCCGGAGGGCTGCTTCGGCCTGCAGGACCCGCAGGAGGCGGCCAAGCCGCTGATCAAGCTGATCCGCGAGTTCCGGCCGCACGTCATGACGACGTACGACGAGAACGGCGGATACCCGCACCCGGACCACATCATGTGCCACAAGGTGTCGGTGGTGGCCTTCGACGCGGCCGGCGACCCGGAGCTCTACCCCGAGCTGGGCGAGCCGTGGCAGCCGCTGAAGCTCTACTACAACTCCGGCTGGACCCGGGCCCGGATGCTCGCGCTGCACGAGGGCATGCTGGCGGCGGGGCTGGAGTCGCCGTACACCGAGTGGCTGGAGAAATGGTCGGACCGGCAGGACCGGGGCGACAAGATCACCACCCGGGTCGAGTGCGGCGAGTACTTCAGCGTCCGCGACGACGCGCTGCGCGCCCACGCCACCCAGGTCGACCCGGACGGCTTCTGGTTCCACATCCCGCTGGAGATGCAGCAGAAGGTGTGGCCGACCGAGGACTTCGAGCTGGCGCGGTCACTGGTGGACAGCCCGGTCCCGGAATCCGACCTGTTCGCGGGCATCCGGGAGAAGGTCGAGGCCGCCTGAGCAGTACGCTGAGGGCGTGGAGTTTATCGCGGCCAACAACTTCGGGGACACCCGTGACGGCGGCCTGGCCGGCCCCATGGGCCTGTTCCTGATCGTGCTGATGTGTGTTGCGACCGTCCTGCTGATCCGCAACATGAACAAGCGCATCCGTCGGCTTCCCGACAGTTTCAGCGCGGAGGCCGAGCGGGAACGTGTGGCGGAGATCGCGCGACGGAACGCGGATCTGGAGCGCCCCGGCGGCGAGCCGGCCACCGGGGTCGAAGCGAATCGATCCGGCAGGTCCGCCGCGGGTGCGGAAGCCGAGGTGACGGCGGTGCCGGAGGAGAAGCGCGGGTCCGCATCGGACACCGGCCGGACCGCACCGTGATCGCCTCGTCGCCCACCGCGCCGGTTCGCCGGCCGCCGGCGGACGGCGAGTGCCGCCGGTCGAGCGCCGTCAAGCCCTGTTGCGTTCATCAGGATTGATTTAGCCTTCCGCCGGGGGCCATACGGCTCCTGGACCCTGCGCGGAAGGGGGCGCCGAGATGACTGCAGTCCGGCGCCGAGTCTCCGTGTCGCATCTGCACGTGCATCCGCCCGTGCCGCTCCGGTGGGCGCGACGATGACCGCCTCGTGCTCACCGCATCGCCGCGCCTGGACCCGCCTGACCGGCCGCTCCCGGCCGGTCCGCGTCCTCACCGTCACGGTCGTGGTCGCCGCCCTGGCGGCCGTGCTGCTCGGCGCGTTGCAGACGCCGCGCCTGCCGGCCGGCAGCCCGCTGTCGCCGGTCGACGGCGCCGGCGTCGCGGCCGTGCTGGCCGCCATCGCCCAGCTGGCCGGCCTGCGCTTCCGGCTCGGCCCGGACGCGATCTCGGTGAGCTGGGCCGAGGCGGCCGTCGTGGTCGGCCTGGTGGTGTGCCCGGCCGGCTGGCTGCCGGCCGCCACCCTGGCCGGCATCGGCGCCGCGTGGCTGCTGCTGGCCTGGCTGACCGGGCTGCGCGACCCCGCCGAGATCGTCCACCTGGTCGCCTCGATGACCCTCGGGGTGTCGGCCGCCGCCCTGGTCACCTCGCTGCTGGCCGGGGACGCCGGGGTGCGCAGCGGTCGGCTGGCACTGGCCCTGGCCGCCGGCGCGGCCACCTACCTGCTGGTCACTTTCGGCCTCGTGGTGCTCACCCTGATCCTGCAGCGTGACGTCCCGCCCGGCCAGGTCGCCGCCAAGGTGCTCTACGCCAAGGTGCCGATGTCCACCGGCAACGTCATCGTCGGCCTGTGCGCGGTGTTCGCCCTGGTCCGCGAGCCGCTCTGGCTGCTCGCCTTCGGCCCGGCGCTGTGGCTGCTGCACCGCACCTACCGCTTCCACCTGCGCGCCGCCGAGGAACGCCGGATGTGGGAGGCGTTCGCGGCCGCCACCGCGCGGCTGCCCGGCGCCAGCGAGGCCGAGGTGGCCCGGGCCGGGCTGCGCGGCGCGCTGGACGTCTTCGGCGCCCGCCGGGTCGAGCTGGAGCTGCGCGGCGAGTGCGGCAGCCGGCGCTACACCGAGGACGGGCCCGGACAGGGCCCGGAGGTGGCCACCTCCGGCCCGGCCGTCACCCGCAGCATGGCGGTGGCCGGGCGGCCGGTCGGCGAGCTGACCGTCTGGCTCGGCGAGCCGACGCTGCCGGTGCCGCGTGACGAGGCGGCGATCACGGCGTACGGCGAGGCGCTGGCCGGGGCGCTGCACGACGCGGCCGCCCACCAGCGGATCGCCGAGCTGGACGCCCGGGTCGCGCACGACCGGGTGCACGACCCGCTGACCGGGCTGATCAACCGGTCCGCCCTGGTCGCCGACGGCGACACCCGGCTGCGCGCCGGCGAGCGCGACCGCCCGGTGGCCCTGCTGCTGCTCGACGTGGTCGGCTTCCGGGAGGTGAACTGCACGCTCGGGCACCGCGGCGGTGACGAAGTGCTGCGGTTGATCGCGGAACGCCTGGTCGGGCAGGCCCGCGCCGGCGAGGTGGTCGCCCGTACCGGTGACGACGAGTTCGCGCTGCTGCTGCCGGCGCTGACCGCGCTGGCCGGCCCGGCCGGCTGGGCGCACGGCGCGCCGCACATCCTGGCCCAGGCGCTGCGGCGGGCCCGTGAGCTGGTGGAGCAGCTACGCCTGCCGATGCAGGTGGCCGGGGTGCGGCTGGCCGTCGAGGTGACCGTCGGCGCGGTGGTCGCCCAGGCCGGGCACGTCGAGGTGACCGAGCTGCTGCGACGCGCCTCGCTGGCCGCCGGGCGCGCCAAGGAGCAGGGGCTGACCGTCGGGACGTACGACAGCGGCCAGGACGCCAGCAGCACCGACCGGCTGGCGCTGCTGGCCGAGCTGCAGGACGCGTTCGCCGCCGACGACCAGATCATGCTGCACCTGCAGCCCGCGGTCGACCTGGTCACCGCCGAGCCGACCGGCTGCGAGGCGCTGGTGCGCTGGCGGCACCCGCGGCGCGGGCAGCTGTCCCCGGCCGAGTTCCTGCCCGCGGTGGAGCGCAGCGAGCTGCTCATCCCGTTCACCCGGCGGGTGCTGGACCTGGCGCTGGCCGCCGCCGCGGACTGGACCGCGCACGGCATCGACGTGCCGGTCTCGGTCAACGTCTCGGCCCGCAGCCTGACCGACCCGACCTTCCCGGCCCAGGTCACCGAGGCGCTGCGGCGGCACCGGACGCCGGCCTCCCGGCTGGTCCTGGAGATCACCGAGTCGGTGGCGGTCAGCGAGCAGGACATCGTCGACGAGGTGCTGGCCCGGTTGCGGGCCAGCGGCGTGCAGATGTCACTGGACGACTTCGGCACCGGGTTCTCCTCGCTGTCCTCGGTCACCCGGATGCCGGTCGACGAGATCAAGATCGACCGGTCGTTCGTGGAGGAGATGATCGACTCCCCGGCGGCCGGCGCGGTGGTGCGCGGCGCGGTCGAGCTGGGAGCGCGGCTCGGCGTGCGGGTGGTCGCCGAGGGCATCGAGACGGTCGAGCAGCGGGCCGCCCTGATCGCGCTCGGGTGCCCGTCCGCACAGGGCTACCACTTCTGCAAGCCGATGCCCGCCGACAAGATCGTTCAGGCACTCACCCAGCTGCGCGGATCCTCGTCGGCGAGGGTCACCCCGCTGCGCGCCGACGGCGCCTCCTGACGCCACCGGCCCCCGGTGGGCGCACCGGTCGGCGGAAATCCCGGACGCGGCCCGCTCCCGTGGCAGACTCGGGACATGGTCAACCGTCTCGCCGACGCCACCTCGCCGTACCTCCTGCAGCACCGGGACAACCCGGTCGACTGGTGGCCCTGGTGCGACGAGGCGTTCGCGGAGGCCGGCAAGCGGGACGTGCCCGTGCTGATCTCGGTGGGCTACGCCGCCTGCCACTGGTGCCACGTGATGGCCCACGAGTCGTTCGAGGACGAGGCCATCGCCCGGCAGCTCAACGACAACTTCGTGGCGATCAAGGTGGACCGCGAGGAACGGCCCGACGTGGACGCCGTCTACATGACCGCCACGCAGGCGATGACCGGCCAGGGTGGCTGGCCCATGACGGTCTTCGCCACCCCCGGCGGCGACCCGTTCTACTGCGGCACCTACTTTCCGAAGCAGCATTTCAGCCGCCTGCTGACCTCGGTCGTCAAGGCGTGGCGGGACGAGCGCGACGGGGTGGTCAAGCAGGGCGCGGCGGTGGTCGAGGCGGTCGGCGGGGCGCAACTGGTCGGCGGGCCGACCGCGGCGATCTCCGCGCAGATGCTGGCGACCGCGGCGCGGCGGCTGGCCGAGGAGCATGACGAGACGGCCGGCGGGTTCGGCGGCGCCCCGAAGTTCCCGCCGCACATGAACCTGCTGTTCCTGCTGCGCCACCACGAACGCACCGGTTCCGCCACGGCCCTGGAACTGGCCCGGCACACCGGCGAGCAGATGGCCCGCGGCGGCATCTACGACCAGCTGGCCGGCGGCTTCGCCCGGTACTCGGTCGACGCGCACTGGACCGTGCCGCACTTCGAGAAGATGCTCTACGACAACGCGCTGCTGCTGCGGTTCTACACCCAGCTGTGGCGGCTCACCGGCGACGTGCTGGCCCGGCGGGTGGCCGACGAGACCGCCGAGTTCCTGCTGCGCGACCTCGGCACCCCGGCGGGCGGGCTGGCCTCGGCGCTGGACGCGGACACCGACGGGGTCGAGGGCCTGACGTACGCGTGGATGCCGGAGCAGCTCACCGAGGCGCTCGGCGCCGAGGACGGCGCCTGGGCCGCCGATCTCTTCCAGGTCACCCCGGGCGGCACCTTCGAGCACGGCCGCAGCGTGCTGGTGCTGGCCCGCGACATCGACGCCGCCGATCCGCAGATCGTGGCGCGCTGGCGGGACATGCGGGCGAGGCTGCTGGCCGTCCGGGCCGGGCGTCCGCAACCGGCCCGCGACGACAAGGTGGTCGCCGCGTGGAACGGCCTGGCGGTCACCGCGCTGGCCGAGCACGCGGTGCTGACCGGCTCGGCGGCGTCCCACCGGGCCGCGGTGGAGCTGGCCGGGGTGCTCGCCGACCGGCACATCGTGGACGGGCGGCTGCGGCGGGTCTCCCGGGACGGCCGGGTCGGTGAGCCGGCCGGGGTCCTGGAGGACTACGGGTGCGTGGCGGAGGCCTTCCTCGCCGTCCACCAGATCACCGCGCAGCCGCGGTGGTTGCGGGCGGCGGGCCGGTTGCTGGACGTCGCGCTGGCCCATTTCGGTACCGGGACGGGCGGGTTCTACGACACCGCCGACGACGCCGAGAAGCTGCTGACCCGCCCCGCCGACCCGACCGACAACGCGACCCCGTCCGGGCTGGCCTCGGTGTGCGCGGCGCTGGTCGGCTACGCGGCGCTGACCGGACAGACGGCGTACCGGGAGGCGGCGGACGCGGCCCTGGCGACGGTGGGGCCGCTGATCGAGGGGCATCCGCGATTCGCCGGGTACTCCGCGATGGTGGCCGAGGCGGCGCTGGCCGGTCCGTACGAGATCGCGGTCGCCACCGACGACCTGGCCGATCCGCTGGTGGCCACGGCGTGGCGGGAGGCCCCGGCCGGGACGGTCGTCGTCGCGGGCGCGCCGGACCTGCCGGAGGTGCCGCTGCTGGCCGGACGTCCGCTGATCGGCGGGCGGGCCACGGCCTACGTCTGTCGCGGGTTCGTCTGCGACCGTCCGGTCACCACCCCGCAGGACCTGATCGCCCGCCTCGACCGGTGACCCGGTCAGTCCGCCGGCGGCCGACGGTCGTCCGGGGCGGACCGCGTCCGGCCGCCGTCGGGTCCGGGATCCGGATGCCGACGGCTCGCAGCACCTGCCGTGCGGGCCGGCCGCCAGGAGCCGGGCGGACGACGCGGAGGCGATGCCGGCCCCTGTGATCGGCGCCGGCCCCGGATCCGGCTGGCTCACGCCGGCCGGAAAGGGCGCGCCGCGCTGCGGCCGCGCGCCGGGACCGCCTCGCGTGCGGGTGGTCGCGGGGCGTGGCCGGTAGGCCCGCGGCGGGGGCGCGCGGGTCGTACCGGCGATGATCGGCGACCGGGAGGGGCAGCGGTCCGGACCGGCGGGCGGCCCGCGAATGAGACGGCGCCGGGTTGACTGTCCGAGGCGGAAACCGCGTCGCTACGCTGGGCGGGCGATGGATACCCGAACCGGTCTGCCTGTAGTCGGCATGGTGGGGGGCGGCCAGCTGGCCCGGATGACCCACCAGGCCGCGATCTCCCTCGGTCAGTCACTGCGCGTGCTCAGTGCGAAACCCGATGACAGCGCCGCGCTGGTCGCGGCCGACGTGCCGATCGGCACGCACACCGACCTGGCGGCGCTGCGGGAGTTCGCCAAGGGGTGCGACGCCGTCACCTTCGACCACGAGCATGTGCCGACCGAGCACATCGAGGCGCTCGAGGCCGAGGGCGTGAAGGTCTTCCCGGGGTCGAAGGCGCTGGTCTTCGCCCAGGACAAGGGCATGATGCGCGAGCGCCTGGCGCAGTTGGGCGCCCCGGTGCCGCGCTGGGCGCGGGTCAGCACGGCGGCGGAGATCGAGGCGTTCGCGGGCGGCTCCTGGCCGGTGGTGGCCAAGGCCACCCGAGGGGGGTACGACGGCCGGGGCGTGTGGATGCTCGGCTCCCGGGAAGCCGCCGAGGACCTGGTCTCCACCGGCATCCCGCTGATCGTCGAGGAGCGGGTGCCGCTGCGGCGCGAGCTCGCCGCCCTCGTCGCGCGGTCGCCGTTCGGGCAGGTGGCGGCCTATCCGGTGGTGGAGACCGTGCAGCGTGACGGGATCTGCGTCGAGGTGATCGCCCCGGCGCCACAGGTGTCCGAACAGCGGGCGCTGGAGGCCCAGCAGCTGGCCATCGACCTGGCCACCGAGCTCGGCGTGGTGGGCCTGCTGGCCGTCGAGCTGTTCGAGACCGAGACCGACACCGGCATCGTGGTCAACGAGCTCGCGATGCGCCCGCACAACTCCGGGCACTGGACCATCGAGGGGGCCCGGACCTCCCAGTTCGAGCAGCACCTGCGAGCCGTCCTGGACTATCCGATGGGCTCCACCGCGCTGGCCGCGCCGGTCGTGGTGATGGCGAACGTGCTCGGCGGCGAGCCGGGCGGGATCTCCATCGACGAACGGCTGCACCACCTGTTCGCGACGGACCCGGGCGCACGCGTCCACCTCTACGGCAAGCAGGTCCGCCCCGGGCGCAAGATCGGGCACGTGACGGTGCTCGGCGACGATCTCGCAACGGTCCGGGCACGTGCCGCCCGGGCCGCTCAGTGGCTGCAGGAGGGCAAGTGATGGCACCCGTCGTCGGCATCATCATGGGCAGTGACTCGGACTGGCCGACCTTGGAGGCCGCCGCGCTGGCGCTCGCCGAGTTCGAGGTGCCGTTCGAGGTCGGTGTGGTCTCCGCGCACCGCACGGTCCGCAAGATGGTGGACTACGCGGAGTCGGCGGCCGGCCGCGGCCTCAAGGCGATCATCGCCGGGGCGGGCGGCGCCGCGCACCTGCCGGGCATGGTCGCCGCGCTCACCCCGCTGCCGGTGATCGGCGTCCCGGTGCCGCTCAAGCACCTGGACGGGATGGACTCGCTGCTGTCCATCGTGCAGATGCCGGCCGGTGTCCCGGTGGCCACCGTGTCGATCGGCGGCGCGCGCAACGCCGGGCTGCTCGCGGTGCGGATCCTCGGCTCCTCCGACCCGGCGCTGCGGCAGCGGATGGCCGATTTCCAGAGCGGGCTGGAGAAGCTGGTCGCCGAGAAGGACGCCGCGCTGCGCGACCGGCTGCTCGGCTGACCCGCTCCGGCCGGGCCGCGGGCACGGCCGGCCGGGCCCGCGGCGGTCAGCGCATCTGGGAGACCACGGTGCGCAGGTCCTGGGCCCGGCGGCGGCTCTCGCTCGTCGCGCCGAGGAAGATCAGCACCACCCCGACCGGTACCAGCATCAGCCACGGGCCACCCAGGCTGAACGCGAACTTCAGCGCGGCGATCACCGTGGTGGCCGCGCCGACCACCACCGGCGCCTGCTGGCGGGTCCGCGATCCGATGATCAGCGTGACCACCCCGCCGAGCAGGAGCAGCACCTCGCGCAGGTCGCCGCCGTCCCCGGCCAGCACGATGCCGATGGTGGGCACGAACGCGGCCAGCAGCGCCGGGCCGTACGCCGCCCAGCTGCTCAGCTCCGGCCGGTGGTGCGCCTCCACGACGCCGACGGCCAGCGCCAGCGCCGCGAACGGCAGCGTGTACGCCTCCGGCAGCGCCACCTCGGCCAGCGCGATGAACAGCCACCAGCCGACGATCTCGAAGCCCACCGCCAGCCAGAACATCATCCGGCGCTGGCCGGGGGTGCGGTCCGGGCGGGAAGCGGTCAGGCCGAGCACCGCGCCCCAGGCCGCCAGCAGCGCGGCCAGATGGGCCGGTGAGTCGAAGGCCAGCGCCCCGGCGATGGCCGCGGAGGCGTAACCGCTCCACTCCACGGTGACCGCCTCGGCGCGGTACTGCGCCAGCCCCAGCCGGGGCAGCAGCGACTCCAGGGCGAGCAGCATGGCGCCCACCGCCAGCACCCCGAACGCCGCCCAGTGCCGGTCCAGGCCCATCGACATCGCCGCGGCCAGGACGAACATCTGCCCCATCAGCGCGGCGAACAGCCACCCCAGCAGCCGGGCGGTGGCGGTGCGCCCGGCGACCGCGGCGACCAGGCCGACACCGACCGCGCTGCCCAGGGTGAACAGCGTCAGGTCCGCGCGGGCCAGGCTGCCGGCCAGCCCGGCGCCACCGGCCAGCAGGCCGATCACGAAGACCACGGTCCGGGTGCCGCGCAGCAGCGACGACCGGCTCGCCACCGGGGGCGGCGTGAGCGCCAGCCCGAGCATCGAGATGGTGAAGACGACCAGCGCCGCGCCGGTGGCCGCGGGGAACGACGCGTGCACCGCGATCGGCGTGATCAGCAGGGTCAGCGCCACCCCGGGCAGGATCACCGGCACGGTCTCGGCCGGGCGGCCGCCGAACCCGAGCGCGGCCAGCGCGGCTGCTCCGGTGAGCAGCACCGCGGCGAGCGCGCTGGTCGCGTCGACGTTGCCGGCGGCCGGTGCGGCCAGCGCCGGGACCGGCCCGTCCCACACCGCGCCGAGCTGGCCCATCGGGTCGATCAGCGCCGCGCGCAGGGCCGGGGCCAGCGAGAACAGCGCGAGCACGGTGGGCAGCAGGGCGAGCATCACGGCGCCCGTCGCCGGGTCGCTCAGCCAGCGCTGGAACACGCCGCCACCGCGCGCCCGGCGGGCCCGCTGGTAGCGGATGTCGCCGGCCGGGAACGCGTCGACGACCGTGGGGCTCTCCGGGGCCGGCACGGCGCCGCGCAGCATCTCGGCGAGCACCCCGAGCAGGGCGGCGGCCGCCGCGTACAGCGCCGTCGGGTACGGCGTCGGCACCGAGACCAGCGCGGTGACGGTCGAGCCGAGCACCAGCCCGATGGTGGCCCACGGCAGGTACTGCGGGACGTGCCGGCCGGTCAGGGCCAGCACCGCCAGGCCGATGCTGGAGCCGGCCAGCGCGGCGGTCAGCACCACCTGCGCGCTGTGGCCCTGTTCGGCGGAGAGGGCGGCGAACGTGCCGGGCAGCGCGAGCAGCACGGCCGCGGTCGCGGCGCCGCCGATCTGGGCGCGGTGGCCGGGCAGCACCCGTGACCCCTCCGGGGTGAGCAGCACCTCGTCGGCGTCGCGGGACGGCAGCGGCAGCCGGGCGGTCACCGCGATCAGCGCCCCCAGCAGCACCACCGTGAGCAGTGCCAGCCCGGTCGACCACGGGCGGGCCAGCCCGACCGCGGCGGCGTGCACCAGCACCACCGCGGCGACGGTGGCGCGGGCCCGGGCCGCCTGCGGCTCGGCGGTGGCCAGGGCGGCCAGCGCGTACGCGGTCGCCACCGCGGCGCCGATCAGCAGCGGCGACCACCAGGGCAGCCCGAGCGCCCAGGGCGCGCCCATCGCGGCCAGCGCGGCGCACAGTCCGGAGGCGTGGTGCGACCACGGCCGGGGCAGCGCGATGGCCGCCGTGATCGCGACCAGGACCAGGGCGAACGGGGCCTGCCAGGCACCCGGCGGCGGGGTGGTGGCGACGTGCCCGACGTCGGTCGCCCAGAGCGGGCCGGGCGCGGACAGCACCCGCAGGCTGCCCCCGAGCGCCTGGGCGCCGGCGAGCACGGCGACCACCAGGGCGGCGATGCCCAGCCCCCGGGACGGGCCGCGCTTCCAGTCGTCCATCAGCGCGCTGACGCCCAGGCCGACCAGCAGCACCACCACGCCGGCCACGGCGAGCGGAGCGTTCGGGAAGGCCAGCGCGGCGACCCGGGCCAGCGCGCCGCAGATCGCGACGGTGGCGGCCGCGGCGGCCCAGTCCGGGCCGTCCATCGTCCGGTCGGTACGCCCGCGCTCGTCGATGGTCCTGGCGAAGAACAGCAGCAGCGCCGCGCCCAGCAGCAGTGCGCCCACGCACAGGTCCGGAGTGGTCTTGCCGGGGGCGAACAGGGCGGCCGCGGCCATCGCCAGCGCGCCCAGCCCGGTCCCGGCGGTCAGCGGGAGGCTGATCTCGCGGCGGGCCACCTGGAACACCGCGGCGTAGCTCAGCGTGCCGGCCACCGCGAGGAAACCGGCCGCCAGCGCCGGGACGGTCGCCCCGGCGGTGGGCGGTGGCCCCTGGCCGGTGTCCGAGATGGCCAGCGCACCGGTGACCGCGGCGCCCGGGATGGCCAGCGCGGCCGCGCCGGACGCCCAGTCGCCGATCACCCAGGCGAACAGCCGGACCGGGAGTTGCCGGGCCGCGAAGGTGACCATCACGCCCGCGCCGGCCAGCGCGGTCAGCACCGCGGCGGTCAGCCAGCACGCGGACAGCGCGGCGCCGGCGCCGAACAACCCGACCGTCCCGGCTGCGGCGACGTGCGTGATCGCGATCCGGCGGGTGCTCGACCAGAGGCCGGCCGCGCCCAGCGCGATCGCCGCCAGCACCAGAGGCCACGGCGCCTCGGACCAGGCCAGACCGAGCGAGGCGGGCAGCGACAGGGCGGTCATCGCGATGCCGATCACCGCGCCCTCGTGCCGGATCGCGGCCGGCAGGGCGAGCGCCGCGGCGATGGTCACCAGCAGCGCGCTGAAGGCCAGCAGCCAGCCGGCCGGACCGGCCGCCTCGGCCATCGCCCGGGCGTAGCCGGCGGTGTCGGCGTGCCAGACCGGCCGGGCGGCGGCCACCGGAGCGATCGCGGCACGGATCGCGTCGACCGCCACCAGCAGGCCGATCAGGCCGAGCGCGGCGGCCGAGGCGTACTGCGGGCCGCTGCGGATGCTCGCCGGCAGCCGGCCGACCACCGCGCCGGTGACCGCCACCGTGGCGGCCGCGACCACCAGCGTCCAGTGCGGGTCGACCACGGCGGCGACCCGGGCGGCGGCGCCGATCACCGCGAGGGTGAGCACGGCGCCGGCGATGTGCCGGGCCACCGGCTGGTGCAGCAGCTTGGCCGCGGCGGCCGCGGTGAGCGCGGCCACCACCAGGATCAGGCCGGACCGCAGCGCGTCCGGCACCGCCTCGGCCTGCAGCAGCGCGACCGAGGAGAAGAGCAGCGCGCCCGCGCAGGCGAAACAGAGCAGCGCGAAGGTGAGCTCGCGCAACCAGTCCGCCGTGGGCGGGCTGGCCGGCGGGGTGAGCGGCACCGAGCCGGCGGGCGGGGCGCCCTCCGGGCGGGGACCGGGGAAGATCCGGCTCGGGATCCAGCGCCGGCGCGGGCGGTGGAGACCGGGAATGATCAGGTCCGGCTCCTCCGGGCGGGACTCCGGCCGGGGCGGGGCGTCCGCGGCGTACGCGGCCGGGTCGGCCGGGTCCGGATCGCCCTCGCGCCGGAGGGTGCGGGCGCCGTCGCCGTCCGCCTCGGCCATCGCCGCCCGGTCCGCGGCGGTCGGCCGGCCCAGCGGCCAGCGCGGCAGCAGCCGGCCGTGCTGGATCACCCGGGTCAGCAGCAGCAGGTCCAGGGCGGCCACCGCGGTCAGGGCCAGGCCCCAGCCCGCCGGGCTCTGGATCCACGGGTACGCCAGCAGGGGTGCGACCGGCTGCGCGGCGATCACCGTGGCGTACCGCGGCACGGCGAGCCGGGTGGCTCCGGCGTACAGGAAACTGGCCACCGCGGTGATCGCGAAGGTGATCCCGAGGTAGAGCGGGGCGGCGACGTCCGGACCGCCGCCCAGCGCGCTGCCGTGCAGCGTGTACAGCGTCATCGGCAGCAGGATCAGGCCGATCGCGGCGATCGTCTCGGCGGTCGAGGTGAGCGTGCGCCGTGCCACGCCG
This sequence comes from Actinoplanes teichomyceticus ATCC 31121, assembly GCF_003711105.1. Taxonomy (NCBI): domain Bacteria; kingdom Bacillati; phylum Actinomycetota; class Actinomycetes; order Micromonosporales; family Micromonosporaceae; genus Actinoplanes; species Actinoplanes teichomyceticus. The sequence continues at coordinate 859,990 of NZ_CP023865.1, forward strand.
GGCGCCACGGTCAGCGCGATCGCGGTGAACAGCGCCAGGATCACCGCGCGGGCCACCGGGTTGGAGAAGGCCACCCCGGCGAACACCACGGCGGCCACGCCGATCAGCAACGCGCCCAGACCGAGCAGAGTGTTCTGCACCGACTGGGTGGACGCCTCCGGGCCGTGCTCCATCGGGGCCATCGGCCGGCGCGGCGCCCGGCGCTCGGCGGGCCACTCCGGTCCGTCGGCGGTGGGGCGGCGCGGTGCGCTGCGCGGCGGCGCCGGGGGCGGCTCCTCGTCCGGACCGGCCGATCGTGCGCCCGGGGGCGGCGGGGGCGGGAACTCCTGCGGCTCGGGGCGGCGGCGGGTGGCCGAGGCGGGGCGCCGGGCCTTGCCGCTGCGCTGTTTCTGCGCGTGCGCCAGGATGTCGCGCCGGAACAGCGCGGCCTGCAACTGGCTGGCGATCTTGGTGCGGGTGGAGGCGGCCTCCATGTCCTGCACCTTGAGCGCCGCTATCGAGGCGTCGATACGAGCCAGCTCGTCTGCGTAGTCAGGCTCGTCAGCCTTCGCCACGGGACCTCCTCGCCAGCGTGTCGCTCAGTAGTTAGAGCATGCCGGTATGACACCTCATTAGAACAGCCTCAACCGGGTGGCGATCTGTCGAAACGACCCCGAATCCGGCAGTGACCTCGGATGCCCGCGCACGGCGGCGATATTCGGCACAGCGAACTTCGGTTGCCCGGCGTACGCTACGCGCCAGTAACATTGCGGTCGGGACCGTTGAAGAGGGAAGGGCAAGCGAGCATGTCTGATTTCGACGCCTATCGGCTGCCGGAGGACCACGAGACCATCCGCGCGGCCGTGCGCGAGGTCTGTGACGCCCGGGTGGCTCCGAACGCCGCCGAGGCGGACGAGACCGGGGAGTTCCCCAAGGCGTCGTACGACGCGCTGCGCTCCTCCGACTTCCACGCCCCGCACATCCCGGTGGAGTACGGCGGCGCCGGCGCGGACGCGCTCGCCACCGCCATCGTGATCGAGGAGGTCGCCCGCGCCTGTGCGGCGTCCTCGCTGATCCCGGCGGTCAACAAGCTCGGCACGATGCCGCTGATCCTGTCCGCCTCCGACGATCTCAAGCGCCGCTACCTGTCGAAGGTGGCCGCCGGCGAGGCGATGTTCTCCTACTGCCTGTCCGAGCCGGAGGCCGGCTCGGACGCCGCCTCGATGACCACCCGGGCCGTGCGCGACGGCGACCACTGGGTGCTCAACGGCGTCAAGCGGTGGATCACCAACGCCGGCGTCTCGGAGTACTACACGGTCTTCGCGGTCACCGACCCGTCCGCCCGCTCGCGCGGTATCTCCGCGTTCGTGGTGGAGAAGTCCGACCCGGGCGTCAGCTTCGGCGCGCCGGAGAAGAAGCTGGGCATCAAGGGGTCGCCGACCCGCGAGGTCTACTTCGACAACGTACGCATCCCGGCCGACCGGATGATCGGCGCCGAGGGCACCGGTTTCGCCACCGCGATGAAGACCCTGGACCACACCCGGGTCACCATCGCCGCGCAGGCCATCGGCATCGCGCAGGGCGCGCTCGACTTCGCCCTGGGCTACGCCAAGGAACGCCAGCAGTTCGGCAAGCCGATCGCCGACTTCCAGGGCCTGCAGTTCATGCTCGCCGACATGGGCATGAAGCTGGAAGCGGCCCGGCAGCTGACCTACACCGCGGCCGGCAAGAGCGAGCGCGGCGACGCCGACCTGACCTACTTCGGCGCGGCGGCCAAGTGCTTCGCCTCCGACGTCGCCATGGAGATCACCACGGACGCGGTCCAGATCCTCGGCGGGTACGGCTACACCCGCGACTACCCGGTCGAGCGGATGATGCGCGACGCGAAGATCACCCAGATCTACGAAGGTACGAACCAGGTTCAGCGGATCGTGATGGCGCGGCAGCTTTTGAAGGGTTAAGCGAGCGGAGTTTCAGCAGGTCAGACCTGGGTTGGCTGATAGTAGTCAACCCCGGTCTGTCATCTACGAGTCGTGCGTAGATGTCTGCGATTCACGGAGCTTTGATAAAGGCCGTTGCGGGACGCTGATGGCGGGCGCTATCGACGGTCGACCGGTGACGTTTGCACAGCTCAGCCGTTTTCTTGGTGGCGTTGCCGTTGCGGCATGCCTTCCTCGGTCTGCTTGGTTCGTCTTCGGTCGTTCGTGGTTGTCTTCGGTTGGCGTGCTGGGCAAATCCTGGGCACGTCCATCGCTCGATGGAAATTTAGCGATCAGTCAGTTGTGCCGAGCCTGTGACTGCGCTCCGAGGGATGGGTTTACCTGGAGCAAAGAGCTACTGGGCATCCCCAGCGGGCATTGAATGATCATCGGTTACGGTGAGTGATCTTCGGCTTGATGTTGGTGGCAAGGTGCCGTGACTTGGCGAGTCAGCGGTCCGTCGCCCAACCTGTGCCACCAGCGTCGCGTCCGGACGCCCGCGCAACTTGGCCCGATCCGGGCGATCTTAAGTTAAGGCCAGTCGGCGGGGTCGAGCCCGGCCGACTGGCCTTTGATCATTTCAGGCGCACATGCCATAAACGGCCATGCGCGTGGACGGCGACGCCGGCTTGGGTGCGGCCGGGCTGGCCGTACCCGGCCGGGAGCCCTTTCGTCGCTTCTTGTGCGGCGGCCAGGTACCCGGCCGGCTCGAGGCTGGCGCGACCGGGTGCAGACCCGTCCGGTTCAGAGTGCGGAGCTTGCGCATGTAACCCCCTTGGGTAGCCACCTCGGCTTCGTTCGCGGTCCGAGGCGAAATCGGTCGATGCGAAGTGTGCCAGGCGGATCGGCTAAGGGCCGGTTACCGCTGTGAGCGACGAGTGAGCAAAAAGCTGGACACAGCTGCGACGATCGGAATGCCGAACCACTCCTGCTGTCGTCGATCATTGCGTTCATGGAGCATGATGCGCGTTCACCTGCTCGGCCCTGTCCATGTCAACCACGATGGCCATCGTCTCCACCTGCCGCCGCAGCAGTTAGTGCTTCTTGCCGCGCTCGTCCTGGCGCCGAGCCAGCCGGTCGACACCGAATACCTGATGAGCCGCATGTGGCCGGACGGTCGCAGCCGGCCTATGGCACTGCGACAGGCGGTGACTGCTCTTCGCCGATCAATGCCCGATCAGCTGCCGCCTCGCAGGTTAAGCGGGCAGGTCGTCACCGCTTTCGACCGAGCCGACATTGACTACTACCGCTTCCAGGACGGCGTCAAGCACGCCCGAAGCCGGGGCGGCCAAGAACGCGCGACGATACTGCGCGAGGCGCTCAAGGAGTGGCAGGCGGAAGCCCTCATCGGCGTGAAGAACCAGTACTTCGCGAAGGAGCGGGCCGAACTAGCCAAGGAACATGTCAAGGCAGTCAAGTTGCTCTTGCAAGTTTTGGAAAACTCCGATCCCGCGGGATTTCGCTACGAACTACGACGAGCCCGCGAGATGCGACCGAACAACTGGCCATTGTTCGAGATCGAGTTGCGCTGGCGGTGGGGGACCGGCGATGCGGATGTCGAGGGCTTCTACACGAACCACGTCGACCGGTACGGGCTGCCGCCGGCACGAATTCAGCGTTGGTACACGGAGCACAGACGGCGGCGAGCTCCTCGCACCGCCACGCGGCTGGCGCCTCGGCAGGTGCCTATGCGCCGACCGAGTCTGTTCGGCCGAGACGAACAGATTGTGATGTTGAACGAGGCGCTCCTGGAACCCGGAATGGACGTTCGCCGTGTCGCGGTAACGGGCATGGCCGGTGTCGGCAAGACCGAGTTGGTGAACCACTGGGCGGGGGCCGCGGTGCAGGCCTTCCCGGACGGCGTCTTCTACGCCGACCTTCGCGGTTACGGGCAAACCCTAAGGCCTGAGCGGGCCAGCCAGACCCTCGCCGTTCTCCTGGCCGATTTGGGGGTGGAATCGCCGCTGCCCACGCTGGACAGCATGATCAACACATTTCGGACGACCATGTCGACGCGTCGTGCGTTGGTCGTCTTCGACAACGCACGAGACGCCGGGCACGTTCGTCCCCTCCTGCCCGGGGACGGTCCGAGCGCCGTCATCGTGACCAGTCGCGACAGCTTGGAGAGTCTCCAGGTGACACTCGGCTTCCGCGAGTTCAGGCTCGAACCGCTGGCGGTTGCCGACGCGTCGGCGATGCTCCGAGCTGATATCGGTAGCGTCCGGATACGCGACGCCGAGGCTGAGATCGAGGAGGTCGCCGCGCTGTGTGGCGGGCTCCCGCTCACGTTGTCGATCGTGGCCGCCCGCTTGCGGGGAAGGCGCTGGGAAACACTTACCGAAGTCACTGCTCTGCTGCGGGACGAGCGAAGCCGGCTTGACACGCTCGGACTTCGTGCCAACGAACTCGATATCCGGGCAGCCCTCAATGCTTCGACCAAGGTATTGACCCGGCCAGCGGCGGGACTTCTGGCTCGGCTGGCCGTGCACCCTGGTCCGACTATCGGCTGGAAGGCAGTCGTAGCACTCTGCGCCGACCGCCATCAGGCCCTGTCCAGTATCGAGAGGCTGGTGGCCGCCAATCTCGTCGAGGCTCCCACCGTCGACCGGTACGCGCTGCATGATTTGGTACGACTGCACGCGAGCGAGTCCGCGCAACGATTGTCGGCCCGCGAACGCGCCGACGCGATCGAACGTGTCTACGGCTATCTGCTTCGCAATGCCCACGCATGCGATCGGGTGCTGGCCCCTGATCGGCTGTTGCCTATGCCCGACCCCGGTCTGGGTGAACTGGGCCCGCAAGCGTCGCTCGAGCAGGCGATGAACTGGCTGGACGGTGAATATGCGACCCTCACCACGGCCGTTCGGCGGGCGGGTGAACTTGGGATCGACCGGTACTGCTGGATGCTTGCCCTGGTGCTCGTCACCTTCCAGTGGCGGACCGGCAGATATGCCGATGCCGAACGCTATCTGCGTCAGGCCGCCATCGCCGCCGACCGCTCGGCCGACCCTGACGTCCGCACAGCGATTCGGCGCGTTCTCGGCGGTTCGTTGCGCGGTTTGGGCGAGTGCGAGCTCGCCCGGGAGGAGCTGAGGCAGGCCGTCGCCATAGGCGAGGAGGCAGGCGACAAGCTAGGCGTCGCCTTTGCGTATCAGCAGTTGGCGTTGTTGCAACGTGAGGCAGGCGAGACCCAGGCCGCAATCATGCAGTATGAACTCGCTCTTAACATCTTTCGTAAGCTCGGCTCTATCGACGGCGAGGCGCATGCCCTCGCGGGCCTTGCCGATGCTCGACTCGACGCCGGCGACCTCGTTGGCGCGCAGGAATACGGTGAGGCCGCCCGGATCCTGTTCGACGAGAGTTCTGACCACAACGGACGAGCGAATACGGTTGCCGGCCTCGGTCGGATTCACGCCGCCGCCGGAAATCCGGCCCGCGCGATTATCTACTTCCGTGATGCCGCTGAAAGGTATCGGGAGTTGCATTACCGCAGTCGAGAAGCTCGCTTGCTCATCGAACTCGCCGATAGCCAGCTCGAATTGTATGAGGTCGACGAGGCCTGCGACGTGCTCCGTCGAGCGCGGGATCTTTTCGAAGGCCTCGGTGACATCGGCGGCATTGACGCGGCGGAAGCCCGGCTCAGGACCCTCGGTGCGTGAGATGGCAGCCGTGGCGGTACCACTCTGCGGGGTCGGGGTCGGGCGCCCTGGGATGTCGTGGCTCCCCGAGAGTCGGCAGCAACGTTTCGATCGCGGCGCGGACGACGGAGGCGCTGGCGGGGCGACGCACCGGATCGAAGGCCACCATATCGAGCCCGATACCGAGAAGGGTCTCATTCATATTGATCTGCAAATCGGAAGGAAACTGTGCGATATCGGCTTTCGGTGGCCCTTCGTGATTCTGGTACGGCAGGCGCATGATGCACATTTCGAATATTGTGGCGCCGAGCGAGTAGATGTCAAATCGAGAGGTCGGAGAGGTCAGTGTGTGATTCTCGGGAGGTGCATATCCGGGCGTGCCGATCGGCTCGTCGATTTGCTCTCCGTTTTGCTTGACGCTGCCCAGATCAAGCAGCCACACCGCACCACTCCAATCGACTGTTATGTTGTCAGGTTTTACGTCGCAGTGCACGAGTCCCCGGTTGTGTACTTGGGTAAGCACGTCACAGAGTTGAGCCAGCACGCTTACGGCAAGTTGTGTATGAACCGGCTTGATTTTATCGATCAGCGTGGCGAGCGAGACCCCCTCGACAAGGTCCATTACGAGGTACGACCGGCCGGCGAACCGCCCCTCCTCGTGAATCGAGGGTATGCCGCGGACGCCCTTAAGCTGCTCGATCCATTTCAGGTCCGCCAGGAGCCTTTCGCTCGCGTATTGGAAGTCATCAGTGGAGTCGAAGGTCCGCGGCGGCTGGACCTTCAGCGCGACCGTGGCGCGGCGTCGACGATCGAACGCGGCGAACACCAGACCTGAGTTACCGGCTCCCACCTGCCGTTCGAGGACGAATCGTCCGTCGATGACGGCACCTGTCTTGAACATCCCGTACTCCCGGCTGAATCACGAAAGCGAGTAATCAGTATGGCAGCGTGGCGACCACCAGACGGGTTGGCCGGTGACTCGACTCTCATTCGGGTATCACTTGGGGTTCTTGGCCCACAGCAGTATCGCTGTCCCGCCCGCGACGCGATGGCAGCCAGGCCGAACCGCTATGTACCGGGACATCCCAGCCGCAAGCGAGAACTTCTGGAGTCGTTCCCGGCCGGACCGTTCATGTCCGCCATGGACTTGATCGAAGACCGGCATTTCACGGTGGAACAGGCTTTGCGCGCCATCGGGGAGCGGACGGATCGTCCGGTCCACGACGGGATCATGCAATGGACCAGGCATGCGGTGCGCGGGTATGTCGACCGCTTCGGCGACAATCGCGAGCAGCTGTTGCCGTTACGAGGCCGATGGACGCACCGAACCCGGCTAAGCGTGCCCGATGACCGTGGCGCCCGTACCTACGAGATCAATGTTTGGGGTCGCTGCTATACCTCCTCCGATGGGGAGACTCGCGAGCTGCGGTTAATCGCCAACCGCCGGAATACACGGGTCAGAGCTGAGGCGGAGATCGCCGTAGCGGCCATCGTCGTCGCGCGAGGCAAGCCGGGGCCGACCCCAAAGCGGATTCGGATCCGGCAGTTCGGGATGCTGGAAGGGAGTGTCGACCCGATATTCGACGGTACTGTTGCGGACGCGGAGGACATGTACCGCCGACACGGGCGCAAGGCGCTCGGGGCGATCGTCGACAGTCAGGAGTATCGCCCCGGAGCGACGTGTGCGGACTGTCAGTTCGCTGTGGTGTGTCCAGCCTTGTCCCGCGCACCCGGCCTGCTCGGTATTGCTGATCGCACGCGTCCGCGGCGCAGTTGGTCCCCCACCAACGCACGGTCATATCGGGCTTGTCCGGCGCGAGCGCATCTACGCCAGCATCGCCTCCCGGTCGAGGCAGCGGTCGAGCGCAGCCCCGCTGCCGAGCGCGGGCGAGCAGTGCATGCGTCCTTGGAACGCTGTCATGCGCGCGGCGACAACGATCCGTGCGCGTCGGAAGTTCCAGCGAACTGGGCGCCTCCGCCATTCGACCTGCCGGAGTCCGAGCGCGAACTGGGCCGGCTGCTGCTTCGGCACCACGCCGATGTGTGCCCGCTGCGCCACGCCACCGAGGTACGGACCGAACCGGACCTGGTCTACGACGACACCGACTCCGACGTGGTCGTTCTCGCAAAACCAGATCTGCTCTACCAGGAACGGGGAACCTGGGTCTGGCGCGAGGTCAAGACGTCGGCGAGCAACCGACGCCGGGCCACAGATGTCTTGGCTGAGTATCCCCAGTTGGCTCTCGGGGTCCTCCTTCTTGCCCGGGGCGCCTTGGGCGGTGGCCGTGGACGAGTTGAGCTGGAGGTGCTGCGGCCCGGTGGCGCGGATCTGACAATGCTCGACCCCTTCACCGTCGGGGTCCGGGAAAGGGCAAAGCGAGTGCTGTTGGAGCACGTTCGAGCATGGCACGCCGATGATCACTTTACGGCCGTACCAGGTGCTGAATGTGGTCGCTGCGAGGTATCTCGGTGGTGCTCGGCCCGGGTGGCGATTGGGGCATGAACGAGGAGGAAGGCATTCGCCTGCTCAGCACGGTCGCCCGGGCAATGCTCGAACTCTCGGAGTCCAGTATCGCGGGGGCGATCTCATTGCCGTACCCACCCCTGGCGCAGCACACCCTGGATCGGATCGTCCGCTTGTGCCTGGAGCGATCTGAACCTCCGCCGACCGGCATTCCTGACCTGGTGAGTTGGTGCACGCGACGGACGCCCAGCGAATGGCCGTTTCCGATTGCGGCAGGCAGGCTCCGCCCCGGAGCACTGCTCATCGATCCGGCCGTACGCAGACCCACCCGCACCTGCTTCGAGTTGGCCGGGGATGCCGCTCCTGCAGCCCGTGAAGCAGTTCGACAACTCGCCACGACCGTCGACGCGTCAAGTTCGACGCAACGTGCCCGCAACTTCCTCATCGACCACCCGGTCGTGACCGATGGCCTGGTCCGCCGCGACCTCGTCGCGATGGCGACCTGGAAACGAGTCAAGGGCCTCTATGAACCCCCGGCCAAAGGGTACTTCTCCGATCGTCGCGTTGGGAGGTGCCCGACGTGTGGTCTTCTCGCACATCTTGTAGGCCCGCGGGTCGATTGGTGTGAAGGTGAACTCTGCCCGCGAGACAAGCCTCCTGCCCGATATCGGGCGGAAGAGCACGTTCGGTTGTTGATCGCTCCGCTGCGACTATTTCTAAGCCTTCCTGGTCGCACGGAGCGGCAGTTAGGCGAGAAACTCGCTGCGATCGGTGCTGGGTTCAGACTCGTCGACCCCATCGAGGGAACGCATGAACTGGATCGGCCGCTGCGCGGCAAGCGCATCGTCCACGTCGCCGACCGGATCGAACCCGGACTGCTGGCGATCGACGCGCTGCGCTGGCCCGATTCGCTGGTCGTGGTGCCGCAGAGGCTCTTTGACCGGGTCGCTGACTACCGGGAGACCTTCGCCGACGCGGTCGGTGCCGCTGCTGACATCACTCTTCTCTCAGACGACGAATTGGTTGGTCTGGCGGTTGATGCACGGATGGGAAAAGACGATGCGTGATGCCGAAACCGTGCTCGGTCCCGTGCTGGACGCGATGGCCGAGACAGCTGCCGTTCCTTTGATGACCAGGGCCGAGTTGATATTGCTCTGCGAGGTCGAGTTAGGTCTGTACCTCCAGCGGAGGCTGATGCGGGACGCGCCGGTGTCTGACACCTGGCCGTTGTTCAGCGGGTACCCATTCGCTCAGGCTTGGGGTGTTGCCGACGCTGACCGGGCACTTCAGGCCGCACGTTATACCTTGTGGCCGTATACGCGGTGGGTTGCCTGGGATGAGCTTCTCGACCAGTACTCCGATTTCGACCCGAGGCTGCGCCTGTTCGATGTGACCGATCGGGCCGCTCCCGCCGTCCTCCAGGCGCCACTCATCGCACCGGGCCGAATCGAACAGTACGACCAGCTGATCCGGGAAGCTCCACCGTTCAAGCAATTGCCCCTGGCGCCCGCGCAGCCCGGACGCCATCGTTTCCAGGTCGGGCAGACGGAAGTCGTCGTCACCCTGCCGGAACACGGATCGATTCCCCCTCGCCCGCATGATCTGGCGCTGGCGCCGATGGGCACCGGCGCCCCGCTGACCTTCAACCGGACCGATCTCGAAGCGACAGCCACCGCAATGGACCTTCGGGAGCCCCAAGATTGGGCCGGTCGCCTGCGCCGGACCGGCTTCGTCACGGAGAGCGACGAGCGGTTTCGGGGCAGCGACACCTTCTCCGTAAACCGGATTCAGCATCTTCTCGGCATTGTGGGCGCGGGCAAGAGCACCATCCGTGACATCATCACGATCCACCTCGTCCAAAAGCATGACATGCGAGTAACGGTCGTTGTCGGCGACGTCGCCGAGGTGCTCAAACTTGTCGACCTTTACAACAGGCACCTCGGAACGGGCGTAGCCGCTCCATTGATCGGCGCCACCGGACGCGAGGAACATGCGCAGCGGCTGCACCGGCGGCTGGCGAGCCGTGGCCAGACCAGTCTCCTGGCGCACGACAATCCCGGTTTTCAGTACCTGTCCACCTCCTGCGTCATCAATACGCTGCTGTCCCCGGAGCTAGATCCGCTGCCGTACGGGGAGGCACCATGCAGCACCCTTTACGCTGCCAGGCCGAATGTCCGCCGAGTCGGCGCCGAGAGTTGGGTCCGCAACCGGGCGGCCTGTCCGTACTGGGAGGAATGCCCAAGACAGCACAGCGCGCGAGCGCTCGTTGAGGCTCGCATCTGGGTCACAACGCCGGCGGGCCTGATCCAGGCGTCGGTGCCCCGGCCGCAGAACGGGGAACGCGTCCGCTACCTCGAACTCGCTTGTCGGCGCAGCGACTTGGTGATCGTGGACGAGGCCGATCGGGTTCAGATGCAGCTCGATCAGATGTTTGCACCGTCCGTAACCCTCGTGGGTACAGCGGGCAGTGGCCGCTCCCTGCTCGACGAGTTGAACACGCACCGGATCCAGGAACTCGCTGCTGCCGGGCGGAGGCAGCTGTCTGTTCGCGCTGTTGCCGACTGGACCGCTGCGGTCAATGTGGTCGTTACCGCCACCGACCGGCTTTATGCAATGTTGGTCGGCAGCCGTGAAATGCGTGACTGGGTCAGGATCGGCCACTTCAACGCATGGTCACTTCAGCTGCGGCTGATCGACGAGCAGTACCCGGACAAGGATCAGGGCCTTGAGGCTCGCAGAAGACTCACCGAAATGCTGGACGCGTTCCGGGACGACCCGCTGGGTGACGAACGAGATCCGGGTACCGATACGGATCTGATCCGGCTGGCCGAGGAGCTATTGCACACCGGCCGCCCACGTCGGACGCGCGCTCGCCTCCGTTCTCTCGTGACCGAGCTGTTCCGCCTCGGCTCAGAGCGGACCGGGGCGGAATCCCCGTCCGCCGAGGGTGACGATGACGATTCCGTGTCTCTGCGAGAACAACTGGACCGAGTTTGTCCCCGATTTGAATTCACCCTTCTACTGGCCGTCCTGGAGCGAAAGCTTTCCATGGTCAATGCCATGTGGCCACGGGTGCAGGCCGTACTTCGTCTCGAGTTCAACCAGATGTACCGAGGCCCTGACGACTACCGTCCGATCATCCCCGAATCTCCCATGGGCAACGTGGTCGGCTTTCAATTCGTTGTCAATGGCCCCGACCGAGATGGAGTGCAGACGGGGGAACTGCGATTCTTCCGCTGTATCGGGGTCGGGCGTGAGCTCCTACGCGCCATGCCGGGTCTTGCTGAAATCGACGGCCGCCCGCCCACCAACGTCCTGCTGATGTCGGGCAGCAGTTGGGCAGGTACATCGAGTCGCTATCACATTGCGGTCCCCGTTGGTGTCATCCTGCGGCCACGACCGGATCCGGCGGTCACGGATCTCGGCGCATCGCCGTCTGACCCCAAACGGCTGGACATCACCGACACTGCGATGCGCTTCGAGTTCTTCCACGTCGGTAACGAACCTCTCGCGGTCTCGGGTAGCCGGCCCGGCGAGCGTGAGCAGGTACTGCGGCGGATAGCCCGCCGGCTCGGCGAGTCGATGGACGGCGAAGAGAGCCGACTGGAGCAGGAGTTGGGTTCCCTCCCGGAGGAACGGCGGCGAATTCTGCTGCTTGTCGGTAGCTATCACGAGACGGCGGTCGTCGCCGACGAACTGCACCAGATCAGTGAACGATGGCGGAACGGCAAGGTTGTACGACTTGTGCCCGATCACGACGACACCATGGAGATCGACCCCGAGGACGATCGCCATGCCCCGATCCTGCGCCGCGGCGATGTTGACGTACTGGAGCAGAGCGGAGCGGACATCCTGGTCGCGCCGCTGCTTGCGGTCGAACGGGGGCACAACATCCTGAACGTGCACCAGCAGGCTGCGATCGGAACGGCCTACTTCCTCGTTCGGCCGAATCCCCGGCCGGACGACATCTTCCTGGCCGTCCACGCGGTCAACGACTGGATCGTGCGGTCCATGGACAAGGGCGCATTCACGAGTTGGGTACGCGGCGAAGACAGTCTCGACCGAGCTGCCCGGAAGGTTCGTCAGTTGGCACGCTCAAAGTGGTACGCCGTCCTCGCCCGTTCGCTTGCTTGGAGCCGGCTGCGCGAGGACCGGGACAGCGTTACCTGGGACTTGTTGGTTCTCATGTGGCAGGTTATCGGGCGCTTGGTACGCGGCGACGTGCCCGCCCGGGTCGTTTTCGTCGACGCAGCATTCGCGCCCGGGCGTGCCGGAATCCCCGGTCAACCTGACACGAGAGAGACGAGCCTGCTGAGCAGTGTCCTGCACGTGCTGCGGCCGTACTTCACCGAGGGCTCGACCGTGTCGGACCATGACCGATTCATCGTCGACTCCCTCTACCGGCCGCTTTGGCTTGCACTCTCCCGATGCATCGAGCAATCCCCGGAAAGGAACTGAGGTGTACCAACTGCTCCGTCCCACCGCTTACGAACCCGACCCGGATTTCGCTCCGTGGGAGGAGGACCTCCACGTCATCGCCTTCAGCGAGCAGTGGCGCACCCAACTGCTGCAGCTCGACCGCCTGCGACACCCGAAGCGCGACCGACCCTTCACTCCGCATGTCAAACAGCTCAACGCGTTGTTGCGCGCGATGGCACCAGGTGTCGTGGCTACCGGCCGTCACGCAGGCACCAACTCGGAAGTTCCTTGGATCTATGCTTTGTCACCAGTCCCCGAAGATGTCGTCGCACCCCTGGTGACCGCGTGGGTACTCGGCGGATACGCCGATGAGGAGCGGGCTATCGAGGTGCTCGGAGCCATGTACGACACGGTGCCCGCGTGGACCACCGATCGCGTGCAACTCGGAAGCGCCGCGCTGTCATCGGGCGGCACTGCCGTTCCGGAGCGTCGGCTGTATTCTCTGGTGCCCGATGTCCTCGCGGCCCGGCTTGCCGCGCGTCGATACCGGCCGGCCGGCCTCGATCGGGACATCCGATTCCGCGTGGTCGACCGTGATCAGGGCACCCAACTAGTGTCTTGGCCACCCCAGCGGTATGCGGCCAAAGGGCGGGAATGGTTCTACTCTGCGTCTATCACGATCACCCTACATACCGCTCCGTTTCGCCCCGGCTACCGTGTCCATGTCGAAAGCGGCATCCGGAGATGGACGACCAATTCCGCGATCGACGTGTTCGGCAGCCAACCGGTCGGCGTGATGCTTGATGTGCCCCTGCCGTGGGCAGAGGCGACCAACATGCGTGCTGCGCGCCTGATCACGCATCAGATCGGCTACCGGCGGGACCTGCGCCGCGTGGATTGGCTCCGGTACAGCCCGGCCCATTTACTGCCCGACCTTGACATCATGCGGACATTCCCGGACGCGATGGACATCATTCGGGAGCCGCGCACCTGGTTGGAGGGACGAGATGCGGTTGCCGCGGGTGTCATTCACCGCAACGGTAGAACTGATCATGAGGTCGAGGCCGGCTTCTTCCCCGGCGAGCGCGCGTTGCTCGACGGATGGGTCGAGGAGGGACTTCGGCCTCTGCTGCGCCGGGCACCGGATCTCGAACGTACCCTCGAGACACACAAGCCGCAGCTGTTCAAAAAACCACCTAAGTCTGCGGATTCTGAGGTGCAGACTGCGGCGACCCAGACGATCGCGGCCGCCAGGCGAGAGGCGCTAGCCGCGTGTTTGGCCGGCAAGCCGCTGAATATCGACATCCTGTGGCAATTCTCGACAACCCGTAAGCAGTTGCTTGCCGCGTTAGCCGATGTGCTCGGCTTCCCTGCCAGAACCGATCATGACCAGCATGATCAGGAGTGGCATTTCCGTGGCCTGCACATCCGGATCCGATCGGCGGAACTCGGTAAGCTCGGTGCCGCACTCGACCTGTCCAGGCGAGGTGGTCTGACCGCGGCAGCGACCCTCGGTGAAGGAATCAGGGCACGCCAGGCAGCGGTAGCGGAGCGCTTCGAGTCAAATCCGGACGGCACGAGTATCACCTTTGCCGAGATCAATCCCAAAAAGCTATATCCCGACGATTCGGATCCGAAGTTTGCGCTGCGGCTCGGATTCGCAGCCACCGGCCGGCTCACGAAATTCCTCGTCGCGGAGAAAACGGCCGGCGAGATCCCGCCGGACAAGCTCCGTTGGACCGTCCTGGACGGGCTGCGCCAACTCGGAGCGGTCACGGTTCCCGATCGAAGAGTCGGAGCCGCGATCCCCGAGGACTTGCAGTACGTTGCGCTCTGGGTGGTGCGACGTCGACGCGGTGGCCCCACTCGTACCGCCGGAGAGCAGCTCGTCGCGGTACGGATGCGCCCCGGTGATGATCCGCACCCGATCACCGGATGGGACGAGGACAGGAAGGATTGGGTGCCGTACCCGCAGTTGCTGCTCAAGCTGGCAAGGCAGGTCGAAGTCGTTGCGGCCGACGACGACAATCGACATGGGCACCAAGAGCGGACGCCGCAGGAGCAGCGCGAGGATATTGAAAGACACATTCGGAACATCCTTTTCCGGATCAGGGCCGAACCGACGCTCCTGCTCGGCAACGCCGCAAATCTTCGAAGCTCCTGGCAGTGGCTGAGCAACGGCTCCCTCACCATCGATCAGCTCGGATTCGGCGGAGACGAACCGCAGCGTGTCGCGGTCTACGGCCCCGATCTGCGTTTCGTCCTGACACGCGACAGCGCTGGTCGTGGCGAGGTGCCGCAGTGGTATGCGCCAAGTCACGGCGAGCGTTCAGCGGGCTTGACGACGGGCTTGTGGAGGGAGACTGACGGATTGGCCGACAATAGGGTCTTCGTGAGCCTCACTGATAAGCCGCACACCGCCAAGCAGCCCAACGGCACGATGAAACTCGGGCCGCATCCGGACTGGCCGAAAGGGCCGTCCGTGCATGCTTGGAATCCGCAGTACCTGGAATTACTTGTGGTGGGCTGCCTGTCCGAAAAGGCGCTCGCCGATGCAGGTCGAGATGGCATCGAACCGGATCAGCCGTCGTCCTGGGCCGCTGTAGCGCACCAGCTGCGTTTCCATGACGACTATGTCCCGCTGGCGCGTCCGCTGCCTATGCACCTGGCCAAACTGGCTGAGGACTATGTTCTGCCGGTTCCTCCAGAGGAGGCAGAAGGCTGAGCATTCCTAACCTCGGTGGAGCGGGTTGCGACGTGGCGTAGGATGAGATGGCCCGCATAATCGCGGTCGTCAAGGACAAGCTGTGCGTCGCTTGGACAAGATTCTCCACGTCTTCGAGGTCGCGAACGCACTCACCGCGGCGAGGGTCGCCGGTCCTTTCGCCATCATCGTGGCGCTGTCGTCCAAGTACGACAGCTGGTTGCCGGTCAGTGGTTAGAAGAAGGCAGCCGTTGCGGTCGTCGATGGTTAGGTCGGGTGTACATCGGTGTGTCAGTTCAGGCTGGGTGACCCGGGCGCCTTCCACCGTGGTCAGGGTCGGCCTGTGGAGCGCTGAAATGTCGAGTGTCCCGCGCACCGAAATTCCGGCCAGGTTTACGAAGGTTCGGGGACGGCGGGCGGCCAGAGTGAAGTTGCCCCGGAACTTGGTGCCGGCGAAGGAGGCAGCTGCCGTCATGTCGGCGAAGCGAAGGTCCGCGTCTGCCATGAATACCGTCCCGTCGAAGACGACGGTACGGACCCTTACGTTGTCAAATGCAGCGCCCGTCGCGAAGGTAACCCGCGTGCACTCCATGCTGCCGTTGATATCGGCCATTGTGAAGTTGGCCTGGCCGTTGAAGCGCGCGCCAGTCAGGTCGAGTCTGGCACTGAACTCGGTCAGCATGAACGACGTGGCGCCCTCGAAGGTCGTTCCCACGAAACGACCCGTCCTGAACAGGCAGGATGTGAGGTCCAGGTCGTACACGGTCGCTCCGCTTAGATCGATGGAGAGGTCCAGCCAGTGCAGGTCGCCGGGATGTGACAGCTTGTCCCGCAGGACGGTGATGACGGCACGAGCTGTCGCCCCGGCGGGATGTCCGCTCTGGGTGGGAGTGCCCTGCCCACGAAGCTCGACACCCGCGTCGGCACCATCGACGTCGCCATCCCGAAACTGCGCTCCGGCTCCTACTTCCCGGAATGGCTGCTCGAACGCCGCAAGCGGGCCGAGGCCGCCCTGGTCAGCGTGGTCGGGACCTGCTACCTGCTCGGCGTCTCCACCCGCCGGATGGACAAACTCGTGCAATCACTGGGGATCACGTCATTGTCGAAGTCGCAGGTGTCACGGATGGCCGCCGACCTCGACGAACAAGTCTACGCGTTCCGGACCCGGCCCTGCACGAGTCCGGGCCGTTCACCTTCGTCGCCGCCGACACCCTGACCATGAAAGTCCGGGACAGGGCCGCGTCGTCAACGCCGTCGTACTCGTCGCGACCGGCGTCAACGCCGACGGGCACCGCGAGGTTCTGGGCGTCAAGGTCGCCACCAGCAAAACCAAACAGGCCTGGAACGCGTTCTTCGCCGACCTGGTCGCCCGCGGCCTCACCGGTGTCCTGCTCGTGACCTCCGACGCGCACGCCGGCCTGGTCGACGCGATCGCAGCCAACCTGCCCGGCGCCGGCTGGCAGAGATGCCGCACGCGCTGGAGCTGTATCAAATCAAGTTGGCGTGTCGCCGCTGCTTGCGTCCCGCAGCACTGTCGCGGAGCGGTAGCGGATATCGGCGGGTGTGGGTTGGAGGCCGGCTTGGTCAAGCAGTGGTCGGATGTCGATGAGGATGCTGCCGATGGTCCGGGGGCCGACCTTGAACAGGTCGGCCAGGACTTGCCGGGTGCAGACTCGTCGCTGGTAGAGGATCGCGGCGAGGACCCGCTCGGGGTCGGTGAGTTTCTGCTTGAACACGCCGCCGCGGGTGCCGGGCAGGGGATTCCGGCCGCGACGGTGGTAGCGGCGATGTTCGACCTGGGCGTTGTGCGGTAGTCGGAGTCGGTCCAGCAGGGCGGTCAGCTGTGGGCGGGTCATCCCGGTCAGCCGGGGATCTGTCAGTAGATCGAGCAGTACCTCGGCGGGAATCGGCGGGGTACTGCCGTCCAGGAAGTCGAGGAGCTGCGAAACGCTGTTGCAGCGTAGCTTCGTTGGGATGACGGCATATTTGTGCTGTTCCAGCAGGGTGCGGGTGTCGGCGATGGCGTTGCCGATCGAGGTCGGGTTGACGGCCAATAGCTCGGCGAGGACCTTCTGGGAGCAGATCTGCCGGAGATAGATCAGGGTGACCAGGACGCGGTCGGCTGCGGTCAGCAACATGGTGGCTCCGGCTCCGGGTGCTCGTTGGCGAGGGCCGCCGCGCTGGTGGTAGCAGCGTTGTTGGATCTGGGCGGCTTGGTCGCAGGTGAGTCGGTTGGCCAGCTGGTCGAGATCATCGCGACTCATGCCGGTCAGCCTCGGGTCTGCCAGTGACTGCAGGTGATGGGTTCGGGTCTGCAATGCGGCGGCGCTGTCGGCGGCGGGTGCAGTGGCCGTGTCGGGGGCGGGTGGTCCGATGGTGTAGTTCCAAGCACCGTGCCAGGCATGAGCGGTGATCGGCAGGGCCTGGAGTTGGGCGGCGGTGATCGAAATACCGAGCGGATAGCCACGCGTGTCGAGGCTGGCGTTGATCCGCAGTCCGGTGCGGCTGGTCGTGGCGGCGATCGTCTGCACGACGACTTCGTGGCTGGTCAGGGGTCGGCCGCGCCAGTTCATGGTGATGTGGCTGAATAGCCGGTGCTCGATATTATTCCACTTGGAGGTGCCGGGTGGGAAGTGGCAGACCGTGATGGTCAAGCCGGTCTCGGCGGCCAGGGTGGCGAGTTCGGCTTTCCAGAGCCGGAAGCGGTAGCAGTTGGATCCTCCCGCATCGGCGGTGATCAGCAGCCGGGTGGCGTGCGGATAGTCCAGGCGGCCGCGGCCCTGCCACCAGCGGCGGATCGAGGCGACCGGGAACGCCGCGGTGTCGTGATCGACGCCGACGTTGACCCAGCCGGTGTCCTTGGCCAGGTCATAGACGCCATAGGGCAGAGCGTGCTCAACCTGCGGGCCGGCGAAGAAGCTGTGGTCGACGACCTCGACCGGATCACCGCGAGGACGCCATTCCCTGCCGCCAGCCGGGAGCAGGCCCAAGTGCTCCTTCTTCTTCGCATCCACGCTGATCACCGGTTCGCCGGCCTGCTGATGATCCTTGACCTGCTTGTTCACATAGCCGAACTGGGTGTCGCGGTCGGGATGTTGCTTGCCTTCAAGGGTTTTGGCGTTGGCCTGCAAGCTGAAGCCGTTGCGGTGTAACAGCCCCCCACTGTCGCCGCCGAGATCGGATGTCCCTGCTTGGTCAACTCGTCGGCCAAGTGGCGTAACGACTTCGTGGTCCACCGCAACGGCGACATCGGATCCCCACGCTCGTCCGGCTCGACCAACGCTAACAAGGTCGGCAAGAGCAAGGCGTCGTGCTCGGTCAGCGGCTTGCGACCGCCGCCCGCCCGACGGACCCGGCCTGGCGGCAGGGGGTCTTCGCCGGCTTCCAGCTCGAAGACACCGCCCGCACGGTGGTCTCGCTCACGCCGGCTGCTCGGGCAACGGCCCGGACTCCGCCGTGGCCGAGAAGCCGCGCTTCGACGGCTAATGACAGTCGCCGCTGTCGCTCGTTGAGGTGCGGACCCAGCGCCTCGTGACGCGCAACGATTTTCCCCAGCACTTCTGCACCGACTGCCATACAAGACCAACGATGGATCGTTTCCATCTCCACGGCTTGTTTCGATATAGCTCCACTTCGCCGCGAACTTCATGAGCGTGTGCCCGAAATCGGCGTGACCGGCGGTCAAGACCATGCTGCACTCGGTCTACGACCAGCCCGACCCGCAATCAGTGCACGCCCAGTTCGACAAATTCCTCGACACCACCGCCGTCAGCCTGCCGAAAGTGGCCGCCTACCTCGACGCCGCCCGCGCCGACCTGCTCACCTTCACCGGCTTCCCGCAGCAGATCTGGCGCCAGATCTGGTCGAATTGTGAGGATCAACCCCAACGAACACCTGAATAAGGAGATCCGCCGCCGCACCGACGTCGTCGGCATCTTCCCCGACCGCGACGCCGTCACCCGCCTCGTCGGCGCCGTCCTGGCCGAACAACACGACGAATGGACCGAAGGCCGCCGCTACTTCGCCCTCGACATCCTCGACCGCGCCCGCAAAACCCCCGCCACCGGCCCCGGCCAACCCGAACTGGAAACCGCCAGCAAGCTCTAACCAGCACAACTCGAACGATCAGCCGTTACACCACTGCCGGGGACTTGACCGTGCTGGCCGCTTGCTTCTGCTCCTGGCGGTACGATCGATATAGGATTCTGCCCGCCTGCCGGGCATGCTATGAGAGGTACAGGACTGTGGCTGAGCTGACCGAGCCGGGGCCTGGCGCGCCGCGCGGCTCACGGTACGCAGATCAGCGGCCGTACGTCGTCATCGAGGAATTCGGTGAACTGGACGGGCCGATCACGGGTCAGGTCGTGCTCAGCCGACGGCTCGACTGGTCCGGGCGTGCGCGATACGACCTCGACAACCCGCGCCGACTCGCCAGCATGTACGAAACCGTTCTGCGCGAGGCGACAACCGCCGAGGATCTTCAGCTCTGGCTGAGCGGTCCAACGCTCCTGCGCCTTTGGAGCAGCCTGGTCCTTCCGCCGCAGGTGCGACTCGCTTGGGAGGCGAAGCATCCGGTGCTCGCCGCAGTCCGCAGGGCCGCCGCGTAGTGCCACACGAGACAGAGCCGCTGCACCTCGTGCTCGCCGAGATCGGTCTACGGGCGGGCGGTCCGTTTGGTTTCGCCCTGGCCGGAGGTCATGCCGTCGCTGCGCACGGCATCATCGACAGGCCGAGTGAGGACGTCGACCTTTTCGCCGACTGGCAACGGCGTGCTGATTTTCCTACGGCTGTTGATGCGGTCATCGCCGCCTTCGAAAGCGAGGGGTTCGGTGTTGTGGTCGATCTCCGCTTAGAGACATTTGCCCGGCTGCACGTTAGTCAGGCCGCCGATCCGGGCCAGCAACATCGAGTCGAACTTGTTGCCAACTGGCGCGCTCAGCCGCCCGTTGAGATGCAGATCGGTCCGGTCCTGCACCCCGATGACGTGATGGCGGGCAAGATGGACGCCTTGTACAACCGGGCCGCCGCGCGGGATTTCATCGACATCGACGCCGCTATAACTCGGGGCCGGTATACGCCGAAGCAGCTGTGCAACCTGGCGTCGGAGGCCGACGCCGGATTCGATCGGCAGTATTTCGCGCAGATGCTCGGTGCGATCAACCGTTTCGACGATCAAGACTTCATCGACTACGGGCTCGAACCCGACCAAGTTGCGGCGATGCGCGAACGTTTCCGGACCTGGCAGGCCGAACTGCAGACCTCGCCGCAGTGACCGAAGCAGGGGGTCTAATCGGCTCAGCTGATGGCGATCGTGCTGGTTGTTGTTGATCGCTGCTGGATGGATTTGAATCGCACTGCGTCGATGGACGAGTTCGCGGAGGTGGGCTGAACGCGCTGATGGCCACGCCGACGTTCTGGGCAAATCCTGGGCGAGGAGTGCTGCGAGCGACGTTTTAGCAGCTCAGGCCATATGTGGTCCAAGATCACCCAGATCTACGAGGGCACGAACCAGGTGCAGCGAATCGTCATGGCCCGGCAGCTCCTGAAGGGCTAGAAACAGCCCCGGGCGATGTGCCTGACCCGTCGGCACACCGCCCGGGGCTGGATCGCACTATCGGCGGTACCAGGTGCGGGTGCCGGTGTACGCGATGTTGCCGAGCTTGTCGTACGCGCAGACCCGTACCTTCATGGTTTTCTTCTGCTTGTCGGTGTTGACGCGCAGCACGTAGCCGGCGGTCTTGTCCGTCGCGACCACCTTGCCGTTCACGCTCAGCTCGATCCGTGCGATGCCGGAGGCGTCCGACGCCTTCACCGTGACCTGGACGGTGCCCTTGACCTTCGCCTTGTCGCCCGGCGCCTTGGTGATCGAGAGCGAGGGCGCCTTGTTGTCGGCGATCACGGTCCGGGTGTAGCTGCGGGTGTTGCCGAGCCGGTCGGTCAGCTTCCAGACGAGCTTGACGTTGCCGCTGCTCTGACCGGTGGCGACCTTCTTCGAGTATCCGGCGCCGAGGTATTTCCCGTTCGCCCACAGTTCGGCCTTGGCCACGCCGGAGGCGTCGTTCACCGCGGTGAGCGAGGTGGTGAAGGTGCCACGGACGCGGGTGTTCTGCTTCGGGTTCACGGTCGCGGCCGGGCCGTCGTTGTCGACCACCACGGTCTGGGTGAACCGGCTGCGGTAGCCGTCCTTGTCGGTGGCTTCCACCACGAGCCGGCCGCCGCTCGGTGCCACGGTGGCGGACCAATCGCTGCCCGCCCGCTTCATCGCTACGCCGTTGACCTCGGCGGAGGCGACGTCGGCCGCACCGCGGAAGACGACCTCGACCGAGCCCCGGACGCGCGCGCCGGCCGCCGGAGACACGATGCTGCCCGCCGGACCGGCCGTGTCGACCCGGACCGTCGTGGTCGCACTGCTGCTCCTACCGGCGACGTCGACCGCCCGGAGGGTGAGGGCGATCCGGCCGTTGAAGTTCTCCGGAGGCGACCAGTTCATGCTCTGCCAGGGGTTCCACCGCGTCGCGACCTTGTCCCCGCCGACGTAGAGCTCCATGCGGGTGACGGCGGTGTCGTCGACGGCCGAGGGCCGGAACGACATCACGTCGGTGATCAACTGGTCGGTGGTGAGGCCGGTCGAGGTGATCTCCGGGTCCGCGGAGTCCTGGCCGGTCAGCGAGTACACCGCGGTCCCCGCGTTCAGCAGCGGCAGGCTGACGCCGTCGGTCGTGGTGGTGTCGGTGATCGCCTTGCGCACCTCGGCGGCCGTGACTCCGGGCCTGGAGGCGAACGCCAGGGCGACGGTGCCGGCCACCACCGCGGTCGAGCCCTCCACGCCCGCGAGCACCTTCGACTCGTTGTTGTGATCCACCGCGGGCACGCCCTCGGCGGCGGCCACGTCGATCCACCTGTCGGTCTCGGTGTTGTGGTTGCCGCGCATGGTGTCCTGGCCGGAGGTGGTCACGGCACTCACCGCCAGCACGTCGTCGAAGCCGGCCGGGAAGACGCGTCTGCCCTGGTGTGCATCCGTGCTGGCCGACGCCACCATCAGTACACCCCGCTCGGTGGCGTACCGGACCGCTTCCCTGATCAGGGTGGTGTCGAAGTGCAGGTACGCCGTCGTGGTGATGACCTGGGCGCCGTTGTCGGTGGCCCAGACGATGCCCCGGGCGAGGCTGTCGGAGAGCGACTGGGTGGTGTCGCTCTCCAGGGTGAGCCGGATCGGCATGATCTTGCAGCTTGAGCAGATGCCGGAGTCTCCGGCGATGATGCCGGCGGCCATCGTCCCGCGCCCGGTCAGATCAGTGGTCCTTCTGTAGATCTCGGTGGCGTCGTAGCCGGCCACCACCCGCTCCGCCGGCAGCTCCTGGTTCGGCGTGACACCGTTGCCGATCACGGCCACGGTCACCGGGGCGCTGCCGGAACGGACCCGCGGTAGCCGGACGATGTCCAGCTCACTGCCGTCCAGCGTGTGCGCCGCCGGCGGGAACTGGTACGCCAACTCCTCCTTCTCCGCGTACCGGACCTGCGGGTCGGCCCGCAGGGCGTCCAGCAACTTGTCGTAGCCGAGGCCGTACTTGTCCGGCTCGTAGTAGAGGTTGGCCTGCACGGCGTTCAGCTGGGCGATCGTCTCGATCGAGCCGTAGAACTCGACGTTCAGGCGCTCAAACAGCGCGGCGGCGTCCACACCGGGGGCGAGCCCGACGGTGAAGGGCATCCAACGCTTCTCACTTGCGGCGGCCGCCGGAGTGGCGACCGTGGTGGTCGCGCCGGTCAGCAGCAGGGCAGCAAGTGACAAGGAAAGTACGCGCAAGAGATGGCCCCCGTAGCCATGGATGGTCAGCGCCCCATGGTATCGATCTCTGTCAGCGACACCACACCCGCGTCGCTGTGTGGGCGAGATTGCCGCCGCACCCTGCGGACGGACCGCGGCCCGGCTCACCGCGACCCGCCACCGATCGCTCACGCTGCTCCGGAGACGGACCCGATCCTGCGACCCGCCCTCTCCGGCAACCGGCACCGTGAGGCGCACCGGCGCATGGCCTCGATCCAGGGCGGTGAGGACTTGATCAGGGTCTCGCCGAGGGCGGTCAATTCATGGTGCATCTCATTGGCGTGGCGCCGGCTCTGCACGAGGCCCGCGTCACGCAGGATCGACAGGTGGCGGCTGGCCGTGGATGCCGAGATGGCCGAGCACTCGCTGACCCTGGTCGTCGTGTGCCGCTTCTGCAGGATGTACAGGATCGCGGCGCGGGTGCGGCCCACCAGGTGCTGCAAGGAATGCGGCCGGTCCGCTCCGGGCGCGATGTCATGACCCGTCGCGATGGACTGTGCGGCCGACGTCATCGGGCACACCACTGTGGTGTGCCCGTGCTCGGTGTCGGTCATCATGATCTGCTCCTGGCAGAAGGCCGACGGAATGATCGTCACGTCGTTGCCGGCGGTCCCGGCCGAACGCGTCGTGCGCGGCGCCGCGGGAGTGATCCCCCTGAGAAGGCGTGAGATCGCTTCCGAGCCCTGCGAGCGCAGGATCCGGTCGTATTCCGCCCGTTCGTAGTCGAGGGCCGCGACCAGGGCGGCCGCGTGCGGCTCGATCACTGCTTGGTAATAATTCTGGAACGGATTTTCCCCGGCGTCGTGGTCTTCGGTGGAAATGCCGCCGCGGCAGCAGTGCCGATCCGGAAGAAGGCCTCCGGTCATCGACGCAACCGTCTTGATCGCCGAGCTGAGCGGATGTGCTTCCAGGATGCTCTTCAGCGACGCGACATCCGAGTGCGCCGCAGAATTGCGTAGACGTGAGACGGCGCGGGCCTGCCAGCGGCGCATGACGGAGGGCGTGCCGGTCCGTATCAGATCGTAGCTGAGCACCAATTCCACGGCCATCACGGGCTCTCGAGCGACAAGGACGACGGAATTGTTGGAAAAACTGGATGCGAATGTCATTGATTTCCCCCGATCGCAATGACGGGCCGCAAAGTTCACGCGGCTCGGAACATCCGTCCGAGTCAACCTACCAGGGGGAGAGGGTGAATGGCTTTCCGGTGAAAAATGGCGGAGGGTAATGGCCACGTAGCGTGCAATTAACAGTCTGACTGGTCCCGCTTCGCCCGGGTTGGGTCAACTGACCGTGATCTATGTGAGCTGCTCCACATGGCGATCGCCGGCCGGCGTACGGCGCCCGGACCGCCGGGCCGGGCGGGCCGGCTGCCGTCCGGAGACCCTCCGGTCGTCGGCAAGGCGCGCGCGTCCCCGGTCATGCGGCCGACGATGTCCGCGACCCGTCGGCCGGGGTCGCGGACATCTCGACGAGGCGACGTTCAGCCGGCCCCGGTCGGTGGGGTCACCACGGGGCGGTCACCGTGATCTCGAGCGCATCGTGATCGGTGTAGTAGGTGGGCCAGACCTTGGACGACATCCCCGTGAAGTGGGACGACACCATCACGTGCTGCACGTCCCCGTCACCCTTGCGGGTCCACCCGGAAGGGACGCACTTCTGTACGTTCTCCGGGTCCGCGGTGTCGTACTCCATGTTGAGGTCGCCGCTGATGATCGCCGGAACGGAGCTCTCCCCGTAGAGGGCCTGCATCGCCGGCAGCTTCTGCTTGCTCAGCTGGTTGCACTGGTTGAGCGCGGTGGGTTCGTCGGTGCTCAGGTGGGTCACGCAGCCGTAGAAGTCGGCGAACCTGGCGCAGCCGTACACCCGCTGCTCCGACGTGCTGTTCTGCGCGCTGTAGACGCCCCGGTCGTTCATGTATGCGTAATTGTTGTTGACGAGAATGGCGCTACCGTAGTCCGCCCCGTTCGTGCATTTCACGGTGGTGTTCGCGTCTGCGTTCCAGGCGGCCGTGAAATGGGTGGCCGGATAGTCGGGGTAGCTGCCGTTCTGGGCGATGTCGAGTTCCTGACCCCGGCAGATCTCGTTGATGAAAACCGCGGTCGGAAGGTGCTCGGCGATGAGCACCTTGGCCTCGTCGACGGCCCGTTCTCCGGAGTAGCAGCCGGCCTTGCCGCTGTTGCAGATGTTCATCTGCAGGATCCTGATCGTTCTTGCGGCCTGCGCCGGAGCCGCGAGGAATGCTGTCCCGATGATCGAGACCGTGGCAACGACGAGAAGGTGCCGAATTCTGGCATAGGTCAGCCAGCCGCGACGTGCGTGAATCAAAATGGACCTCTTCCGGGCTCGTGATGCGACGCCGACATCCGTGGCGGCAATCGACGTTTGCCGCCGGAACGATCTGTCGTTGGATATCGGCGGCGGCGGATGCCACGAGTCTTGTTCCGGGAGGGCCTCTAGATCAAGAATCTTCGATGTGCGGCCAAAGTCCCTGCCCAGACGCCGCGGCCTGCGCGGCGACGTCGTCAGGCGGGGTGCGGCGTCGGCCGGAGGTCTCGACGCGGCGCCGCGGCCGCGCCGGCCACCGCGGACCCCGCGCGGCGCCTGCCGCCTGTCAGCCGCGTGCCCGGGTCCGGCACCAGCTGAGCCGGCGCCCGCGGCGCGGAGGGGGTGCGGACCGGCGAATCCGGAGAGCGGTCGTGGCGTCGTCGCGCCCGCCCCCGGCGATCCGGCGCGGAGCCCGGCGGCGCCTCAGTCGACGTGCCGGAACCGGTGCTGCGGGACGCCGGCCGCCGTCAGCAGTTCGGCGAGACCCGCCGAGGAGTGTTCGAAGAAGACGGCGACCTGGTGGTCGTCGCCGATGTTGCAGGCGGCGGCAAGGGTACCGAGATTGATGGGGTCGAGCCCCTGGACGTCGGCCATGTCCAGGACCAGGCGCAACGGCCTGATGTGGCGGATCGCCTGCACCAGGGTGCGGCGCAGCCCGACGGCGTCGGTGGCGTCGAGGGCCCCGTGCGGATGAATGACGAGAGTGCCGTCGGTGCTGGTGGTGACGTCGACCGTGCTGGTCGTCATCGCTTTACCTTCCGTTACCCGGTGTTTCTCCGAGTCGCAAGGCTAGGGGCTGGGTCGCGCCTTGGCGAGGTCCGCTGAGGAAAGTTCACCCGGTCACCGCCTGGCCGTCGGGGCACCTTCGAGTACGAATGCGGCAAACTGGCCGGACGGCCTGTTGAACACTGGGCGAACGATGCGCTGCCGATCCCGGCCCACCCCGCGGGGAGCCGGCGCCGCCGCTTATCGGAAGACGTCTATTCGCCTGGTTCTCGCGTGCTGTCCGCCTGCCGTTGCGCCACGGGCGCGATATTGACCGCTGTGGACCGAAGGAACCTGCTGCGCGCCGCCCTGGCCGCGCCCGCCGTACCGATCACGGTGGCCGCCGCCGACTCCGCCCCGGCCGCCGCATCCACCCACCGCTTCGACCGCACCAGCCCGCGGTTCGCGCTGGCCGTGCTGCCCGACACCCAGTATCTGTTCGACGCCGACAGCAGCGACCCGGCGCCGCTGCGAGCCACCTTCCGCTACCTGCTGCAGGAGTGCGCCGAGGACAACGTCGCGTTCCTGACGCATCTGGGCGACGTCACCGAGCACGGCACCGAGCCGGAGATCGCGCTGGCCGGGTCGACGTTCGCCGCCATCGACGGGAGGCTGCCGTACAGCGTGCTGGCCGGTAACCACGACGTCGGCTCCGGGACGACCGACCAGCGCGGCGGCACCCCGTACCTGTCGACCTTCGGCCCGCAGCGGCTGCGCCGGGCGAGCAGCTTCCTCGACGCCTCCCCGGACGGCTACAACAGCGCGCACCGGATCAGCGCCGCCGGCCGGCAATGGCTGATCCTGGCCCTGGACTGGCGCATCTCCGACGCCGGCCTGGCCTGGGCGCGCGATCTGCTGGACGCCCATCCGGCGCTGCCGGCCATCGTCACCACCCACGACCTGGCCTACGCCGACGAGCAGGGCGAGGCGCACCTGTCCGGGCACGGCCAGCGGCTCTGGGACGGCCTGATCCGCGACCACGACCAGATCTTCCTGACCCTCAACGGCCACTACTGGCCGCCCGGCCGGACCGTGCTGCGCAACGCCGCCGGGCACGACGTGCACGTGCACGTCGCCAACTATCAGGACCGCTACTACGGCGGCGCCGGCATGATCCGGCTCTACCACGTCGACCTGGTGCGCAACCGGATCGACGTGGAGACGTTCGCGCCGTGGTTCCTGGCCCGCGACCCGCGGGCGCGTACCCCGCTGGAGGCGGAGAGCATCGAGCTGACCGGCGACACCGACCGGTTCAGCCTGGAGATCGACTTCGCGCGGCGCTTCGCCGGGTTCGCGCCGCCGGCGCTTCCGGCGCCCCGGCCGGCGGCCCGGGTGGTGGACCGGCACACCGCCGCCTACTGGCGGTTCGACGCCGCGGACCAGGCGGTCACCGACGGCGCGGTGGTGACCGACCGGTCCGGCAAGGGCAACCACCTCACCGTACGCCGGCTGGCCGGCAGCGGAGCCGACGCGCTCACCCTCGCGGCCGACCACCACCCGGGTGCCCCGGCGCACGCCAGCCTCCGCTTCGACGGCGCGGCCGGCCGCGGCGCCCTGCTGCAGACCGCCGCGGACGCCCCGCTGAACAGCATGACCTTCCTGGACGGTTACACCTTCGAGGTGTTCCTCAAACTGCCCGAGCCGTTCGTCGGCAACCACGCCTGGATGGGCGTGTTCAGCTGGGAGGGGCGCAGCGGCGACGCCGGCAAGCACAGCGGCTGGTCCCCGCTGGAGCCCACCTGCAGCCTGAACGTCTCACCGGAACGATTCCTGCAGTACGTGC
Organism: Actinoplanes teichomyceticus ATCC 31121; assembly: GCF_003711105.1. Classification (NCBI taxonomy): domain Bacteria; kingdom Bacillati; phylum Actinomycetota; class Actinomycetes; order Micromonosporales; family Micromonosporaceae; genus Actinoplanes; species Actinoplanes teichomyceticus. The sequence goes on from NZ_CP023865.1 coordinate 887,874, forward strand.
TGTACAGCCACGACGGCGACCACAACCCGACCTCGTGGAGCCACGCGCTGCCGGTCGGCGTCTGGCACCACGTGGCGATCGTCAACGACGGCCGGCGCAGCATCGTCTGGGTGAACGGCTCGCGGATCGCCCGCAACCCCACCCGGCCGGCGCACGGCGTGGCGACCGTGGGCCGCCCGTTCACCCTCGGCGGCACCTCGTTCGACCTCCGGTACGACCAGGGTTTCTACGGCTGGATCGGCGACACCCGCATCACCAGCCGGCCGTTGCGTCCGGAACAGTTCCTGCCGGACCGGCACTTCCGGTAGGCGTGCCCCGGGCTCCCGGACCGTCCACGCGGCCCCGGTGGCCTGCCGTCCGGTGACCGGCGCACCGCCGGAGGGCCATGCGTCGTATCCACCATGCCGCGGAGGTGAGATCGGTGGCGATTTCGGTCCTGGTCGACTGGCTCAGCGCCCAGCAGGGCGTCAGCAGCCTCGTCGCCGCGCTCGTGCTGGCCGTCGGGCTCACCGCGTTCAACCAGGTGCAGGCCCGGCGTAAGCGGGTGCTGTCGTTCCGGGTGCGGTTCAACTCCCCGCTGGGCTTCAGCCCGGCGTACGCCCGGCTGGTCGCGCGGGTGATGGATCAGGAGAACACGCACATCGCCGAGCCGGCCCTGGTGGTGGCGAGGGTCAAGAACGTGGGCCGTACGGCGATCTCCAGGCGGGACTACAAGACCCTCGAACTGCAGTTCCCGCAGCGCCGTACCATCGCGGCGGGTCTGACCGAGGCGAAGCCGGAGGCGCTCAGCAGGGAGTTCGACAGTTTCACGTGGCAGCTCGGCCGGTCGTCGCTCGAACTGCCGCGCGTGGACCTGAACCCGAACGAGGAGTACAAGGTCGTCGTCCTGCTCTCCAACGAGGGCGCCGGGCAGAACCCGCCGGCGAAGGCGATCGGGCGGCTGTCCGAGGGCGGCCTGGTCACCCAGGCCGACACGCCCCGGACCAGGCGTACCACGATCGTCGGCGCCGCGGTGAGCACCCTGCTGGCGGGCGCGCTCGTGACCACGCTGCTGTTCGCCGGCTCGGAGAAGAAGGCGGGCACCACGGCCGGCGCGCCGGTCTGCGCCTCCGGCGAGCTGACCGTGGAGGGCTCCAGCGCGTTCGCCGGGATCGCCGCCCACCTGGCCGAGCAGTACATGACCTACTGCGACGACGCGAAGATCACCGTGGTCGCGGCGGGCAGCTTCGAGGGTCTCGATCACCTCCAGAACATCGCGCCCGAGCAGCGGCCACGTCGGCTCGCCCTGGCGGACGGCAAGTTCATCGGCTTCACCGATCTGGTGCCCAGCCGCGGCCTCGCCGTCGTCCCGTACAGCGTGGTGGTCAACAACGGCGTCGCGGTCAGCGACATCCCGGCCGGCGCCCTGGCGCGGATCTTCCGGGGCGAGGTGGCCGACTGGCGCGACGTCGCGGCCTCGGTGGACTCGGCGCCGATCCGGGTGGTGGCCCGCGACGACCGCTCGGGCAGCCGGCGGGCGCTGGAGACGTACGTGCTCAAGGGCCGCCAGGCGGGTGCCACCAGTGACTCCTGCGATGTGCTGCGGGAGGGCGTCGCCCGGTCCCAGCCGATCATCTGCGAGCAGACGACGACCAGCGACGTGCTGGTCAAGGTACGCACCCGCCCGGGCGCCGTCGGGTACGTGGACACGCCGAACGCGCTGCTGACTCCGGGGGTGAAGCAGGTGCGCATCGGTGGGCAGGCGGCCACGATCGACGACATCCGGGCCGGCTACCCGTTCTGGACCGTGGAGTACCTGTACAGCTACGGCGACCTCGACAGGACCGACCCGCTGACCCGCTCGTTCGCCAACTATCTGGTCGCCGCCGAGGCGCGCTCCATGATCGCCGCGCAGCAGTACGCCCCCTGCGTCCGCACCGACGGCACGCCCGAACCGCTGTGCACGACCCCGCGGGACTGACCGGACGGCGGACGCGTATCCGGCTGTTCACCGCCGGCTCATGTGCCCGCCCGGCGCGCCGTCGCGTCGACGCCTCTCGATGGGAGGCTCCGGGGACAGGAGCGGATCAGGGGATTCCGCCGGGATGCGGCTGCCGAGGGCGTACAGGCCGCGCTGATCGGTCCGGCCGGCCGCGGCGCTTCCCGGTGTCGGGAAGGTGTGGCCGCCCGTTCACCCACCGCACCCGCCGGCATCATCTGCGCCCGGTCGAATCCTCTCAAGCACACTGAGGAGGATCGATGGATCGGCGAACGATGCTACGTACCACGGTGGTCGGCGCCTCGGCGATGGCGCTGCCGTTCACCGCATGGTCGGCTGCCTACGGCGCCCCGGCGCAGAACGGCCCCGGGCCGTACGGCGCCCTGCTGGCGGCCGACGCGAACGGCATCCAGCTGCCGCCCGGCTTCACCAGCCAGGTGGTGGCCCGCTCCGGCCAGGTGGTGCCCGGCACCAGCTACGTCTGGCACCAGGCGCCGGACGGCGGAGCCGTCATCCCGAACGGTACGGGCTGGGTCTACGTCTCCAACTCCGAGGTGGCCGCGTCGGCCGGCGGCGGCGCGTCGCGCATCCTCTTCTCCGCCAGCGGGGCGGTGGTCGGCGCCTCCCGGATCCTGTCCGGAACCAATCAGAACTGTGCCGGCGGGAAGACCCCGTGGAACACCTGGCTGTCCTGCGAGGAGGTGGCGCTGGGCCGGGTCTACGAGACCTATCCGCTCGGCGGGACGGCGATCGTCCGCCCGGCGATGGGCCGGTTCAAGCACGAGGCCGCGGCGGCCGACCCGGTACGCAAGGTGATCTATCTGACCGAGGACGAGACCGACGGCAAGTTCTACCGCTTCATCCCCACCACCTGGGGTGACCTGTCCTCGGGCCGGCTGCAGGTGCTGCGTGCCGGCAGCGCCACATCCGGCTCCTTCACCTGGGCGGACGTGCCCGACCCGGACGGGTCGCCGACCGTCACCCGCAGTCAGGTCAGCGGCGCGAAGTCGTTCAACGGCGGCGAGGGCTGTCACTACGCCTCGGACCGGGTCTGGTTCACCACCAAGGGCGACAACCGGGTCTGGCAGCTCAACCTGCTCACCAGCACCTACGAGCTGGCCTACGACGACTCGCTGGTCAGCCCGGGCGCCGCCCCGCTGACCGGCGTCGACAACATCACCGGGTCCACGGCGGGGGATCTGTACGTCGCCGAGGACGGCGGGACCATGGACATCTGCATGATCACGCCGCAGGGGACGGTCTCGACGTTCCTGCGCGTCACCGGCCAGAGCGGTTCGGAGATCACCGGGCCGGCGTTCACCCCGGCCGGCGACCGGCTGTACTTCTCGTCGCAGCGCGGCACCTCCGGCACCTCGGCCGGCGGCATCACCTACTGCGTCACCGGCCCGTTCCGGGTCTGAGACGCCACGTCGCCGCGCCCGCGTGCCGCGACCCGGATCGGCGCGCCGGCGCCGCCCCGGGATCGCGGCCCGGGCGCCGGCCCGCACCGCGTACACGCGTCGCTGAACTTCGACGAGGCGGCCGGAGCGAAGCGCCCGGCCGCCGGTCGTGGTGCCGCATTTTTCTCCGAGATGGCGTCGGTCGGTGGCGGACGTTCGCTGCGGATTTCCACCGATCCCGGCGGGGCGACCTCGGGTCCGCCGGCAGTCGTCGGCTGCTGTTGGCAGCCGGCGCCTGCGCCGCGCCGTCACGACCGGATGCTTCCGTGTTTTTACGAAAGTGTGTACGCAATATATACGGCTATATATACGGACCCCTTCTAGGGTGGCTTCAGACCACTTCTCAAGGAGGTTCTCATGTCCCGCAAGCTCGCCGAATTCGGTGACCGGATGCTGTCGCGACTGGTTCCGGGCATCAAGGCGCAGGCCGCCACCTGCATCCGCGCGCCGCAGTACGACGACAGCTGCAACTCCTACATGCTCGGCTACAAGTGCACCAACGACGGTGTCTACAGCTACTACACCTGCAAGTACTCCTGATCGAAGCAGATTGAGGCGCCGGCATGGTCTATCTGACGATCGGGTGCCGGTGCCTGATCGCGGTGGTATTCCTGGCCGCGGCGGCCGGCAAGATACGGAATCGGCGTGCGTACGCCGCTTTCGTGGCCGCCACGGCCAGGTTTCTGCCCACGTGGTTGCCGCTTGCGGTGAAGCGGGTGGCCGGGACGCGGGCCGGCATCCATGGGGTGTCGGCCGGCGTCCTCGCCGTCGAGCTGGCCATTCCCGCGCTGCTGGCGGTGCCGGCCGCGGCCCCGGCCGGCTTCGCTCTCGCCGCGGTGGTGCTGGCCGGCTTCATCGTGGCCATCGGCGCGGTGCTGGCGCGGGACGAGCGGATCGTCTGCGCCTGTTTCGCCACGTCCACGGCGCCGGTGGGCCCGCAGCACCTGGTCCGCAACGGCGTGCTCCTCGCGGCGGCGGTGAGCGGGCTCGCCCTGCCGGCGTCCTCCGGCGCCGATCCGGTGGGCGCGCTGCTGGCGGTGGTGGCGGCGGCCGTCGGCGCGACCCTATTGATCTTCACCGACGATCTCGTCGAATTGTTCCGCTGAACGACTGGGAGTTTCTTGCGATGCCGTACCTGATCGCCGCGGTCGTGCTCGTGGGGATTCTCTGCGTGCTTGATCTCATTCTTTCCCTGGGCGTGATCCGTCGCCTCCGAATCCATAACGAACTCATCACCAAATTGATGTCCGGCGAGGCGACATCGGTGGCGATGATGATGCCGGTGGGAGATAGCGCCGAGCCGTTCACGGCGATCACCGACGCTGACGGAATGGTTACCGAGAAGTCTCTGCCGGGCCGTAATCTGGTCGGATTCTTCCTTGAGGACTGCACCGGTTGCCAACAGTTGCTGCCGGATTTCCTGGCCGCGGCGGCACGCTTTCCCGGTGGCCGTGAGCGGGTGCTCGCCGTCGTCGTGCACACCTCCGGCGAGGAGAAGATCGCTGACTACCGCGGCCGGCTGGCCCCGGTTGCCCGGGTCGTCGTGGAGGGCGCCGACCAGGGGATCGGTGCGGCCATGAAGGTCCGCGGCTTCCCGGCATTCGGCCTGCTCGACGACGGGCGGCTGCTGGCGAGCGGACCGGAGATCCTGCGGGCCACCGCGCCGGCCGTGGGCTGAGCGGGCATGGACGTGTCGTCGGGTTCCCGGTCCGCGCGGCTGCGCACCCTGCTGGGCGGGTTGCGACATGCGGTGCGGCTGGGCTGGCAGGCCGGTCCCGGACTGGTCGTCGGCGTGGCGCTGTGCACGGTCGCGGCGGCGGTCATGCCGGTCGCGGCGGCCTGGCTGACCAAACTGTCGCTGGAACTGATCACCCACCCGGGCGGGGATCCCCGGCGGCTGCTCACCGTCGGCGCCGGGCTGGTCGCCGTCGGCCTGGCCACGGCCCTGCTGCCGCTGGCGGCCCGGTACCTGCGCGGACAGTTCACGCGTGAGGTCGGTGCGCTGGCGCAGGACGGCCTGTTCGGGGCCGCCGAACGGTTCACCGGTCTGAGCCGGTTCGAGGATCCGGTCTTTCTCGACCGGCTGCGGCTCGCCCAGTATTCCGGCTGCCACGCCCCCGGCAACCTGCTCGGTGGCGTGCTGACCGTGGCCGCCGGTGCGCTCACGCTCGCCGGATTCCTCGGCTCGCTGTTCGCGCTCAACGCCGGGATGGCGGTGCTGGTCGCGATGTCCGCGGTGCCGGCACTGGCCGGGCAGCTGCGGGTGTCGCGCCGCCGGGCCGCGACGACCTGGGAGGTCGGGCCGTACGAGCGGCGCGAGCACTTCTACCAGGAGGTGCTGACGAGCGTGCAGGCCGCCAAGGAGCTGCGCCTGTTCGCCGCCGGCGGGTACCTGCGGAACCTGATGAACGACAACCGCCGCCGGGCCAACGCGCACTACCTGCGTACCGATCGGCGGGAACTGCGTACGCAGATCTCCCTGGCGATGCTGTCGGCGGTGATCGCCGCGGCCGGGCTCGGCTGGGCGTTGCACGCGGCATGGCAGGGGCGGATCTCGGTCGGCGACGTGTCGCTGTTCGTCGCGGCCACCGCCGGGGTGCAGTCGACCTTGACCTCGTTGATCACCGAGATCGCGAACGGGCACCAGCAGCTGACGCTCTTCGAGCACTACCGCACCGTCGTCGACAGTCCCGCCGACCTGCCCGTCGCGTCGCCGGCCGCGCCGGTCGGGCCGTTGCGCGGTGGGATCGAGTTCCGCGACGTGTGGTTCCGCTACGCTCCGGACCAGCCGTGGGTGTTGCGCGGCCTGAACCTGACCATCCGCCCCGGCCGGTCGACGGCGCTGGTCGGCGTCAACGGCGCGGGCAAGTCCACCATCGCCAAACTGCTGTGCCGGTTCTACGACCCGCAGCGCGGCTCGATCACCTGGGACGGCGCCGACCTGCGCGAGCTCGATCCGGCCGCGTTGCGCGAGCGGATCGGCGCGGTGTTCCAGGACTTCATGCACTACGACCTCAGCGCTGCCGAGAACATCGGCCTGGGCAGTCTGGACGCGCTGACCGACCGGGAACGGCTGGAGCACGCCGCCCGGCTCGCCGGTGTGCACGAGACCCTGCGGGACCTGCCCGACGGGTACGACACGCTGCTGTCCCGGGTCTTCTTCCAGGGTGACGCGGTGAACGCGCGGCTCGGCGTGTCGCTGTCCGGCGGCCAGTGGCAGCGCGTCGCCCTGGCACGGGCGCTGGTGCGGGGTGAGCGTGACCTGCTGCTGCTGGACGAGCCGAGCTCGGGCCTGGACCCGCGGGCCGAGTACGAGATCCACAAGGCGTTGCTGCGGCATCGGTCGGACCGGACCAGCGTCCTGATCTCGCACCGGCTCGGGGCCGTCCGCGACGCCGACGTGCTGGTGGTGCTCGACGACGGGCAGGTCGCCGAGCAGGGCACGCACGTCGACCTGATGGCGCTGGACGGCCGGTACGCCCGGCTCTTCCGGATGCAGGCGGAGGGATACCAGGGGGACCCGTTGAACGTCGTGACGACCGGAAAGGGGTGAGGCGTGCTCGCGGCCTGGGGTGTCGGGGCGGCCGGCTGCGGTGCCCTCCTGCTTCTGCTGGTGGTCGCGCTGCTGGCCGTGCGGCGCCGGGTCACCGTCGTCGACGTCTGCGGCGTCAGTATGCAGCCCACCCTGCAACCGGGCGAGCGGGTCCTGGCCCGGCGCGTACCGGCCGGGCGGCTGCGCGCCGGGGACATCGTGGTCTACCAGGTCACCGAGCTGCTGACCCGCGCGTCGGCGCCGGAGCGCCGGTACGGCCGCTCGTGGCGGATAAAGCGGGTGGCGGCCGTGCCCGGCGAGCCGGTGCCGGAGCCGATCGCCGAAGCGACCGGCTCCGTGGCCGGCGCCGTGGTCCCGGACCGGGTCATTCTCGTGCTGGGGGACAACGCGGCGCGCAGCGTCGACTCCCGGCACACCGGCCCGGTCCCGTGGGCGGACGTGTACGGCGTCGTGTGGCGCAAGCTCAGCGTCCCGCCGGCCGCGCGGCAACCGCGCCCGGCGGGTACCCACCGGGAGCCGGTGGCTGGTCCACCGTCGTGACCCACCAGGCCGCCGGTGCGCAGGAGCCCAGTCGGGGATCACGGTGCAGAACCATCTGATGCAGCCCGGTGAGATACGGTCCCGGCTCGATCCCCAGGCGCCGCGCGATTCCCGCGCGGGCCTGACCGTACGCGCCGAGCGCCCCGGCCACGTCGCCGAGCCGGTACAGCGCCAGGATCAGCGGGCCCCAGGTGCGTTCCCGGTCCGGATGGTCGGCGAGCATGGCGCGCGCGGCTGACACCACCAGGGCGTCCTCGCCCCGGGCGAGCAGCGCGCCCAGTCTCTCCTCGGCCACCGCCAGCCGGCGTTCCTCCAGCGCGGTGAGCAGCGGCTCGATGGTCGGCACCCGGGGGACGTTCTCCGCCGGCTCCCCGTGCCAGAGCGCCAGGGCCCGGTCGAGCAGCGGGATCGCCTCCCCGGCACGGCCGTCGCGCAGTGCGGCGCGAGCCTGCTCGGCCAGCGCGTGGAACACGTCGACGTCCAGCTCGCCCGGGTCCAGGCGGAGCCGGTAGCGGGCGCGCCCCGAGGTGAGGCGGTCGTCGCCGTCCGGTGCGGCCGTCCGCATCGCACAGCGCACGCGTGCCGCGTACCCGCGCAGGTTGACCCGGGCCGAGGGCGGCGCGGTGTCACCCCAGACCGCCGCGGTGAGCCGGTCGAGCGAGACCCACTGGTTGGCGTGCAGGGCGAGCGCGGTCAGGACGGCCGCGACCTTCGGCCCGCCGAGCGGCACGTCCGCGTCGTGGACCGTCAGGCTCACCGGCCCGAGCAGCCGCAGCGAGAAGGCGTGCGGGCGGTCCGCGCCGGCGCGATCCGGAGGCTCCGCCGGGGGCGGGCACTCGGGTGGTCTCCCTGGGTCTTCAAGCACTGTGTCTCCCCGTACCGCAGTGATGAACATGTGATCGAATGGCGTGACCCGGAGTCGATCTTCAAGATCATATATTTTCCGTGCGAAGGACTACAAACAATCTTTAAAGGGAATTAATGTACGTTTTTCTATGTCAACCGTCCTATTAGGACAGGCCGTCGGTACCGTCGGTGTCCGGTGGGGTGAGGCCGCCATCAGGGGCCGGTCGCTGCCCGCCGTGGACCCGCCGATCCGCGACCGTGCGATGGAGCGGCGCGCGCAGCCCTGCGGCGGGTCCCGGCCGGCGGCGCCGGGGCCGGGTCACGCGGCTGCGGGCCCCGGAGGCCCGCGCCGGATCAGGAAGCCGGGCTTCCGGTGGTTCCGGGGCGCAGCGCCGGCAGGACGACGGCGCCGCGTTCCGTGGCCGCGGCCGGCGCCTCGCTCAGCGGGCCGGTGACCGCGGTGTCCGGTCCGGCGCCGGGGAGCGGTCGCCGGCGGCCGGCCGCGCGGCCGGCACGGGCAGGCTCACCAGCAGCAGGAACGAACCCAGCACGAGACTGTTGCGCAGCAGGAAGTCGCGCGGCTCGGTGGCCGGTTCGGCCTCCCGACTGCCCCAGGTGACGAACGAGACCACGCCCCAGAACAGCACGCCGTACGAGGCCACCAGGCCGCCCCGGAGCAGCCTCCGGCGCCACCCGGCGACCGCGTGCGCGTGCTCGGCCAGCAGGATCAGCGCCGGGACGAACCAGTAGACGTGGTGTGGCCAGGTGATCGGGCTGACCAACCCGGCGGTCAGCCCGACCAGGGTGACCCCGAGCAGGTCGTGCCCGCCACGGTGGGCCCGGACGGCGCGGCGCAGGCCGATCACCGCCACCGTCGCGGCCAGCGCCGCCCAGAGGAGCCGGCTGGGCGGCTCCGGCGCGGTGACCCGGCTGAGCAGACCGTTGATGGACTGGTTCGCGGTGTAGAAGGTGTGGCCGACCCGGCTGGTGTCCCAGAACGCGGTGGTCCAGTAGAACCAGGACTCCCCGGGGGCCACGGCCGCGGCCAGTCCGGTCGCGCCCGCGGCCGTCGCCGCGGAGACGGCGAAGGGCCGCCAGCGGCGGGTGACCGCCAGGTAGACGATGAAGATCGCCGGGACCAGCTTGATCGCCGCCGCGATGCCGATGCCGATGCCGGCGTACGCGCGCCCCCGGGGAACGGCGTGGCAGAAGTCGAACAGCACCATCGCGACCAGGAGGATGTTGATCTGCCCGAGCGTCAGGTTCTCCCGGATCGGCTCGATGACCAGCAGCAGGGGAACCGCCGCGCCGGTGAGCCACCAGGAGGCCGCCCGCCCCGCCGCCGGCCGCGCGTCCCGGTGGATCCGGTAGGTCGTCCAGACCAGCAGGGCGACGGTCACCGCGGTGAGGGCGACCGCCACCACCGGGAAGGGGACCGCCGCCATCGGCAGCATGAGCAGGGCGGCGAAGGGCGTGTAGGTGAAGTAGAGGGCGCCCTGGATCTCGTCCGGCCGGGCGTAGTCGTACAGCTCGTGACCGTCCGCCCACCAGGTCATCGCGTCGTAGTAGATGTGCAGGTCGAAATAGTCGTGCCGGTTGCCGTACCAGGCGTAGAAGAGGATCGCGGAGAGCGCCAGGGCGGCACACGTGGCGATGCGCCGGGCCGTCCGCGGACGTCTCCGGACCGTGTCGTCGATGGCGATGTCCGTTCCCCCTGCGTTGCGCACCCGTGTCCGGCCCGGCCTGCGTCAGCCCCGGCCGGTGGGCCGGGTGACCGGGCCGCCCGCGGCGAGCCGGGGCACCGGGCCGCCCGGGGCCGCCGGGTGACCGGGCCGCCCGCAGAAAGCCGGGGCCACCGGGCCCGGAGCGGGCCGGGGCACCGGGCCGCCCGGAGGAACGATACGCGGCGCCGGGCGGAGTCCGGCGGAACCGGGCGGACGCACGCCGGCGGTCACCGGCCGCCCGGCACGAACCCCGGGTCCGGGCCACCGTGCTCGGCCCAGACGTGACCGCCTTCGACGCTGATCCCGGGCGTCCCCGCGAGCATCCGGCCCGGGTCGGCCAGGCCGGCGAGGCAGCGGAGCAGGTCCGCGCTCAGCTCGCCGGCCGCCGTCGCCAGGTCGTCCTCCTCGTCGGACCAGTCGATGTCCGCCCGGCGCAGCTGCTCGACGGCCGCGCCGGTGACCGCGCCGGAGTCCTCGACGGTGACCGTCAGGCGACAGTAGACCTGCACGGTGATGGGTTGCGGCGACGTCATGTGGTGATGGTCGCATCGCGGCGGCGCGGGCGTGCCATCGCCTCGGCCGCGGCTACGCCGGTCGGCCCGCGCCGCCCAGGTCGGCGGCCATCCGCCGGTGCACGTGCCGGATCAGGGCGGCCAGGTCGGCGCAGTAGACCGAGGGATTGCGGAAGCCGCCGGGGGAGCGGTAGCGGTGCGCGTAGTGGCCGCCCCCGCAGACCCGGTGCAGCGGGCAGTCCCGGCAGGTGTCGCACAGCGCGGCCGCGCCGATCTGCCGGGCCACCACACCGGGATGGCCGAGCACCGCGTCGAAGTCGTCGCCGAAGACGGTCCGCCCGGTGGCGCAGGCCCCGGGGTACGCCGACTTGAGCGAGTCGGACAGCTCGATCGTGCCGTCGGTCTCGACCACCACCACCGCGACCGGGCTCAGGCCGACCTGCTCGGACCGGCTGGAACCACCCAGGACCAGCGCCATCACGTCCTCGAAGAGCCGGATCGAGGTCTCCTGGCGGGGCGCGTCGTACCAGCGGTCGAAGACGGCGATGAGCCAGTCGGCGCAGTGCCGGTCCGGGGGCGAGTCCCAGTTCGCGTGCGGCAGGAGCAGGTCGATGGCGGGCGGCCGGTAGCGCAGCAGCGCCTCGTAGCAGGCGAGCGGATCGGTGGCCGGGTCGATCGTGCACAGCAGCCCGGCGAACAGGCCGGCGTGCTCGGGCGCGGTCAGCAGGCGCAGCCCCCGGTCGACGTCGGCGGAGCTGCCCCGGCCGTCCCCGCGGCGCCGGCGCTGGTCGTTGGCGGCGGCGGTGCCGTCCAGGCTGACCCCCACCCGGACCCCGTGCCCGCGGAAGACCTCGACGGCGGCCCGGTCGAGCAACGTCCCGTTGGTCTGGATCAGCACGTCCAGGCGGCGCCCGGCCGGGAACGCGGCCCGGAAGTCGGTGATCAGCTCGTCCAGCCGGGCCGCCCCGGCCAGCAGCGGCTCACCGCCGTGCAGCACCAGGCGCATCCCGGCCAGGTCGTGCGCGTCGGCGTGGGCGGCCATCCGGGTGGCGGCGCGCAGCCAGGTGTCCCGCGGCATGACCGTCGGGCGGTCCCGCCAGGACTGGTCGGCCATCGTGTAGACGTAGCAGTAGTCGCAGGCGAGGTTGCAGCGCTGGTGGACCTTGAGCACCACGTCCCGAAACGGCGTGGGGCGCCAGCCGCCGCGCCGCAGCGCGCCCACGTCCAGCGTCCGGTCCGGCCAGGAGACCGCGGACGGCGTGCTCATCCAGTCCCCTCCCGGCCGGCCATGTCCGCCTCCATGATGCCGAGGCGGCCCGCCGCCGGGCCCACCCGGCCGTACTCTCCCGTCCCGGAGGCGGCACGGCAGCGCCCGGAGGCGGCCGGGGAGCGCCCGGGGAGCGGCCGGGGAGCGCCCGGGAAGCGGCCGGGGAGCGCCCGGGAAGCGGCCGGGGAGCGCCCGGAAAGTGGCCGGGGAGCGGGACGGCCGGCACCCGTGGGCACCGGCCGTCCCGCTCCCCGGGCGGGTCACTTCTTGGTGACGACGACCTTCTTGCCGGCGGCCTTGATCGTGTAGGTCACCTTCAGACCGGTCCACGGGTTCTTCGCGCTGATCCGCACCCCGCCGGTGATGTCGGTGACGGTCACGACCTTGACCTTGGCGGTCCGGTTGAACGTCGCCACGTCCCGCTTCACGACCTTGCGCAGCACGGAGACCTTGACGGTGTGCTTGTTCGCCGCGGTCCGCACGTCGGCCGCGCCGCGCTTGGCGAGCTTGCGTACGTCGGCGGCGAGGTCGACGTACGCGAGCGCCTTGGTGAGGGTGCCGCTGCCGACGGTCTGCGCGGTGGTCGGCAGGGTGATCCGCTGCGCGCCGTACCGCCAGGTGTAGGTCGCGTCGAGGTAGCCCTCGTAGTTGATCCGGGCGCCGGTCAGCACGCCGGCCGCACTGATCTGGTAGGTGTAGGAGCCCTCCTCGCCGTCGTCGTACCGGTAGGTGACCGACCTGTCGTCGTGCACCGTCCGGGTGCCCGCGTGCTCGATGTCGTCGGTCAGCACGACGGCCGGGTCGGCGCTGTTGACCCGGGCCCACGAGGTGACGTTCAGGGTGGTCTTCGGGGTGAAGACGAACGTCGCTCCCGGCTTGCGGATCATCTTGACCGCGGCCCTCTGCTTGGCCGTGGTCAGCGTCTCGTAGATGCCCCGGTTGGCCACCGCGTAGGTGGTCTCGCGCAGGCCCGGAACGGCGGCCTTCACCGACGCCCGGCCGCCGACCGGGTCGGTGACGAACGACGCGGACCCGGACTCGCCGCCGCCGGTCATCCGGAAGTCGCCCGCCCAGCCCTTGGCCTCGGCGGCCCGGGTGGTGCCGGCCGCCGCCTTGAGCGCCTGCGCCATCTGGGTCGCGGTGAGCGTGGTGGTGGTGTCGGCGGCGAACGCGGCGCCGGGCGCGACCAGCACGCCGGCCGTGACCGAAGCGGTGGCCAGCAGCAGCGCGGGCCGAAGAATGCGGAGCACCAGGGGGTGTCCTTCCACTGTCGTGAGTCATCGACGATACGTCACCGTCACGACGATGACGGGCAGCACGATAACCCAGCCGGAGGCAGGCACGGCAGGGGCGTTCCGGCCTTTTTCGATCATGCTGACGGGTGGTGGCCGGACCCGATCCGGCCCGCGGCGGACCCGGCTGCTTGGATGGTGCCGATGGCCAGGACCTTGCGGATCAGCACCCGGAACGCCACCTTCCAGCAGTGGCAGGCGCTGCTGACCAATCGCGCCAAGCGGCACCGGGCCGGTGAGTTCGTGGTCCAGGGGGTCCGCCCGATCACCCTGGCCGTCGAGCACGGCTGGCCGGTGCGCGCGCTGCTGATCGACGACCGGCGGCGGCTCTCCCGGTGGAGCCGCGACGTGCTGGAACGGGCGGGCGAGGCGGACCGGTTCGCGCTCGCCGGCGAGCTGATGCACGAGCTGGGCGGCAAGGACGAGGAGTCCCCCGAACTGCTCGCCGTGGTCGGGATGCCGGCCGACGACCTGTCCCGGATCCCGACCGGCCCGGACATGCTCACCCTGGTCTTCGACCGGCCGGCCACGCCGGCGAACATCGGCGCCCTGGTCCGGTCGGCCGACGCGTTCGGGGCCTCCGGCCTGGTGGTCACCGGGCACGCCGCCGACCCGTATGACCCGAAGGCCGTGCGGGCCAGCACCGGATCGCTGTTCGCGCTGCCCGTGGTGCAGGTGTCCAGCCACCGCGAGGTGGTCGACGAGGTGATCGCGCTGCGCCGCGGCGGGCTGCCGGTGGAGATCCTCGGCAGCGACGAGGGCGGCGACGTCGAGCTGGCCGAGCACGATCTCACCGGACCGAAAGTGATCGCGATCGGCAACGAGACCCGGGGGCTGAGCGGCGCCTGGCGGGCGGCCTGCGACCGGATCCTGCGCATCCCGATGGCCGGCGCGGCCAGCTCGCTGAACGCCGCCGCGGCCGGCTCGGTCGTCCTCTACGAGGCCGCCCGGCAACGCGGCCTCGCCGCCCGCTCGCGGTAGCCGCGCCACCGCCGGGGAACGGAGCCTGCGGCGGATCCCGCCGCTGCGGCTGGTCGCCGGCCGACCGGCCCGCGCCCTCGATGTGCGGGCGCCCGGGTGTCGCAGAGCGCCCCGCCGGGTCGGCCGGACAGCGAGCCTGGTCTATGCTCTGCGTGTGAAACAGGGCGATGAAACAAGAGTCACGGTCCGCGATCTCGCAGCCCGCACCGGTCTCTCCATCGCCACCGTCTCCCGGGTGCTGAACGACCGGGCGAACGTCGCGCCGGACACCCGCGACCGGGTGCTGCGGGCGATGCACAGCCTGGGGTCGCGAGCGCCGCGCCGCCGCGGTGTCCGGGCCCAGGCGGCCGGCGTCTTCGTCCGCTGCCCGTACGTCCTGACCGACTACTTCGGGCTGATCGTCTCCGCGGTGGCCGAGGCCCTCGAACCGCACGGGTTGCACGTGATCCTTAACGCCGGCACCGCCGCGCAGCAGGCCCGGGTGCTGCCCACCCTGCCGGAGCGGCGCGACGTGGCCGGCGCGGTGCTGATCCTGCCCCCGGAGCCGGGCGCCGAGCTGGTCCGGCTGCGCGACCGAGGCTTCCCGTTCGTGCTGGTGGACCCGCGGATCTCGCCGCCCCGGGACGTCGCCGCGGTGTCCGCCGCGCACTTCGCCGGCGCCCGGGCGCTGACCGCCCACCTGATCGAGCTGGGGCACCGCCGGATCGGCATCATCGGCGGGCCGCGGGACTGGCTGGCCAGCGACAACCGCTTCCACGGCTACCTCGCGCCGCTGGCCGACGCGGGGGTGCTGGCCGATCCGGGCCTGACCCGGTTCGTCGCCGAGCCGACCACCGAGCTGGGCTACCGGGCCGCCGCCGAGCTGCTGGACCTGGCGCGGCGGCCGACCGCGCTGCTGGCCTTCAACGACAAGATGGCGATCGGCGCGCTGCGGGCGGCCGCCGAGCGGGGGCTGCGGGTGCCCGCCGACCTGTCGGTGGCCGGGTTCGACGACATCGAACTCGGCTCGGCCTGCCAGCCGATGCTGACCACGGTGCGCCAGCCGCTCGGCGAGATGGGGCGGATGGCGGTGCACCTGCTGCTGCGGATGCTGGGCGGGCACCGGCTGGACGCGTTGCACCTGGAGCTGGCCACCGAGTTGGTGGTGCGCGACTCGACCGGCCCGGCACCGGCTTGACGTGTTTCACGGTTCCGGAACCGAAACGACGCATCCGGAACCCCTGACTCATTGACTGGCGTTTTTGCCGAAGGTTTCCTTCCTGTTACGCCATCCCCCTTCCGGCAAGGGAGTGCCAGTCATGTCATCCCCCCTCCGTAAAACCCTGCTGGCCGCCGCGGTGGTGGCCGGCAGCGTGCTGCACGCGCCGGCCGCCTTCGCCGCCGGCGAGACCGTGAACGTCTACCTGACCACCACGTCGGACAGCGCCGGCCGGGTCGTCACCCGCGGGCTGCAACAGCAGGCGGCCGTCGCGTTCGGGCCGGCCGGCGGTTCCGCCACGGAGACCGTCAACGTCAACGAGGGCGCCACCTACCAGACCTTCGAGGGCGGTGGCGCGTCGATCACCGACACCACCGCGTACCTGCTGCGGGGCGGCCCGGTCAGCGCGGCCACCCGGGACGCCGTGATGAGCAAGCTGTTCAGCCCGTCGAACGGGATCGGGCTGTCGTTCGTCCGCAACCCGATCGGCGCGTCCGACCTGTCCCGGCCGGGTCACGTCTCGCTCGACGACACCTGCTGCGACCTGAGCGACTTCGGCGCCAACGGCTACGACACGAACGTACGGCTGCTCACCCAGCAGGCCAAGCAGCTCAACCCGGGCCTGCGGGTGATGGGCGTGCCGTGGAGCGCGCCCGGCTGGATGAAGGACAACGGCCGGATGGACCAGATGGGCTGGCTCAAGTGGGAGCACTACCCCACGTACGCCCAGTACCTGGTCAAGTACCTGCAGAGTTACCAGGCCGCCGGTGTGCCGGTCGACTACCTGTCGGTGCAGAACGAGCCGAACTGCTGCCAGGCCGCGAACCCGACCGCGATGAACTACCCCGGGATGAGCTGGAACCCGTCCGGGCTGGTGGAGTTCACCAAGAACCACGTGTACCCGGCGCTGCGCTCGGCCGGCCTGAACACCAAGGTGCTCGTCCACGACTGGAACTACGGCGACTACGCCGCCTTCGGCTCCGGCATCCTGGCCGACGCCGGGGTGCGCAACGACCCGCTGTTCGGCGGGATCGCCTGGCACGGCTACGCGGGCAGCCCGTCCATCGGCACCGACGTGCACAACGCCTACCCGTCGGTCCGGCAGTTCGAGACCGAGCACTCCGGCGGCACCTGGATCGCCAACCAGCACAACGAGGACCTGAACGACATCATCAACTACACCCGGAACTGGGGTAGCTCGGTGGTCAAGTGGAGCCTCGGCGTGAACCAGAACATGGGTCCGCACAACGGCGGCTGCGGCACCTGCACCGGCCTGATCACCGTGCAGGAGGGCGGCGCCCGCGCCGGCCAGGTCGACTACACCGTCGAGTACTACACGATGGGACACCTGACCAAGTTCGTGAAGCCGGGCGCGGTCCGGATCGACACCAACGCCACCAGCGCGGTGCCGAACGTGGCCTGGCGCAACCCGGACGGGTCGAAGGCGCTGATCGCGCACAACGGCGGCACGTCCGCGAGCTCGATCCGGGTGAACTGGTCCGGCCAGTCGTTCGTCTACACCCTGCCGGCCCGCACCACGGCGACCTTCACCTGGTCCGGCGCCGCCACCGCGGAGCCCAGCGGCACGATCACCGGGCTGGCCGGCAAGTGCGTGGACGTGGCCGGGGCGGCCACCGCCAACGGGACCGCGGCCCAGCTGTACACCTGCAACGGCTCGGTCGCGCAGCGCTGGACCCGGGCCGCCGACGGGACGCTGCGCTCGCTCGGCAAGTGCCTGGACATCGCCGGGCCGAGCACGGCCGACGGCACGCTCACCCACCTCTGGGACTGCCACACCGGCAGCTCGCAGAGGTGGACGTACGACGGCGCGTCCGGGCACCTGGTCAACCAGTACTCCGGCAAGTGCCTGGACGTGAAGGACAACACCTCGGCGGACGCGACCCGGCTGCAGGTGTGGACCTGCACGACCGGCGCCAACCAGAAGTGGGTGCTCAACTGATGCTGTCCAAGATGGTGATCGCGGCGGTCACCGCCGCCGCGGTCACCGGTGTTCCGCACCACCGAAGCGACCCCGTCGTCACCGGCACCTACTCCGGCGGCGCCGCGCAGTGGCAGGCGTTGCCGTCCACCCGGCTCACCACCGCGGCCAAGACCGCGGACGCCACCGTGGTGATCGACCCGAGCCGCACCGAGCAGCACTACTCCGGGATCGGCTTCTCCATCGACGAGACCAGCGTGTCGAACCTGTGGAAGCTGACCCCGGCCGAGCGGGAGCGGGCCATCCGGCTGCTGGCCGATCCGCGGACCGGCGCCGGGCTGGACCGGTTCCGGATCACCATCGGCAGCCCGGACCTGATCGAGCACCTGCCGTTCTGGTCCTACGACGAGCTGCCGGCCGGCGTGACCGAGGACCGCGAGCTGAAGTACTTCTCCATCCAGCGTGACCTCGACCTGCACATCGTCGACACGATCAAGCTGATCCAGAAGTACAACCCGCGGGCCACCTTCTTCGCGTCCGCGTGGAGCGCCCCGGCGTGGATGAAGACGAACAACCGGTTCCTCGGCGAGGTCGCCCGCAAGCCGGGCAGCAGCACCGACTACTACCAGGCCGGGAAGCTGCGCGACGACTGCATCGACGTGTTCGCCCGCTACTACGTCAAGTTCCTCCAGGCGTACGCCCGGCAGGGCATCCGGATCGACGCGATCACGCTGCTCAACGAGCCCGGCATGGACGTCGTCTACCCGGCCATGGACATCAGCGTCGACCAGCAGCAGAGGCTGGCGGTCGCGATCGAACGGGAGTTCCGCCGGGCCGGGCTGCGCACCGATCTCTACGTGCACGACTTCAACTTCTGGGACTGGCGCGACCCGAACAGCACCGCGACCAAGAACTACCACCGGATCCTGGACGACCCGCGGGCCGCGGCGGCCGCCGATGCGATCGCGTTCCACCCCTACTGGGGTGACCCGGCCGTGATGCGCGACGCGTACCGGCAGACCGGCAAGCCGGTGCACATGACCGAGACCAGCGACCTGTCCCCGGCCACCGTGCTGTCCTACTTCCGGCTGGCCGCGAGCTCGTACGTCCTCTGGGCGCAGACCACCGACCAGGACGGCGGCACGCTGCACTGGACCGACGCGCGGGACAACGACATCGACTGGGACGAGGTGGCCCGGACCAGTAGATGGCGGGACCGGCTGGTCAAGGTGGACACCACCACCAGGACCTTCACCGTACGGGACGAGCTGTACCAGCTCGGGCAGTTCGCCCGGTACCTCACGCCGGACCACGTGCGGGTCGAGTCGAGCGCGGCCGACCACGGGGTGAGCAGCGTGGTGTTCCGCGACGGGCGCGAGCACGTCGCGGTGCTCGGCAACGCCAACACGACGGCGACCAGCGTACGGGTGCTGGCCGGTGACCGGTCGTTCGTGACCACGGTGCCGGCCGGGGCGTACGCGACCTATCGCTGGACCGCCGACCGGCCGCAGCCGCGGCACAACCGCGCCCCGCGCCTGGCCCCGGTCGCCGGCGTGGTCGCCGACCAGTACGGCACGGTGCGGATCCCGCTGCGCGCCACCGACGCCGACCGCGACCGGCTGGCGTTCTACGCCACCGACCTGCCGGCCGGCGCGCACGTCGACGCGGACACCGGGGTGCTCACCCTGAACCCGGTGACGGCCGGGGAGCAGCAGCTCACCGTCGCGGTCACCGACGGTCGGGCGTACGCCGAGACCACCGTGCACGTGACGGTCCGGCCGCACGGGGCGCCGGCCGGCGCGGTCGTGGAGGCCGAGGCGTACACCGCGCAGCACGGCTGGACCGAGGGCGGCGCGAACTTCGTCGAGAGCAACGCGGCGGCCAGCGGCGGGCGCAACATCGGCTGGACCGCGGCGGGCAACTGGCTGGCGTACCGTTTCGACGTCCCGGCCGGCGACTACCGCCTGCAGCTGCGGGTGGCCAACGGCAGCGGGGCGGCCGCGACCGGCGCCCTCTCGATCCGAGACGCGTCCGGTGCGGTGCTGGCCACCGTCTCGGTGCCGGACACCGGGGGGTGGGGTGCGTACCGAACGGTGGAAACACCGGTCGCGTTGGCTGGCGGCGACCAGACGATCACGGTCTACTGTGAAACCGGTGGGTTCAACCTGGACTACCTACGGCTGACCGAGTAGGGGCGGTCCGCCGCCGGCCGGCCGGAGACGGGCCACAAGCTCGCCTCCGGCCGGCCGGACCACGGGTCCCGGCCCACCGGGTCCAGCGCCTGCGCCACGCCGTCAGGGTGTCCGATCCCCGCGGCGATCCGGCGGTCCGCAGGCTGTCCGACTCCCGCCACCGCTTCCGCCGATCGCGGTGCGAGCCGCCCGGTCAGGACTCGATCGTGGGCGCCCGGCGCTGCGCCGGGATCTTCGGGGCCGGCTCGGCCGGGGGCCGGGCTGGGCCGGGGTGCTCGCCGGGCGGGGTGACCAGGGCGGCCGCGGACAGCACCTCGGTCTCGTCGTCATCCGGGTTCGGGCCGGCCGGGTGCGGCGGGAGCGCCGCGGTCGCGTCGGCGCCGGTCCGGCCGGTGTCGGCGGGGATAGCTGAATTAGCGGTAATCCCGGTTTCATCGGTTTCCGGCGTCTCCGGGGCGCCGGAGGCCGTCCCCGCGCCGGCCGAGCCGAGCACGGTGGTCGGCTCCTCCCCGCCGGCCCGGAGCGCGACGGTCGGCTCCTCCTCCGCCGCGGCCGCGCGGGGCTGCGCCGGGGCCGCCGGTGTCTTCGGGACGGCGGGCAGTGCCACGGTGGCGTCCGCGGGGGTGTCCGGTGTCTTCGGGACCGCGGGCAGTGCCACGGTGGCGTCCGCGGGGGTGTCCGGTGTCTTCGGGACCGCGGGCAGTGCCACGGTGGCGCCCGCGGGGGTGTCCGGTGTCTTCGGGACCGCGGGCAGTGCCACGGTCGCGTCCGCGGGGGTGGGCGCCGTCGAGTCCGGCTGCGGCGTGCCGGGCGAGCCGGAGGGCGTCGCGGCCGGGACCGCCACCGTCGGGTCCGCCGGGTGCCGCGGCGCCGGCTGTCCGGCCCGCAGCACGGTCGTCTGCGCGGCGGCCACGGTCTCCCCGGCGACCCGCGCCGAGCCGCGGAACCGGCCGATCTCACCGATGATCGGCAGCACCGGCGGTTCGTAGCGGGCCCACCGGCGGGCACTCAGCGCGGTGCACAGCAGCGGCACGGCGAGCAGCACGGCCAGGCCGTATCCGGGCCGGCTCAGGTCGAAACCGTCCTTGACCACGCCGGCCGGCCAGGCGCCGACATATGACTGCGGGGCGTTCCACGCCCAGTACGTCACGCCCAGGTACGCCACCCCGGCGAGCGTCGGGCCGGCCGGGGAGACCGGCGCGAACACCATGATCGCGTACAGGATCCCGGCGAAGATCAGCAGCAGCAGGCCGCTCACCGACTCGGCCGCGAAGAACTCCCGGCCACGGCTCGCGAGGTCGTGGGTGAACCCGACGCCGGCGAGAACCCAGGCGGCGGGAGCGAGCACGAGCGCGTACAGGATGGACCGGAGGTGGCGCATGATCCGGCACGGTACCTCGGCGCGGCAACGGCCGTTCAGCGCCCCGTAACGTACCCGCATGGACGAACAGCACCGGGGGCGACCCATCGCACACAGCCGGGTCACCCTCAGCAAGATCATGACCGCGGTGGACGTGAACCTGTACGGCACGGTGCACGGCGGCGTGCTGATGAAGTTCGTCGACGACGTGGCCGGAGCGGCCGCCGCGCGGCACAGCGGCGGCACCGCGGTGACCGCGGCGATCGACGAGATCGTCTTCCTGCAGCCGGTCCGGGTGGGCGATCTGGTGCACGCGTACGCACAGGTCAACTGGACCGGCCGGAGCTCGATGGAGGTCGGCGTGAAGCTGACCGCGGAGCCGTGGGACGCGGTCGGCGCGACCCCGATCCCGGTGGCCACCGCCTACCTGGTGTTCGTCGCGGTGGACGTGGCCGGCAATCCGCGCCGGGTGCCCCCGGTGCTGCTCGACGACCCCGAGGACCAGCGACGTTTCCGGGAGGCGATGATCCGCCGTGACCACCGGCTGGCCCGGCGCAGGGCGATCCGCAAGGCGCGGTCCGAGCATCACCGGATCGACGACTGAACCGCTGTTAAGGTCGCCGCCGGGTCGCGCCTAAGGTGTGGTGATGACAACAGGCGAGGTGACGGCCGGCACACTCCTCTGGGAGCCGCCGGCGGACATCCGGGAGACGTCCCGGATCGGCCATTTTCTGACCTGGCTGGAGCGCGAGCGCGGGCTGAGCTTCCCGGACTACGCGGCCCTGTGGGAATGGTCGGTCACCGACCTGTCCGGCTTCTGGGGCGCGATCTGGGATCACTTCGGGGTTCTCGCGCACCGGGCGCCGGATGCGGTGCTGGGCAGCACGGTGATGCCGGGCGCGCGGTGGTTCCCCGGCGCCGCCCTCAACTACGCGGAGAACGTGCTGCGGATGCCGGGCATCGCCGACGACGAGCCGGTCGTCCTGGCGTACTCGCAGACCCGGGAACCGCGCACCCTGACCGCTCGGCAGCTGCGCGAGCAGGTGCGGCGCGTGCGTGCCGGGCTGAAGGCCCGCGGCGTCGGCCGGGGCGACCGGGTCGCGGCCTACGCGCCGAACATCCCGGAGACCTACGTCCTGATGCTGGCCGCCGCCAGCCTGGGCGCCACCTTCTCGTCGTGCGCGCCGGAGTTCGGTGCCCGCAGCGTGATCGACCGGTGGCGCCAGATCGAGCCGAAGGTGCTGGTGGCGGTCGACGGCTACCGCTACGGCGACCGGACGATCGATCGGAGTGCGGAGATCGCGGCGGTGACCGCGGCGCTCCCGTCCCTGGAGCACGTGATCACCATCGGATACCTCGGCGACGGCGGCGACTGGGAGCAGCTGGACGGCGCCGACGAGCTGGCGTTCGAGCCGGTGCCCTTCGACCACCCGCTCTACGTGCTCTACAGCTCCGGCACCACCGGCCTGCCCAAGCCGATCGTCCACGGGCACGGCGGCATCCTGCTGGAGCACCTGAAGACCCTGGCGCTGCACCACGACCTCGGCCCGGCCGACCGGTTCTTCTGGTTCACCACCACCGGCTGGATGATGTGGAACTACCTGGCCAGCGGCCCGGCCGTGGGCGCCGCCATCGTGCTGTTCGACGGCAACCCCGCCTGGCCCGGCCTCGACACGCTGTGGGACCTGGTGGACTCCGCCGGGATCACGTACTTCGGCACGTCCGCCCCGTTCCTGATGGCCTGCCGCAAGGCCGGGCTGACCCCGGGCAAGCGGCTCAAGGGGATCGGCTCGACCGGCGCGCCGCTGCCCCCGGAGGGCTTCGCCTGGGTCTACCGGGCGGTCGGCCGCGACCTGCAGCTGATGTCGCTGTCCGGCGGCACCGACGTGTGCACCGGGTTCGTCGGCGGCGCCCCGCTGCTGCCGGTACGCGCCGGGGTGATCGCCGGGCGCAGCCTGGGCGCCCGGGTGGAGGCCTACGACCCGGCCGGCCACCCGGTCATCGGTGAGCTGGGCGAGCTGGTGATCAGCGCGCCGATGCCGAGCATGCCGGTCGGTTTCTGGAACGACACCGACGGCTCGCGCTACCGCGAGGCGTACTTCGACGTCTTCCCCGGCGTCTGGCGGCACGGCGACTGGATCACCATCGGCGCGGACGGCAGCTGCGTGATCACCGGCCGGTCCGACGCCACGCTCAACCGCGGCGGCGTACGGCTGGGCACCTCGGAGTTCTACTCGGTGGTGGAGAGCCTGCCCGAGGTCGCCGACTCGCTGGTGGTGCACCTGGACCGGGCCGACGATCCGAACGGCGAGCTGCTGCTGTTCGTGGTGCCCGCCGAGGGCGTCGAGGTCGACGACGCGCTGCGCGCGCGGATCGCCCGGCAGCTGCGGTCGGCGCTGTCGCCCAGGCACGTCCCGGACACGATCCACGCCGTCCGGTCCGTGCCCCGCACGCTGTCGGCGAAGAAGCTCGAGGTGCCGGTGAAGCGGATCCTGACCGGCACCCCGGTGGAGTCGGCGGCCGCCCGGGGCGCCCTGGCCAACCCGGAGTCCCTGAACGCGTTCGCGCAGCTGGCCCGCGAGCGTGCCGCCGAACGGCGGTGACCGGCCGGTCCTAGGCCAGGACCAGGCTGACCTTCTCCGCGGTCGTCCGGGCGTCCAGCCGCTCGTGGTCCAGGTGGGCGCAGAGCACCGCCGACGCGCCCACCACCAGCGGCGCGAGCAGCCAGTCGACCGGGTCCGGGTGCACCGCCACGTCGAACAGCACCCGGTCGCCCGCGCCGAAGCCGAGCTGGGCGGCGCGTTCGTGGGCGCCCTCCAGCGCGTCCTGGTGGCTCAGCTCGATCGGCCCGGCGAAGGCCCGGTCGGCCGGCGCGACCGGCTCGCCCCGGAAGTGGTCGCCGTGGTTGCGGACCTCGGTGACGAAGTCGGCGTACCCGGCCGGTGGCTCGCGCAGCGGCATGGCCAGCGGAAGCAGGCCGGTCGCGTACCGGTCCATGGTGGTCCAGGCGGCGGCCCGCTCGACCCGTTCCGGGGTGGTGAACAGCGCCTCCACCGGCTGCGGGTCGCCGCCCAGGTCGGCCAGGTCGGCGGCGAGGCCGGCGGCGGACACGCCGAGCAGGATGGCGGCGGTCTGCCAGTGTGGCGGCAGGAGCAGCGCGACGCTGTCGCCGTGTCCCAGGCCGATGCCGTCGACCAGCAGGTTCGCCGTCTTGGACACCCAGTTGTCCAGGGTGGCGCCGGAGAGTTCGGCACGGTCGCCGGTGGCATCGTCGTACCAGGTGAGCAGTGGCGCGGCCGGGTCGTGCCGGACCGCTTCGGCGAGCGCCTGCGGGATCGTGGTCTTCATCGTTGTTCACCCTAGGGGGGTTACTGTGAGTGATTGGACCGGAACGGCTTTCCCGCATCGATTACGGCAACGTCAGGCAACCACCGGCGTCGCGGACACTTCCGCGAAGCGTTCCCGGCGTACCCTCGAAGGGGACGCCGCCTACCCATGGCGTCCGCGTTACACCGCAGCATCGGTACGTCAGAGACGCCAAGGAGATGCCTCGTGACCCCCGGTCGCCCCCCGCGAGTGCTGGTCGACGCCACTAGTGTCCCCGCGGACAGAGGTGGTGTCGGCAGATATGTCGACGGTTTGCTCGGCGCTCTCGGCGCGCTGGGCCCCGATCGTCTGGACCTGGCCGTCGTCGCCCAGCGTTCGGATGCGGAGCGTTACCGCAGGATGTTGCCGGAGGCCGAGGTGATCGCCGGGCCGGCGGCCATCGCGCACCGCCCGGCCCGGCTGGCCTGGGAACAGACCGGTCTGCCGCTGCTGGCTCAGCAGGTCGGCGCGCAGGTGCTGCACTCGCCGTTCTACACCTGCCCGTTGCGGGCGAGTTGCCCGGTGACGGTGACCGTGCACGACGCGACCTTCTTCACCGAGCCGGAGCATTACGACAACACCAAGCGGACCTTCTTCCGCAGCGCGATCAAGACCTCGCTGCGCCGGGCCGCCCGGGTGATCGTGCCCAGCAAGGCGACCCGTGACGAGCTGATCCGGCTGCTCGACGCCGACCCGACCCGCATCGACGTGGCGTACCACGGGGTGGACCAGGCGGCGTTCCACATGCCGACCGAGGAGGAGAAGGCCCGGGTACGGGCCCGGCTCGGCCTCGGCGACTCCGGTTACGTCGCCTTCCTCGGCGCCAAGGAGCCGCGCAAGAACGTGCCGAACCTGATCCGCGGCTGGGCCCGCGCGGTGGCCGACTGGCCGCACCCGCCGGCCCTGGTGATCGCCGGTGGCCAGGGGCACGACGACGACATCGACCGGGCGGTCGCCGAGGTGCCGTCGCAGCTGCGCCTGCTCCGCCCGGGATACCTGCGGTACGCCGACCTGCCCGGGTTCCTCGGTGGCGCGCTGGTGGCCTGCTACCCGTCGTTCGGCGAGGGCTTCGGCCTGCCGATCCTGGAGGCGATGGCGTGCGGCGCCCCGGTGCTCACCACGCCCCGGCTCTCGCTGCCCGAGGTGGGTGGGGACGCGGTCGCCTACACCACCGAGGCGCCCGAGCGGATCGCCGAGGACCTGGCCGATCTACTGCACGACGAGCAGCGGCGGCAGAGTCTCGCCAAAGCCGGCATCGATCGGGCGAAAGAGTTCACCTGGGCCTCCAGCGCGGAGGTACACGTGGCGACGTGGAACCGGGTCGCGGCTTGATCATCTACTAAACTCTCCGCGCATGAGCGACGAACAGAGTGTGCTGTACGGAGTGGTTCTGGCCGGCGGTACCGGAACCCGTCTGTGGCCACTGTCCCGCGCCGGTCATCCCAAGTTTCTCCACCCCCTGACCGGCACCGACGCCTCGTTGCTGCAGGCCACGGTCGACCGGTTGGACACGCTGACCTCCCCTGACCGGATCTTTGTGGTGACCGGCGTGGCGCACGCCGCCGCGGTCTCCCGGCAACTGGCCGCCATGCCGGAGGAGAACGTCCTGGTCGAGCCGTCGCCGCGGGACTCCTGTGCGGCGATCGCGCTGGCCGCCGCGGTGATCGCCCGCCGGGACCCCGAGGCGATCATGGGCTCGTTCGCGTCGGACCACCTGATCGCCGACAAGCAGGAGTTCGCCGACGTCATCCGCCGGGCCGTGGTGGGCGCCCGGGAGGGCCTGCTCATGACCCTCGGCATCACCCCGACCCGGCCCGAGACCGGGTACGGCTACCTGCAGTGCGGCGGCCCGGTGGGCGACGGCCCGGCGCTGCGGGTGGAGGAGTTCAAGGAGAAGCCCTCGTACGACGTCGCCGAGTCGTACGTGAAATCGGGCAACTACCTGTGGAACGCCGGCATGTTCGTCTGGCGCGTCGACGTCTTCCTCGCCGAACTGGCCCGGCAGCAGCCGCAGCTGGCCGCCGGGGTGAGCCGGATCGCCGCGGCCTGGGGCGCCGCCGAGCAGGAGGAGGTGCTCGGCGAGGTCTGGCCGACCCTGCCGCGCATCTCGGTGGACTACGCGGTGATGGAGGGCGCGGCCTCGGCCGGGCGGGTCGGCACGGTCCCGGGCGACTTCGGCTGGAACGACGTCGGTGACTTCCACACCCTCGGCGAGGTGCTGACCGCCGACCCGGCCGGCAACGTGGTGGTCGGCCCCGGCTCCGACACGGAACGGCCCGCCGTGCTGCTGCGCGACGCCGAGAACCTGGTCGTGGTGCCCGGCTCGGGTCGCCTGGTCGCCGCGATGGGCGTCCGCGACCTGGTGATCGTGGACACCGCGGACGCCGTGCTGATCTGCCCGCGCGAGCGCGCGCAGGAGGTCAAGCACCTGGTCGACCAGCTCAAGGAGCTGGGCCAGCACGGTTACATCTGACCACCCGCGGGGCCGCGCCGGCGGCCCCGCGGGCGGGTCACCGGCCGGTGAGACGCGCCCGGGCCGGGCCGATCTGCTGCACCACGCCGCCGGCCAGCGGGCTCGGCAGCTCGTCGGTGCTGAACCAGGCCAGGTCCGACGACTCGGCGCTGATCCGCTCGCGGGACCCGGCCGGCGCGCGCAGCAGGAAACGTACGTCGTAGTGCACCGACGGCTCGGCCGGCGCCCCGTCGGCGGCCCCGCACCGCACCTCGTGGATGTCGATGTCGATCGGCTCCGGGTCGAGCACCAGCCCGTCGATCCCGGACTCCTCGGTGGCCTCGCGCAGCGCCGCGGCGGCGAGCGTCCCGTCACCCGCCTCGCAGTGCCCGCCGAGCTGCATCCACATGCCGAGCCGCCCGTGCAGGCAGAGCAGCACGCGACCGGCGTCGTCCACGATGAGCGCGCTGGCCGTGACGTGCCCGGCCCGATGTGCCCGGGTCATCGCGACCGGGCCGTCGGCGAGCAGGTCGAGCGTCCGCTTGCGGGCCACCTCGGCGGCGTCGGACGTGGCCGGCCAGCCGGTCAGTACGCCGACGGCGTCCTCGTACAGGCTCATGCGGGATCTCCGAACGTCAGGGTCACGCCGGCGTCACCGGCGACGAGGGTGGTGGCCAGGCCCTCGGCGGCCAGCGCCGCCCGTAGCCGGTGGGCGTCGGCGCCCAGCCGGACCAGATCCGCGGACCCGGACCCGGCGGGGGTCAGGCGCAGCACGCCCGGGCTCACCGTGACACCGGTGCCCGGCGTCAGCGCCGCGGCGACCAGGGCCAGGGCCCGGTCGATCGCGGCCGGGTCGGCGCTCGCGGTGGCTGCCGCGGTGTCGGCCAGGCGTGCCGCGTCGCGCAGGCCCTCGGTACGAGCCTCCGCCGTCCCCAGGCTGAACATGTCACTCGCGGCGTCGCGGATCAGCACGGCCGCCCCGGCCCCGTCCCCACCGGTCCGGCGGGGATAGCCGCGCACCACCGCGACCGGCACCCGGTCCCGCTTGCCCTTGACCAGCTCGGCGGCGGCCGACAGCTCGTCGACCACGGCCATCTGGGTCAGGCTCAGCTCGTTGCCGTACGGATCGATCTCGCCCCGGTGATCCCGCAACGCCTCGATCCCGGCGGCGCCGAGCGCCACGTCGGTCAGCCCGTTGCGCCACGCCCGGCCCATCGTGTCCGAGACGATCACGGCGACGTCCAGCCCGCGGGCGGCGAAGGCGGCGCGCAGTGCCCGGGCCGACGCGTCCGGGTCGGCCGGCAGCAGCACCAGGTGGGTCTTGTCCACGTTCGACGCGTCGATGCCGGCCGCCGCCATCACGAAGCCGTGGTGGGTCTGCACGATCGTGGTCGGCCCGCGGCGGGCCACCACCCGGGCGGTCTCCGACTCCAGCGTCCGCACCCGGGCCTCGTCGCGTTCCGGCCCGTCGGCCGGCACCTCGACCAGGCGGCCCTCGGCCTTCGACACGATCTTGCTGGTCACCACCAGCACGTCGCCGTCGGCGAGCCACGGCGCCGCGGTCGTGATCAGCTCGGCCAGGTCGTCGCCGGGCGTGACGTCACCGATCCCGGTGACCGGCAGGATCTGCAGGCCGCCGGTCACCGGACGCTCCCGGCCAGCTCCAGCGCGTCGGCGACCATCCGGGCGGTCCGGGCCTCGTCGCGCATCCACAGCGGCACCGCCCGGGTGGTCACCCCGGGAATCTCGGCGCCCGCGTCGGACGAGTCGACCAGCCAGCCGTCCAGCAGACCGCCGTCGGCACGCGGGCCGTACATCCGGCCCACCCCGGCCGCGCTGACCTCGACCTGCAGGGTGGCCAGGCACTTGTCGGCCATGCCCCGCACCGGCGCGCCGCCGATGATCGGGGAGACCCCGACGACCGGCGCCGGCCCGGTCGCCACCGCCTCCCGGATCTGCGGCACGGCCAGGATCGGCGCGATGCTGACCACCGGGTTGCTCGGGGCCAGCAGGATCACGTCGGCCTGCCCGATCGCCTCCAGCACCCCGGCGGCGGGCTTGGCGTTCTCCGCGCCGACGAAGACGAACCGGTGCGTCGGCACCTCGCCGCGGTAGCGCACCCACCACTCCTGGAAGTGGATGGCCTTGCGCTCGCCGTCGACGTCCGCCACGACGTGCGTCTCCAGCCGGTCGTCGGTGGCCGGCAGCAGCCCGATGCCCGGCTGCCAGCGCTCGCACAGCGCGGCGGTCACCGCGGAGAGCGGGTAACCCGCGGTCAGCATGGTGGTGCGCACCAGATGGGTGGCGGTGTCCTTGTCGCCGAGGCCGAACCAGGACGGCTCGACGCCGTACTCCGCCAGCTCCTGCCTGACCACCCAGCTCTCCCCGACCCGCCCCCAGCCGCGCTCCGGGTCGGCGGCCCCGCCGAGCGTGTACATCACGCTGTCCAGATCCGGGCAGATCTGCAGCCCGTGCATCCGGACGTCGTCGCCGACATTGACCACCGCTGTGACGTCGGCGCCGATGGCACGGGCGTGCGCGCGCACGCCGACGAGGAACCGGGCGCCGCCGATGCCCCCCGTGAGGACCACGATCCGCATCCGCCCATCCTCTCCCACCCGCGCCGCCGGGCCGGTTGCCGGGTGGCGGTTTACGCTGGGCACACCTCGATCACCGTACGTCCGGGAGAAACCGTGACCAGTCCCACGCCGCCCACGCCGGCCGACGGCAAGCCGATCGGCCCGTACCTGACGCCGCTGCGCGACCTCGCCGCGTACGTGCTGGTCGGCGCACCGGCCGTGTTCCTGCTCGTGGCCGTCATCAAGCTGTTCGGTGAGAACTTCGACAGCCGTACCGCGGCCAGCTTCGACGACTTCGTCAGCCTGGAGACCGTCCTGATGCCGCTGGCCGCCGTGGTGCTGGCGCTCGGCCTCGACCCGATCCACCCCCGGGCGCGCCTGATCACGCTGGCCGCGGTCGTCGAATACGCGGTCGCCGGGTTCTTCGGGGTCGTCTTCGGCCTGCTCTTCGGCGTGATCAACATCGCGTCGTACGACGCCGGTGGCGCGTTCGAGCAGCTGCTCGTGCGGCTGGCCTGGCTCGCGCTGTACGGGCTGGCGGCGTACGCGACGCTGCAGATCTGGCGGGGCGTCTACACGGTGCCCAGGCCCAAGGCGCAGCCGGGGGTGTACGGGCAGCCGCAGTACGGGCCGGCGTACGGCCAGCCCTACGGCCAGCAGCCGTACGGGCAGCCGGGCACGTACGGCGCGCCGCCGGTTCCGCAGCCCACGACCTACGGCCAGCCGCCCGCCGCGCCGGCCTACCCGCCGGGCACCTACGGCCAGCCGCCGGCGCAGCCGGTCTGGAACCAGCCGCCGGTGGCCGCCCCGCCGGTCCCGCCGCCCGCTCCGGCCGGGCCCGCTCCGGCCGGGCCCGCTCCGGTCGCGCCCGCCTCGGCCGGGCCTGCCCCGGCCGCGCCTGCCCCGGCCGCGCCGTTCGCCGAGCCCACCCAGGTGGTGCCGCGGGACGAGCCGGAGGCCGCCGACCGCACCAGCAAGCTGCCGGAGGACCGCCCCGGCCTCGGCCCCGCCGACGCCGACCCGCCCCGCCACTGACCGCCCTCGGCCCGCCCGGGTGTCACACGACACTGGGCGGGCCTGTGGACGGTGGCGGCAGCCGGCCGGATTCCGGCCTAGGCTGCTGTGCGTGGCAGAGGTCAATCAGGCAGAGTTCAACCAGGAACGAGTCCCGACCGAGGCGAGCATCCGACGTGCGCTGCGGCGCGCCGCCGACGGTAAGGCGATCGACGTCGACGAGGCGACCGCGCTGCTCGCGGCCACCGGCGAGGCGTTCGAAGAGCTGCTGGCCATCGCCGGCGGCATTCGCGACGCCGGCCTGCGCGAGGTCGGGCGGCCAGGCGTGGTGACGTATTCGCGCAAGGTCTTCATCCCGCTCACCCGGCTCTGCCGGGATCGGTGCCACTACTGCACCTTCGCCACCGTGCCGCACCGCCTGCCGGCCGCGTTCCTGGAGCGCGACGAGGTCCTCCAGATCGCCCGGCAGGGCGCCGCGCAGGGCTGCAAGGAGGCACTTTTCACCCTGGGCGACCGGCCCGAGGAGCGCTGGCCGGCGGCCCGGCAGTGGCTGGACGAGCGGGGTTACGACTCCACCCTGGATTACGTGCGCGCCTGCGCCATCGCGGTGCTGGAGGAGACCGGCCTGCTGCCGCATCTCAACCCGGGCGTGCTGAGCTGGGCCGAGTTGCAGCGGCTCAAACCGGTCGCGCCGAGCATGGGCATGATGCTGGAGACCACCGCCACCCGGCTCTGGTCCTCGCCGGGCGGCCCGCACTACGGCTCGCCGGACAAGGAGCCGGCGGTCCGGCTCCGGGTGATCGACGACGCCGGCCGGGTCGGAGTGCCGTTCACCACCGGCATCCTGATCGGCATCGGGGAGACCCCGGCGGAGCGGATCGACGCCCTGTTCGCGATGCGCCGCTCCGCCCGGGAGTACGGCCACATCCAGGAGATCATCATCCAGAATTTCCGCGCCAAGCCGGACACGGCGATGCGCGGGATGCCGGACGCGGAGCTGCGCGAGCTGGCCGCCACGGTGGCTGTCGGCCGGATCATCATGGGCCCGCGGGCCCGCATCCAGGCGCCGCCGAACCTGATCGACGACGAGTTCCCGCTGCTGCTGCGGGCCGGCATCGACGACTGGGGCGGCGTCTCCCCGGTGACCCCCGACCACGTGAACCCGGAGCGGCCCTGGCCGCAGATCGACCTGCTGGCGGAGAAGACCGCCGCCGCCGGGTTCACCCTGCGCGAGCGGCTGACCATCTACCCGGAGTACGTCCGCCGGGGCGCCGAGGGCTGGCTCGACCCCCGCCTGGCCGCGCACGTCGCCGCGCTGGCCGGCCCGGACGGCCTGGCCCGCCCGGACGCCCAGGTCAGCGGCCTGCCCTGGCAGGAGCCGGACGACGCGTTCGGCAGCGGGCGCACCGACCTGTTCTCGGCGATCGACACCGAGGGCCGCACCGCCGATCGGCGCTCCGACTTCGACTCCGTCTACGGCGACTGGGACGAGGTCGCCGCGCACGTCCGGAGCGCGCCGCAGACCGTGCCGACCGATGTGCTGGCCGGGCTGAAACTGGCCGCCACCGACCCGGCCGCGCTGCTGCTGCCGCAGCACGAGGACAAGGCGATGGCCCTGTTCAACGCGGACGGCAGCGCGCTCGACGAGCTCGCCCGGATCGCCGACGACCTGCGCCGGGAGGTCAACGGCGACGACATCACGTACATCGTCAACCGCAACATCAACTTCTCCAACGTCTGTTACGTGGGCTGCCGGTTCTGCGCGTTCGCCCAGCGGGAGAAGGACGCCGACGCGTACCGGCTGTCCGTGGAGCAGGTCGCCGACCGGGCCGAGGAGGCGTGGCGGGACGGCGCTTCCGAGGTGTGCATGCAGGGCGGCATCGACCCGAAGATGCCGGTCACGGCGTACGCGGACCTGGTCCGCGCGGTCAAGCAGCGGGTGCCCGGCATGCATGTGCACGCGTACTCGCCGATGGAGATCGTCACCGCCGCGGCCAAGGCCGGCGTGTCGCTCCGGGAGTGGCTCACCGAGCTGCGCGAGGCCGGCCTCGGCACCATCCCGGGCACCGCGGCCGAGATCCTCGACGACGACGTGCGCTGGGTGCTGACCAAGGGCAAGCTGCCCACCGCCACCTGGGTCGATGTGGTCACCACGGCCCACCAGGTCGGCATCCGTTCCAGCTCGACGATGATGTACGGCCACGTCGACCACCCGCGGCAGTGGCTCGGCCACTTCCGGGTACTGGCCGGCATCCAGGACGTCACCGGCGGCTTCACCGAGTTCGTGGCGTTGCCGTTCGTGCACACCAACGCCCCGATCTACCTGGCCGGCATCGCCCGTCCCGGCCCCACCTGGCGGGAGAACCGGGTGGTGCACGCGATGGCCCGGGTGCTGCTGCACGGCCGGATCGACAACATCCAGTGCTCCTGGGTCAAACTCGGCGACGAGGGCACCCGCCAGATGCTCAACGGCGGGTGCAACGACCTCGGCGGGACGCTGATGGAGGAGACCATCTCCCGGATGGCGGGCTCGGAGCACGGCTCCGCCCGTACGGTGGTCGAACTCAAGGAACTCGCCGCGTCCGCGGGCCGCCCGGCGGTCGAGCGCACGACGGTCTACGGCCGCCGCTGACCCCCGTCGTGCCGAGCCGGGCCCGCGCTTTCCGCGCCGGTCCGGCTAGGCCGCTGACCCCCCGTCGTGCCGAGCCGGGCCCGCGCTCCTCGCGCCGGTCCGGCTCGGCGCCGCTGTCCCGGCGGCCCGTCGCGGCGTCGCTGGCGGACGGGCCGGGGCGAGGCCGTGGTGGTGGCGGCTCGTCCGGCTCCCGTCGTCGCGTGGCGGCTCGCTGCCGGTCAGGCGGCGGCCTGGGTCGTTTCTCCCCCGAGTGCGGGCGGGGACCTCGGCTCTGGGTTCCGGGATCCGGTAGCTCGCGTGCCTGCCGCGCCGTTCGTCCTCCTTCGGCGGCGTTCTCGCCCGTGCCGTTCGTCCGCCCGTGCCGTTCGTCCGCCCGTGCCGTTCGTCCGCCCGTGCCGTTCGTCCGCGGCGGTCGTCCCGTCCGCGCCGCTCCCACGCCCCCAGCGGTCATTCCATCCGCGCCGTTCTTCCGTCCGCGGTGGCGTCCGCCCGTGCGGTTCGTTCGGCGGCGGCGGTCGTCCCGTCCGGGCCGCTTCTCCGTCCGCGGTGGCGTCCGCCCGTGCGGTTCGTTCGGCGGCGGCGGTCGTCCCGTCCGGGCCGCTTCTCCGTCCGCGGTGGCGTCCGCCTGTGCGATTAGTTCGTTGGCGGCGGCATTCGTCCGCGCCGCTTCTCCGCCCGCGGCGGGCTGCGGCGGGCTGCTACGACCGGCACATGGTCCGCCGATCGGTCGCGGGTCGGTCGCGATCCGCCCGCTGCCGGGCGGCCCGCCGATCGTTGTCCATCGGCGGCGCCTACCGCCCATGCGACTGATCGGGGAAGCGAAAGGCGGACCGGGCGTGTGCAACGCCACGGCGATTGTGGGTTTCGATGAGGTGGCATCGGGGCACACGTCGCCGCGACGTGGTTCCGGGAGGATCGATTGGACTGTCTCATCGCACCCGTCCGGGGCGGACCGTCGTTCGTGGTGAAGCAGCACCCCTGCCGCTCCCGTGGCGGCGTGTCCGGCCTGTTCGCGGCGGGGCGTGGCCCGGTTGCGGGACCCCCCTTCACTCGAAGTGACAAATCGGGTTAAATTGGACGCCGTGGCCGACGCCCGCGTTACCTTCCGGTGGCTCCGGAAGATAGGGCAGGAACGGGACCCCGACGCGCCGTGGCGCCTGGGGGAAACGGGCTCATTTAACAGGTTCGGCTTGACGACGCACGTCTAACACGCGTGTAATTTTGGTGGGGTTGTGGGGACGATGTGCGCCTTTTGCGTCGAACTCACAGAAACACGCCGCGTGCGTGGGGGGTCAGCGTCGGCATTGCTGCCGGCGCAGAATTTGGAGGCACGCCGATGGAAGCGCAGGTTGAAGGGGTAGACCTGCTCGGGGACGCGCCCGAGTGGCAAGAGCGGGCGCTGTGTTCGCAGACCGATCCGGAGGCCTTCTTCCCGGAGAAGGGCGGCTCGACGCGCGAGGCCAAGCGCATCTGCGGCCGCTGCGAGGTCAAGGCCGAATGTCTGGAGTACGCACTCGGTCACGACGAGCGTTTCGGGATCTGGGGTGGACTGTCCGAACGTGAGCGCCGCAAGCTGAAGCGGCGGGTCGCCTGACGCCGGCGCCGCGGGGGAGCGGACGCCGAGCGGACGGCACGACGATCGCGCACGGGGAGCGCGCGAACCGGGCACGGCTCGACTGATGGCGGGTGCCAGGCGCGGATGCCGGTACGAGGGGGACCGAATTCCGTGCCGAGAATGCGGGATCGGGCCGGCGAGCCCGATTCCGCGTCGGGGCGTCAGCAGTGCGGGCACCGGGCCCGGCAGAAGAGCCGGAGGCCGTCAGCGACCGGGGCCGGGCGAAAGGGCCTGGGCGCGGAGCTGGGCAGGGATGCCCGGTTCCGTGCACCCGGCGTGGGGATCCGGCGCGCCCGGCGTCAGGCCAGCTCGTCCGGGTCGACGCCGAGCAGGTTGGCGACCTGCTCGATGATCACGTCGTGGACGAGGTCGGCCAGATCCTCCCGGTCCATCGCCCGGAATTCCAGCGGGCGGCGGTACAGCACGATCCGCGGCGGCAACTCGTGGCGCCCCGGGCGGCCGGGCAGCAGCCGGGCCAGCGGCACTTCGCCGTCCTCCAGCACGTCGGAGTCGTAGACGTTCAGCTCCGGGGGCACGTCCTCGACCGCGAACTCGACGCCCGCCAGCTCCTTCGCATAGCGCCGCTCCAGGCTCTCGACGGTGTCCAGCACCAGATCGTCGAAGATTTCCGCCTTGGTACGGGCCAGTGGCACGGTCGCCGGCACCAGGCGGCCGCGCAGGCCGCGCCCGTGCCGGTCACGCCGTGCCGGGTGACCCGGACCTGCGGTGCGCGCCGCCTTCGGGTCGCTGCGGCGGCGTTCGGGGCTGGTCGTCACCTGCTGAGCGTATCCCCACCCGGGCGACATCCGTGGTCAGGCCGTTCCGCACCGTGTGTCTGAGCCGTTAATTCGCCCCAACGGGGCGGCGTGTCGGCGGACCATGGCCGAATCGTGATGCATCGCGGGTCGGCGTGTCGCGGGGCAACGCTCCCCAGAACGCCCGGCGGGGAGATAAGTTGCCGCCGTGAGGTCACCACGGCGCTGCTCCCGGAACGGCTGTCCCCGACAGGCGGTCGCCACCCTGACCTACGTCTACAGCGACTCCACCGCTGTCGTCGGTCCCCTCGCGGCGTTCGCCGAACCCCATACGTACGACCTGTGCGAACCGCACGCCCGCAGCCTCACCGCCCCCCGAGGCTGGGAGCTCGTCCGCCACGACGGAGACTTCGCCCCACCGCCTCCCACCACGGACGATCTGGTCGCCCTGGCCGAAGCCGTCCGTGAGGCCGCCCGTCCGGCGCCACCCCCGCGCCCGGACGAGCCAGACCACACCCCCCAGACCGGCCGCCGCGGCCACCTGCGGGTGATTCCCCCCTCGCACTGACGCCTCGCCGCCCACACCCGCGCCGACGGCCATCCAGCGCTGGTCACCGCGGAGACCAGCCGACGCCATGCCGCTACCCGCGGGTGCGGTGGCCGTCGCGCGCCGTCGCTGATCACCCCTGCCCGCCGGGCATCAGCGGGACCGGCAGCGCGCGAGTGCGCGGGGTGACAACCGGGCCTGGCGGCGCGCCAGTGTGCAGGGTGACAACCGGGCCGGGCGGCGCGCGAGTGCGCCGGGTGACAACCGGACCGTCGGCGCGTTGCGGCCGGTGGGTGGGCCGCCACGCCGCGCCGGACCGGCACGGTGCGCATGACCGCGGGCGTGACCCCATCGGTCGTAGCAGGGAAAAGCCGTGCCGTGCCGGCGGTCCCGGGCGCGCCGCGCGGCAGTTCCCGGCCGCTTCGCCGCGCCGCGTGCGCGTCCGGGCGGCGTGCGGGTCAGGGAAGGGCGATCAGGGTGAAGCGTTTGCGCAGCCAGGGGAGCAGGGTCCGGTACGCCCGGATGGTGTCCGGCTGGGCGTAGTCGTGGCTGAGGACGATGGCGCCCGGCCGGGTGTGCTTCTTCACGAAGCTGATCAGGTGGCTGGTGTGCGCGCCGTCGGACTCGTGCTTCCCGTGGTCCCAGTCCCGGGGGTCGACCTTCCAATAGATCGAGGTCATGCCGAGCTCCCTGGCGACCTTCACCACCTGCGGGGTGAAGTTCCCACCGGGTGACCGGAAGTACCCGATCCGGGCCCCGGGGACGGCGGCGCGGATGGCGGCGTTGGTGCGTTCCATGTCGGCGCGGATCGCGGCGGGCTTCTTCTTGCCCAGTTTCAGGTCGTGGTTCCACGTGTGGTTGCACAGGGTGTGACCACCGGCCACGATCTTGCGAATCAGGTCGGGGTGTCGTTTCGCGTTCGTGCCGACCACGCAGAAGGTGGCTTTCACGTGCTGCTTGGCCAGCATCTTCAGCAGCGCCGGAGTGTTCGCCGGGTCGGGCCCGTCGTCGAAGGTCAGTGCCACGCCCTTGGTGCCGGTGGTGAGCCGGCTGCCGCCGGGCCCGGTGCGGCCGCGCGGGCGCTTGGGGAGGCCGGCACTTTCCGTACGCTTGCTGGTCCTGCTGGGTTTGGGCGTCGCTGTCCGGGGAATCGGGGAGCTGGTGGGGCCCACGCTCGGTGCGGGGCTGGACGCCGCGGGTGAAGCCGTCTCCGTGTGGGACGTCTCGGCGGCAGCCGCCTGACCGAGAAGCCCCGCCATGATCAGCGCCACGCTGATCAACAAGGCCTTCCGGGTGTGGGACAGCCGCATCGATTACCTCCCCAGATCGTCGGCGGACTGACGAGGATGCCTCGCCCTCCGGCCGAGCGCCAAGTGCCAAGTGCCGAACGCATCTTTCGCGCTGTTTTGCGAACTCATCAGCCTTCGCCGTCGTATGATGGCGCACTCGGTCCAGTCCGTGTGCATGCCCGTAAATGGCAGCTATCGAAGGTAATTGTCGGATTTGCCAGCTCCGGTGTCGAAGCGGGCCGATCGGACTGTCCCCATGAGTATCGATCCGGTTTCGCCGCGGAGCATTCACCCTCACCCGCCCGGGGATGCTGCCGGACACCCGTCCGTGAACGTCAAATCGCGCGCGCCGGGGAGTACGGCGGCCTGCGGCGCCTCGCGAGCGGGCCGCGGGCCACGGCGGTTTGCGGCGCCTCGCGAGCGGGCCGGGGGCCACGGCGGTTTGCGGCGCCTCGGGACCGGGCCGGGGGCCACGGCGACCCGCGGCGCCCCGGGACCGGGCCGGGCCCGATCGGCCACGGTGGACAGGGCTTCCGGGACGCCGGCGCGGTCATCCGCCGGGCGGGCCGTCCCGCCGGGAGGCGAGCACGCTGATCACCGGCGTGGACGGCGTGGGCGCGGACGTGCTGCCGCACCGGCAGGGCTCGGGCGCGGGACGGTCAGGAGATCGGGATCGTGCTGCCGCCGGAGGGCGCCTCCGGGGGCCTAATCGGCCAGCTCGGCCCGTTCCCGGTCGGTGAGCAGGCGGGAGCGGATGAGGAAACGGACACCCTCGGGCGCCTCCAGCGAGAAGCCGGCGCCGCGCCCGGGGACCACGTCCACCGTCAGGTGGGTGTGCTTCCAGAGCGCGAACTGCGCGGCCGACATCCAGAACGTGATCGGCTCCGGCACTCCCTCGATCGCCAGAGACTCCAGGAGCACGTCCGAGGCGCCGGTGCGGAATTCGCCCGCCGGGTAGCACATCGGCGAGCTGCCGTCGCAGCACCCGCCGGACTGGTGGAACATCAGCGGGCCGTGCTGCCCCCGCAACCGCCGCATCATGTCCGCGGCGGCCGGGGTCACGTCGACACGGGACACCATGGTCAGAACAGGCCCATGGCCTTGGGGGAGTAGCTGACCAGCAAGTTTTTGGTCTGCTGGTAGTGGTCGAGCATCATCCGGTGGTTCTCCCGGCCGATCCCGGACTGCTTGTACCCGCCGAACGCGGCGTGCGCCGGGTACAGGTGGTAGCAGTTGGTCCACACCCGGCCGGCCTGGATCGCCCGGCCGGCGCGGTACGCCCGGTTGATGTCCCGGGTCCACACCCCGGCGCCGAGGCCGTACAGGGTGTCATTGGCGATCGTGATGGCGTCGTCGAAGTCGGCGAACGGCGACACCGACACCACCGGCCCGAAGATCTCCTCCTGGAAGATCCGCATCGAGTTGCGGCCCTCGAAGATCGTCGGCTGCACGTAGTACCCGCCGGCCAGGTCGCCGCCGAGCTCGGCGCGGGCGCCGCCGGTCAGCACGCGGGCGCCCTCCTGCCGGCCGATGTCCAGATACGACAGGATCTTCTCCAGCTGGTCGTTGGAGGCCTGCGCGCCGACCTGCGTCTCGGTGTCCAGCGGGTTGCCCTGCCGCAGGTTCTCCACCCGCTTCACTCCGGCGGCCAGGAAGTCCGCGTAGTGGCCCTGCTGGATCAGCGCCCGGGACGGGCAGGTGCAGACCTCGCCCTGGTTGAGGGCGAACATCGCGAAGCCCTCCAGAGCCTTGTCGAGGAATTCGTCGTCGGCGCCGCTCACGTCGTCGAAGAAGATGTTCGGGCTCTTGCCGCCCAGCTCCAGGGTCACCGGGATCAGGTTCTCCGAGGCGTACTGCATGATCAGGCGGCCGGTGGTGGTCTCGCCGGTGAACGCCACCTTGGCCACCCGGCTGGACGAGGCGAGCGGCTTGCCGGCCTCCACCCCGAAACCGTTGACGATGTTCACCACCCCGGCCGGGAGCAGGTCGCCGATCAGCGAGAACAGGTAGTGGATCGAGGCGGGGGTCTGCTCGGCCGGCTTGAGCACCACGGCGTTGCCGGCGGCCAGCGCGGGCGCCAGCTTCCAGGTGGCCATCAGGATCGGGAAGTTCCACGGGATGATCTGGGCGACCACGCCGAGCGGCTCGTGGAAGTGGTACGCCACGGTGTCGGAGTCCAGCTCGCCGGCGGTGCCCTCCTGGGCGCGGATGACGCCGGCGAAGTAGCGGAAGTGGTCGACGGCGAGCGGCAGGTCGGCGGCCAGCGTCTCGCGGACCGGCTTGCCGTTCTCCCAGGACTCGGCGACGGCGAGCTTCTCCAGGTTCTGCTCGATCCGGTCGGCGATCCGGTTGAGGATGTCGGCCCGCTCGGCCGGTGAGGTGCGGCCCCACGCGCCGGCCGCGGCGTGCGCGGCGTCCAGAGCCCGTTCCACGTCGTCGGCGGTGCCGCGGGCGATCTCGGTGAACGGCCGGCCGGTGACCGGCGTGGGATTCTCGAAGTACCCGCCCCTGGCCGGTGCGACGTACTCGCCACCGATGTAGTGGTCGTAGCGGGACTGGTAGCTGACGATGGCGCCCTCGGAACCGGGCGGGGTGTAAGTGGTCACGGGTCTCGCCTCCTCTTCGAGGCGGACGTTAGTCACGCGGACGTTGCACCAACGTTGCACGCGTACTCGCGGGCCAGCTCGGCGACCCGGCGGGCGGCGACCGGATCGTCCGGCGCCATCGAGGCGTAGGCCTCCCACAGCTCCAGGTCGTCGGCGCCGCGTGCGCTGCCCAGCCAGGACTGCAGCAGCCGCCGGTCGCCGCCGGTCGAGACCGCGGCGCGCACCCGGTCGTCGAGCATCCGGCGCAGGCGGACGACACCGGGCGCGTCCGAGGCCGGCAGCACCGGACCGGGGTACGCCGCCACGGCCTCCGCCACGCGGCCCCGGTCCAGCAGCCGGCGTACCCGGCCGAAGTCGGTCTCCACCTCGGCGCGCAGCCGGTAGGGCCGGGAGTCGAGCAGCTCCGGGCCGAGGATCCGGCGCAGCCGGGACAGCTCGGCACGCACCGTCACCGGGTTGGAGTCGTCGCCGTACAGGTCGAAGCCGAGCTGGTCCCCGGTCTGCCCCTCCGGGTGCAGGGTGAGCAGGACCAGCAGCTCGGAGTGCCGGCGGCCGAGCCGCAGCGTGCGGTCACCCAGCGCAAGCGACGCGTCGTCGCGGCCGAGCGCCGTGACCGCCGGGCGGGCCCGGGCCGGTTCCCACCCCCGCAGGTACGCCTCGGCCGCCAGCGCCGTGGCCCGCACCAGCGCCAGGCTGTGCGGATTCGCCAGATGATCACCACCGGTCACGTCGACCGCGCCCAGCAGCATCCCCGTGGCCGGGTCGTGGATCGGCGCCGCCGTGCACGTCCACCGCTGCACCGGGCGGCTGAAGTGCTCGGTCGCGAAGATCTGCAGCGCGTGATCGACGGCGAGCGCGGTGCCCGGGGCGTTGGTGCCGGCGTGTGCCTCGTCCCAGCGCGCGCCCGGCACGAAGTTCATCGAGGTGGCGGCGCGCAGGGTGGCGGCGTCGCCCTCGACCCAGAGCAGCCGGCCGTGCGCGTCGCAGACCGCCAGGATGTGGTCGCCGTCCTCGGCCAGCCCGCCGAGCAGGTCCCGGACGAGCGGCATGACCCGGGCCAGCGGGTGGGCCGCGCGGTACGCCCGCAGCTCGGCGCCGCAGAGGTCGATCGGCGCGGTGCTGTCCGCCCCGATCCAGGCGGCCGAGCGGGCCCAGGACGCGGCCACCACCGGACGCATCAGCTCCGGGTGGGTCCGCGTGGCGACGTCGTGCCCGTTGAGGAACCGCTCGTGGGCGCGGCCGACCTGCCGGATCCGTTCGGCCGGGTCGGCGCCGGGGGGCAGGGCAAGCCACGGGTTCACCGGCAGCACCTCCAGACCCACCCATCGTGACGCGCGCCACGACCGGAGACAACAGTCTCTATGCTGACGGGCCGTGCAGCCCTGGCCCCGTACCGAAGAGGACGCCCGTGCCGTGCAGGACCTGCTGCGCGGCCGCGTCGTCGCCGCCCCCGGCCCGGCGTCCCCGGCCACCGTGGCCGGCCTGGACGTCGCCTACGACGACTCCGGGCAGCGGCTGGGCGCGGCCGTGGTCGTGCTGGACACCGGCGACCTGTCCGTGCTCGACACCGCGGTGGTCCGGGGCCGGCCGGCCTTCCCGTACGTCCCCGGCCTGTTCGCCTTCCGCGAGGTGCCGGCTCTGCTGGCGGCGCTGGACCGGCTGACCGTGCGGCCGGAGGTGCTGATCTGCGACGGACACGGGTTGGCCCATCCGCGCCGCTTCGGGTTGGCCGCGCACCTGGGCGTGCTCACCGATCTGCCGTCCTTCGGTGTCGGCAAGACGCGGCTGGTCGGCGAGTGGGAACCGGTCGGCGCGACGCGGGGCAGCCGCTCGGCGCTCGTCGACGGCGGCGAGCCGGTCGGCGCGGTGCTGCGTACGCAGACCGGGGTGAAACCGGTCTTCGTCTCCGTCGGACACCGGATCGACCTGGACCACGCCTGCGCGCTGACGCTGCGGCTGGCGCCGCGGTACCGCCTGCCGGAGACCACCCGGGTCGCCGACCGTGTCTGCCGTGATCTTCTCACTTGACGGCCCGGTCGGGCGGATAAAACCTTGTCGCGGCCGGTGCTCCGATACCCTCGCCCCAACAGGGCTTTCCGAAGGAGTGAACGGGTGCTTGATCTGTCGCAGATCATCAAGGCGTACGACGTCCGGGGGGTCGTCCCGGACCAGTTCAACGAGCCGGTGGCCCGGGCGATCGGCACGGCGTTCGTCGAGATGCTGCGCGAGTCCGGCGACGAGCCCGACCAGATCGTGATCGCGCACGACATGCGCGAGTCGGGTCCCGGCCTGGCCGCCGCGTTCGCCCGGGGCGTCAACGCGGCCGGCACCGGTGTGATCAACATCGGACTCGCCTCGACCGACCAGCTGTACTACGCCTCCGGGTCGCTGAACCTGCCCGGCGCGATGTTCACCGCCAGCCAC
The DNA here is from genome assembly GCF_003711105.1 of Actinoplanes teichomyceticus ATCC 31121. Lineage (NCBI taxonomy): Bacteria > Bacillati > Actinomycetota > Actinomycetes > Micromonosporales > Micromonosporaceae > Actinoplanes > Actinoplanes teichomyceticus. The sequence continues at coordinate 929,995 of NZ_CP023865.1, forward strand.
AACCCGGCGCAGTACAACGGGATCAAGTTGTGCCGCGCCGGCGCCCGGCCGGTGGGCCAGGACAGCGGGCTGGCCGTGGTCCGGCAGCGGGCCCAGCAGTTGCTCGGCGACCTGAACGCGGAGGCCGACGGGCCGTCCCGGGTGGTCGAGCGGGACCTGCTCGGCGCGTACGCCGAGCACCTGCGCTCGCTCGTGGACCTCACCGGCATCCGCCCGCTCAAGGTCATCGTGGACGCCGGCAACGGGATGGGCGGGTACACCGTCCCGGCCGTGCTCGGCGACCAGGTGCTCGCCGCGCTGCCGCTGACCATCGTGCCGCTCTACTTCGAGCTGGACGGCTCGTTCCCGAACCACGAGGCCAACCCGCTGGACCCGAAGAATTTGGAGGACCTGCAGCGGGCGGTGCGCGAGCAGGGCGCCGACATCGGCCTGGCGTTCGACGGCGACGCCGACCGCTGCTTCGTGGTGGACGAGAAGGGCGACGCGGTCTCGCCGTCGGCGATCACCGCGCTGGTCGCCGCGCGGGAGCTGGCCAAGTTCCCGGGCAGCACGATCATCCACAACCTGATCACCTCGGCCGCGGTGCCGGAGATCATCACCGAGCGCGGCGGCAAGCCGGTACGCAGCCGGGTCGGCCACTCGTTCATCAAGGCGGAGATGGCCGAGACCAACGCGGTCTTCGGCGGCGAGCACTCGGCGCACTACTACTTCCGGGACTTCTGGTTCGCCGACACCGGGATGCTCGCCGCGATGCACGTGCTGGCCGCGCTCGGCGGGCAGGACCGGCCGCTGTCGGAGTTCGCCGCGGAGTACGAGCGGTACACCGCGTCCGGTGAGATCAACTCCACGGTGACCGATGCCGCCGCCCGGACCGCCGAGGTGCGGGCCGCGTTCCCGGACGCCCGGGTGGACGATCTGGACGGGCTGACCTTCCAGTTCGACGACGGGGCCTGGTTCAACCTGCGGGCGTCCAACACCGAGCCGCTGCTGCGCCTGAACGTGGAGGCGCCGGACGCCGGGCGCATGGCGTCGCTCAGGGACGAGGTGCTTGCCATCGTTCGCGGATAGGATCGCGGGGACCATGCTTCGCCGCGCAAAGGAGTAGATCGGTGGCGCTCGATCCGCAGTTGCTGGACATCCTGGCCTGTCCGGACACTCACCACGCGCCTCTCGACTACGACGCCGGCGGGCAGACGCTGACGTGCACGGAGTGCGGCCGGATCTTCGACGTCCGGGACGACATCCCGATCCTCCTCCTCGACGAGGCCCGCCGTCCCGGCGCCGCGGGGGAGGGGAAGTGATGGTCAACCCGCTGGAGGGCGGCGCCGGCGTGCACGGCCACCGGGTCGCCGACGAGTCGCTGCTCAACGACGAGAAGTCGATGCTCGGCAACGACCCGGGCGGCATGCTGCGGGCCACCGCCTCGGCCGGCGCCCAGGTCCGCGAGTCGGCGGCCCTGGCCGCCGAGGTCGACCTGACCATGCTCGCCGACGAGGGGCGGCCCCGCGCCGTCGTGGTCGCCGGCATCGGCACCGCCGGCCTGACCGGCAACATCCTGTCCACCGTCGCCGGCCCGCGCTGCCCGGTCCCGATCATCGGACACCGCAGCGCCGGCGTGCCCGGCTGGGTCGGCGCGGCCGACGTGGTGATCGCGGTGTCCGCCTCCGGCCGCAGCCCGGAGGCGCTGGCCGCGGCCGAGGCGGCGGCCCGCCGCGGCGCCCGGCTGGTCGCCATCGGCAACCCGGACTCCGAGCTGGAGGCGCTGGCCGAGCGCGCGCGGGCCCCGTTCATCGGCGTGCCGCGCCGCGCGCCGGCCCGCGCCACGCTCTGGGGCCTGGCCGTCCCGGTGCTGCTGGCCGGCCGCGCGCTGGGCCTGGTCAAGGTCACCGAGGCGGACATCGCGGAGACCGCCACCCGGCTGGACGCCGACGCCGAGCGCTGCCGTCCGGCCGCCGACTCGTTCGTCAACCCGGCCAAGGCGCTCGCCCTCGGCCTGGCCGGCTCGGTGCCGATCGTCTGGGGCTCGTCCCCGCTGGCCACCGTCGCGGCCCGGCGGTTCGCCGACACCCTGGCGGCCAACGCGCGGTACCCGGTGATGGCCGGCGCTCTCGGCGAGGCCGGCCGCGGCCGGGTGGGCCTGCTGGACGGCGTCTTCGGCGGGCTCGCCGAGTCGTCCCGGGACATCTTCGCCGACCCGGAGGACGAGGACGACACGGTCACCCGGCTGCGCCTGGTGGTGCTGCGCGACGGCGGCCTCAACCCCGAGGACGACGCCGACGAGCCGGTCGCCGTCGAGGAGCGCCGCGCGGACGCCATCCAGACACTCGCCGATCGACGTGGCGTACGCTGCGACGTGCTGACCGCCGAAGGCGGTTCGGCGCTGGAACGGCTCGCCTCCCTGGTGGCGGTGCCGGACTTCGCGTCGTTGTACCTGGCCCTGGCGCACGGCTTGGACCCGATGGCCGTGCCCGCCATCAGTGAGATGAAGGAGCTGTCCAACCCGATGCCAGAGGGACTTCAGTGAGCGCCGAGGGCGGCACCAAAGCGATCATCGCGGCGCTGAGCGCCAACCTGGGTATCGCCGCCACCAAGTTCGGCGCCTGGGCGCTCACCGGATCGTCGTCGATGCTGGCCGAGGCCATCCACTCGGTCGCCGACTCCGGCAACCAGCTGCTGCTGCTCCTCGGCGGCAAGCGGGCGAAGAAGGCGGCCACCCCGGAGCACCCCTTCGGGTACGGCCGGGAGCGCTACATCTACGCGTTCATCGTCTCCATCGTGCTGTTCAGCGTCGGCGGGTTGTTCGCGCTCTACGAGGCGTACCACAAGATCCAGCACCCGGAGCCCATCACCGAGTGGAAGTGGGTGCCGGTCGCCGTCCTGGTGATCGCGATCGGCCTGGAGTCGTACTCCTTCTACACCGCGATCAGGGAGTCCAATCACACCCGGGGCAAGACCTCCTGGGTGGACTTCGTGCGCCGGGCCAAGGCGCCGGAGCTGCCGGTGGTGCTGCTGGAGGACGCCGGCGCGCTGGTCGGTCTGGTGCTCGCGCTCTTCGGCGTGGGGATGACCCTGATCACCGGCGACGGCATCTGGGACGGCATCGGCACCGCGGCGATCGGCATCCTGCTGGTCGTGATCGCGGCGATCCTCGCGGTGGAGACCAAGAGCCTGCTGATCGGTGAGGGCGCCAACCCGGAGACGCTCGCGACGATCGAGAGCGCGGTCCTGGCCGGCTCCGGCATCGAGCGCGTCATCCACATGAAGACGCTGCACCTCGGCCCGGAGGAGCTGCTCGTCGCCCTGAAGATCGCGGTGCCGCGGACCGAGCGCGCCGACGAGGTGGCCCGGCACATCGACGAGACCGAGAAGCGGATCCGGGACGCGGTCCCGATCGCCCGGGTCATCTACATCGAGCCGGACATCTACCGCGCCCGCGAGACGTCCGACGCGACCGTGACCTCCGCCCCGCCCGCCACCGCCTGACAACTGCTAATTTGCCGGGTATGACCGTGTACCCGCTGACCGGAGTGATCCGGCCGTACGCCTGGGGATCCCGGACCGCGATCGCCGAGCTGCAGGGCCGCCCGACCCCCACCGAGGGGCCGGAGGCGGAACTGTGGCTCGGCGCGCACCCGGGTGACCCGTCCACTGTGCCGGGCCCGGACGGGCCGGTCACGCTGACCACCCTGATCGACGGCGACCCGGCCGGCCAGCTCGGCGCCGCCGTCGCGGAGCGCTTCGGGACCCGCCTGCCGTACCTGATGAAGGTTCTCGCCGCGGCCGCCCCGCTCTCGTTGCAGGCGCATCCGGACCTCAAGTACGCCGCCGAGGCCTTCGCCCGGCAGGAGGCCGACCCGTCGCTGCCGAAGAACTACACCGACGGCAACCACAAGCCGGAGATGCTGGTCGCGCTGACGCCGTTCGACGCGCTCTGCGGGTTCCGGCCGGCTGAGGTGTCCGCGGCCGTGCTCACCGAGCTGGCCGTGGCCGACCTGGAGCCGGTGGTGGCCGTGCTGCGCGCCGGTGACCTGTCCGAGGCGGTGCGCCTGCTGCTCACCTGGCCGGTGGACCGGCGTCCGGCCCTGATCGACGCGGTGGTGGCCGCCGCGGCGTCGGCGCCCGCCGACCACCCGCACCACGAATCGTTCCGGCTCGCGACCGAGCTGGCCCGGCACTACCCCGGCGACCCCGGTGTGCTCGTCGCGCTGCTGCTCAACCTGGTGCACCTGGCCCCCGGCGAGGCGATCTGGATGCCCGCCGGGAACCTGCACGCGTACCTGAACGGCCTGGGCGTCGAGCTCATGGCGGCCAGCGACAACGTGCTGCGCGGCGGCCTCACCCCGAAACGGGTCGACGTCGACGAGCTGCTCCGGGTGCTGCGCTTCGAGACCCTGGACGACCCGCTGCTGCACGGCGCCGAGATCGCGCCGGGCGTGACCTCCTGGCGGGTCCCGGTGCCCGACTTCGAGCTGTACCGGGTCGAGCTCACCGCGGACCGGCCGCCGGTGACGCTGCCCGGGCACGGCCCGCGGATCATCCTGGGCGCGACCGGCGACGTCCACGTCGGTGCGGAGCACGGGATCCCGGTGACCCTGCAGCCGGGCACGGCGGCCTACGCCCCGGCCTCCGGGGGGCCGCTGACGGCCGCGGGCCTGGGCACGCTCTTCGTCGCCGCGGTGCCGGACTGACCGTTCCCCGGCCCGCCGCCTTGAGGCGGCTCGTCGGCGCTTCGCTGCCCACTGGTGCGCGGGCTGCGGCCGGGCGGTCTGCCGGTGGTTCACTGCTGCGGCTGGGGCGGTCTGCCGGTGGTTCACTGCTGCGGCTGAGGGCGGTCCGTCGGTGATTCGTTTGCTGCGGCCTGACCGGATCGTCAGCGGTTCGCGCGTCGCCTTGGGCCGGTTCCGCGGTGGTTCGTGCGTCGTCTCGGCCGGTTCCGCGGTGGTTCGTGCGTCGTCTCGGCCGGCTCTGCGGCGGTTCGCCGCCGCGCCGCCATGCTCTCGCCGGGAGCGGTGGCGCGGCGTGCGGTGCCGAGATCGAGCGCGACGCGCCCGAAATTTCTCGAAAAACCTTGACATGGCATGTGCGGAGTGTGAATCTATAACCACGCAGCGTCATTGGTGATCGGGGGGTCCCACGGACGCGCGCGGTACCAAACCGGGGGGATGAACGGGGCGGCAGGCTCAGGCTTGTCGCCCCGTTCGCTGTCCGGGGCAGTCCGGCCGGGCGGCGCGGCCTCCGTGTCGCGCTGGGCCGCCGCGCGTGCCCGGCCTCCACGTCGCGTGGGCTGGCGCGCGTGCCCGGTCTCCGCGTCGCGTGGGCTGCCGCGCGTGCCCGGTCTCCATGTCGCGGTGGACCGCCGGTCTCCATGTCGCGGTGGACCGCCGGTCTCCATGTCGCGGTGGACCGCCGGTCTCCGGTCGCGCTGGGCCGCCGCGCGTGCCCGGCTCCGCGCCGCGCTGGGGCCGCTGGTCTCCGCGTCGTGGTCGGCCGCCGCGCGTGCCCGGCTCCGCGCCGCGCTGGGGCCGCTGGTCTCCGCGTCGTGGTCGGCCGCCGCGCGTACCCGGGTCTCCTCGTCGCGGCGGGCCCGGCGCGCATCCGATTCCCCTCGGCGGGCGCCGCATTCGGCCCGAAGTCGGCTTCCGGACGCAATCGCCGGTCGAGTCCGTCGGTCACCTATACGTGTGACTACTCGAATCGTGATCAACCGCCGCCGCGCCCGGTCCCGCCACCGCTGACCGATCTTGGGAGCGGCGGGCGGCCAAGCCTCCGACCTGCGCCGCGATTGCGGAAAGGTGGCGGCCGTCACTGCGGAACAGCGGCGGGCGTCATCGCGGAAATACGCGTTCTTCCGGAGGCGGGGGAACGGACAAGTCGAGCGCTTTCCCCGCCGATCGGCATTGCAACTTGCAATGGGCCATTGATGCGCCGATATGGTGGCTCCGTGGCGAGGCCGACATCGACAGCGCGCCGGGAACTCGGCGGCGCATTACGCCGGCTCCGTGGCGAGCGCCGGGCGGTGGATGTGGCGACCGCGCTGGGCTGGTCGGAGTCGAAACTGAGCCGGATCGAGACCGCACACACCGGGATCACCGAGGCGGACCTGGACCGCCTGCTCACCCTCTACGGGCTGCCGGCCGAGGAGCCGGAGCGCGGCCGCCTGCGCGACCTGGCCCGGGAGGGCCGGGTGCGGGCCTGGTGGGCGCCGTACCGGTCGTCCGTGCCGGACCCCTACGACGAATACCTGGCGCTGGAGGCCGACGCCACCCTGATCTCCCAGTGGGAGGCGCAGGTGATGCCGGGTCTGCTGCAGACCGACGAGTACGCCCGCGCGGTGATCGAGACCGGCGCGGACATCGAGGACAACGACGTCATCCAGCGCCGTCTGACCGTACGGATGAGTCGTCCCGAGCGCTTCTTCCGCAAGCACCCGGAACCGCGCCTGGACGTCGTCCTCGACGAGGGCGTGCTCCTGCGCGAGGTCGGCGGCCGGCAGGTGCTGCTGCGGCAGTTGGAGCGGCTGCTCGTGGCGACCGGGCAGCCGGGCGTGGAGGTGCAGATCCTGCCGTTCGAGGCCGGCGCGCACGCCGGGCTGACCGAGTCGTTCCTGGTGCTGGAGTTCGCCGAGGGCACGCGTAATCCGGTGGTTCACTCCGAAGGGCTCACCGGCGGTCACTTCCGGGTGAAGCCGGAGGAGATCGAGATGTACCAGGATGCGTTCGATGACCTGCGGGAACGCGCTCTGTCGCCAGAAGAGAGCCGAACGGTCATCGCTGAGACGAGGGACCGGTTGGCTCGTTGAGCGTCTGCGTTGCTGTCCAATGGAAGTGCATTTTCCACGGAAGGAGAAACCATGCAGGACGCCACGATCACTTGGCGTAAGAGCAGCCGGAGTGGCGCTGCTGGGCATTGTGTGGAGGTCGCCAACGCTCCCGCAGCGGTGCTGGTGCGCGACTCCAAGGACGTCACCGGACCGGTGCTGAGCTTCGACGCGCGGGACTGGACCGGCTTCCTCGCCGGGATCCGCGCGGGAGAGTTCGACCGGCCCGGCGCGTAAGAGCCGATACATCGCGATGACGCGCCACGGGCGGTCCCGGCCAGGGACCGCCCGTTTTTATGTCTTCCCGCACGTTTTCCGGGCCCCGATGCCTTCTGGGCCGGGTGACTTCTCGCGTAGGCTGCCGGGCAAGATCGCCCCCCGGGTGGCGCGGGGGCCGGGAGGACAGTGCAATATTGGACCGCATGAGAGCCCGGGTACTGGTCGTCGACGACGATCCCGCGTTGGCCGAGATGCTCGGCATCGTGCTGCGCAGTGAGGGATTCCTGCCCTCGTTCGTCGCGGACGGCGAACGCGCGCTCGCCGCTTTCCGGGAGAACCGCCCGGACATCGTCCTGCTGGATCTGATGCTGCCCGGCATGAGCGGCATCGACGTCGCGCGCGCGATCCGCGCCGAGTCCGGCATTCCGATCGTCATGCTGACCGCCAAGAGCGACACCGTGGACGTGGTCCTGGGCCTGGAGTCCGGCGCCGACGACTACGTGGTGAAACCGTTCAAGCCCAAGGAACTGGTCGCCCGGATGCGGGCCCGGCTGCGCCGGGGCGAGGACGCCGCGCCGGAGATGCTGACCATCGGGCCGCCCGGCAACCAGATCAACATCGACGTGCCGGCGCACACGGTGTCCCGCGACGGCGAGGAGGTCAAGCTCACCCCGCTGGAGTTCGACCTGCTGGTGGCCCTGGCCCGGAAACCGCGCCAGGTGTTCACCCGCGAGGTGCTGCTCGAGCAGGTCTGGGGTTACCGGCACGCGGCGGACACCCGTCTGGTCAACGTGCACGTGCAGCGGCTGCGCGCGAAGATCGAACCGGACCCGGAACGACCCGAGATCATCCTGACGGTTCGTGGTGTCGGCTACAAGGCGGGCACCGGATAGTCGCTCGCAGCGGTTAACCTTGCCGCGACATGCGTGCTCCGGCTTGGCTACCCGAACGTGTCCGCCGCCCCCTGCGGGTGGTGCGGCGCCACTGGCGCGTGGTCGCGTCCCGGCTGGAGAGGTTCACCTCGCCGGTGCGCCGCTCCTGGCGGCGCTCCCTGCAGGTGCGCGTGGTCACCCTGACCCTGGTCGCGTCCAGCCTGCTGGTCGGCACGTTCGGCTGGTTCATCGCGGACCGCAGCGCCAAGATCCTGCTGCACCGCGCCCAGGACGAGGTGTCGGCGTCGCTCAAGCGCAAGGTGGTCTGGGCGTCCCAGCAGCTCACCGTGCACCCGCAGGCGTACGATCCGCAGCTGCCGAGCACCATCAGCGAGACCGTCAACGAGCTGTACGACGGTGACCAGGCCGACGACAGCGGCACCGTGGTGTCGATCCGCGCCGAGCGGTACCCGGAGCTCGCGCCGCAGACCGTGCCGGCGGTCGACACCGGCGAGCTGATCACCCCGGAGCTGATCCGCGCGGTCGCCGTCGACGGCCGGGTCGCCCAGCAGATCCGGACCGCCGAGGTCGGCGGGCGCACGACGAAGTACCTGGTCTACGGCTCCCCGGTGCCGTCGAAGTTCGGGCACGTCGAGCTCTACTACATGGTCCCGCTGACCACCGAGGACCGCGCCGCCAACCAGATCCGCAACACCGTGCTGGTCACCGGCCTGGCCCTGGTGATCCTGCTGGGGGTGGTGGCCGGTCTGGTGACCCGGCTGGTGGTCACCCCGGTCCGGGTGGCCGCGCGGACCGCGCAGCGGCTCTCGGCCGGCCTGCTGGACCAGCGGATGAGGGTGGAGGGCGAGGACGACCTCGCGCTGCTCGCCGCCGCGTTCAACCAGATGGCGGCGAACCTGCAGCGGCAGATCGTCCGGCTGGAGGAGATGTCCCGGCTGCAGCGGCGGTTCACCTCGGACGTCTCGCACGAGCTGCGCACCCCGCTGACCACGGTGCGGATGGCCGCCGACCTGATCTTCTCGGAGCGCGACGAGTTCGACCCGGCCGTGGCGCGCAGCGCCGAGCTGCTGCAGGCCGAGCTGGACCGGTTCGAGGGCCTGCTCACCGACCTGCTGGAGATCAGCCGGTTCGACGCCGGGTTCGCCGCGCTGGACGCCGAGCACACCGATCTGGTGCCGATCGTGCGGCGGGTCGCCGAGCGGCTCACCGGGCTGGCCGAGCGGGTCGGCGTCGAGCTCCAGCTGCGCCTGCCGGACACGCCGGTGATCGCCGAGGTGGACCCGCGCCGGGTCGAGCGGGTGCTGCGCAACCTGGTGGGCAACGCGGTCGAGCACGGCGAGGCCAGGCCGGTGCAGATCACCCTGGCCACCGACGACGCCGCGGTGGCGATCACCGTGCGCGACCACGGCATCGGCCTGAAGGCCGGTGAGGAGCGACTGGTCTTCAACCGGTTCTGGCGGGCCGACCCGTCCCGGGCCCGGCAGACCGGCGGCACCGGCCTGGGCCTGTCGATCAGCGCGGAGGACGCCCGGCTGCACGGTGGCTGGCTGGAGGCGTGGGGCGCCCCCGGGGAGGGCGCCCAGTTCCGGCTGACCCTGCCGGTCCGGGCCGGGGACCGGCTGGTCGCCGCCCCGCTGCCGTTGATTCCCCGAGACCGTACGGCGGAGGTGAGCTGATGCGTCCCCGGCACGCCGGCCCGATCGCGTTGCCGGTCGTGGTCACCCTCCTGGCGCTGCTGACCGGCGCCTGCGGCATCCCGGACGCGACCGGGGTGAGCGAGGTCGGCGCCGGCCCGTCGACCGGGATCAGCTCCGGCGACGACTCGGCCGTGACCGAGGTCGCCCGGGAGGACGTGCTCACCGACCGCGTCCAGTTCGTCGCGAACTATCTCAAGGCCGGGGCCGGCGACGTCGATTCGGCGGCCGTGCGGCTGCGGAAGTTCATGAGCCCGGACGCGGCCCGCCTGTTCAAGCCGACCGGCACCGACCTGCGGGTGATCCGCCTGGTCGAGGCGCCGTTGAACACTCCGGGTCAGGACCTGGTGAAGCTCACCTACGAGCCGGTCGGCACGCTGGACAAGTTCGGCCTGCTGGAGCCGGCCACCGAGAGCCGCCGCGACACGTACGAGATCCGGGTGGGCAACCTCCCCGGCCGCAGCGGCCTGTTCGTGACCGAGGCGCCCCCCGCCCTGCTGATCAGCGACGACGCGCTCGACCAGTTCTACGAGCAGAAGACCATCTACTTCTGGAACACCGAGTACACCGCGCTGGTGCCGGACGTGCGCTACATGCCCAGATCGACGCCGGCCGAGCAGCGCCCCAACACGATCATGACCTGGCTGCTGAACGGGCCGGCCCCCTGGCTGTCGGTCGCCGACCTGGACGAGGGCACCGCGGTGGTGGGCAAGGTGCCGGCGGCCGACAACAACCGGCTGCAGATCCCGTTGCAGGCGCTACCGGCCGACGACGCCGCGCAGGCGCTCGACCGGTTGCGCCGCCAGCTGCAGTGGTCGCTGCGGCCGCTGCTGCCGGGCGAGCTGGACCTGAAGATCGGCCACGCGGACGCCCACACGTACACCGGCGACGACTACCTGGCCGACAATCCGGCCGCCCGGCTGGTCGAGGACCCGGAACGCTTCGTGGTGTACGGCGGCCGGATCCGCCGGATCTCCGGCTCGCCCGGGTCGGTCGAGCCGGTGCCGGTGCTGAAATCGGACGAGAACCGGGACGTGGTGTCCGCGGCGTTGAGCACCTCGAAGACGCACGCCTTCGCGGCCGTGGTGACCGACGGCGGGCGCCAGGCGCTGCGGGTGGCCTCCGGCGAGCTGGGCCAGCAGGCCCCGCTGCAGCCGATCACCGGCCTGCCCGGCCCGCTCGGGCAGCCGGCCTGGGCGGTCACCGCGGACGGCTCGGCGGGCGGCGCGATCGGCCTGATCACCGCGAACGGCCGGTTGTACTCCTTCCCGGCCGGCCGGGGCGCCGCGCGGCAGATCCCGTGGACCGGCCAGGGCACCCGGATCACGTCGGTGGCGGTGGCCCCGGACGGCCGCCGGGTGGCCCTGGTGGTGGACGGCAAGCTGTACCGCGCGGCGCTGAGCACCGGTGGCGACACGCCGGTGCTCGGCACGCCGCAGCAGCTGCGCCCGGCCGACCTGGCCTCGGTGACCGCGGTGGACTTCAACAGCGAGGGCTGGCTGACCGTGGCCGGGGTGCGCGCCGAGGACCGCCGGGTGACGATCGTGGACGTGTCGATCGACGGCGCGCTGCAGTCGCCGCGGCTGTCCGACCTCGGCGACAAACCGGTGACCGCGCTGAGCGTGTACCCGGCCAATCCGCAGGACGCGAGCCCGCTGAGCGGGCGGTCGTTCTCCCGGGCGGTCTGCTACAGCGCCGAGGGCAAGGCCTGGGAGGCGCTCTCCACGCCGGATCAGATCGGCGCCGACAAACTGGCCGGGCCGGCCGGGAACCAGCCTCCCGGGACCGTGCCGACCGCGCCCTTCTACCTGGAATGACCGGCCTGCTGGGGGAGCTCGCCGACCTGGTCCTGCCCGGGGCGTGCGCGGGCTGTGGGGTGCAGCGCGTCCGGCTGCGCCGGGGCGCCTGCCCGGCGTGCGTGGCCGAGCTGGAGGGGCTGCGACCGTACCGTTGCGCCCCGAACCCGCCGCCGCCCGGCTTCCCGTCCTGCGTGACCGTCGGCCCGTACGGCGGGGCGCTGCGGGGCGCGTTGCTGGCGTACAAGGAACGGGGCCGGCACCGCCTCGCCGGGCCGCTCGGCGCGCTGCTGGCCGGCGCGGTGGCCGCGGTCGCGCCGCGCGACCGCCCGGTGCTGATCGTTCCGGTCCCGTCCACCCGCGCGGCGCGCCGGGAGCGCTACGGCGACCACATGTCCCGGCTGACCGCGCACGCGGTGCGCCGGTTGCGGGCCGCGGGCTGGTCCGCCCGGGCCGGGCAGCCGCTGCGGGTTCTGCCGCGGCCTGACTCCACGTCACTGGACGCTGCCGGAAGGTCCACCGCCGCTGTCAATTCGCTGCGAATCATTCCGGCCCGAATCGGCGTTCTGCGGCGCGGCGACGCGATGCGAGGCACGCTGGTGGTAGCGGACGACATCGTCACCACCGGGGCCACGCTGGCCGCGGCGGTACGTCGTCTAGAGGAGGCGGACATGCAGGTCACCGGCGCCGCAGTGCTGGCAGCGACACAACTTCGCCGAGGCTGTCCGGGATTTTGACTACAGTCACGCCTTCGTTCGCCGATAGAGGCGAACGTCAGCCGTCCGGTATCCCAACGAGGGGTGACTCGTCAGGATCGGCAAGTTAGCGTCTAGGTGACGAGGGTACGGTCGATCAACTTACCCGCCACCGGGAGCGCTTCTCGCCGTACCGGAAAGGAGTCGTCTCACCAACCTCTGCCGCGTAACGCCGTCTCCGGGCACGCGGCATCCCTCTGGAGGCAACACGATGCGCCGGCTACCGGCGCCCCATGTAAAACACGTTGGGGGAGGTCACGAGTGGACATTGTCGTCAAGGGCCGCAACGTAGAGGTTCCCGACCACTATCGAGAGCATGTCGCCGACAAGCTGAGCAAGGTCGAACGGTACGACCAGAAGCTGATGCGCGTGGACGTGGAGTTGTTCCACGAACGAAACCCGCGCCAGTCCGACACCTGCCAGCGGGTCGAGATCACGGTCATGACCAAGGGGCCGGTGGTTCGCGCCGAGGCCCAGGCACAGGATTTCTACGCAGCTCTGGACTGCGCCATCAACAAACTGGACGCCCGGTTGCGCCGCTCCGCGGACCGGCGCCGCGTCCACCGCGGACGGCACGCGCCGGTCTCGGTCGCCGCCGCCACGGCCAACCTTCCCACCGATCTGACCACAGGCGCCACCGCCACGCTGACCGCCGAACCGGCGGCTGACCTGGCCGAGCACGACGAGAGCCAGCCCTGGCGCATCGTGCGCGAGAAGGAGCACTCCGGCGAGCCGATGACGGTCGACGACGCGCTCTTCCAGATGGAACTCGTCGGGCACGACTTCTATCTGTTCCTGGACAAGGAGAGCGGCCGACCCAGTGTCGTCTATCGCCGTCGAGGCTACGACTACGGCATCCTCAGCCTGGCTGTGTGAGCTCCCCGCCGGAGGCCTGCGCCAGCAGGTCTTCGGCGAGCAGCACGAACTGGACGTCGTCGTGGCGGGTGCCGGCCACGCCGGGCAGCCGGGAGCGCAGGTAGGCCTCCCGCCGGAAACCGGCTTTCTGCAGCACCCGCTGCGACCCGATGTTGTCCGGAAGCGTGCCGGCGATCAGCCGGACGATGCCGGTCTCCGCGAACACCCACAGCGCCACCAGCTGCGCGGCCCGGGTGGCCAGGCCGCGCCCCCGGAAGCCGGGCAACATGCTGTAGCCGATCATCGCCTGCGCGGTGGGCGGTTCCTGGTAGTGCAGCGAGATCTCGCCGGCCGGCGCGCCGCTCACCGCGTCCAGCACGACCATGTCGGCCTTGATGCCGGCCAGCCAGTCCGCCGCCGCCCACGAGCAGCGCCGGCGCACCTGCTCGGGGCTGGGCGGCAGCGGCGGCACGCTGGTCGCCACCACGTCCGGCTGGCTGTGCAGCTCGGCGTAGAAACCGGCGTCGTCCTCGCCGAGCGGGCGCAGGGTGACCACGCCGTCGGTGAGCTCGCCGCCGGGCAGGTCGGGCAGCAGCCGTTCGGCCGGCTCGCCGGGGTCCCCGGCCAACCGGGCGTAGACCAGCACGTCGTCGTGTCCGCCGGCCGGGTTCGGCAGCGCGCCGCGCCGCTCGCCCTCACGGGTGTAACCGGCGGCCAGCGCGACCCGCTGCGCCACCGGGTTGTCCGGGTGGATCAGCAGCTCCAGCCGGTGCAGGGCGGGCATCCCGGGCCGGCCGCCGAGCGCCTGCTCGCTCAGGGCGCGCAGGGCGGCCGTCGCGATCCCGCGCCGCCGGGCCCACGGCGCGACCCAGAACCGCGCCTCGGCGGCGCCCCGCGAGGGCCGCGAGTGGTCCAGATCGATGCCGCCGACCGGGTCGCCGGCGCCCGCGGCGGTTATCACGTACGAACGATCGCTGCTCGTGGCCGGGTCGAGCGGCAGGAACCGGCGGCCCGCCGGATCGTCGCGTGCCGCGGCCAGGGCTGCCTCGTCCTGCGGGCCGGCGGCGCGCAGATGTACCCGGGTGTCGTGCTCCACCGCCCCATCCTTCCGCAGACTCGCCCGCGCGCGAAACGTGATCCAAACGGTCGCGGACTGCGCTCTCAGCGAACTTCCTGCCCCGTTTGATCCCTTTTGTGAGCTTGGCGGGAGGCTCGGGTCACAGGCTTGGAGAGAAGGTGCCTACGATGGTTCGGCAGACTGTCTAGGGGAGCGCTGACCCGTGTCGATATTGGAAAAGATCCTCCGTGCCGGCGAAGGCCGCATGGTGCGCCGGCTCAAGTCGATCGCGGACGCGGTCAACTCGATCGAGGATGACTACGTCGACCTCACCGACGACGAATTGCGTGAGTGCACCGAGCAGTTCAAGCAGCGCTATCAGGACGGCGAGTCGCTCGACTCGCTGCTCCCGGAGGCGTTCGCGGTGGCTCGGGAGGGCGCCAAGCGCGTGCTCGGCCAGCGGGCGTACGACGTCCAGCTGATGGGCGGCGCCGCCCTGCACTTCGGCAACATCCCGGAGATGAAGACCGGTGAGGGCAAGACGCTGACCGGTGTGTTCCCGGCCTACCTCAACGCGCTCAGCGGCGAGGGCGTGCACATCATCACGGTGAACGACTACCTGGCCCAGCGGGACGCCGAGTGGGTCGGCCGGGTGCACGTGTTCCTCGGCCTGACCGTCGGCGTGATCCTGCCCAACCGGCCGGCCGCCGAGCACCGCGCGGCGTACCAGTGCGACATCACCTACGGGACGAACAACGAGTTCGGCTTCGACTACCTGCGCGACAACATGGCGTGGTCGAAGGACGAGCTGGTCCAGCGCGGCCACAACTTCGCGATCGTCGACGAGGTCGACTCGATCCTCATCGACGAGGCGCGGACCCCGCTGATCATCTCCGGCCCGGCCGAGCACTCCGCCCGGTGGTACGGCGAGTTCGCCGCCATCGTCAAGCGCCTGGAGCGCGGCAAGGACGGCTCCGGCGACTACGAGGTCGACGAGGCCAAGCGGACCATCGCGATCACCGAGCGGGGCGTCGCCAAGGTCGAGGACCGGATCGGCATCGACAACCTCTACGAGTCGGTGAACACTCCGCTGGTCGGGTACCTGAACAACGCGATCAAGGCCAAGGAGCTGTACAAGCGCGACAAGGACTACATCGTCAGCCCCGAGGGCGAGGTCCTGATCGTCGACGAGTTCACCGGCCGCATCCTGCACGGCCGCCGCTACAACGAGGGCATGCACCAGGCCATCGAGGCGAAGGAGGGGGTGGAGGTCAAGCAGGAGAACCAGACCCTGGCGACGGTCACCCTGCAGAACTACTTCCGCCTCTACAAGAAGCTCGGCGGCATGACCGGTACCGCGCAGACCGAGGCCGGCGAGTTCAACAGCGTCTACAAGGTCGGCGTCGTGACCATCCCGACGCACCGGCCGATGATCCGGGTCGACCACCCGGACGTCATCTACAAGACCGAGCGGGCCAAGTTCAACGCGGTCATCGAGGACATCGCCGAGCGGCACGCCACCGGCCAGCCGGTCCTGGTCGGCACGGTCTCGGTGGAGAACTCCGAGATCCTGTCCCAGCTGCTGCGCCGCCGCGGCATCCCGCACAGCGTGCTGAACGCGAAGTTCCACGCGCAGGAGGCCACGATCATCGCGCAGGCCGGCCGGAAGGGCGCGGTCACCGTGGCCACGAACATGGCCGGTCGAGGCACCGACATCCTGCTCGGCGGCAACCCGGACTTCCTGGCGGCCCAGGAGCTCGCCCAGCGCGGCCTGGACCCGGTGGAGAACCCGGAGGAGTACGCCAAGGCCCTGGAGGAGGTCCTGCCGGTCGTCAAGGAGGCCTGCGAGGCGGAGTCCGCCGAGGTGCAGGCCGCCGGTGGGCTCTACGTGCTCGGCACCGAGCGACACGACTCCCGGCGCATCGACAACCAGCTGCGCGGCCGGTCCGGCCGGCAGGGCGACCCGGGCGAGTCCCGGTTCTACCTGTCGCTGCAGGACGACCTGATGAAGCGGTTCCGCGCCGGTGCGGTCGAGGCGGTCATGGAGCGCTTCAACATCCCCGAGGACGTGCCGATCGAGTCGAAGATGGTGACCCGGCAGATCCGCAGCGCGCAGACCCAGATCGAGGCGCAGAACGCCGAGATCCGCAAGAACGTGCTGAAGTACGACGAGGTCATGAACAAGCAGCGGCAGGTCATCTACGCCGAGCGCAAGCGCGTGCTCGACGGCGAGGACATGCACGAGCAGGTCACCCACATGATCGACGACGTCATCACGGACGTCGTCACGGTGGCCACCTCCGAGGGGTACGCGGAGGACTGGGACCTGGAGCAGCTCTGGACCAACCTCAAGCGCCTCTTCCCGCTCTCGCTCACCATCGAGGACGTGATCGAGCAGGCCGGCGGCGAGCGCAACGCGATCGACCAGGAGTTCCTGATCGCGCAGCTCAAGCAGGACGCGCAGGCGGCCTACGCGGCCCGCGAGGAGGAGCTGGGCGCCGAGGCGATCCGGGAGCTGGAGCGGCAGGTGCTGCTCGCGGTGATCGACCGCAAGTGGCGTGAGCACCTCTACGAGATGGACTACCTGCAGGAGGGCATCAGCCTGCGGGCCTACGCGCAGCGCGACCCGGTGGTCGAGTACCAGCGCGAGGGCTTCGACATGTTCAACCAGATGATGGACGGCATCAAGGAGGAGGCCGTCGGCTTCGTCTTCAACCTGGAGGTCCAGGTCGAGGAGCAGCCGGCCGTCACGGTCGACCCGACCCAGGCGTACGAGCTGCCCAAGGTCGGCGAGGAGGCGGCCGACGAGCCGGTCGGCGAGCCGCACGAGCACGTCGAGGTGCGGGCCAAGGGGCTCGGCGGCAACCGCCCGCAGAACCTGCGGTACACCGCTCCGGCGATCGACGGCGAGGCGGGCGGCGGCCGGCCGGTGATCCAGCCGGAACCGGAGGTGCCGGTCGCGTTCAGCCCGGGCGGCTCCCCGGTCCCGCCGAGCCCCGCGCACACCAGCGCGGCGCGCGCCACGTCCGGCCAGGCCGAGTCGAACGGCCCGTCCCGTAACGCTCCCTGCTACTGCGGCTCGGGCAAGAAGTACAAGCGCTGCCACGGCGCCCCGGGCGGGGCGGCCTGACCCGCGACGTCCGACGAGACAGCCCGTGCCCGGCTCCGGCCGGTGCACGGGCTGTTCCCGTTCCCGGGTTCCGAGGGGCTGCCTCGTGCCGGGCGCCCTGGACGCGCCGGGCGCTGGACGTCACCGTGGGGCGCGCTCTGTGCGGGCGTTGCTGGGCGCTCGTGTCGGGCTGTGGGGTGGTGTGCGCGCGTCGCGGGGGTCACCGTGGGGTTGCGTTGTGTGTGGGCGTTGGTGGCGGTTGTTGCGCGTGGTTGTAGTCCGCCGTGGGGCGGCCGTGTGGGGCTGTGGGGCGGTGTGCGCGCGTCGCGGCGGTCGCTGTGGGGCCTGCGTTGTGTGTGGGCGCTGGTGGCGGTTGCTGCGCGTGGTTGTAGTCCGCCGTGGGGCGGCCGTGTGCGGGCTGTGGGGCCGGTGTGCGCGCGCTGTCGGAGATCGCCGGTAGGGCGGCCTGTGCGGGCCGTTGGACGGTGGTTGCGCGTCGCTCCGGGGTCGCCGTGGGGCACTCGTGTGCTGGGCCGTTCGGCGGGTGCGGGCGTCGCCCGAAGTTGGCGCGAGGCGCTCCGCGGACCGGGGCGGGGTCGTTCGGCGGAGTGCGGGCGTCGCCGGGAGTCGGCGCGGGCGCACCCCGGGGCCGGATGGGGGCTACCCGCTGTTCGCGCCCGGGTCTGCGGGGCCGCCGCGGGTCTGCGGGGCCGCCGCGGGTCTGTCGGGCCGCCGCGGGTCTGCGGGGCCGCCCCGGATCTGTCGGGCCGGGCTCGGGTGCGCCGGGTGGGACCCGGAACGGCCACCGCCTGTGCCGCTCGGTGGACGCCCCGGGTGCCGGCCCTGCCGATCCCGTCAGATGAGGCGCAGTGTGGTGGCGCACCAGGCGTCGTGATGGAACTCCAGCCGGAACGCCATGGCCCAGGTGCGCTCGCCGGTGACGAGGGCGACGGCCACCTCGACCGCGCCGCGCCGTGGTTCGCAGAGGTTGACGCGGAGGACGGCGACCGGCGACGGCCGGTGCGGACGCCCATCGCCGGGCCGCCGCGGGCGGCGCATCTCGGCGACGCGGCGGGCGCCGGCCAGGCCCTGCGCGACCACCTCGGCGGCCTCCGCGGGCAGAGACACCCGGCGCAGGTGGGCGGCCGGTCGATGACCGTTGAGCACCTCGACGCACATGTGCACGAACCGCTTGACCGCCAGCTTCGCGTCCCCGGACGCGCCGGCCACCACCGGCGCCGCGGCCGGGACGGCGAGCTGCCCGCGCCCGGGCCCCGGACCGGCGCTCCAGCGGCCGTGCGCGTCATGGCCCGCCGGACGTGTACGCGACCCGGCGTAGCCCACCGGTCCCGTCCCGCCCGGTCCCGGGACGCCCGTCGCTTCGTGGCCCGGCGCCCGCGCTTCGACACCCCGCGCTTCGACACCCCGCGCTTCGACACCCCGTGCCGTGCCGCCCGTCCCGGTGGCTCCCGCCGGGCCCGTCCCGGCCCGCCGTGGCCTGCCCGTGCTCGCGGGGCGGGGCCACTCCAGCGCCAGCTGCTGGGCGGACGGCCACGCCTGGGGCGCCAGCTCGTCGTCGAAGGGAGGGTCGTACCGCGGGACCGGGCGCAGGCGAATCGCCGGCCGGGACCCGGCGGGTGCAATCTCGACCGCGGACCGCATCTCCACCGCCCATCCTTGCGTTTGGCTCCGTTTGCTTACGACTGCCTCAGTCTGGTCCCGACCGGCGTCCGTGGTCAATCCCGCTCGGGGCATCCGGAAAGAGGCGCAAAAGGAGCGATCCGCTCACTCCGCCTCGCGTTCGGTGAGCGGGTTGTCCCGCACCCACGCGGCCGTCTCCGCATACTTCGCCTGGATGTACTCCTCCAGCCTGGCGCGCTCCACCCGCCACTGACCGCGGCCACCGATCTTGATCGCCGGCAGTTCGCCGCTGCGCACCATGTGATAGACCTGCGAATCCGAGACGTTCAGCTCGGCCGCCACGTCGGACAGCAACAGGAACCGGGCCTCCACGTGGCCTCCCACTCTCGATCCTTCGGCAGCTTGAGTTTGCCACCGTTTGCCGCCGGCAGCCGAGTCCGGCTCCCGGATGTCCACGATTCGGAGACGCCTGGTGGAATGGGCCTCTCCCGGCCCGCGGCGGCGGTGTACTGACCGGGATGGCGAAGCAGGAGGAGAACGTGCCGATCACCGAGCTGGTCCGGGTTTACGTGCCGGCCACCGTGCCGATGCTGGCGGCCCTGCGGGACGAGGGCCGGCTCGGCGACGGGGCCATGGTCGCGCACGCGGTGACCCCCGCGCTCCGGGAGTGGTACGCCGAGGGCGACGACGAGGAGTTGGAGTACGTGGCCTTCACCCGTGCCGCGCAGGGCGCTCTGCAGCTGCTGCGGCACGACGCCGCGGCGCCGCGGCGTCGGGTGGTGGTCTCCGCCGACGTACCGGGCTCCTCCCTGGTCCGGGAGGACGTCGAGCTCGGATCGAGCACGGTCCGCCTGCCCGGCCCGGTGCACCTGGGCCAGGTGGCGAGCATCCACGTGGACGGGGCGGAGGCGACCGAGGCGGTCGCGGCGGCCGCCGAGGTGGTCGAGGAGGCCCTGGCGGGCGACCCGGACGCGCAGTTCACCGTCGACGGCGCCGAGGATCACGAGCTGGAGTGGTACGCGGTCTCCGAGCTGGACGAGCTGGTCTGAGCCGGATCAGTCCCGGTCGCCGGCCGGGGCCGCCCCGGCGGGCTGTGCGGCCTCCGGAGCGGGCGCCGGCGCCGACTCGCCCGTGGGCGCGGTCTCGCTGATGCGCGCGGTCTCGGCGGCAGGCGCGGTCCTGCTGGTAGGTGTGGTCCCGGCAGCGGTCCCGGTCTCGCCGGTGCGCGTCGGCTCCTCGCCGGTGCGCATCGCCTCCTCGTCGGTGGCCGCCTGCTCCTGCGGGTCGTCGGCGGGCGACAGGGTCCGGCCGACCGCGATGATCGCCGAGATCGCCCCGAGGAAGAGCACGATCATCGAGCCGTTCAGCCGGGAGGTGCTCAGCATCTGCTGTACCGACTGTTCCAGCTCGCTGACCTTCCCGGCCAGCTGGAGCACCTGCGCGCCGGCGGTGCGGGTGAGGATCTCGGCGAGCACCAGCAGCGCGCCGGGGCCGGCGCCGGCCAGCGCGTAGAACGGCCAGCGCAGCTCGAGGTCGCCGGCGCGGCGCCGGGCGCGACGCAGCACCGCGTACGACATCAGTCCGGCCGTCAGGCCGCCGAGCGCCGACTGCCCGAAGGCGAACCAGCGCGACACCCGGGCCATCTCCGCGGTGCTCCCGGCGCCGAAGGCGTCGAGCACCGGGTTCTGCAGGTACTTGTTGACCAGGAAGCCGAGCACGAAGACCGCGACGGAGGCGGACCCGGCGCCGGCGATCACCGGCGGAACGCGGAAGCCGGCCAGCGCCCCGCCGATGGTGGCGGCCGCGGCCACCGTGCCGCCGACCGCCGCGTAGATCGTGCCCTCGGTGTTGATCGAGATGATCGGCAGCGCGCACAGGACGCCGACCAGCAGGCCGGCGCCGGTGGCGACGGCGAACCGGGTGGTGGCGCCGAGCGGCCGGCGCCGGGCGATCAGGGTGAGCGCCAGCAGCGCCACCGCCGCGCCGCAGACCATGGCGGCCGAGACCGCGCCGGGCAGCGCGTACGCCGTCGAGGTGACCTCCATCGCGGCATCCGCCCGCGAGGTGATGCTGGCCCGGGCCGACTGGAGCATCGCGGCGGTCCAGCCGAGCGCGGCGACCGCCAGCAGGATCGCGGTGAGCCGCGAGACCTCGCGGGTCTCCGGGGCGGTCTGGGGCTCGGGGACGCTCATGGGGGCCAGGGTAACCGGCGAACCTGCGGGCACCTGACCGGCCGTCGGACAAGTGCGAGGATGGACGGACATCGCCCCGGCGACCCCGGGGGCGGCCCCTCCGTCACATCTCACTCACGAGGTCGAGCAGGTCGAGGAGCAGAACATGGACGCTCGGTTCACCGTGCCCACCCCCCGCAACGAGCCGGTCCGCGGCTACGCGCCGGGCAGTCCGGAACGAGCCTCGCTGGCGCGGCGGATCGCCGCCCTGCGCGGCGAGCGACCGGAACTGACCATGACCATCGGCGGCCGGCAGCGGATGGCCGACGGCCCGGCGATCGAGGTGGTGCAGCCGCACCGCCGGCACGAGGTGCTCGGGGTGACCGGCAACGCGTCCCGCGCCGACGCCGCGGCCGCGGTGCAGGCGGCCAAGGAGGCCGCGCCGGACTGGCGGGCGCTGCCGTTCAGCGAGCGGGCGGCGATCTTCCTGCGCGCCGCCGAGCTGCTCGCGGGCGGCTGGCGGGACACCCTGAACGCGGCCACCGTCCTGGGGCAGTCCAAGTCCTGCTACCAGGCGGAGATCGACTCGGCCTGCGAGCTGATCGACTTCCTGCGGTTCAACGTGCACTTCGGCGAGCGGCTGCTGGCCGAGCAGCCGGAGTCGGCGCCCGGGGTGTGGAACCGGTTCGACCACCGCCCGCTGGAGGGCTTCGTCTACGCGATCACCCCGTTCAACTTCACCGCGATCGCCGGGAACCTGCCGTCCGCGCCGGCCCTGATGGGCAACACCGTGGTCTGGAAGCCGGCGCCGACACAGCAGTTCGCGGCGCACTTCACGATGCGGCTGTTCGAGGCGGCCGGGCTGCCGCCCGGTGTGATCAACATGGTGACCGGCGACGGGCTGGCGGTGTCCGAGGTGGCGCTGACCGATCCGGATCTGGCCGGCGTGCACTTCACCGGCTCCACCGCGACGTTCCGGAAACTGTGGCGCACGGTGGGGGAGCACATCGAGCGCTACCGCACCTATCCGCGGCTGGTCGGCGAGACCGGCGGCAAGGACTTCGTGTTCGCGCACGCCAGCGCCGACCCGGACGCGCTGTTCGCCGCGCTGATCCGGGGCGCGTACGAGTACCAGGGCCAGAAGTGCTCCGCCGCGTCCCGCGCCTACGTGCCGCGGAGCCTGTGGGAGGGCGGCCTGCGCGACCGGCTCGCCGCGGCGGTCGCCGCCATCCGGTACGGGGACGTCACCGACCTGTCCGTCTTCGGCGGCGCGGTGATCGACGACCGCTCGTTCGCCCGGCTGGCCGGGGCCCTGGACCGGATCAAGAACAGCGCCGCCTGCACCGTGCTGGCCGGTGGCACGGCCGACGACTCCGAGGGCTGGTTCGTCGCCCCGACACTGGTGGAGTGCACCGATCCGACGCACGAGGTGTTCACCACCGAGTTCTTCGGCCCGATCCTGGCCGTGCACGTCTACCCGGACGACGACCTGCGGGCCACCGTGGAGCAGGCCGACGCCGCCGCGCCGTACGCCCTGACCGGTTCGATCTTCGCCACCGACCGTTCCGTCGTGGACTGGGCGCAGAACGCGCTCCGGTTCACCGCGGGCAACTTCTACATCAACGACAAGCCGACCGGGGCGGTCGTGGGGCAGCAGCCGTTCGGCGGCGCGCGGGGCAGCGGGACCAACGACAAGGCGGGTTCGATCCTGAACCTGCAGCGGTGGGTCTCGCCGCGCACGATCAAGGAGACGTTCGACCCGCCGGTTACGTGGGAGTACCCCCACATGGGTTGATTGTCCGAATGCACACGGCGACTCGCGGGGATCTGGGCGTTTCCTGCCCTGGACTGCCCGTCTGACCGGTTAACTGCTCCATTTTACCTGGTCAACCGGCTGTCGGGCGGCGAAACGCCCGGTCCGGGGGTTCGGTGTCGGACTGTCTGTGCGGGACAGTCGTTTGTGGAGGCGCAAACTGGACGGATCGTGCGAAATCCTGGACGCCGGAGCGACAAAGTGGCAGCTTAGAAGGCATGCCCGACTTCCAGATCAATCCCACGGCTGCCGCCTTGCTGGGCCTGCTTCACGAGGGGCCGATGACCGGTGGACAGCTCATGGCGGCTGCCGAACGCCGCCTCGGGCCCTACTGGTCGATGACGCGGAGCCAGGTGTACCGCGAATTGCCCGTACTGGCCGAAATGGGGTATGTACGCCTCGGCAAGCCGGGCCCGCGCTCCAGCCAGCCCTATGCGATCACCGCCTCCGGCAAGCGCGCCTTCGGGCGCTGGCTCACCGAGACGCCCGGGCGGGACGCGCTGCGCAACCCGGTCGCGCTGCGGGTCGCCTTCGGCCAGCAGCACAACCCCGACCAGTTGCAGACCCTCTACACCAACGCCAACCAGTACCACTCGGAAGCCCTGGCGATGGCGAAGGAGCAGGCCAAGGAGGCCAAGAAGAACGACGATCCGTACGGCGCGGCCGCGCTGGAGTTCGCCGTCGCCTACCACAAGGCGGCGCTCAGCTGGCTGAAGACCGTTCCGTCCGAATGAGTTGAGGACGCCCCGGCCAGTGATCTGGCCGGGCGGCGTAGTCTTGGGTGTCGTGACCGCTGCCGACTTCCCCGAACAACTCAAAGCGCTCGACGCCACCCTCCGCAACATCGAGAACGTCCTGGACGTCGACAAGCTGCGACGCGACAAGGCGGAGCTCGAGGAGCAGGCCTCCGCCCCCGACCTCTGGGACGACCAGGCTCGGGCGCAGGAGGTCAACAGCCGTCTGTCGTACGTCTCCGGCGAGATCTCCAAGCTGGAGCGCCTGCGCACCCGGCTCGACGACGCCGGCCTGCTGCTGGAGATGGCTGAGGACGAGGGCGACGCGTCGTCGATCGCCGAGGTCGGTGACGAGATCACCGCGCTGACCAAGGCCATCGAGGAGATGGAGGTCCGCACCCTGCTCTCCGGGGAGTACGACTCCCGCGAGGCCCTGGTGGCGATCCGGGCCGGCGCCGGCGGTGTGGACGCGGCCGACTTCGCCGAGATGCTGATGCGGATGTACCTGCGCTGGGCGGAACGCCACGGCTACCCGACCGAGGTCTACGACACGTCGTACGCGGAGGAGGCCGGCCTCAAGTCCGCCACCTTCACCGTCAAGGTGCCGTACGCCTACGGCACGCTGAGCGTCGAGTCGGGCACGCACCGGCTGGTCCGGATCAGCCCGTTCGACAACCAGGGCCGCCGGCAGACCAGCTTCGCCGGTGTCGAGGTGATGCCGGTGGTGGAGCAGACCGACCACATCGACATCCCGGAGAACGAGATCCGCGTGGACGTCTACCGCTCCTCCGGCCCGGGCGGGCAGAGCGTCAACACCACCGACTCGGCCGTGCGCCTCACGCACATCCCGACCGGCATCGTCGTCACCTGTCAGAACGAGAAGTCCCAGCTGCAGAACAAGGCGTCCGCCATGCGGGTGCTGCAGGCCCGACTGCTGGAGCGCAAGCGCCAGGAGGAGGAGGCCAAGCTGGCCGGTCTGAAGCAGGACACCACCGGATCGTGGGGCGACCAGATGCGTTCGTACGTCCTGCACCCGTACCAGATGGTGAAGGATCTGCGCACCGAGTTCGAGACCGGTAACCCGACGTCGGTCTTCGACGGCGACCTGGACGGATTCATCGAGGCGGGCATCCGCTGGCGCAAGCAGAATCAGGTCGCGGCCTAGCAAGATTCATCACGGTGAGCGACCCCGCCTGAGCGCTCGGTCAGGCCGGGGTCGCGCCGTTTTTGTTGTTGCCGCAGGTGGCGAAGATTCCCGACCCCGGCAGGCTTGGCGATTTCGTTACACCGCGTAGACTCCAGTCCCGTGATTCAGCTCGAGAACGTGACGAAGACGTATCCGAAGGCGTCTCGGCCGTCGTTGGACAATGTCAGCGTCGGGATCGAGAAGGGTGAGTTCGTCTTCTTCATCGGCCCCTCCGGTTCCGGCAAGTCGACGATCATCAAGCTGCTGTTGAAAGAGGTCTCGCCGACCCGCGGCAAGGTGGTGGTGAACGCCAAGGACGTCACCTCGCTGCGCTCCTGGAAGATCCCGCACTTCCGCCGTTCGATCGGCTGCGTCTTCCAGGACTTCCGGCTGCTGCCCAACCGCACCGCGTACGAGAACGTCGCGTTCGCGCTGGAGGTGATCGGCAAGACCAAGGCGGTCGCCCGTCGCGTCGTTCCCGAGGTCCTCGAGCTGGTCGGCCTCGGTGGCAAGGAGCACCGGTACCCGCACGAGCTGTCCGGTGGTGAGCAGCAGCGTGTCGCGGTGGCCCGGGCGTTCGTGAACCGTCCGCTGATCCTGCTCGCCGACGAGCCCACCGGTAACCTCGACCCGGACACCTCGATCGAGATCATGCGGCTCCTGGACCGGATCAACCGGACCGGCACGACCGTCGTGATGGTCACGCACGACTCCAACATCGTCAACCAGATGCGCCGCCGGGTCATCGAGATCGAGAGCGGACGGATCGTCCGTGACCAGGCCCGCGGTGTCTACGGCTGAGACCGGCTCCGCCCTCATGTTCAACGCTGAAGCAGCAACACGCGGAGTCCCGGAAGGATCCCCCCGATGCGCGTGAAGTACGTCCTCAACGAGGTCCTGGTGGGCCTGTGGCGAAACGTCACGATGACGGTCGCCATGATCATCACCATGTCCGTCTCGTTGACCATGCTGGGCGCCAGCGTGCTGATGTACCTGCAGGTCGACCGGATGAAGGACTTCTACTACGGCGAGATCGAGGTTTCGATCTTCCTGGCCGACAACGTGACCGACGGTCAGCGTCAGGCGATCAAGGCCAAGATCGACGGGAGTCCGCTGGTCAAGGAGAGCGCCTACGAGACCAAGGAGAAGGCGCTGGAGCGCTTCAAGGTGCTCTACGCCGACTCGCCCGACTTCGTGGCCGCGGTGAACGTCAGCAGCCTGCCCGAGTCGTACCGGGTGAAGCTGAAGAACCCCGAGGACTACGAGCAGTTCGCCAAGCAGGTCGAGGGCGAGCCGGGGATCCAGCGCATCATCGACCAGCGCGAGTTGTTGCAGAAGGTCTTCAACATCTTCAACTCGGTCCAGCTGATGTCCCTGGTGGTCGCGGCGGTGATGGCCTTTGCCGCGTTGCTGCTGGTGGGTAACACCATCCAGGTCGCCGCGTACAGCAAGCGCCGAGAAGTCGCGGTCATGAAACTCGTCGGCGCCTCGAACTGGTTCATCCAGGCGCCGTTCGTCCTGGAGGCGGTGGTCGCCGGCCTGTTCGGCGCGATCCTGGGCTTCGTCGCGCTGTTCATCGGCAAGATCGTCCTACTGGACAACAAGCTGCAGGCCCTGACCGCGATCCTGACACCCGTGCCGAGTGGCAACGTCTGGTTGATGTTGCCCCTGCTGGCCGGTGTGGGCGCGTTGGTCAGCGCGGTGACCGCCTGGGTCACCCTGCGGTTCTACCTCAAGGTCTGACCCGTACCGGGACCTTTGCCGACGAAGGCCGCGACCCTGCCGGGTCGCGGCCTTCGCGGCCTTCGGGCGGTTTACGCTTTTGCGAGCGATTAGTCAGAGTACGGTGACTCCCCGTGAGGTACCGCCGACCGAACCCGCTGCTGGCCGCCTGTCTCTGCCTGCTCAGCGCCGCCGGCCTGGTCATCGCCGCGCCGGCGCCCGCGCCGGCCGACCGGGGCGACGCCGCGCGGGCCGCCGAGGCGGTACGCCGGGCCGAGTCGCTGCTGGAGAACGCCGGCGCCACCGCCCGGGCCGCCGCCCGCCGCCTCGCCCTCGCCTCGTCCGCCCTTCCCACCGCGCAGCACCGGGTGGCCACCGCCCGCGGCGTCGTCATCGCCACCCGGGTGCAGGCCAACACCGCGCGCCAGCGCGCCGAGACCGCCCGGCAGCACCATCGGAAGATCGCCGCGGACTGGACGGCCGCGGAGGAGCGGGTGGCCGGCGCGCGGGCCCGGGTCGAGCAGATCGCCCGCAGCAGCTACATGGGCGGCTCGGTGGTCCGGTTCAACCTGCTGGTGTCGGTGACCGGCCCGGTCGACCTGATGGACCGGATGAGCCTGGTCGACGCGATGGTGCGCCAGGAGAGCGAGGACGTACGCCGGCTGGTCGGCGCCCGCCGGCAGGCCCGGATCGCGCAGGACCGGGCCGGCGCGGCGCAACGCTCCGCCGAGGCGGCCGAGGCCGAGGCCGCCGCCCGGCTCCGCGACGCCCAGGCCGCCCAGGCCGCGGCGATCCGCGCCGAACGCGACGTCTACCAGCTGGTGCTGGCCAGGCGCGCGGCGCTGAGCGCGGCGAACGCGCAGCGGGCCACGGTGCTCGCCCAGTACCGGGCGGCGCTGGCCGCGGAACGCAAGATCCGGGCCAGTATGCGCGGCTGGGAGAGCCGGTCGGGATACACCGGGCCGTACCGCGGCCGGCTGCTGATGCCGGTACGCGGCTGGAAGAGCAGCGACTACGGCAACCGGTACGACCCGTACTACCGGGTCTGGCAGCTGCACGCCGGCACCGACTTCGCCGCCGGTTCGGGCACCCCGATCCGGGCCGCCGCCGCCGGACGGGTGATCCAGGCCGGGTGGCGCGGCGGATACGGCAATTACACGTGCGTCAGCCACGGCCGGGTCGCCGGGACCGGATTCTCCACCTGTTACGGCCACCAGTCCCGGATCCACGTCCACGTCGGCGAGTACGTACGGCAGGGGCAGGTCATCGGTTCGGTCGGCAACACCGGCGCGTCCACCGGGGCGCACCTGCACTTCGAGACCCGATTCGGCGGCGCGCCCCGCAATCCGCTCGATTACCTGCCTCCCTGCCTCTGCTGACGGCCGCGATAGGATTGATCGGTTCGGTTCCCTCGTCGAAGGAGTCCGCGGTATGCCACGCGAACAGGGGCGCAAGCTCGTCGCCTCCAACCGCAAGGCGCACCACGACTACGCGATCCTGGACACCTACGAGGCGGGCATGGTGCTCACCGGCACCGAGGTGAAGTCCCTGCGCGCCGGGCGCGCCTCGCTGGTCGACGCGTTCGGCCACGAGAGCAACGGCGAGATCTTCCTGCACGGGATGCACATCCCGGAGTACACCCAGGGCACCTGGACCAACCACGAGCCCCGGCGGGTCCGCAAGCTGCTGCTCAAGCGCGACGAGATCCACAAGATGATGGGCAAGCTGCGCGACGACGGCGTCACGCTCATCCCGCTCGCGGTCTACTTCCAGAACGGGTACGCGAAGGTCGAGCTCGGCGTCGCCAAGGGCAAGAAGAGTTACGACAAGCGCCAGGACATGGCGGAACGGGACGCCAAGCGCGAGATCAACCGCGCCCTGGGCCGCCGTGCCAAGGGCATGGCCTGACGGGGTATCCTGCCCCGCCAGCTTGTTGATCACTTCGTTCTTGCTCGACTCTTCCACGAGGAGACCGGCTGTTGTCCAAGCACAGAGACCGCCAGTTCTTCATCGCCCGATCGGTGTTCGGGCTGATCGGGGCCGTCCTGGTCGGCCTGGTCGGGTGGATCGCGGTGCGGGCCGGTGGTCCGGCCTCCGCCGACGACACGCCGGTGATCGTGCAGCCCTCGGCGGACCTGCGGGCGGTCGAGTCGACGGTGGCCCCGCTGCTCACCGCGTCGGCCGTCGCGGCCGGCTCGCCCGTGCCCTCCGCGTCGCCGTCGGCCCCGGTGTCGTCGTCCGCCTCGCCGTCGGCCTCCGCGTCGACGTCGGCCTCGGTCTCGCCCACGCCGTCGAGGAGCTCGGCGTCGCCGACCCCGTCCACGACGTCGAAGAGCGCCACGCCGTCCCCGAGCCGGACCAGCCCCGCGCCGACCGCCTCGAACGACCTGAGCGCGACCTACGCCACCACCGCCTCGTGGGGCGACGGCTTCATCGCGACGGTGAAGGTGGTCAACAACGGCTCACAGGCGCACGACTTCACGGTGACCGTGAGCTATCCGTCCGGCGTCGGCCTGAACCTCCGCGGCGCCTGGAACGGCTCCGCGAGCGCCAGCGGCAACACCGTCACCATCCGCGGAAACTCGCTGGCCGCGGGCCAGAGCGTGACCGTAGGATTCCAGGCCGGCAAAGCCACCCGGGAGCGGATCCGGGCGACCGGGTGTGCGGTCACTGGCGGAACCTGCCGGGTGAGCTAAGATTGTCAGGCTGTAAGACATGTCCAGGGGGTGACTGGTTTCGACTTCGTACGTGGAGACAGGGGAAGCGAGCCGAGGAAGCCGACGTCGTCTCGAGAATCGGTCGTCGGAAAACTATAAGCGCCAACGATAAGTTTGACGCTGACCAGTACGCTCTCGCCGCCTGAGGCAAGTAGCGTGGTCTGTCGGTCTGGGAGCGCCTCCGTCCCAGTTGCCGGCATCAGCTAGGAGGCTGGCCAATCGGTCCCGGTCGCGGGGACCGTGCGGCGAGATCAATCAGCGACTGGGCCCGTCGTCCGGACTTGCTCACGTGAGCCGGAGGGCCGAGTAGGGACATAGTGAGCTGCGCTCGGAGAAGCCCTGACAAAACAACGAAGGACCCGGGTTCGATTCCCGGCACCTCCACGGCTCAACGGCCCCCGGTTCGCGGACAGCGCGAACCGGGGGCCGTTCCGGTTTGTCTGCTCCAAGGGCCGAGCCGCCGGATGTCTCGCGTTTCGGTGGGCGCGGCCCGCTGCCACCACGTGGTGGGCACTGCCCGCCCTTTGCGCCTCTCGCATCCTCGCGAGGGAGAGTTCGACGGCTCGTGGTGCCCTGAACTGTCCTTGAGCCGTACCGGTTTCCCTGGGGCGCGGGAAGCGCCCTGTTGGTAGCTCGGATGTGGCTGAATGGCGGAGTGGAAGGCGGTGTGTCCGTACCGGCTTGATCGGTAGCCTGGCGGCGTGGGCATCCAAGGACGTGAGTACAGCATCGGGCAGATCTTGAACTCGGCCGCCGGCAAGGTTGAGGTTCCGCCCCATCAGCGCCCATACAGCTGGGAGAACGCGGAGCTCAAGGAGCTCTGGGAAGACCTCATGTCGTTCAGCGACAATCTGTCGGGCAAGACGCCGGAGGGTAAGCAGTACTTTCTCGGAAGCATCGTCGGTCTGGAGAAGCCGGAGGAACGCTCCCTGGAAGTTCTGGACGGGCAGCAGCGGTTAGCCACAATCACCATCGCTTTGGCGACCATTCGTGACCTGCTCCATGAGGCAGGCCGTCAAGACCTGGCACAAAAGGTCAATATCGGGCAGATTGTCGCTAGTTCGAAGATGCTGGACGCGCCGCCAGAATATGTCCTCAAGCTGGGCAGGGTGGACGACGGATTTTTTCGGTTCACGGTGCTCGCTTATCCACCCGAGGAGCAAAAGAACATTCAGGCGAAGACGGCGAGTCAGCAAGCGATTCTGCGCGCCAAGAAGTTCTTCCGGAGCCAGATCATCGCGCATGGGGAGAGTCATGGTCTAGCACTCTCCGCCGTTGCTCTCCGTCTGCATCATGTGGTGATCAATCAGCTGACCGTGGTGCGCGTGTCGTCCGAGGCATTCGACGACGTCACCGACGTTTTTGAGCGTCTCAACGATCGCGGCAAGGGGTTGTCTACGCTCGATCTGCTGCGTGTCTATCTGATCGGAAAGAGCCCGAAGCAAGCCCAGGCGGACGTGGAGGAGGCGTGGGCGACCGTCTACGAGCTCTCGCAGTCCGCCACCAAGGTGGATGCTTTTCTGCGCCATAGCTGGATCACGCATCGCGGTGACGTTAAGAGCCGGTCGTTGTACAAAGAAATCAAGGCGGTCCTCGACTCGCCGGACCAGCCCGCCCCGCTGAACAACACTGTGCAGTTCAGTCAAAGCCTCGCCCAGGATGCCGAGCTCTACCGGAAGATGGTGGAGGGCAAGCATCCGGACGACCGGTGCTCCTACTGGCTTCGGGCCATCGGCACCTTGGGCGCCTCGAATCTCTGGCCGGCCGCGTTGGCGGGAAGCGCGGTGTGGGCGAACGTCCCTGACTACACCAACTACGCGACGTTGCTGCAGCGCCTGGTCAGCACGTTCGTGCGTTGGAACGTCATCTCGGGCGGGGAAAGTACTGTCCTTGAGGAGGCGGCGTTCCGAGTCGCCCGGATTGTTCGGGCTGGTGGAGGTGTCGAGGAGGCATCCGCGCTGCTCCGTCCCTATTTGCAAGAAGATGAGGCGATCGTGAGATCGTTCCAGAGGCTGTCGGTCGTTCGTCCTGGATATCAGCGGTACGTTCTCGAAGCGCTGGAAGATTGGTACGCGAATCCGAAGAGCAGCATGCCTCCGGAGAAGCCGGTGTCCGATGCAAAAACGCTCTGGATCGAACATGTCTACCCGCAGAGCCCGGACAAGCATTGGGGCCGGTGGGTCAAGCATGACGAGTATCTCAACCGTCTCGGTAACCTGACCCTGATCCATAAGCGGGTTAATGCGGCGATGAAGAATGGGGACTTCGCGGCCAAGAAGGCGCGCTACCGGGAGAGTGGTCTGCTTCTCAACGGTTATTTTGAGGGCGTGGACAGCTTCTCTCCGCAGGTCATCGATCAGCGGCAGTTCGAGATGGCGAAATGCGTTCCCGAGGTATGGAAAGCGTTCTAGTGCTCCAGCTCGCGGAAACGTGATCCGGCGGCGGTCGTTTTGGTTCGGCTGGTCCGGGGCTGAGCCCGCGGTAACCCCGGGTTACGGGGGTTGCGGCGCCTGCTCAGTCACGGTGTGGTGAGACCGTCGCCGATCGGCTCAGACGGCCAAGATGTCTATGTCATATTTCCGTATCTCGGCGTCGCGGGTCACCAGGGTCAGATGTTCCACCCCGGCTTGGGCGATGAGCATTCGATCGAATGGGTCCCGGTGGATGAGCGGAAGCCGTCCAGCGGCGATGGCGTGCTCGGCGGTAATATGCAGGTGCCGGAAGCCACTGTCGCGGATGCGTTCAGGGAGGTCGGCTGGTATGTCCAGCTTGCCGATCGACTGCTTGACGGCTACCTCCCAGATCGTCGCGGGGCTGACGTAGACGTCCGGCTCGTGGTCGAGTCGTTCCTTGATCTCGGCAGCGAGGGTAGGGTCGTCCGTCAGCCACCAGAGCACGACGTGGGTATCCAGGAGCAGGCTCATGTGAGACCGAAATCCCGGGCAATGGCTTCGTTCACCGCAGGGGAGTCCCAGTCGTCGGTTACGACGAGTTGGCCGGCTAGCGAGCCTCGGGCGGCTCTGTCGACCCTGCGGTTGAGCGGGATCACTTTGGCGACGGGGGTGCCGGCACGGCTGATGATGATTTCTTCGCCGTGCTCGACCCGCTCGATGATCCGTGAGAGGTTGGTCTTTGCGTCATGGATGTTGAACTGTGCGGCTGCTTCCGGCATGGCTGCCTCCTTAGCTAAGAGGCTAGCCCGATGACGCGGCACTGAGCGAGACTCGTGTGTCGAACGCCCGGGCTTCGACTCGACTCGGCCGTCTGGCTGCTACGTCGTGACATGGCGACAGTCGTCGAGAAGGTCGATATCGTGCCGACCACCTCATGTGTCGAGGTAGTGGCCTTGACGGGCGGCGATCTCTAGGTCAGTTGCCGTGATCGTGTGTCGGATCCAGCAGGGGTGCTGCTGAAGCAGCCCGGCGTCCGCCTGAGCGATGCTTTCCCGCAGGCGACGAGCGTTCACGGCCGAGCCGATAGCGTGCAGTGTCTTGTTCAGGGACGTAGGCTCTGGCGTATCACCAGTGCCATGCCGCGATGCCTGCCGTGCCGCCGCTGGAGAGCGCTCGCCGGTCTGCCGACAAGCGTGCTGGTCGACCCGGTTCCGCGCTGCGGCTGCCGCCGGCCAGTTCCGGAGCCCGGCCCCGGTGGCCCGCCCGCCGGGCGCGCCACCGGAGCCGTCACCGGCCTGATCGCCGGCCCGCCGGTCAGCAGGACAGGTTGCCGCCGGGGCTCACGCCGAGGATGGCGGCGAACCGGTTGTACGCGTCCACCCGGCTCTGCACCTGGGCCGGATTGCCGCCGTTGCACTCCAGCGACCCGTTGATGCTGCGGATGGTCTCGCCGAAGCCGCGGCCGTTGACCATGGCGTCGTGCGGGGTCATCGTGCCCGGGCCGCGCTGGGTCATCCAGTACCAGATCGCGGTCTGGTACGCGACGGACGACTCGTTCTTGACCCGGTCGGGGTTGTTCAGCAGGTCGATGCCGAGCGCGTCGCCGGCCGCCTTGTAGTTGAAGTTCCAGCTCAGCTGGATCGGTCCGCGACCGTGGTAGGCGCTCTGCCCGGCCGGGCAGCCGTACGGCTGGTTGCGGTCGCAGTAGTGCGGCCAGTTCGCCTGGTTGATCTCCTCGACATAGACCAGGCCGCCGGACTCGTGGTTGACGTTCGCCAGGAAGGCCGCGGCCTCCTGCTTCTTCACCGTGTCGCTGCCGGTGGTGGTGAACGCCGGGAACTTCTTGATCGCGTCGAGCAGGCCCGCGTACGAGTAGAACGGGATCCGGTTCGGGAACATCTGCTGGAACTGCGCCTCGCTGACCGGGAAGCCGCTGGACCCGCCGGTGGGCGGCGCGGTGGTGGTGCCGCCCCCGCCGGTGCAGGTGTACGGCGACCAGTACCAGGTGCTGATCACCGGGTCGTAGCCGGGGTTCTCGTGTGAGGCCCGGTAGTACTGGCCGTTGGTGTAGCGCACGATCGAGCCGGTCGCGTAGAACTGCCCGGCGACCCAGTTCGGGTAGTTGCAGCCGCTGCCGGCACCGGCCGGGGGTGGTGTGGTGCCGCCGCCGCAGGCGCCGTTGTCGCTCCACACGCCGGAGCCGCCGGTGCTCGGGGTCTCGCCCTGCGTCCACCACTTGGCGGTCCAGTTGTGACCGTTGTACGAGGCGCGCTGGTTGGCCGTGTAGGCCGCCGAGCTGCTGTACGCGGCGACGCAGGCCTCGGCCGCGTCGGACGCGGTCATCGGGATGATCGCCGCAGCGGCGCCGGCCACGGCGACACCGGCTGTGGCCAAGATCGACAGAAGCCGTCTTCTGGGCATGGCTCACCTTCCGTGCGTCCGGGGACGCACTGGCATGAGGGGGATGGAGGAGTCATCGACTCAACTAGATGCCGGGCGGTGAAGTCAAGATATCTGTAAACAAACTTCAGGGTTTGGTCGGGGGTGCGTTCGGTGTCCACCCGCGACCTCGGTAAGGTCCATGATCATGCGCCGGGAAAGGCCGATCGCGTTGCGCATCCACTCCACTTCGCACCGCCACAATTGTCTTCATAGGCGTGACGGATCGGTCGCGGTGCGCACATGTTTCGGCTTTCCGGCGCTGATCGGACCGAAGGGCACGTGACATTCAGATAAGTCTGTGCTCATAATGCCGCGTCAGTTCCCGCGCGTGGATTCGCAGAATCCCCGGGAACGGCGAACTCTGCCGTCCGCCATGCGCGGACGATCCCCTTCGGAGAGGTGCAAGAACCTGATGTTCGGAAAACGAGGACGGCTCTGGGCGCGGACCGCGCTCGCCGCCGTCGCGGGTGGCGCCCTGCTGCTCGGCTCCGCCACGCCCGCCGCAGCCGACGAGCCGGTCACCGGTGTCCCCACCACCATGCCGGGCGGCGGGGTCACGCTGCTGCTGAACGAGAAGCGCATGTCGATCGGCGGCCTCAGCCTCTCCATTCAGGAGCAGCAGGGGGTGCCGGTCTACTGCATCGACTTCCACACCCCGGTCGCCACCAAGCAGAAGTACGTCGAGGGCACCTGGGACCAGTCCGAGGTGAAGAACCTCAACAAGGTGCAGTGGACCCTCGCCCACGGCTACCCGAACGGCGACGCCGCCAAGCTGCTCGCCGCGGCCGGGGTCCAGGCCGGCGGCCTGACCGACGCGAGCCGCGACAAGCTGCTCTACTTCGCCACCCAGACGGCGGTCTGGCACTTCAGCGACGGCATCACGCTGGGCGGCTGGCAGGCCGGTCGCTCGCTGACCGACCAGGCGAGCTACGACGTCATCAAGAAGGTCTACGACTACCTGACCACCAACGCCGTCGACCAGCCCGAGCCGACCAGCGAGCTGGCCGTCGCCCCGGGCAGCGCCACCGCGAAGGCCGGCGAGAAGGCCGGACCGTTCACGGTCAAGGGCCCGGCGGACGCGATCAAGGTCACGGTCACCGGCGGCAGCGCCGTGGACGTCGACGGCAACCCGATCTCCGCGACCACCAACGGCGGGCAGTTCTGGCTGACCGCCGAGCAGGCCGGCAAGGCCACCGTCAAGGTCACCGCCGAGGACTCCGTCTCGTTCGGCCGGGTCTTCCTGTACAGCGGCGGCAAGGACAAGCACCAGAAGCTCATCCTGGGCAGCAGCGTCGGCAAGACGGTGACCGCCGAGGCCGAGGCCACCTTCACCGCGGCGCCCGTCGCGCCGTCCGCGTCGTCCTCGTCCTCGTCGTCGGCGTCCCCGGCGCCGTCCGCGACCACCTCCGCGCCGGCTGAGGCCACCCCGTCGGAGAGCCCCTCCGCCGCGGCGCCCGCGACCAGCGCCTCCTCGGAGGACGGCGGCGAGCTGGCGCTGACCGGCGCGCCGACCGCCACGGTGATCGGCGGCGGCGTCCTGCTGCTGCTCGTCGGCACCGGCCTGTTCCTGCTCGTCCGCCGCCGGCGGGTGAACTTCACCGCCTGACCGGGCGCCCCGGCGCGGATGTCCGGCCGGCTCGCCCGGCACGGAGCATCCGCACCGGCTCCAGCATGATCGAAGCGGCCTCCCGATCGCGAAACCCGCGATCGGGGGGCCGCTTCGCCATATCCGCGGTGCGCCGCGGTCTGCCTCCGCCGTCGAGGTGGGCCGCGAACCGGCCGCTCCGGCGCCCGGCCGCCCTTTTCCCGGGTACGGCTCCGGGGCCCCGTGCGCAGGCTCGGCAGCCGGGCCCCGTGGTGGACCCGCGCGGCGCCGCGGGCGTCCCGGCGGGGTCCGTGCACCCCGGCGCCGCCCGGCCGGGACGGGCGCACGGCGCCGCGGGTGTCCCGGGACCCGCGGCGCGGCTGCGGACCCCGGCTGGCGCGCCGGATCACCCGTACGGAGGGGTGGCGTCACGAGTGAAGAGTTCCGCCCTTCGGGGGCGGGGCGAACGGCCCGTGCGGCGCGGGCCGGGGACCCGGCACGCTGGAGGCGCGGCGGAACCACCCGGTGCACGTGGCGCATGATTAGCTTGGAATTACTGAGAGTGATGTGATGACTTGTACTGTGACAGCGGTCATGCGCGGAGTTACGCTACCGGCGAGTAACAAGCTCATTCCTGGAACGCGTTCTTGGTCGGCATCCGTGAAGACACCCTCCTTCGCGTGTCCGCCGTAGGTCCGGCACCGTCGCTAGAACTGCTGGGGAGTCGATTGATGATCATTGGTGTTCTGGGTGAGTCCGATCCGGGCGAGAGGCGCGTGGCGGCCACCCCCGCGACCGTGGAGCAGCTGCGCAAGCTCGGCTACGAGGTGGTGGTGGAACCCGGCGCCGGACGCCGGGCCTCGTTCGCCGACGAGGCCTACGCGGACGCGGGCGCGACGATCGGCGACCCGTACCGGGCCGACGTCGTCTTCACCATCAACGCGCCGGAGCCGGCCCGGCTGGACCGGCTCCGGGCCGGGGCGACGCTGATCGGCGTCTTCAACCCGCGACTGAACGCCGAGCTCGTCCAGGAGTTCGCGCGGCGGCCGATCACCGTGCTGTCGATGGACGCGGTGCCCCGCATCTCCCGGGCCCAGTCGCTGGACGTGCTCTCCTCGATGGCCAACATCGCGGGATACCGCGCGGTCGTCGAGGCGGCGCACGCGTTCGGGCGGTTCTTCACCGGGCAGGTGACCGCGGCCGGCAAGGTCCCGCCGGCGAAGGTGCTGGTCGCCGGCGTCGGCGTGGCCGGTCTCGCGGCGATCGGCGCGGCCGGCAGCCTGGGCGCCGTCGTCCGGGCCACCGACCCCCGGCCCGAGGTCGCCGACCAGGTCAAGTCGCTCGGCGGGGAGTACCTCGCGGTGCGGGCCGCCGACGTCGAGGTCTCGGCCACCGGGTACGCCAAGGAGATGTCCGACGACTACAACGAGCGGGCCGCGCGGCTCTACGCCGAGCAGGCCACCGAGGTCGACATCATCATCACCACCGCGCTGATCCCGGGCCGGCCGGCGCCCCGGCTGATCACCGCGCCGATGGTGGCGAGCATGAAACCGGGCAGCGTGATCGTCGACATGGCGGCGGCGAACGGCGGCAACGTCGAGGGCACCGTCCCCGGCGAGTCGATCACCACCCCGAACGGCGTGACCATCATCGGCTACACCGACCTGGCCGGCCGCCTGCCCGCGCAGGCCTCCCAGCTCTACGGCACCAACCTGGTGAACCTGATCAAGCTGATGACACCCGGGCGGGACGGCACCCTCGTGCTCGACTTCGACGACGTCGTGCAGCGCGCGATCACCGTCGTACGGGAAGGGGAACTGACCTGGCCACCGCCTCCGGTGGCGGTGTCGGCGGCGCCGGCCCAGGCGGCGCCGGCGGCCACCGCGCCGAAGGCCGTGGCGCAGCCGCCGGCCGCCGGCAGGAACCGGGGGCTCGCCCTGGTCGGCGCCGGGGCGCTCGCGCTGTTCCTGCTCGCGGCACTGGCGCCGGCCGCGCTGCGCGGACACCTGACCGTTTTCGCGCTGGCCATCGTGATCGGGTACTACGTGATCGGGCACGTGCACCACGCCCTGCACACCCCGCTGATGTCGGTGACCAACGCGATCTCCGGGATCATCGTGGTCGGCGCGCTGCTGCAGCTCGGGCACGGCGGCCTCGCGGTGACCGTGCTGTCGCTCATCGCCATCCTGCTGGCCAGCATCAACGTCTTCGGTGGCTTCGCGGTGACCCGCCGCATGCTCGCCATGTTCACCAGGAGCTGACCCGATGACCATCGAAACGGCGGCCCAGGCCGCGTACCTCGTCGCCGCTCTGCTGTTCATCCTCGCGCTGGCCGGGCTGTCCCGGCACGAGAGCGCCCGGCTCGGCAACCTCTTCGGCATCGCCGGGATGGCGCTCGCGCTGGTCGCGACGGTCGCGCTGGCCCTGGTCGGCGACCTGAGCGGCACCGGGCTGGTGCTGTTGCTGGCGGCGACCGGCGTCGGCGCCACGATCGGCCTGTACCGGGCCGGCAGGGTCGAGATGACCGGGATGCCGGAGCTGATCGCGCTGCTGCACAGCTTCGTCGGCCTGGCCGCCGTGCTGGTCGGCTGGAACGGCTACCTGCACGTCGAGGCCGACCCGGACGGCGCCGAGGCGGGCGTGCTGCGCGCCCAGGAGCTGCTCGGCATCCACAGCGCCGAGGTGTTCATCGGCGTCTTCATCGGCGCGGTGACCTTCACCGGCTCCGTCGTGGCGTTCCTCAAGCTCAGTGCCCGGATGAAGTCCCGGCCGCTGATGCTGCCCGGCAAGAACCTGCTCAACGTGGGCGCGCTGACCGCGTTCGTGCTGCTGACCGTCTGGTTCGTGATCGACCCGCAGCTGTGGCTGCTGATCGCGGTCACCGCCGTCGCCCTGCTGCTCGGCTGGCACCTGGTCGCCTCGATCGGCGGCGGCGACATGCCGGTCGTGGTCTCCATGCTCAACAGCTACTCCGGCTGGGCCGCGGCGGCCTCCGGCTTCCTGCTGGAGAACGACCTGCTGATCGTGACCGGGGCGCTCGTCGGCTCGTCCGGCGCCTACCTGTCCTACATCATGTGCAAGGCGATGAACCGGTCGTTCCTCTCGGTCATCGCCGGCGGCTTCGGCATTGAGGCCGGCCCGGCCGACGACACCGACTACGGCGAACACCGCGAGATCCAGGCCGAGGCGGTGGCGAAGATGCTCAGTGAGGCCGAGTCGGTGATCATCACGCCGGGCTACGGCATGGCGGTCGCCCAGGCCCAGTACGGGGTCGCCGAGCTCACCCGCAAGCTGCGCGAACGCGGCGTGGACGTCCGCTTCGGCATCCACCCGGTGGCCGGCCGCCTGCCCGGGCACATGAACGTGCTGCTCGCCGAGGCCAAGGTGCCGTACGACGTGGTCTTCGAGATGGACGAGATCAACG
Source organism: Actinoplanes teichomyceticus ATCC 31121 (assembly GCF_003711105.1). Classification (NCBI taxonomy): domain Bacteria; kingdom Bacillati; phylum Actinomycetota; class Actinomycetes; order Micromonosporales; family Micromonosporaceae; genus Actinoplanes; species Actinoplanes teichomyceticus. The sequence continues at coordinate 969,018 of NZ_CP023865.1, forward strand.
ACGACTTCGCGCGCACCTCGGTGGTGCTGGTGATCGGCGCCAACGACACGGTCAACCCGGCGGCCACCGAGGACCCGTCCAGCCCGATCGCCGGGATGCCGGTCCTCAAGGTGTGGGAGGCCGGCGAGGTGATCGTCTTCAAACGGTCGATGGCGTCCGGGTACGCCGGGGTGCAGAACCCGCTGTTCTTCCGGGAGAACAGCGCGATGCTCTTCGGGGACGCCAAGGACCGGGTGAACGACATCCTGCGGGCCTTCTGACGCTCGCCGCGGCCACGGCCGGCGCGACGCCCGGACTCCGGTCCGGGCGTTTCGCGTCGGTGGCCGTCGACCGGCATGTTCACCGGCAGAACGTCCGGCATCGTGAGGTTGCCGCCGATTCTGCCGGGTCACCGCGGGGTCACCGCTCGTACGCTCGCTGACGTCCCGACAAGCCGGAGGCGTCATGACCAGCGAACGGATCGCGACAGGCGGCGGCCACGTGCCGGCCGCCGCAGCGGCCCGCACCGTCGTGCCCCCGGTGGCCTGGCCCCTGCTGAGTGCCGTCGCGGGCGTGGCCGTCGCGGTCATCGTGGCCGCCGCCGGCCGTTACGGCCCGCACCGTGACGAGCTGTACTTCATCGTCGCCGGGCGGCACCTGGCCTTCGGCTACGACGACCAGCCGTCCCTGGTTCCGCTGCTCGCCCGGCTCATGGACGCCGTCGCCGGCGGGTCGCTGACCGTGCTGCGCCTGCCGAACGCGCTCGCGGTCGGCGCCACGGTGCTGCTCACCGGCCTGCTCGCCCGCGAGTTCGGCGGCGGCCGGGCCGCGCAGGCGCTGGCCGCGGCGGCCTGGGCGACCGCGCCCGCGGTGCTCGTCGCCGGTCGGATGCTGGTCACCCCGCCGTTCGACATCCTCGGCTGGACGGCGGTCGCCTACCTGTTCGCCCGCTGGGGCCGTACCCGCGACGACCGGTTGCTGCTGGCGCTCGGCCCGATCGTCGGCCTGAACCTGCACGTCAAGACGCTGCCGTTGCTGTTTCTGGCGGCGTTGGCGGTCGCCGTCGCGGTGACCGGCCCCCGCGAGGTGCTGCGCCGGCCCGCCCTGTGGACCGCCGCCCTCGTCGCCGTCGCGGTGTGGGCGCCCAACCTGTGGTGGCAGGCCGCCAACGGCTGGCCGCAGTTCCACAAGGCCGTCCAGCTGTCCGGCGACGGGCTGTACGGCACCCGCGCCGAGCTGCTGCCCGCCCAGCTGCTCTACATCGGCCCGCCGCTGGCCGCGATGTTCCTGCTCGGCCTGTGGCGGCTGCTCACCGACCGGTCCGGTGGTCCGCAGCGGGCGCTCGGGGTGGCGTTCGTGGTGGTTCTCGGCCTCGTGTTCGTCACCGGCGGGCACGCCTACTACCCGCTCGGCGCCATGCCCGCGGTCGTCGCCGCCGGCGCCGTGGCCGGGACCGCCTGGGCTCGTACGGCGGCGCGCCGCCGCTGGCTCGGCGCGGCCGTGGCCGCGAACGCGGCGCTCAGCGCGGTGGCCGCGCTGCCGGTCCTGCCGGTCGACCGGTTCGCCGGCTCGCCGGTGGCCGCGCTCAACGTGGACGCCGGCGAGATGATCGGCTGGCCGGAACTGGCCGCGACGGTGGCCGGCGTGTACCGCACCCTGCCGCCGGAGCAGCGCCGCACCGCGGTCGTCTTCGCCCAGAACTACGGCGAGGCGGGCGCCCTGGACCGGTACGGCCCGGCGCTGGGCCTGCCCCGGCCGTACAGCGGGCACGTCGCGTTCTGGCGCTGGGGGCCGCCCCCGGACGCCGCCACCGGCCCGGTCATCGCGGTCGGCTGGTTCACCGCCGAATCGCTCGCGCCGCTGTGCGCCGCGCCCGTGGTGGTCACCCGGCTGGACAACGGTCACCGGCTCGCCAACACCGAGCAGGGCGCACCGGTGTGGCTCTGCGACGCACCGCGGCAACCGTGGTCGGTGGCCTGGCCGGCGCTGCGCCACCTCGGCTGATTCCTCCCTCCCTGCCCCTTTCGGCGAAAGGAACCCCACCGTGCCCGTTTCTCCACTGACGACCATCAGTGGCGTCGACGGCATCGTCAACCAGGACCGGGTCAACCACCTGAACTGTCGCAAGGGACAGCTGCTGGCCGTGACCGCGAGCCGGTCGCCGTGGAGCGACCTGCTGCTGTACGGCGCGCTCGGCTCGACGTTCGCGATCTACCGGCACTGCTTCCGCCGCGGCGGCTACCGCTGGGACTTCCCGGCGCCCTACGTCGTGGACGAGGATCTCGCGCTGCTCGGCTTCCAGGCGCCGCGCCTGGCCAAGCTGGATCTGGCCGACGTCCGCGCCGGCCTGCCCGACTTCATCGCGCGGGACCAGCCGGTGTTCTTCGACGCGCCGCGCGGGGACTTCGGCTACTGGGTGGACTTCATGCGCCGCACCGGCACGGTCCCCGAGGAGTACCGGGAGCTGCACTCGTACCTGGTGGGCGGGCTCAGCGCGGACGGCGAGACCGTCCTGATCGTCGACAACACCACCGACAACCTCCAGTTCCAGCGCTTCGAGATCCCGATGGCCGACCTGGTCGCCGGGTACGCCCGCGAGCCGCAGCGGTGGTTCCTGGACTGCCAGACGCTGATCCGTACCGGCGAGCCGGACTTCGCCGGGTTCGTGGCGCGCTACCGGGCGTTCGTCGAGAGCTGGCAGGACGGCTTCGAGATCTACGACCTGATCGCCGACAGCCTGCCGTCCGAGCGGACCCGCTTCGAGCACACCTACCAGACGCCGAGCGTCAACAGCCTCGCCCTGCTGGCCGGATCCCGCGGCATGTTCCAGCGGTTCCTGCGGCACACCGGGCACAGCCCGCAGCTGGCGCACCGCTACGAACGGCTCGCCTCGGCGATCGCCCTGCTGCAGGACCAGGCCGCCCGGTTCCACGGCGGCGCCGCCGACGTGTCCCTCGACGACATGCGCCGCGACCTGCACGCCCTGCGGCTGCGCGAGCAGGACACGGCCCGGCTGCTGCGCGCGGACCTGGGCCGCGGCCCGGTGTCGTTCCCGGCGGCCGACGCCCTGGCCGGCCGGGCATGACCGAGGGGGAGGGGATGCGGCAGCTCTACATCTTCGACGGGCTGGCCGGCAGCGACGGGCCGCCGCTGGCGCAGCTGCGCGCGCTGGCCGCCCGGCCGGAGAACACCCGGTTCTTCCGGGTCGCGGCCGAGGCGGTCCAGGCGAGCTTCGACCACGTCGGCGCCCAGGTGTACCGGCGTGAGCTGCCCGGCGGCCTGCCGCTGCGCGAGCTGCTGACCGGCCCGCCCGCGCCGCCCGCGGTGCTCGGGCACTCGCTGGTGCAGGGCATCTGCGCGCACGTCTACCAGCTGTGTCTGCTGCAGCCGGGGCCGGACGCCGCCCCGGCGCCGGTCGCCGCGGCCGGGCACAGCATGGGCGTGCAGGCCGCGATCGCCGCGGGCCGCCGGCTCACCGACCGCCGCTCGTTCCTGCGGTTCAGCCGCGCCTCGATCAGCCTGGCCGCGATGATCATGCTGCGGTGCCACCAGGTGTTCGAGGAACGGGTGGCGAGTCCGGCGGTGACCCGCGCGTACCAGGAGCGGGCGGCCGCCCCGGCGGTGCGGCCCACCGCGATGGCCGCGGTGCTGGCGATCGACGAGGCCGACCTGCGTGCCCGGGTGGCGGCGTACGCCGGCCCGGTCGAGCTCGCCATCGTCAACTCGGCCCGCTCCCACGTGCTGGCCGGGACGCCCGGCGCGCTGGCCGAGTTCTGGCTGGCCAACGCCGACGACTTCGAGCGGCGGCGGGTGCGCTGGATGTTCCTGGCCAGCACCGCGCCGTTCCACTCCAGCCTGCTCGCCCCGGCCGCCGAGCTGATCCACGGCGACCGGGGGGTCCTCGACTACGAGGTCACCGGCGACGGTCTCGCACTACCGGTGTACGTCGCCGAGGAGCCGCGCAACCTGCAGGACCGGCCGGACCTGTGGCTGGATTTCGTCGAGCAGTCCTTCTGCCGCCCGGTCGACTGGCTCACCACCGTGACCACGGCGGTCGCGGCGACCCGCCCGGACCAGGTCGTCGACTTCGGGCCCGGCCCGGGGGCCCGGCTGTTCACCCGGGAGAGCCTGCGGCACGCCGGCTACTCCGTGCCGCTGAAGGCGCTGGCGCCGCGATGAACCCCACCCTCCATCGAGCAGGCAGGAGAGCATCATGAACGGACTCGTCTTTCCCGGACAGGGCGTCCAGCGCAAAGGCATGGGCGGCGAGCTGTTCGACGACGCCAAGGACCTCGTCGAGGAGGCCGACGAGCTGCTCGGCTACTCCATCGTCGAGCTGTGCCTGCAGGACCCGGACGGCCGGCTGGCCGACACCCGGTACGCCCAACCGGCCATCTACTTCGTGAACGCGCTGGCGGCCCGGGAGCGGACCGCCGCCACGACCTACGACTGGTTCGCCGGGCACAGCCTCGGCGAGTACAACGCCCTGCACGCCGCCGGGGTGTTCGACCTGATGACCGGGCTGCGGCTGGTCGCCGCCCGCGGCGAGCTGATGGCCGGCGTCACCGGCGGCGCGATGGCCGCGGTCACCGGCCTGCCGGGCCGGCTCGTCGAGGGCACCCTGCGCGCCGCCGGCCTGCGCCAGGTCTACGTCGCCAACCGCAACTCCGACCGGCAGACGGTGATCGCGGGCGACCGGCTGGAACTGCGCCGGGCGATCCAGGCGGTCCGGGAGGCCGGCGCGGCGAAGGTCACCCCGTTGCCGGTGAGCGGCCCGTTCCACACCCCGCTGATGGCCCCGGCGGCCCGCGAGTTCACCCGTACGCTGTCCGGTTTCGCCTTCGCGGCCGGCCACACACCCGTCATGTCCAGCGTCACCGCCGACGTCTTCGACCCGGCCGAGGCCGCCGGCCTGCTGAGCCGGCAGATCGCCGAGCCGGTCGAGTGGGTCCGCACGGTCCGCGCCCTGCGCGCGGCCGGCGTCACCGACATCGACGAGGTGAACGGCACCACCCTGACCACCCTGATGGGCCGGATCCGCTGACCCCGGCCCGACGACCAGCTTCGAACAGCGAGGTAGGCATGGCGAAAGACATCGCGATCATCGGTATGTCCGTCGAGGTGCCGGAGGCGCGGAACATCCACGACTTCTGGCAGCTCATCCGCACCGGCCGTACCCTGACCCGGCCCTTCCCGGCGCAGCGGCGGGCCGACATCGAGCAGTACGTGGAGTACCAGCGCGACTCCGCGATCGCCGAGTGGACCGAGCGCAACATCTCCTTCCACGACGGCGCCTACCTCGACCGGGTGGACTCGTTCGAGCCCGAGTTCTTCCAGATGACCCCGAAGCAGGCGAGCGTCGCCGACCCGCACCAGCGCCTCATCCTGCGCAACATGTACCTGGCGCTGGAGGACGCCGGCTACACCGGCGAGCGGGTGGCCGGCTCCCGGACCGGCGTCTACGTCGGCTTCGCGGCCAACCCCGGCTCGTCGTACCTGGAGTACTGCTGCCGGATCGACCCGACGCTGACCCAGCTCGGGCTGACCGGCAACATCACCACGATGCTGGCCAACCGGCTGTCGTACCTGATGGACCTGCGCGGGCCCAGCATGGTCGTCGACAGCGCGTGCTCGGCCTCGCTGGTCGCGGTCCACCTGGCCGTCAACGCCCTGCTGGCCGGCGACTGCGAGATGGCCGTGGTGGCCGGCTCCCGGATCGTGCTGGCCCCGGTGCAGCACCCGAACACCCGGATCGGCATCGAGTCGTCCGACGGCATGACCCGGACCTTCGACGAGGCCGCCGACGGCACCGGCTACGGCGAGGGCTCCGGCGTGGTGGTGCTCAAGCCGCTCGACCGGGCCGTCGCGGACGGCGACCAGATCCACGCGGTCATCAAGGGCAGCGCGGTCAACCACGACGGACACTCCAGCAGCATGACCACCCCGGATGCCGCCGCCCAGGCGCGCCTGCTGCTGGCCGCCTGGTCGGACGCCGGCATCGCCCCCGAGACGGTGGGGTACCTGGAGGCGCACGGCACCGCCACCCGGGTCGGCGACCCGATCGAGTTCGACGGCCTGCAGCGCGCGTTCCGCGAGCACAGCGACGCCACCGGGTTCTGCGCGGTCGGCACGGTCAAGGCGAACATCGGCCACCTCTTCGAGGGCTCCGGCGTCGTCGGCCTGATCAAGGCGGTGCTGACCCTGCGCGAGCGCGAGGTGCCGCCGCTGGCCGGGCTCACCACCCCGAACCCGCGGCTGGACTTCGCGAACGCGCCGGTCTACCTGCCGACCTCGGCGCAACCGTGGCCGCAGGGCGCGACCCCGCGCCGGGCCGGGGTCAGCGCGTTCGGGCTCGGCGGCACGAACTCGCACGTGGTGCTGGAGGAGTACGCCGGGCAGCCGCCCGCCGCGACGCCGGGCGCCGGGCCGTACCTGTTCACCCTCAGCGCCCGCACCGAGACCTCGCTGCGCCGCCTCGTCGACCGCTACCTCGACTGGCTCGGCGAGGGCCCGGCCGCCGGCAAGTCGCTCGCCGACATCTGCTGGACCACCAACGTCTCCCGCGCCGGGCACCGGAAGCGGATCGCCTTCGTGGTACGCGACGTCGCCGAGCTGCGGGCGCACCTGGCCGCGTACGCCGACGGCGCGCCCGTCCCGGCGGCCCCGGCCCCGGACGAGCTGGCCACCCTCCGCGACGACTACCTGGCCGGCGCCGACGCCGATCTGCTGGCGCCGTACCGGGCCGCCCGCCCCCGGATCGTCGGGCTGCCCGGCTACGAGTTCGACGAGCAGCGCTGCTGGGTCGACTTCCCGGCGGACTGGGCGGCGCGCTGGGGTGGCGGCAGCCGCCCGGAGCCGGTGTCCTACACCCAGACCCACGAGGTCGGGTTCGCGCCGACCGACCCGGCGCCGGCCGGCGACCCCGCCGAAGCGAGGGTGCTCGCGCTCGTCGACCCGGAGTGCGCGGCCGGCACGGCGCTCGACGCGGCGCTGCCGGCGGGCGCCACGGTGCTGCGCCTCGGCGAGGACTTCCAGCTCGACGAGGCGGACCTGGAACGGGTCGCCGACGACGCGATCGACGAGGAGTACACGCACGTCGTGCACGCGCTCGCGGTCGAGGCGACGCCCGCCGGCGACCTGGCCACCTTCGACGCCCGGGTGCACAAGAACCTGACGTCGCTGCTCATGCTCGGCAAGGCGCTGATGGCCGCCGGCGGCCGGCTCACCTTCACGGTTCTCACCCGCCGGGCGGTGGCGGTGACGGCCGGCGAGCCGGAGGTGGTCACCGAGAACGGCTCGCTCGTCGGGCTCGCGAAGTCGATCGCCCGCGAATACCCGTACCTGACCGTGCGGGTGGTCGACGTGAGCGACGACGTGCCGGCCGAGCGGCTGCGCGACGAGCTGCTGTGCGCCGAGCCCGGCGTCTACGTGCTGCGCGGGGAGACCCGTTACCACGAGTACTTCGCCGAGCTGCCCGAGGTGCAGGAGCCGGGGCAGAGCCGGCCGTACCTGAGGTCCGGCGGGGCGTACCTGATCACCGGCGGCACCGGGGCGATCGGCCTGGCCATCGCCCGGTCGTTCGCCGCCGCCCAGCCGGACGTGCACCTGACCCTGCTCAGCCGCTCCGGCCTGCCCGAGCCGGCCGAGTGGGACGCCGTGCTCGCCGCCGACCCGGACAGCGCGGTGGCCGGACGCATCCGCGCCGTCCGGGAGATGACCGCGCTGGGCGCCGAGGTGACCGTGTCGGCCGTGGACGTGGCGGATCCGGAGCAGCTGGCCGCCGTGGTCGCCGGCATCCGGCAGCGGCACGGCCGGGTGGACGGCATCGTGCACGCGGCCGGCGTACCCGGCAACAACCCGGTCGTCGACCAGGACGTCGCGCAGTTCGCCTCGGTGCTGCGCCCCAAGATGCACGGCGCGTTCCTGCTCGACCAGCTGACCGCGGACGACCGGCCGGACTTCGTGCTGCACCTGTCCTCGGTGGCGGCGAGCATGCCGGCGCTGGGCCAGTCGGACTACGCGGCGGCCAACTTCTACCTGGACAACCTCGCGATGGCCAACACCGACCCGAACTGCCACGTGCTGGCGATCGACTGGGTCGCGTGGAAGGAGATCGGCATGGCCGTCGACTACGGCATCGGCGAGGACATGTCGTTCAAGGCGATCCCGACCGCGCAGGGCGTGGCGCTCGTGGACTCCGGCCTGCGGTCCCGGCGCCGCCGGATCTTCGCCGGTGAAATCAACTACGGCAACGAGCTGATGAACTTCATCACCCTCTATCCGCTGGCCATCGAGCCGGTGATCCGCGAGCGGATCGCCACCGGGATGGCGCAGCTGGAGGAGCGGTCCCGGGTGGCGATGGGCCGCATCCGCGACGCCATCGCCTCCACCACGGTCGAGCTGGCCGGACGCCCCGACGGCGGGTACACCGCCCGCGAGTGGATGGTCGGCCGGTGCGTCGCCCACGCCTTCGGCTTCTCCACCGTCGATGTCGAGGCCGACTTCCGGGACATGGGCGCCGACTCGGTCTCGGCGCTGACCGTGGCCACCCACATCAGCGCCTGCCTCGGCACCCCGTTCGACGCGATCGACCTGCTCACCGAACGCACCGTGGCCGGGGTCGCCCGCTTCATCGACGAGATGCACGGCCCGATGGGCGACGACCTCGCCATCGCCGACCGGGAACCGGTGGCCGCCGGGTGAACGACCTGACGCGGGGGCCGGTCCTGGCGGCGATCGTCCGGTTCGGCCTCCCCCTCGGCGTCGCCAACCTCGCCCAACAGGGGTACCTGCTGGTCGACAGCGCCATCGTCGGCCACTACCTCGGGGTGCCCGGGCTGGCCGCCGTGGGCGCCAGCCAACCACTGTTCACCCTGCTCAGCGCGGTGTTCATCGGGATCGCGACGGCCTTCACGGTGCGCCTGAGCCACCGGACGGGCGCCGGCGTGGCGCCGGACCGGGCCGTCGCCGGCGGACTGGTCCTTCTCACCCTGGGCTGGTCGGTCGCCTGCCTGGCGCTGACCGTGCTGTTCGCCGACCCGTTGCTGCACCTGATCGGCGTACCGGATCCCATCGCCGCCGAGGCCCGGCGGTTCCTTCTCGGGCTCGCCGCCGGCCTGCCGGCCGTCTTCGGGCTCGGCGCGGTCACCGCCGTCCAGCGCGGGCTCGGCGACCCCGGCTCGGCGATGTCCGTCACGATCCTGACCAGCGTGCTGAACGCCGCCTTCGTGTGGTGGTTCGTCGGCCCGCTGGACGGCGGGATCACCGGGGCCGCGCTGGCGACCGGCGTGGCCAACCTGCTCGGTCTGGGCGTCGCGCTGCTCCAGGTGCGCCGCGTCTGGCGACCGGCCGCCACCCCGGCGGCCGGCCTGCGCCGGGAGCTGCGCGAGACACTCCGGCTCGGCGTGCCGATGGGCGCCCAGCAACTGCTCATCGGGCTCGGGGTGCTCGCCCTGGTCGGGATCGTCACACCGTACGGCGACGTGGCGCTCGCGGCGGTCACCGTGGTGGCTAGGCTGGAGCTGTTCATCGGGCTGGTGTTCCTCAACCTGTCCGGCGCGCTGATGGCCTTCGTGGCGCAGAACCGCGGCGCCGGGCGGCCGGACCGGGTCCGCGACGGCGTACGCCGCACGCTGTGGCTCACCGTCGCCCTGACCGCGGTGGTCTCGGCCGGCATGCTCCTCGGGCGTACGCAGATCGCCGCCGCGTTCGGCGGCGACCCGGCGACCCAGCAGGTGATCGTCCGCTATCTGGAGATCACCGGCCCGTTCCTCGTGCTCTACACCGTGATGGTGGTGGCCCACGGCTGGCTGACCGGCATCGGCCGCCCAGCGGTGCCGCTGATCTGCACGGTGCTGTCGTTCGTGCTCGTCCGGCTCCCCCTGTCGTATCTGTTCGGCATCTGGTGGGGCGTCGACGGCATTCTCTGGGCGATCGTCGCCGGCTGGCTGGTGGGCGCCGCCTACACCGCTCTCGCCGCACGCCGCCGCTCCCATCCCGCACCCACCATGGAGGACACCGTGGACACACTGAAGATGGTCGACCTCGGCCCCGGCCTCACCTTCTGGGCGCCCAGCGAGCGCGAGGCGCGCTTCGTCTACGAGGAGATCTTCGAGCAGGGCTGTTACGCCGGGCTGTCCCTGCCGGACGACGCGTTCATCGTCGACGTGGGCGCCAACATCGGGCTCTTCTCCTACTTCATCCGGCAGCAGCGGCCGGGCGCGCGGATCCTCGCGTTCGAGCCGATGCCGGAGACGCTGGCGGCGCTGCGCTCCAACGCCGACCGGCACGGTTTCGCCGATCTGCGCATCGAGGAGTGCGCGCTGGGCGCCGACCACGAGGAGAAGGTGGAGTTCACCTACTACCCCCTGCTGCCCGGCAACTCCACCCGGTACCCGGAGGAGAAGGAGCTGCAGAAGTCGGTCATGGTGGAGATCGAGCCGCCGGACGACGTCGTCCGCGAGCTCACCGGCGAGACGGTCGTCGCGGAGGTGCAGCGGCTCTCCTCGTTCCTGCGCGCCGACCAGCGCGTCGACCTTCTCAAGATCGACGTGGAGGGGGCCGAGCTGGACGTGCTGCGTGGCATCGACGACGAGCACTGGCCGCTGATCCAGCACGTGGTCCTCGAGGTGCAGGACATCGAGGGGCGGCTCGCCGTCATCCGCGACCTGCTGGCCGGGCACGGCTTCACCGTCGACATCCAGGCCGCGCCGATGATCCCGGCCGCGGTCCGGCACTTCGTGGTACGCGCCGGTCGCTGAGCGCGGGCTCGTCCCGCGCGGCCGTCGGGCGATGGGTGCGCCCGGCGGTAGGACGGCTGCATGCGGCGGTGCGGTGGGTGCGCCCGGCGGTAGGACGGCTGCATGCGGCGGTGCGGCCGGTGCACCGGCGGCAGCGCTGGTGCACCCGGCGGCCGGGCCGGTGCACGGCGGGTGGGGCGGTGTCCGGGGCCGGGCCGGTGTCCGGCGGCGCCTGGCCGGGCCCGGGCGGTCACGGCGGTCCGATGGCGACCGCGCCGCGCATCGCCGTCCCGCCCAGCCCGCCGGCCCGGGAACGTACCGCGATCGAGTGCGGCGCCGAGCCGCGCACCGCGCGGCGTACCCGGCCCAGCTGCCACCGCGCCGCCCGGTCCCGTGCCACCGCCCGGCCCGGCCCGTCGTCATCGAGGCATTCCGCGGCGAACGACCGGACGAGCTCGTGGAAGCTGTAGCGGTCGGCCGTGCCCTGCAACAACCCGGCGTCGAGCAGGTCCTCGCACGCCGACGCGGCGGTCTCCTCGTCGATCCCGGACACGGCCGCGGCCAGCGCGGCGTGGAAGTCGGCGCCGGGAATGACCGCGGCGCTGCGGAACACCGCGGCGGCCACCGGGTCGAGCTGCCGGTACGACTCGGTGAACGCGGCCCGCAGATCGAGGTCCCCGGCGTTGAGCAGGCCGAGCCGTCGCCGCTGGTCGCGGAGCCGGTCCAGCAGGTGCCGGACGCCCCACGCGGGCCGGCTGGCGAGCCGGTTGCCGGCCACCCGCAGCGCCAGCGGCCATCGGCCGCACACCCGGACCAGCTCGTCCATGGCCGACGGGTCGGCGGCGACCCGCCGGTGACCGGCCGAGGTGGCGAGCATCTCCCACGCCTGGTCGTGACCGAGCACGTCGAGCCGGATCCGTTCCGCGACGTCGAGGCCGCTCAGCGGGCGCCGGGCGGTGACCAGGACCGCGGCGCACGTGCCGGCCGGCAGCAGCGGGCGGACCTGCGCCTCGTCGTACGCGTCGTCGAGCACGAGCAGGATCCGGCGGTCGTGCAGCAGGGTGCGGAACAACCCCTCCCGGGCCGCTCCCGGTGCCGGGATCGCCGACTCCGGCACGGCCAGCGATCGCAGCAGGTGGGCCAGTACGTCCGCGGCGGGGACCGGCCCGCCCGGCGCCGCTCCGCCCAGGTGGGCGAAGAGCTGCCCATCGGGGAACCACCCGGCGATCCGGTGTGCGGCAGCGACGGCGACGCTGGTCTTGCCGATGCCCGGCGCGCCGTGCACCAGCAGGACCGGCCCCCGGTGCGGGCCCGCGACCGCGGCTCCACCGGTGCGCCGGGCGATCATGGACAGCTCCGGCTCCCGTCCGACGAGGTCGGTGGGCGCGGCCGGAAGCTGGCGCGGCACCGGGACCGCAGCCGGGTCGTCCAGAGCGACATCACGTATCGCTGTTTCGCTGTGACCACCGGAAAAGCGGTTCATCTCGCCCAGCGCGACGAACCGATTGCGGACAACGTCAGAAAGCCGTAACGCGTCGGCAATCAGATGTACCGTACGCCGGTGCGGATTGCGCACCCGCCCGCGCTCCAGCTCACGGATAGTACGCACACTGGAGCCCGAGATATCGGCCAGATCCTCCTGGCTCATCCCTGCGCAACGCCGTAAGCTGCGGAGATAGTCGCCGAAGCGCTCCTCGTCGGACACGACCGGCACCCCTCTCGAATAGCTGCCGCTGACGGATAGGCATCGATGATGGCATGTCGACGCCAGCAGAAAGTGGGTTGAGCCGGGCATCCGACTGCTGGTCCTCGGAGACATGGAACACATTGACGGACCAATTGTTAACCGGTTCAGTCAGTAGTCACATTGGCGCACACTCCTCTTCGGACCGGCGCAATGACCGCGGGGGTGACGGCCCACAAACAGCGCCGCCGAGCGTGCGGTTGGGTCCGCCGGCTCGCGGGGTCTCTGCGCCGGATGTCGCAGGTGACCGGTGGGGTGCCGGAGGTGATCGGCGGGTGCCGGAGGTGACTGACGGGGTGCCGGAGATGATCGGCAGGGGCCGGAGATGATCGAGGGCGAGATGCCACAGGTGATCGACGGCTCCGCGGCCGCCGCATCGCCGGGGTGGTCCGGTCCGGCCACGCGGGCCGGACCGGACCGGACCTCAGCCGGCGGTCACGGTCAGGACCGGAGGACCGCTGGGGATCGGGTTGCCGGCGTTGTTCGGGTAACCCCACATGCTGGTGTTCCCCGCCTCATCGGTCAGCGAGAAGCCGATCGTGTACTGCCCGGGTTCCAGCCGGCCGGTCGACACCGCGAGGTGGAAGACGCCGGTGCCGTCGTCGTGCTCACCGCCGGACATGGTCCAGGTCAGATTGACGGTGGCGTAGTCCTGCGTGACGTCGACCTGTGCGCGGTCGAAGGCGATCGACTTGATCTCAAGAGCCGGACCGGCAGCCGGCGCGGAAACCGCCGGAGTCGTGAACGACAGGGTGGCCGCGGCAGCCGCCACGGTTGTCCCGAGCGCGCGGAGGCGCCACAACCTCATCTGCTCTCCCCGTACAACAAGATCTTTCGATGGATGGCGCCTGACAACAGCCACGGGGTACGACAGGAACCGCGTCAGGAGACCGGGCGGTCAGCACGGCGGTGCCCGCCGCGCCGCCGGACGCCCGGTCGGAACCGGATCCTGCTCACGGACGCCGAACCGGCGGCCGGTCTAGACGTGCCGGGGCAGCAGCCTGGCGGAGATCGTCACGTCGCGGAGCTCGGCCCACCGGACGGTGCCGTAGTAGTAGTCGTCGTTCTTCTCCCAGAGGAACCCGTCCGGGATGGCCTGGGTGGGCTCCGGGTTGTCGCCGTACCACCAGGTCGCCCGCACCGTGCCACCGTCGCGGGCCTGCAGCTCCAGCAGGCCGCCGCCGCTGTGCCGGGCGGTCGTGGTGAACAGGACGGTCAGCGCGATCCGCTCGTGCGGTACGCGGCCGATCCAGCGCCCGGACTTTTCCTGGTGGGCACCGGGATGGTCCGGGCGCACCACCACCGCGACACCGTCCGGATCCCAGGCCGCGTACGCCTGCTTCAGCAGCTCCCCGTCCACCAGGACGTACCGGCCGGCGAGCACGCCGTCGCGGGCCAGGGCACGCGAGCGGGCCGCAAGGAACACGGGGTCCCCGAGCTCGGCGGGATCGATCGCGTCGGCGCCCATACCCGCATGCTATCGCCGCGTTCCGCCCGTGATCATGCGGCGAGCGGCGCCGGCAGCCCTTTCCGGAAGGACCGGGGCCGACACCGTCGAGCGCGCTTGCGGACGGTCGTCCGACCGGCACGCCGCCCGGCGTTTCCGAGCATCCCGTCGGATCGCGTGCGTCCGGCCCGCGGCCTTCCGCGCCGGCCGCCCACTTGCGTAACCGTCCCTCCGGCGCGGAAGAATGCGCTCATGACCGAGGACCGGGGACTGCCCGCACAGTCCAAACTAGACACTACGGTTCCGCACTCGGCGCGGATCTGGAACTACTGGCTCGGCGGCAAGGACAACTTCGAGGTCGACCGGGCCGCCGGCGATGAGGTGATCGCGCACATCCCGGACATCCCCATCGGTGCGAAGGCCGAGCGTGCCTTCCTCAAGCGCGTGGTCGGATTTCTCGTCGGCGATGCCGGCATCCGCCAGTTCCTCGACGTCGGCACCGGGCTCCCCTCGGCCGACAACACCCACGAGGTCGCGCAGTCCCTCGACGCGAGTTGCCGGGTGCTCTACATCGACAACGACCCGCTCGTCATGGCGCATGCGCGTGCACTTCTGGCCAGCACGCCCGAGGGCGCCTGCGACTATGTCGAAGCGGATCTGCGCGATCCGGAGAGGATCCTCGCGTCCGCGCGGGAGACGCTCGACTTCTCGCAGCCCATCGGGCTGATGCTCCTCGGCGTCGTCAACCACCTCATGGACGACGACGTGGCATACGGCTCCGTCGCGCGGTTGGTGCAGGCCATGCCCGCCGGCAGCTACCTGGTGCTCAGCCACTCCACCGCGGAGATCCACGGCGAGCCGATGCTGCGCGTGATGCGGGAGACCACCGAGCGCGGCGGCACGCCGATCCGCGCCCGGACGAAAGTGGAGCTGGAGCGCTTCTTCGACGGGGTGGATCTGCTGGAGCCCGGCGTCGTGACGTGCTCGCGCTGGCGCCCCGAGCCCGAGTCCGATGAGCCGGAGGTCTATCTGTTCGGCGGTGTCGGCCGCATCGGGTGAGCTGAGCGTCGAGGGTGATCGGTCAGGAGGGCATCCGAACGAGATGCCCTCCGACGTGAAGGCCCGGTCCTGCCGCCACCACCGGGCCGGGTCCAGGAGCCCGGATGAGGGTGCCTCGCCCGGGACGGGCGTGGAGCCCGGAGTCAGAGTTGCTCGACGAACCCGAGGCGGTCGACCGTCAACCTCACCACCTGACTGTCGACGACTGCTTGGAGCGCTGTTCGGTCCGGAACCTCCGCCAGCGTCAGTTCCAGACACTCGTCCCTGAGGTGAACGCCATCCGGTCGATACGCCCACGATTTCGCCAGTTCCACGACGAAGGCGGTCTGTTCCGCCATCACCCGCTCCGACCGGCTGAACCTGGCGAGAGCGAGCAGGTTCTTCACCTCATTGCTCGGCCCGCGTCCGGACACCGGGTCCGAGAGCAGATGGTCCCGATACGCGCCCAGAATCTCGTCCAGTGTCGGATTCCGGTCAAGAGGCAGGGGCGACTGGGCGCGTAACCGATCTGCCGCGTCCCGGATGTCGGCCTCGCCGGCCGTCGCCGACACGCTCTCGTTGCCGCCGTGCCGCCCGGCGAGCCGATGCCCCAGACTGAGCGAGATCACCGGAAAGTCCATGGTGAGCGGGTGGACATGCGAGGTCGGGAAGTAGTGGTCCCGGCCGGGTACCTGATCGAGGCAGATGCCCTGCAGCACCGGCCCGATACGGCGCAGAAGGCGCATCGGTCGCCAGATGTCGAGGCCGGGGAACGACTCCTGCCACGCCCGGCTGATTCGCCGCCGAGCCTTCGCGTCGATCCCTGCCACAAACCTAACCGTATCGGACGGATGGGACGGCTCGGACCCTCATCGCCTCGCACGCGCCGCCGATCGCATTCCACGAGCGTCGTAGACCTCCCACTGACGACCGTGGTATCCGAAGGTCACATGGTGTACGAGCCGGCGGCCATCGCTGATCCGTGTGATTGACGCTGTGCGGCGACCTCGGCGGGTTGTGGTTCGGCGTGAGGGGGTGAGGCGGGCTTCGCGGAGCAGGTCGCCGCCCCTGTAGCGGGCGGGTTCGGCTGGCCCGACGACTCGACGCCATCGAGGGAACTCCGCTCGCTCGGGCCGGGAAGTTCCGGCCGGCGTGCTCCATCTGCCCGCCGGATCACGCGAGCGGTATCGGCGGGGCGCACGAGACCGGCCGTCGCGTGCTGGGCCGAGGCTTCTTCGCCGAGGTTCTGCCGGCCGATGGGCGGCACGCCGCCCGCGGGGGAGCCGCCGCGCTGCTCGCTTCCGTGGTCACCGTGACGCGGGGTGTCCGGGGGGCTCGGTCAGGCGGCGTTCCCGATGGTCGTACCGATGGAGGCGATGCCCGCGCATCGACAGCATCCCGCTGCTGCCGTCCTCATGAAGGTGGCGCGGCGGGTTCGCCCGCCGCGCCACCGGTGCTCTCCGGGTGTCGGTGCGGTCAGCTCGTCCGGCAGGTGACCGTCGGCCAGGTCCAGTTGCCGTTGGCCATGATGGTCACGCCGAAGTTGTTGCCGTTGCCGTTCGGCCGGGCGGTGACGGTCCCGGTCGTGCCGCTGACCGAGGCGTTCCAGCTGTTCTGGATGCTCTGGCCGCCGTTGAGGTTCAGCGTGACGGTCCAGTTGCTGGCGTTCTGCACCGCCACGTTGAGGTTGAACCGGTCACCGTACTGCTGGCCGGCGGAGAGAACGGCCGTGCAGTTGCTGCCGGGGTCCTGCGTCGGCCCGCTGGTGGGCGTGGTCGGGTTGCCGCCGCTGCCCTCCCGGACGGTGATGTCGGAGCTGCCCTGGCTCTGGTAGCCCTCGGTGGCCATGATCTGGTAGCTCCAGCTCGTGCCGAGGTTCAGGCCGGCACGCGCCCAGGCGTCGAAGTGGTTGGCGGTGGTGATGGTGCCGCTGCTGCGCTTCTGCTGGCGGACGCTCCAGTACTGGTAGAACGTCGCGGTGCCGTCGATCGACGGCTGGTTGACCCGCTGGGTGCGCAGGATGTCGTACGTGCCGCCGTCGGTGGTCACCGTACCGAGCCGCTGGGCGCCGGTGCTCGGGTTGTAGCTGCCGTAGTTCTCGACGATGTAGTACTCGATGAGCGGGCTGCGCGTCCAGCCGTACAGGGCGAGGTAGGTGTTGTTGTTGCCCGGGTTGTAGTTGCCCGAGTAGGTGATCGTCCGGCGGCTGCCGGTGGCCCAGCCCTTGCCGCCGACCCAGTTGTTGGTGCTGCGGTCCCAGCTGCTGGAGTACCGGCCGTCGGCGCGCAGCGTCATGCTCGCGTTGCCGCTGTCCTTCCAGAACGAGAAGTAGTACCCGTTGTGGGTTCCGGTGGTGTTCGAGCTGACGGTCCGGTCGGCCTCGGCGTGCGCGGCACCGGCCGTCAGCACGCCGGCGACGGTCATCGCCACGGCGCAGGCGGCGCCGGCCAACAGGCGGAGGCGGCCGCGCCTGCGGCGGTTCGGGGAAGCGAGATCTGCGGTCATCTGAGTGCGTCCTCCTGATGAGGGGGCGGGGAGCGGCTCCACGGGCACGACCACCCCGGGTCGGGATGTGTCGGTGACGAAGACGGCATCACCGTGCATCGATGTCGCCCCCGTGGTGGGGGTGACAGCTATTGAAGCCTGTCATTGCGCGATCCTGACTCGCCGGCCATCAGCTTGTCAACAACTTTCGGAAATCTTTCGGAAATACCGAACTTGATCTTCCGTGATCGTTGTGGAGATAAGGGGAGGTGGCGGCCACTTTTGACCCTCCTCGCGATGCGGATGTGTTACCTGCTGACTACAGGGAAGTGGCGTCGATACCGAGAGTTCCGAAACTTTCGGAGCCTCGTGCGGCGCGCCCGCGGCGACGGCGGGCGGATCGGCCCCGCACCGGTCAGGGCCGCCGGGCGGCCGGACCGGATCAACGCGTTCGGCGCTCCCGGGACCGAGGTACGGGCCTGCGACGTCATCCCCCTGCACATCAGCGGACGGGGTGGCGATGACCGCCCTGCTCATGATCGGTTCCGTCCTGCCGCTCGTGCGCCTGGTCGGCCTCGCCGTGCTGCTCCGGGCAGACGAGCCGGCGGCGAGGGCCGAGCGAGCCCCGGCGGGCGGGCCCCGAGCGGGGTCCGGCGGGCGGGCGTCGAGCGGGGTGGGCGTCGAGCGGGGTCCGGCGGCGAGGGCCGAGCGGGGCCTGGCCTGGATCCGGATAGAGCACGCCGGCCTGCTCGCCGCCGCCCGCGCCACCCTCGCCGCCCACCCGGGCGACGAGGAGGACCTCTTCTGCTACGTACGCGACGAAGTCGCCGCGCAGCGGAAAGCGCGATGAGGGCGTACGGCAGGCGACACCGCCGGTGGCGCCCTCAGGGACAACCGCTGCCCCTGGTCGCCGACGAATCCCGGCTCGCCGGGACCGTCGCCGGTCGCGGTCGGCTGGCTTACCGCTACCGCTCCGAGCTGGCCCCCCGGCCACGGTGGCCGTCATCCTCGACCTGACGGCCGCCGTCCTGGACCACTACCCGACCATCACCCTGCCCGGCAGCCTCCGTGAGGAGATCACCAAGCGAATGGGCACCGCCCTGACCAACGCGGCCGGCATCAACGCGGATCTCCACGCGCGCATCGGGGAACGGCTTGGCACCCCGAGCACCAGGAGTACAGGACCGCCTGCTCGACCTGGTCGGCGACCCGGGTCAACCGCAGGAGAAGAGCGCCGCACGACTGCGCAAGATCCGCGACGAGCGGGCCGGCTCGCCGAGCAACTCGACGACATCGAGGAACCTCCGCTCATCAGGCCCCGCGAAGTTCTGGCCGACCTGTCCAGTTTGCTCACCCAACCACGCGAGGTGTACCGGCGGGCCGCGCCGGACCGGCCGTCGCGCGCTGGATCGGGCGTTGTTCGCCGAGCTCTTTCCCGACCGGCGGGCCCGCATCGCCGGTGACGAACCCGCAGGGCTGATCGCTTCCGTGGCCACCGTGATGCGGGGTGTCCGGGGGCTCGGCCCCCGGAGCAGAAATGACGAAGGGCGACCCGGATCCGCGTTTCCCGCGGACACGAGTCGCCCATTCGCGCTCGTGGAGCTGAGGGGACTCGAACCCCTGACCCCCACACTGCCAGTGTGGTGCGCTACCAGCTGCGCCACAGCCCCTTGCTGCACTGCTTTCTTCCGTCGTCCCCGGCGTTTCCCCCGGGCACGCTGGAAATACTACACACCCCTCCAGGGGCCTCTGCAGCACCCCCTCAGTTGAGCGAGACGTCCGGGGGGAAGTGGGCCACAGCAGCCAGAATGTCGCCCTGGCGGCGCAGGACCATGGCCCACAGGTCGTCCGGCCGGTTCACGAAGGGGTCGCCGGGGAGGGCGTCGAAGACGAACCAGGAGCCGGCGGCGATCTCCTCCTCCAGCTGGCCGGCGGACCAGCCGGAGTAGCCGGCGAAGACCCGGATGCCGGCCACGTTCTCGCGGAGGCGCTCCGGGTCGGCGGAGAGGTCCAGGGTGCCGAGTGAGCCTGCGACCGGGTGGAAACCGGTCACCCGCTTCTTCACCTCGGGCCGGGTGCGGGCCAGGCAGATCGCCGACTCCGGCTGCACCGGGCCGCCCTCGAAGAGCACGGCCGGGTCGCCGGCCAGCTCGCCCCAGTTGCCGAGCACCTCGGCGACCGGCACCTCGGTGGCCCGGTTGAGCACCACGCCCAGGGCGCCGCCCTGCTCGTGGGCCACCAGCAGCACGACCGTACGGTCGAAGTTGGGATCTTTGAGGGTGGGCGTGGCCACCAGCAGCTGGCCGGTCATCGACTCCATCGACCGGCCTCCGATCCGCTGCCCCTCACCGAACACGGGATGCCTGCCGCTCGCTCGACGTCATCGCCATGCTCAGCACATTAGCCTGCGTTTCCGGCCACCGATAAGGTCTGCGCATGAACCCGTCACCCCCGGCAGCAGAGATCGGCGTCATCGGCGGTTCCGGCCTGTACACGCTCCTGGACGGCGCCATTGAACATCAGGTGCAGACGCCGTACGGTCCGCCATCCGACAGCATCACGGTGGCCGAGGTCGGTGGCCGCCGGGTGGCGTTCCTGCCCCGGCACGGCCGCGATCACCGGTTCGCGCCGCACGAGATCCCGTACCGGGCGAATCTGTGGGCGCTGCGCTCGCTCGGGGTGCGGCAGATCATCGCCCCGTGCGCGGTCGGTGGCCTGCGGCCCGAGCTGGGGCCGGGCACGTTCGTGGTGCCGGACCAGCTGATCGACCGGACCAGCGGGCGGGTGCAGACGTTCTACACCTCCGGCGCGGTGCACGTCTCGTTCGCCGACCCCTACTGTCCGGCCGGCCGGGCCACCGTGCTGGAGTCCGCCGCCGGGGTGGACGCGGTCGACGGCGGCACCATGGTCGTCGTGGAGGGTCCGCGGTTCTCCACCCGGGCCGAGTCGCGCTGGTTCGCCTCGATCGGCGGCACGATCGTGAACATGACCGGTCATCCGGAAGCTGTGCTGGCCCGTGAGCTGGCCCTCTGCTACACCCCGATCGCCCTGGTCACCGACCTGGATGCGGGCGTCGAGGGCGGGCACGGGGTGACGCAGGAGGAGGTCTTCCAGGTCTTCGCGGAGAACATGTCGCGCCTGCGTGACGTGCTCCTGGAGGCGGTGACCCGGCTGCCGGCCGAGCGCACCTGTCCCTGCAAGGATGTGCTGGCGGGTGTCAAGCTGCCGTTCGAGCTGCCCTGAGGCGGCCCGCCGTCCCCGGGGCACGCCGCGGCGTGCCCCGGCCGCGGCTCAGCCGGCCGCCCGGCGGCTGATCAGCGTCTGGAGCTCGGCGACCAGCGCCTTGGGGGCGAGTGGCTTGCCCAGGTAGCCGTCCGCGCCGGAGATCAGGCCGGCGTCCACGTCGTAGGCGTGGTTGTTGCCGGACACCATGAGGATCGCCATGTCCTTGATGTCCGGGGTGTTGCGGGCCAGCTGGCACAGCTCCATCCCGTTCATCGACGGCATCCGTACGTCGGTGATCATGCCGATCGGTTTGGCGACGGTCATGATGCGGGCGGCGGTGTGGCCGTCCTTCGCGCCGACCGTGCGGTAACCGGCGGCCTCCAGGGTGACCGCCAGCATGTCACGGACGTCGGCGTCGTCGTCGGCGATCAGGATCAGGTTCTGGTTCATGTGGGCGTGTCCCCTCCTCGTCGACCCTCCTCATCGGCGGGCGGCCGCACGACGACAGGCATCGCGCGGTTGCGGTCGCGGTGCGGTGTCTGCCTGCGGCAGAAGAATGCGGCGTACGGCCGGTCGGGTGGGCAGACTCCGGCAATGGCCACCTTCTGTCTGCACACCCAACCGACCGGCGCCGCCGACTGGCTCGACCTGGCCCGGCGTGCCGAGGCCGCGGGCTTCGAGGCGCTCTACGTCGCCGACCACCCGGGCACCTGCGCCGCGCCGTTCGTGGCGCTGGCCGCGGCGGCCGCGGTCACCAGCACGATCCGGCTCGGGTCGTACGTGCTCAACGCCGGGGTCCGGGAACCGATCCTGATCGCGGCCGACGTCGCCACCCTGGACGTGGTCTCCGGCGGCCGGGCCGTCCTGGGGATCGGGGCGGGGCACACCCCGGCGGAGTGGACCGCGGTCGGGCGGGAACGTCCCGGCGTGCGGGACCGCGTCGACCGCTGCATCGCCGTCGCCGAGGCGACCGCGCGGATGCTGGCCGGCGACGGGCTGGAGAAGCCCCGCCCGGTGCAGGACCGGGTGCCGCTGCTGTTCGGCGGCGGCAACACCCGGCTGCTGCGCTGGGCGTCCGAGCACGCCGACCGGATCGGGCTGTCCGGGCTGGGCCGCACCCTGGCGGACGGGCACATGCACCGCGCGCGGTTCTGCCCGGAGCAGGTCGACGCGCAGGTCGAGCTGGCCGGCTCGACACCGGTGGAGGCGCTGGTGCACCACGCGGAGCTGACCGACGACGGGGGCGCGGTGTACGCGCGGTGGGCGAAGGACGCCGAGATCAGCGAGTCCGAGATGGCCGCCACGCCGTACGTGCTGGCCGGGACCGAGGCGGAGATCCGGGCCAAGCTGGCCGCGAACGAACGCCGCTGGGGCCTGACCCGCTACACCGTCCGGCGCCCGGCGTTCGAGGTCGCGGCCGCGCTGATGGCCTGAGCCGGGCCGGCCGGGCCGCGGTGGATGCCCGGCCGGGTGTCACTGGGTGGTGGCCACCGTGGTGGTGGAGGTGGCGGTGTTGCGGAAGGCGACCAGGGTCAGCGCCATCTCGGTCTGGTCGTAGCCGTCGGCCTCGCGGCCGTCGATGGTCAGGTTCGCCGTCTGGATCAGCACCGCGCGCGGCTGCGAGCCCTGCAGCTGCTTCACGAATCTGCTGATGTCGGCGACCTTGCCGACGGCGTTGAGCGTGATCGGCAGTTCCTCCACGGTGCTCACCGCCTTGCTCTGGGTGCGCCCGGTGGCGGAGTACGCGGTGACCTCCACGTCCAGCTTGGTGCCCATGTTCTGCAGCTGGCGCAGCAGGGCCGGGATGTCGTCGCCGTCCGGCAGCGCCTTGCGGTTCTTCGCCAGCTCGTCCTGGTACTTCTTCAGGTTGGCGTTGTCGGCCTTCAGGTCGGACAGCTGGCGGCGCAGCGTGGCCAGCTGGGCGGTGGTGTCGTCCACCTGGCTGCGCACGTCCGACGCCTCGGTGTACTTCGGGCTGATCAGCAGGAACCAGCCGGCGGCGATCAGCAGGGCGATCACGGCGAGGCCGCCGAACAGCCAGATCCGGTCGGTACGGCGTACGTTCATCACTTGCCTCCGGCCTTGCACTGCGCCGCGCTGAACCGGCCGCAGAGCCCCTTGTCGGTGATCAGCAGGGTCAGGGTGAACTCGACCTCCGGCTCGTCCTGCCGCTCCGGATCGTCCTGCTGGGTGACGCTGGTGACGAACGGGTCGGTCACGTAGGTGAGCTTGGCGAGCGCGTCGACGTACTTGGCGACGGCCTTCTTGTCCGGGGCGGTGCCGGTGACGTTGAGCTGGCCCAGCCCGGTGTTGGCGGCGCTGCCGGGGGCGTCGTCCGGGGCGAGCCCCCCGGTGATCCCGGTGAGCTCCACGCCGGCCTTGTCACCGGTGCTGCGCAGCAGGTCGTAGAGGTTCTGCCAGGACAGGTCCTTGGCGAGCAGCTTCTCCAGCTGCTGTTCCATGACCTTGTTGCTGTTCTTGGTCTGGGTCAGCTTCTGGAACTGCCCCTGCTGGCTCTGCACCGCGGTGATCTGGCGGGTGACCTGGCCGAACTCCTTCTCGGCCTCCTGCTTCGCGGTGGTCGCGTGCCAGTACCAGCCGCCGAGCAGCGCCAGCACCAGGAAGGCGGCGCTCAGCACGACGGCGCGGGTGCGCCGGGCCCGCCGGCCGTCACTGATGTCCTGCGGCAGCAGGTTCGCGCGGATCGGCAGGATGCGGGCCGCGTGCCGCGGGGAGACGCTCGGGTCCAGCGGCATCAGTGCGGTCGTGGTCATCAGGCCGCTCCCAGGGTGAGACCGATCGACACGGCCGCCGACGGCACGAAACTGTCGAATCCGCGCTCCCGGGCGCGGCGGGTGTCGCGCAGGCGGGAGGTGCTGTCCGCGTACATCACCCCGATGCCGAGCTGTTCCTGCAGGTGCTCGGCGAGACCGGGCATGAGCGCGCCGCCGCCGCACAGCGACAGGCGGGTGACCTGCTTCTGCCGCTCACCGGAGGCGAGGTAGGTGAAGGAGCTGCGCAGCTCGCTGGCGAGCGGGCGGACCGCGTCGGTGATCGCGGCCACGCTGTCCGGGTTGCCGTCGCCGTGCAGGCCGTACCGGCACTTGAGCTCCTCGGCCTCGGCGGCCGGGACGCCGAGCCGGGTGGCGATGCTGCTGGTGATCTCGGCGCCGCCGCGGGGCAGGGTACGCACGAACAGCGGCTCGCCGTCGGCGTGCACCACCACGCTGGTGTGGTCGGCGCCGATGTCGACGATCGCCTCGACCTGGGTGTCCAGCCGGGAGGCGGCGCGCAGCAGGGCGAACGAGGCCAG
Source organism: Actinoplanes teichomyceticus ATCC 31121 (assembly GCF_003711105.1). Lineage (NCBI taxonomy): Bacteria > Bacillati > Actinomycetota > Actinomycetes > Micromonosporales > Micromonosporaceae > Actinoplanes > Actinoplanes teichomyceticus. The sequence continues at coordinate 992,987 of NZ_CP023865.1, forward strand.
GTCCACGCCGGTCACGTGCAGGCCGGCCCGCTCCACCGCCTGCACCAGGTCGACCACCGCGTCCTTGGGCATGGCGATCAGCAGGCCGCGCACGGTCGCGCTCTCGCCCGGCTTCTCCAGCGGGTAGAAGTCCAGCAGCGAGCGTTCCACCGCCAGCGGCAACGCGTCCTTGACCTGGAACGGCAGGGCCTGGCGCATCTGACCGGCCGGCAGGTTGGCGATCGACATCTCGCGGACCACCAGCTGCGGGTTGGTCACGCCGAGGCTGACCCGCTTGGTGCCGAACCGCGACGCCGCCCAGAGCTGCTTGAGCGCGCTCGTGACGGTGACCGGGTCCTGCACCACGCCGCCGTGCACGGTGCCCGGGGCCAGCGGGATCTGCCCGAAGTTGGTCAGCGAGTATTCGTCCTTGGAGCGGCGGACCTCGACCGCCCGGATCGAGGACGAGCCGATGTCCAGCCCGATCGGTGTTGCGCCAGCCATCGGTCTTCCTTTCTTCCTTCCTACACGAGCTATCGGTCAGTAGGTGGCGGGCATGAGCAGCCCGGCGTACCAGTCGGTGATCGGCGTCGCGGCGAAGACCGCGAGGAACGCGCCGGCCAGCATGTACGGGCCGAACGGGACCCGGCTCTTGCGGCCGACCGCCCGCACCAGCAGCAGGACCGCGGCGACCAGGCCGCCCAGCAGGAAGGCGCCGAGGGTGCCGACCGCCACCGCGCCCCAGCCGAGCCAGCCCAGGTGCAGGCCGAGCAGCGGGGCGAGCTTCACGTCCCCGCGGCCCATGCCCCAGAGGGCGAGCACCCGGTAGATCAGGTAGAGCAGGCCGGCGGCGAGCGCGCCGCGCAGCAGGGCGCCCGGATCGCCGGTGAGCAGGGCGGCCGGGACGAGCAGGGCGGCGGCGACCGGGTACGACGGCCGGACGATCCGGTCGGGCAGCCGCATGACGTCCAGGTCGATCAACGCCAGGGCGATGGCGACGGCGGCCAGGTAGAGGTAGCCGGGCAGCGCCCAGGACCAGCCGAACCGGGCGGCCACCGCCACGAACAGGACGGCGGTGCCGGCCTCGACCAGCGGGTAGCGGGCACTGATCGGGGTGGCGCAGTCGGCGCACCGGCCGCGCAGCAGCAGCCAGCCGAGCACCGGGACGTTGTGCCAGGGCCGGACCGCGTGACCGCAGGCCGGGCAGTGCGAGCCGGGGTGGACCAGCGACTGGTCACGGGGCACCCGGTGGATCACGACGTTGAGGAACGAGCCGATCGCGAGACCGAGCACGCCGACGACGATGAGCAGCGGGGCCAGTGGCATGGCCGGCTCCTTCCTTGTCGAGCGTGGCCGGGGGGAACGACGCGGGTGGCGCCGGAGGGGCGCCACCCGCGTCGATGGTGCGGTGGATCAGCAGGTGGCCCGGGTCAGGGAGCCGCTGACTGCCTGGACCGAGCCGCCGGCCGAGGAGTCGTAGCGATACCACTTGCCGCTGCCGCCGGCGTTCTTCGCGCAGATCTTGTAGGTGGGCGTCGTGTTGGTGGCACCGGCGGGAACCAGCACGTAGCCCAGCTCGGTCTTGTCCGACAGGGTGATGGTGGCCGGCGAACCGTTGGCGCCGATCCCCGGCAGGGTCAGGGACGAGCCGCCGGCCGTGTCCTTGGACGCCGGGTACTGGTTGCCGTTGTTGGTGTAGAACTGCTCCACCGCGCTGATGGCGCCGCGCACGTCGGACTGCGCCGACTTGTCGGCCGCGCCCTCGCGGTAGTTCAGGTAGACCGGGACGGCGATCGCGACGAGGACGCCGATGATGACCACGACGACCAGGAGCTCGATCAGGGTGAAGCCCTCGTCGGCCTGCTTGGCGCGCAGCTCGTTCTTCTTGGCGGCCAGGCGGGCGGTGACGTTCTGCATGTGGGGTGCCTCCGTGGGCATCAGGAGTGGAGCGGGGAAGGGGAATCCGGGCTCGGGTGCCCGTGAGGTGGTGCGCCGGCCGTCGGGAGCGGCCGGGTCCTGCTCGCGTGCCTCGTCGCACGCCGGTGTCAGTTCGACTGGATGTTCTGGTAGACCGAGAACATCGGCATGTAGAGACAGATCACCATGCCGCCGACCACGGCGCCCATGACGAGCACCATGATGGGTTCGATCGACGCGGCCAGGGACTCGGCAGCGGAGTCGACCTCTCTGTCGTAGAAGTCGGCAACCTTGTCGAGCATCTGACTGATCTGACCGCTCTCTTCCCCGACCTCGATCATCTGGTTGACCATCTCGGGGAAAATCTTGTGGTTGCGCAGCGCGGTGGACATCGGCTGGCCGTCACGCACGGTGGCCTGGACGTCCTTCATCGCGATGTTGATCACCTCGTTGCCGGTGGTCTCGCCGACCACCGCCAGCGCCTGCATGACCGGGACGCCGACGTTCAGCAGCAGGCCGAGGTTGCGGGAGAACCGGCTCATCGCCAGCTTCTGCAACAACTGCCCGAAGACCGGCAGGCGCAGCTTGAGCCGGTCCACCTTCAGCCGGAAGTCGGCGCTGGTCCGCAGCTGCCGCTTGTAGGTCAGCGCGCCGCCGATGCCGGCGGCCAGCACCAGCGGCCCGATCCACCACATGTTGTGGCTGGTCGTGACCAGGAACTGGGTGATCGCCGGCAGCTCGCCGCCGAGGCTCTTGAACATCCCCTCGAAGATCGGAACGATGAAGATCAACATCGCCGCGATCAGTACGAAGGTGAAGGCCAGCACGATCGCCGGGTAGGTCAGCGCGCCCTTGATCTTGCCGCGGAGCGCGGTGTCCTTCTCCAGGCTCTCGGCGATCTGCTCCAGAGCCCGGTCGATCATGCCGCCGGTCTCGCCGGCCCGGATCATCGCGACCATCAGCCGCGGGAAGACCCGCTCGTGCTTGGCCATCGACGCCGAGAGCCCGCCACCGGCGGCCACGTCGGTACGCACCTCGCCGATCGCCTTCTTCAACGGCGCCGACGAGGTCTGCTCCTCCAGGATCGACAGCGAACGCAGCAGTGACATGCCCGACGAGGTCATCGTGGCGAACTGCCGGGCGAAGACCGCCAGATCCTTGAGCTTGACCCGGTTGCCCAGGCCCGGGATCTTCAGCTCGCGCTGCAGACCCTGGCCGGCCTCGGTCAGGCCGAGCGGCATTTCGCCCCGCTGCCGGAGCATGTGCGTGGCCGCCGCCTCGTTGGGGGCCTCGATGGTCCCCTTGGCCTTCTTGCCGGAGGCGTCGATGGTGCTGTAGGTGAAGACCTTGTTGACGGCCATGGTCAGCCCCGCCCGACGAGTCGTTTGAGCTCTTCCGGCGAGTGGCTGATCTCCAGGGCGGTCTGCATGGTGATCACGCCCTCCCGCACCTTCTCGGCCAGGTGCTGGTCGAAGGCGAGCATGCCCTCGTTGCTGCCGGCCTGCATGAAGGACGGGATCTGGTGCGACTTGCCCTCCCGGATCAGGCTCCGGATGGCCGGGGTCGCGGTCAGGATCTCGCAGATCACCGTCCGGCCCTTGCCGTCCGCCTTGGGCGCCAGCGCCTGGGTGATCACACCCTGGAGACTGGCCGCCAGCTGCGCGCGGATCTGCAACTGCTGGTGCGGCGGGAAGATGTCGATGACCCGGTCGATGGTCTGCGTGGCGCTCTGCGTGTGCAGCGTGGCCAGTACCAGGTGACCGGTCTCGGCCGCGGTCAGCGCGGTCGCCGTGGTGGTCAGGTCGCGCAGCTCACCGACCAGGATGATGTCCGGGTCCTGGCGCAGCGCGTGCTTGAGCGCGCTGGCGAAGGTCTCGGTGTCCGAGCCCACCTCGCGCTGGTTGACGATGCTGCGCTTGTGCGGGTGGAGGAACTCGATCGGGTCCTCGATGGTGATGATGTGCTCGGCCCGGCTGCGGTTGGCCAGATCGAGGATCGCGGCGAGCGTGGTGGTCTTGCCGGAACCGGTCGGGCCGGTCACCAGCACCAGACCGCGCGGCAGGTGGGCGAAGCGGCCCACCGACTCCGGCATGCCCAGCTCGTCCAGCGGCTTGATCTTGTGGGGGATGGCCCGGAACACCGCGCCGCACGAGTTGCGCTGCATGTACAGGTTGCCGCGGAAGCGGGAGACGCCGACGATGCTGTGCGCGAAGTCCATCTCCTGCTCGCGCCGGAAGGTCTCCCACTGGGTGCGGGTGACCGCGGCGCGGGCCAGCAGCTCGGTGTCCGCCGCGTTCAGCTTGCCGTAGCCGGGAACCGGGCGCAGCGAGCCGTCGACCCGCATCATCGGCGGCGACCCCACCGTCAGGTGCAGGTCGGAGCCGCGCGACTCGACCAGCGTGATCAGCAGCTGGTCGAGCACGGCGAGGTCGTCCGGGCTGGCCGCCATATGCGGCTGCCGCACCTCGTGCTCGATCGTGTCCACTGTCCCGGCCCTCTCGCTCGCGTTCCGACGCCTGTTGAATCGGCACCGCGGTCACCCGGTTTAGTAGCGACTCGGGTGCCGTGCAGCGGCGGACCGCGGACGCCGGCGCCGGGCCCGGACGGCCACCGGCGGTGTCCGCGACAGCGGTCAGACGGCCACCCGGGAGATCTCCCGGACCGAGGTGAGGCCACCGGCCGCCTTGGCCAGGCCGTCGGCGCGCAGCTCGTACATGCCCTGGGCGAGCGCGACCTCGCGGATCTCACCGGCTGAGGCGCGCCGGATGGTCAGCGACTCGATCTCCGGGCTGATCGGCATCACCTCGTGGATCGCGATCCGGCCCTTGTAGCCGGTGTTCGCGCAGTTGCGGCAGCCCACCGGCCGGTACAGCACCTCCGGGAAGGCCAGGTCCTCCAGCGGCCAGCGGGCGCCGAGCACCTCCTCCTCGGTGGGCGCGTACGCCTCCTTGCACCAGTCGCAGAGCCGTCGCGCCAGCCGCTGGGCCAGCACGCAGTCCAGCGACGAACCGACCAGGAACGGCTCGATGCCCATCTCGGTCAGCCGGGTGACCGCGCCGGGCGCGTCGTTGGTGTGCAGGGTGGACAGCACCAGGTGGCCGGTGAGCGAGGCCTCCACGGCGATCTGCGCGGTGTTGCCGTCCCGGATCTCACCGATCAGCACCACGTCCGGGTCGGAGCGCAGGATGGCCGGCAGCACCGCGGCGAAGGTCAGCCCGGCCTTCGCGTTCACCTGCACCTGGTTGATGCCGCGCAGCCGGTACTCGACCGGGTCCTCGACGGTGATCACGTTGACCTCGGGCTTGCTGATCCGGCCCAGGGTGGCGTACAGGGTGGTCGACTTGCCGGAGCCGGTCGGGCCGGTGACCAGCACCATCCCGTGCGGCTTGCTGAACGACGCGGAGAACCGGGCCAGGTTGTGCTCGGTGAAACCCAGCTTGCCGATGTCCAGGTCGATGCCCCCGGTGTCGAGCACCCGGAGCACGATCTTCTCGCCCCAGACCGTCGGCAGCGTGGCGGTACGCAGGTCGACCGTCCGGTCCCGGATCAGCGCGGTGATCCGGCCGTTCTGCGGGACCCGCTTCTCGGTGATGTCGACGCCCGACATGATCTTGAGACGGGAGGTGAGCGCCGCCATCACGCCGCGCGGCACCACGTCCACCTCGTGCAGCACGCCGTCGATCCGGTAGCGCACCCGCATGTCGTCCTCGGTGGGCTCCAGGTGCAGGTCGGAGGCGCGGTTCATGACCGCCTGCTCGATCAGGCTGTTCACGTACCGGACGATCGGGGCGTCGTCGGCGCTGGTCTGCTGCGCGGCCATGCCGGCCGAGTCGTCCAGCCCGGCGTCGGCCAGGTCGCCGAGATCGCTGTCCTCCCGCTGGAGGCGCTCGATGATCCGCCGCACCTCGCTGCGGGCCACCACCACCGGGCGCACCGTCATGCCGGTGGCGGCCCGGACGTCGTCGAGCGCCACCACGTCGGCCGGGTCGGTCACGCCGACCACCAGCTCGCCGTCGTTGATGGCCAGGCCGAGCACCCGGTGCCGCAGCACCACCGGCAGCGGGATGCGCTTGAGCGCGGTCGGGTCCGGGGTGAAGCCGACCAGGTCGAGGGTGTTGATCCCGAACGCGGCGGCGGCCGCCTGGGTCAGCTGCTCCTCGGTGACCACCTGGTCGTTGATCAGCACCGCGCGTACCGAACGGCCGCTGCGCTGCGCCTCCTCGGCCGCGGCGTCGACCGCGTGCGGGTCGACGCCGATCTGCTTCAGGGCATCGAGCAGCGGACGGAAGGTTTGATCCATGGAATCCTCAAGCGCGGCGGCACGGGGTATACACCCCTCCATCGGACATCGCGTCGCAAACCTGAGTTGCTACCCGGCGTGCCGGAACGTCCGCCGGTACGCCGACGGCGCGACCCCGATCGTGGCGTGCAGATGCTGCCGCAGGGCGGCGGCGCTGCCCAGCCCGGAGCGCCGGGCCACCACGTCCACCGCGAGGTCGGTGGACTCCAGCAGCAGCCGGGCGTGCTCGACCCGCTGGCGCAGCAGCCACTGCCGCGGGCTGGAGCCGGTCTCGTCGCGGAACCGCCGGGTGAACGTGCGCACGCTCATCCGGGCGTGCCGGGCCATCTCCTCCAGGGTGACCGGCTCGCTCAGCCGGTCGAGGACCCAGGCCCGGGTCGGCTCGGTGCCGGACCCGGCGGCCGGCGGCACCGGGCGCTCGATGTACTGCGCCTGGCCGCCGTCGCGCCAGGGCGGCACCACGCACCGGCGGGCCGCCGCGTTGGCCACCTCGGCCCCGTAATCGGACCGCACGATGTGCAGGCACAGATCGACCCCGGCGCCCACCCCGGCCGAGGTCAGCACGTCGCCGTCGTCCATGAACAGCACGTCGAAGTCCCAGCGGACCCGCGGGTAGAGCCCGCCGATCCGCTTCGCCCAGCCCCAGTGCGTGGCGGCCGGGCGGCCGTCCAGCAGGCCGGCCGCGGCCAGCACCGAGGCGCCGGTGCAGATCGACACGATCCGGGCGCCGCGATCGGCCGCGGAGTGCAGCGCCGCGCGGACCGGCTCGGGCAGCGTGCCGTCGGTGACCGGGCCGCCGGCGTTGATGCCGGGGACGAGCACGGTGTCCGCGCGCTCGGCGGCGCTCAGCGGATGGTCCGGCGTCACCGTGAAACCGGCCGCGGTGCGCACCGTGCCCTCGCCGCAGAACAGCACCTCGTAGGGGCGCCCGCGGGCCACCCCGTGCCGCGCGGCGCCGAACACCTGGGCCGGGACGCCGAGATCGAAGGGGACGACGGCATCGAGGACGAGAACGGCGATCACATGCGGCATGGCCCGATTCTTGCGCACGATGGCCTACTGGCCACTCGTCCGGGCGGGCCGGCGTACCCAGAATCGGACCGTGAAACCACGCTTTCATCCCGCCTGGGCGGTCGCCGCGGTCGCGTTCGTCGCGCTGATCGGCGCGGCCGGCTTCCGTTCCACGCCGTCGGTCATGCTCCAGCCGCTGCACGAGGAGTTCGGCTGGTCGCTCGGCACCGTCTCCGCCGCCGTCTCGGTGAACCTGCTGCTCTACGGGCTGACCGCGCCGTTCGCCGCGGCGCTGATGGCCAGGTTCGGCATCCGCCGGGTGGCCGCCGCCGCCCTGGCGCTGGTCGCGCTCGGCTCCGGGCTGACGGTGTGGATGAACTCCAGCTGGCAGCTGATGCTCTGCTGGGGCGTGCTGGTCGGGCTCGGCACCGGCTCGCTCGCGCTGGGCTTCGTCGCCACGATCACCGGACGCTGGTTCGTCCGGCACCGCGGGCTGGTCACCGGGGTGCTCACCGCCGGCGGGGCCACCGGAAACCTGATCTTCCTGCCGCTGCTGTCCCGGATCACCGAGGCGAACGGGTGGCGCACGGCGGCGCTCACCGTGACGGTGGTCGCGCTGACGGTCGTACCGCTGATCCTCTGGCGTCTGCGGGACCACCCGGCCGACCTCGGGGTGACCGCCCTCGGCGGGGTCACCGAAGTGCCGGCGAAGCCGGCCGGAGGGGCCGCCCGGCTCGCCCTCGGCGCCCTCCGCGACGCCGCGCGGACGCGGGCCTTCTGGCTGCTCGCCGGCGGCTTCGCGATCTGCGGGGCGACCACCAACGGACTGGTCGGCACGCACTTCATCCCGGCCGCGCACGACCACGGCATGCCGGCCACCACGGCGGCCGGTCTGCTCGCCCTGGTCGGCGTCTTCGACGTGGTCGGCACGATCGCCTCCGGCGCGCTGACCGACCGGGTGGACAGCCGGATCCTGCTCGGCGCGTACTACGCGCTGCGCGGGCTGTCGCTGCTGGTCCTGCCGTCCCTGCTGGCCGCCGTCGCGCACCCGGGGATGCTGGTGTTCATCCTGTTCTACGGCCTGGACTGGGTGGCCACCGTGCCGCCCACGGTCACCCTGTGCCGCGAGTACTTCGGCGCGGCCGGGCCGGTCGTCTTCGGCTGGGTGTTCGCCTCGCACCAGATCGGCGCGGCGGTCGCGGCCACCGCGGCCGGCCTGGTCCGCGATCAGCTCGGCGAGTACACCTGGGCCTGGTACGGCGCCGGCGCGCTCGCCCTGCTCGCCTCGCTGCTGAGCCTGATGCTCTTCGCCGGCAAGCACCTCAAGCCGGTCGCGCCCGGGCTCGGGCTGGCCGTCCCGGCCGACGCGTGACGCCGGGGCCTACGGAATCACCTGGACCACTTCCATCAGGCCGCTGAGCACGAGGATCTGCCGCACGCTCGCACTCGGCCGGGCCAGCCGGAAATCGATCGCCTGATCGCGGGCCCGCTGGAACCCGGAGATCAGCGCGCCCAGCCCGGTCGAGTCGATGAACGCCACCCCGGCCATGTCCACCACGATCCGGCCGGGCCGGCCGGCCACCGCCTCACCCAGCGCCACGCGGACCTGCTCGACGGTCAGCACGTCGATCTCCCCGCGCAGCGAGACGGTGGTGGTGTCACCGTCCGCATCCAGGCTCGTCACTTGTTCGATCACCGGGGGGCCTTCCGTCTCGCAGGAGCGCGCCCGCTTTGCTGCCGCGGGGGTTCCACGTACGGTAATCGGCATCACCAAGATGTGAGGAGCACGGTGTGCCGATCCGTGGCGGTCTGCCGCCGCGCAACCCCCGCTTCGTGGGCCGGGAGGAACTGCTCACCCGCGTGCGCGGTCTGCTCGGCAACGGTCCGGTGGTGCTGCTGCCGAGCCCGGACCACCAGCTCGGCGGTACCGGTCGTACCCAGTTGGCGGTGGAGTATGCCTACCGCCACGCGGACGCCTACGAGCTGGTCTGGTGGATCCCGGCGGAGCAGAGCGCGGGGATGCGGGCGGCGCTGGCCGGGCTCGCCCAGAAGCTCGGCCTGCCCGAGGCCCGCGACCTCAACCGCACCCTGGGCGCGGTCCGTGACGCGCTGAGCCGGGGCGAGCCGTACCGGCACTGGCTGGTCGTCTTCGAGAACGCCAACCGGCCCGAGGACATCATGCCGTACCTGCCGTCCGGCGCCGGGCACGTGCTGGTGACCAGCCGTAACCCGCGCTGGACCGCCGAGGTGGCGCAGGTGCTGCCGGTGCCGGTGTTCGACCGCTCGGACGCCGTCGACCTGCTCCGCGGCCGGGTCACCGAGCTGTCCGCGGCGGACGCCGACCGGCTCGCCGACCGGCTCGGCGACGTGCCCATCGCGCTGGACCTGGCGGCCGCCGTACGCGCCGCCACCGGCTGGCCCGTCGACGAATACCTCGACCGGTACGACCGGCGCGCCGCCGAGCTGGCCTTCCCCACCCCGATCCGGGTCGCCTGGGGGCTGGCCGCCGAGGCCCTCGACCGCGCCGCCCCGGCCGACCGGGTGCTGCTCGAACTCTGCACCTTCCTGGCCAGCGCCCCGATCTCCTGGCAGCTGCTCTGGGCGGCACGCACCCTGCCGCTGGAGGAGGAGGTGGCCCGCACCGTCCGGGTGGAGCGCCGGCTGCGGGCCGCGATGCGGCGGATCGCCCGGTTCGGGCTGGCCGGGCTGGACCCCTCCGGCGAGCGGCTCACCGTGCACCCGCTGATCCGCGGCATGTTCGGCCAGGAGCTCAGCTCCCAGCGGCACGCCGGGCTGTTGCGGACGGTGCGCGGGATGCTGGCCGCCGCCGACCCGGGCGACCCGGACAACCCGGCCGGCTGGTACCGCTACGCCGAGCTGGCGCCGCACCTGATCCACTCCGACCTGCTCGGCGGGGAGGCCGAGGAGGCGCGCCAGCTGGTGATCAACTGCATCCGGTTCCACTACGCCCGCGGCGACTACGACTCCAGCCGCGAACTGGCCGGCGCCGCGGTGACCCGCTGGCGTGACGCGCTGGGCGAGTCCGCCGAGCAGACCCTGCTCGCCTCGTTCCATCTGGCCAACGCGCTGCGGGCGGTGGGCCGTACGGCCGAGGCCCGGAACCTGAACCTGCACACCCTGCGCACCCAGCGGGAGGTGTTCGGCGCCGACGACGAGGCCACCCTGGCCACCGCCAACAGCGTCGGCGGCGACCTGCGGATGCAGGGCCACTTCGGCCAGGCCCGGCAGCTGGACGCGGACAACCTGGTGCGGTACCGGCGGCTGTTCGGCGAGAGCTTCCCGACCGCGCTGCGCTGCGCCAACAACCTCGGCATCGACCTGCGCCTGCTCGGCGACTTCCGGGGCGCCCGGGCGCTGGACGAGCAGACCCTGCGGCACCGGCAGGCGGTCCTCCTCGACGGGCACCCGGAGACGTGGGCGTCGCGGGCCGCGCTCGCCTACGACCTGTTCGGGCTCGGCGACTACGCCGGGGTCGCCGCCGTGCTCGCCGGGCACGCCGAGCACGTCGCCGAGGATCACCCGTTCGCGCTCTGGGCCGGCCGGCTGACCGCGATGGCCGCGCACCGCCGCGGGCTGCCCGAGGCCCGTGAGCTGGCCGCCGCCACCCTGGCGGCGTGCCGGCAGCGGTTCGGCGACCTGAGCGTCGACACCCTGGCCACCGCCGTCTCGTCGGCCAACTGCGCCCGCGCCGCCGGTGACCTGGCCGGCGCGCACGAGCTGCTGGAGCGCGCGGTGATCCGGCTGCACGCGGTGCTCGGCGACGAGCACCCGTTCACCCTGGCCGCCTCGGCGGGCCTGGCCGGGGTGGTGCGCGCGGCCGGCCGGCACGCCGACGCCCGCACCATCGACGAGGAGGTGCTCGGCGGTCTGCGGCGCAGCGTCGGCGCCGATCATCCGTTCACGCTCAGCTGCGCCAACGGGCTGGCCGCGGACCTGTTCGCGGCCGGTGAGGCGCAGCGGGCCCGGGAACTGGCCGCGGACACCCTGCGCCGGTCCCGGGTGGTCCGCGGCGCCGACCATCCGGACACCGCCGCCTGCGCGTGGAACCTGGCGCTCACCGACGGCGACCGGGCGGCCCGTCAGCAGGCGCTGGCCGCGCTGGCCAAGGCGTACGGCGACGGCCACCCGGTGTTCCGGGCGACCGCCGCCGGGCAGCGGCTGGAGACCGACATCGATCTGCCGCCGCTGTGACCCGCGCCGCCGTGCGGCTCAGGCGCAGATGTCCCTGTCGGCCTGCCGGTCCAGCAGCTCGGTGACCCCGAGGGCCGGCATCGGGCGGGCGAAGTGGTACCCCTGCGCCCGGCTGCACGCCAGCTCCCGCAGCCATTCCGCCTGCGCGGCGTCCTCCACGCCCTCGGCCACCGGCGCGAGGTTGAAGGTGCGCGCGATGTGCAGCACCGCCTCGGCCACCGACGCGCCGCCGCTGTCCGGCATCGCCTGCACGAACGACCGGTCGATCTTGACCACGTCGACCGGCAGCGCGCTCAGGTGGCTGAGCGAGGAGAAACCGGTGCCGAAGTCGTCCAGCGCGATCCGCACACCGAGCGACTTCAGCTCGCTGAGCACCCGCGCGGACTCCACCAGGTCGGTCAGCGCGACCGACTCGGTCAGCTCCAGCACCAGGTGCTCCGGATCCAGCCCGGTGCGCTCCAGGATCGCCCGGACCTCGGCGACCAGGTGCGGGTTGGTCAGCTGGGAGGCGGACAGGTTGACGTTCATCTCGAAGCCGGGGAACTGGCGCTGCCAGTTCACCGCCTGCCGGCAGGCCTCCTCCAGCACCCAGCCGCCGAGCCGGGGGAGCAGGCCGAGCGACTCCGCCATGTCCAGGAAGACGCCCGGCGGGACCAGGCCACGCTCCGGGTGCCGCCAGCGGACCAGCGCCTCCACGCCCACGGTGTGCTCGCCGTCCAGGTCGACGATCGGCTGGTAGTGCACCTCGAACTCGCCCACGTCCAGCGCGCGGAGGATGTCGCCCTCGGCCTTGCGGCGCTGCTCCTCCAGGGCGAACAGCTCCGGGTCGAACCGGCGCACCGTGCCGCCGCCGTCGAGTTTGGCGCGGTGCAGCGCCTGGTCGGCCTCGCGCAGCACGGCGTCGATCCCGCCGCCCGCGGTGATCGCGACCCCGGCGCTGGCCCGGACGCTCATCGTGACGCCGTCGAACTCCAGCGGCCGGTGCATCTCGGTGAGCACCCGCTCGGCGACCGCGACCGCGGCCTGCTCGTCCTCCAGCCCGGGCAGCAGCACGACGAACTCGTCGCCGTCGAGCCGCGCCACGGTGTCGTTGGCGCGGACGTTCGCGGCCAGCCGCTCGGCCGCCGCGCGCAGCAGGTCGTCGCCGATCTCGTGGCCGTGGGTCTCGTTCAGCTCGCGGAAGCCGTCCAGATCGACCACGATCACCGCGGTCATCGTCCGGCTCGCCTCGGCCAGCTCGTGTCCGGCCCGCTCCAGGAACATGCGGCGGTTGCCGACCCCGGTCAGCGGGTCCCGGTACGCCTGCCGGGCCAGCAGCGCGCGCTGGGTGCTCAGGTCGCGGATCAGCGCCCCGTCCGAGCCGGCCCCGGCCCAGCGCCGGAACAGCACCGCGACGGCCATGCCGAGCAGCAGCCAGATCGCGCCGGCCGCCAACTCACCCTGCACGTGCCGGATGCCGCTGACGGCCAGCGCCGCGGCGGTCGGCGCGAACCGCAGGATCGGCCGCTCCGGCACGACCAGCAGCATCGCCAGGCCGAGACAGAGCGCCGCGGCCAGCGGCACGAGCCGGGCCGTCCAGGTCACGTCCGCGGCATCCGCCGGCCACACCAGCAGTACCAGCGAAGCCAGCACGATGCCGTCGTCGACGACGCGCCGCATCCGGTCCAACAGTGCTCTGCGAGCCACGATCCACCTCCAGCCGCTCACATCGGGCCGGTGACCGCCCGGTTGAGTGATCCGGCTCGCGTTCCACACCTGCTACCGAACGCAGAACCGCAGGTCAACCGAGTTGCAACCGAGCGCCGCCGGGCCGGGGCGGCGGCGTCGCTCGTGCGGCCGGGCGTCCGCCGGCCGGTGCGTCCGCGGGTCAGCGCGACAGCCAGGCGGCCAGGTCCGCGATGTCGGCCTCCGGCGCGGCGAGCGCCGCGGCGCGGACCAGCTCCGGCCGGTGGCGCAGGGCCGGCTGCGGGGCGACGAGAGCGAGCCCGCTCCAGGCCGCGCCGTCGGCGCGGTCGCGGCGCACAGCTTCCCGGTACGCCGTGAGCGCGGCCGCACCGTCGCCCCGCACACAGGCGGCGTCCGCGGAGCCGGCGGCCGGAGGGTCGCCGCGCAGCACGGCCCGGATCAGGCGCAGCCGGGAACCCGCATCGGTGACCCGCCGGCCGGGGGCCACCACGGAGGCCACGGCCGGGGCGGCGCGGCCGGCCCGCCACGCCCGGGCCACGGCGGCCACGTCGTCCGGCGCGATCGTCAGGTTCCGCAGCCGCCAGCGCGCGTGATGGTCGGCCCGGGCCAGGTCGGCCAGCCGGACCACCTCCGGATCGACCGGCTCGGCCAGCCACGGTTCGACCTCGTCCCGCAGGGCGGTCACCAGCCGGGCGCCCGCCGCGGTCAGCCGGCCCCCGCCGAGCAGCCGGCCCGCCATCCGGTGCACCGCCGCCCGCCAGCGCGCGAACTCGAACTCGGCCTCACCGCCGCACCCGCCCCGCAGCTCGGTACGCCAGAAGCGGGTCACGGCGAGGAAGGCGTAGCCCCCGTGCAGGATGCCGAACGTGGGGCGCGGATCCTCCCGCCACGGTGAGTACCCCGGCTCCGTACCCGGGTGGACCAGCTCGAACAGGCCGTGCACCGCGTTCAGCACGCTGTGCTGCGTCTCGTGCAGCAGCGCGACGGCCAGCTGGACGCCGCTGGCCGGGGCGGACAGCGCGACCGCGCCGAACGCCTCCGCCGACGTCGCGCTCACCCCCTCGGCGAGCGGGTCCGGCCGGGCCGGGACGATCACCCGCAGCACCCCGGCGAGCGTGCCGGCCGCCTCCGGGTGCCGGGTGACCAGGATCGTCCAGGCCGCGTCGAGGTGCTCGCGCCACCGCGCCACCTCGTCCGGGCGCAGTGGCGCGGCGGCGGGCAGGCCGAGCAGGTGGCGCAGCGGGCCGCGGTCGTCGAGCCGGACGGTCAGGCGGCGCCCGGCGCAGGTCACGCTGAGCGGGTGCCCGGCCGGCTCGGGCAGGTCGCCGAGCGCCGCCCGGCCGGGTTCGGCGGGCGGGCCGGTGCGGAGAGCGGCGAGCGCTCGGGCCGCCCACAGGCCGGTCATCGGGTCGGCGCAGTGGGCGCGGAACTCGTCGGAGCTCAGCGCGTGCAGCCGTACGTACCAGGCGGGGTCCTCGGCGACCGCGCGCCGCACCTCCCGCAACAGGAGCAGATGGCGGCTGAGCCGGGCTCGGCGCAGCACGCCGAGCGCGCCGGCCGAGGGCCGGCCGGCGCCGAGGCCGGCCAGCTCGGCGTCGGCGAGCCGGAACGGGTGCAACGGAGCCGGGCCGTTCAGAGCGCCGAGTTAAAGCCGGCGATCTGCTCGCTTGGGCCGGCCAGATCGTCGGCCAGGCGGCGCAGACAGCGCTCCAGCGCGGAGTCGTCGCGGGCGACCAGCTCGGCCAGGGTGGATCCGGAGACGTCGAGCATCGCGGACTGCCACTCCGGCGCGTGTCCGTCGTCCGGCTGACCGGTCTCCACGGCACCCCCCTCTCGATCGTGGCGGTCGATGCGTTGCTTGAAGGTTACGGCGGTCGCCGGGTCGGGTGAGCGCCGGGAGTCGCTACCGTGGGTGCTCGCGGGGATGGCGCGGTCGTGATCTGATGGGACAACACCACCGCGATTCGGTAACGGAGGGCGAGAACGTGCTGGGTGGAGATCTGGGCGCTGGCGACGGCGCGCCCCGCCCGCGGGGCGCGGCAGCCGCGTTGGCGGACCGGGTGGCGACGCTGCGCGCGTCGGCCTCCGGTGCGGACGGCGCGATCCTGGTCACCGTGGCGAGTTCCGGCAATGTGACCGGGCTGCAGCTGGACGAACGCTGTCTGGGCCTGGGCGCGCCCGGCCTGGCGGCGGAGATCCTCTCGACCGTCCGGCGGGCCCAGTCGGCGCTGGCCGACCGGGTCGCGGACGCGGTCGAGCAGACCGTCGGCGCGCGGACCGAGACCGGCCGGGCCGTGCTCGACAGCTTCGCGCGGCGCTTTCCGGCGGAGCCGGACGGGTGGCGCGGGCCGGCGGAGCCGGACGGGTGGCGCGGGCCCGCGGAGCCGGACGGGTGGCGCGGGCCCGCGGAGCTGGGCGAATGGTCCGGGGCGGACGCCGCCCCGGTGATGCCGGCGCCGCCGCCGTTCCCGTCCTTCACCGCCACCCCGACGTTGCCGCACCAGACGCCGGGCAACGGGTTCGAGAGCGGGCGGGACAGCCGTGCACGCTGAGCCGAGCCCTCGCCTGCCGCGGCGCGGACCGGCGCCGCCGGTCGACCGGATGAGCAACGCCGAGCTGGCCCGGATGGTCGAGGCCGAGCATCCCTACCGGGGCAAGGCGCTCTTCGAGCTCTGCGACCGGTTGCCGCACGACGACGACGCGGTCGGCAAGGTGGCGATGCTGACCCGGCTCACCTCGCTGCGCCGGGCCCGGCTGTTCGACCGGGTGTCGCTGGCCTGGTCGGCGATCATCGCGCTGCTCGCGGCGGAGACGGCGAACGCGCGGGGCGAGGCGTATGCCGCCTTCCGGGCGCTGGATCCCGACGAGCAACGGGACATGCTGGACTATCTGGAGGTCACCGCGATCGAGGAGGCCCACCCGCGCATCGCGTGAGTGGGCCTCGTGGTCGGGTCTAGCTCTGCACCTGCACGTCCTTGCGGAAGGCGATGCGGTCACGGATCGCCGCCGCGTCCGGCTTCGGGTCCGGGTAGTACCACGCGGCGTCCGCGACGGTCTGCCCGTCGGTGCGCAGCGAGTAGTACGACGCCCTGCCCTTCCACGGGCAGACGGTGTGCGTGTCGGAGGGGATGAGCAGGTCCTCGCGGACCGAGGCGCGAGGGAAGTAGTAATTCCCCTCGATCACCACCGTGTCGTCGCTCTCCGCGATCACTTCGTCGTTCCAGATGGCCTTAGGCATGTCCCGAACCTAGCGCGCTACGCGGAATACGACGGATATGCGCGATTTATTCACCTCTCGGGGGTGAAACCCGGTGCCATTGCCGCCGCCGGGTAAGAAGATCTACAGTCTCTGGTTGGTGCGCCCCCGTAACGCCCAGCCCCGATCAGAACGGCCCTGATGACCCGGCTCGACCAGCTGCGCGGCCCCGGGAAGGCCAAGCGGCACAACGCTCGCACGATCGCCGCCCTCACCGGCAATCCCGGCTGCAACCGGCGTGCCGTGCTGGACGCGGCGGGCGTGGACAAGCTCAAGCTGGCCGAGGCGGTCGGCTTCCCGGGCAGCTTCGGCCAGTCCCGGTTCGCGCTCACCCGTGGCAACGCGTTCGAGGCGATGCTCAAGGCCGACGACTGCGCGCTGCTGCGCTCGGCGCTCGGCGCCGGCGACGCGAAGCTGCGCTACCAGGATCTCGGCGCGGACTCCGACGACACGCTCACCGACCGGCACGAGCGCACGCTGCGGCTGCTGGCCGGGGCCGAGGCCGCGCTGATCGACCACCCGCTGCTCACCCTGGAGGTGGCCGGCCAGACCGTCTACCTGGAGCCCGACCTGGTGGCGTACGCGCATCGGGGCCGCCTGCAGGTCGTCGAGATCAAGTCGTTCGCGATCGTGGACGGCCAGGCGGACAGCGCCAAGGTCTCCGCCGCCGCGACCCAGGCCGCGGTCTACGTGCTCGCGCTGCGTGAGCTGCTCGGCCGGCTGGGCATGGACCCGCTGCTGGTCGACCACGAGGTCATCCTGGTGTGCCCGGAGAACTTCGCGATGCGCCCGGTCGCGGTGCGGCTGGACGTCCGCAAGCAGCTGGCCACGCTGCGCCGGCAGCTGTCCCGGCTGTCCTCGGTCGGCGACCTGATCGCCGCACTGCCGGACGGGCTGACGTTCGACCCGAGCCGGCCGGCCGAGGAGCTGACCGCGGCGCTCGGCCACGTGGCGCCGCGCTACGCCCCGGAATGCCTGTCCACCTGCGAACTCTCGGTGTTCTGCCGGCACGAGGCGGCGGGAACCACCGGGGCGCTGGGACGGCCGGTGCGGGAGGCGCTGGGCGGCATCGAGAGTGTGGCCGAGGTGCTCGCGCTGGCGTCCGGGGCCCGCGAGCCGGAGCCGGCGCAGGCCGAGGCCGCCGCCCTCCTGCGCGCCGCGCTGCGCCTGCGCGAGGAGGCGGTCGCCGCCGCGGACGGCTCCCGGGCCGGGGCCGCCCGTTGAGCACGCTCACCGCGCTGGCGCGGGCGCAGGCCGTCGCGGCCGGGCGGGCACAGCCCATCGCCACCGTCCGCCACCTGCACGTGCACGACCATCCGATGGTCCTGATCCCGCTGGCCATGGCCGGCGAGGCCAACGCGCCGCTGGCCGCCCTGGCCGGCACCGACCCGGCCAGCCCGGAACTGCTGGTGGTCACCCAGCCCCGGGACCGCGACGAACGATTCCGGTTCGCCGACCGGCTGGGGCGGATCCTGATCCGGTACGTCGACTCGTTCACCGACGCGACCGAGGACGTCCCGACCGACCGGGGCAAGGACATCCGGACCCGGTACGCCGACGCCCCGCAGCTCTGGGTGCCGAACCCGGGTGGCGTCGACTTCCTGCGCCTGTTCGGCCGGTCCACCCGGTTCCGTACCGTGGACGGCGAACACCCGGTCCCGGCCACCGTGCCGCTGCTCGGGCGCTGGCTGACGTTCTTCGCCAACAGCGCCGAGGTGCCCGGCTCGTCGCTGCTGGCCAACGCGGTGCAGGCGCTCACGCTGCACTGGGCCACCGGGCAGAGCGGCGCCGAGGACGCCCAGCTCGGCGTGCTGCTCGCGTGGATAGAGGAGGGGGCCGAGGCGGCCCGGGCGGTGGAGAACGGGCCGGTCGCCGGGCCGGCCACCGATCCGGACTTCGACAACCGGGTGCTCGGGCCGCTGATCGAGCGGGACGCGCCGGAGCTGCCCGAGGTGCTGCGCGAGCTGATGCTGCCCACCTGGGAGCGGATGTGGCGGACCCTGAACCTGCTGCGCCGGCTGCCGGCAGGCTCCCGGGTGGCCGGGCGCTGGGACGGGGACAAGGACGCGTACACGGCGTTCGCCCAGTACGTCGCGGAGGGCGGGGCGCCGCAGCCGCGCCGGGACGGCGCGGTCGCGGCGGCGGCCCGGCTGCAGCGGCTGGAGAGCGCGGCCGCGCGGTACGCGGTGCAGCGCGCCTTCGACGACCCCCTGGTGCTGGCGGAGTATCGGCTGGCCGGGGCGGCGTTCGCCGGGACGGTGACGCTGGCCGCGCCGGACCGGATCGACGACAGCGGGAAACGGCCGGTGCTGCGGCCGCGGATCATGGTGCGGACCGCGGAGGCGGTCCGGGTCGAACCGGGCGCGGTGCTGACGTCACCGGCGCGCCCCGGCCAGAAAGCCCGGGTCGTCTCGGTCACCCCGGTCCCGGCGGCCGGCCTCGCGGCTTCCGCGGGCGATCGGGCTGCGGTCCCCGCGGCGGACCGGACCGGGCTCGCGGCTCCTCCGGGCGATCCGGCGGTGGCCGCCGCGGACCCGGCCGCAGCCCCGCCGGTTGCCGGGGAGTTCGATGTGCTGCTGGAGCTGTCCGGTGGGATGGGGCGCAAGCTGGTGGCCGAGCCGGGCAGCGTGCCGGCGGTCGGTGAGCGGCTGGTGCTGACCACGTTGAGCGACGAGTTCCGCCGCGGTGGAGTCCTCCCAGACCCCTCCGAGACGCCCTGGACCCACGGCGGCCCGCCGGTCGGCGACGAGTCGCCCGCCTGATGCCGCCACCGGGTCGGGCGCGGCGGCGGTGAGCGGCCGGAACGCGGCCACGGGTGGACGGCGATGTCCCCTCAGCCGGTGAGCCGGACCAGCAGCAGGGCGATGTCGTCGCTGCGGCGGGAGGCCACCTCCAGCAGCCGGTCGCACAGCTCGTCCCCCGGGTACACCGCGCAGGAGCGCAGCACCTCGGCGAGCCGCGTCACCCCGTCGTCCAGCATCTGATCGCGGTCCTCGACCAGGCCGTCGGTGTAGAGCACCAGGGTCGAGCCGGGCGGGACGTACCGGACCGAGGTGGTGCGCGGCTCCTGCAGGGGCAGGCCGAGCAGCGGCTCCGGCGGCACCCACCACACCTGCACCCGGCCGTCCGGCAGGAGCAGCAGCGGTGGCGGGTGGCCGGCGTTGGCGAAGCCGATCGCGTACCCCGACCAGGACTGCCGGACCCGGGCCAGCACCGCGGTGGCCGCGGCCGGCACCCGCAGACCGTGCAGCGTCTGGTCGAGCTGGGCGAGCAGGACACCGGGCTCGTCGTTGCGGCCGTACGCATTCCCGCGCACCAGGTTCCGCAACTGCCCCATCGTGGCCGCGGCTTCGATGTCGTGCCCGGACACGTCCCCGACCGCGACCATCACGCTGCCGTCCGGCTGGGCGAAGGCGTCGTACCAGTCCCCGCCCACCGCCGCGCCGTCCTGCGCCGGCAGGTAGCGGGCGTGTAGTTCCACCCCGGGCAGCGCGGGCAGCTCGGTGAGCAGGCTGCGTTGCAGCACCTCGGCGACGTGCCGCTGCTCGCGGTAGAGCCGGCTGTTCTCCACCGCCAGCCCGGCCCGGCGCCCGATCTCCGCCGCGATGCGCTCCTCGGCCTCGGTGAACGGCGGCCGGCCCGGCCCGTTGACCAGCAGCACCGCGCCCAGCACCCGGCGCCGCACCGGCGAGATGATCGGCGCGACCATCGACGAGCCGAGCCCGGCAGCGGTGGCCAGCGCCGCCAGCTCGGCGTCGCTGACCCGGCCGCGCAGTTTCTGCGGGCCGTCGGCGTGCCGCACCGGCCGGCCGTGCCGGCGCGCGGCCAGCACGACCGTCTGCAGGTCGGTGCGGGAACGGGCGGCCAGGTCGGCCAGCCGGGCCATGTCGGCGGCCCGCGCCGGATCCCGGTGTGCCGCGCTGACGTGCGGCGCGGCGCCCGGTGCGTCGGCGTAGGTGACCACGCACCAGTCGGCCAGCCCGGCCGTGACGATCCGCCCGAGCCGGCCCATCGCCTCGTCCACGTCCATCGTCGCGGCCAGCGACTCGGTCAGGTCGGTCAGCAGCTCCAGCTGCTGGTGGGCCGACTCGGCGGCCCGCTGGGTCTCCTCGGCCACGGCCCGGGCGATCCGCAGGCACACCTCCGACGAGCAGACCGCGGCCAGCTCGGTGAGCAGCGCGACCTCGCTCGGCGTCCAGTCCCGTGGCTCGCGGTCCACCGCGCACAGCGCGCCGACCACCAGGCCGTCCGGGTCGGTGATCGGGGCGCCGGCGTACGAGATCGCGCCGACCTGGGTGATCGCCGGGTTGCCGCACATCCGCGGGTCGGCGCGCACGTCTGGGATCACCAGCATCTCGCCGGCCACCACCACGTGCCGGCTGAACGAGTGGGTCAGCGGCATGATGCGGTCACTGGCGAACGGCTCCGGCATGCCGACCTGGCCGGCCAGGTACTGCTTGTCCGCGTCGACCAGACAGACCACCCCGATCGGGGCGTCCACCAGCTTGCGGACCAGCATCGCCACCCGGTCGAACGCCTCGTCCGGCCCGCGGCCGCCCAGCCGCCGCACCGAACGCAGGCGCACCGGATCGGCGAGCACACTCTGCTCGGTGTCGCCGATGACGTCCCACTGAAGCACCATCGCCCCCCGGCCGGTCGCCTGTCAGGCTACCGGCGCGGGCCGCGTGCGGTCCCGCACGCTGCCGACCCGATCATCCGTTTCCGGTGGGCCGATCGGCCGGTATCGAACCCCTCATCCGTGCCAGCGCCCCAGGTGAGCGCTATATTGACCGACCGCGGCGATAGGTGACTCATCCCACAGTCACCTGTTCGTGCCGCGGGCCCGGCGCCGCCCGGCGCGGCGTGCGACCCACAGCCGGGTCGTGTGGCCGCTGAGGCCGCTCATGCCGCGGGACCGCTCAGGGGGCGTGGTCGCTCAGGCGGCGTGGCCGCTCAGGCGGCGTGGCCGCTCAGGGGGCGTGGCCGCTCAGGGGGCGTGGCCGCTCAGGGGGCGTGACCGCTCAGGCCGCTCGGGCCGCGTGGTCGCTCAGGCCGCGTGGCCTTCAGGTCGCTCAGGGGGCGTGGCCGCTCAGGCGGCGTGGCCGGATGGGCGGTCGAACGGCCGGCGGGCGCCCGCCCGCATACCGGACCGGATGGTGCCGCGGATCTCACCCGGCGCCAGCCCCGCGTACCGCGCCGCGGCCGTCAGCTCGCGGCCGACCACGGCGGCGTCGAGCAGGCCCGCGCCGACCAGCCGGCCCAGGCCGAACGCGGCCCGGTTCAGCGTGTCGTTGCGGCAGCCCACGGCGGCGGAGGCGACCCGCTCGACCGCGGCGGCCAGGGCGACCTCGGCATACCGGTCGGGGTGGGCCAGCGGTGCCGGCGGCGCCGGGGGCGGACCGGCGATCATGGCGAGCAGCGCGGGCGGGCCGGCCGGCAGCGCCGGACCCGGGCGGCGGATCCAGGTGTACCCGGTGCCGGTGGCGTGCCGCGACGGCGGGGCCAGCACATATCCGCCCGCGCCGCGCCAGTCCAGGCCGGGCAGCAGGCGGACCCGGTTGCCGAATCCGGTCGGGTGGAACCACAGGTGCCGGCCGCCCCGGCCGGTGCGCACCTGCGGGCCGGGCGGGACGTCGCCGCCGAGCAGGTGGCGCAGCCCGTGCCAGCCCTCCGGCGAGTCGACGTCGGCGACGTCCATGAAGACGCCGGTGCGCAGGCCCACGTTGGCCCGTGGCCAGTGCGCCCACCAGAGCTGGATCTGGCGCGGATCGGTGCTCGCCTCGCGCACGCCGTGCCGCGATCGCGGGTGCTTGCCGGGACGGTCGCATCGGGCTCCCCGCCGGCAGGAACAGCACCCACCCCGGTCAGGCGTGTGCACCGGCAGGACGGGGATGCCGTGCCGGGCGTACGCGAGTGCGGCCGTGAGCGACATTAGAACAACCGTACGACAGATCCGGCTCCCCGGCAGCGCCCGGACCGCACGTGCCAGGCGACCCGGCTGCCCGCGCGCCGGGCGATCTCCGCGTCCCCCGGGCGGACCGGGCGCCCGTGGACGGCCACTGCGGCGAGGTGACCGGCGTCCGGCGCCGGCCGTGACAGCGGCCGGCGCGGCGTTCGACGGCCACCGCCGGGTCACGTCCGGTACAGATGCGCCAGCATCGCGTGGTTCGCCTCCCAGCCGTCCGGGAACCGGACCGGCACGTTCAGGTGCACCGGCTCGATCGACGGGTGCGCGTCGAGCAGCTCGGGGATGCCGGCGCGGGTCACCACCACGCACGCGTGCCGGTGCCGTGAGGTGAGCACGCAGAGGCGACCGGACTCCAGGTGGAAGGCGGTGGCGTCGCGTCGGCCGGAGAGCGGGTGCAGCACCACGGTGAGGTCGTACTCCCGGCCCTGCAGGCGGTTCGCGGTGTCGACGGTGACGCCCGCCGCCTCCGGCGGCAGCAGCGCGCGGATCGCCGCCGCCTGGTCGCGGTGCGCGGCGCCGATCGCGATCCGGCCGGGCGTGAGCACCCCGCTGCCGGCCTCCGAGGCGGCCACCCCGCCACGGGCCAGAGCGCGGGCGGCGAGCCGGGCGCAGGCCGCGGCCGCCTCGGCGTCGGTGCGCACGGTGAACCGGGCGGGCAGCTCGTGCAGCCCCCAGCCGGTCTTCGCCGCGACGTCCAGCACCCGGTCCAGGTCGGTCTCGGCGGGCCGCTCGAAGCGCAGCGTGCGCTCGCCCGGGCCGGTGCCCGAGCGGAACCCGGTGAACGGGTAGAACGCCTCGGCGACCACCGGCGCGGCCGACGCCGGCAGCCGCCAGGAGACCGGCAGCCGATGCACCGGAAGGTCCGGGTTGTGTCGCAGCAGCACCGCCACCGCGCTCTGCATCGGATCCCAGGACAGGCCGGTCCAGCGGTCCACCTCGACGGTGGAGAACGGGTCGAGCTGACCCGGATCGCCCACGAACAGCGCCCGCTCGAAGCGCGGCGCGACCCGCAGCAGCGCGTCCGAGCGCATCTGGTACGCCTCGTCGACGATCGCCCACGGCCAGCTGCCCTCGGTCACGGTGGCCCACTTGGCGGCCGTGCCGATGGTGACGGCGGGGGACGCCAGGTCCGGCACCTTGGCCGCGACCCGGCAGTTCGGATGCTCGCGGACCCGGTCGGTGCGCTGGTAGTCGACCGCGGACAAGCGGCCGACCGTCACCTCGGGGCTGCGCGCGCCGAGCCGCTCGATCAGGTCGTCGACCTGCTCGTTGGTCTGCGCCACGATCATCAGCGGCGCACCGGTCGCGGCCAGCTCCCCGGCCGCGCGCACCACGAGCGTCGACTTGCCGGCGCCGGGTGGGGAGTCGACGACGATGCCGCGATGCCGTCCGGAGCGGAGATCGCCGAGCACCGCGGCGATGACGGTGGCGGCCTCCTCGGCCGGGCTGACGGAACTCACCCGGGCACGGTAGCGCGGTCCGCCCGCGGCCCCCGTCCGGCGGGCGCGAGGGCCACCACGGTGGCAGTCCGCCGGTGTGGGCGGGCAGCCGCCACCCGGGCGTCCGGCGGGCCGGACGGGCCGGCTCCGTCCGGGCGCCGCGCGGCGGTGTGAGCGCTGCCGGCGGGGCGGCGGAACCGATCCGCCGCGCCGGCGCCGGTCGTACCGAAAGGCCGTGAAGTTGATCCGGCGGCGCGCCGCGACCGCCGCGTCCGGCCGGTTTCCGCGGCGTTCCGGCGCGGCGACCGGAAAGGTGCGGCGTGGCCGGACCGACCCTGTCCACGGCCGCCGCGGGATTCCCCGGCGGCGGCGCTCGGCGTACCCGGAAAGGGATCGATCGGCGTGACGCGGCGCCGCGCCGGAACCGTGCGGCGGCACGCCGGGCCCTTTCATGGATCGGGATTAATGGACACGACACCGGCGGCGTCGCGGCCCGCCCGGCGGCCGCCGGGCCGGGTTCCGGCCTCGCGTCGCCGCCCGGCGTCCACCCGGGTCGTCGTGCCGCTGCGCGCCACCCCGTCGCCGGCCGTTCGCGCGCATCGGGCCCGGTGACGGCTCGTGGCCGGGGCGGCGATCCGGGCCGGCGATGCCCGGCGCGGCCTTGCGGTCGTGCCGGGCGGCCCGGCGCGAGGCGGTGCGACCAGGCGCTCCGCGTCCGTCCGGGTGCGGCGCGCGGCGGTCGCCGGCGTGGCCCCGGGCGCCTGCCGCCGGACCGAATGCAATTGTGCCGCGCCGCGCCGCGGGGTGCGGCCGTCCGCTGATTGGCGCCGGTGCCGCCGATCCGTTCGGAAGCGATGTCGCGGGCCGGTCGAATCGCGTCCGTTCCACTCCATTGGCGCTTCCGGCGTTTCCCGGTCGCCTTCATCCGGCCGTGCCGTTTCGTTCGGGAATTCCTTTGTCATGAGCCCGGCGCCGCCATTGTGGCGGTGTTGCGGCCCGCGGGCGACGGTGGAATCACGGCTTTTCGGCGCGCCGCCCGGGGCGCCCGCGGATATGCTCTCCGGTGGTGCGGCGTCACCGGCTCCGGCGGGCCGCGGGCGGGTCCGATCCGCAAGATCCACTTCGCGCCGCCGGCCGGTTGCCGGACTTCGTGGCCGGCGAACGAATGTTCTGACGGGTATCCGACACTCGCCCTGGCCGGCTTGCGCGGAGCTGGGGGCTCGGCCTGCTGATGGCATCCGGGACGCGACCGGATGGATCTAGGTGAAAGCGGGATGCAGTGGATGGAAGTGGTTTCGATCCTCGGCGGCCGCCCGGGCGCCCCGGCCAAGATGATCACCAAGTGGGTCATGGCGCAGGTGATGGACCTATTGATCATGCCGTGTGTGGTGATGTTCGCGGAGTCGTCACCGGTCGGAAATAGTTCAGGGGTTCAATAGTGGGTGCGCAGGAATAGCGAAACCGGCCTGCAACTTGCGCGTGCGGTTCGCCGCGCAAGTTGCAGGTTCGGTCATCTCCGCGCGCGACGCCCCGGCGTGGTGGCTAATCGTTGATCGACACCCGAGATTACATTCATCGTGATTTTTATGATCTCGTTGTGGCCCCTTCCAGTCGATCATTGGAAGTGCAACTCTTCTAGCCAGCAGTGACGTCTACATCACGGACGGTGGTGGTGGGAATGCGTCCAGACGTTCTCGTCGGTCCGAGCGATTGGCTGGTCGAGCAGTTCGGTGACAAGGTCGCCGACGAACTGTGGACTCGGGTGCCGGAAGCGCTGAGCACGGCCATCGACCGCGAGGTGCACGCCCACCCGGCCATGACCCAGACCGTGGAGCGCGTGCTGGGCAACCCGCGGTGGCCGCTGCCGTACGAGGAACTCGTCCTCTTCCTCGGCACGCTGCCCGGCGCCGAGATCATCAGCGTCCCGAAATCGGTCTACCAACTGGTCCTGATCAACGGCCACGTCCTGGTGCCGTGGTGCTACGGCCAGTCCGCGCTGATCTCGATGGCCGACGCCGAGGTCGGCCGCTCGTTCGGCCGGCTCGCCCGCGAGCTGCTCGGCCGGTTCGGCCCGCAGTGGCGCCGGTCCCCGGTGGAGTCGCCGCTCCCGCTGGACGCGGTCGACGAGCGCGAGGTCGCCAAGATCTGCGCGGCGATCGCCCGGATCGAGCCGAAACCCGAGGTGGTCATCGCGGGGTACGCCGGCGCGCCGAACCTCGGCCTGCTCCGCGCCTGCCTCGGCGAGGTCAAGTCCACCGACAACGGCACCCTCAACTGGAGCCACCTCGACGACCTGCCGTTGCCGCCGCCGGTCATCCCGCGCCCCCGGCGTATGCGGTTCCCCTGACCCCTGTGCCGCGGCGGGCCGGAGCCGCCTGGTGGACGCCGCCCTCCCGCCCTGGGCGGCGTCCACCGGTTCCGGCGCAGGTTCCGCCCCGGGCCCTGCTCCAGCGGCTCCGGCGGATGGGACGCCCGGCCGAGGTCGCGGAGGTGGTCACCGTCCCGCTCTCCGACGCGGCGGCGTTCCCCAGCGGCGCGATCATCCCGCTGGACGGCGGCCGGTCCGCCGTCGGCCGCGACCCCGAGGAGGCCTGATCCCGGTGCGGCGGACCGTGCCTCCGAAGCACGTGTCCGGGCCCGGGGAGGCCTGATCCCGGTGCGGCGGACCGTGCCTCCGAAGCACGCCCCCGGCCGTCGCGATCCCGGGCCGGACGCCCCGCTACGGGCTGACCACCGTGCCGACCGGCGGGCGCGCCCCGCCTCTAAACTCCACGGGATGGAGTCGCCCACGACGATCCGGGACCGGGCTGTCGCGGTCGCCGACTACCTCCTCGCGGTGCGCGCGCAGATGGACCGCCCGGCCCGCACGGTGCCCTCCGACGCGCACTGGCTGGACGCCCTGCCGGCACATCCGGACTGCCGGACCGGCCCGGGCCCGGACGGCGCCTCCTGGCTGCGGGTCGGCCGCCCGAAGCCACCGCCCCCGGTCACTTTGCGCCCCGAGCCCGCTGCTGACGTCACCGGCGGTGCCGAGCCCGCTGCTGACGTCACCGGCGGTGCCGAGCCCGCTGCTGACGTCACCGGCGGTGCCCAGCCCGCT
This sequence comes from Actinoplanes teichomyceticus ATCC 31121, assembly GCF_003711105.1. Lineage (NCBI taxonomy): Bacteria > Bacillati > Actinomycetota > Actinomycetes > Micromonosporales > Micromonosporaceae > Actinoplanes > Actinoplanes teichomyceticus. The sequence goes on from NZ_CP023865.1 coordinate 1,019,855, forward strand.
GCTGACGTCACCGGCGGTGCCGAGCCCGCTGCCGGCGCCGAGGCCGACGTCATCGCCGGTGCCGAGCCCGCCGGCGCCGAGCCCGCCGCCGACTCCGAGGCTGCCGAGCAGACCCGTGACCTGCACCGCCGGCTCCTCGACCGGATGCACCAGCTGGACATGGCGGCCGCCACGACCGAACTGGTCTGGGGACACGGCATCCTGGAGACCGCGATCGACGGCGCCCGGGTCCGCTATCCGCTGGTCGCCACCCCGGTCCTGATCGAGTACGACGCGGACCGCGCCCTGATCACCGTCTCCCCGTCCGGTCCGGCCCGGCTGCAGACCGATGCCCTGCACGGCCTCGACGAACGGCATCTCGCCCGGTTGCGGGACCTGGCCGGGCCGGGCGGCGTGGTGCAGGTCGATCTCTGGGACGACCTCGAACGCCGCGAGTTCTTCCAGCGTGCCCTGACCTGTCTGGGCCACGACCGCGCCGTGCTCGTGGCGGGCGCGGCTGCGGGGCCGGGGGAGCGGGCGTCGGTCCGCGATACGGCCGTTCTCTTCGCCCGCCCACGCCAGCGGCAGCTCCGCGGTTTCCTGGAGAATCTGCGCGACCGCCTGACCGCCGGGCGCGCCACCGATCCGGTCGGCGCCCTCGCCGCGATCCTGGCGCACGAGCCGAGCCGGCTGGCCATGCCGGACGACCGCGCGCGGGACTGGCGGCGGGTCGGTGAGCGGCTGCTCATGCCGCTGCCGACGAACGCCGCGCAGGAGTCGATCGCGCGCCGCCTGGCCCAGCACCGCAACGTGGCCGTTCAGGGTCCGCCGGGTACCGGTAAGACGCACACCATCCGCAATCTGATCTGCCATCTGATGGCGAACGGCAAGCGGGTGCTGGTGGTCGCGCAGAAGGAGGAGCCGCTGCGGGTGCTGCGCGACGGCCTGCCCGAACAGGTGCGGGCGCTGTGCCTGGCGGTGCTCGGCCGCACCACCGATCAGCTGGCCCAGCTGCAATTGGCCGCGCGGGAGCTGTCCGACCGGGCCGCCACGCTCGACATCGAGGCGCAGGCGCGCCGGGTGGAGCGGCTCACCACCGGTCTGGAGGAGGCCGAGCGGGAGCTGACCGACGCGATGGCGGGGCTGCGGCTGATCGCCGAGAGCGAGGCGGCGACGTACCGGATCGGCGGGGTGAGCCTGCTGCCCGCCGAGGTCGGCGCCTGGCTGCGGGAGCGGGCCGCGGCGCACGGCGGGATCCCGGACTCGGTGTCCGGCCCGCCACCGCTGACCATCGAGGAGTTCGCCGCGCTGCTCAAGCTGGCCGCCCGGCTGACGCCGGACGACCGGGCCGCCGCGATGCGGCCGCTCCCGGAGATCATGGACCTGCCGGACGCCGCCACCGCGGCGGCCCGCCGGGCCGGGATCTCGGCGGCGCGGGAGCGTCTGTCCCGGTTGTCGGAGCATGTCGACCTCGCTTGCGTACGCCGTGAGCAGCAGACCGCCCACGCCGAGCTGACGAGCGATCTGCGGGATGCGGTCGCCTGGCTGCGCCGCCGCGAGGGCACCTGGACCGACCGCCTCGGCCGGTTGATGGACGACCAGCACTGGCGCACCCTGTGGGCGGACCACGTGTCCACCGTCGCGGCGCTGCTCGACGAGCTGGCGGCCGGCGCCAGGGAGCAGGCCGGGCACCGCGTCGAGATCGGGGCGACCCTGCTCGCCGAGCCGAGACTGCTGCTCGCCCGGCTGGCCGAGATCCGGCAGCGGTTCGCCGCCGGCCGGGGGCTCAACCGGCTCCTGCAGGCCGGGCTGTTCCGGGTCGCCGAGGAGATCCGGGTGGACGGTGAGCCGATGCGCACGGTCACGGACGTCGATCTGGTGGCCGCCCGGGTGCGGCGCGCGCAGGCGCACCGGCGGCTCGGTGACGTCTGGGTGGAATGGGTGGAGCGGCTGCGGATCGACGAGCCGAGCGGCGGCTGGACCGACCCTCCGGTGTGGGCCGGGGCGCTGCTGGCCGAGGCGGCCCAGTCGCTGGAGTTCGATCTGCGGCGCTGGCCCTCGTTGGTGGAGCGGGTGACCGCCCGGGTGCCGCAGGCCGGCCTGCAGCCGGACGGCGCGCGACTGGCGGCGGTGGCCGAGATGATCGACGGGGCCGGTGAGGTCTTCGGCCTGGACCATGCGCAGGCCGCGGAACGGGCGGTCACCGAGCGGCTGGCGCCGTGGCCGGAGCTGGCCGCGGCCTGGCGCACCCTGGACGGCTGGGACGAGGCGATCGCCGAGATCCGGCGGGTGGCCCTGCTGCAGCCGGACGTGCTGCGCTTCCAGGCGCTGCACGACCGGCTGGCGGCGGTCGCGCCGGAGTGGGCCGCGAAGATCGCCACCGGGGGACATCCGGTGGTCTCCGGGCCGGCTTGCCTCCAGGCGTGGGAGTGGCGCCGGGCGCAGACCTGGTTCGACAGCGTGGTCGGCGACGTCGACCCGGCGGCGCTGGGCCGCCGGGTGGAGCGGGCCCGGACGACGATCCGGCGGCTGACCGGCGAGCTGGTGGTCGCCTCCGCCTGGCTGGAGGTGGCCCGCGCGTTGGACGACCGGCGCCGGGCCGCGCTGGCCGACTGGACCACCGCGCTGCGCAAGATCGGGAAGGGCGCCGGGCGCGGCGCCGCGCTCTGGCAGGCGCACGCGCAGCGCGCGCTGGAGTCCGCGGTGGCCGCCGTGCCGGTCTGGGTCATGTCGGTGGACCGGGCGATCGAGCAGTTCGCCGGGGGCGCGAAGTTCGACGTGGTGATCGTGGACGAGGCGTCCCAGGCGGATCTGTTCGCGCTGCCGGTGCTGTCCCTGGCCGAGCGCGCCGTGGTGGTCGGCGACGATCAGCAGGTCGGCCCGCAGCTGAGCTTCGTCGGCCCGGTGCAGGGGCTGATCCGGCGGCATCTGAGCGATGTGCCCTCGGCCGAGCACTTCGACCCGGAGTCGTCGCTCTACGACCACGCGGTGCGCCGGTCGCCGGAGCGGATCCTGCTCACCGAGCACTTCCGGTGCGTGCCGCAGATCATCGAGTTCTCCTCGCGGCACTACTACGCCGGCAAGATCATGCCGCTGCGGGCGGATCGGCCGTCCCTGCCGCCGATCCGGAACGTGTACTGCCCGGACGGGGTCCGGCGGAACCTGCCCGGCTTCGGTGAGGTCAACCCCGACGAGGCGGACGCGCTGGTCGACCGGGTCACCAGGATCGTCACGGATCCCCGGTACGACGGCCGCACGCTCGGCGTGATCAGCCTGCTCAGCAGCGGTGGGCAGGCGGGTTACCTGCTCCGGCGGATCCGCGAGGCGATCGGCGAGGACGAGATCCAGGCGCGGCGGCTGCGGGTCGGTGACGCGTACACGTTCCAGGGCGACGAGCGGGACGTGGTGCTGCTGTCCATGGTGGTGTCCGGCCGGGACCAGCGGATCGCCGCCTTCACCAGGCGGGACTACCACCGGCGGATCAATGTGGCCGCGTCCCGCGCCCGCGACCAGCTGTGGATCTACCACTCGGTGCGGCCGGAGGAACTGCTCGCGGACGACGCGCGGGCGCTGCTGCTGTCGTACGCGATGCGGCTGCCCGCCGCCCGGACCGCCGCGAGCGATCCGGCGGCGGCGTGCGAGAGCGATCTGGAGCGCTACGTCCTGCGGCTGCTCGTGGCCCGGGGGCACCGTCCGATCCGGCAGTTGCCGATCGGCGACCATCGGATCGACTTCGTGCTGGACGCGCCGGACGGCCGCCGGCTGGCGATCGAGTGCGACGGCGACGCCTGGCCGGGCGCGGAGCGGTGGGAGAGCGACATGCGCCGGCAGGCGCTGCTGGAGCGGGTGGCCGACTGCGTGTTCGTCCGCATCCGGGGCAGCGTCTTCGCGCGCGAGCCGGAGGCGGCGATGCGGCCGGTCTGGCAGCGGATCGCCGAGCTGGAGATCCGGCCGGCCGCCGATTGACGATCACGTACAGCGAGATTGCCGGAACGTGGCGTGCATGTGGACGGCGCCGGGCGGGTAGGAGATCGCGCAAGGTTCCCCGTCGGATACTGGTAGTGACTGTCCGTCATGGAGGGCGAGACGCTTTTCGGTGGAATTGAGCGGTAAAGCGGTCCGCCGTTCGGTTGTTTCGATACTCTGGATGGGCGATAATTCCCTGCTCCTGGCCTTGCCTACGGAAACGTCAAAACTTTGACTCTGGCGTCCCCTGTTACTACGGCCCGGTGACAGGTCGTAATAGGTGAGGGGCCCGGCGGCAGGTGAGGCGGCCGTGGCCAAGGGGGGAGGTGTCGGCGGATGACCGTGCCCGAGGAGCGGGAGCGCTGTGCGTTCCCGGCGACGCCGCTGCCCGAGCAGCGCCCGCCGGCGCCGGACCGCGCGGCCTGGTTCTCCTACACCGCGGCCAGCGACCAGATCGTCTGGTCCGCCGCGCTCTCCGCGATGCTCGGCCGGGCGCCCGCCGAGAAGGAGATGACCCGCCAGATCCTGGCTCGCTACGTGCACCGGGACGACCTGGCCGCGGCGCTGGGCGCGATCACCGAGGTCTGGACCACCCGCGCCGGCGTGCCGGTCACCGTGCGGCTGATGCGTGGCGACGGCGGCTGGTTCGACGTGGACTGCCGGCTGGAACCGATGATGAGCCCGGACGGCACGGTCCGCGGCATCCGCGGCACGGTGCGCGACGTCACCGCCCGGGAACGCGCCCGCCGGGAGGACGACCGGCTCACCCGCCGCGGCGAGACCGTGCAATCCTCGCTGATCGAGCCGGACCCGGCCACCGGCCTGCTGACCCGGCCACGGTTCGCCGACGAGATCGACCGTGCGCTGCGCCTGGCCGCCGGCGCGCTTCTGGTGCTGCGGGTGCAGGCCGAGGGCGCCGGCGACGGCGGGGCGGGAGTACGCCCGGAACGCAACGCCGACCTGCTGCACCGCGCCGCCCGCACGCTGGAGGGCCGCCTCGCCCCCGAGCAGCTGCTCGGCCGGGTCGGACCGAACGAGATCGCGGCACTGCTCCCGGCCACCACCTGGACGGTCGCCCGCAAGCAGGCCGGCGCCCTGGTCGAGGCGCTGCGCGCGGACATCGGGGCGCGGGTCTGGGGCGGGCTGGTCCGGTTCCGCCCGGACGGCGAGGCGGGCAGCCACGATCTGCTGATCGACGCCGAGCAGGCGTGGCGGCAGTCCCGGGACGCGGACCGGCCGCTCACCCTGGTCGCGCATCCGGTGCCGGCCCGGGACCGGCAGGGGTCGTACCGCAACCGGGTCGCCGACGCGCTGGGCACCGACCGGTTCACCCTCTACTCGCAACCGATCCTGGAGTTGCAGACCAACCGGGTGACCCGGCACGAGCTGCTGCTGCGGGTGCTCGACGAGGCGGACGGCCCGCAGTCGCCGATCCAGGTGCTGGACACCGCGGAACGGCTGGACGCGGTCTTCGACATCGACCTGTGGGTGGTGGAGCGGGCCATGCGGCTCGCCGCCGAGCAGCCCGGGATGGGCCTGCAGATCAACCTGTCCGGCCGATCGGTCGGCGATCCCCGGCTCACCGCGGAGGTCGAGCGCCTGCTCGCCCAGTACCGGGTCGATCCTCAGCAGCTGACCTTCGAGATCACCGAGACCGCGCTGATCGGCAACCTGAGCGAGGCGCGCCGATTCGCCGACCGGATCCGGGATCTCGGCTGCTCGCTGGCGCTGGACGACTTCGGGTCGGGCTACGCGTCGTTCCGCTATCTGCGGCTCTTCCCGATCGACCTCGTCAAGATCGACGGGGAGTACGTCGTCGACCTGGTCGACAACCCGCAGGACCAGGTGCTGGTGCGGGCGCTGGTGCAGGTGTGCCAGGCGTACGGGATCCACACCGTGGCCGAATTCGTGCAGGACGACGCGACCCTGCGGATGTTGCGCGAGCTCGGCGTCGACTACGTCCAGGGCTATCTGATCGGTCGCCCGTCGCCGGTCGTGCCGGGCCGGTTGCCGAGCGCCTGAGACGGGTACACGTGGGCGCATGGAGCACTTCACGATCGCCACTGTCGCCGAGAAGAGTCCGGATTTCCGCCGCGTCCTGTGGACCGGCAAGCACACCCAGCTCGTCGTCATGACCATCCCACCGGGTGGCGAGATCGGTGAGGAGGTCCACGAGGTGGACCAGATCCTCACCTTCGTCAGCGGCGTCGGCAAGGCCGTCGTCTCCGGGCAGACCCGCTCGGTCGCCCAGGGCGACCTGGTGGTGGTGCCGGCCGGGCGCAAGCACAACTTCCTCAACGACGGGCCGAACCCGCTGGTTCTCTACACCGTGTACGGCCCGCCGGAGCACGCCGACGGCGCGGTGCACAGGACCAAGGAGGAGGCGGACGCGGCCGAGGAGGCGGGCAAGGACGAGCCGCCGTCCGCATGACCCACGGGTACACGACGCCGGAACCGGCCGAGGCCCCCCAGCCAGCCGGTTCCGGCGTCGTGTCGGGGTAGAAAGTCCTCGGACAGCGTACTCGCTGAGGTTCACGTAAGTCGATCGATTCGGTGACCCGCTGTGGATTGCTGTCCGCCCGGCCCATGCCGGACTGTCCGAACGCCACTAACCTTCGAGCATGGACGAGCCCCGCTGGTTGACGCCGGAGCAGCAGGCGACCTGGCGGCGGCTCGTCGAAGTGCTGGTCAAGGTGCCCGCGGCGCTGGAGGCCCAGCTGCAGCGGGACGCCGGCCTGACGCACATGGGCTATCTGGTGCTGATGACCCTGTCCGAGCGGCCCGACCGCCGGCTCCCGATGAGCCACCTGGCCCGGCGCGCCTGCGCGTCGCTGTCCCGGCTCTCGCACGTGGTCAGCCGGCTGGAGCAGCACGGCTGGGTGCGGCGCGAGCGGGACCGGACCGACGGCCGGGTGCAGATCGCGGTGCTCACCGAGGAGGGGCACGCCAAGGTGGTGGCGACCGCGCCGGGCCACGCCGAGGCGGTCCAGCAGCTGATCTTCGACCGGTTGACGGCCGCGCAGGTGCGCCAGCTCAACCGGCTCACCGGCGCTCTGCTGGATGATCCACCCGCCTGAGCCGTCCTGCGGCGTGCACGGCAGTCCGGTTCCGTCCCGCGGTGTGCGGTCTGGCCTGCGCCGCGGTGTGCGGTCGCGCCCGTCGCGCGCTGTGCGGTCGCGCTCGTTCCGCGCTGTGCGGTCGCGCTCGTTCCGCGCTGTGCGGTCGCGCTCGTTCCGCGCTGTGCGGTCGCGCTCGTTCCGCGCTGTGCGGTCGCGCCCGTCGCGCGCTGTGCGGACTCGCCTGTCCCGTGGTGTGCGGACTCGCCTGTCCCGTGGTGTGCGGACTTGCCCGTCCCGCGGCGTTCGGGATCTCGCCCGTCCCGCGGCGTGCGGATGAGAGGGTGGTCCGGATCGGACCGGTCGACGAGGAGAGGTGCGGCGAGATGAGTCAGCGGGTTCGGGGCGTGATCGCCCGGGCGAAGGGCAAGCCGGTCGAGGTGGCCACCATCGTGGTGCCCGATCCGGGGCCGGGCGAGGCGGTGGTGCAGGTGAAGACGTGCGGGGTGTGCCACACCGACCTGCACTACCGGGAGGGCGGCATCAACGACGAGTTCCCGTTCCTGCTCGGGCACGAGGCGGCCGGCGTGGTCGAGGCGGTCGGCGCCGGGGTGACCGACGTGGCGCCCGGCGACTTCGTGGTGCTGAACTGGCGGGCCGTCTGCGGCGCCTGCCGGGCCTGCACCCGGGGCCGGCCGTGGTACTGCTTCGCCACCCACAACGCGGCGCAGAAGATGACCCTGGAGGACGGCACCGAACTGTCCCCGGCGCTGGGCATCGGCGCGTTCGCGGAGAAGACGCTGGTGCACGCCGGGCAGTGCACGAAGGTTGACCCGCAGGCCCGGGCCGCGGCGGTCGGGCTGCTCGGCTGCGGCGTGATGGCCGGGCTGGGCGCGGCGATCAACACCGGCGGGGTGACCCGCGGCGACTCGGTCGCGGTGATCGGCTGCGGCGGGGTGGGCGACGGCGCGGTGGCCGGCGCGGCGCTGGCCGGAGCGACCACGATCATCGCGATCGACACCGACGACCGGAAGCTGGAGTGGGCCCGCGGCTTCGGGGCCACCCACACGATCAACGCCCGGGAACACGACGTGGTGGCCCGGGTACGGGAGCTGACCGGTGGCTTCGGCGCCGACGTGGTGGTCGAGGCGGTCGGCCGTCCGGAGACGTACGAGCAGGCGTTCTACGCCCGTGACCTGGCCGGCACCGTGGTGCTGGTCGGCGTGCCGACCCCGGACATGCGGATCGAGCTGCCGCTGCTGGACGTCTTCGGCCGCGGCGGCGCGCTCAAGTCCAGCTGGTACGGCGACTGCCTGCCCAGCCGGGACTTCCCGATGCTGACCGAGCTCTACCGGCAGGGCCGCCTCGACCTGGACGCGTTCGTCACCGAGGAGATCCCGCTGGACCAGGTGGAGCAGGCGTTCGCCAAGATGCACACCGGAGAGGTGCTGCGCTCGGTCGTCGTCCTGTAGCCCCTACGTCACGCGCGGGGTGGCGGACGTCGCCCCGCCGGTGAGCGTGATCGGGCGCCCACGCCGCGCCCCGGCCCGGGTCACCGCCGGGGCGTGGCGCCGGTTCCGGTCAAGGTCACTGACCGGAACGCGAGCGTGCCCGGCACGGTGATCCTGCGGCGGGGCGTGCAGGCGATGCAGTCGCCGCGCACCACCGCGCGCGATCCCGAGCCGAACCGGGTGGTCAACCCGCCGCTGTCGGTCTCCTTCCGGACGGCAACGTGCGTCGGAGCAGCGACCGCATAACGCGGCGTCATGACCAGGCGACTCGACGTGGACCGTGGTCGTGCCGCGGTCCCGGCGGCCTCCGGAGCCTTGGTCGTAGCCGGGGCGGCGGCCGCCAAGTCCACAGCGGCGTTGGTGACCGCGGGTCGACGCGAGCCGGGTGTTGTACCGCTTGAGCCGGTAGAAACCACCCGCACGAACGTCGGTGGAACCGGAATTGTCGTACCCCGATGGTTGGGTCTCGTGCATGCCGCCGTCGTTTCCCCCGCCGCATCTGCCCGGCCTGCCGCTCGCCGCGCCGGTGGCCGGGATGCGCAGGCTCGTCCGGGCGCGTCGCGCCGTCGCGCTGGCCCGGGCGAGTCGCGCCTTCCACCACTGTGGCACCACCCGATCGGAGGACAGCGAGGCGCCCGCCGGCGCCGCGCCCTCCCCGGATCGGCGTCGGTGGTGATCGCAGGTTTCCCGCGAGGGTGGCGCGCGGTAGTGTTCTGGCTCCGACGCGTATCCATCGACAGGGAGGCGTTGGCCGATGACGTTGCGCATCCTCGTGGTCGGCGCCGGCATCGCCGGGCTGGCCGCGGCCCGGGGTCTGCGGGTCGCGGGCTTCCGGCCGGACGTCGTCGAGGCCCTGCCCGCCACGATGAGCCCGGCGGCCGGCATCTACCTCCCCGGCAACGCCTCTCGCGCGCTGCGCCTGCTCGGTCTCGACGTCCCGCTGCGCCCGCTCGGTGACCTGATCTTCCGCCAGGTCTTCCTGGACGCCCGCGGTCGTGAGCTGTTCCAGATGGACGTCGCCGGGCTCTGGGCCGGCGTCGGCGAGTCCCGCGCGCTGTCCCGCGCCGATCTGCAGCAGGTGCTGCTCACCGGGGTCGGCGGCGAGGTGCGGTATGCCACCGGGGTGCGCGACGTGCAGGTCGTCGACGGCGCCGCCAAGGTCGAGTTCACCACCGGCGCGATCGCGGAGTACGACCTCGTGGTCGGCGCGGACGGGCGACGCTCGACGGTCCGGGAGAGAGCCGGGCTGGGCGGCCCGGCCACGCCGACCGGCCAGGTCGTCTATCGCGCGGTGGTCTCCGGCGGCCCGCCGCTCACCGACTGGACGGCCGTGCTGGGCCGGCGCGCGCAGTTCGTCGCGATGCCGATGGGCGGCCGCCGGGTCTACTGCCACGCCGACGAGACCGCGCCGGACGCCCCGGACCCGGTCGACCCGCTGGGGCGGCTGCGCGAGGTCTTCGGCTCGTTCGGCGGCCCGGTCACCGGCATCCTCGACCGGATCGAGAAGGTGTCCGTGGCCCGGACCGACGAGGTGGTCCTCCCGGCCTGGTCGCGCGGGCCGGTCGTCCTGGTCGGCGACGCCGCGCACGCCACCGCGCCGACCCTGGCCCAGGGTGCGGCGATGTCCTTCGAGGACGGTTATGTGCTCGGCCAGGAGCTGCGCCGCTCGGCGCAGGACATCCCGGCCGCCCTGCACGCCTACGAGCAGCGGCGCCGGCCGCGCTGCGCGCAGGTGCGCGACCGCACCCGTGAGCGGGACCGGACCAGGGACGTGCCGCCGTCGGTGCGCGACCCGATGCTGCGCCGCCGCGGCGCCCAGATCTTCACCGATCATTACCGGGGTCTCGCCGCGCCGGTCTGACGCCGGACCCTCGTCCTAGGTGGTCCTTTGGTCACCCCGCGAAGGCCGAAGGTCGGTGGGGGACTATTCTGCCAGCGAGGTACGCCCGATCTTCGCGGCGTGCCGAGTGGGACGAACGAGACAACGGAGGCAATTCGTGACGACCGTTGCGCCGTCGCCGATCGCGACCCGTCCATATCCGGTGCGACGGCAGGTCAAGGGTTCGGCGCTGGCCCGAATCCTGCGCACGACGGACGCGAAGCAGATCGGGATCATGTACATGATCACCGCCTTCGTGTTCTTCCTACTGGGCGGCCTCATGGCGCTGCTGATGCGCGCCGAGCTGGCCCGGCCGGGCATGCAGTACCTGTCGCCCGAGCAGTTCAACCAGCTGTTCACCATGCACGGCACGATCATGCTGCTGTTCTTCGCGACACCCATCGTGTTCGCGTTCGGCAACTACGTGGTGCCGATCCAGATCGGCGCGCCCGACGTGTCGTTCCCGCGGCTGAACGCGTTCGCGTACTGGCTCTACCTCTTCGGTGGCCTGATCACCATCGGCGGGTTCCTGACCCCCGGCGGCGCGGCCGACTTCGGCTGGTTCGCCTACACCCCGCTGAGCGACTCCCTGCACTCGCCGGGCGTCGGCGGGAACATGTGGGTGGTCGGGCTGGCCATCTCCGGTCTGGGCACGATCCTCGGCTCGGTGAACCTGATCACCACGATCCTGACCCTGCGCGCGCCGGGCATGACCATGTTCCGGATGCCGATCATGGTGTGGAACATGCTCGTCACGGCGCTGCTGGCGGTGATGGTCTTCCCGTTCCTGGCGGCCGCGCTGTTCGCCCTCGCCGCCGACCGCGTGCTCGGCGCGCACGTCTTCGACGTGCAGACCGGCGGCCCGATGCTGTGGCAGCACCTCTTCTGGTTCTTCGGCCACCCCGAGGTGTACATCATCGCCCTGCCGTTCTTCGGCATCATCACCGAAGTGATCCCGGTCTTCAGCCGCAAGCCGGTCTTCGGCTACAAGGGCCTGGTCGCCGCGACGCTGCTGATCGGCGCGCTGTCGATGAGCGTGTGGGCGCACCACATGTTCGTCACCGGTCAGGTGCTGCTGCCGTTCTTCAGCTTCCTGAGCTTCCTGATCGCGGTCCCGACCGGCATGAAGTTCTTCGTCTGGATCGGCACCATGTGGCGCGGCCAGATCAGCTTCGAGGCGCCGATGCTCTTCGCGGTCGGCTTCATGGTGACGTTCCTCTTCGGCGGCCTCTCCGGCGTGCTGCTGGCCTCGCCGCCGATCGACTTCCACGTCTCCGACTCGTACTTCGTGATCGCGCACTTCCACTACGTGCTCTTCGGCACGATCGTGTTCGCGGTCTTCTCCGGCATCTACTTCTGGTTCCCGAAGATGTACGGCCGGATGCTCGACGAGCGCCTCGCCAAGGTGCACTTCTGGCTGACCTTCATCGGCTTCCACACCACCTTCCTGGTGCAGCACTGGCTGGGCACCAAGGGCATGCCGCGGCGGTACGCCGACTACCTGCCGACCGACGGCTTCACCACGCTGAACACGGTCTCCACGATCGGCTCGTTCATCCTGGGCGCGGCGACGCTGCCGTTCCTCTACAACGTGTGGAAGTCGTACAAGGTGGGCAAGGTCGTCACCGCGGACGACCCGTGGGGCCACGGCAACTCGCTGGAGTGGGCCACCACCACCCCGCCGCCGCTGCGCAACTTCGACCGGATGCCGCGGATCCGCTCCGAGCGGCCCGCCTTCGACCTCAAGTTCCCCGAGCTGGCGGCCGGCGAGCAGTCGCTGGCCGGTCCGCCGGAGGGCGGCGCCCGGGTGTTGACCCGCGAGTCCGACGGCGGGGCGACCTACCCCGAGGACGTCACGGACAACCGCGACAAGTAACGATCTTCACGACCGGGCCGGCCCGCGCTTGCAGCAAGCGCGGGCCGGCCCGTTTCGCACCCGTTGCCAGAAAACCGGGGCCGGGCACGTGAGCTGCGCCAAAGGCATTGGTTTCTGTCGTACGCCTGGGAGAGGATCGGCGGCGGAGGTCAGGATCGTCATGTTGCTCAAGCCTTACCGGGAAACCCTGGCGCTGCCCAAGATCCCGTCGTTGCTGGTGGTCGCCACGCTGGCCCGCGTCCCGATCGCGGCCGCCGCCGTGGTGCTCACCCTGCACGTGGTCACCGACCTCGACCGGGGTTACGGCGCGGCCGGGCTGGTGGGCGCGGCCGCGACGATCGGCGGGTCGCTCGGCGCCCCGGTGATGGGCCGGCTGATCGACCGGCGCGGCCTGCGGCCGGTGCTGGTGCTGACCACCGTCGCCGAGGTGATCTACTGGCTGGTGGCGCAGGCGCTGCCGTACTGGGCGCTGCTGCCGGTCGCCGTGCTCGGGGGCTTCCTGGCCCTGCCGGCGTTCTCGGTGGCCCGTCAGTCGATCGCCGCGCTCACCCCCGAGTCGCACCGGCTGCCCGCCTTCGCCCTCGACTCGATGACCACCGAGCTGTCGTTCATGGCCGGCCCGGCCCTCGGTGTGCTGATCGCCACCAGCGACGCCGGACCACGCGTCGCCATGCTGACCCTGGCCGGCGGCATCCTGCTCGCCGGTGTCGGCCTGTGGCTGCTCGACCCGCCCACCCGGGCCGAGCACGAGGCCCCGGTGTCCGCCGGGGAACGCGTCGCCCGGCGGGAGTGGCTCAAACCCCGCTTCGTCGCCATCCTCGCCGTCACGATGGCCGCCACCCTGGTCCTGTCCGGCACCGACGTGTCGGTCGTCGCGGTGCTCCGCGAGTCCGGGCAGCTCGGCTGGAGCGGCCTGGTGATGTCGCTGTGGGCGCTGTTCTCGCTGGTCGGCGGCTTCGCCTACGGTACGGTCCGGCGCGGCGTGCCGATCCTCGCGCTGTTCGCCCCGATGGCCGTGCTGACCGTCCCGGTCGGACTGGGCGGCGAGCACTGGTGGCTGCTGGCCGTGCTGCTGATCCCGGCCGGCATGCTCTGCGCCCCGACCATCACCGCCAGCTCCGCCGCGATCAGCCGGCTGATCCCGGCCGGCGCCCGGGGCGAGGCGATGGGGCTGCACAATTCGGCCCTCACCGTCGGCGTCGCGCTGGGCGGTCCGCTGGCCGGCCTGGCCATCGACAACCTGGGCCCGAAGTGGGGTTTCGCGGCGGTCGGCGCGGTCGGCGTGCTGGTCGCGCTGATCGTCCTGCCGGCCGAGCTGCGCCGCCGCCCCGGCGCCCCGGCCGATCCGACCGACGCCGCCGCGCCGTCTCCGGGTGCTGCGCCGTCGCCGGTGGTGCCGGGGGCTGCGTCGTCTCCGGGTGCTGCGCCGTCGCCGGTGGTGCCGGGGGCTGCGTCGTCTCCGGGTGCTGCGCCGTCGCCGGCTGCGTCGTCTGCGGCCGCTGCATCGGCTGCGTCGGCTCCGGACGCCGTGCCACCGGCGGTGGCGGCGACGAGCGCGGCGCCGGGGTCCGCTTCGACCTGACGGCGGCCGCCGCGCCCCCGTGGTGGCGGTGGGGGACCGCTGCGCCGGGCCGCCCCGGCGCTTCCGGTACATCGCTCCTAGAACTCCAGGTACATCACGTGCAGGCCGACCCGGCCGCGCGTGGGGTGCTCGAAGGCGCGCGGGACGGTGCCGATCACCTGGAACCCCAGGCGGCGGTACAGGCCCACGGCCGCGGTGTTCGACTCGGCGACGGCGTTGAACTGGATGCCGGCGTACCCCTGGCGCCGCGCCCAGTCGATGACGAACCGGCAGAGGGCGGCGCCGACGCCGCGCCCGCGGCTGCCGGCCGCGACCATGAAACTCGCGGTGGCGACGTGGGCGCCGGGTCCGGGCCGGTTCGGCCCCATCTTCGCGGTGCCGGCGATGCGCTCGGCCGCCCCGGCCGCGTCCCCGCCGGGCCCCTCTCCCGGTACGCCGGAAGCGCCGTGCCCGCCGGACAGCAGCGCGCCCGCCGGTACGCCGGAAGCGCCGTGCCCGCCGGACAGCAGCGCGCCCGCCGGTACGCCGGAAGCGCCGTGCCCGCCGGACAGCAGCGCGCCCGCCGGTACGCCGGAAGCGCCGTCCTCGCCGGACAGCAGCGCGCCCGCCGGTACGCCGCCCCGGAGGCGCTCCGCGCCGGCGTCCGCACGGGAGCGGACGGGCTCGGCGGCCACCACGGTCAGGCCGGGTGGGCGTTCCAGCCAGATCTCCCGCGCCTGCGCCTCGGTCATCGCCGGGTCGTAGGTGTACGTGTCGGCGGCCCGCACCACCTGCCGCACGATCGGCCACACCTGAGCCCAGTCCGCCTCGGCGAACGGGCGGATCACCGCGGCGGGGCGGCGGGCCAGTTCCGGCCGGCCGGGCGCCCGGCTCGGGTCCCGGGGAGGGGGTGGCGCCGGGGCGGCGGGTCCGGCCATCGGGTCAGACCGGGTCGACGACCGGGGCGCCGGTGGTCGTGATCGACGCGGCGCGGAACTGCTCCAGGGCGGCGGCGGTGGTCGCATGGGCGACCCCGGCGGTGAGCTCCAGCACCACGGTGGTGTCGAAGCCCTCGGCGGCGGCGTCCAGCGCGGTGGCTCGTACGCAATGGTCGGTCGCGATGCCGACGACCTCGACCTCGGTGACACCCCGGCCCCGCAGCCACCCGGCGAGGGTTTCGCCGCTCTCGGTGCGGCCCTCGAAGCCGGAGTACGCCGCCCGGTGCTCACCCTTGTGGAACACCGCCTCGATCCGGTCGGTGACCAGCTCGGGATGGAAGTCGGCGCCGGACGAGCCGACCACGCAGTGCGCCGGCCAGGAGTCGACATAGTCGGGATGGTCGCTGAAGTGCGTGCCCGGGTCGATGTGGTAGTCCTTCGTGGCGACCACGTGGTCCCAGCGCTCGCCGGCCTTGGCGAGCACCAGCGAGATGCCCTTGGCGACCGCGGCGCCGCCGGCGACCGGCAGCGATCCGCCCTCGCAGAAGTCGTTCTGCACGTCCACGATGATCAGCGCGCGTGACATGGGACCCCCTAGACGGTGGGAATGATGATGACCGGGATGGCGGGGTCGCCCGCGGAAAGTTTGAGGCCCTCCCACGGGATGGAGATCAGGCACTGCCGCAGGTGGTCGCGGGACTCCAGCAGGCTCGGGCGCTCCTGTGGCTCGCCGTCGGCGATGAACGTGCGCTGCAGCAGCCGGTCGTTGGCCTGGTGGTCGGGCACGCCCTGGGAGACGATGACCTCCTCGATCGCGGTGCCGGTGGGCTTGTGCCGGCGCACCGCGGTCTTGCGGCCGCCGACCGTCGCCTTGTTCTCCGAGCGCTTGACCACCGGGCGGCCGGCCACCTCGACCAGCTTGTAGACCAGGCCGGCGGTGGGCGCCCCGGAGCCGGTGACCACCGCGGTGCCGGCGCCGTACATGTCGACCGGCTCGGCGGCGAGCGTGGCGATCGAGTACTCGTCCATGTCGCCGGAAACAATGATCTTCGTTTCCGTGGCGCCGAGCGAGTCGAGCAGCTCCCGCGACTGCTGCGCCAGCACGGACAGGTCCCCGGAGTCGATCCGCACGGCCCGCAGGTCCGGCCCGGCGACGGCGATCGCGTTGCGGATGCCCTGGCTGATGTCGTACGTGTCGACCAGCAGCGTGGTGTTCTTGCCCAGCGCGGCCACCTGAGAGCCGAAGGCGGCCGGCTCGTCGTCGTGCAGCAGGGTGAACGCGTGCGCGGAGGTGCCGGTGGTCGGGATGCCGTAGGCGCGGCCGGCGGCCAGGTTGGACGTGGACGCGAACCCGGCCAGGTAGGCGGCCCGGGCGGCGGCGACCGCGGCCTGCTCGTGGGTGCGCCGCGAGCCCATCTCGATGATCGGGCGGCCGCGGGCGGCGGTGACCATGCGCGCGGCGGCGGCCGCGATCGCGCAGTCGTGGTTGAGCACCGAGAGGATCAGCGTCTCCAGCACCACGCACTCGGCGAACTTGCCGGAGACGGTGAGGATCGGTGAGCCGGGGAAGAACAGCTCACCCTCGGGGTAGCCGTCGATGTCGCCGGTGAAGCGGTAGTTCGCCAGCCAGGCGGCGGTGGGCGCGTCGATCACACCGGACGAACGCAGGTACTCGATCTCGCCGGCGTCGAACCGGAACCCGGCGATCATGTCGATCAGCCGGTCGGTGCCGGCGACCACGCCGTAGCGGCGACCGGTGGGCAGGCGACGGGCGAAGACCTCGAACACGCACGGCCGGTCGGCGGTGCCGTCCTTGAGGGCGGCGCTGATCATCGTCAGCTCGTAGTGATCGGTCAGCAGGGCCGGCGCGATGGTCTCCACGGTCCCTACCCTATTGCGCTCGTGGCGGTACCGCGGCCGGTGCCCCGGGAAGGGGCTTTCACCTGCGGTTCGGTGCTCCGGTTCACAGGTACGGCGCAACCGGTGGCACCATGGGGGCATGGCGTTGCCTCAGGTTGCTCCCGTCGAGACGCCGGAGATCGAGGAAGTACCGGCCGCTGACCGGCCCTGGGTGACCATCGTCTGGGACGATCCGGTCAACCTCATGTCGTACGTGACCTGGGTCTTCCAGAAGCTCTTCGGATACAGCAAGGAGAAAGCCGAACAGCTGATGATGGACGTGCACACCAAGGGCAAGGCGGTGGTTTCCACCGGCGCCCGGGAGCGCATGGAGATGGACGCCAACCAACTGCACGGATACGGTCTCTGGGCAACTGTGGACCGAGCCTGACAAAGCGGGTGGGGAAGAGCATGTTCCGACGCAGCGGCGGTCAGTGCGTGGCCACGTTCGCGCACGACGAGGTGCGTGTCCTGCGGAAGGTGGCCGCCGAGGTGGTGGGGCTGCTGACCGACGGGATGGATCACACCGATCCGGTGGTGGGCCGGCTCTTTCCGGACATCTATCCGGACCGGCCGGAGGACTCCAGCGAGTTCCGGCTGTACACCGAGGGCGACCTGAAGACCGCCAAGATCGATCAGGCCGGCGCGATCCTGGCCGCGCTGCCCGACGAGGGCGAGGGCGAGGTCCGGCTGGACGGCGAGGCCGCCGAGGCCTGGCTGCGGGCGATCAACGACGCCCGGCTGGCGATGGGCACCCGCCTCGACATCCAGGCCGACACCGACCTGGCCGAGGAGCTGGACGACGCGGTCCTGGAGGACCCGGGTTCCAGCCGGGTGTTCCAGCTCTCCGTCTACGCCTACCTGGGCTACCTGCAGGAGTCGCTGCTCAACGCGCTTCCGGAGATCGAGTAGCGACCCGGAGTGTGTGCCTCGCCACGCACGGCTCGGCAGAATACTTCGGTAATGTGAACGACGTGCTGACCATCGACAGTTCGATCGTACGTGCGATCGTCGCCCACGCCCGCCGGGACCACCCGGACGAGGCCTGCGGTGTGGTTGCCGGCCCGATCGGCAGCGACGTGCCCACCCGGCACATCCCGATGGACAACGCGGCGCGGTCGATGACGTTCTACGAGTTCGACTCGATGGAGCACCTGCGGGTGTGGCGCGAGATGGACGACAACGACGAGGAGCCGGTGGTCATCTACCACTCGCACACCGCGACCGAGGCGTACCCGTCGCGGACCGACATCTCCTTTGCCGGTGAGCCGAACGCGCACTATCTGCTCATCTCGACCCGCGAGCCGGATTCCGAGGAGATCCGCTCGTTCCGTATCGTGGACGGTGTGGTGACCGAGGAAGAGGTCAACATCGTGGATGCGACGGTGAAGTCGTGAAGGTGAGTGCCGTGCAGTCGTACATGTTCGGGCAGAGCCCGGTGTCGGTCGTCTACGAGTGTCCCTGTCGCTAGACAGCGACCGATCGACCCCTGCCCGCAGTTCGGCTTTCTTCCTTTCTAGGAGCATGACAATCATGGCTATCGAAGTTCGCGTCCCCACCATCCTGCGCAGCTACACCGGCGGCGCGAAGGTCGTCGAGGGCGCTGGCGACAGCCTCTCCGCCCTGATCGACGACCTGGACGCCCGGCACAGCGGCATCAAGGGCCGGCTGATCACCCCCGAGGGCGGCCTGCACCGCTTCGTCAACATCTACGTCAACGACGAGGACGTCCGCTTCCTCGGCGCGCTCGACGCCAAGCTGAACGACGGCGACTCGGTCACCATCCTCCCGGCCGTGGCCGGCGGCGCTCTCGGTTTCGCGGCCGCCGCCGCGCTGCTGGGCCGCTAGAAGCGATGGCTCGCTTCGAGAGCCTGCTGGACGCGTGCGGGGGCACGCCGCTCGTCGGCCTGCCCCGCCTCTCCCCGGCGGTGCCCGAGGGGGCGCCGCCGGTGCGGCTCTGGGCCAAACTCGAGGACCGCAACCCGACCGGCAGCATCAAGGACCGTGCCGCGCTGTTCATGGTGCGCGAGGCCGAGGAGTCCGGGCACCTGCGCCCGGGCGACACCATCCTGGAGCCGACCAGCGGCAACACCGGCATCGCCCTGGCCATGGTGGCCAAGCTGCGGGGTTACCGCCTGGTCTGCGTGATGCCGGAGAACGTCTCGGCCGAGCGCACCCAGCTGCTCCGGATGTACGGCGCGGAGATCATCTTCTCGCCGGCCGCCGGCGGCTCGAACCAGGCGGTGGCGACCGCGAAGCAGATCGCCGCCGAGCACCCCGACTGGAAGATGCTCTACCAGTACGGCAACCCGGCCAACGCCCGCGCGCACTTCGAGACCACCGGCCCGGAGCTGCTGCACGACCTGCCCACGATCACCCACTTCGTGGCCGGTCTGGGCACCACCGGGACCCTGATGGGCACCGGGCGCTTCCTCAAGGAGAAGGTCGAGGGCATCCAGATCATCGCCGCCGAGCCGCGGTACGGCGAGCTGGTCTACGGTCTGCGCAACATCGACGAGGGGTACGTCCCCGAGCTGTACGACGCCAGCGTGCTGGACCGCCGGTTCTCGGTCGGCACCCGGGACGCGGTGCTGCGGACCCGCCAGCTGGTCGAGGTCGAGGGGATCTTCGCCGGCTTCTCCAGCGGCGCGGTCCTGCACGCCGCGCTCGCGGTCGCGCACGAGGCGGTCAAGGCCGGCAAGCGGGCCGACGTGGCGTTCGTGATCCCGGACGGCGGGTGGAAGTACCTCTCCACCGGGGCGTACGGCGGCACCCTGAACGACGCGGAAGAGGCCCTCGAGGGCCAACTCTGGGCCTGAGCCGCCCGGCGCCCTCAGTAAGCGACGGCCAGCAGCAGCGCGCCGGCCATCGGTGGCGCTGCGCTGAGCAGCAGGATCCACGGCAGGGCACGCCGGTGGACGGCGAGGAACGCGCCGACCGCCGGCGCCACGCTGAGCATGGTCAGCAGCGCCAGCGCCGGCAGGTACCATCCGGGCGCGCCGCGCAGCACCGCGATCACCGCGTACAGGCCCACCCCGGCGCCGGTCAGGCCGAGCATCGCGGTGTACCCGGCCATGGTGAGGACCCGCGCCGTGCCGGGCGCCGGGTCGCCCTCCGCCGGGAACCGGAACACCGCCGGCGCCTCGTCCCACGACGGTTCGAACGACCCGATTTCGGGTACCGCGTTGCGTGAGATGCGGGTCGGCTCGACCGCGGTCACATGGCCTCCATCAGATCGCCGTCAGTCCTCACTCAAAGCAACGCGGAGGGCTTACCGGACGTGACGGTGGAAAAGGTGACGACCGAGGTCACAGCGGCTGTGATGTACGTTGTCGATTTAGCGACAAATCGATCAGTCCTGTACGTCAGGCAGGGGTCACGGCGTACGCTTCGCTCCGTGATTGACTGGTCTGACAAGTCCAGCGCGGACCGGTCGGGCGGGGCGTGGACGACCCGGATGTGGCCGACCCAGTGTGAGTCAGAGGGACCCGCATGCGACTAACCGTTCTCGGTTGTGCCGGCAGTTTCCCCGGCCCCGAGTCGGCTTGTTCGGCCTATCTCGTGGAAGCCGAGGGATTCCGGCTGCTCATCGACTTCGGGTCGGGAGCGCTCTCCGCCATGCAGCGGTACTCGGACATGCGGTCCGTCGACGCGATCCTGCTCACCCACCTGCACTGCGACCACATGTTGGACGCATGCACCTACGTCGTGGTCCGGCGCTACGATCCGGCCGGCCCGCTGCCGCCGCTTCCGGTGTACGCGCCGAT
The DNA here is from genome assembly GCF_003711105.1 of Actinoplanes teichomyceticus ATCC 31121. Taxonomy (NCBI): domain Bacteria; kingdom Bacillati; phylum Actinomycetota; class Actinomycetes; order Micromonosporales; family Micromonosporaceae; genus Actinoplanes; species Actinoplanes teichomyceticus. The sequence goes on from NZ_CP023865.1 coordinate 1,040,287, forward strand.
GGGCGCCGCCGAGCGGATCGCCGCCGCGTACAGCGCCGAGGGTGAGCCGGTGGACGACGTCTACACGTTCTACGGGCTGCAGCCCGGCACGTTCCCGATCGGGCCGTTCCAGGTCACCGTGGACCGGGTCAACCATCCGGTGGAGACATACGGCGTACGCATCGAGCACGACGGCCGCGTGCTGGCCTACTCGGCCGACACCGCGCCGTGCGAGGCCCTGCTGCGCCTGGCCGCCGGGGCCGACCTGTTCCTCTGCGAGGCGAGTTACATGGACGGCGTGGTCAACCCGCCGGACCTGCACCTGACCGGCGGCGAGGCGGGCGAGGCGGCCACCAAGGCGGACGTCGCCAAGTTGTTGTTGACACATCTTGTCCCGGCCTGGGCCAGTGAGGCATCTATTGTGGAAGCGGCCGGTGCGGCGTACGCGGGACCGGTCGAAGTCGTCCGCCCGGGGGCCAGATACGATCTCTGAGCCGGTACGGGGGTGAGATCGGCTTACACCGGTGCACCACGTGTCGTGACTTTGGAGTTGTTGCATGCGCATCGTTCGCCTGGCCAACTTCGTCACGGTCCACACCGGCGGCCTGCGGACCACCCTGCGCGAGCTCGGCAAGGGATACCGGCGGGCGGGCCACGAGCCCGTCCTGATCATCCCCGGCCGGCGGTTCAAGGATCAGCAGGTCCGGCAGGGCCGGGTCATCACGCTGCCCAGCGCACCCATCCCGCGGACCGGCGGGTACCGCGTGCTGGCCGGGCGGCGTGAGCTGATCAGGCTGCTGGACAGCCTGGAACCGGACCGGATCGAGGTCTCCGACCGCACCACGCTGCGCTGGACCGGGAACTGGGCCCGCCAGCGCGGGGTCCGGTCGATGATGGTCTCCCACGAGAGCCTGGCCGGGCTGCTCGGCGTCTGGGGCATGCCCAAGCGCGACGCCCTCGCCGACCGGCTGAACCGGCGTACCGCGGAGGCCTTCGACACCATCGTCTGCACCACCGCGTACGCCGCCGCCGAGTTCCGCCGCCTCGGCGTGCCGAACCTGGTCGAGGTGCCGCTCGGTGTCGACCTGAAGGTGTTCCACCCGAGCCGGATGGACATCGGGGTCCGTTCCCGCTACGCCCGCCCGGAAGAGCTCCTGATCGTGTACGCCAGCCGGCTCTCCGGGGCGAAACGCCCGGAGCTGGCCGTCGACACGGTGGCCGCGCTGCGCAACGGCAAGGTGCCGGCGGTGCTGGTGATGGCCGGGGACGGCACCCGGCGGGCCGCGCTGGCCTACCGGGCGGCGCGACTGCCGGTACGTTTCGCCGGGCACATCTCCGACCGCAAGGCCGTCGCCGCGCTGCTCGCCTCGGCCGACGTCGTGCTCGCGCCCGGGCCGGTGGAGACGTTCGGCCTGTCCGCGCTGGAGGCGCTGGCCTGCGGCACCCCGGTGGTGGTGGACCAGCAGAGCGCGCTGCCCGAGGTGATCGGCGAGGCCGGGGCCGCGGTCCCGGGCACGCCGGACGCGTTCGCCGACGCGGTCTCCCAGTTGATCGAGCGCCCGCGGGACGAGCGGCGCGCCATCGCCCGCTCGCGCGCCGAGCAGTTCAGCTGGTCCCGCTCCGTCGAGGGCTTCCTGCGGGCGCACGACCTCGCGCCGGCCCCCGCCGCCGCGCCCGTCCCGGCGCCGTCGCTGATCCGCCCGGCGGTCCCGCGACCGCGCCTGGTGCGTGATGCCGGGGCGGACGAAGCCGGCGCGCCGCGTTACGCATAGGGTTGGGGTCATGGCGCGACCCGACGGCCGAGCGGCCGACCAGCTGCGACCGGTGACCCTGACCCGGCATTGGAGCATCCACCCCGAGGGATCGGTGCTGGTGGAGTTCGGCAACACACGAGTGCTCTGCACCGCCAGCGTCACCGAGGGGGTGCCGCGCTGGCGCAAGGGCTCCGGGCTGGGCTGGCTCACCGCGGAGTATGCGATGCTGCCCCGGGCCACCAACACCCGTGGCGACCGGGAGAGCGTCAAGGGCAAGGTCGGCGGGCGTACCCAGGAGATCTCCCGTCTGATCGGCCGCAGCCTGCGGGCCTGCATCGACCTCAAGGCGCTCGGCGAGAACTCCATCGTGCTCGACTGCGACGTGCTGCAGGCCGACGGCGGCACCCGGACCGCCGCGATCACCGGCGCCTACGTCGCCCTGCACGACGCGGTGACCTGGCTGGCCCAGCGCAAGGCGCTGGCCGGCAAGATCGACAAGGTGTTGCACTCCTCGATCCAGGCGGTCAGCGTCGGGATCGTCGCCGGCGAGGCCCGGCTGGATCTGATGTACGAAGAGGACGTCGCCGCCGAGGTCGACATGAACGTGGTGTGCACCGGCGCCGGTGACTTCGTCGAGGTGCAGGGCACCGGGGAGAACGGCGTGTTCCGCCGGGCCCAGCTGGACGCGATGCTGGACCTCGGCGTCCGCGGCTGCGCCGAGCTGGCCGCCGCGCAGCAGAAGGCGCTGGCCGCGTGAGCGCCCGCCTGCTCCTCGCCACGGGGAACCGCAAGAAGCTGGTCGAACTGCAGCGCATCCTCGACGCCGCGCTCGGCATGAGCCAGATCGAGCTGGTCGGGCTGGGCGACTTCCCGGGGTACCCGGACGTGCCCGAGACCGGGCTCACCTTCGGCGAGAACGCGCTGATCAAGGCCCGCGAGGGCGCCAAACGGACCGGCCTGCCGACCGTCGCCGACGACTCCGGCCTGGCGGTGAACGCGCTCAACGGCATGCCCGGCGTGTTCAGCGCCCGCTGGTCCGGCCGGCACGGGGACGACGCGGCCAACCTGGACCTGGTCCTGGCCCAGGTCAGCGATGTCGCCGACGAGCACCGCGGCGCGGCGTTCGTCTGCGCGGCCGCGCTGGTTTTGCCGAACGGCCGGGAGCACCTGGTCGAGGGCCGGCAGACCGGGCGGCTGTTGCGCGCCCGGCGCGGTGACGGCGGCTTCGGGTACGACCCGATCTTCCTCGGTGACGGGCAGGAGCGGACCAACGCCGAGCTGGAGCCGGCCGCGAAGGACGCGATCAGCCACCGCGGCAAGGCGTTCCGGGAGCTGGCCAAGGTGATCGCCAAGGAGCTGCCGCGCTGAGTCCCGCCGCTGGTCGGGGTCTCGGCGGGGTGCGGTGGGTCGTGCCGCTGGTCGGGGTCTCGGCGGGGTGCGGTGGGTCGTGCCGCTGGTCGGGGTCTCGGCGGGGTGCGGTGGGTCGTGCCGCTGGTCGGGGTCTCGGCGGGGTGCGGTGGGTCGCGCCGGTGGTCCGGGTCTCGCCGGGTTGCGGTGAGCCGCGCTCCGGCGGGTTGACTTTGCCCCTGGGGCAAGGTTCAGCATCGAGGACATGCTCTCGATCGGCGCGTTCGCCCGGGCCACCCGGCTCTCCACCAAGGCTCTCCGGCTCTACGACAAGTTCGGCCTGCTGCGGCCGGCCGTCGTCGACGAGACGTCGGGCTATCGCTTCTATGCCGAGGAGCAGCTGGAGCAGGCCCGGTTGATCGCCTCGCTGCGCCGTCTCGGCATGCCGCTGGCCGAGATCCGGCGGGTCTGCGCTCTGCCGCCGGAGGCCGCGGCCGAGGCGGTGGCCAGGCATTGGGCGCAGGTCGAGGCGGAGACGGCCGCGCGCGCCCGCCTCGCCGGCCTCCTCGTCGAACACCTCGCCGGCCGAGGCCGGGCCACGGTCCGCCTCGGCCTGCGGTGCGCGGCCAGCGCCCGGCCCGGCCCGGTGCGGGACACCAACGACGACTATGCGTACGCCGGATCGCGCCTGCTCGCCGTCGCCGACGGTATGCGCGGCCCCGGCAGCGACCGGATCGGCGCGGCGGCGGTGGCGGCGCTGAAACCCCTGGAAACCCTGGAGACCCTCACCGTCGCGGCCGACGACCTGCTCGGCGTGCTCGCCGACGCGCTGCGCGAAGCGGAGCGGGCAATCGCGGAGATCTCCGAGGACGCGGTGACCACCCTCACCGCGCTGCTCTGGTCCGGGTCCCGGCTGGCCCTGGCCCACATCGGCGACACCCGGGCCTACCTGCTTCGCGACGGCCGGCTCGGGCAGATCACCCATGACCACACCTACGTGCAACAGCTGATCGACGAGGGCCGGCTGACCGCGGCCGAGGCGGCCGTCCACCCGCAACGGTCGCTGCTGGTGCAGGCGCTGACCCCCGGCGGTGGCGCCTGGCCCGACCTGTCGGTGCACGACGCGCGCGCCGGCGACCGGTATCTGCTGTGCACGGACGGGCTCTCCACCGTGGTGCCGGCGGCGGAGCTGCGCGGGGTGCTGGCCGGGCCGGGGGAGCCGGGGCAGATCGTCGGTGAGCTGATGCGGCGCGCCTATGCGTACGGCGCCCCGGACAACGTGGCGGTGGTCGTCGCCGACGTGGTGCGGCTCGACGAGCCCGAGGCGGCGTGATGGACCGGCGCCCGCTGGCCATCCCGGCGTACCGCCGGATGTGGCTCGCCTCGCTGGTGTCCGCGGTGGGCGGATCGTTCAGCGTGGTCGCGGTGCCGGTGCAGCTCTACGCGACGACCGGTTCCTCCGCGACGGTCGGGCTCGCCGCGGTGGTGTCGTTCGTGGCGCTGGCCGGCTCGGCGCTCGGAACCGGTGCGCTGGCCGACACCCGGGACCGGCGTCAGGTGCTGCTGGCCGCTCAGTCCGTCCTCGTCCTGGCCCATCTGGCGCTGTGGGCGCAGGCGGCGCTCGGCGGCGTCCCGCTGCCGCTGCTCCTGCTGCTGGTGGCCGGCCAGGGGTCGAGCCTCGGCGCGATCAGTACGACGTCCGGCGCGGTGCTGCCCCGGCTGGTCCCGGCCGACCTGCTGCCCGCCGCGAACAGCCTGAACTCTCTGGTGCGTTCCACCGGCTCCATCCTCGGCCCCACCCTGGCCGGCCTGCTGATCCCGCTGACCGGCCTGTCCACGCTCTACCTCTGCGATGCGCTGGCCCTGCTCGCCGCCCTCCGCGCCGTCCACCTCCTCCCGCCGCTCCCGCCGCTCCCGCCGTCGGCCGCGTTCCATGCCGGCGCGCCGTCCGCCGGTGGTTCGTCGTCCTCGCCGTCCGCTCCCTCCCACGTCGGCGCGTCGTCCGCTGGTGGCTCGTCGTCCTCGCCGTTCCACGCTGGCGCGCAGTCTGCTGGTGGTTCGTCGTCCTCGCCGTCCGCTCCCTCCGACACCGCCGCGTCGTCCGCCGCTGGCGCGGCTTCTTCGCCGTCCCCGCCGCGGCTCTCCTCCCGGGTCGGCGCGTCCTCCTCGCTGTCCGGGTCCTCTCCGTCGGACGCCTCCTCCGCCCGGCCCGCCGCTTCCGCACCGCCCGGCACGGTCCCGGGCCGGGCAGCGCGAAGCGTGGCGGGGCAGGTGCTGGCCGGTTTCCGCTACCTCGCCGGCAGCCGGATGCTGCTCGCGGTGCTGGCCGTCGATCTGGCCGCGATGGTGTTCGGGATGCCGGTGGCGCTCTTCCCCGAGCTGGCCGAGCGGGTGTTCGGCGGCCCACCCGGTGGCGGGCCGACGCTCGGCCTTCTCTATGCCGCCTATCCGGCCGGGGTGGTGCTGGCCGGGCTCGGCTCGGCCGCCTTCACCCGGGCCCGGCGACACGGCCTGCTGATGGCCGGGGCCGCCCTCGCCTGGGGCGTGACGGTGGTGCTGTTCAGCCTGACCACCCGGCTGTGGCTGGCCCTGGCCGTGCTGACGCTGGGCGGGGCGATCAACCTCGTGCTGAGCACGTTCCGTAACGCCATCTCCCAGGACTGTGCGGATGACGCCATGCGCGGCCGGATCCAGGGCGCGCTGATCGTCGTGCTGGTCGGTGGCCCGCAACTGGCCAACCTGCTGCACGGCTGGATCGGCTCACTCGCCGGGCCGCGCCTGACGATCGCCGCCGGCGGACTGCTCACGGTCGCCACGGTGGCGGCGATCGTGCGGGCAGTTCCGGAGCTGCGCCGATACTCGGTGTGCCAACCGGAGGCGGCCACCGGCCCGGGGAAACCCCCTCCGGCGAGCCGGCCAACCCACCCTGATGGCGGTGCCGGGCGGCTCGGCGGTGCGAGGTGATCGTTCCACCTTGATGTCCGTGCCGGGCGGCTCAGCCGTGCCGGGTGATCTTCGATTCTGATGTCCGTGCGGGCGGCTCGGCGGTGCGAGGTGATCGTTCCACCTTGATGCCCGTGCGGGGCGGCCTGGCAGGCGGGGGTGATCCCGTCCCCCTGACGCCCGCGCCGAGCGGGATCAGAGGGATCAGGCCTCCGAGGAGGAGAGCTCAGGGGAGTACGGATCAGAGGAGTGGGCCGGTGGCGGATTCGATGGTGGCACGCAGGCCGGGGCCGGCGACCACCGCGCGGGCCTGCTCCAGCACCGGGGCCAGGAAGACGTCCGGGCCGGGCCGCCCGGCGAACGGCTCCAGGGCGGCCATCGCGGCGCGGCCCGCCGGGGACGGTGTGATCGGCGCGCGCAGCTGCAGGCCGCGGACGGCGGCCAGGAGTTCGACGGCGAGGAGGCTGGTGAGGTTGTCCAGGACGGTGCGGAGTTTCTTGGTGGCGGCCCAGCCCATCGAGACGTGGTCCTCCTGCATGCCGCTGGTGGGCAGCGAGTCGACCGAGGCCGGGGACGCCAGCCGGCGGTTCTCGGCGACGATCCCCGCGGCGGTGTACTGCGCGATCATCAGGCCCGAGTTCACCCCGGCGTCCGGGCTGAGGAACGGCGGCAGGTCCCGGCTGCGGGTCACGTCGAGCAGGCGGTCCACCCGGCGCTCGGCGATCGCCCCGACCTCGGCGGCGGCGATGGCCAGGAAGTCCGCTGCGAAGCCGAGCGGGGCCCCGTGGAAGTTGCCGGTCGACTCGACCCGCCCGTCCGGCAGGACCACCGGGTTGTCGACCACCGAGACGAGTTCACGGGCGGCCGTGACCCGTACGAAATCGAGCGTGTCCCGGGCCGCGCCGGCGACCTGCGGCGCACAGCGGATCGAGTACGCGTCCTGTACCGCGTGGGCGAGGTCCTCCCGGTGCGAGTCCATGATCGCGGAGTCCTGGAGCAGGCGGTGGATGTTGGCGGCGGAGGCGGCCTGCCCCGGGTGCGGCCGGATCGCGTGCAGCTCGGGCAGGAACGGCCGCTCCGAGCCGAGCATCGCCTCGGTGGCCAGCGCCGCGGTCACGTCCGCCATCGCGAACAGGTGCTCCGCGTCCGCGATGGCCAGCAGCAGCATGCCGAGCATCCCGTCCGTGCCGTTGATCAGCGCCAGCCCCTCCTTGGCGGCCAGTTCCAGGGGGCGCAGCCCGGCCGCGTGCAGGGCGTCGGCGGCGGGCGCCCGCTCGCCGTCCTTGCCGACCACCCAGCCCTCGCCGAGCAGCACGATCGCGCAGTGCGCGAGCGGGGCCAGGTCACCGGAGGCGCCCAGCGACCCGTGTTCCGGCACCCACGGGGTGATGTCGTGGTTCAGCAGGTCGATCAGGCCCTGGGCGAGCACCGGGCGGACCCCGGAGCGGCCCAGCGCCAGCGAGCGCACCCGCAGCAGCATCATCGCCCGTACCACCTCGCGGGGCATCGGCGCGCCCACCCCGGCGGCGTGCGAGCGGATCAGCGCGTGCTGCAGCTCGGCGCGGCGTCGCGGCTCGATCGAGGTGTTGGCGAGCGCGCCGAAACCGGTGGAGACGCCGTACACCGGCCGGCCGGAGGCTTCGATGCCGTCCACGATGGCGCGGCTGGCGGCCATCGCCTCGACGGCGGCGGGGGAGAGCTCGACCCGGGCGTCACCGCGTGCCACGGCGAGCACGTCGGCGGGGTCGATCCCGGTGGGCTGGACGATCACGGTCATTGCGGCACTCCGTCGTGCATGGTGGCGGCTGGGACGGTGGAGGAGGCAGCGGCGGCGGGCGCCCGCCGGATCCCGATGGAACGGCCCGCCCGGTGCCTGTGGGGTGTCGGTCCGCGGTGGCCGGCCGGGGCCGGTGTCGCCGGTTTCTCCGGGCGGCCCGCCCGGTGCGTGTCGGGTATCGGTCCGCGGTGGCCGGCCGGGGCCGCTTTCTCCGGGCGGCGGCCCGCCCGGCTGGCCGTGGTCACCGCGGGGCTCCGACCGGGCGGCCGCCGTGCACCACGGTGCGGATCAGGGGCATCCCCGGGCGGTACGCCAGGTGCAGGCAGGACGGCGCGTCCAGGATGATCAGGTCAGCCCGCGCACCGACCCGGAGCACGCCGATGTCGTCGCGGCGCAGGGCCCGCGCCCCGCCGAGGGTGGCCGCCCGCACCGCCTCGACCGGCGTCATCCGCATCTCCCGGACCGCCAGCGCGATGCAGAATGCCATCGACGAGGTGAACGACGACCCGGGGTTGCAGTCCGTGGCCAGCGCCACGGTCACCCCGGCGTCCAGGAGCCGCCGCGCGTCCGGGTACGGCGACCGGGTGGAGAACTCCGCGCCGGGCAGCAGCGTGGCGACGGTGCGGTCGGACCAGCCGCACGTGCAGATGCCCGACCCCGACGAGGCGAGCGCGTCCACGTCCGCGTCGCTGAGGTGGGTGCAGTGGTCGACGCTGGCCGCCTCCATCTCGACGGCCAGCCGGACGCCGGGGCCCGGGCCGAGCTGGTTGCCGTGCACCCGTACGCCCAAGCCTCTGGCCCGGCCGCACTCCAGGATGTTGCGGGCCTGGTCCTCGTCGAACGCCCCGCGCTCGACGAACACGTCCACCCACCGGGCGTGCGGGGCGGCGGCGGCCAGCATCGGTCCGCAGACCAGGCCGACGTACTCGTCCGGCCGGTCGCGGTACTCGGCCGGCACCACGTGCGCGCCGAGGAACGTGGTCTCGGTGGTGAACTCCGACGCGATCCGCAGCGAGCGGGCCTCGTCCGCGACGTTCAGGCCGTACCCGGACTTGATCTCGATCGTGGTGGTGCCCTGCCGCAGCGCCTCGCCGACCAGGCGCCGCGCATTGCGGCGCAGCTCCTCGTCGCTCGCCGCCCGGGTGGCGCCGACCGTGGTCCGGATCCCGCCCCCGGTGTACGGCTGCCCGGCCATCCGCGCGGCGAACTCGCCGGCCCGGTCCCCGGCGAAGATCAGGTGCGCGTGGCTGTCCACGAAGCCGGGCAGCACCGCCGCCCCGTCCGCGTCGATCCGCGCGTCGGCGTCCGGCGCGTCGGCGGCCGGGCCGATCCAGGCGATCCGCTCACCGTCGACGATGACCGCGGCGTCGCGCGACAGGTGGTGGTCGGCGTTGGTGAACAGCTCGCCGATGTTCGTGATCAACAGGCTCATCGGAGCACCCCCTCGATCGTCTCGCGCAGGAGCCGGGGCACGTCCATCGCGTGGTGCCGGCCCCCGGTCACCACCGGCCGCCCGTCGACGACCACGTCGGTCACGTCGGCCGCCGTGGCGGCGAAGAGTACCCCGGCGGGATCGATCCCGGCGGTCCGGGCGCTGGACAGCGACACCGCTACCAGGTCGGCGCGCTGCCCGGTGGCGATCTCGCCGGCGTCCGGCCAGCCGAGCGACGCGTGCCCGGTGGCCGTGGCCGCCCTCAGCAGCTCCCCGGCGCCGAAGTGCCCGCGCCGCCGGGTGGCGAGCCGTTCGTCGAGTTCCACCCCGCGCGCCTCCTCGAAAAGGTCGATCACCGCGTGGCTGTCGCTGCCCAGGGTGAGGGTGGCGCCCGCGTCGGCGAGCGCCCGGGCCGGGCCGATGCCGTCGGCCAGGTCCCGCTCGGTGGTCGGGCACAGGCACACGTACTGCCCGGCCAGCAGGTCACGATCGGCATCGGTGAGGTGGGTGGCATGCACGGCGGTGGTCATCGGCTGCCAGACGCCCATCGTGTCGAGCAGCTCGGCGGGGGAGCAGCCGTGTACGGCCTGACACTGCTCGTTCTCCGCCGGCTGCTCGGACAGGTGCACGTGGACCGGCAGCCCGTCGGTGCGCCGCGCGAACGTCGCCATGCCCTCGACCGGCGCGGCGCGCACCGAGTGCAGCGCCGCGCCGATACGCACCCCGGCCCCGCCGCGCAGCCGGTCGAAACGGGCGTGCCAGCCGTCGTAGCTGCCGTCGGAGAACCGCCGCTGCACGCCGTCGAGCGGTGTGCCGTCCACGCCGGCGGTGAGGTACACCGTGTCGAGCAGGGTGATCCGGATGCCGGCCGCGGCGGCCGCCGCGATCAGGGCATGGCCCATCGCGTTCGGATCGGCGTACGGGGTGCCGTCCGGGCCGTGGTGCAGATAGTGGAACTCGCCGACGCAGGTGATCCCGGCCAGCGCCATCTCGCCGTAGACCGCCCTGGCGAGCGTGAAGTAGTTGTCCGGGTCGAGCCGGCCGGCGACCCGGTACATCAGCTCCCGCCAGGTCCAGAAACTGCCGCGGTCGTGGTGGGTGCGACCGCGCAGGGCCCGGTGGAAGGCGTGCGAGTGCGCGTTCGCCAGTCCGGGCAGGACCAGTCCGGTGAGCCGGGTCGCCGAGGGGTCCGGCGAGCCGGGGGTGACCGCCCCGAACCGCCCGTCGGCCACCTCGATGCGGACGTCCGGCTCGACGCGGCCGCCGACCCAGGCGTACTCGGCCAGATAGGCGGTCACGTCAGCGACTCCAGCACCCGGGCCAGGGCCGCGACCCCGGCCTCGCAGTCGGCGTCGGTGGCGTTCTCGGCGGGCGCGTGCGACACCCCGGTCGGGTTGCGCACGAACAGCATCGCGGTCGGCAGATGCGCGGAGAGCACCCCGGCGTCGTGGCCGGCCCCGGTCGGCAGGATCGGCGCGTCGCCGAGCAGGGCGGACAGCCGCCGGGCCAGTTCGGTGTCGAAGGCCACCTCGGCGGTGACCGATTCGGCGACGACCGACACCTCGGTGCCGTCCAGGCCGGCCCGCTCGGTGGCTTCTTTGAGCACCGCTTCGAGCAGCCGGTCGAGCGTCGCGGTGTCCGCGGCGCGGGCGTCCAACCATCCGCGGACCAGCGACGGGATGGCGTTGGTGGCGTTCGGTTCGGCCTCGATGCGGCCCATGGTGGCGTGCGCCCCGGCCAGCCGGGCCTCGCGGTTCGCGGCCAGCACGGTGTGCGCGAAGGTCAGCATCGGGTCGCGCCGGTCGGTCATCCGGGTGGTGCCGGCGTGATCGCCCACGCCGGTGAACTCCATCCGCCACCGCCCGTGCGGCCAGATCGCGCTGGCCACCCCGACCGGCGCCGCCAACGCCCGGCCCTGTTCGATGTGCAGTTCCACGAACGCGGCGAGGCCGCCCAGCGCGGCGACCCGCCCGGTGGGCGCCGCCCCGAGCGCCGTGCCGAACGTGACCCCGTCCCGATCGGTCAGCGCCGCCGCCCGCTCCGGCGTGATCGCCCCGGTCAGCAGGCGCGAGCCGAGGCAGGGCACGCCGAAACGCCCGCCCTCCTCGTCCACGAACGCCGCGATCGCGATGCCGCGTGGCGCGGACATCCGGTCCAGGGCGAGGAAGGCGCTGACGATGCCGAGCGGCCCGTCGTAGCCCCCGCCGTGCGGGACCGCGTCGAAATGCGAGCCCGTCAGCACCGTCCCCGGCGCCCAGGGCGCGCCGCACCAGGCGAACAGGTTGCCGTTGCCGTCCCCGGTCACGGTCATCCCACGCCGGTCCGCCTGCGCCCGGAACCAGTCGCGCAGCGCCAGCTCGGGCGGGGTCAGGGCGTACCGCAGGTAGCCGCCGCCGCGAGTGCGGCCGATCGGGGCGATCTCGGCCCAGAGGGCCGCGAAGTCACTCATCGCGCATCGGGATCCGCACACCGGACGCGGACGCCGACTCGTAGCCCGCGTCCACGTGCCGCAGCACGCCCATCGCCGGGTCGTTGGTCAGCACCCGCTCGATCTTCTGCCCGGCCAGCGCCGTCCCGTCGGCCACGCACACCTGCCCGGCGTGGATGCTGCGCCCGATCCCCACCCCGCCACCGTGGTGGATCGACACCCAGCTCGCCCCGGAGGCCGTGTTGACCAGTGCGTTCAGCAGCGGCCAGTCGGCGATCGCGTCCGAGCCGTCGAGCATCGCCTCGGTCTCCCGGTACGGCGAGGCCACCGACCCGGAGTCCAGGTGGTCCCGGCCGATCACGATCGGCGCCGACACCTCGCCGCGCGCCACCATGTCGTTGAACCGCACCCCGGCGCGGTCCCGCTCGCCGTAACCCAGCCAGCAGATCCGCGCCGGCAGGCCCTGGAACGCGACCCGCTCGCCGGCCAGCCGGATCCACCGGGCCAGCGGCTCGTTGTCCGGGAAGAGGTCGAGCACGGCGCGGTCGGTGGCGGCGATGTCGGCCGGGTCGCCGGAGAGCGCGGCCCACCGGAACGGTCCCCTGCCCTCGGCGAACAGCGGCCGGATGTAGGCGGGCACGAAACCGGGGAAGTCGAATGCCCGGGCGTAGCCGGCCAGCTGGGCCTCACCGCGGATCGAGTTGCCGTAGTCGAAGACCTCGGCGCCGCGGTCCAGGAAGCCGACCATCGCCTCGACGTGCCGGGCCATGCTGGCCCGGGAGCATTCGGTGAACTCGTCGGGCTTGGCGCGGGCGAGCGTGGCGGCGTCGGCGACGTCGACGCCGATCGGCACGTAACTGAGCGGGTCGTGCGCGCTGGTCTGGTCGGTGACGATGTCGATGTCGACGCCGCGGCGGAGCAGCTCGGGGAAGACCTCGGCCGCGTTGCCGACCACCCCGATCGAGACGGCCGACCTGGCGGACCGGGCGGCCAACGCCCGGGTCACCGCATCGTCCAGGCTGTCGGCGATCACGTCGAGGTAGCGGGTGTCGACCCGGCGCTGCAGCCGGGCGCGGTCCACGTCGACGATCAGGCAGACACCGCCGTTCATGGTCACCGCCAGGGGCTGCGCGCCGCCCATGCCGCCGCACCCGCCGGTCAGGGTGAGCGTCCCGGCCAGGTCGCCGCCGAACCGTTTGGCGGCCACCGCGGCGAACGTCTCGTAGGTGCCCTGCAGGATGCCCTGCGTCCCGATGTAGATCCACGAGCCGGCGGTCATCTGCCCGTACATGGTCAGGCCGAGCTGCTCCAGCCGGCGGAACTCCGGCCAGGTCGCCCAGTCGCCGACCAGGTTGGAGTTGGCGATCAGCACCCGCGGCGCCCACTCGTGCGTGCGCAGCACCCCGACCGGCCGGCCGGACTGCACCAGCAGGGTCTCGTCGCCGCGCAGCCGGTCGAGCTCGCGGACGAGGGCGTGGAAGGACGGCCAGTCCCGGGCCGCCCGGCCGGTCCCGCCGTACACGACGAGATCCTGTGGCCGTTCGGCCACGTCCGGGTCGAGGTTGTTGAGCAGCATCCGCTTGGCGGCCTCCTGCGGCCACCCCATGGCGGTGTACGCGGAACCGCGCGGGGCACGGATCTCGTTCATCGTCTTCTCCTCCCTGTGCGGTCGCACCCGGCGCCGCCGGTGCGCTGCGCCGGGTGCGACCGGTGCGGTCTCACGCGACGAAGATGTTCCGGCGGGTGGCGGACGCCTCGAACTCCTCCAGGCGCCGCTGCACCGCCTCCGGGGCGGCGTCACACATCGCCTCCAGCAGCACCATGGCCATCGTCATCGGCCCGGTGTGCAGGTCGAACACGAGCTGGGTGCCGACCGCGGCGGGCAGCACCACGTCGGCCGTGCCGGCGACCGGGCTCACCGCCGAGTCGGTGATCGCGACCACGGCGTACCCGGCGGCCTTGGCCTCGTGGACCGCCTCGACCGACTCGCGCGGGTAACGCGGCAGCACGATCGCCAGCATGGCACCGGCCCCGGCGGCGCGGGCCTGATCCAGCCGGTCCAGCAGTCCGGTCCCGCCGCTGTCGAGCACCCGCACGTCCGGGAAGACCTTGGCGGCGAAATAGCCGAAGTACGACGCGAGTGGCGCGGCCGCGCGCAGGCCCAGCACCGGCAGCGGCCGGCTGGCGGCGAGCAGCCGGGCCGCCTGCCGTACGCCGTCGGGCCGGTGCAGGTCGTCGGCGAGCCGGCGCAGGTGCTCGGTCTCGGCCAGCACCGCGCGTTGCATCCCGTTCTGCCCGGCCGGCTCGCTGGGCGCGCCCGAGGCGACCGCTCGCAGCTCGCGGCGCAGCGCCGGATAACCCGAGTAGCCCAGCGCCATGGCGAACCGGGTCACCGACGGCTGGCTCACCCCGGCCAGCGCGGCCACCTCGGCCGCGGAGAGGTAGGCGGCCTTCGCGGCGTGTTCCACCAGGCTGTGCGCGATCCGCCGCTGGGTGGGCGTGAGCCGCGCCCCCTGGAACAGATCGAGCACCCGCTCCGCCGTCCTGACCACCCCGTCATTCACATGGTCAGCCTATGCATAAAAACTTTCACAGGCCAGTGCCTCACCCCGCCCGACGTGTTGTGAGCTTTAGTTTTAGTTGGCGCTTTGAGAGTCAGTTGGCGCGTCTGTTGGGGATAGTTGGCACCCGGAGCGCCGGGAGGGGCGCAAGCGGCTTCCGGCGGCGCGGTCGTCTTGCCCGCCGATGCTCTCGAGGCGTCTCGGCAGAGTGAGGCTGGCGTTCCCCGTACGAGACGGGCAGCCGACTCGATGTAAAGCCACCATCCATCTCCTCCTTGCCGGTACAACTAGCCACCCCGGGGACCGGATGCGAGTTCGAGGTCGCGTCTGCTGGGGCTCGCCGTGTGATCCCTTGTTGGGGCCGGCAGGCCTGAGTTCAACCATCGAACTTTCAGCAGTCTGGGACTGTGAACGCGTTGAATAGCGAATCGCGATTCGCTATTCTTTGCTCATGGCGGGACAGGGGGTGCGGCAGGTTTCATCCGCGATCTTCGGCAACAAGTACCGGCTCGAACTGCTGCTCGCACTTGCTTCGGCGGCCGAAGAGGGGATCTGCGTGAAGGACTTGGCCGACGCGTGTGACGCGCCGACGAGTGTGTTCCAGCCGCAGCTACGTGCGCTCATGTCCGCTGGTTTCGTGCGACGGTTACCACAGTTGGGCCAGAACCGGCGCGTGTTCTATGCGTTGACCGATATGAGCACCTGGACAGGGCTCCGCCGGCTGGTGCAAGATCTCCAGCCTGACGAGTTGCGGACGGGCGTCAGGGAGGGGGCGAACCGATGAGCGTCGCAGCGACGTTGGAGCGGTTCGCGGCCACGATGCCGCAGGCCGCCGCGCGGGACGAGATCGGTGTCGCCCGAGTGAGGTGGCTCGGGACACGCGGCTGGGTTGCCTACAGCCCTGATCGAGCGCAGCAGCAGTTCAGGAAGGCGAATCGAATCCCGCCGATCCTCGCCCTCGACCTACTCGACACGCTGATGTACCTGCCCTTCGGGCATGAGGTCGCGGTGCAGTCGATGGCCGTGGCCGCGCAGCGGCGCCTGCGGCGCCTGCCGGCCGGTGCAGTGACCTGGTCCTCGACCACGGTCACCCGGCGGATCGCTCCGCCGGTCACGCCGCTGCTTGCGATGGTGCAGGCCACAGATTGGGCGACGGGGCTACGCGCGGCGTCGCGGTTCGCGATGTACTGCCGCCGCCTCATGGTGATCCCCGAACTGCCGGCTGATGAGCGAGCCGCCTTGGCGGAGGCCTCGTTCTACGGCATCGGCGTCGCCGTGCGCCGTGGCGAGTCGCTGACGACGGTGCTTGAGCCGGAGGAGTTCACCGAGTGGCAGCCGACAGCGGCCTGGTGGCGGTTCACTGAAGAAGTCGCTCGCGGAGCCGGGAAGGAATCCTGAACCCGGCTCACCCGGCGTCAGGATCACTCGGCCGGCCACGCCGGTAGCTTCGCCCACCGCTTCAGGGGCTCTTGGGGCTCGAAGGAGTCGGGTCGGAGAAGTCGCGTGGCGAACATTTTGTGCTCTTTGACCGCGCTTTCACAGATGTTGCGCCAGTAATCGGCGCGCTCCCGCACGGTCGGCTGATCGAGCAAACCCTCAGCGATGACGGTCCAGGCCGCGACGGCGTGCGCGATCGCTTCAGGCTGATCCTCCTTCTGCAGGAACCGGGTCAATGCCTGGTCGCCGCAGGTACCGCAGTGGCATCGGGGGGCGCGGCTCGGTGCCGCACCGCACAGCTCGTTGATCTTCGAGCCCTTCCACCAGCACATGAGATCCGGGACCAGGACGCTGGGTGACTTGTCGCGGCCGTTGAACGACAGCGGCTCGCGCGGATACGGCACGGTGTGCCGGATGCTGCCGCCGGTGCCGATCGCCGCGGCGAACGCGCCGTGGGCGACCAGGTCTAGGCCGTTGAAGTCGGTGCAGATCGGCATGAGCGGCACGGTGGCTGCCAGGGTGCGCAGGTTCGGGATGATCCGCACGGACTGGGTCAGAGGATCGCCCTGCTTACCGAGAACGAGTGCGATCGGGCAGCCGGCATCGTGCAGGATCGCCTGGGTCTGGGTGAAGAAGGCCCGGTCGATCAGGGAGATGTCCAGCGGAGCCACGAACAGTGTGTCGGTGCGTCCGAGCGCTTTGACCTGCTGCGCGGCGGCCGCAAGGCTGGCCGTGTCCCCAGCGCCGATGTAGCCGGTCGGGGTGCACGCTACCGTGTAACCCGCCTTGAGCTGGGCGTCCAGCACCTGCTCGAGGGTGGGGTTGGTGCCGGCCAGGCCATCGTCCGGCAACAGGAAAGGCTTATCCGGCGTGGCCTGGTGGTGACCGTAGGCGTCGGGGTCGATCGCGATCGGGCCGTCGTAATCGAGACCAGCGACCTGGGGGATCGGTTTGCCCGGCCCCGGGCCGGTGATCATGAGGCCGCTGCGGGCATGGTCGATTACCGGCAGAACAGTGGGGATGTGGGTGCGGCGGGTGTACACCAGCACCCGATCGGCCAGCGTGCCGACGGCGCCCGCAGGGGTGGGCGGATGCGGCTGATGGCCCAGCCACTGCCAGCGTTCTGCCAGGTCACCCGCCGGGTTACCGTGCGTCGGGGCGGCGGAAGCCGCCACCTTGTCGCCAGGTTCGGTCATTGTCCATCCTGGTGCGTGCTCAGTCGGCGACGGCGTCACCGAACAAGTTGGTCAGGCGTGCCGGTGTTGTTCCGGCGGCTGCGGCCGCGGCATCGAGCCCGCCGGTCGCATGGATCGCTGCCCGGACGATCTCGGGCACCCGGCGCGGTCGTTCTGCCGGTAACGGATCCGGTTCCTCGGTTCGCCAGCCGAGGGCGGAGATCTGCGCGTTGATCGTCCGGTAGCGAGAGTCGGTGATGACCGCAAGGTCAGCAGCACGGCGCAGGACAGCGGCGGCGGAGATCCGCCACTTCGCCTTGAGCTGCAACAGCCGGGCCGGCGTGACGGGCGCCGCCGTCAGATCGGGATAGATGCCGGCGTTAGGGGCGAGGAACTCCCCGGCGAACGCCTGGGCCATCTCCTCGGCGTCCACCCCGGCGCCGGGAACGCAGACACAGTGCCCGAGCTCGTGCATCAGCGTGAACCGCTGGCGGTCGATCGGCGCATCGGTGTTGATCACGAAGATGGGTGCCTCGCCGGGTGGATGCAGGCTCGTCGCGTCGACCTCACGCCCGCCCAGTGACATCGGCACCACCAACGCCCCGAGCTGCTCAGCGATGGTGGTGGCGGAGGCGATCGCGCCGGGCGGAACGGCCAGTTGGGCCCGGAGCTGTGCGGCGACGGCCTGCGGGCCGACGACACCTTCCACCCTGGTTGCCGACGCCGAGAACGTTGGCAGCGGGGTTCCGGCGACGTTCGCCAACCGAGTCAGGTGCAGCCGGGTCAGATTGATCTGGGCGTGCAGCCGCCGCAGCGTCGACGCCTTAGTGGAACGCCGGTTGCGGTGGTACAGGCAACCTTCGCCCAGGGCCCACAGCTTGACGTCGGCGGTCAGCAGCTCCGGCGTGGTCTCCAGCGCAGTGGCGAACTGCCGCAAGCGCACACCGGTCACCGACAGCGCGCCCTTCTCCGCCCGTGAAACATAGCCTTGGGTGGTTTTGGCGCCGTTCTGGTTCAGGGTGCTGAGGCGTTCGGCGACCTCGGCCTGGGTCAGGCCTAAAGCTTCGCGCGCGGCGACCAGCAGCTGGGGATTCGCTGCCGGTTCATCGATGGTGAAGAGCGCGCTCACAGAACATACCTTAACTCATGCCGACGAAAATGCGTGAAAATATTCCGAGCAACATTCCAGGGGGTCCGGTTTGGTATCCAGCGGCTGCGGTCAACAGCGCCACGGCACCCACCGGGCCGGTGCCGGTCACCACCTCGCGAGCGGTGATGACCAGCACCTCGCCGCCCCCGGGCGGGATCGATACGCGCCGTCAGGCGCGCTTGCCACCAGGAAGGTGCCGCCTCAGCCACGCCCATGCGGTCGCGGCCACCGGCCGCAGCCGCCCCGCGAAAACACCCCAACGCCGACCCGGACTACCGGTCGGGTGGTCGCCGGTTGGCTCCCCGCGCCGCGCGGGGATCTCGGGGTCACGATCGCGGGCCCACTGGATCCGGTTCTGGCGGATGAAGTAGTGCGAGCGGCACGGTTGATTCCAGTTACCGATCGACGGGTGCAGCGTGACGGACGCCCCGTCGAAGGTAAGGCTCCAGCCGGTGCGGCTGATCGGAGTGACGATCTCGTTCCCGCACCCGCACGCACACCGATGCAGGGCGGTGGCGTACGGGATCGAGACGTAGAGCACCCCGTCGTCGAGGACCTCGGGGGCCGAGTCGACGAAGCGGTGCTCGAAGACGGTTCGCCGGGTGATCATGTCTGGTCGTCACCGACCAGACAGTTGGTGGCGATGGTGTACACGCTGTGGTGCTCGTGCTCGAGGTCGGCGTAGAAGCCGCGCTCCTTCTTCCACTTGATCACCGCGAAGACGGCGTTGAGCGCGTTGAGCTCACCGATCTGGATGTTGGTGCCGTATTCGTCTTCCCCGCCGTCGTCGAATGGGATCCGCCGGCGGTCCCGCACGTGGTCACGTTTCCGCGGGGTGCTGGTGGTGGTCCGCAACTGCCCGGCGATCATCCCGTCGGCGGTGTAGAGGCCCATGCCGACGTCGACGAATGCGATCCCGGCGGCTTCCATCACCTTGACCAGATGCCGCTTCGCGGCGCCCTGGTCCATACAGAGGAAGACGAACGACATCGAGTTCAGCTCACCGGCGGTGGACTCGTCGAGGAAATACGGGTGAGCGACGATCCCGCGGCGCATCGCCCCGTACAGCCCGGCGTAGTGATCGACCTTCTTCGGCCGCTCCCGCAACTGCTGCACCGACGGCGCTCCGGGCGCCCGGAACGCGTTGTGCTGCAACAGGTCGTCGCCGTCGAACAGATGGATCTCGCCGATCGGCGCCTTCGCGATCAGATCCAGCACATACGAGCCGCTGCCGCCGAGACCGACGATCGCGACCCTGGGCACGACCAGCTTCGCGTTAATCTCCGGAATGCCCGCGCGGCTGCTGGCCGTGTCGAGGTACCGGAAGACCGACTCCGCCTCGTCGGTCTCCTCGACCCGGAACGTGCACGCGGTCGCCGTGGGATCCACCACGGCCACGTGCTTGCCCAGCAACGCCACGTAGGTCGTTATCTTGGCGTAGAAGTCCGGATATCCCTCGTCGGGCTTGCAGGAGAACATGAAGTTCACCGTGAGCTCGGGCGTGATCTGTTCCTGGACCGGGCTGTTGATTACGGTATGGGGCCGGCCCTGGTCGTCGCACGGCTGCTCACCCGCGAAACGAACCACGTGGTCCTGCGGGGCGACGGTGACGTCACCGGCCAGGTTGAGCGGGCATACCAGGACACCGAAACGGACCTGCCGCTGCGCGTTGAGGTACGGGACGTGCGAGACCACGAGGTGACCGTTCTCGACGGTCACCTCGTAGCCCTCGTCGCGTAGCCGGCGCAGATCGGCGCTACGAGCGACGAGTGCGCGTGACATCGAAGATGGTTCCGTTCTTAACGGTGACCGTGCCGCCCTCGCTGAGGTTGCCGTCGCGCTGCGGGCCGACGGCCCGATGATAGGTGACGGTGAAGACCACGTCGCCGCCCTGCGCGCCGGGGAACGCGAGAGCGACGACCTGCGCGAAGCTGAGCGTGCGGTCCTCGACCGTACGCTCCCGGGTGTTGACGATGATCTTGTAGCGGTGCCGGACCTGCCGGTCCTGCTCCGCGATGCCGATGTCGGACATGGGGACCCCCCTTGCTTTGTGCGGTGTGGACGCCGGTGACCCCTCCGGCGTCCTGCTTCTGCCGATCTCTGACGGCGCACCGCTGCCGCTTGTCCGATCTCGAACACCGTCACTGTGTGTGTCGGTGATCACATGTCCGGAATGGGGGTGTGAAGTAGTGGTTGCGGCGGCTTGCACCGCAGGTCACGGACGATGCCGACCGTCGATACCGGAGTGTCGGCTAAGTTGCCTCAGCACGGTCGGTATCGTGTTTGTCGCCGTTCGCCGACGTGAGCCGGGCGGTAGGCAGGAGAGCAGTCCACGATGACGTGGCCCAACCAGCGGTTGTGGCAGCCGTACGTCGGCCTAGTCGCGGTATTGCCCCGCGACTACTACAACGAACGGGATCCGCACGCACGCCGGCCTACGGTTGTGGTGCGCGTCCGGCAGACGGACCGTGCCTGCCTGGTCATGACCCGGACCAGTGATCCGCTGATCAACCACACCGGCGACATCTGGCACGACAAGGACCCGGAACTGCTCTGCGACCGGCAAGGCTGGTGGCAGCCCCACCGGGTTCATCCGGTTGACTTCGGCGCCTACGACGACGAGGACACCAAACCGCACAAGAGGATGACCGGCGACCTGCTCGCCCGCATCATCGCCGCCTACGAGGAGTTCGCATGAGCGCATGGGCGGAGCTGCGGCGCGACGGCGCCTTCGGGACCACCGCGACCGTCGAGCTGTACCGGTGCGTCCGGGCGGTCGCCCGGGCGGGAAACTTCCCCCCGCCGACCGGCCACCAGCAGTGGACCATGGACGCGATCATGGAGACCGCGCACGAGGTGTTCGCGGACGCGAAAGGACCGCAACGCCTCGTCGAGCTCGCGATGAAAGCGCACGACGACGACAGCTTCCGCCGGGTGCTGGAACAGGTCGTCCGTAACTTCCTGCGGGAGAAGGCTCGGGCCACGACTAAGGGCCGGCTGATCCGCCGGCTGCGGGAGGTCCTGGACGACGACGCCCGCTTCCGGGTCGTCGCCGACGGCCAGCCCGGCGCTGGCCGCAACATCGAACTGGCCGACGGCACGACGCCCGGAGTCTGGAACGGCCGGCTCAGCGACCTGGTCACCGCGGCGTACAAGGTGACCGACGTGACGATCGTGCGGTGGCGCTTCGATGCCCGCCGCGAGTCGCCGGTGGCCGACGCGCAGAGCCTGGCCGATGTCTGCGAAGCCACCCTGCGGGCCGCCGGGGCGTCCGTGGCCGTGGCAGAGCTGGCGGACGTGGTCGCCGCCCGGTTCGCCGTCGGGCCGACGCCGGTGGTCACCCCGGTCGACGACGTCGATGCGTGGCTGCCCGGCGTCGACAGCATCGACCTGGCCGAAGCCGAGGCCGACGTCCGCGCCGGCGCTCAGCGCCTACTCGGTCAGCTCACCTCCCGTGAGCAACTGGTGCTCGCCTACCTGGATCAGCCGGTCCGGCAGATCGCCGATCACACCGGGCTCGGCAAGAGCGTCGCCGCGCAGATCGCCGCCCGGGTCAAGGAGATCGCCGGGCAGGTACTCGGCGCCGAACCGCGCCGCGACGACATGCTGAGCCTCGCGCGAGCACTGGCCACACCCCGACCGCCTAATGATCATTAACGGTCAGGCGGGGCCAGCCGTGGTGCGTAATGATGACGCCACGACGGCCCCGCGGGGCCGGACAGGACGCGGCGGTGCGCCGTTTCAACTAAGTACACAGGTCAAGTGGAGAGGGCATGAGAATGCGGGGAGATGACCTGCGGAAGGGTAGGCACGTGGTGACCCATCAGCCCATTTGTTCACGACTGAGGCAGGCCGGCACCGGCCTGGCTGGTGTACTGCGATGACCGGTGACTGGTCGAACCGCTACGACCCGGCGCAGCAGGTCTTCGCCAATGTCGACCTGAACCCGCCGGTCGCGATCGCCGGAGCCCACCTGCTCGACACCGAACTGCTGGCACCGTCGCAGGCCGGCAGTAAACACCTGGCCGAATGCGGCTGGTGCCAGCAGCGGCAGCAGGCCGCCGGCGGTCACTATGACGACGGCCTCGACGACGACGCCTTTCTTCAGGCTGCCTACCAGCGCGCCGTCGACGGCGGGACCGCCGCCCTCGCGCCGCTGACCACCCTGTCACCCGAACTGCTGGAACTGACCGCGCCCACCGACGCCCGCGACGACGTCGCGGTCGGGCAACTGTGGCGGCTGCGGTGGCAGGACGTCACCGAACTCGCCTTGGTCGTCAAAGTCGACCGCTGGTGGGTGACCGTCGCCCCGGTCACCATCGACGTGAACGCCGCCGACGAGTTCAGCCTGATCATGCCGGCGTCTGCCAGCCTGCTGGGCACCGACTTCGCGGTCTGCTTCAGCCTGGAGAGCACCGTCCCGCTGTTCGTCTTCGACCGCCAAGTCACCCCAGCCAGCCGGCCCACCCTCGACGCGCACCAGGCTGCCGCTCAGCTACCACCACCCGAAGTGATCAAAGACGTCTGGCGGGCCTGGCGCCGGGGAGTCGCCGGCCCCGCTGGTCTGCCCTACGGCCTCCCTGTCGACGACGCCGACCTGGACCGGCGCGAACTGCGCAACGCCGTCGCCACCGGATTCACCCACCTCGCCAGCGCCGCCGCTTGCGTGCCCGGTGACCCTGTTGGTGACGTCGTGCCGCTCCTGCAACAGATCAAGAGCCTTGGTCTGCCGCCGGCCGAGATGAAGGTCCGCTCGGGTCTCGACGTGACCGTCTTCGTGCGGATCAAGAAAGGCGGCCGTGTCACCCGTGACGAAGCCGCGCAGCTGACCTCATTGCTCGGCACCGACACCCGCGCCATCCTGAACGCGAATCCGCCGTTCGACGACGCCTTAGTCACCGAAATCAGCCGGCCCGCACACCGCCCCGCACTGCGAACACTGGCCGGAACTCACAGTTCTGAAGACGACCAACGGTGGAGGATGGCGGACAAGATTGCACCGCAGGCCGCCCGCACTGTCAGCACCGCGTCGACAGCCGGAGCCGGCGCCATCGACTGGGCGGCAAAAGTGGCGGTATATCTCCAGCAGCATCTCACGGAGCTCG
Source organism: Actinoplanes teichomyceticus ATCC 31121 (assembly GCF_003711105.1). Lineage (NCBI taxonomy): Bacteria > Bacillati > Actinomycetota > Actinomycetes > Micromonosporales > Micromonosporaceae > Actinoplanes > Actinoplanes teichomyceticus. Next base: position 1,063,375 of record NZ_CP023865.1, read on the forward strand.
GCGATCCCTCGGAGGACCGGCGGTGAGAAGCAGCCACCAGCAGTTGATCGACGCGCTCGTCTCGGTGACGCTCGATTACCTGACCGACATCGGCGTTGACGTCCATGACCTGGCCGCCGACCCCGTCACGGTGATCCAAACCGTCGACGGCATCGTCATCGACTGGGTCGATCCCGCCTCGCTCGGAAACGGTTGCGCAGTCGCTGCGCTCTACTCTGGCACCGAGGCCCCGCCCCGGATCTCGGTGCTGCGAGACGCCTCGCAGGGACGACGAAACTTCTCTCTGCTACACGAGTTCGGCCACCACCTCTGCGCCCGGATCGACGACATCGCCGCCGCCCTGTGGGAACTGCCCGACGGTGACGAAGGACCGTTCGAGGAAGACCTGGTCAACCAGTTCGCCGCCGCGATTCTGCTGCCCGCCGATGTCGTCAGCGAAGCCTTTGCGGACGGCGTCACCGCAGCCGCGGTGCTGCGCCTCTGGCAGGGCACCACAGCCTCACGCGAGGCCTGCTGCGTCGCCGCTGCTCGCTGCCTGCCCGCACCCGGCTACGTCATGCTGCTCGAACCCGGCGGCAGCAGCCAGTTCGCCGCCCGGCATGGCGACATGCTGCCCATCGCCCGCGACAGCCGGCAAACCGGCACCCGACTGCGTTCCGCGCTGCGCACGGGCACCGCCCGAGGCCTCGACCGGCCGACCTACGCCAGCGGAGTCAGCGGACAGGAAATGTACCTCGACGCCCGCACCGCCGGTGGCTACACCGTCGCGGTCTGGGTTACCGATTCACCGGCCTGGCAATCCCTGGCGGCACCGCTTGCCGCAAGCCCTGTAAATCTCGATGGACACTGCGATGACTGCGGCAAGGACTTCCAGACCTGGAAGCCACCTTGTACCACCTGCGGCGAGCCATCTTGTCCAGATTGCAACGCCTGCGACTGCGCGCCCGGAGGTCCCCGGCCCGTCGATGAGCGGTTGTGCATGTCCTGCTTCCTCAAGCTGCCGCTGCGGGAGTTCGACGGAGATTCGACCACCTGCATGCAGCACTGAAGCCCCCGCCGCAGACGCCGGCCCAATGAGAACGTTTTCGTCGGCACTGGCCCGTCGGGCCGGCTACGCGAGACGAACGTCACACCTACTCCGCATAGTCGAACGGGTGCTCATAATCTGCCCGACGCTGGCCGATGCCGCACTTCGGGTTTGTCCAGGCCTTCGATCGGGTGACGCATGTGGCGCCCGGGATCACGGTCAGGAAGTCTTGCGGGCATAAATCCCGCCGATAAGCAGGTGGAGGACCGCTATGGCAGCGCGCGCGAGTGATGGCGACGAGAACTGGCAAGCCGGACGCCGAGGCCGTGTCAACGGTCGCCGTCCTCGGCGAGGTGGCCCGCCGGGCCGGCCGGATCGCGGACCGAGCCATGCGGATCAGCTAAGTCATCCCCACCCCCGGATGCCGGTACTGCTGAGGTTCGATCCACACGACAAGGGCCCGGTTGAACAGGCATTTCGCAGGCTCGCGCTCATGGTGGCGGATCTCCCTGGCGCTGAGTGATCTCGTCATCTGTACGCCGAGATCGCGGGTACGCAAGCGGGAGACGGCGCCCGTACGGCCTTTGGTTGCGCGGCTGGTCGAGAGCATGGCTGGCATGCCGGCGTACGTTGGCAACAACCGCCTCGAGGTGCTGTCCATCAACCAGTTCGGCTGGGCCCTGCTCACCGATCTGGTCGGGTGCGGCCCCGGGCGTGATCGAGATTTCTTGAGTTGTTCGGTACTCGTTCCACGAGCATCACGCCGAAGACCTCGACCGCTCGTACTGCTGGAGAACAGGTTCGCCGCGCCGCTGGCGCCGCTGGACAACGCCGACGATACCCTCAGCGTCGCTGTTGCTGCGCCAGGCCGTCCTCGTCATTCTGCGTGACGCGGACTCTGACCAGCATGTCAAGGACCTGCTGAACATCACCACCGAACTTGCCGTGATCGCCCTGGCGAGAGAAGCTCTCGAGAGAACCTGGAAGGAAGCTGGCGTGGCCGTCGACCTGTCACAGACTGAACTGGCTCAATCATTTCGGGCTGAGGGACGCTCCGAAGGGCAACTGGCTACCGTCGCAGCGATCCTCCGGCACCGCGACGGCCTCGCCGAAGACCAGCTGAGCGACATCGCCGAGAAGCTGGTCGCACACAACGGTGACGAGGCGGGCTTCACCGCCGCCGTCACTCCTGTGGAGGAACTCATCGGGTTGCTCCGGTAAGCGAAGACCTCCGAACATCATCCAGTCCGTGACGACCTCACGGGCCGGATTTCTGCCCCAGGGATGGGGCGAGTTCGATCCGGCGTGCACCTCTGTGGTGCTGCGGACCGTGTCGGACCTAGTGTCAGTGGACGTCTTCGACTGCGGTCGACGCATCGGGCTGGGAAGTTCCAGCACATCAGGGCCGTTCCCCTCGGCGCCATCGTCGGCCCACCGCAGCTCCTTCAAATCTGGGCTGGAGGCGGCCATCTGCATCGATAGTGGTCGGCGCGCCTGCTGGCCGGTCTGGGCCATGCCGCGGTCATCGCACTAACGCTCCAACCCTGGGCTATCGGAACGTGAGTCCACGGGATTCTCGGTCGAGACGTGGTTCACGGTGAGCTGTTCTGATCGGGTCAGGCAATCTGGACGTCGAGCCCTTCCATCTCCAACGCTTTGGTGAGAACACTCCGGGCCCTTTCACCGAGTTGCGCGAACCTCATGTTATATCCGGTCTGCCATGTCGTATCGGCTCGGACGATTCGGTAATCGGCCCGGCAGTCGTCTACTACCGCCCCGAAATCCTCATTGAGCTCTTCGGGATCCAACTGCAAGACGACCAGTCCGGTGGGGAATCCGATCTTTGCCGAGACCTGATCAAGCGTGGGATCAAACATGAGTCGCTCTTGAGGCGTGTATAAGACCAGATGCCCGGCTCCTGCCCAATCGCCCAAAGACGACGTATGGGCAACAGCGGTGTCCTCAGCCACGTCGAAGGCTGTACCGAGTTGGAACGCTCCGGTGCGCCCGTGGGCGAGGACAGTGACGGGTACGGGTTCAGTTCGGATGCGCAGCAGTCCGGCCACACGGTCGAGTTGCGCAACCCTTTCTATGCATTCGGCTCGCTGCGCGTTGAGCATGTTGATCAGGCGCGCGGAACTATAAAGCAGCTGGACCCGCGTGGTGCCTGGCAACGAACGAAGCCCATTCTGCTGCGATGACCTTCCCATCGTCCCCCCTACTGACGTCCAGCGCTTCGGTGCCGGTCGTCAGCGTAGCGGGGCAGGTGCCGCGCCGACTTTGCTGTCCTACCTGCCGGTGAATCCTTAGTTGGCCCTCGATACGACGATGGCGGACGGCGGGTGGGACACAACCCGTCTTTCGATGGACGGGCGCCGCCTGGAGTAAATGTCCGGGCGGCCGGTGACGGGCGTCACCGGCTCTTGGCGGCGGTCTGCGGTGAGGGTTTGGCCCAGCCGTTCTCGTTGGGTTGAGGGTCGGCCGGCGAAACGACTTCGTCGATACGGTCGAGGGTCTCGGCGCTGAGTTCGACGGTGGCGCGAGCATGTTCGAGATGTTCTGTCGGGAGGGCTCTGACGATCGGAGCGGTGATTGCGCGGTGGCGCGAAGCGTTCGCAACTCCGTCATAGCCCGGCGGCAATGAGGTCCTTGAGCAGCTGCACTCCCTTTTGGACGCGATCTTCATCATCGAACAGGCGGCCGTCGCGTTGGTGTTGCGGGAGCCGCAGCAGATTGTCATCCCCGATTCCCCAGGCATGGCAGACTGCCGTGAAGGCCAGGAGATCAGCCTCGGTGGGTGGCGGCATGAGCTGGAAGCCTTGAGTGACGCATCTGATTGCTGTCCTGCTCTTGTACAGGGTCATCCAACGCGCGGCGGTCTCGTAACCCATGAACCACGGATCTTCGACAGCGCCCGGACAGTCGACCTCTTCCCACACAGCCAACAGGAACGGGTCGCGGTACCAGCTGTTCAACTGGGTCTTGTCCAGCATGCACAGCCGGAAGCTCATGTGGCCGCCTTCGGCGAAGTAGATTCCTGACTTTCCCGCGCGCATGGCGTCGTATTTGACGAGGTAGTACCGCCAGTCGAAGGTGTCTTGTTCAGCGAGCCAGTCATTGCGAATCGTGCGCAGCGCGCCGGGTAGGTCGGTGGTAGCGCCGGCGACTGCGTCAAGTAGTTCGGCAAGGACCTTCGCGGTACGGCTCAGGTTAGCCCGCCGTGTACCGGTGAGCAGCTCACGCCACCAGCGATCATCTTCGGGGGATCCAAACCTGAAGGAACGGGGATTGCGGCGCCGGGAATAGTCGCCGGTGGCCAGGAGGGCGCCGGTCAAAGCCGGCCACAGGCTTTGGTCAGCCATGATCTTCCGGAAAAGGGCTGCACGGGCGGGGAGCCGGTCGGCATCGAGTTCGATGCCGACGAGGGAGCCGCGCAGCAGCCGATGATCCTCAAGATCGAATACGATATCGGTCAGGTCGGGATGTACCGCGAGGAACGCGGCCTTGGCTCTCTCATCGTCGATTTGGGCTTCGTTGAAAGCCGACAGATTCGCCAACGCTTGCTCATGTGAGGAGCCGCGGACCAAGGCCGCGACTTCCCGCACGAGGGCGGGCATGTTCTCCAGACGAAGCTCGTTGCTAGAAGCTTCCAGCAGATTGCGCAGGATCCGGAGCCGGCGGGGAAATCCCTCGGTCCGGTGGATGCGGTGGATGAGGACGGCGTACAAGGTGAGGGTCTCGGCCCAGCCGAACGGCCGACTTCCGCCAAATGTATAGCTGTCGCAGCAGGCCCGGAAGTGGTCGATCTGCCTGGCGCCGAATAACAACACCTTCTCCGAGCGACGCGAGATGTCATTAGTCAACAGGCCTGCGAAAAGGCTGGCGACATCGATGTCCCGCCAGGCGTCGAAGGCGTCGAAGAGGAAGTCGAGGTTAGCAGGACCGTTCGCGGTGTCCGGGCTGAATACGGCCTCTGCTCGTGGCTCCAGCCGCCCTCGGGCGATTGTTCCGTTCTGCCACTCGGTGACCTGGGTGACGAAGGCGAAGTAACGAATGAGCTCATCGTCAACGATGTCGTCGGTGCCGCGATAGGCCCAAAACACATCAGACCAGGCGCCGTCGATGCGTTCAGCGAACTCTGCTGCCCGCGGTGAGCCTTCCAGCGCCTTCTCGAACCTGGCCTTGAAGTTCTCGAATGGCGTCAGCGGCTTACCGCGGGAGTTCATCTTGATATAGAGCTCGTCACCGGCGCCCATCTCCTCAATAGGCAGCAGGTGGAACGAGATCGCCGGTTCCGCTTCGTCGGTAAGCCGTACCCAGGCCATTGGCAGGTCGATGTCGTGGAAGCGGCTGTCGATCGCGTCGATCATCACCAGCATGGACCGGATGGTCGGATCGTGACGCCACACGTGCAGGTACCACGACTGGTCTTTGATCCAGGCGGACGGGTTCGTGACCGTCGCAGGCGGCGGGTTCTCGGTGAGCCGCTCGCAGAACAGCCGCGCACTGGCTCTGGTTGCATAAGAGAACCGCGTCCAGTCCAGGCCGGCCTCGAGTCGTTCCGTGCGGAAGGCGATATACCAATGAAGTAGGAACAGGGTCGTGAGCCGTTGCTGACCGTCTAGCGGCCGCAGCGTGCCGTCTCGGACGTCACCGTAGACGAAGTCCAAGCCCACCCGGGTTTCTCCGGCGGCCGCCGCGAGCAGGACGTCGAGGAAATCGGATCGTATGTCGGCGACGTCGGCGTCGGCTCGTCCCTGGGCGTAGTCGCGCTGGATCAGCGGGATCTCGATACGTTCGATGGTGAGGGCTTCGTCGTCACGGGGACAAAAGAGGCCGACGTAGCTGGTGACGATGCCGCTCATACAGTGTCCGAATCGGTGAGATATGGGGTGAGCAGACGCAGCATCTCGGCGAGGTAGCCTTCCCGGTCCTTGGCTCCCCAGAAATGCAGCTGCTGAGCGGGCGCGTCGGTGTAGTACTTCAGGAACGCGTCGCGCGTGCACGCGGGTATGTACGTGCCGGCCTTGTCCCGTTCGATGATCGCTTGCCGTTTCACCTCGAAGACGGAGTTGCTCAGGGCGCTGTTGTCGCCACTAGCGAGTAGAGCGAGGTTGGCGATCGAGTGCACCTCGTCGCCGGTGTTGCCATCGGCGGAGAGGCGGCGAACGATGCGGTCTTCGAGTTCACGGAACTTGTCCTCGGGCAGCGGGCTGGTCGCCAGCGCGGCGGCGATGTCGGCGAGCAGGCTGTCGCGTTCGGCCTCGTCGTCGGCCGGGACGGCCGTCAACGCCTCGCGGTGCAGCCGAAGCCAGGCCGTCCACTGTTCGGCCCGGCGCAGGGGCTCCGCATTCTGGGCGTGGATGTGTTCCAGCGACCAGGTCCCGGACGCGTGAGCTTGGAATGAGTACCGCTCGGAGGAGCGGGTACGCCGGCGGATGGACTCCACGTTCATCAGTAGCAGGACCTCGGTGCACTTCTCAGCGGGGTATGTCAGCTCTTTAACCTGGTCAGCTGACCTACTGAGCCGGGCGCGGATCCGGTCTGTGAGGGCGACATCGAGCGCGGATCTGGCCTGGTCGCGGGCGAGGTCCACCACAGCCTCGAACGGCTCCCCGACCGCCACCAGAAAACCGATCCGGTGATAGAGGTCCCGGTCTTCGTACCAGCCGAGCAGCATCGAGTGCATGTCCTGGATGTCGTTCCACACCGCGTGCGCCGACTGCTCGATGCGGGGCCGCAACGTTTCAAAAGTGTGAAAAAGAGGCCGCGGCCCTCTTGCCGGCGGCTTGGCGATGGCGTCGGCAAGGGTGTCGAGGATCAGGCGAATGTGTGTCGCCTCTTCACGGGCCTTCTTGGTGACGAACGCCCAGACCTCGGGCGCCCGCAAGTCCCGTTCGATCACATCCCATTGCGCCGCGACCTCGTGGGCCCGGTCGGTTTGCCCGGCCGTGTCGCGAATCCTGGCCAGCAGCAGCGCCTTGATGAGTTCGGCGTCGGTCAGCGGGATCCGGCCGACGTTGAGTCGCCGGAAGAGTTCTTTGGAGTCCATGTGCGGGGGCGCTTCGTACCAGATGACCTGTACGAACTTGGACATGGCGGTGTACAGGTCGATCGCTGCCTGTAGCTGATTAGGCTGACGTTCAAACCACCCGCGGATGCATTCGTAGGCTTGGTATATGTGAAAGAAGTCGATGTTGCGGGTGTGATCGTCGGCGTTCAGTTCCGACAGGTAGACATGGCTCTCCGGCCTCGTTTCGTACTCCAGGGAGTAGCGCGGGTTCGCTGCGGGAAGCGCGTTGCGCCGGATGTACTCAAGAATGAGAAAGAGTGTCGTCAAGCGCTGCTGTCCGTCTACAAGCTCCCACTTGCCGTTGGTCAGCTTCTTCACCACGATGGGCTGAAGATAGTACGGTTTGCCGTCGCTGTTCTGGATGTCGTCCAGTAGCCGGCCCACCTCGTGCTCGCCCCACCGGTAGCCGCGCTGATACCCGGGAACGAAGAAGTGACCGTCGATGTCGCCGACGAAGCGCCGGTGCAGTGTCGCCTCTTCGAAGATCGGATCAGGCACGCCCACAATCTAGCTGAACGGTGGGTGGGACTGGGAGGTATCAGCGCTCGTGCGAACAAAGCTTCGCCTGCTGCGCGAGGCCAGACGGATCCCGTCGGCACCCATCGGGCGGCACGCTTGTGTTGATGCCGCGCATCGACGTCGACACAAGCGTTGGAGCACCCGTCTCAACTCATGGCACCAAGCGCAAGACCGGACGCTGGTGTGTCATCCCGAGGAGTTCCCGCGTCCGGGCGACAGACCAGCCGATTCCTGGGCGAGCACCGGGACACTCAATCCGGTTTCGCGGGCTGCGAGGTCGAATGCCTGGCCCAGCATGACCGGCTGCTCGCCGGGATAGCGGCCTACCGACTCAGTAGCGAAACCGGGGTATGACGGAGTTCCGCGAGGCGCCGCCATGCCGGCCTGCCGCCTGATCCGACAGAATCCGGATCTCGCGGCAGCGATACAGCAACGAGTCGACCGAAACTCTCCACGCCTGTTGCAGTTCGGCCAGGCGGCGCAGATCAGCTCGAGCCGGCAGCGCCGGCTTCCGTGGACCGGGCGGCGCGTAGGCGGATCAACGTCACGTTGCCGGGGCCATCGTCCATTGTGACCCGCGGGCCTGGTCACCCGGACCCGGCGGCCGTTGTCACCTCATTGCTGCCCTCATTTAAACAGTCCACCGCACACGCGCTTCATATCAGAGAGGCGACAGTGAGGGCCTATCTCACGCGCCTTCGAGAAGCTCTGCGCGTCCGACCGGAGCTCTGCTGTCCGGCGGGCCATCAACCTCGGCCTGCTCGATTGACCCACCCGCTGCCAGGCGTTCCGCGACATCGTGAAGACCCTCGCGATCGACGATCTTGAAATGTCATACCCTGCTGAGAATATGATCAAGTGACAGATACACCGGCTCGTCAGCGGACGCCTCTCCGTGAAAGCCACCCCACACTCGTCGTTCAGATCCATCCCGTACGCAACGGTGCTCTGGACGTAGCCGCACTCAGCTTCGGCAGCAACCGTAAGGTGTGGTGGCAATGCGCGGTAGCACCGGATCACGAGTGGGAAGCGATCGTGTCCAGCCGAGCCCGAATGGGCAACGGATGCCCGAGCTGCGCCGGCTATCAGGTGTCGGTGACAAACTCATTGGCTACGCGGTTTCCGCAGGTCGCTGCCGAACTGGATCCCGATCGCAACGACGGCCTGACCGCCGACCAGATCGTTGCTGGCAGCAACCGCAAGCTGTGGTGGCGCTGCACCGCCGGCCCCGACCACACATGGCTCACCACTGTCAGCAGCCGCACCAGAGGTGGCACCGGGTGCCCGGCTTGCTCCGGAAATCAGGTGTCGGTGACGAACTCACTGGCCGCCCGGTTTCCGCAGGTCGCTGCCGAACTGGACTCCGATCGCAACGACGGCCTGACCGCCGACCAGATCGTTGCTGGCAGCAACCGCAAGCTGTGGTGGCGCTGCACCGCCGGCCCTGACCATCAATGGCAGGCGACAGCCAACCGCAGAACCAGCCAGGGCACCGGATGCCCGGCTTGCGCCGGCTACCAACTGTCGGTGACAAACTCGCTGGCCGCGCGATTCCCGCAGATTGCCGCGGAACTCGACATGGACAGCAACGACGGCCTCACCGGTGACCAGATCGTCGCTGGCAGCACCCGGAAGGTGTGGTGGCAGTGCATCAAGGGAGACGATCACCGATGGCAAACGACGATAGACAACCGCACTAGCGGCGGGCACGGCTGCCCATGCTGCGCCGGACGTAAGCCATCAACCACCAACTCGCTCGCTGCTCTGTTCCCTCAGATTGCCGCTCAGCTAGATCGTGAACGCAACGATGGCCTCACCGGGGAGCGCATCGTCGCAGGTAGCAACCGCAAGGTGTGGTGGCAATGTCCCGAAGCAGCCGATCACCGCTGGCGAACTACGGTCAGCAACCGTACTGGGCTCGGTCACGGTTGCCCTTGCTGCGCGGGTTTGCAGGCGTCGGTGACCAACTCACTCGCCGCTCGTTTCCCCGTGATCGCAGCCCAACTGGATCCCGACCGTAACAACGGGCTCACCGCCGACCAGATCGTTGCTGGCACCCACCTGCGCGTGTGGTGGCGCTGCCCCATCGCCGCAGACCACCTTTGGCAAGCCAGCGTCGTGGACAGAACCAGAGCTGGTCATGGTTGTCCAGGCTGTTCAGGGCGTCAGGCGTCGGTGACCAACTCACTCGCCGCCCGCTTCCCTGCGATCGCAGCCCAACTGGATCCCGACCGTAACAACGGGCTCACCGCCGACCAGATCGTCGCCGGCAGCAGCAGCATGAAGGTGTGGTGGCGCTGCCCCGTTGCTGATGACCACCGATGGCAGGCCACGCCAGGAAGCCGCACCGGGGGTGGAAACGGTTGCCCGGCGTGCGCGGGGCAACAGGCGTCCGTGACTAACTCACTCGCGAGCCGATTCCCGGAGTTGGCCGCCCAGCTCGATCCCGTCCTCAACGGTGAAATCACGGGCCATCACCTGGTCCCCGGCAGCGATCGGAAGGTGTGGTGGCGGTGCATCGTTGATGTGAGTCACGCTTGGCAAGCCACCATCGCCAACCGAATCAACGCGGGCAGTGGATGCCCCGACTGCGCAGTCACGGGCTACAAACCGAATCTTCCAGGTTTCATCTATCTGCTTACCCGCGGGGATTCCACCATCCAGCGCAAGCTGGGGATTACCAACGTTCCCAAGCGCAGGCTCACAACACATACACGCAACGGCTGGACGGTCTTGGAGGTTTCCCCAGCGTTCGACGGCGCCGAAGCCCGGCGGGTAGAGAACGGCTTCTTCGCGCTACTGGCCTCACGTGGCGTGCGGCAACAACGCGCCGACATCGTCGACCGCTTCGATGGATACACCGAAACGTGGGCCTACGATCACCTTCCGATCGACTCATTGGCCGAGGTGTACGTGCTGATCGGCTGGCAGCCAAAAGAGCTGGATCCCCACCAGATCCCGCTGCCCACCGAGACCAATCCCGAAAGCTGACGAACTTAAGCAGCGGATCGACGACGTCTCGCCGCAGAAGAGGCCTGCCCAACTCCGGCGACCTCGGTCACTGCCAGTGGTGAGCGCAGGGGTGACGCGGATTGACGTTGCCGATGTGGCCGCGTAGTTCGCGCAGGTCTACCCGGCCGATGCGGTGGTGTAGGACGTCGACGGTGTCCACGGAGCCAGATGTCGCCATCGGCAGCCGCTTCGATGCCCCAGGACTTCCCCGGGTATGCGGATGCCGCCATCGCCTGTAGCCGTGGAGCCGGTGTGGGGAACAATGACTACTACTGGCCGGCTTGGCATCGTCGATATCCGAGTGTCGGCCGCCTCGAACCAGCCGTACGTCACGGAGCCGAGCGGATGACGGCGTCGGGTCACACGGCCCGGAAGGGACATGTCGTGGTGACTGAGGCGCCGGACGTTGCTGAGCCCGACCTGGTCTATTGCGTGCACGGCACGTTCGCCGGTGATCGCGAGGGCAACGACGTCGGCAGCCGGTGGTGGCAGCGGGGAAGCGCCACCTGGCAACAACTCGAGGAGCGGCTGCCTCCGGGCACGGCCCTGCCTGCTGACGACATGCCTCTGTTCCATTGGACCGGCCGTAACTCCCTCGCTGACCGCCTGGACGCCAGCCATCGGTTGCTGGCACGCCTTCTGGAACTCGAAAGTCGCGGACGGCCGTACCACCTGATCGGGCACAGCCACGGCGGATCCGTGATCTGGGAGGCGCTCATCACCGCCCATCTCATGCGCGAGCAGCGCACCGTCTTTCCCGCAGTCCGGCCCTACTTGCAACAACTGGGCCTGATACCTCCTGCGCCGCGCCGGACAGCCTGGCGACGAGTCGCCGATTGGCCCGACCCCCACCGCTTCCCGCCAGCCGGGCGGACAAAAGATGAGTATGCCCGGCTTAGCCCTCTTCTGGAACTGAAGCACCTGCGGAGCTGGACGACGGTCGGCACGCCGTTTCTGCACTATCTGCCGCAACACAAGAGCTTCGTCGTTCGGGGCTGGCCACATCATGCCTTCTCCCTGGTGAAAGTGGGGCAGAGCCGGGCCATCGACATCCTGTTCGCAGCGCTTCCTCAGGTCTGGATGATCATCCCGATCTTCGCGGTCCTCGCGGCACTGTCCGGCGAAGCAGTGATCGGCCTATCGGTCGCGGTAACGACCTTCCTGCTTGGCATAGTTCCGACCGGGTGGGAGAGCCGCCGAAGCACCGCACGCTCGGTGAGCACGCGCGCGGTCGCCGCCCGCGAGGCCGCCGCCCGCTTCGGCGACCGATGGCTCGGACTGTGGGCGCCCACCGACGAGGCCATCACCGGGCTGAGCAATACCATCGGCGCTGGCGGGCCTTCGTACCGACGGCTCTGCGTTGAGCCGACCAACCGACCAACCGTCCCCGCCGAGCCGGCACCGCCTACCCCCGCGGAGCTCCTGCCACTTCCCATGATCAAGCTTGGTGTTCCCGGCTACACCGGGCGCCTCGCGCCGGATGCGGTTCCGTGGAGCAACCGCATCATCCGTGGCCCTCTCGCCACGATCGTCAATCACACTGCGGCGCCGCTTGCGCAACGTCTGGTGGCCGGCACGATGGTGCGCGCCGCGCAGGGGTCGGACATCCCCGGCACGGTACTCGCCTACGTCAGCGCTACTCCGCTGCCTTTCGATCAAGTCCCCGACGGACTGCCGGTACGTGTCGCCGCTGACCTGGAAATACAGGCGACGAAGCAGACCGGTGTCCTGGGCGCGAGTGTCCGCCAGGCGTACGCGCAGGCCGCCCTCAATGGCCTGCCGATGCGTACGCTCGGCGGCGCTGTGGCGCGTATCCCCGCCGCCGACACCGCGCTGGTGCATACCTCGTATTTCGGCAACGATGCCGTTCTTGAGCTGATATGCCAGCAGATTGGTCGTACTGCCAGCAGCCCCGGCCAGAGCAGTACAGCGGATCAGGACCTGGTTCGGTGGCACGATGAGACAGCTGCGGCCACCGCGGCGAAGCTCGCGCGCTACATCACGACCAAGACCTGACTGCCGCCGAGGATGTCGTCGGCGTCATGAAGGCGTACGTCTGATTTCGGCAGTGAGTATCGCACCGACAGAGCCAGCCATGTCCACGACTCGGTGGCGGGTGGTTAGTGATCTTGCACCCTCCGTGCCGCCCGACTGGCCCGCGCCGCGACTGAAACGGCGCACATACGATCTCGGCCAGCGAGCATCCGGGTCAGCATCCTCAGGCACGCGGATGCCTCGGCTGCGACGTGCGCCGGGCCGGGGGGCTCGGCCTGATTATTCGACGAACGTGACGATCGTCTTGGACCGCCGCCGCAGCTGGTTCATCTCCGATTCCAGCCGATAGGTCTTACGGGAGTTGCACAGCCAGTGAGCGCACTGGACGTTGTCGCGTCGGTGCTTGCCTCCGCGTACTAGCGGGATCACATGGTCAAGGCTGACCGACCAGAGGTTCGGGAAGATTAGGGTCCGGTCGACCGGCTGTTTGCAGATGCCACAGACCCAGCCGTCGCGTTCGTAGATCTCGATGTCGGTGAACTTCTCGGAAGCCGGATCCCGGCGCGCAAGCCGTCGGTTGCGTTTGTTGTTGCGGTTCTTGACCCGGCGGATCTCCGGCCGATCCTTGAGCCACTGCTGAGACTGCTGCTTCCACGCTCGTTCGGCACAGGACGGGCACCGTTTACGGAAGTTTCCGTTACGCCCGATCTGCTCGATGGTCTTGCCGCAACCGAGGCAGGTCGTGCGCCACACCGTCGGTGGCAGCGCATTCGCATCCCGGCGCGCCTGCTCGGCGCGACGTGCATACTCCGGCCGGCAATCCCGGCAACAGACGGGGATCTGACCATGCCGGGCAACCGGCCTCGCCTCGCCGCAGATGACACAGGTGAAGACGACGGGCCGCCGGGCCGTCGTCGCCGCCCGGTTGCGGGCGTTCTGGCGCTGCCGCAAGTTCGCTGTCGTGCACGACAGGCAGTTGCGGGGCGGGTTGCCGCCGCGTGCCTTCCAGCCAAACTCGAGCCCGCAGGCGCCGCACGTGTAAACCTCCGGTCGCCTCGGATAGTTGTCGGCGTAGTACTGGCGGGCGTACTGGATCCGCCGCTCACGGTTGTGAGATTCGGCGCAGGATGTGCACCGCACCGGCCGCTTCCCTCGTCCCGGGATCTGTGGCAGCGGACCGTCGCAGCCGACGCATCGGCGCTCCAACTCCGCCCGAATGCGCGCCTCGCGTTCCGGTGCGCGCTTACGGCGCTGAGCTTCCCGTGTCTGCTGACGCTTGCGTTCGCGCTGGCAGTCGCCACATCGCGGGGAATGACGGCCACCTCCGGTGACCAGGGGGAGTTCCCTCGGGCAGTCCTCACACCGCCGGATCTTCGTCTCCACGCCTTCTGTAGTCCTTCCTGTTGGTCGAGCAGGTCATGCAAACTGATGAGCCCATCGAGGCCGTTGCGTGAGTCGTGGTACGGCCCGGCAGGGGCGATACTGCTAAGCGCTCCGGGTACCGCCCAGCGGCGGTCGACACGCCGCTACGCTTGACGGCCGAGGTGTCGACGCAGTTCTTCCACCAGACGGCGCTTTAACTCGTCGTCGGTCCCGAGGTCCTCGACGGCAAGCCGGACCACCGGAATCCCTGCCCGCTGCCATTGCAGGTCCCGGTTGCGGTCGTCGACATAACGGCGTTGGTTGCGGTGGTGCGGTCCGTCGGTTTCGACGATGACAGCGCTGCCCCGTCCGAGAACCAACAGGTCAGGAGACCAAGTGTTTCCGCTGCGCAACCGCACTCCGGGCAGCGGAGCGATCGCGATGGCGTCGTGCTCGGGCATCGCGGCCTGGAGCTGCGACAGCGCCTGGTAGACCCGCAGTTCCTCCTTGCTGCCGAAGGTGAGGCCGTCCTGCACGGGATGATTGGCGGCCCCGGACTCTCGGCGAGCCTGATTGGTCGGCCTCTCCAGGCGCTGTGCGTAACTTGTGCGCCAGTCGCCCTCGATGACCGGCAAGGCCGGCCGCACGCGCACGGAGGTGACGTCCGGTCGACTGTTGCGCTCCGCGACGTACTTCAGAGTGTTGGCGATGCGCTGCCGAATCTCTTCGGTGAACCGCTCGACGAGATGGTCATCGACGTCGAGGACCGCGACCCGGGAATAAATCTTCACGGTGATCAGGTCGTACTCGCTCAGACCGAACGGCGGGCTCACCTGTTGTGTGCGAAGCAGTTCGTCGGTGTCGACGATCGTGATAGCTCGGACGTCGACGAGCAACGCCACCGATTGATCGTCACCGCGCTGGGCGAGCAGACCCGCGGTCTGGCCGAGGATCCGGTCGCAGACCTCTACCTCGTTATGATCCCACTCGTCTGTCACCGTCATACCCCCTCAGGCCGGCCCGCGATGAGGGTATGCGTGAGGTATGACATTCCCGCAGCCGTGCGGCATCAGCCGAGGGACGTGGTGAGGCGACCGGCTCGCAACGCGGCCCCGTGTTCACCCGGCGGCCGCCGACACCGCGTGGCTAGGCAGATCCACCACGGTCACCCAGCACTGCGGCTTCGGCCCTGATCTACTGGTGAGAGCGCCTGAACGTCAAGGTCGAACGCGCAAACTCAGCGGCACAACTGCCGGTCGATCACGGCATTCCCGCCGCGCTGAGCGGTAGGCGAGAAAGACACCGATCTGGCAGTTCTCGATCCGCCCGCGTTCCCGGAATGCCGCCGGCCTACACCCGCAGACTCCGCACCCTCTCCAGGAAGCAGGTGTCGTCGATGATCAGCACTCCGCCCGGGTCGCCTAGATGCTCGATCACGTAGTCGCGTACCTCGTCACGCACAGCGTCGATTTCCCAGTCCGCCCTCCGCAACAGCCGCGGCGTCCCATCCGGCGATAAGTCACCGGCCTGCTCGGCCAGGGTCCAGCCCTTTCTCGCGATCAAGACCGGCGACCAAGCCCGGACGGATACCGCCGAGCCCGCCGTGGCCCTGGCCGGGTGAACCGAGCATGCAACCGGTCCAACCCACCCTGCCACTGATCAATCTCGCTCGCCGCCATGCACCACGCAAGAGGGCTGACCATCGATATGTTGATCTGCCGAATGCCGTTGAGCGCTAGAGGGGGAGTTCGTCCTGGCCGTCGACGAGATCAGCGAGGTCGGTGAGGTCTCTCATCTCGACGCCGAGGCTTCCCCCGAGTTTCAACTCGAGTGGCGTATACGACCCCGTATAGATCATCACCTTATGGGTGGCCGGCAGCGCGTCCGCGGCAACGACGAGTCCAGCCAGCGCCGTATGCATGTTGTGTCCGGACGTTCGAACAGCGATGGCGGTCTTCTGTCCACCGCGGTGCACGACCATGTCCGCTCCCGACTCCCTGACCTGAAGATCGGCCACCTCATATCCCGCCCGGGCGTACAACCGCGCCACGAGCGTGGCGAGCTGGTCGATGCCGAGGCGATCGAAGATGTTGTCGAGGCCCTGAAGCAGGCGATGGGTTAGCAGGCCGATGTTATCGGGGGGAGCGGTGGAAAGCCCTTCGGCCTGTTCCAGGGTTTCGTCGGAGATGTCGGCGTTGAGGAAGGTCTTGGCGCCGGTCAGGAAGTCGTGCAAGGTGACCATGAGTAGTTCGGCGCCGGTTTCGTCGTACATTTCCTGGACCAGTTCCGGCCGGGCCCTCACCGGATGGCGGTCCTTGTCATCGAGGACCCACAGGTCCTCTTTCACGTCGGTGGTGATCCAGACGACCTTCGTGAAATCGCCCTCGCCGTAGCGGAGCCTGTCGAGTACCTGGTACCAGAGGATCACATCGCCGGCGGCGCCGAGCGCGTTCTTGTTCTCGGCGTCCCTGTAGCCCGGCGGGATCTGGTTGGGGAACCGATACTCGACCGTCTCCTGGACGATTTGCCGTACTCGCGCCGCGTCGTAACGAGGGCCGACCTTGCCGTCGAGGATCGTCGACAGCCGCGCCAGGATGAGATCCGTGGACGCGTCGGCGAAATCCCGGACCGTCACGTCATGCCCGCCTTGGATCGCCGAGAGTTCGTCGGTCACAGGGCTGAGCATGTCCGTCAGTCTCGTCTTGATGTCGTCCTTGGCGAGACCATGCTGAGCGGCGTGCCATTCGGCTTCGGCTAGGTACTTCGCCCGGTAGTCGGTAAGCGTCTCCACAGCATCGCTGATCGCCCTGATGGCCTTATTCAGGGAGTCGCTGACCTGCTTCTTGGTTTCGCTGTGGCGCTTCTTCTGGTCCGGAAGAACTTTGTCGCGGTTGCGCGCGAACTCCAGGGCTGACTGGTGCGGAACCCACAGCCTGTCCTGGTGGTTTTCCAGGGTGCTCAGGAGTTGCTCGCGGGCGGCCGGGCCGATGCGATAACAGCCGAGCAGGATGTTCGCGTCCGGGACGAATAGGCCAGACTTGAAGTAATTGTCCTGGATGCTTTGCTGCCCCAGCCAACCTGGGAACATGCTCCGGAACTCGGTCCGCTCGCCTGTCACGCTGGTCATGGTATTGCGGTCTAGTTGTTGCCCGAAGCCTGAACCTTCCACGTCATGGAACCAGCCCCACAAGCAGAGGTCGCATGGCATGCCGCGGATCCGGTAAGTCTCGGGAGGAGACTTGTCGGCTGGCGACTTCGGTCCGCAGTACGCCGCCGTCGGGTGCTGGGACGACGTTGAGCCCAACGGCTCCAGCGGAGGCTGGATTGATCACAGCCGTCGTCGATACGACCTCGACGTACGTCGACCAGGGTGCGGGCCGGCCGTCGTCGTCCCAGAAGACAGTCTCGGCGCCGGTCGCGAACAGCCCGGCGTTGAGTGACGCGATGGCCGCCGCCGTGGCTACCGCGTCCACCGAGTTTCCTCGCCAGCCTGGAGAACTACCGGCGATGACCACACGCAATAGGTGTCTTTCCGGCCGTGACAAGACACCGAAATGGCGTGTCGGCGACACACGATCCGCGGGTACGGTCAGCATCCGTGACCGAAGCAGATGCGGGCCAGGCACCGTCATGGCAGCCATTGAGCCGACGAGAGGCCGGAATCCCGGCCGGCGGTTTCGTCGAGGACATGCCGGATTGGCTCTACACCCAGGTCCAGGAGTGGCTCTTCCGAGTGCTTCAGTACATGCCGGGGCCAGTGACGACATTGCGGCCGGGACACGGTCTGACTGGACGTTTTAATAACGTTGGTGAGTTATCGGAGGGTTGAGAACCCGCGATCATGGCTACGGCTGGCCGATACGCCCGAATCAACCCTTTCGAGATGACTCTGATATGAGGAGATCTGCGGCCTTTGATCCCTCGATCGTGTTTGATTAGTTTTCCGCCCGGAATCGACGGACCTGGTGTCCCCCTCGCCCGCCGATGCCACCGTATCCCCAGGTCATGACCGAACGACGCGCATACCCATCCGACTTGTCCGACGCTCGCTGGGCCCTGATCGAGCCGCGCCTGAGCGCCTGGCGCCAGGCCCGCACCGACGCCCGAACCCAGCTCGGCATCAAGGGCCGCGTCCCCACCCACGACCTGCGCGAGATCTTCAATGCGATCCTCTACGTCAACCGCACCGGCATCGCCTGGCGCTACCTGCCCCACGACTTTCCTCCACATGCGACGGTCTACGGCTACTTCGCCTTATGGAGCAAGGAAGGGATCTTCACCGAACTCAACTACAACCTCACCGGACTCGTCCGCGACCACCACGGCCGCACCGTCGAGCCCACCGCAGCGATCATGGACACCCAAAGCATCAAGACATCCACGAACGTGCCGCTCGAAACCCAGGGCATCGACGCCGGCAAGAAGATCGCCGGCCGCAAACGCGGCATCATCACCGACACCCTCGGCTTACTGCTCGCTGTGCTCGTCACCGCCGCCAACGTCAGCGACAACGTGATCGGCAACGACCTGCTCGACCAGGCCACCGCCACCTACCCCACTCTGGCCAAGACCTGGGTCGATGCCGGTTTCAAGGTCAAAACCGTCGAACACGGCGCCACACTCGGCGTCGACGTCGAGATCGTCACCAAAGACCCACAGGTCAAAGGCTTCAGCGTCACCAAACGGCGCTGGGTCGTCGAGCGCACCCTCGGCTGGCTCATGCACCACCGCCGACTCGCCCGCGACTACGAAACCCTGCCCGGCAACTCCGAATCCATGATCACCCTCGCCATGATCGACAATCTCGCCCGCCGGCTCACGGACGAAAACACCCCAACCTGGCGAGACCCCCAAATCACATAGCACCACAAAATACGTTAATCAGACGTCCTCTGAGTGCCGATACCCGCCAGATCATGTTGCGCATCCGCACCACCGTCCAGCCCTGGAATCTGCCCGCGGACGACCCGGCATTCCTTGATGCCGTCGACGCCGCGATCCGTTGGATCGACTGGGGTGACTGGTCATCATTTCGTACCGAGCACGGCAGCCCCGAGTCGTTGGAAGCGATTCTCGACGCCGCAAACTCGATGTGGCGTGCCACCCGCCGCGGCCTTGAACGGCGCCAGAACCCCACCGTCACCGCCGCGAACGCGATAGCGACGCGCGACGCCGGCGACGAGGCAGCCCGACATCTCGCCGCGGCGTGGGACGCCGCCTACGGCCGCCAGCCGGACCCGGACAAGGCCTACGACCAGGCCGTTCTCGCCGTTGAAGCAGTCGCTTGCCCGCTGGTCTGCCCGGCTGATCCCCGCCGGACCCTGGGCACCGTGATCAGGGATCTGCGCAACCAGAGCAGCCGCTGGCGACTGACCATCGGGGATCGCCTCGGCCAGCCCGCCGAGCCGGGGCGGCTCATCGAGATGCTGGCGCTGCTATGGGAAGGACAATCCCGTCATGCCGGCAGCCCGAACTCCCGCACCCAAACTCCGGCGGAGGGTGAGGCAGCGGTGCACCTGGCGGCCACCCTGGTGCAGTGGCTCGGCCATGGCGTGCTGTACCGGCTGCCCTGAGGCGCCTGCCGCCACACTGTCAGCGATCGAGGGCGATCTTTTGCGAAGGTCTAGAGTTCGTCGACGAAGGTCCGGTCCGCGGCCATCGCCTCATACGCGGCACGCTGCCAGCAGTTGACGGAGGTCGAGACCCAGCTCTGCGCGCTCGCCCGGAGGTGTTTTGCGAGCAGCTGCGAGCCTCCGGCGCTACGCAGGTCCGCGCGCAAGCCTCGTTCGCCGGCGATTAGCCGCTGTGCTTGGATGGTGTAGAGCTCAGCCAGCGCGTATTGCTTGAACTGATGTCGGATTCGATTCGCGATCACCTCCGAAAACGACCCGTCCGGTTCCGCGAAGAACTGCACGACCGGAGGCAGTCCAGGCAGTAGCCGTGCCGTCAGCCACCTACCGGTATCGGCATGCTCGAAATACGGGTGGAGCGGTTGTTCGTCCGCGGCGGCCGCGGTCCTGTTGTTCTTGCGGTGGTTGCATGGGGTGCAGGCTGGCACGAGGTTGTCCGGGGTCACCGACAGCAACGCGAACTCGGACTTCGGCAGAACATGGTCCAAAGTATCGGCCGGAAAGTGCCCGCAAAACGGGCACGCGTCCGCGGCAGCGGACACCAGGAGGTCGTAGACGACCCGGCCGGCCTTGTTCTGCACCAATCCCTCCGAGTACAAGCGGACCAGTTCGGCCCGGTCGTCCTTGTTGGGCCTGACCGACGGGTCCTTCTCGGTCCTGTTACGCAGAGCGGAAAGATCATGAAGGCCGCCGGCCATCGCCGCCTGGGCGTATACGACCGCGGCTGCCGCCACGTGCGGCGCCAGCTCCGTCAGGCGGGCTCGACGGCCTGTGTCCCGGACCCCGCGCGCGCACGCTTCATACATGTGGGCGGCACTGATTCCAGGCCTCCGGAGAGGCCACATCAAACACCGCCAGCACTGTCACGAATCGCGACCAAAGCCCGCGCGATCCCGCGGGCTTCCAGGCCGAGGCGGTCTTTGAACAGCTCGAGAATCGCTTCGTAGGACAGGCCGGCGTCGACGGCCTCACGGATCACACGGTGGTAACCGGAGTGCGTCACCTCCAGGGAAAACACCTCATGGGTGAGAACACCCACGTTCTCTCCGAACGTCTCCATCGTCGGCCGGCGCGGATCGCTGACCACTCCGGTCGCGTGGATCACCCACACGCAGTCCGACGGCACTTCCTGCAGGACGACTGGTGAGTGCGTCGCCACGATCGCAACACCGTTACGGTCGAGCAGCAACTCTGACAGCGCCGTGATGAACGCTGCCAGGAGCGGCGGGTGCAGATGAGCCTCCGGCTCGTCCAGAACGACAAGGGTTCGTTCGTGAACGAGTTCGACCAAGCTCGTCATGATCAGCAGCACGATGGCATGACCAGAACTGAGCCGGCTGAACATGGACGTCGCCAGGCGCTGCCGGTCCTCGAACGTAACGGCAAGGAAGTTCTCGACCCAGGCCTCATCCTCCAGGAAACCGGACCCCGGATAGCGCAGCGTCTTGACCGCACGTAGCCACCGATCGGCCGCCTCACCGACCAAGCAAGCATCCAGGCTGGCCGCGAAGCGCTGAGCCAACTGATCACGTGTCGAGGGGGTAGCTTCCTCCCCGTCATGTGGTTGATGAACGCCGATGCGCCGGTATGGCAGAACTTGGCTTTGCTCAGGAATGTCAACGAACGCGTCGAACGCACTGAACGAAACGGCGACCACCCCGCCGGAGAAGGTCACCATCGGTCCTGGGTCACGCTCGATGATCCTGCCGACCTCCGACTCCACCGCGGCTGAGTCGGCAACCGCTCGGGTGAGGCCACGCAGCAGGTGCGATTTGCCGGCGGAGTTCCGCCCGATTATCACGTGGATGTTCGTCGGCGGGAGCCGATTCGGTACCACCGCGAACCTCAACGGCTGCGTCCAGAGTCGTGAGTCCGCCGAGTTGAAGAACGACGCAGGCTTGTAGTCGAACACGTACTCGGCAATCCGGTCGCCGCCGATAGCGGCTCGGTGAAACTGTGCCTTGACCACCTCAAGTGGAAGATCACGTAGCAGCGAGGTCAGAGTGACATCCTCGTGGCGGGCTCTTTCCAGCAGAGCTGGCTTGTAAGCCAAGTCGTTGAGGGCGGTGAGAACCTCGACCCGTACATCAGGCCCAAGTTGCTGCAGCCGCTCGTAGTACGTCGCTTCCCTAGCAAGTGAGAAGAACGCGGCGTCGAGTCTTTCGAACCGATCCGGCAAGCTCGGAGCGGCATCCCAGTCGACCGGGACACCGAAACCGCCGATTCGCACGTTGCCGATGTCGTGAGGTGAACCGTCGTGATCGATCAGAACCAGGTAGAACTGAGTGACGTAGCCGAAGTCGTTCCAACGGTCTTCGATCAGGTAAGCGAAGCCAGGGAGGGCCGGCACCTGAGAGCCACTCGGCACACGCGTGCCACGCGGGAGCCGGACGAACTGCACGAACACCCTCCATCGCACTCACCAATGGGCGCGTGATTTCATCGGTCGGTTGGGACCCGCCCACTCGCACAGTAACGGCTGGTGGCTCGTACCCTGCTCGTATCCGGTCGGCGGCATCTCACTCGTCACGCTAGATCACTGAAGGTAGCTGCGGTGTACCCGCGTCCCCGGGAACGAGGATGTTTGTCTGTCGCGGCCGGGTTATCTCGATGGAGGGAGACGGGATCCGCGCCGGCTGCGGTTTCCGTATGGTCGCCGACCTCTGCCGTGCCATCGGTCAGTCGCCGCCGAATAGTTCCTTGCGCTCTTTACGTACTTTGCCGACGTCCTCCGGTGACGCCTCGGTCCAGATGGCGCCGACCTCTACGAGCCATAGTGCGAGCCACATCACCGCTTTGGCGCACTGCTCGAAAATCCAGCCGAACCCGTCACCGAGCGCACCGGTCAGGCCCATCACCGCCAGCAGAACCTTGTCGAAAACAGCGCGTAGCCCTGCCCAGATGAATGCGAGCTGGCCGGTGTTGCCACTGCCGCCGGAGCGGATGAGCAGCAGGACGGTGACGACCACGGCGGTCACCGCGGACACGTAGGCGATCGCGTCACCGATCCACCGCAGCATTGCGCCGATCGCGTACAGAAGCAGAGCGACCAGCATCAGCAGTGCCGCGACGATGAACAGGATGATGGCGCCGATCCAGCCCAGGACCAGCAGGATCCAGTCCAGGGCGCTGCGGCCGCTGTCTCCACCGGCGCCCTGCCAGGCTAGTTCGGTCCGGGTCTGCGACAGTTCGGCGGTCAGGGTGTTCAGGTCGTCGGCGATCGACCGGTACTCGTGCAGCGAGGCGGTGATGCGGTCGAAGTCGGCGTCGATCTGGCGCAGCGGTTCGAGGATGTCTGGCAGCGGCTCACCCATCAGGGATTCGAGCCGGCGCACGCCGGACATGTCGATGCCGTACTTGGCCTCGACGTCGGTGCTCATCCGATGTCCCGTAGCAAGTCCGCGGATCTGGTGTCGGTGTCCTCGTATCGTGCCGCAGCCGTCGAGATCCTGCCCGAGGTGTCGGAGAGCATCTGCGACGCCAGCCGCAGACCGTCGGTGAAGACCGGCCGGGCGTCGTCCCAGATCGTGCCAGCACGCTGCCCGTAGTCCGCCTCCGGGAAGTCCCCGGTTGTCAGTCCCCGCTGGCCCGCTTCCGCCTTCTGTGTGAGGTGGCTGGCATGGTCGGCGTAGCCCCGCAGGCGAGCGGCGACGTTACGCAGGTGGTCGGGATCGACGTCGAAGGGTGTCATGTCAGTCATCCCCTGCTCCGAGATAGCGGCCGGCGGCGAACAGGACCGCAGCTGCGCAGAGGATGTACCCGGACCACAGCAGCCCCTGAACCGCTGTGTCACCGAAGTCCGGTGAGGTCAGCACGCCGATCACCAACGCGACAACAGAGGCCAGGGCTCCGAGCACGCCGACGGCGAGCGCCACCGCGGCAAGTCTGCGTAACACCCTGCCGGTTCTCGGCGCCGACACCATTGATGCCCCCTGTACACCGATCGAAGTCGATTACAGTAATCGTCTATGGCTACCGCTGGGGACCCTGGCCGGTTCATCGACCGGATGAACAGTCTGTCGGGTGTCGGCCTCTCCGATGATCGCCTGGTCAGAGTCGGTGTCGACGGATCCGGTACGCCGCAGACTGTCGTCATCGAACCCGAGGCGATGCAGTTGAGCTGTCAGCAGCTGAGCGCATCAGTGCTGACGGCTGTCACGGCCGCCCTCGACGACGTTCGTGGGCAGGTCGCCGCACTCATGGAGAGCGAGCTCATGGTGCAGCCCGACGATTTCGGGTCAGCGTCTGCGTCGCCGGAGGCCGCCGTGTGGCGGTTGTCCCGGCAAGCGGAACAGACGATGGGCGACTTCGACGCTGTTCGTCGGCACCTGTTCGACCGCTTGCCGGAATGACGGCAACTCGGCCATAGCTGTCACATCACCGCTTTCCTGGATGAGCCCGTACGGCAGGTGATTCAGGTCGGTGCTGGTCCAAACCGTCCCGGTCGGTGGGTCCCAGCGGGGACTGGCTGGTGTGCGGTCGCTGTCTCGAACCAGAGTTACAGCCACGCCAAAATCCGGTTGATCATTACGCTCATCACTTCTCTTTAGACCCTCGCGTCTCACAAATGCCGCAGAACGCTGACCACCTTGCCGAGGATGACGGCGTGATCTCCGGCGATGGCCGGGTATGCGGTGTTACGCGGCAGCAACTGAACATGTCCGTTGCTACGGTGCAACTGTTTGACCGTTGCCTCGTCGTCGAGCAGCGCGGCGACAACCTCCCCCTGCTCGGCGTTCGGCTGCTGCCGAACCACAACGATGTCTCCGTCGCAGATCGCCGCATCGACCATCGAGTCGCCGCGAACCCGCAGAGCGAACAGCGTGCCTCTGCCAGTCACGATGATGGGCAGAGCCAGCCATTCCTCGATCATCTCGTCGGCGAGAATCGGCCTACCGGCAGCGACGGCACCCACCAGCGGAACCAGCACCCGCTCAGGCTCCGCCTCCTCGACGGGGCGAAGCAAGCTGATGGCCCGAGGCCCCGGCTGGCGGGTCAGCCAGCCGCGGCGTTGCAGCGCGTCGAGGTGATACGTGACCGCAGAGGGAGAGCTCAGCCCCACCGCCAGCCCGATTTCACGGACCGTCGGCGGGTATCCGTACCGTCGCACCCAGTCCTGGATCACGCCCAGAACGCGACGTTGTTGCCAGGTCAGGCCCGCAATCGGTTCGCCGTCATCGCCGCTAACACCCGTCTTCACCTGGAGAAACTAACACTTCTTCGATCATATGTACGATAGCCGGATTGGGTGTCGCCCGTAGGTGGTCCGCGCTGATTGTGTGCGCGATTCCGTTCGCGCGAACACAATCAGCACGAACTGGAAGTGCGGCCCCTGTAGAGGACTGACCGTCTGTGTGGCATCTCGTGCGGGCGCGGTAGCGATCCGCGCCGTTCCCATTCCGGTGGATGTTCGGCGTAGCCGTCCCGTCGCTTGCTGGCTCGCCCGCCATCGGGGAGATCGCGTCGACCGTCCCTAGCGATCCTCATCTGGGCGCGTAGCGAAGTAACGGTCCAACGCACTGCTGTCGAATCTAGGATCAATCGTTTGCTTTTGCCGCCCGGCTCCGGTGGAACACGCAGTCACGCGCCCGGTACTGCCGGGATCGGCGTTTCTTCGCTGGAGGGCCCTTATTGATCGATGTTCTTCAGCCGCGAGACGAAAGCCGAAGCGCCGTAAAAGTGAAGGAAGGCGCGTCCGTCTCGGACGTACCGCGGCGCTAGTCAGGCGGGTGGCAGGTCGAACAGGCCCGGCGGTGTCGGCGGCTCGAGCCTCAGTTCGCGGCGGATCCGGTTGGTGCGATTGCTCGGGAACTCGTCCTGGCTCAGCCAGCGGCCGACCTGCGGATTCGCGGCGGTAACGAGCCACACCGGGACTCCGGCGAGTAGGCCCCGCAAGCACATGTCAAACGTCCCGCCAGCTGCCGGATCGAACCGGTCTTGGAAAGCGACGATCAACCGAGGTCGTTCGTCGATCAGCATCAGGGTGTTGCGCTCCGGTCCCGCGAGCCGCCAGTCATCCGGCCGGCTGTGCCGCATCGCGACCCAATCGACCGGATAGCAGCGGTGCTGCCGTGTGCTCAGGGCATGGGCTTCGCACCAGCGGTGCGCCGCGCTGTCGGCTCCGGTAGCCGCCCCCTCGATGACGACGAGACGATCGCCGTGCCGGGCGGCGAGCCGGTCAAGAACTGCGGTGACCGTCCCCGGCCATCTCCAGCTGCGGCTCCCGCAGACCAGGACGCGGGGATCACGTAAGACAAGGAGGCTCACTTACTTACCGCTTCTGGCGATGTGACCATTGTTCTGCCTGACGGGCCAATGGTTCATGCCGACGCTTTCGAGGCGCTCAATGGTGCGGTCATCGTCGATGCGTCCGATCCGGGCGCGTCCGCGAGGTCGGCCTGCCGCTGTGGGCCCTGGTTCCACAGGTGCATCCCGACCGGCTCCAGGGTGAGACACAGTCCCACACTGCGCAGCAACTGTCCGGTGAGCATTCCGTGGATCCCGCATGACGCGTAACACCGCATGAATGATCGAAATCTCCGGTGCCGCCTCTACTGCGGCAGTCTCGTCCGCGCCCTCTTGACCAGGAGGCATGTCCTACACCGACCTCAGAAGGAGCATGGTCAACGTACTACGACGCCTGTGACGTCCTCTTAAGCCGCCGGTACGCCTCGGCCATGCTCAGACCCGCCGCCCGGTACGCCTCGTACTGGGCGACATCGCGCCAGCGGACTCCGACGGGTGCGGCCCAGGCCACGCCCGCAGCCTCGTCGCTGTCAGAGCGGGAGATGATCACCTGGTCGATGTGCGGTAATCCGGCTCCGCCGCTGACAGCGGCGAAGATCGCGGCCATCGGCAGGCGGTGGGGGGACAGTAGATCGGTGCGGGCGGATGCTGCTTGCAGGAGCCAGCCGGTCGCACCCGCTGCTCGGGCGGCGGTAACCGCGCGGCGGGCGGCCTCGTCGTAGGCGTCACGGGTTAGGCAGCCGGTGACACTGGTAGCCCACCGCAGACTGCTCAGCAGTTGCCGGTCGGCATCTGGGTCAGCGAGGGCGGCGGAGAGCCAGTGGAGCAAGGCGGGGTGTGGCTGAGGGCAGCGCAAGATGCGCCTGCGGTGCGCCGGCCGGCGGCGGCCGGGACGGACTCGCACGCTGCGCCCGGGCATCCGGCGGAGCCGGCCCAGCGCCTGTGCCGGTGTCATCCGATCTACTCGGAGCAGGTCGTAGTAGTGCCGCTGATGCGACGAGAGCCAGTCGGGCGCCGCCCACGCCCGGGCGGTCACGTCGGCCCAGGTGCCGCAGTAGTTTGCCGTGATGGTGACCTCGACGAGGTCGATGTCGGGCAGCGGGCGGGGCCTCGCGATTTCGTCGAGGTAGCAGACCGCAATGTCTGCGTCACTCTGACGCTGTAGCCACTGCGCTGGTAGCAACTGAGGGTCGTTGCAGGCGACCTCGATCTCGATGATCGGCAAGCTCTTCGTCTGCTCGCGGGCAGCGGTGAGCGCCCGGTCGGCGGCTTGGATATACGAGCCCGAGCTCAGACGGCCGGTGGTGACCGCCCAGGCGATCCGGGCGCGCAGGAGGGGGTCGACACCGTCGGGGTCTTCGCGGAACTGTGTGTGCCACCCGGATAGCACCGGATGCGGTTCGGATTCGCTCATGCCCGGTGCCCTTCCGGAACAGACGGTGGCTGCTTCCCCAGAGGGGCCAACACTCACTCTTGGACCCAGCGGGGTCAGGCGTTGATTGTCTGCACTGCGGCACCCCGTGCCGGGACCGCAGCGGCAGTGGTCGAGTCTGATTGATGCCGTTCGCGGCGGCTGTTCAGCAGACAGTTGGCGTGATACCACCGGCGTCGCCGCACGGGCCGACCGGCGGCGATGAGATCCCCGACCGCGATGGGATCATCACAATAGGCACACTGCCCGCCATCGAACTCGGCGGCGACGGTCTGGCGTGCCAGACCGAATGCCATCATCAGGCCTGGGTCGTCGGCTCGAGACTCGACGGCGCCCGACGGTGACGTATGGCCGCAGCCGAGGTCGCCAACGAGGCCTTGCGGTGCTGCCGTGACGGTTCCGCAGTCGGCGCAACGGGTCCATTGATAACCGCCGGCCAAGAGCGTAAGCATTGATTGTTGCTGGTTGTCGACCGGTCCGATGTCGGTCATCTCCTTGGGGGCAGGAATGTCGCCGACGTTGTAGAGCACGAGATTGGCCAGCCACCGGCTGTCTCTGATCGGGGCGATCGTGTGCAGCCCGTGAGCTTCGCAGCGCATCCCCGGGGTGTACTGATGGCGGGCCGTACAGTGCTCGTTCACCTCGGTAGCCGCCGCGAACTCCCGCCATCGGCGGTAGTCCGGCATGCTGGCATGTTCACCCGGCACCTGCATCCAGATCCGCTGCTGCGGCAACCAGAAGTCGGGTTCGTATTCGCTGCCACCACTCAATGGAAAGGTGATAGGTCGATACGACCATGGCACGCCGAGGTCCTCGCAAATCAACGCCCAGCGGGCGTGTAGGAGGGTAGAGAACCCCACACCGGCGTACTGGGTTTTGGTCATGATGCCGTTGCTTCTCTCGTCTCGATGACTGTTAGCCGGGGCGTCGTGTGACCCGAGCCGACGCGGTCTTCATGCACTGCGCTTGAGGTGGACCTCGACACGGCGCGGCGCGCGGGGAAAACCTGGGCCTATCGACGGCGGATACAGCAGGTTCAAGCAGCGGATCCCTGAGAAGCACTGAGTTCCCGGTGGTTCGGCTGTGTGCCGTGCCCGTCATCGCCGCAGTCGTCGCTGAGTCGCAGGTGACATTCGGCGTGATACCACCGTCGGCTCCGCACGGCGGTGCCCGCAATGATCAGCTCGCCGAGACGAAACCAGGAACGACACCCAGCGCAGGTGCCGTCTTGCAGCGCCACCGTCGTATACCGGGCGGCGGTAAGAGCTCGTTGCAGCAGAGGATCGTCGGCGACTCCGTTGTGCATGGCGTCGTGCTCGCATGCCGCGTCGACCGCGACGTCGTCGTTGACCGCACTCACCGTGCCGCACTGGGCGCATCGACGCCATCGGTAGCGCCAGCCCACGCCGGAATACATCGAACTGCGACGGCTGCTATCGAACATCCCACTCGCCTCGGCATCTGTCGCGTCGGGCAACCCGCCGCCGGCATAGAGAACCAGGTCTGCTCGTCGCGCCTTCGGCAGCCACGGCACGGTGTGCGGGTACAGGTGGTGGTCACATTCCGCGCCGGGGGTGAACCGTTGACGCGCCCGGCAGCGCACAGTGTCGGCTGCCGGCGCGAACTGCCGCCAGTCGGCGAAGGCTTGGTTGTTCCAGGACACCGCCCCGATCTGCAGCCAGTACCGCTGTCGAACCAGGTGGAAATCGGGCGTAAACGGCCGGCCATCGGGCAGCGTAATCTCGATCGGGCGGAACCGCCATTCAACGGCTAGGCCGTGCAGGAGTACGGCCCACTGAGCGTGCAAGAGCGTCGGAAACCGGACGTCTTTGAAGCGGATCTCCATGGAAGATGGCTGGCTTTCCGTGTCGAGTAACAGGGCTGCCATACCCCTGGCCGGGGAGATGAGGTCACCTAACACAACCGCAGTCAAAGCCCCGCGTCAGGAGACCAACAGGCCGACCAGCAGACCGGACCACGGCCTGCAGGCGCACCAGCGGTGACCATACCTCGTAGTGCGCTACAGCGCACAACGAGCAACGGCGGTGTGTCCCCCGTTCGAGCAGTAGCCGTAGGCGAACGTGCCACCAATCGCCGGACCTCCCTACACCAGCCCGCCGCTGCCAACTTTGTGCGCTACAGCGCACTGACAAGTCGACCATGTCCGGATTGCCTTGAGCAGTGATCACCCAACGCCCCGCATACGACTATGCGGCCCTGGGCGTGGCGATCTCGAAAGCTAGACGCGCCGCAGAACTCACGGTGGAGGCGCTCGGGGAGCGCAGCGGCGTCTCCAGACGCCATCTGATCGACATCGAGCAGGGCAACAAGAAAGTTTCAGCCGGACTTCTCTATGCGATCGCCGCAGGCCTCGGTATTGACGGAGGCGACCTGTTCCGGGAGGGGTACCCGGACTCCGCGCGGGACAGCTAGCGGGAGGGGCTGCCAGCCCTGGCCTGACGCCACAACCGGCACTTTCATAAAGGCGCTACGTCTGATCCACTCACCCTCAAGAGCTAACGCAGCGCCGGTCGTTCGCCTTGGTTCAGAGGCTGTACCTGCCGCTAGGAGCCGCATGCTGAATCATCGGACAGATGGCAGGTCGTCCGTTGGCATGGATTTGCATAAGCACAAGCGTTTGGCTTTCGTCGCCATCAGCGACACCAAGCGCCGAGGACAGGAGGCTAAGGCGCGTGAGTCTGCTGATCCCAAGCCGCCGATTGAGAGGCTGACGCTTTTGCGCGGGAGGATGTGCCGGAGACGTGCCGTCCTTAGGTAGGCGCTCGGCGGCTGGGCCCGCCCGGGGGATGGGCACAGCTAGGCGGCGTCTATTCGGCGAGCTAGAGTCTCCGCGAACTCCGTCAGGATTTCGTTCAAAGTACCATAAAAGTTACTTTCTCGCGGTTGTTGGATGCGTCGATAAATGCTTGCTAAGTAAAGCCTGCGTCTCATCCCGTATGTCTCGCGGGTTTCCGCCATGCCGTATCCTGGCGCGAAGAAGTGCTCCGTTCCAGTCACCTTCTGCCAAACAAATATCGATCCCGCTATTCGCTTTAAGTCGCCTATTCTTGCATTTCCTGGTGTTCGTACGTCAGCTACTAGCGCGTCCCATTCGGGAGGGCTGATCTGCCATCCGTGAAGACTTCCGCGACGTTGAGCGTAGTTGATCGGATTCGAAGAGCAGTCGATGTGGTCCGCCAATGCCATGACAGCTCGCGTATATACCTCCGGATCCGCTTGCCTGAGAGCCCAAAGCCTAACCACTTTAATGCTCGATGTGCATCGAACTACTGATTGAGGCGTGTCTGGCAGGCCAAGTTGTGCCACGGCCCTATCGACGGTTCCACCTTCCGCTATCTGCACCAAGTGCACTGCTACCGCGCGCCGGATTCGCACCTCGCTGATACCTGGAAGGTGCGCCAGGAAAGTATCAAACCACGACTGCTCCAAGAACTGAGCAACGTGCTTTGACCCAAACTGCATACGGCGAATCGGAACATCCAAACCTCGGGCATGCCTGTGTCTTACCTGAGGCTGCAAGATTGGTGCGACGGCACGCCGCATTCCTTCACTGGAATCAGGTAAGGAATGACGGAAAGCCCGTGTCCATGGCTCGCGGCCGACGCGGCGGGCGCTGTAACTAAGAAGATGCCGAACTCCAGCGGTCAAAACTTCCGAGGAGCTCGCCGTCAAAAGCTTATCTGCGATTGCAATGAGGGAGGCGCAAGCGGTAATGTCTGTAGGCGGTGTCCGGGCTAAGAGGAAGAGATTTCGCTCGATAGTAGTATTCTTATGGGTGCTGCTCTCCACGGTGCGCCGTTCGGCCTCAAGGTAATCGCCGAGAACGGCTGTGATCGGGGAATATGGAATCAAGTCTTCTGGTAACGGCCATGACAGGCGAATGAGCTGCGACATCACCATAATGTCAGTAAAATATTGATAGGGACTGGCAGCAGATCCCAAGACGCCGATTTCATTTCCGCGCAAGGCCAGGTCGATGCGGCGCTGAGTATCGAGAAGCTCGCTGGGCATCGTTGACGTGAAGTGAGAGCTCTCGGGGAGCCATAGACCGCAGGCCGCCATCATACGTTCCTGGCGGCCGCGGGGCCGGTCTGGTGTCTCCCTGCATTGAAGAGGGTTCAGGGATCCGTCGGACCATCTCGGAATAACGCGGTGATGCTTCCGCAGGCTGAGGTGTCCACGTGGACACCTATCGGCCAAGTAGGTTTGATGAACAGTGCAGCCGAACACCACCGGAAAACGCCACACTCTTCGCCAGGCACCTCCAAATCTTCCTGTATCCGTATCAATATCATTTTTGAGACAGCTGGGACAGAATCGTGTATGTGAAGTGAAAAGCCAGGGATCCCTGGCAAATCTGGCGCCGCCGCGGCCGGCTGTGCTGACGCGTGGTAGAGCTGGCGGGTATACGCCTGCATACCCACCCAAGAAGAGAGACTTTGCCTCATCGAGGCTAAGCCTCGTTGATTCCGCGAACCGGGTAAGAGTATGAGGATCAACACTTGACAGCAGTCCCTGCCACGTCCCAAGGCGTTGACCCGATCCCCGTGCGCGGTCCAATCCGACAACGACGGCCAGCCGTGCGGGAGAGGTCCTCAGCCGAAACGATAGGCGAAGCAGGTACCCCACTATGGATTCATCCGACAGCGGATCCAGGCTCCTAGGAAGTGCCGTCCAGCGGTTCATGCGTGTTGCCGGTCGGGGATGCCTTGGTCGTCGAGCGTGCCATTGTGAGGGCGCTTGCCGGCTTGATGTTGCGCGGGTGCCATCAGGGGCGCTCGCGGCACGTCGGGTACCTCGCCGGCAGCCGCTACTCGGGAGTTGTCCTTGCTGGGGTCAATCGTGCACGTATCTAGCAAAGATTGCGTTATGTTTTCACCACCACTGGTGATCGCTTTGAAGCTCGCTGTTCTTATCAAGATTTTGAGTAATCCAACCACCCCGTTCGTCCGACGGAACAGATACTCCGGCATCGTGCCCTCAGTGAGCATCCCCGGACGCTTTTCCCAGAGCGGTAGATAATCTTCGATCACTTTCAGGTGTGTGGTCCATGCCTCGATCTCTTCCGGAGAGTTCCTGCGAAAAGGCATGAGGTGGTAGAGCGGGCAGCGTCGGCCAAGCTGCTCCGGAAGGTCGTCACCGAAACGGGCGGCGGACGCGCTGGGATTGGTGCCCCCGACAGGTCCGCGGAGTCCGGACCCAGGGATGTCGACCCCCGTCAGCATGAGAGTTATACCCATGTCCATGAACTCGCGTAGGAGATTCAGGGCATGCTCATCATCTTTTCGGTATAGCTTCAAACGAGTGATGTCGTCGATTGCTAGAACGCAAACGTCATGGTCTCTCAGGGAATCGTGTACCAGATTTGTCAGTTCTCCCTCATTCATGTCGCCGTAATCGGCACCAAAAAAACGCAGGATCCGTTCACACAACCTCTTGGGCGTAGGCTTCGCGGGGGTCTGGACGTAGACGACTGGTATGTGCTCATCCCTGGTTCCCGCAATATACCTAGGATTTGATCCACTGAACTGTCTTAGTCGATATTCCTCGAACTTCGCCAGGATCCTGCAGATGGTCTCTGTTTTGCCTTGAAATCCTCCTCCCGTTGTCATAACTCCTGGCACGGTCTCTTCGCTCTCGACCAGAGAGTTCATGATGAGTAAGGCATCGATTTCGTCGGTAATGGCCAAAGACATTGGTGTTTCCTGCATGGGAAGGTTGGCGCAGGTGCGAAGGCGGTCCATTGTATGCGCCCGCTGCGCTTCGGCGTCCATCTTTTTATATTTCTTGCGTTTTATAGTCGGTGCCGGCTTGAATGAGTCGCGGTTCGCCACCCATCTCCGCCACCCTGCGAGGGTTGTTCGAGAGCGGAGGGAGTTCGGCATGTCGTCGATTTTTGAAATCGACGACGTTGTTGCCCCTCGACGTGGCATGTGTCACTCCTCGTTGATCTTCGGAGCTTTTTTGGCCTTGGGAGGCAAGTCGTAGAAGCCCGAAGACCCAGAGCCTAGCTGTAACGGTGCGGCAGGCTCGGGACGCCCGGATAATGCTTTTTCGCGACGCTTTGCTTGCGCCTTATCGATGGCATTCTGCTCTTCCTGCCGGCGCTCTCTCGCTGTGCGCCGGGTGGGCTTCTTTTGCTCCGGAATACGCGGCTGATCAGATGTTAACCGCTGGTCCACCTGCGCAGGTCTGTCGGCTTGAGCGGTTTCAGCGCTCAAGACTTCGCGAGCGCGGGCCACTCGGTCTTTTTTGGTCTTCGTCGTGTACCAGTCGTCTATGCGACTGTATTCATCGAGCAAGTCCAGGAGAAATGGCAGAAGGTCTTTGTCTGATCGGGGCCGTAGTCCGGCGTCTCGCGCCTTTGCTAGAGCAGCTTTGACCGTAGTGTCACTGAACGCGGGTAGCTCGGCGCCTTCGGGTATCCCGACCCAAGCGAGCGAATGCCAGGTGTCGGTCGTGTCGTCATGGAAGTACACATGCCGGACATCGCGAGGATCTCGAGCGACTCTCCAACCCTTATGCTTTCCTCCCCTGGGGGAGTACTTGGGTTTGCCGGCAAGAATCGCGCCGTAGTACCAGAGCCCGCCGACATGGACACCACGGTTCGGCTGGTTAGCGAGGTAGTGCTGGCGAAGCACCTCGTAGTACAGCTCCGGCCTTGGAATCTCCATGGCGAAGCCGTCTTGTTCCATCGCTGCTGCGAACAG
The DNA here is from genome assembly GCF_003711105.1 of Actinoplanes teichomyceticus ATCC 31121. Lineage (NCBI taxonomy): Bacteria > Bacillati > Actinomycetota > Actinomycetes > Micromonosporales > Micromonosporaceae > Actinoplanes > Actinoplanes teichomyceticus. The sequence goes on from NZ_CP023865.1 coordinate 1,097,402, forward strand.
CGTGTTCGGACTGTGATCGCCGGTGGGGTCCCAGGCCGGGCCGGCCCCATCGAGCTTGCGGTTCTGCCAGTACCCGACGACCCAGGTGGCGATCAGATGCTCGAGCTCCTCGATGTATAGGACTGCCCCGCCCTCCGGATCCGGACCGCGGTCGGCCACATCGACACCGGTATACGAGATCAGCTTCTCGAACAGCAAGCTGCGGATTGCCCCGAACGCTCGCTCAACCGCCTGTTTGTCAGTAGGCCTGAGCAGCCGAGAAGGCCGGATAGAGGAGCGGAGAACCCGCAGCACCTCCCGCACGTGATAGTTGCGGTACACCGAGCCGTGGTCGGTGGTCACCGTTTCCGGGTGGAGGAACGGCAGTCCCGCTACCGAATATCCGGCAAAGTCAGCGACCAAATCCTTCGGGATACCCGGATAAGGCCAGGCAAGAGCGCTCGACCAGCCTGGCCGCATCGGCAGCGGCATCGTCATGTCACGCAGAACCATCGCGACGTCGAGCGCGCTGTCGGAGAGGAGGGTCAACCTGAAAGCCACGATTGAGTGCGTGTACAGATCCAGGGCAAGGGTCAGGTGTACCGAGACGACTTCGCCGAACACCGACTCCCGCACCTTCACCGGGACGATCGTCGTGTCCAAGGCGACTACCTGCCCTGGCCGGTGAACTACCAGAAAGTTATGACGCACCCTTGGCAACGGCTCGTTGACATACCGTCGACGAGTGCGCGATTTGCCGAACCACTCGAACCAGATCAACCGAAAGGTCGCGTACTTTGGCACCTCGTCAAGTGACTCAGGGCCATACTTTTCCCGCATAAGCTGCTGAACCAGCACAACATGGGTTTTCATACTGATATCGGAACGTTCGAACGTCTCTTGATAGACCTGATGGATTGCTGCGTGAGCACGTTCCGTCAGCGGGCGATGACCCGTTCGCCGACGGGTCCAGCGACCATCGGCGCAGCCGACGTAGCCATCAGAGCCGCGTTTGCTCTCCCAGCGCTGCAGCGTCCGATAACTGGCCCCGCGTATCCCCAGAAGCTTTTTCTCGAGCGATCGCAGATTATTCAGCTCAATAATCTTCGCCCGACGCCTTTCCGTCAGCGTCGTACGGTCAGGGTCATAGCAAGGTTTTGGCTCGCCCTCCGCCGGTAGCAGCGGGTCACCACTGCGGAATCCGCAGTGAACCTCCTGTAAGTGCTCCTCCCGAAGCATGGCCCGATCCCGTTGGATCTCCGTGAGATCCGGGTTCGGCGATAGACGTTCGCTGAAGGCGTTTGTCGAGGCTGCATCGGCGGGCTGTTGCAGATCGGGGTGGTAGATCAGTTCGGACAACGTCATCTTGATGCCCTGCCTGTTGGGCGAGGTCAGAGACAACTCCGAGCGATGAGGCGCGACCTCTTTGACGGTCCACTTCTGGCCGCCGAGAACCACAACCGCACCCGGTTTCAACTGGATGCGCCGGTTGGGAGTCAGGACCACGGCTGCTCCTCAACGCGGTACACCATGGTGGCGTCCCCGAACGGAGCGCCTAACTCGATCGAGAGACGCCGGTGCCACAACAGATGGCGCGTGTACGCCCGCGCGATCACCGGGTAGGAGGTTGCCTCAGCGATCTCCGCGAACAGGCGCGGGCCTTCCTCGACCGTGCTTAGTACTTGACCGATCATGTTCCGGACGTTGCTCAGCGGCCGCCGCTCGGCGGCGAAGTTGCGCAGGACTGAAACGCCATACGGATGCCACCCGATGACCGCCGCATATCGCCAACCCGCTGCCAGCGTCACCTCGGCGGTCGCCGCGAAGTCGATCAGCGTCTTGGCAGTCAGACGTCTCTCAGGGCGCACGTCAATCAACCACTGGCCGGTGCGGGTAATCGCCAGGAAATCGGGTGTGTGTTCGCTTCGGCCCTCATGAGTCCTGTACGTCAGTTTGATCGGCTGGGACAAGGTCTCAATGAGGTCGCCAGCGAACTCCAGTGCGAGGAGGAGGTTCGCTTCAAGTCCCGATTCGGCTCCGTGGTGGCGGGTTGTGACACCCATGTACTCGAGGCTCGGTCTGTGCTGCTGCTTTTTGCTCCATGTGAACTGACGCATGAGCTGGAGACCCGCCGATGGCATGGCGCCCAGCTCGGAAGCCGGCGCTACCACCTCGCCCGAGGTTGTTCTCCATGCAACCGTCCACTGCTGCGCCCACGGCCCACTGAGGTCCAGCTGCTCGCGGTCGGAGTTCGAGCTGGGCAAGATCTCGGCCAACTGATGCCATGAGCAGTCATGGGACCAGCAGCCGACAAGGCCCCTCGCTGAGGAAGGGCCGCCTCCAGGTGCAGGGCCATGCGTAGTCATGAGTACATGAGACTTCTGCGCAGATGCCCTTAACAAGGCATGCATAGGCTGAAGCGCCAACTATCACTGAAAAAGGTGACAACTAAACCTAAAAACGATCTATGTCCTCGCAGGTCGCGAAGTACTGATGGTGTCAACTAAAACTAAAACTCACAACGACCCGGATCAGCCCTCCGCGGCGGGCGGCCGCTGTCCCGGCCGACCGGGTCGTCGCCGGTGCGGGAGTCCTGGCGGCGGGCAGCCGGTTCACCCGGGCGGGGCCTCCCGGGAGGCGGGAGCGGGGTGGCGTACCGGAAGGGACGTGAAAGGGTGGAGCCATGCGGATCACGCAGCTGCATTCGTACCCGGTCAAGGGTTGCCACCGCCTGGACCACGACGAAGCCGGAGTGGAACCCTGGGGCCTGGCCGGCGACCGCCGCTGGATGATGGTCGATGCCGAAGGCGTCGGCATCACCCAGCGGGACACCGCGCGCCTGACCCGGCTCGCCGTGCGGCCGCGCCCCGGCGGCCTGCGCCTGAGCGCGCCCGGCCTGCCCGACCTCGACGTGGACGAGCCCGCCGGCGGCCCGAAGGTCGCGGTCCGGGTGTTCCGCAACAAGCCGGAGGTCCCCGCGCGGCTGGCGGAGAGCGCATGGAGCAGCGCGTTCCTCGGCCGGGACGTGCGGCTGGTCTGGCAGGCCGACCCGACCGGGCGCGCCGTCGCCGAGTACGCGCTGCCGGGCGACCGGGTCAGCCTCGCCGACGGCTACCCGGTGCTGCTGGCCAACGCGGCCTCGCTGGCCGCGGTCAACGGCTGGCTGGCCGAGCGCGGCGACGAGCCGGTGCCGATCCACCGGTTCCGGCCGAACCTGGTGCTCGACGGCGCGCCCACCTGGGCCGAGGACGGCTGGGTGGGTCGCCGGCTGCGGATCGGCGACCTGGTCTTCCGGGTGGCCAAGCCGTGTTCGCGGTGCCGGGTCACCACGATCGACCAGGAGACCGGGGTGGCCGGTCGGCAGCCGCTGCACGTCCTCGGCACGCACCGGCGGTTCGACGGCGGGCTGATGTTCGCGGTCAACCTCATCCCCGAGCTGACCGCCGGGGACACCGCCGTGCTGCGCGTCGGCGACGAGGTGACACCGCTCGAGTGACCCGGCGCTCCATAGCGGTACGCGTGTCTTAGGAGTGTCTTAGGAAATTTGCTGGGAGCGCTCCAACGGACCAGTATCGCTGGGCGTGAGTGCTCATCGACGCCCGTTCCCGACCCGATGGCTCGCCGCCGGCGGCGCGGCCACCCTCGCCGGCATCATCGGCGTGGCCCTGCTGCTGCAGACCGGAGGGTCGGCCTGTGCCGCGCCGCCGAGCGCCAGCGCGAAGACCGGCCAGGCGACCTTCTACGACCTGGCCGCCACGTCCGGCAACTGCTCGTTCGAGGTGCCCGCCGACGATCTCTACGTGGCGCTCGGCCCGGACCAGTACGCCGCCGGGGCCTCCTGCGGCGCGTACCTCGACGTCACCGGCCCCAAGGGCAGGGTTCGCGTCAAGGTCTTCGACTCCTGCCCGGAGTGCGCCACCGGCCACCTGGACCTGAGCCGCACCGCGTTCAAGCGGATCGGCGCCGAGGTCGACGGGATCATCCCGATCAAGTACAAGCTGGTCACGAACCCGTCCGTGCCCGGGCCGATCTCCGTGCGGATCAAGGAGGGCGCCTCGCAGCACTGGTTCGCCGCGCGCATCGACAACCACGCGAACCTGCTGTCCTCGGTCAAGGTCGCGGGCTCCGGCGGCAGCTTCCGGACCGCGCACCGCACCGACTACAACTACTGGCTCATCGACAGCGGCGCCGGGCCCGGACCCTACAAAATCAAAATCACCGATGTGTACGGCAACAGCACCACGGTGTCCGGCATCGACATGAGACCCGGAGTGGTGCAGAAGACGTCGGCCTCGCTCTCCGGCGGCTCCAGCACGGTCGCCGAGACGGCCGCCCCCGCCACGACCCGAAGCTCCGCGTCGCCGGCCGCGAGGAAGTCGTCCGCGCCGGCCAAGCCGACGACCGCCGCCCCGTCGCCGGCGTCGCCCGCGCCGGCGGTGAGCGCGCTGCTCGCATCGACCGAGGCGGTGCCGAGTGCGACCGGGAACGCGCTGGTTGATCTGGCGGCTGGGGAGGTCGACGCTTCCGCCTCCGCTGAGTGCGGATAGGTTCGCGCGGCTGGTGCTGGTGCTGGTGCTGATTGTTCGAGCGGGCAACGCTGAGCAGCAGTGGCCGGCGGTTTGCCGCATTCACCCGGGTGCCCGTGAGCATTCCCGGACCTTCGGCGCGATCGCCGACCGACGGCGCGCCGAGTCGACTGTCCACACCCCTGTGGAAAACGATCGCGGACGCGGCGCGGGGTCGGCGACGACCGAGCACCCTGTCTGGCGGCGGCGGCCGGGATGCCGCGCCGGCCACCGCGGTCCGGGGCGCCCGAGGCGCTCGGCCCGGACGACCGGCGGTGCCGGCAGCGGGACCCACCGACCGTTTGTGCGGGAGAAGGGACTCGAACCCTCACGCCCTCTCGGGCACGGGCACCTAAAACCCGCGCGGCTGCCAATTTCGCCACTCCCGCCCGTCTCGCCCATCACGAGCAAAGCGTTGGGTGGAGTCTAGACGGTCGGGCCTGCCATCGGCTCCTCGGTTCAGGTCGAACGTGTCGTCCGGGTATCGACCGCGGTGTCCGGCTGACGGTGGTTGCGAGCGTGCACGGCGGCCGCCTTGCGGGTTGGCTACCGCATGACGGCCGCCGTGAGTCCGGGCCGCTCCGCGCCGGTGCGGGCCGGGCGGAGTGCCCTTCTCATCGGCGCGGCCGGTCCGGACTTGCACACTTTCCGGGATTTCGTGCCGGATCCCGGAAATCAGTCCAGGCCGAGGTCGCGCCGCAGCTTGGCGACGTGCCCGGTCGCCTTGACGTTGTAGAGGGCGCGCTCGATCGAGCCGTTCTCGTCGATCACGAACGTCGAGCGGATCACGCCGGTGACCGTCTTGCCGTAGAGCTGCTTCTCACCGAACGCCCCGTAGGCCGTCAGCACGCTCTTGTCCTCGTCGCTGACCAGCGGGAACGTGATCGCGTCCCGCTCGCGGAACGTGGCGAGCTTGGCCGGCTTGTCCGGGGAGATGCCGATCACCTCGTACCCGGCGGCCTGCAACGACGCCAGCGAGTCGCGGAAGTCGCAGGCCTGCTTGGTGCAGCCGGGCGTCATGGCGGCCGGGTACGCGTACAGCACGACCTTGCGTCCGCGCAGGTCCTTGAGCGACAGGTGCTCGCCGGTGTCGGTGGGAAGGGTGAAGTCGGGCGCGGCGTCGCCGGCGCCCAGACGCACGTTCTCAGTCATGGGTCCGACGATAGTGCCGGGTCACGTGCCCACCCGGTGGCCTCTCCAGAGTCGCCCGGCGGCGGTCAGATCGCGCGGCCACTCCTCGCCGCGGCGTCGCAGGGCCTGCTCGGTGATCTCGAAGTCGCCGACCAGTCGCCGGAACTCGGCGAGCACGTCGGCCTCCCGGAACGGCTTGCAGGAGAACACGTTGACGAAGATCTCCCGCAGGTGCGGATAGGTGTGGATGGCGGCGTGCGACTCGGCCAGGATCACCACCGCCGACTTGCCGGCCCGCTCCGGCGGGCCGCCCTCGGTGGCCACCATCGGCCCGGCGATCACCGTCATGCCGATCCGCTGCACCAGTTCCCGCATGAACCGGGTCAGCGCCTGATCGTCGTCGAGCGCCGTGACGTCGGCTATGCCGGACAGGCGCAGCGTCAGCTCGTCGCCGTAGTGGTCGTTGCCCATGACGCCTCCCAAGGCTGTGAAACGTACGTTACCGGCCGGAGAAGCCGGTAAATGTGCCACGTTTCCGCTGGCCAGGGCGGGAGCGCGGGTGTTTGCCGAATCCGTTCCGGCGGGGCATGGTCACCGTGAATTCCGTATCGGAAACACCGTGGAGAATGGGATTTCCGGTGTTCCACTACGGACAGTCGGATACCGGTCTGGCGGCGCCCCGTGGATCTTCAGTACGCTCCCGGGCAGACGCGTCGAGAGCGGAGATCAGGGTCATGACCGAGCCCACGGGCGGTATCACGGCGAACGGCACCACCACCGTCTCCGGCGAGGTGGTGGAGAAGATCGCCGCCGCGGCGGCGCGCACCGTCCCCGGGGTGGCCGACCTCGGCGGCGACGTCGCGCGCTTCGTCAACAGCGTGCTCGACAGGGTCGGGCTGGACCAGGTCGGCGACGCCAGCCGGGGCGTCTCGGCCCGGGTCAAGGACGGCACGGTGACGGTCGACGTGGTGGTCGTGCTGGCCGCCGGCACCGTCGTCGCCGAGGTGACCAGCGCCGTCCAGCAGAAGGTCACCGAGGCGGTGCAGGGTTACGGCCTGCGCGTGCTCGCCGTCAACGTCAACGTGGACGACATCGCGATCGGCTAGTCCGCCGTCGCGCCGGTGGCCACCGGCTCCGCGGCGGGTACGGCGGCGCGCATCCGGAGCAGGCCGGTCAGCGCCAGCGCGGCGCCCGCCGCGATGGTGACCGCCACGCAGGCGCGGGCCAGCCAGTCCGGGCCCGCGGCCGGGACCACGGCTGCCAGGAACGCGTCCGAGCTGCCGAAACCGGCGAAGGCGGCCAGCACGAAACCGGACAGCGCCAGATAGAACGGCGGGTGCCGCCAGGCCGCGCCCACGGCGAGGGCCCCGGTCACGAGGAGCACCCCGGACCAGCCGGCGCCGTCCAGGCCGCGCATCACCGCGTACGACACGGTGGAGGCAGCGGCACCGGCCGCGAGCGGCGCGACGCACCGCGGCCAGACGCGGACCAGGGCCGTCAGGCCGGCGCCGAGCAGGACCACCCCCACCCACCAGGCCCAGGTGAGCGGCGGCGGCTCGTAGTCGAGGGTGCCCCGGATCTCGAAGACCCGGGCCTGGTCGCGCAGCGGCACCGCCCAGTCGCGCAGCCGGTGCGAGTGATCAGGGTCGGCCACCGCCTGGGGCGGGCGGGCCGGGCCGAGCCAGTGCGTGCGCTGGTCGTGCCAGCGGACCGTGGTGCCGGCGGAGATCCGCTGCCAGGCGGGCGCCGTGGTGGGGTCGGCGGTGGCCGGCACGGGGGTGTCCCCGGCCAGGGTCTCGTTGAGGTACGCCGCGGGTGACGCCGCGTTGCGGTAGACGCCGTCCGGGCGGATCTCCAGGTACGGCTCGCCGGAGTAGCCGAGCACCTCGATCGGCCGTCCGGTGTCGTTGGTCAGCTCCAGCCGCGCGCCGCCCTCGACGGTGCGCACCGAGAGGCCGTCCAGCGGGCCGGTGACGCCGGTGATCTCGGTGCGGTACGACGTGACGTTCGCCCCCTCGCCGCCGTGGGCGAACGCGGGCGTGGCCGGCACGATCGTCGCGCCGGCCGTGGCCAGGATCAGGGCGACGCGCCTCACCCGGCCGCCCTGTCGATGGTCTGGGTGATCAGGTCGATGCCGGGCACCGTGTCGTCCGGCCCGGTGAGCTGCTTGCCGTTGACCGCGATGCTCGGGGTGCCGGTGAAGCCGCGCGCGGAGAAGGTGTCGGTCGCCTTCGTCACCCACGGCTCGTACGTGCCGTCCTCCACCGCCGCGACGAACCTGTCGCTGGTCAGCCCGGCCGACCGGGCCAACTCGACGATCGTCGCGGTGCTCAGGCCGGTGCTGCCCTCCGCCGGCTGGTTGGCGTAGAGCGCGTCGTGGAGCTCGGTGAACTTGCCGTCCTCGGCGGCCGCCGCGGCGGCGGCGGCCGAGCGGGTCGAGTACCGGGTGCCGTTCGAGTACCGGTCCAGGATGGACACCACGTGGTACCGCAGGGTGATCTTGTTGGAGCCGGCGAGCTGCCGCAGCGTGGCGCCGCTGGTGGCCTCGAAATTCTTGCAGTTCGGGCACATGAAGTCCTCGTAGAGGTCGACCGTGACCGGCCCGCTGCCGACGGCGAACGCGGTGCCCTCGTCGACCGCCGCACCCGGGATGACCAGCTTGCCCTGGTCCCGGCCGGAGACCGTGGCGTACCCGATGAAACCGGCGATGAGCAGCACCGCGACCACCGCCACCGAGGTCCAGATGGTCACTTTGCGGCGCCGTTCCGCCGCGCGCTGCTGCTCGATGATCTTCCGGGCTTTCGCGGTCCGGTCCCGATCCGCCTTGCTCATCGTTCCCCCATCAGCACACCGTCGAGTGAGAACCGGGTACGCGGCCGCCACAGCAGGATCCCGGAGAGCGCCAGGAAACCGAGGTCACGCAGGATGTCCAGGCCGTAGGCGGTGTCCCGGCCGGCGGCGAGCTCGCCGCCGGAGCTGAAACAGCCGCAGTCGATGCGCAGGCCGCGCGCCCAGGCCGAGACGATGCCGGCGATGAAGATCACCAGCAGCACCGCGGAGATCGCCGCGGTGAGCCGGGTGGACAGGCCGATCAGCAGCAGCAGGCCGAGCGCGATCTCCAGGAACGGCTGGATCCCGCCGATCACCTTGGCGACGTCGTACGGCATCAGGTCGTATGCGTTGACCGCGCGCGCCGACTCCGCCAGGTCACCGATCTTGGTGGCGCCCGCGACCAGCCAGACGGCGGCCAGCCCGAGCCGGGCCACCGTGGAGATCCACGGCCAGACCGCGGGCCGCGTGGTGGTTTCCATGGTCACACCCCGTTAGACGGAGATGATCGGGCTCTGGTTCCGGCGTACGTCCGGTTTCCCGAGTCTCTCAGCTGGCCTGGGCCCGGGCGACCGCGGTGACCAGCTCGTCGCGGGCCCGGGCGACCCGGGACCGGATGGTGCCCACCGGCACGTCCTCCACCTCGGCGGCCTCCGCGTACGACAACCCGAGCACCTGCGTCAGCACGAACGCGGTGCGCCGCTCCTCACTCAGCCGGCCCAGCAGGTCGGCGCTGCTGAGCCGGTGAGCCGGGTCGGGCGCCGGCGCGTCGGTGGCGACCTGCGCGGCCAGCCGGACCGCCAGCTTCCGGCGGCGCACCACCGCCCGCAGATGGTCCGCACAGGTGCGCCGGGCGATGCCGAGCAGCCAGGTACGCACGGTGGAGCGCCCCTGGAACGAGGCCAGCGCCCGGAACGCTCGCAGATAGGTCTCCTGGGTCAGGTCGTCCGCGGCGCCCGGGTCGATCAGCGCGGCGGTGAACCGCCACACCTCGGCCTGCGTCGCGCGCACGAACGCGGCCTGCGCGACCGGGTCGCCGTCGCGGGCGGCCAGCGCCAGCGCGGTGGCCTCGTCCCTGTCGTCGTCCCCAGCCGTCACGAGGCGTCATGGTACGCGGCGCGGGACCATCTGGAACCATGCGAGGGCCACACGGCACTACCCGCACGTGGCCGAACGGATGGGTGATCAGAGAGCATGGCCGTCATGACCGTTGACCGACGCCGGGGCGCGACCGTTCTGATCGGGCTGCTGATCGGCCTGGCCGGGGTGCTGCTGTCGGCCGTTCCGGCCAGCGCGCACGCCGCCCTGGTCAGCAGCGACCCCAGCACCGGCACGATCGTGCCGGACGCCCCCAACAAGGTGACCCTGACCTTCAGCGAGTCGGTGCAGCTGATCACCGGGAAGATCCGGGTGATCGCGCCCGACGGCGCGCGCGCCGATCAGGGCGAGCCGTCGGTGGACGGGACCCGGGTGTCGATCCCGCTGCGCTCCGGGGGCGGGCGGGGGACGTACCTGGTCACCTTCCGCGTGATCTCGGCGGACAGCCACCCGGTGAGCGGCACGATCACGTATTCGGTGGGCGCGGCGTCGACGCCGCCCGCGGCGGACGACGGCGAGGGCGTCCGGGCCGACCCGGTGGTCCGGGCGCTCATCCCGGTCGGCAAATATCTCGGGTACGCCGGACTGGTGCTCCTGATCGGCCCGGTGCTGGTGCTGGCACTGCTGTGGCCGCAGCGGCTGTCCCGGCGCGGACCCGGCCGGCTGATCTGGACCGGCATCGGGCTGGTCGCCGGCAGCACCGTGCTCGGGCTGTGGCTGCAGGCGCCGTACACGCTCGGCACCGGCCTGCTCGACGTCCGGGTCGGCGACCTGCGCGACGTGCTGGGCAGCACCTTCGGGGCGGTGATGCTGGTCCGGCTGGCCGTGGTCGTCGCGGCCGCGTTCCTGCTGCGGCCGCTGCTGGTCGGCTCCGGTGGCGAGTCGCGGCTCGACCTGGCGCTGCTCGGCGTGCTCGGCGTGGCGGCGCTGGCCACCTGGCCGCTGACCGGCCACCCGACCGCCTCGCCGGTGGCGGGGGTGTCGGTGGTGCTGGACACGCTGCACCTGGCCGCCATGTCGGTCTGGCTCGGCGGCCTGGTCATGCTGTTCGGGTTCCTGCTGCCGCGCGCCGACGCCCGCGAGCTCGGGGCGATCCTGCCGATCTGGTCGCGCTGGGCGTTCACCGCGGTCGGCGCGCTGCTGTTCGCCGGTGTGGTGCAGGCGCTCATCGAGGTGTCCTCGCTGGACGGGCTGTTCAACAGCACGTACGGGCGGCTCATCCTGACCAAGGTGGCGCTGGCCGCGATCGTGATCGCGATGGCGGCGTACTCGCGGAAGCTGGTCAGGGAGCGCAGTGCCGAGGAGTCGCCGCGCGGGCTGCGCCGGGTGGTGCTGGCCGAGCTGGGGATCACCGCGGTGGTGCTCGGCGTCACCGCGGCGCTGGTGCAGATCGCCCCGCCGCGGACCGCGGAGGCGGCGTCGACCACGGCCACGTCCACCACGGTCACCCGGACGCTGACCGACAAGACCATGTCCCTGCAGGTCGACATCTACCCGGCCGCGGTCGGCAACAATTCGATGCACCTGTACGCGTACACCCCGGACAACAAGCCGCTGCCGGTGATCGAGTGGCGGGCGACCGCCGCCCTGCCGGCCAAGAACATCGAGCCGATCGAGATCCCGCTGCTGCGGATCACCGACTTCCACGCGATCGGGGAGTACGCGCTTCCGCAGGCCGGCGAGTGGACGTTCAAGTTCACCGCCCGGACCAGCGACATCGACCAGACGACGTTCACCATGACCGCGAAAATCTCCTGATCGCCGTACGGCGAAGGCCCGTTCCGGATCGGATCGGGCCTTTGCCGTATCTATCGAGGGCCGCCTGATCGTTTGACCATTTTGGGGTCATTTGCCTCGGTATGGTGCGCGCAGTAGGGCCTGAGAAGGGGGAATGAACATGCGGCTGTTCCGGCCGGTCCTCGGCATGCTGCTACTGACGATCGGACTGCCCGCGCTGCTGACCGGGGGATGCCTCTGGGCCGTTCTGCGGCACCGCGACGCCGGCGGCGCGTTCAGCGCCGAACTGCAGCGGCTCAGCGTGCCCGGATACGCGATCGTCGTACCCGACGTCGACCGCCTGCTGCGCGACGACGCCTCCTTCGCCCGGATCGGCGACACCGAACTGCGGGTCACCGCGTTCACCGCCGCCGGCCCGGCGTTCGTCGGACTGGCCCCGGCCGACGCGGTCGCCGGATACCTGCGCGGCGTCCCGCACACCGAGATCCGCGGCGTCCAGGTCGGCACCGGCGAGCTTCCCCTCACCACGGCCGCCGTCAGCGGCGTCCAGGTCCTGCCCTCCGCCCCCGGCCGCCAGGACTTCTGGACGCGCACCGGCGGCGGCGCGCTGCGCTGGAGCACCACCGAACTCACCGGCGCCCACAGCCTGGTGATCATGAACGCCACCGGCGCCGCCGACCTGCGCCTCAACGGCACCGTCGAAGCGCGCCCCGGCTGGCTGGACCCGGCCGCATGGGGCCTGCTCTCGCTCGGCGCGCTCCTGCTGATGGCCGGCGTGGTGGTCCTGGCCACCCCGAGCCGCCGCCGCGAAGTGGTCTATGTCGTCGAGCCGAGCCAGGTCCCGGACCTGATGCGCGCCATCGGAGCGCCGATTCCGCTGCGCGCCCTCGCCCCGATGAGCACCGCCCATCTCGACCGGGGCGCTCCGCCGGTCCCGGCGTCGAGCGGCGTGAACGACGGCACGCCGCGCGGCCTTGACGGAGCTGCTCCGCTCGTCCCGGCGTCGAACGCCGCCGGGGACGGCTTCGGCGGCGATGTTCCGTTGCTCGCCGCGTCCAGTGCCACCGGGGACGGCGTCGCACGCGATGTTCCGTTGCCCGCCGCGTCGAGCGCCGCCGGGGACGGCGTCGCGCGCGGTGCCGGCCACGGCACGGCGCGCCGACCGCGCACGCTGGCCGATTCCCGGCCGGTGCGCCCGCCGGCGCTGCCGCAGTTCGCCTGGCCGCCGAAGAACCCCGGGCTCACGGGCGGCGGTTCGGTTCCGCTCTCGCCCACCCCGGCCGGCACCCTTTCCGGTACGCCGATCAGCACCCCCGGTCACCAGGACGCCCCGGACGGCATCCGCCCCGGTGGAATCACTCCCGTGGTGCCGGGCGCCCTGCCGATCCCCGCGGTCCCCGGCCGGTCAGATCTCCACGCGCCCGACGCCGCACCTCCCGGCGTCCCCGAACCGGCGCTCGGCGCGGTCGTCGGCCTCGAATCGGCGTCCGGCGCGGTTGTCGGCCTCGAACCCGCACCCAGCGCGGTCGCCGGCCTCGATACGGCGTCCGGCGCGGTTGTCGGCCTCCCATCGGCGTCCGGCGCGGTCGTCGCCCCCGAAGCCGCGGCGGGCACGGTCATGGCCTCCGGAGCCGCGGCTGCCGCAGCCGTGGACGCCGCCGCGACGGCCGGAACCGCTGGCGCTGACCTGACCGGTTCCACCGGCTCGGCCGCCACGGTCGCCGCCACGCCGAACCCCGCCCCGGGAAAGCCGCTGGGCCTGCTCGGCGACACCGGCCCGCGCACCGCTCCGCCGGGATCCCGCCCGGACCGGCCCGGCCGCCGGCGCGGCCCGGCCCCGGCCGACCTGGCGGAGTTCCACGCCACCGCGGTCGGCGCCTGGGTCGCCGAGACCGCCCCGGAGCGTGCCCGCCAGACCGAGGCCCGGGCCGCCGCCGCCCTGGCCGAGGCCGCCCGCACCCGCGCCGCCAAGTCGTCGCCGGCCGCCGGCGGGACCGCCCGCACCGGTCCGACCTCCCCGCCGGGCGAGACCCCCGAGGCCGCCACGGGCGGGTCCGCCGGGGTTGCCACGGGCGGGTCCGCCGGGGTTGCCACGGGCGGGTCCGCCGGGGTTGCCACGGGCGGGTCCGCCGAGGTTGCAGCCGCCCCATCGACCGGGGAGGGTGGCGCGGACGCCATCGGGGCGACAACGGGCCGCACGGCCGACACCGCTGGGACGTCCATGATGGATGCCCCCGAGGCCGCATCGGCCGGCGCCGAGGTCGAGCGGGCGCATCCGGCTGACGAGAGCGGGAGCGCCGAGGACCGGCAGCCGGGCACAGCCGAGCATCCGGTGGATGCCGGTGGGCGGCCCACGCGGGACCGGCGCAAGGACGGCGCAGGCCGCAGGACCGGCGTCTGGCCGGCTCCCGCGCCGCGCCGAGTGGCGCTACTGACCGGCCCCGGTGCCACGGACTGGGCGGCGACCGGCCTGACCCGGATGGGCGGCGGCCGGCCGTCCTCGAAAGCAGGCCGGCCGGCCGGTCCGGACGCGCGGCACACCGATGCGTCTCCGAGCGCGGCTGGCGACACCACCCCGGTTCCCGCCGAGCGGGCGTCGGACGGGAGGTCCCCGGACCCGTCGAGCGCCCGGCCGTCTCCGGCCCTCCGACAGCGGTCCGGCGAGCCGGAAGCCGCCGCGCCCGCCGCGGAGCCGCCCACCGGGGAGCCGGAGTCGGCCGTCCCCCCGCAGCCGGCCCCGGCCGATGCCGACTCCACCCAGCCGGCCGAACGCACCGCCACCGAGCCCGGAACAGGCGTGCCCACCGCGTCCGGAACGCCCACGCCCACCGGCTGCGGAACGGCCGCGCCCGCCGAATGCGGAACGGCCGCGCCCGGCAGGTCCGAAATGGCCGCGTCTGCCGAGTCCGGAACGGCCGCGCCTGCCGAGTCCGGAGCGGCCGTGCCCGCCGAGTCCGGAACGGCCGTGCCTGCCGAGCTCGGCGCGGGCAACCCGCAACGGATCGAGAACCGCCCGGACTCCGCTGCCGGCGAAGACCTCGATGCCGGGGCGGAGACGATCGTGCCTCCGGAGGCCCTGCCGGAGTCCGCGGGGCGGGAGACCGAACCGGTTGGCGCTCCCGCCTCGCCCACCCGGCCGGAGACGCAGGCCGCCGACCAGGGTGATACCAGCATCACGGTGAACGGAGGCACAGCCGCGGGTGATGGCATGACCGCGGCAACCGACGCTCCCGGCAAGCCGGAGCCGTCCGCGGCCGTCGCCGTGGCGGTCGAGGGCGAGGGTGATCCGGTTCCGGAGGAGGAGAAGCGGGACGAACCCAAGCCGCCGATCATCCCGATTCCCACGCGCCGGCCCCCCGAGCTCGCCAAACCGGTGCCCTCTGCCCGGACGGCCGGGGAAGAGCGACTGTCGATCCACGCGGCCGAGGCGGGGCTGCCGGTCCCGAGGATCGCCGACGAAGCGGGGGAATCGACCGGTGTCGCCGAGGCGGGGCTGCCGGTCCCGAGGATCGCCGACGAAGCGCGGGAATCGACCAACGCGGCCGAGGCGGGACTGCCTTCCGCCCGGGCTGTTGAGGGCGCGCGGGTGTCGGTCCACCAGGCCGAGGCGGGGCTGCCGGGGGCGGAGGAAGCTGTGGCGGCGGAGATCGGGAGCGGTGATCGTACGCCGGAGGCGACCGTGGTCGACCGGCTGCCCGGTGGCGAGAAGCCCGCGGTGACGCCGGGGCCGGCACGGAAAAAGGCGACCACCGGTCCGGCCCGTGCCCTGATGCCGAAGCAGGCCGCCGCCCGGCGAGCGGCAGCCGGCGCGGGGGAGCGGCTCGGCGATCACAGCGGTGTGGGACAGCGGCCACCCGCCGTCGACGGCGCGGGCGAGCAGTCCGGGACTCCGGGTTCCGAGGTGGGTGCGGCAGAGCAGGTTCCGGATCCGGAGATCAAGGCTCCGGTCAAGCCCGCGGCGAAGCGGACCGGCGCGAAGCGGGCCCCGAACAGCCCGATGGCCCGCGCCCAGGACCGGCTCAGCGGCGCCGCGGCGGACCGTCAGCCCGGCACGACCGGGGCGCGTAAGGCCCCGGCCGCCTGGGTCAAGGCCGCCGAGTCGGTCTCGGCTCGCGCCGCCGCCCCGTCGGATCCGGCGTCAGCCGCGCCACCTGCGTCGGCCGAGCCAGCTGCGTCGGCCGAGCCACCTGCGTCGGCCGAGCCACCTGTTTCGGCCGCGCCACCCGCGCCACCCGCGCCACCCGCGTCGGCCGAGGCCGTGCCGTCCGAGGCGGAGGCTCCCGCGACGCCCAGCCCTGCGGCGCGGAAGTCCCGCCCACGGGCGGCATCGACTCGCACGGCCGCCAAATCCGCGGTCAAGGCGACTGCGGCAGCTAAGCGCGCGGCGGCGGAGCCCGCGGTGCAGGACGCGACTGCGCCGGGCAGCGCCGCCGCCGGGAAGCCGGCACCTGAAAGCCTGCCCGCTGAGACGTCGTCAGCGGGCAGCGTGCCCGTCGTGAAGTCGTCAGCGGAGGGTGCGCCCGCTGGGATGTCCCCGGCAGAGATCGGCCCCGCGACGGAGCCCGGAGGGGCGAACCTGTCTACCGGGCTGGAGGTCGCGGAGCGGCTGGTGGCGGCGGAAGGTGCCGTCGCGGGCGACCCGGGCCCGGCCCCGCCTGCCGCGGGCAGCGACCAGCCGGCGGAAGACGAGCACGAGGCCACCGATCCGGGACAGTCGACGGAGCGTATGCCCAGCTACCGCGAGGAGGCCGCCGAACTTCTGGCCGCCGGCGACCGCAAGCGCCGCCGCGCCACGACCCGCAGCCGTCCCAAGAGCGCGGCCGAGGAGAGCTGAGCGAGGAGAGCTGACCGAGATTGATCGCCCCCGGCGAGGCCGGGGAACGAGGGCCGCCCGCCGGGCGGCCCTCGTCGTCACCGAGCACGGGGGACCGGCGGCAAGCGCGCCTGGCGTCGAGCGATGCCGGCTTGTTGCTCCACGGGCTCCGACCGCGCGGTCACGGATGCCCGGTGTGTCCGGGACGTCCATGACGGCTGGTGTGTCCGGGACATCAATGGCCGCCTGGTGTGTCCGGGATGCCGATGGCTGCCTGCCGTGTCCGGGGGTCCAGAGCCCGAAGGGGCTCTCCGCGCTGCCGACACGGAGAGCCCCGTTACCGGGGGGAACGGAGTAACCGAAGGGGGCTTCGTCCGTTAAACGCACTTTACCCCCTCAACCCGCCAACCGGGAAGCCGCACCCCTAAAGCGGACAAACAACGCGAAGGTCGGCTGGGGTGACACTCGCGTCGAACAACCTCGCGGCCTGCGGCGTACGCTGTTCGGGTGGCGGATCTTCTGGTGTGGATCGACTGTGAGATGACCGGTCTCGACCTGGGCAAGGACAAGCTCATCGAGGTCGCGGCGCTGGTCACCGATCCCGAACTCAACATCCTGGGCGAGGGTGTCGACCTGGTCATTCACGCCGACGACGCGGCACTCGACGCGATGCCCCCGGTGGTGCGCGACATGCACGCGAAGTCCGGGCTGACCGAGGAGGTGCGCCGCTCGACGCTCACCATGAGCGAGGCCGAGGAGATCATCCTGGCGTACGTCAAGGAGCACGTCCCCAACCCGCGCACCGCGCCCCTGTGCGGCAACTCCATCGCCACCGACCGGGGTTTCCTGTCCCGGGACATGCCCGCGCTCGACGCCCACCTGCACTACCGCATGATCGACGTCTCGTCGATCAAGGAGCTCTGCCGCCGGTGGTACCCGCGGGTGTATTTCGGGCAGCCGGCCAAGGGGCTGTCGCACCGCGCGCTCGCCGACATCCGGGAGAGCATCCGTGAGCTGGAGTACTACCGCCGCACCATCTTCGTCCCGCAGCCCGGCCCGGACGTGGAGACCGCCAAGGCGGTCGCCGCGGACCTCTGACGCGCCGGAGGCGTAACCCGCTCGACGGGCCCGGCGGGCGTGTGGCTATGATTGTCCGGCACCACGGGGAAGGTTTCCTGTGCGGGCATGGTGGTCGTAGCTCAGTTGGTAGAGCACCGGGTTGTGGTCCCGGGTGTCGCGGGTTCAAATCCCGTCGATCACCCCAACGGAAGTGTGGACGAGAGGGTCTGACCGCGAGAGCGGTCAGACCCTCTCGGCGTTGTGGGTGTCGGAATCCGGTGGCGGGAGCGCGCTCAGGGCGCCGGCTCCGGCCGGTCCATGCCGTCGGCGCGCCGGACCTCGGCGGGCGTCAGCGCCTGTACGGTGCGGAACTTGCTGCACTCCAACCAGGGCGGGTTCTCCGCCTCGTGCACCCGGAAGAAGCACTGGACCCGGAAGTAGCCCGTGTCGTCGTCGAGCCAGTCGGCGCCGGGCACCCACATCCACCGCTGGTTCCCTTCCGGGTCGTTCTGGCGGCTGACACGCGCGGCGGCCCACCACTCCAGGCGCTGTCTCAGGCGGGGCCACCACCGGTCGACGCGGTGCACCACGTCGTCGGGGGGATGCGTGGTGTCGCGCCAGCGGGCGATCTGAACCCGGAATTCCCGCAGATCCCAGTCACCCCAGATGGCCCACGCGTCCGGATCTCTCGTCACGCATCCCCCTCGTCCTCGTGCGGTCAGGGTCGCCCGGCGGCCAGATGTGCCTCCACCTCGGCGATCTCGGCGCGGTTCGGGCGTTCGTCGTCCGGGTCGTCGGTCTCGTCCGGCCGGCGGAACCAGTCGGTCAGCCAGGCCCACTCGATGCGGGCCTCGTCGCCGGCCTTGCGGGCGAGTTGCCAGGGCAGGGCGGCCTGCACGAGCGTGCGCAGGTCGGCGGCGGACAGGCTGCTGTAGCGGACGAGGACGTCGCTGATGGTGCCGAGGAGGGCCGCGCCGGTGATCGGTGTCGGTTCGTCGATGTCCGTCTCGTCGAGGGTGACGCCGCGTTCGGTGGCGTACAGCGCTTCCACGAACAGCGGCTCGTCGGCCCAGGCCAGGTGGTGGCCCTGAGCGAAGAACAGCAGCAGATGCTTCTTGGCGGTGCCCAGGCCGGGCCGGCGGCCCTCGATGGCTGCGATGACGTCGGTAACGCTCGTGGTCATCGGCGGACGGTATCGCCAGGTGCGGTGGTGCACAGTCCCCCGATGCGGGGCCGTTACGCCGGATGGCATGATCCCCTTCAATCCGTAAGCGCCAGTTACACTCACGGTAATTTCGCCGCCCGGTCGGCACAGTCCTCGATCCGACGTTGCGGTGATGGCTGTCGATCCCTTCCGGGCGGGTGCGGTCGGGCGGGCCGGATCCGGGGAAAATTTCCCGGCGGGCGCGCAACCTTTCCGGTCCGCGGGGCCACTGGGATGGTGATCACCCCTCATCCCCCGGGAGTCCCCTGATGCTCGCCAAGCGTTTCGTCGTGCCGCTCGCGGTGGCGACGGTCGGCACCGGCGCCGCGGTGTTCGGCGTCCTGAACGCCGACGCCGCCGAGGTGGCCGGCTGCGCCGTCACGTACACCGTCACCAGCCAGTGGAACGCGGGCTTCACCGGCGACGTGAAGATCCGCAACACCGGCGCCTCGGCGATCGACGGCTGGACCCTCGGGTTCGCGTTCCCCTCCGGCCAGAAGCTCGCCTCCGGCTGGAACGGCACCTGGACCCAGACCGGCGCCACGGTGACCGTGACCGACGCCGGCTGGAACAGGAGCATCCCCGCCGGGGCCACCGTGGCGCTCGGCTTCAACGGCACCTGGGCCGGAGGCAACGCGATCCCCACCGGCTTCACCGTCAACGGGGTGACGTGCGGCGCGAGCGCCACCGCACCGGGCACGGCCGCACCGGGCGGGACCGCGACCCCGACGGCGGCTGCGACCCCGACCAGGACGGCCGGCGCCTCGCCGACCGCCACCAGGACGTCCTCCGCGGCCCCCACCGCCACGGCCAAGCCCATCGCCACCGCCGGCCGGGGGCCGGAGAACTGCACCGACTACGCCGCCCTGGTCCGCGGCCAGTACTGGGTCAACAACAACGTCTGGGGCCGGGCCGACGGGGCCGGCAACCAGTGCGTGTGGGAGAACGGCCTCTCCGGCGACAACCTCAGCTGGGGTACGAACTGGACCTGGTCCGGCGACACCACCAAGGTCAAGTCGTACGCCAGCGCCGTCCTCGGCTGGCACTGGGGCTGGAAGGCCACCGGCACCGGCCTGCCGGTGCGGCTCAGCGCGGGCAAGGCGGTCCGGGCGAACTGGAACTTCGCGGTCACCCAGAAGACGTCCAACATCATGAACGTCTCGTACGACCTGTGGTTCCACACCACGAGCAACCCCGACTGGCAGGACCAGCCCACCGACGAGGTGATGGTCTGGCTGTACCGCTCGGGTGGGGCCGGGCCGGTCGGCACCAAACAGGCGACCGTCATCGTCGGCGGCACGACCTGGGATCTCTACAAGGGCAACATCGGCTGGAACGTGTACTCGTTCGTGCGTACCTCGAACACCACCTCCGCCGACCTGAACCTGACCGACTTCACGAACGACCTGGCGGGGCGGGGATGGCTCGACAAGACCAAGTATCTGTCCAGCGTGCAGGCCGGAACCGAGGTCTTCACCGGGTCGGGGCAACTCGACACCAGCGCCTACTCGGTGAAGATCAGCTGAGCCCGTCCGCCCCGGGCGACGCCCCCTCGTCCCGGGGCGGACGGCACGTCCCGTATTCCCTGACGGTCAGGAAGAGCCGCGTGCCGGAGCGAGACGCCGAACGCGCCTTCAGGCGCTTCTTCGACGAACACCACACCGATCTGTCGCGCCTCGCGTACCTCGTCACCGGCGAGACGCAGGTCGCCGACGATCTGGCGGCGGACGCGTTCGTCGAGGTCTGGCGGCACTGGGAGCGGGTGCAGCAGGCGCAGAGCCCGATCGCGTACGCCCGCGGCATCGTCACCAACCTGGCCCGCCAGTGGATCAAGCGGCAGAGCCGGGAGCGGTCCGGGTTGCTGCGCCTGGGTCTGCTGCGGCGCGAGCGCGGCGAGACCGACACCCCCGCGGTCCTCGACGTGCGCGCGGCGCTGCGGCGCCTTCCGCTGCGGCGCCGCGAGTGCGTCATCCTCCGGTACGCCTTCGACGTCCCGGAGAAGGAGGTCGCCGAGATCCTCGGCATCTCGGTCGGTGCGGTGAAGAGTCACACGTCGCGGGGCGCCGCGCAGTTGAGCGAGTTCCTCCGGGAGATGCCGCTGATGATGGGAGGTCACCGTGGCTGAGCGGCCCCAGTCCGACCTGGGTGCGGTGCTGCGCCAGGAGGCCGAGCGGCACGTGCCGGACAGCGAGGCGATGTTCGCCCGGATCAACCGGCGACGCGCCACCCCGGTGCGGCACACCGCGCCACCCCGCACGCTGTGGGGCTTCGCCGCGCTGCGCCCGGTCGCGGCCGCCTTCTCGGTGGCGGCCACCCTGGTCGCCGGGTTCACCGGGATCCGGCTGCTGACCGGTGACGATCCGCGGGACACACCGGCCGCCACCACCGGTACGCCCTCGGCCGCCCCGACCAGCAACCCGCCGCTGCCGCCGGCGACGACCCGGCCGGCCCCGGGCACGAGCGACCGGCCGCAGCAGACCGGCGGCGGCGATGACAGCCCGACCCGGACACGGTCCGGCCGGACCCCCTCCTCGGCGCCGCCGTCGTTCCAGCCGGTGTCCGGTTTCGCCAGCTCCACCGGTGTGATCAACCCCTACTCGACGGAGACCTGGGCGCAGAGCGACGTGGCGATCACCACGACCCGTGAGCTCACCGCGCTGGACGTGGCGATCAGCGTGACCCGCACCGAGGGCGTGCAGAACACCGGCAGCTGGAGCACCATCCCCAACGCGATGATCAAGATCACGCTGACCGAGGAGAAGGAAGCGCTGATCTACCGCTTCACCCTCGTACCGGGCGGCACCCTGGCGGCCGGCACCT
Source organism: Actinoplanes teichomyceticus ATCC 31121 (assembly GCF_003711105.1). Classification (NCBI taxonomy): domain Bacteria; kingdom Bacillati; phylum Actinomycetota; class Actinomycetes; order Micromonosporales; family Micromonosporaceae; genus Actinoplanes; species Actinoplanes teichomyceticus. The sequence goes on from NZ_CP023865.1 coordinate 1,118,637, forward strand.
ACACCTTCGCCGCCCAGTACCAGCACGCCCCCGGCAAGCGCGATCCCAGCCGCGACCTCTACCGCGCGACGGCCTCCGGCGGAGGTCGGAAAGCGGAGGTCACGGGCACTTTCGTAGCCGCGGGCTGAGCCGCCCCGGCGGCCGAGGCTCGCCTCCCCGGCCGGGCCCGATCGACCCGAAAGGTCGGGCCCGGCCACCACCCCACGCCGCCGGCGCCCGGTGGTCCCGGTGCGCTCCCGGCCCTCCGCTCCGTCCGGCCGCCGCTCTGACCCGCCGGTTCGTGCGGTGCGGTCCCGGCCGTTCCCGTTCGGCCTCCGTTCCCGCCCGGCCATCCCATTCGGCTGCTGATTCCGCCCGGCTGCCGTTCCGGTTCGGCTGTCGTTCCCGTTCGGCCTCCGATCGCGCTCGGCTGCTGATTCCGCCCGGCTGCCGCGGCGCGTCCGAGCCGCCATCCGGGGCCTCCGGCTCGCTGGTCAGTGAGGTGTCCATCCGCATCGTTGGTCAGCCGGCCGCGTCCAGGCCGCTGTCGGCGCAGACCTGCGACATGTCGGCCGCGGCGGCGCTGACCGCCGCCACCGCATCCGGCTCGCCGGCGCTGCCATGCGAGGCCACGGCTTTCTCGTACGCCCGGGCGAGCGCCGTCGCGGCATCGGCCACCGGCGCATCCGCGGTCGCGCTGGCATCGGTGATCTCCTGGATCACCCCCGGCTCCATCAGCGACGCCGCGCGGATCGCCGCAGCCAGCCGCCCGCAGGTGAGCAATCCCGGCGGATCATCGACCGGCGACGACGCGCCCGGCGCACCGCCCGCTCCGCTCGCCGCACCGGATGCACCCGCCGGCCCGCTGACCGCGCCGGGCCCGCCTGCCGGCGCGCTGGCCGCAATGGACCCGCCCACGCCGCCCGGCGCAGGGCCCGTCCCGGACTCGCAGCCGACGATGCCCGCAAGCACGGCCACCGGCAAGACGAACCGCACAACTGCCGCCATGACCCCAAGCTACGGCCCGAGGGCCCGCAGCCGGCGTCCATCCGCTCAGACCCGTCAGCAGAGACCTGTGACGGCATGGATTTCCAGCGATACGAATTCAGGCGACGAATCGGTATGAACCACCCAGGCGCCAACCGTCCACGTCCGACCGCCCATCGCCGGCCCGCAGCCCCGTGGGGCTGGTTGCCGGGTGGGCGTTCCACGGCCACCGGATCGACACGTGTCCGCTGGCAACGTTGGTCACTCGCGCTTCGGTGAACACGCAGGAGACCTGAAGCACGTCGCCGGCACGGAATTCGTTGTCGACCACGAGGCGAAGATCCTTCGCCGGGTCATCGGCTTCGTCGAACAAACGGCGAGGTCCCTGCTGTCGGCGCCGCGGCCGTGCCCGTCGTGCCAGCCTCTGATCAGCGGAATCCGGTGAGGGACAGCAGGACGTATCCCACCGTGGTCAGCGGAAGGGCGAGCAGCAGCGCGAGCCCGCGCTGAGGCCAGGACCGGCTCACCAGCACGGTGAGTGCCACCCCCAACGGGACCAGGACAACGGTGTACTCAACGGTGTCCGCGGTTTCGTAGTTCGGGTCCCCGATGCGCCTGAGCTGCATCGTGGCCTCGGCGAACAGCACCGCACCCGGCATGGCTGCGGCGGCTGCGCGAAGACGGCCCCCGGTTCGCGCCAGTACGCCTGCCGCACCGAAGACCGTGCCGGCCACCACGCCCGACCCCATCCACAGCAACGCGGTTGCGTTGTACATGCTCGCCGGGGCATCACCCTGGATGAGCGTGGCGGCGAAGTAGTAGCTCGGCACGGCCAGGACCAGGCAGACGATCGCACCGAGGATGCCGACCGGCAACGTCCACCGGCTGAGGAAGGTCAGCAGGAACGCCGCCACGGCCCAGACCGCGATGGAGTTGCCCAGCCCGCCGAACGGAAAGGGCACGTACTTGATCCATACGAAGTCAAGGGCGCCCAAGAGCACGCTCGCGACGGGAACTACTACGGCCACGTTCCGGTTGATCGCCATGATCGCTGATCGTAGGAACCTGAGGAGCCCGGCACATCGAACCGCGGATGGACCACGCGGCCCGATGATCCGCCGAAAGGTAGACCGCCGGAGCAGGCACCCTCGACGCGTCACGCCACGGTGAGCCGGTCCGGGCCCGCCACCGGATTCCGTCGATGATCGTTCTGATGGTCCGTCTGCGCGGCCGATCACGGCCCGGGCGGCGACCGGTCGCAGACCTACCGGGCGCTCAGCCGGGTGGTCCCGGCGCTCGAGGCACGCGGCCTGCGATCCATCGGCGCCCTGACCGGCCCGGGCGTCAGCCGGCCTCCGCGCGACCGAACAGGGCCGCGAGCGTCGCGTCCGAGGCTGCCAGGGCGGCCCGGTCGAAGGTGCTGCCGGCCGCGACCAGCTCGGCCGCGCCGGTGCGCTCGACCAGCTCGGCCAGCCGGCTCTCCACCTGGGCCGGCGTGCCGGTGATCGCGGACGCGGCGCTCCGTTCGACGTACTGCTGCTGCCGCGGCGTGCGACGGGCGGACCGGACCGCGGCCACCGGTTCCAGGGGCGGGAACACCCCGGTGGTACGGCTCACCGCCATCGCCCAGGCCTCGGGCAGGATCAGTTCGGCGGCCTCCGCGGCGGTGTCGGCGACCAGCACGTCGAGGCTGACCGCCACCCACGGCTCGGGCCGCGTGGCGGTCGGCCGGAAGGCCCGCCGGTAGCCGGCCAGCGCCTCCCGCCCGGGCGCCGGGTCGCCGCCGACCCCGAGCAGCGGACCGCCCACGATCACCGGCAGCCCCAGCTCGGCCGCGATCGGCAGGCCCGTGCCGGTGGCGAGCACGTACAGCGGCACCGGGCCGTCCGGCTGCGGGTGCAGGCCGATCTCGGCCGTCCCGGTCAGGAAGGCGCGCAGCTCGGCCAGGTCGGCGGCGAAGTCCCGGTCGGTCTGGCGCAGCGCCCGGCGCACCGGCGCGGTGAAGCCGGGCGAGCGGCCCAGCCCCAGGTCGACGCGGCCCGGCGCGAACGCGGACAGGGTGGCGAACTGTTCGGCGACCACGAGCGGCTGGTGGTGCGGCAGCATCACCCCGGCCGAGCCGAGCCGGATGCGGGTCGTCGCGCCGGCCAGCGCGGCGAGCAGCACCGCCGGCGCCGCGCCCGCGACGCCGGGCACCCCGTGGTGCTCGGCCACCCAGATCCGGTCGTAGCCGAGCCGTTCGGCGTGGGCCGCGCGGGCCACCGTGCCGCGCACCGCCGCCGGCTCGGGCTCGCCGGCACGCGTACGGGAACGGTCCAGCAGGGAGAGCCGGGGCGCGGAATCGATCACGCCAGGTGCAGCGTCGCCGGGCGGAGGCTTGTTCCTCGGCTCGCCGTCACGCCGACCGGGGCAGCGGCGCCGCCGGGTCGCGCGCCGGGCGGGTGCCGGCCTTGCGCGCGTACATCGCCATGTCCGCCTCGTGCAGCAGCAGGTCCGGATCCCAGGCGGGCCCGGCCGTGGCGGCGCCGATGCTGGCGCGCAGCGGCACCACCGCGTCGCCGATCGGCACCTCGGCGTGCAGCGCCTCGGCGAGGGCGGCGGCCAGCTCGGCGCGGCGCCGCGGGTCCGGGTCCTCGACCAGCACGGCGAACTCGTCACCGCCGAGCCGGGCCACCACGTCGGTGCCGCGCGCGCAGCCGCGCAGCCGGCGGCCCACCTCGGTGAGCAGCTCGTCGCCCGCCGCGTGGCCGTAGCGGTCGTTGACCGGCTTGAACCCGTCGAGGTCGATGAGGAAGACCGTCGGGGTGGCCGCCACCGTCAGCCGGTCCATGAACAGCGCCCGGTTCGCCAGCCCGGTCAGCCGGTCGTGGTAGGCCAGCTCGCGCAGCCGCTCGGACAGGTCGGCGATCTGCCGGAACGCGGCGAGCTGCCGCAACCCGACCAGGACGCCGCAGACGAACATCCCGACCAGCAGGATCCACGCGTGCGCGGTCAGGCCGTGCCGCAGCAGCTCGACGACGAGCAGGGCGAAGGTCGCCACGATCGCCAGGTACGGGGTGAGGCTGTACCGGAGACCGCGCTCGCGCGCCGGGGCGTCCGGCGCGCCGGCGTGCAGCAGTTGAAGCCGGGCGCCGGCCGCGAGCAGCAGCGCGCCGACCACCTCCAGGCTCAGCACCGCCCCGGCGTGCGCGAGGGCCCAGCCGTCCGGCAGCCCGAGCAGCACCCCCTGGCAGCCCGCGGCGACGCCGCAGACCCACCCGGTAACCGGGGCGAACGGCGGGTTGCCGCCCATCAGCAGCTTGATCATGGCGAGGACTTCCAGGAACAGCGGCGCGGGACCGGTCACCAGCGCCGCGATCCACTGGACCTGGGACTGGCCGGCCTGGTCGCCGGCGGTCAGGTCGATCGCGTAGAGGCTGACCGCGGACGCCGCCACCATGACGGTCGTGACGTCCAGCCGATACCGGATCCGGGCCTGCCCCGAGGCGACCGCCGGCGGCCCGCTGAGCAGCCCGACCAGGACCGCCGCGGTTCCCGCGCTGAGCGCCGTGGCGTACGCGCCGGTGCCCAGCACGACGCCCGGCGCGCGGGCGTCGCGGATCGCCGCCGCGAACTGGATGAGCCCGGCGAGCACGAACCCGGCGCCGGCGAGCACGCACGTGCCCCACAGCCGCCGGACCCCGCGCGACGAGGTCGTCCGGGCGACGCGCCAGCTGATGACGGCGAACCCGGCGAACCCGGCGGTCACCACCGGCCACACCACCCGCCCGAGCCAGGCCGCATCGCCGACGGCGCAGCACGCCAGGACCACCACGGCCACCGCGCCGAGCAGGACCAGTCCGCCGTCGACACGCCGGACGGCACCGATCCGCTCCATCCCGCATCCCCTCGTCCGCCGGCTCACCCGAGCCGACCCCTACCGATCGGCAGGCCCTTGGTGCGGTTGAGCCGCCGGCCCGGCCGGGTTGCGGGCCGGTCGCACGACCGCGTTCCGTGCGTTGCGCCGCCCGCGCGCCCGCTGCCGGGACGGGCGCCGGAGCAGCGAGCGACGAGAATGTCGGACCACCGAACCGGCCCGCGCGGCGACCGGGGCGCGGTGACGCCCGAACCGGGCTCATCGCGATCAACTCGACGAACAGCTCGTCATGACGGACTTCTCGTGGCGCCTGGCCGGCGAGCCGTAGCCGGCTAGCCTTCGGTGATCTTGGCCGGGACGGTAGGGGCTGGCAGCGGGTCGTAGCCGGTGATGGTGAGCGTCCAGGCACCACGCGCCATCTTCATGGTCAGGCCGGTCAGGCGGCCCTGGGCATCGAGGGTGGCGGTGAACGGAAGCCGGTCCCCGCCGGTCAGGTCGGCCGCCACTGGCAAGAGCTCGCCGGGGGCGGTCTTCATCGCGCTGGTGTCGATCTGGCCGGTCAACGTCGTTCCGGTCAGGGTGACGTCGCGGGCGGCGGTGAGCAGGGCGGTCGCGCCAGTGCGGTCCGGGTTGTCGAAGGTGAGTCCCAGCCTCGCACTCCTCTCGGCGTACGGCTCCGCGGCCAGGTCGAGGTGCTTCCAGGCGCCGCCGTCGGTTCTGGTGTACTCGTCAGTGCCGACGAGGACGAACTCGTAGACGATGCTGTCAATGGTGGAGCGATGGGACCAGGCCGGTTGGTCGTGGTCGTAGACACCCTCGATCTTCTGGCCCGGAAGGGTGACGGTGTAGCGGTAATCGCCGGAGGTCAAGCCCACCGCGGCCAGCGCCAGGTCGGGCTTGGCGGGGGTGTCTGTCGCGGGCGTGGCGTCGTCGCAGGCGGCCAAGGTGAACAGGACACAGAGCGCGGCCGTCGACCGCCGGATGATCATGTCGCTGATGCTAGGCGGTGAATGACCTGGCAATCGCATCGCTGTTCATCGCCCATAATGCCGCCGGTTGCTCCACCCGAAGTCATCCAGTCATCGGTACAGTCGTGGTCATGTTCCGGATGCCATGAAGGCGGCGAGGCTGTAGTGAGCATCTGCTCCAACTCGCCCAGAAACTGCGGCATCTCGTCCGAGAAAAGCTCCCGCCTTCCGTACGGTTCGATACCGTCAAGCATCGGGGTCGACCTGCCGCGAGCCGGCCGCCCTGAGCGGCACGCTGTCCGCGGCTACTCATTTACTGGTGACGAATGTCGGCGGTGCGACGAACACGACATCGCGTATGGGCGGGAACGGCGTGCAGATCGCCGCAGCGCCTGTTCGGCCGCGGTCACCCGGGAATCACTGGATTCGGGTACGCGGCACGCGATTGGCGCGGCGATCCGTCCAGGGTCGATTGCCGGCCTGCTCGCAATGCGAGATGCTACGCCACCGATCCGCCTTCCGCGATGTTGGCATTCTTCAATACCGGAACGACTTCGGCGTGCAGTCCGAGCAGGCACCTCCCCACGGTCGCGCGGATCCCGGCATGTGACATTCCGTGCACCGGCATTATAGGCAGCGCTGACGGACCGGCGACCCGTTGTGCGCATGGATCGGACAAGCCCGGGACGACCCGAAACCGCAGCCGGCCCGGCGTAGCATGTCCGGAGAACTTGGCTCTTTCCGAAACAAGCATGGAGAACGACATGGCATTCGGAGCGGACCAGAACATCAACATCGCAAACGGTTCTGGACAGGACATTTATGTTTTGGCAGCGGGAAACACGGCCTGGACGATCGCTGATGTACTCGGCAACGCGGCGCTCATGTTCACCGGCATCGGCGAGCTGAAGGGCATCGTCTCGGCCGGTGAACTGCCCGCGGCGATCAACACCATCGGCGACCTCTACAAGGCGCTGCGCGTCGGCGCCGCCCTCGTCCGCGCCGGCGGCCGGGGCTACGAGGCCGGCCAAGCCGTCGTGAACGCCTTCAAGAAGAACTCGGCCGACATCCCGAACGGTCAAGTCAAAAACGTACGGGAACAGGGCACCCTCAGCACCTTCCTGAACCCGAGCGGCATCGCCGGCCTGCTCGGTGCGGGCACCGTCTCACTGACGATCATGAGTAACGACGGTTTGCAGGTCGCGCAGTTCAACAGCGGTCCCGACGACTCGTGGATCGCCACCAGCAACCAGACGATCGTGCGCTCCGTCTACGGCACGCTCTGGGACCAGGATCCCTCGGCCGGCTCCCAGAGCTGGCCGGTGGTCCCTGCCGCAGCCAACGCCTGACAGGCCTCGAATCCCCGCGCGCGCAACCCGGCTCCCGGAAAGACTCGCCGGGGCCCGCGTACACCGCGGTCCGCCAGCTCTCGTCGTCGACTGCACCACCGGCGGTGACACGCACCGCGATCCTGCAGGCCATCCTCGTCCTGCACCACGTCGATAACCCGGTCTGCCAAGGTTGATGAACGTTCATTGTAGAATGCGAAATCAGACCTGGAATTGATCGGCTGTCCGATCTCCCGGTCCGGGGATCTTTCCGGAGCCACTTCAAGTCGTACACCGACAGTGGGCGTTATGCGGCCCGGGTAACCACCGTCAGTGCCAGCCGGGTGTGTCGGGCTGGTGGTGGTGGGTGTTATGCGGCCCAGGGTGACCACCGTCAGTGCCCGCCATCCTTGCTCGTCCGGTCCCGCAGGCGCCCGCTCCTCCGACACAGACGCCAACCCCGCCCGCTGCCGGCCCGCAGCCGTGACCAACCCGCTGCCGACACCGCCATGCCGGAATTCCGCACCAGCAAACCCGCAGCCGCGGCAGAACCGCGCGCAGGCAAGGTTGTGGGCGGGGATGGTTTACGCAGGGATCAAGCCTGACCGCCCGGAGTGGGCCATCCCCGCCCAAAACCGTCCCCCTCGCGGCCGCTACGGAACCTGCGCGGCCGCTACGGAACCTGCGCGGCCGCTACGGGAAAACCCACCACGGGCCAGAAGCCGCCGAAGCGTCAACGACGGCCGAAGCGCCGGCGCGGCACGGGCTGCTCGGACAGAGCCCCGGCGGCAACGACAGCGCGGCAGGCATCGTCCGGAAAACCCGGTGGGGGCGGCAGCCGTGGCGTCCGGAAGGTCTTCCGGGAGCGCTGCGCCCGATCCGGTGGCGGGTCGCTCGGAGCGCACCCACCGACGGAAAACGCAACGCGGGCCCGGTCGTAACGACCAGGCCCGCGCCGAGCGGGGATGCCGGGGATCAGTGCAGGGCGCTGCCCTTCTTGTACTGCTCCCAGCTCATGTTCCAGTCCGTCCAGCCGTTGCCGTTCTTCAGCTTCTCCTCGGTGCCGGACACCGTGATCACGTCACCCATCATGGTGCGCTTGAACAGCCACGCCCCCATGGCCTCGGAGACGTTGACGCAGCCGTGGGAGACGTTGGCGCGGCCCTGCACGCCCTCGGACCACGGGGCGGCGTGGATGAACTGGCCGCTCCAGGTGATCCGCTGGGCGTAGTCGATGTCGGTGCGGTAGCCGTTCTTCGGGTCGGTGTCGGTGGTGTCGAAGACGGTGTGCTCCTTCTTCTCGATCACCACCATGGTCCCGCTGGACGACGGCGTGCTCGGCTTGCCCAGGCTGACCGGCAGCGTCTTGATGGTCCGGCCGTCCTGCTTGACCGTCATCTTCTTGGTCTTGTTGGAGACCGTCATGATCAGCGAGCGGCCGATCTTCATGTCGACGCTGAGGTCCGAGCGGCCGTACCACCCGTCACCCATTTTCACGCCCTTGAGCTGGACCTTGTAGAAGACCTTCGAGTACGCCTTCCAGTACACCTTGGGCCGGTAGTGCACCTCGGTGGAGCTGACCCAGTGCCAGGTGCCAACCTGCGCGGGCGTGGCGGTGACCACCATCTTGCGCTCGACGTCGGCCCGGTACTTCTCCGGGATCGAGCGGCTGAACTTGATGATCAGGGGCATGCCGACCCCGACGGTGTTCCCGTCGCCGAGGAAGCTGGTGACGCGGACCAGCTTCGCCGGCTTCTTCATCGTGGTGAAGGTGCTGGTGACCGTGTTGTTCTTGCCCTCGGTCGCGGGGGTGGTGACGGTCACCGTGTACCTGCTGCCCCAGTCCATCGACTCGCTGGGGTGCCAGACGTTGTCGTCCTTGTCGACGGTGCCCTTGACCTCTTCGCCCTTGGCGTCGGTCACCTTGACGGTGGTGTTCTCCGGGTCCTCGCTGGTGTATTTCACGTCGGACCAGGCCTCGACGCCGGTGGCGGCGGCCTTCGGCGAGGTCACCGCGACGGTGCTCAGCGTCGGCTCGGGCGACGGGGACTCGGACACGGGGGCGCCGGCCGCGTTGCCGCTGCCGTTGCCGCCCTGCCAGCTCGGCGACTTGCTGCCGCTGCACGCGGCGGTGAACAGCAGGCTGCCCGCCAGCAGCGCGACGAGGGTCGCGCGCACCCGGCGACCGCTGCCGGCCGGCTGGCTCAACCCCGCCGACCGAACTCCATCCATTTCCATGGTCCCCTCACGGCGTCGTTTCTCCCCGGCGCCCAATACTGCTCCATGAAAGCCAGTTGACCAATCCCGGTTTCGTGCCGGAGCTCACCGGTTGCCCGGTCGGCACGGCCCGGCGAACGCGGGGCCGCGCCGGGCCGGGCGCCGGTCAGCCGAGGTCCGCCGGCACCGGCAGCGCGCTGCCCGCGGCGAACTTTTCCCAGCTCACGTCCCACGGCGTCCAGCCGTTGCCGTAGTCCAGCTTGTCCTCGGTGCCCTTCACCGTGACCGGGTCCCCGACCAGGGTGCGGTCGAACAGCCACCTGGCGTTCGACGGCGACACGTTGACACATCCGTGCGACACGTTCCGGTGACCTTGCGCATAGGTGGACCAGGGTGCGGAGTGGATGTACTGCCCGCTCCAGGTCAGCCGCTGCGCGTAGTCGATCGGGGTCTTGTAGCCGTTCACCGGGTCGGTGTCGGTGGTGTCGAAGACGGTGTGCGCCATCTTCTCGATGATCACCATCGTGCCGCTGGAGGACGGGGTGCTCTTCTTGCCCAGGCTGACCGGCATGGTCTTGACCACCTTGCCGTTCTTCACCACGGTCATCTTCTTGCTGGCGTTGTCCACCTTCATCTCGAGCCTGCGCCCGATCTTGGCGGTGGCCGAGCGGTCCCGGTCGCCGTGGTAGCCCTTGCCGGTCGGCAGGCCGCCGACCGCGATCCGCACGGTCAGCACGGTGCCCGGCTGCCAGAACTGCGGCGCCCGGTAGTACGCCTGGGTGCCGCTGGACGTCCACGACCAGGTGCCCGGCTGGGCCGGTGAGGTCTCCACGAACATCCGCTTCTGCACGGCGGCGCGGTCGGCCTTCCGGATGCCCGGGTTGAACTCGACGACGACCGGCATGGCCACGCCGTACGTGTGGTCGTCGAACAGGTAGAGCCCGGTGCCGGTCCGCCGGCCGGGGGCGCCCATCGTGGTGAACGTCGTCCGCGCCGTCGTGGTGGAGCCGTCGGCGGCGGTGGCGGTCACCTCCGCGGCGTACTTCTCCTTGGTCTTGAGGGTCTTGGCCGGCACCCACGCCGAGCCGTCCGCGCGCAGCTTGCCGGAGACGGCCTTGCCCCGGCTGTCGGTGAGTTTGACCGAGGTCACCTCGCCGTTGCTGACCTTGACCCCGATCTCGGCGCTGACCGGCACGTTCTTCTTGCCGGCGGCGGGGGTGACCGACAGCGTGGCCGGGCCGGCGCCGGTGGTGGTGCTCTCGGTGACCGGGGACGCGCCCGAGGCCGCTGAGGCGGACGGGGCGGCGCCGGCGGCCAGGGCCGGGTCGGCGAGCGCCGGCTTCCGGTCGTCACCGCAGGCCGCGAGCGGCACGGTCACGGCCAACGCCAGCAGTGTCGCCACACAGCGGCGGAAGTCAACCATCGTCGTGCCCCGTTCTGGAGTTCTCGGCGCAGACATACTGCCGCATGGGCGCAAGTCATGGGTCCCCCTTACGGAGGGAAGCGGGCGATTTCGAGGATCTCCCGAGCCCGTGCTACCGTTTTCGTCGTTGCCAGGCGTCGCTAGCTCAACTGGCAGAGCAGCGGACTCTTAATCCGCGGGTTGTAGGTTCGAGTCCTACGCGACGCACCACAGGAGCGAAGGCCGCGCGACACCACCGGTGTCACGCGGCCTTCGTCGTGTTCGCCGGGTTAGGGTGGCGCGTGCCCTCCGACGCCACGCTCACCCTCGACGACCTCGACGCCATCGCCCACCGGGCGGCCGGGCTGGACGACCCGTCCCCGGTCGTCGCCGAGCTGGTCGCCGCGGTCGAGCAGGGCCGGCTCGCCGAGCCGGCCGACGCGGCACACGCGTTCCTGCTGGCCTCGGAGATCACCGAGCGCGCCGGCGATCTCCCGGCGGCGCTGGGTCTGGCGGAACGCGCGGCGGCGGCGCCGGGCGCGGACGGCTTCGTCCGCGCCGGTCACGCCGAGCTGCTGGTCAGGTCCGGGCACGCGGAACAGGGTCGGGCGGTCTTCGCCGATGTGCGCCCGGAGCTGCTGCAGGACCCGCTCGCCGCGTCGTACCTGTCGGAGTCCCTGGAGGCGGCCGGGCTGGCCGGCGTGGCCGAGGAGTGGCTCTCCGCCGCGGTGCGCACGCTGCTGTCCGGCGACCAGCCGGTCCTGGACCGGGTGGAGGTGATGTTCGCGCTGGTGAAGGAGCGGCACCGGGTGCGTGAGGGCCTCGGGCTGGAGCACGACGAGCTGGACGACCTCTACCACGAGATGCAGGTCGCGGTGGACACGCCGGATCCGGACGAGGGCCGGGCGCTGCTGTTCTGGCCGGAGGCGGAGCTGGCCGCGCTGCTGGCCCGCTGGCCCGGGCAGGCCGAGACGTACGGGTCGGACTGGGACGAGCACCGCGCCGGGCTGGAGCGGACCCTGGCCGGCTGGTCCGGCTCCGGGGTGGTCCGGCTGGGCCTGTTCGTGGGATCGGTGGACGGCCTGCTCGCCTTCGCCGCCGAGGAGGGCGTGGATCCGGCGGACCCGCAGGCGCACCTGGAGTACGCCGACGTGGTCGGGGAGACCGCCGGCGCGGTCGAGTGGCCGCCGCAGCGCAACGCCCCGTGCTGGTGCGGCTCCGGCGTCAAGTACAAGAAGTGCTGCCTGCCCCGCTCCCGGGGCTGATTCCGCGGGTGTGCTAACGTTCTTCCTCGTTGGCAGGCGCTGCTAGCTCAACTGGCAGAGCAGCGGACTCTTAATCCGCGGGTTGTAGGTTCGAGTCCTACGCGGCGCACCACAGAGAAGGGCCCCGATCCGGGGCCCTTCTGCTTTTCACCCGGCGTGGCCGTCGACCAGGACCCGGTCCAGCGGGTTGAGGCAGATCACCGCCACCCGGCTGCAGAAGTCCGCGCACTCGGCGTCGTGCCGGGCCAGCCAGGCCGCGGCGGCCAGGGTCTCGCCGCACATCGCCGCGGTGTACTCGCCCGGCCGGGCCGGCTCGGGCCACCCGTCGATCGCCACGGTGAGGTCGGATTGCGTCATTGCAGTCACACTCCCGGTCGTTGTCCGATGCCGGTCGCGCCGGGCAGAGGCGGTCCGGCCGCCACCGCCCGGCAACCCTGCCCGGCGCGACTCGCATCGAAGTACGCCTACCGCCGGTGAACAGTTCACCGATCGGCGGACCGGGGTCAGCCGGCGGCGAGGGCGAAGGCCAGCATCCCGGTCGCGGTGAAGTCGATCGACGGCTCGTTGGTGGCGGAGATCCGCATGTCGTCCAGGTACTGCGCGTCCGGCCGGTCGAACCGGGTGTAGGCGCCGGCCGAGCACAGCGTGCGCGCCTGCGCCAGCTCCAGCGACTCGACCCGCTCGGCGGTGTTCGGGCCGTTCACCACGGCGCCGGTCATCGGGGTACGGGTGAGCGTCGCGATCTGGTCGTGCGGGCATCGCGGGTACGCGTCGCCCGCCCCGATGACCAGCGACATCCCCCAGCCGTTGGCGCCGAGCACCACCGCGCGCTGGGCGGTGGCGAACGCCGCGTACCGGTCGTCGCCGGTCATCCGCCGGTAGAGCGCGGCGGTGGCGGCCCAGCCCAGTTGCCGGGCCGCGTAGTCCGCTCCGCCGCTGCCGGAGGCCGCGCCCATCGGATCGGCGGCGGCCGCCTCGACCGCCCCGTTCAGGCGGCCGCGCAGGTCGTCGACCAGCTCGCCGGCCGGGGCCAGCCGGTACAGCTCGGCGTCGGCGAGCGGGGTGACGTCGTACACGCTCAGCCCGTCGTCGCCACCGGCGGCGGCGTCCGCCCAGCGCTCCGCCTGGTCCACCCACTCGGCGGCGCGCGGGTCGTCGAGCGCCTTGCCGGCCAGGGCCAGCTCGGCCGCGCCCAGCGCCAGATCGTCGGCCCAGCTCCGCTCCGGGTAGAAGGCGTGCGGCACGGTCGTGACCAGGTCGCCGGCGCTGATGTCGGCCTGCCCGAAGATCCGGGCGGCGGTGTCCAGGCGGGTGTGCGCGCGGCCGGGGTCGTCGGCGGCGTCCAGCTGGGCGGCCAGCGCGAAGGCGGCGGCCACCCGGCCGGCCAGGTTGGGGCTGATCGGCTCGCCCGGCTCGGCGGCCCGGAAGACCGGCCGGTACCGCTGGTAGTAGCGGCGGTCGCCGGGCTGCACCACCAGCGCGTCGTCGTCCTGCGGCAGCCGCCAGCTGTCGTGATCGCCCAGGAAGTGATCGTTTCCGGCCACTCCGACCTGGGTGTACAGCACGCCGTCGCGGTACATCTTGGTCAGCCACGCCAGACCGTGATCGATCTCCGCGGCCAGGGTCGCGGGCGCCGGGCCGTCCCGCCGCACCAGCTGCAGGAGGATCAGGGCGTACGCCGTGGTGTGGGTGAACTTGAGGTAGTCGCCGGCGTCGTACCAGCCGCCCTCCACGTCGATCGTCGTGCCGGTGGACTCCAGGGAGGTGTCCTCGTCGGCCGGGGTCTCGTAGACCGTCGCGGCCCGGTCGGCCAGGTGCGCCGGGGAGCGCCGCCACGGGCCGTCGACCTGGCCGGCGCCGTCGCGGTGGGCCTGGAAGTAGCGCACCGCGTCGGCCAGCAGCGGCGTGTACAGCGCCGGCGCGGTGTCGATCCGGAACGGCGGCGATTCCGCGCGGACGCGGTCGTCGACGCGTACCCGATAGGTGCCCGGCGTCCGCAGGTCGCTGAGGTCCAGGGGGTGGACCGCGCGGTAGTGCGCATTCCAGGCGCCCCGGCCGGGGCCGGCGGCGACCGTGCGGACCGCGCGCCCGCGCTCGTCCACCACGGTGGCCTTCGCGCCGGTGACGTCGGCCGGCGCCAGCAGCATCGCGACCTTGCTCTCCCCGGTGGCCCAGCCGACCTGATCGAGGCGGACCAGCGCGGCCGGCCGCACCGGGCGCGGCGCCGGCCGCGGCGCCTCGCACGACGTGGTCACGAGCAGGAGCAGGATCAACGGTACGCAGCGCAGGGGTGATCTCACGAGGCGCAAGCCTCACCGAGCCCCGATTCGACCGGCCGCACCCGGTGTGCGCCGAAGATCTGACAGTTCGCTGTGAGCGGGCGTTCGGCGCGGGGTCGTATCGTCGGCGTCATGACCCGCGTCCTGCTGATCTCGGGGAGTACTCGCGAGGGCTCGCTGCACACCGCGGCCCTGCGCACCGCGGCCCGGTTCGCCCCGCCGGAGGTCGATGCCACGCTGTATGCGCAGCTGGCCGGCCTGCCCGCGTTCGTGCCGGGGGAGCCGGCGCCTCCGGAGCCGGTGACCGAGCTGCGCCGCCGGGTGGTCGCCGCCGACGCGCTGCTGCTGTGCACCCCGGAGTACGCCGGATCGCTGCCGGGCAGCCTGAAGAACCTGCTCGACTGGCTGGTCGACGGCGGCGAGCTGACCGGCCGGGCGGCGGCCTGGCTGTCGGTGGCGGCGCCGGGCCGGGACGAGGGGGCCCGGGCCGGGCTGGAGTCGGCGCTCGAGCACGGCGGCGCGCGCCTGCTGCGGGCCGCCTGCGTGCGGGTGCCGCTGGACATCCGCTCCGTCGACGAGCACGGGCTGGTCGCCGATCCGCGGTTGCACACCGCGCTGGGCGACATGCTGCGGGCGCTGGTCCGCTGGTCGGCGCCGGAGCCTCGCCGGGAGCCGTCCTGGCAGGTGCAGTCCAGCCTCTACCCGGTGATCACCGGATCGGACGCGCCCGGCTTCGGCCGCCGACCGGATTTCCGCGGGCGACCGGACCTCGGCGGTGGGCCGGATTTCGGCGGTCGGCCCGACTTCGGCGGTCGGCCGGATTTCGGCGGGCCGCCGGATTTCGGCGGTCGGCCGGGCTGATCCGGTGC
Organism: Actinoplanes teichomyceticus ATCC 31121; assembly: GCF_003711105.1. Taxonomy (NCBI): domain Bacteria; kingdom Bacillati; phylum Actinomycetota; class Actinomycetes; order Micromonosporales; family Micromonosporaceae; genus Actinoplanes; species Actinoplanes teichomyceticus. Next base: position 1,133,787 of record NZ_CP023865.1, read on the forward strand.
GGGCGCCGGGTGTCGTGGGCCGGCGGCGCGGGAGCGGCCCGACCGCGCGTCGGGGGTCAGCCGTCGCTGAGACGATCTTTAAAAGAACCTCAAGTCCCGGACCGGATCCGCCAGTCGTGGCGCATAGTGGACACCCGAGCCGCTCCCGGAAGGGAAACCGTCACTGTGGCCAGCGCCGACCCGTTGCACCCCCGTATCGTTGCGATCACTCAAAGTACCTTCGTCGGGTCGGAGCGCCCGGTCCGCCCCGCACCGCGCCGGCCCCGCCTGCCGGTGCGCCCGCCGCGCTCGCCGCGCCGCTGCGGCGGCTGACGGGCGGCTCACCCGCCGGAGCGACCCTGCGCGAACACGGGTGGCACGCCGTGCGGCGAACGAGCGATCTGCGCGTTCTGCCCCCGGATAGCCGGTATTGTCGGCAGTCGATACCGATCCACGGAGGGAACGATGACGCAGGAGATCGTCGACCTGGGCGACCCGGCATTCCAGGCGGACCCGCACCCGGCGTACGCGTCCTGGCGCCGCACCGGGCCGGTCCGCCGCGCCCGGCTCCCCAGTGGCCTGCCGGCCTGGGTGATCACCCGCTACGACGACGCCCGGCGGGCGCTGGCCGACCCGCGACTGTCCAAACGGTCGTACCCGATGGGGTCCGGCCTGGCCACCGGCCAGGGGCGCGCCGCGACCGGAGCGCCCGCCGTGGGCGGCTCCCGGACGGCCGGCGCCGCGTCGGCCGGCGACCTGGCGCCCGGGATCGGCGCCGCGATCTCCCAGCACATGCTGGCGGTCGACCCGCCGGACCACACCCGGCTGCGCCGCCTGGTCTCGGCCGCCTTCACCGCCCGCCGGATCGAGGCGCTGCGCCCGCGCATCGAGCAGATCGCCACCGAGCTGCTGGACGCGATCGACGGCGAGACCGAGGCCGACCTGATCGACGCGTTCGCCTTCCCGCTGCCCATCCAGGTGATCTGCGAGCTGCTCGGGGTGCCGGTCGAGGACCGCGACGACTTCCGCGACTGGTCGAACGCGGTGGTGGCCGGCTCGCAGGCGGGCCCGCGGCTGGCCCCGGCGATCGAGGCGATGGTCCGGTACATCCACGCCCTGATCGCCGAGCGCCGCGCCGAGCCGGGCGACGACCTGCTGTCCGGGCTGATCCAGGTGCGCGACGCGCGGGACCGGCTGACCGAGCAGGAGCTGTCCTCGATGGTCTTCCTGCTGCTGGTGGCCGGGCACGAGACCACCGTCAACCTGATCGGCAACGGCGTCTACCTGCTGTTGCGCGACCGTGCGGGGTGGGAGCGGTTGCGCGCGGACCGCGCGCTGCTGCCGGGCGCGATCGAGGAGTTCCTCCGGTATGAGGGTCCGGTGGAGACGGCCACCTTCCGGATCGCCACCGAGGACGTGGAGATCGGCGGCGTGACCATCCCGGCCGGCGACCCGGTGGTGGTCGTGCTGCTGTCCGCCAACCGGGACGCCGACCACTTCCCGCACGCCGACGAGCTGCGCCTGGACCGGCCACCCGCGCACCACCTGGCGTTCGGGCACGGCATCCACTACTGCCTGGGCGCCCCGCTGGCCCGGCTGGAGGCGCAGATCGCGTTCACCGCGCTGCTGGACCGGCACCCGGACCTGCGGCTCGGCGTCCCGGTGCACCAGCTGCGCTGGCGGCCCGGCCTGGTGGTGCGCGGCCTGGAGCGGTTGCCGGTCGTTCTGTGAAAGCGGCATGATGTCGGCCGTGTCCGACCGCCATGATCCACGACCGTCCGCCCCGCACTGGCCCACGGCGGTGCTGCCGACGGTGGCCGAGCGCAGCCGGGAGCAGGTGGCCGGCCGGCGCCGGCGGATCGTGCTCGGCTCGGCCGGCGCCTTCCTGGCGCTGTCGATCGGCTACTGGGCGGTGTCCGACCCGGACGACGACACCCCGGCGCCGGCCGCCGCCCCGGTGACCGCCTCCGCTGCGGCGCCCGTCGTGACCACCACCGAGCCGGAGGCGACCGCCGAGGCCACCACCACGTCACCGGCCGCCCCGCCAGCGGCCACCGCTGAGCCGGTCGCCACCCGGCAGGTCCGGCCCGGCGCCCTGCTCGCCCAGATGCAGCGCGAGATCAACCTGCTGGTCCGGCGCGAGCAGCTGGAGCGCGACGACGCCGAGTCGCTGACCAAGCGGCTGCGCAGGGTGGCCGAGCAGCTGCGCCGGAACGAGCCGGAGGCAGCCGCGCGCCGGCTCAAGGACTTCGCCAAGAAACTGGTCGGCCTGCACCGGGACGGCGACATCAGCCAGGACGGGTTCGACGCCCTGGCCCGTGGCGCCGGCCTGCTGGCGCGGCAACTCCCGCCGCTGTGACGGTCGCCGCGGCGGCGCCGGCCGCCAGACCGGCTCGGCCCGGCCACGCCCGGGCGACGGCTGTCCCGCCGGGCCGGCGCCGCGGCGGGACCACCGCGCCTCACCCGGCGAGCCGGCCGATCGCCGCCTCCACCCCCGCGACCCGGTCGGCCACCAGCGCCACCGCGCCCGCCGCGCGCACCATCGGATCCGCGTCGGTCCCGCCCAGCGCCTGCTCGCGCAGGTAACCGGCCTTGACCTCGGCCCACCGTGCGGCCCGTGCCGGATCCAGCCGGCCGCGGATCTCGGCCAGTTTCAGCAGGTTCGCCTCCGCGCCGCCGGTCAGGGTCTGCGCCTCGCCCCGGTAGTGGTCGTCGAGCACCCGCTCCAGCTCGTCGTCGTTCATCGCCGGCACGATGCGCTCGGCGAGCTTGTTCATGTCGCGATAGGAACCCTGCAGCTGGAACGGCGGTTCGGTGCGGCTCGCGCCGGCCTGCGCCGCCGACGCGATGTACGCCTGATTGACCCGCAGCACCACCCGCTGCACCCGCCGCATCCGGCGCAGCACGGCGAGGATCTGCTCCAGCTCGGCCGCCGTATACGGGTACGACAACCGGTCCGCCCGAGCCGTCTCGTCACCGTCGGCCAGCCGCAGCAGCAGCGGCAGGTCCCCGGCGTCGCGCGCGGCCAGTGGCGCCAGCACGGTGTTCGAGGTCAGCGCGTTCTCCAGATAGGACAGCGCGAACAGGTCCTCGCGGCCGGCCAGCACGTCGCCCAGGTTCCACACGTCGGCCCGGTTGGCGAGCATGTCCGGGATCCGGAACCGCCGCCCGCTCCCGGTGTACGGGTTGCCCGCCATGCACACCGCGAACCGCTTGCCCCGCAGGTCGTACGTGCGGGTCCGGCCGTTCCAGACGCCCTCCATCCGGCGCTGCGCGTCGCACAGCGAGATGAACTTCTGCAGCAGCTCGGGGTTGGTGTGCTGGATGTCGTCGAGGTGGAGCAGCACGTTGGTGCCCATCTCGAGGGCCAGCGAGATCTTCTCCACCTCCTGCCGCGCGGTGGCGTCCGGGGCGTCGGCCGGGTCCAGCGAGGTGACGCCGTGCCCCAGCGCCGGCCCGTTGACCTTGACGAAGACCAGGCCGAGCCGGTCCGCGACGTACTCCATCAGCGTGGTCTTGCCGTAGCCGGGCGGGGAGATCAGCAGCAGCAGTCCCGACCGGTCGGTCCGCTTGTCGTCGCCGGCCGCGCCCAGCTGCCGGGCCAGGTTGTCGCCGATCAGCGGCAGGTAGACCTCGTCGAGCAGCCGGTTGCGCACGAACGTGGTCAGCACCCGCGGCCGGAACTCGTCCAGCCGCAGCCGGTCGCGTTCGGCGGCGGCCAGCGCGGCCCGCTGCCTCTGGTACGCCCGGTAGGCGGGCATCCGGACGGTCCGGAACTCGGCGGCCCGCGGCAGCAGCTCGTCGATGCGGATGTCCAGGTGCCCGTCGGTGATCCGGGGGTGCACCCCGAGCAGCCCGGACACCGTCTCCCGGGTGGCCGCCGACACGTCGTAGCGGGTCAGCGCGGTCCCGGTGAGCTCGACGGCCACCGCCTCGTCCACATCGGATGCCCGGCCCGCGTCCGGCTCGGCCGCCAGGAACGCCGACAGCCAGGCGTGCGCCAGCTGACGCCGGGCCGCCGGGTCGGACTCCAGGGTCCGCAGATCGTCGGTGAATCGCGCGCCACCCGGCTTGCGGTGGAACCGGTCCAGCAGGGTGCGTGCGCCCGCGCTGGTGGCGAAGCCGTGCCCGGCGGCCAACTCCTCGACCAGGTACCCGCCGACCGGCGCGCCCGCCGCGGTGTCCAGCTCGGAGCGCAGCTCGTCCAGGGCCGGCCCGGCCGAGCCGAACAGCTCCCGGGCCCGGACCAGCGAGGAGGCCCGCAGGGACCAGAGCCGGCGCTGCTCGGGCGTGGTGCGCAGCGCCCAGAACAGCTGCGCCTCGGCCCGCATGGACGCGTCGAACCGCAGCAGCCCGGCCGCGGCGTGCAGGCGCAGCAGCGCGTCCAGGATCGTGGTGGCGTCGGCGTCATGCACGCCGCGCTCGTACCCCTCGTCGTACCGCTGCTCGGCGGCGCGGCGCACCAGGTCCCGCAACGTGCCGCCGACCTGGGCGGCGGCCGCGGCGGCCGGATCCTCGGCGAGGATCGCCGCGGCCAGATGCTCGGCCCGGTACAGGTCCCGGGACTCGGAGATCAGCGGCTGGTCCCAGAACCGGCGGGTCTGGGCGAAGGCCGGGTCGAGGACCGGCGCGCGGTAGTTGGTGCCGGTGATCGCGTACGCCAGGCCGCCGTCGTGCGGCACCAGGGTCAGGTCGATCGCCTGCTCGTTGACGGCGAAGGTGTGCCGGCCCAGCCGGATCCCGCCGTCCCCGAACAGGTCGAGCCGGTCCCGCAGCGCCCGGCCGGCCTCCTGGCGCGCCGCCTTGAGCCGCCCGTCGAGCTCCTCGGCGCGGACCGTGTCGCCACCGGCGCGCAGCTGCGCGGCGACCGACCCGACCTTGGCCACCATCGGATCGGTGGCGAAGTACGTGTTCACCTCGTCCGGGTCGCGCAGCGTGGTGATCCGGCGGTGCACCACGTCCAGGATCCGGCGGGCCGAGTCGGCCAGTCTGTCGGCGCGCCGGGCCCGCTCGTCGACCAGCGACTGGCGGCGGCCGGCGATCGCCTCGTACACCTCGGTGCGTTTGGCGGCCAGCCGCTCGCCCGCGTCGTCGACGTCGCCGAACCGGGTCTCCAGCGTCTCCACCTGCGCCATCAGCCGGGCCAGGTGCTCGTCGCAGCGCTGCGGGGTGTCCGCGGCCGCGAGCGCGGCGGCCACCGACTGGCCGAGGAGCGCGAATTCGGCGGCGAACGCGGCCCGGCCCTCGACCGCGGCCAGCTCGCGGCGGCGGCTCTCCAGGGTGGCCCGGGCCCGGTTCAGCCCGCCCAGCACCGCGCCGATGCGCTCCAGGACGGACACCCGCACGGTGGCGTCGGCGATCTCCAGCCCGCCGACCACCTCGGTGACCACCTGCAGGCCGTCGGACTGCTCGGTGATCCGGGCCGCGACCGGTTCCGCCTCGGCCACCGTGCCGATGCCGCTCGCCTGGGCGGTCAGCTCCTGCACCCCGGCCTGGTAGTCGGCGAACGCGTCCGGCCGGCGCAGGAACTCGACCGCCCGGCGGGCGGTCTCGTCGGTCGCGCGGACCAGCGCGTCGGTGATCCGGTCCAGCGCGGCGACGTCCGCGTAACGCATCTCCCGCAGGCCGGCGAGCTTTCCGCGCTCCCGGCGCAGCTCGGCGAGCCGGCTCACCCAGCCGCCGGTGGTGGCCGGCGCCTCCGACCCGGCGCGCCGGATCAGCGTGTCCGCGGCCGTCTCCGCCCTCGCCAGGGCCTGCGCCGCCTGCTCGGTCAGCGCCTGCACCGAGGCGAACTCGTCGAGCACCTGGACGGCCGTGGCGCGCACCTCGGCCAGCGGCGCGGCGAGGTTCTCCAACTCCGGATCGGCCAGCCAGTGGTAGGTGTCGAAGGCCCGGGTGCAGGCCGCGATGATCGCCTCGAAGACCGGCCCGGCGGCGGACATCTCGTCCACCATCCGGGTCACCGAGAGCGCGTCGGCGATGCCCCGGACCAGGTCGGCGTTGCCGATCCGGCCGAGCGGCCCGGTGGCGGCGGGCTGGGCGGCGGCGTGGGCGTCCGAGACGTACGGCGTCCGCCACATCTGCACCGGGTGCACGCGCGCCGGTTCGTCGCCGGGACTGCGCAACACCACCAGCGTGCCGTCATCGAAGATCGCGTAGCCGTGGCCCGCGATCGGCGTCGCCACCTCCTTGCGGATCACGTTGTACGGCAGCAGCAGGTACCGCCCGGACCCGGCGTCGTGGAAGACGTGCAGCACGTCCTCGCCGTTGACCGAGCGGATCACCCGCTCGAACGCCAGCCCGCTGGTGTCCTGGTCGAACGTCTTGGCCACCCCGGTGGACAGGTAGTACCCGCCGGGGAAGATGACGCCCTGGTCCTCGGGCAGCCGGCGGCACGCCTGGCCGATGCCGTCCAGCCGGCGCACGTCCCGGGTGCGGGTGTTGAACACCAGGTGCCGGTAGGTGGTCTCCTGGTACGGCAGCACGCGCAGCAGGATCAGCGGCCCGACCCGGGCGTACGCGATCTCCGCGTCCGCCAGGCTCTGCAGCGGCTCGTCCACCGGCTCGGAGAAGACGCCCTCGCCGTCCTCGGTGTTGTTCTCCACCTTGACGGTCAGGGTGCCGCCGACCGTCTCGACGAACACCTCGTCCTCGATCGACACGTGCGGGTGCCGGCCCGGCACGTGCTGCTCGCGGGTGGTCGGCGTCCAGGTGAAGTCGTGCGTGGGCGGGAGCACGTGGTCGCGATCCCCGCGCGCGTCCTGGTAGGTCACCGATCCGTCGAGGCCGACCCGCCAGCGCAGCACCTTGAGGTCGTCGGCGCGCGCGCCGGTCTGGAAGACGGCCAGCAGCAGCCCCTCGAGCCGGCGCAGCTGCCGCAGCCGGGTCTGCCGGTAGTAGCGGTACAGCTCGGCGAAGTCCCGGCGGAAGCCCGGGTCGTCCAGCAGCCCGGGCGCCTGCGCCGGCTGGAGGTCGCGGTCCACCACGGTGAACACGTCCTCGACCGAGGTCTCGGCCTTCATCCCGAGGAACGCGTTCGCCCCGAACAGCAGCGCCTCGCCGGCCGGTGCGATGTCGGCCGGGACGCTGCTGTTGGCGGTCCGGATCCGGTCGGCGCCCAGCAACTCGGTCTGCTGGGCGCCGAAGGCCTCGACCCGGCGGTCGTTCAGCGTCTCGGCCCGCGCGGCCAGTTCCCGCGCCTTGGCGCCGAGCCGGGTCCGCAGCACCTCATAGGTGCCCGCGTCGATGGTCACTCAGCCCGGTCCTTCCGGACGGAGTTGGCCACCGCCGCCGCCACGCTGAGGTTGGCGACGTCCGCGGTGGAGACCGCACCGGCCACCTTGCGCAGGTCCTCGGCGAGGTCGCCGTCGCCGCCGAGGTAGCGGGCGCCGACGGTCTGCGCCACCGAGCTGTGCTCGACGAACCCGTCGATGCTCTTGCCCAGCGCGATCGAGCCGACCAGCTTGTCGAAGAAGACCGAGTCGCCGCCGACGATGTCGATGTCCGCCTTCTCCAGCCCGGCCGCGAGCACCAAGGCCTGCGCCTCGGCGATCTCCTTGTGCACGTTGATGCCGGCCAGCCGGATCTCCTTCTCGGTCTCCAGCCGCAGGCGGTACTCCTCGTGCGCCCGGGTGACGTCGTCGAGCGTGGCCATCGCGCCGGCCTTCTGCTGCAGACCCTCGGCCTCGCCCTTCAGCCTCTCCTTGATCGCCTCGGCGGCGACCAGCGCCTTCTCCCGCTCCACGGCGGCCTCGGCGCGACCGGTCTTCTCGATCACCTCGGCGTCACGCTCGCGGACCTGGACGTCGGCCAGGCCGGCCGCGGCCGCCTCCGCCTGCAGACCCTCGGCCAGCCGGATCTTGGCGCGGGCGTCCAGCTCCGCCGACTGCTGCCGGGCCTCGGCCAGCAGCAGCTGCTCACGGGCCTTGAACTGGGCCGCGGCCTCCGCGGCCTCCGCCGCCTTGATGTCCTTGACCAGGGCCTCCTGCGCCTGCGCCTCGGCCTGGATGACGACCGCCTGGCGGGTCCGCTCGGCCTCCTCGACGGTGCGCAGGCGCTTGATGTTCTCCTCCTGCTCGGCGACCGTCTTCTCCACCACGATCCGCTCCCGGATCACCTCGGCCATCGACCGCTTCTCGGTCTCGACCTCCTTGTCCTTGGCGATGGTGGACAGCTCGGTCTCCCGCTCGCGGCCGATCACCTCCAGCATCCGGTCCTTCTCGATGCGCTCGGTCTCGATCGCGATGACCCGCTCGCGGTTCTTCTCGGCGACCGCGATCTCCCGGTTCTTGTTCTCCTGCTGCACGCCGAGCTGCTGCTCGGTGCGCAGCCGGGCGGCCTCGGCACGCAGCGTCTCCTCCGCCCGGGCCAGCGCGATCTCGGCCTCCTCGCGGGCCCGGACGGTCTCGATCTCCCGCCGCTGCTTGATCTCCGCGTCCGCCTTGCGGCGCTCCAGTTCGAGGATCGCCTCGCGGGCGTCCACGTCCTGCCGGGTGATCTCCTTCTCCTCGTTGCGCCGGAAGTCGTTGGTGCGCACCGCCTCGATCGCGGTCAGCTCGGTGATCTTCCGGATGCCCTGGGCGTCCAGGATGTTCTTCGGGTCCAGCGAGGTGAGCGGGGTCTGTTCGAGGAAGTCGATGGCCGCGTCCTCGAGGCTGTAGCCGTTCAGATCGGTGCCGATCACCTCGATGATCTGGTCCCGGAAGTCGTTGCGCTTGGTGTAGAGGTCGACGAAATCGAGCTGCTTGCCGACGGTCTTGAGCGCCTCGGAGAACTTCGCGTTGAACAGCTCCTGCAGCGTCGACTCGTTGCTGGCCCGGCTGGTGCCGATCGCCTGCGCCACCTTGATCACGTCTTCGGTGGTCTTGTTGACCCGGACGAAGAAGGTGATCCGGATGTCGGCGCGGATGTTGTCCCGGCAGATCAGGCCCTCCCGGCCGGTGCGGGAGATCTCGATCGTCTTCACCGAGATGTCCATGACCTCGGCCTTGTGCAGGACGGGCAGCACCACCGCGCCGGTGAAGGTGACGTCCACCCGGCGCACCTTGCTGACGATCAGCGCCTTGCCCTGCTCCACCTTCCGGAACATCCGGCTGAGGAAGAACAGCACGCCGATCACGACGAGTACGACGACGGCGATGAGCACACCGAGACCGGTGGAGACAACGTCCATCAAAGGCCTTTCCTGGCGATGTCGGCGGGAACGACCCAGAAGAACTCGCCCTCCGGGTCGGTGTCGTAGATGAGGGCGACGGTGCCGGCGGTCAGCCGGTCGGCGCCGGCCTGGCGGACCTGGACGATCGCCGAGGAGCCGTCCGGGGCGCGGACCTCGGCCTGGCCGAACGTCGTGGTCACCCGCCCGGTGCGGATGACGCAGGTGAGACCGACGAAGTCCGCGCGGGAGGCGTCCGGCCCGGTGGGCAGCAGCCGGCGCAGCGGGATCGCGACCAGCCGGGTGACGGCCGCGGCGGCCACCAGGGCGGCGACCGGGATCACGCCGAGCGGGACCGCCCCGTGCCACTGCGCGCCGGCCAGCGTCCCGAACCAGGCCAGCGCCACCAGCAGCGACACGAAGACCGGCGCCGGAATCCCGAGCAGCGCGCCGGCCTCGCTTCCGGCCTCCGGGTCGGCGCCGCCGGCGATCACCACGATCCAGTACCCGACGACCAGGATCAGCAGCGGCGTCAGCAGGACGGTCGGGAAGCTCAGCGCAGCCTCGATGAATCCGTTCCCCATGAGCCCGTCCCGTCCTCCCGGTAGCGGCCCACAGGGTGACAGCCCTCGTCAATCGTGGCTGTCCAGCGGTCGCGGCGCGGGCGGCCCGGGTCAGGTCAGGCCGAGATCTTTCAGGCGGCGGATCTCGCTGCCCTGCTCGACCGCCGTCTCGTTGGCCATTTCGGACAGTCGCTGATCCGCCCCGCTGCGCAGCAGGTCCCCGGCCATCTGCTGGGCGCCGCGGTGGTGGGCGATCATCATGACGACGAAGCGGCGGTCGAAGTCCGCGCCCCGGGCCGCGGTCAGTGCGCCGATCGCGGCCGGCGTCTGCATCCCGGGCATGTCACCGTGGTCGTGGCCGGGGTCGCTCTCCGGCTGCCCGCGGTCCTTCAGCCAGGCGCGCAGCACCCCGATCTCGGGACCCTGGGCGGCGCTGATACGGGCGGCGAGCGCGCGCAGCCGGGTGCTGCCGGCCCGGTCCGCGGCCAGCCCGGCCATCTCGACCGCCTGCGCGTGGTGCGCGATCATCATCTGCGCGTACGCCACGTCGAGCGAGTTGTACGCCGATCCGTCCGGCGCCCGCACCCGATCGGAGTCGGACACCTGCGCGGACTCTCCGGGCCGCCCGGGCAGCACCACCCGAACCGGTGGGGCCGACGCCGTCGCGGTCGTCGGCCGCTCCTGCGGGGCCCGGACCAGCAGCACGACGACCACCGCGCCGAGCAGCGCCGCGCCCGCCGCGGCCCAGGCCCACCCTCGTTGCCGATCCATCGATTCTCTCCCGCCGCACGTCCCGCCACCCGGCTCCGGCGGCTATCGTAACGAGAGCCATCGATGCCGTCGGTGGGACGCGCACACCCACATGCGGGTCGCCGGTGGCTCGCAGCCGGAAGGAGCTCCATGAAGCATCTGGCCTCACGAGGGCTGGCCGCCATCACCGTCCTGCTCGGCCTGGTGACCGCCGCACCCGCCCGGGCCGGCACGACCACCGTGCCGGGCGTGGACGAGATCGTCAGCAGCCCGAACATCACCCAGGTCGGTCACGTCGACAACAAGACCGGCGGCCCGTTCGCCGCGGAGAACTCGTACAACACCGACTGGGCCTTCCGCGGGACGTACGCGTTCGGCGGCAACTACAACGGCTTCACCGTCTACGACATCAGCGACCCGCGCCACCCGCGGATCGCCACCCAGGTGGTCTGCCCCGGGTCGCAGAACGACCTGTCCATCCACGGCGACCTGCTGTTCCTCGCCACCGACTCGCAGCGCTCGGACGACTCGTGCAACAGCGCCCCGGTGCCGGCCAGCGCGCCGGCGGAGACCCCGCGCTGGGAGGGCATCAAGGTCTTCGACGTCAGCGACCCGCTGAACCCGCGCTACGTCGCCGCCGTCAAGACCGACTGCGGCTCGCACACCGAGACGCTGGTGCCCGGCCGCGGCCGGGACCGGTCGGTCTACCTGTACGTCTCGTCGTACAACCTGTCGCGCGCCAGCGTGCCCAACTGCGCGCTGCCGCACGACAAGATCTCCATCGTGAAGGTGCCGCTGCGTGACCCCGCGGCCGCGGCCGTGGTGGCGACCCCGGTGCTGTTCCCGGACGGTGGCTTCGAGGGCGACGAGGACAGCTCGGCGACCACCGGGTGCCACGACATCACGGCGTACCCGCAGCGGGGCATCGCGGCGGGCGCGTGCATGGGCGACGGCGTGCTGTTCGACATCCGCAATCCGGTGGCGCCCACGGTGATCACCACGGTCCGGGACACCGAGAACTTCGCGTTCTGGCACTCCGCCACGTTCAACAACAACGGCACCAAGGTCGTCTTCACCGACGAGCTGGGCGGTGGCGGGGGCGCGACGTGCAACCCGACCGTCGGCCCGGAACGCGGCGCGGACGCGATCTACGACATCGTCGGCAAGGGCAAGCGGCTCACGCTGGAGTTCCGCAGCTACTTCAAGATCCCGCGGGAGAACGCCGCCACCGAGAACTGCGTGGCGCACAACGGTTCGCTGATCCCGGTGCCCGGACGCGACATCATGGTGCAGGCCTGGTACCAGGGCGGCATCTCGGTCTGGGACTTCACCGACTCGCGCAAGCCGGTGGAGATCGCGTACTGGGAGCGCGGGCCGCTGAGCATCGAGCGCCCGGCCTTCGGCGGCTCCTGGTCGGCGTACTGGTACAACGGCCACATCTACTCCAGTGACATCCAGAAGGGCCTGGACGTGCTGAAGGTCGACGACCGCCGGCTGCGCGGCGCGGCGCACTTCCGCGCCCGGCAGTTCAACGCGCAGACCCAGGACGACTACCGCACCTGGTGAGGCATGGAGTGAGGCCGGCCCGCCGGGCCGGCCTCACTCCGCGAAGGCCGCCTGCGACCACGCCCACAGCGCCCACCACCAGCGCACCGTCTCCAGCACGGTGAGCTGCTCGCCGGCCGCCCCGAAACCGGTCAGCTCGTGCAGCCGCCGCAGTCGGTAACGGACCGTGTTCGGATGCAGATGCAGCGACCCGGCGGTCAGGTCCAGCCGCTGCCCCCGGTCCAGGTAGGCCAGCGCGGTCCCGGCCAGATCCCGGTGGAAGTCGTCGGCCGGGTCCAGCGCGCCCAGCAGCTCGTCGCGCAGGAAACCGGCCAGCATCGGCTGCCCGGCCAGCGCGGTCTCCCCGGCCAGACCGGTCACCCCGTGCGGCCCGGTCATCCCGCGGACGCGAGCCGCGTGCAGCGCGGCGAGGGCGAGACGGTGCGCGGCGGCCGCGCCGGTCAACGGTACCGGCGGAGTGCTCACGACCAGCGCCGGCGGCGTCCCCCCGGCACACCCCGGCAGCCGTGGCGTCAGGCCGCTCAGCCGCCCGCCGACCGGCGCCAGCACGCCGCCGCAGCGCGCGAACGCCTGCTCCAGCTCGCGCACCCGCGCCGGATCCGTGGCATCCGACACCACGCAGTGGTACCGCCCCTCGACGGTCAGCCCGAACCGGCCCAGGTCGCCACCGGGGTCCGTCCCGTCGGCGCGGTCCGGGCCGAGCAGCAGGTGCCGTAGCACCCGCATCCGGGCCGCCCGCCGGTCGGTGTCCAGTTGCCGCTGCGCGGTCCGGTATCCGTCCAGCACGTGCCGTTCCAGGGCGTTGCCGTACCGGTCCAGGCGCAGCAGGCCCTGCAGCAGCACGTGGTCCGGCAGCCCGGCGGCCCGGCCCCGGGCGATGGCGATCTCCAGGATCCGGCTGCGCCCGCCGTGCACCCCGGACAGCAGCGCCCCGACCGGCACGCCGAGTGCCGCGCCCTCCGCCCCGAACCGCACCGCGTCGGCGAAGTCCTCGTCATCGGGCTCGCCGGCGCGCAGGAACGCCGTGCAGCCGGCGGTGATCAGGGCGGCCACGTGCCGGCGGCTCTCGGCCGGCGGCAGCCGGGCCGCCTCCGGCGACTGCGCCCGTGCCGAGGCGACCACGTCGTCCACCAGCCGGGGATCGGCGACCAGGGCGTGAACCAGGGTGGTGAGCGCGTTCGCAGTCATCCGTCGCCCATCGAGACGATTGTTCTCCCACGGTTACCGCAACGTAACAGTTATCGACATCGATGGAAACGCCTCCACCGCGACGCTGACGGCGCCGCCGCCGGGTCAGCGCAGCGAGGTCTGGTGGGCCTTGCGGTCGTGCTTGCGCCGGTACATCTCGGCGTCCGCCTCGCGCAGCAGCCGGTCGCCCTCGCCCGGGCGGCCCGAGGCCACCCCGACGCTGGCGCCCACGGTCAGCCAGCGGTTGTTGACCAGCATGGGCTCGGCGGCCACGGCGGCGATCCGGTCGGCCAGGGCCGCCGCCTCCCGCGGCCCGGTGCCGGGCAGCAGCACCGCGAACTCGTCCCCGCCCAGCCGCGCGGCCATCTCCCCGGCGCCGAGCAGCCCGCCCAGCCGCTCGGCGACGATCACCAGCACCTGGTCGCCGGCGTGGTGCCCGTGCCGGTCGTTGATCGCCTTGAACCCGTCCAGGTCGATCAGCAGCATGCTGACCGGGGCCCGATCCGGGGCGCCGGCCGCCTCGTCGATCCGGCGTTGCAGCAGCACCCGGTTGGCCAGCCCGGTCAGCGCGTCGCGGGTGGCCTGCCGCTGCAGCTCGTCGTGCAGGGCGCGGGCCTCGCTGGCGTCCCGGGCGTTGATCACCACGCCCCGCACGTGCGGGTTCCGGCTCAGGTCCGTGCTGATCAGATCCAGCCAGCGGTACGTACCGTCGGCGTGGCGCCACCGTACCTGGGCCCCCGTGCTCTGCCCCGGGTTCTCCGCCTGCCACGCCACGTGCCTCCGCACCGTGGGCATGTCGTCCGGGTGCGTGCGGTCGTGCAACGAGGTGCCGACCAGCTCCTCCGCGGGCACGCCGAGCACCCGCCGGGCGGCCGGGGTGGCGTACTCCACGGTGCCGTCGAGCCTGACCACAACGGTCAGATCCGAGGTGTTCTGCACCAGCGCCCGGAACCACTCCCGTTGCCGGTCGAGCTCGGTGAGCAGCTGCTCGTTGTCGCGGACCGCGGAAAGCTGGCGGCTGAGCACGAGCGCCGTGATGGCCACCGCGCCGATCGCCACCCCCCAGGTACGCAGATCCGGCCCGCCGTCGCGGAGCGCGTTCACCACCAGCAGCTGGACGGCGATCACCGCCAGGTACGGCAGCACGCTGGGCCGCTGCCGCAGCGCCCGGCCCCGGGCCGGATCGACCGGCCGGGTCTGCAGCAGCTGCAACCGGAACGAGGCCGCCATGACCACGCACGGAATCAGCTGGGCCAGATACATCACGCCCGGCGGCCGGTCCCCGCTGGTCAGCACGCTGGCCACCGACGCGCTGAGCGCGGTGCTCGCGACGCCGAGGCTGCCCAGCACCCCGGCCGCCCGGCTGAACGGCGCGGTGCCGCTGAGGACCAGTTTGAGTACGCCGAACGCGATGAGCAGCATCACCACCGCGGTCGCCGCGGCGGCCCACCGGTCGATCGCCTGCCGGCCGCGCAGCTCGTCGGCCAGCAGGAAGTACCACAGGAAGACCGCGACGGCGGTCAGCACGGTGCCGGCGTCGAGCCAGAGCCGCAGCCGCTGCCGGCCCTCGCCGCCGAGCGGGTGCCGCAGGGTGGCCACCAGCACGATGATCATGCCGGTCACCACGAACCCGGTCTGCACGACGCTGACCTGGTCGCCGGCTCCGGCGTACGTCAGAAGGGTCTGATAGGTGTCGCCCACCGCGGAGGCGCAGCAGGCGGCGACCACCGCGCCCCAGAACCGGCGGCCGATCGCCGGGACGTCCGGATGGCGGGCCAACCGCCAGGCGAACCAGACGTCGAGCCCGTCCAGCACGGTCTGCACGGTCCAGGACGCGGCGCCACCACCGAAGCCGCCGAGGAACAGCGGGATCAGCAGCAGGCCGCCCAGCACGAGGGCGAGCAGCACGGGGTCCACGGCGCCCGCTCTATTGCGCATGCTCGCTCCCGTCCTGGACGTGCGTCGGTCCGAACCAATCCATCGGCCCGGAGCCCGGGGACGTGAGCGAACCGCCGCCGTGATCGGCGCCGGCGGGCGTGCCGACTCCACCTGCGGGTGAACCCGCTCGCCGGGCGCGCCGCGTCCGCGGGCCGGCCGGCGTCGAGGGGGTTACCTTGACGGACATGACTCCGACCGCGCGCCGTACCCCGGTGCCGCGGTCGCTGCCCGCGCTGCTGGCGCTGTTGCTGACCCTCTTCGCGGCGCCCGTGGGCGCGGCCGGCCACCCGGTCGACGTCTCCTCCGCGGTCGCCCAGCACATCGGCGCATCGGTCGCCGCCGCCACTGGGGCCCGCGCCGCTTCGGCGCAGCCGGCCGCTCCGTTCGTCCTCGCCGCATCGGCCGAGGTCATCGCTCCGCCCGCTGAGCCGGTCGCCGGCCGGCCGGTCACCGACCGCACGCGGGTCCGGCCCGCGCAGCGCTCGGCGCGCGTCGCGGGCTCGCGCGCACCGCCCCGCACCGCCGCCTGAACCCGGAGGGCGCCCGCCCCGGCGGTCGTTCCCCGGTCGCGTGCACGTGCCCGGCCAGCGGAGACCCCCGACGAGCGGAACGGAAAGTCCGATGAACATGCTTGCCGAAATGCTGCTGCAGGAGCCGGCCCCGGTGGCGATCTGGGCGGCCCTGTGCCTGGCCACCATCCCGGCGATGACGGTCCTCGCCAGCCCGGCGGGAGTGCGCAACCCGGGGCGGGCGCTGCTCGACGCGTGGGCGTTCCTGATCGGCCACCCGGCCCACCGCCCGGCGCCGGTCGAGATCGCTGCGGCCGACCACCACACGACCGACGGGCACGTCCTGGACGCCTTCTTCGCGCGTGCGGCGTTCGCCGCCCGGGTCCCGGCCGACCCCGCTGTCACGTACGCCGCTCCGGCTTGCGCAGCCGCCGGTCCGGTCGGCCCGCCCGCCGTCGCCGCACGCACGGCCCTCGCCCGCGGCGCCACCCGGGTGATCTCCGCGGAGGCCGGGGCGGATGTCTCCGCGTTGCCGGGTCCCGGGCGGGGTGCGGCGGCGCACGGTGCGTACCGGGACGGCGCCGTGGCGGCCCGCCGGTCGCCTCTCGGCCGACTCCGGCGGCGGGCCGCGGCGCGGCGCGCGGAGCGCTCGCTGCGTGCGGCCGCGGCGGTCCGGGCGGTCCGTCACGCGGACGAGGTGCGGGCGGCGGCGGTCCGGGCGGGGTACGCCGCGGATCGCTGGCAGGACCACTGGGAGGCGGCCGCGGAGCGCGTCGACGCGGCGTTCCGGGTCTGGCAGGAAGCCGATTCGCGGGTACGGCGCAGCCGGGAGGCGGCGGCTTTCGGCACGCCGGCCACCGAGCAGACCCCGGCCGAGTACGCCGATCGGGAGCGCCACCTGCATCTCGTGGTCCGTGCCGCGGCCGACCGCGGGGAGCTGCCGACCAGCGCGGTCGCCGATGCCCTGACCGGCCGGGGCGGCTGGGACGCCCGGCTGCACCCGGTGGACCAGGAGCTGGTCGTCCAGCGGGCGGCAGCCGCCCACCTGGCGGCGGTCTGGCGGCGCGCCCGGGAGGCCGAGGAGAGCGCCTGGCGGGACGCGCAGCGGGCCCGCCGCAACTGGCAGAGCCTCTGCCAGGAGGCCATCGTCGCAGCCGCGCACGCCCGCGCGCTCCGGCATCTGCTTCCGGCCGGGCCGGCCACCGTCGCGCCGCCCGGCCCGGCGGAGCCGGCGGTGAGCGGCGTCGTGGCGGGGGACCGGCCGCGGGCGGAACCCGTCGTCCCACCGGCGGCCGTGGGGCCGTTGAGGCCGCGTCCGGCCGGGGGACCTCCGGCCGGACGCGGGCCCGGCCGCCTAGGGCTTGGTCAGCAGGCAGCCGGCCTTGTTCAGGTCGATGGTGCGGGTGCCGGTCAGGCAGGTGGTGAACCAGTACGTCTGCTCGCCGTAGCTCTGCCCCTGGTACGCCCGCGTGGTGCCGTCCGCGGCGACCTCGCACGGGTTGTTGAGGGTGCACATCTCGCCGTCGTCGTTGCCGGTGTTGTTGATGCCGACGATCTGGTTGCTGGTGGCGTCGACGATCGGGGAGCCGGACGTGCCGTGGATGGTGTCGCAGGCGGCGTCGTAGCGGATCGAGTCGCGCCAGGTCCACTCGTCCTCGCGGAGCGTGCCGACGAAGCTGTCGATCTTGCAGGTCCAGATCCGCTTCCAGTAGCTGGACGGGATGGTGATGCTGGCGCCGGCGCTCGGGTGGCTGGCCGAGATGGTCAGCGCGGTGGCGCCGTAGCGGCTGGAGATGGTGGCGTAGGTGCTGGTCAGCCGGTAGAGGGCGACGTCGGTGCCGGTCATCGTGGCGTACAGCACGCGGTCCGCGCGGACCGTGCCGAGCGAGCCGCCGCTGGCGTTGAGCAGGGTGCCGGAACGGCTGCTGGTGCGGTTCTGCAGCACGGTGCCGGCCGGGATCAGGCCGCCCTCGTAGCAGTGTCCGTTCGTGAGCATCATCGCCCGGTCGCTGCTGACCGAGGTGGGGTAGCGGACCAGGGCGGCGGAGCAGTTGCTCAGCGCGATGGTGGAGGCCAGGCCGGCGGCGGTGGCCGCCCGCGCGGGGGAGGGGCCGGCGAGAACGGCGGTGGTGGCCGCGACGGCGGTGGCCACCACGGCGACTGCGCGACGTAGGCGCATGCGAGGTCGTCCCTTCGGTAAGGTGACGGAGCCCATGGCCGGTGGGCGGGGATCGTCACCGATCGGCGGTGCCCGTACCCTCGCATTGGTATTCTTCTATGTCAATGGTCATGGATCGCAACTGCGAGTGACCATACAGAAAGCCGCAACACCCGGATGGGTGTTGCGGCTTTCTTCAGATCGTGCACCGCGGAAGTTCAGTACAGGTCTTCCATCGGTGCGAACCTATCGGTAGGCTCACGAAGCGATATCGAACTCGCCGTCCTTGGCAGAGTCCACGAAGGCGGTCCACTCCGCCGGCGTGAACATGAGAGCTGGCCCCGTCTGGTTCTTGCTGTCACGGACGGCGATTCCCTCGTCGAGGAACGCTACCTCGACGCAGTTGTTGCCACCGTTGCCGTTGCTGCGGCTGCTTTTCTTCCAGACGGCACCCTTGAGCTGGTGCGCGAGCAACTCGTGCACCTCCCTCCAGTATGAGAGTGCTTCGGGAGTCGCTAAGCGGTGAGCAGACCCTCGATCATCTTTATGGTAGTGCGATGGTCGAGCGCCTTCGTGCTCAATCGCTCGAACTCCTGCCGGTATCGGGCAACCTCAGGCGGCTGCTCCTCGTAGTAGTCTCCCGCGAGCCCTTCGAGGTAGACAACATCCGAAAGAGTGGTATCCCGGAATTCCAAAAGGGTTGCGGAGCCACCCAGGAACGGGTGTTCACCGGCGCCGAACGGCATGATTTGCAGCGAAATATTCGGCAATCTAGACGTTTCTATCAAATGGGCGAGCTGCGCTTTCATCACGTCCGGCCCGCCGATCACGCGGCGCACCACCGACTCGTCGACGATGGCGGCGAGCTCCAGCGGCCGCTCGCCGCTCAGCCGGCTCTGCCTGGTCAGCCGCAGGGACACCCGCCGGTCGATGTGCTGCGGCGGGTCGTTGGACCGACCGGTACTGATCAAAGCCCGCATGTACGCCTCGGTCTGCAGGAGTCCGGGAATGAGCACCGGTTCCCAGGACCGCATGGACGTGGCGGCCGCCTCCAGCCCGACGAAGTTGCCCGGTCGCATGATGTCCCGGTAGTCGGTCCACCAGGTGCGTTCCCGGGAGAGCCGGGCCAGCTCGACCAGGGCGTCCCGGTACTCCGGATCCTCGACCCGGTAGAGGGTCAGTAGATCTCGGACATCACGCGGGGTGACCGCGACGCGCGCCGTCTCGATCCGGGTGACCTTCGCGGAGTGCCACTCGAAATGTTTGGACACCTCCTGCTGGGTCAGCCGGGCCGCCTCGCGGCACCGTTTGAGCTCCGTGCCGAGGCGGCGGCGGCGCAGTGTCGGACCCTCGATATCGGACACCTGTGACTCCCTAATGATCCCTAGGAAGTTGATATTACGAGTCTTCCTCGCAAGTCAGATACCCCCATTCATGATCGACAATGGACGATCGGTGATCGGGGTGGTGAGCAGCGGGGCCTGAATAAGAAGTCTAGTACTTCTTGCATTGACCTTGCTGTTGGGGACATGATGCTGCGGACATCGAGTTCTGTCTTGTTTGCTACATAGGCGAAATGATCATTGGAACTGGCGTCTAAGGGGCGTGGCGCAAGTGTTGGCTGACCAGTACTACCTGATCGCACACGAGGACCGCACCGGACGGTCCAGGCTGCATCCCCGTGCGACCGGCCTCGGGTTGGCCGCAGCGCTGCTGTCCGAGCTCGTGCTGGAGGGCCGGATCGGTGTCAGCGACGGGGACCTTTTCATCATCGATCAGCGCCCGCCGCGTGACGCTCTCGCACACGACATTCTCGATCTTCTCTGCGCCCAGTCGCAGCACCGCGACGTACGCACCTGGCTCGCCTTCCTCGCGCAGGACTCGGCGCTGCGGGTGGCCGAGCGCCTGATCCGGGTGGGCGCCGTCGAGGCGGTCACCCGGCGCCGGATGCTCGGCGGCGCCCAGACGCTCTACATGCCGAACACCGCCCGCCAGCGCAACGCCGCCGCCTGGGCCTCCACCCGGATCGCCAACATGCTGGTCCGCGGGATGGAGCTGAACGCCGCCGACCGGATGCTCGTCGGCATCGTGGTCGCCACCGGACTCACCCGGCACGTCATGTACGGCTTCGAGATGTACCCGCACATCTACCACGCCCTGCCCGGCATGATCGCCTCGCTCCCCAACGATCTCCGTGAGCTCGTCGAGGCCACCGAGGCCTCGGTCGGGTCGGCGCTGACGGTGGGCCGGCGGTGAGCCGCGGACGCCATCAGCGCCGCCGCCACAACGCCGACCGCTGGGCCGGGACGATGCTGACCGACCTGCACTCGCGGCCGGCGGGGCCGGGGGACATCATCAGCCAGACCCTGGCCAGCAACCGGCTCGGCGTACCGTCGGTGGTCTTCTTCGGGGTGGCCGGCGCGGCGCCGCTCACCGTGATCATCGGCGCCATCTCGACCATCTACGCGGTCGTCGGCAACACCGCGCTCCCGCTGGTGTACGTGGTGGTCGCCGCCATCCTGTCGATCTTCACGGTCGGCTTCGTGGCGATGAGCCGGCACATCGTGAACTCCGGCGCGTTCTACTCGTACATCAGTCACGGGCTGGGCCGGGAGCTGGGCATCGCCGGGGCGCTGGTGGCCCTCGCGGCGTACTCGATGATGCAGGCCGGGCTCTTCGGCCTGTTCGGCGTGGTGTCGTCGAACGTCCTCGCCGCGGTCGGCCTGAACGCCTCCTGGGTCGCCTGTGCCCTGGTGGCCTGGGCGATCGTCGCGGTCCTCGGCATGCTGTGGGTGGACCTGAGCGGCAAGGTCCTCGGGGTCCTGCTGATCGCCGAGATCGCCGTCGTGCTGATCTACGACCTGGTGATGGTGGCCAACCCGGCCGAGGGCTCGGTCAGCGTCGCCACCCTGAACCCGAGCCAGCTGATGACCCCCGAGGTCGTCGCGATGATGGTGCTGGCCATCGGCGGGTTCACCGGTTTCGAGGCGACCGTCGTGCTCTCCGAGGAGGCCAAGGACCCGAAGAAGACGATCACCCGGGCCACCCACCTCGCGGTGCTGCTCGCCGGTCTGATGTGCGCGCTGTCCGCCTGGGCGATGTCGGTCGGCGCGGGGACGACCCGGATCGTGGCCGACGCCCGGCGGGAGGAAACCGACCTGGTCTTCACCCTGGTCAGCCCACACGTGCCGGACATCATGATCACGATGGGCTATCTGCTCTTCATGACCAGTATCTTCGCCGCCCTGCTGGCCTTCCACGCGGCGGTCTCCCGCTACCAGTTCGCGCTGGGCCGGGAGCGGATCCTGCCCAGCCGGTGGGGGTACACGCATCCGCGGACCGGCGCGCCGGTGGTCGGCTCGATCACCCAGAGCGTGCTGTCGCTCGGGGTGATCCTCGGGTACTCGGCAGCCGGCGCCGACCCGCTGGTCCAGCTCTTCGGCTACCTCACCTCGGTGGGCGGGCTCGGCGTGCTGATCCTGATGTGGGCCACGTCGGCCGCGGTCATCGCGTTCTTCCTGCGGCACCCGCACCGGGAGAACGTGTGGCGCAGCAAGGTCGCCCCGATCGTCGCGTTCTTCCTGCTCAGCGTCATCCTGTTCGCCACCGTGGTGGGCCTTGGCGACATCCTCGGGCTGGCCGACGACTCCATCTTCAACTGGGCGTTCTCCGCGGGGTACGCGGTGCTCGCCGTGCTCGGCGCCCTCTGGGCCGCCATCGTGCGGTACTCCCGCCCGGACGTGTACGCGGCGATCGGCCGCGGTGTGGACAACCGGCTGGTCCCGGACTACCTGGAGCCGCCGATGCCGCACTCGCACGCGATGGCCCTGCAGAGCCACTATCCGACCTCGACCAATTAGGGAAGCCCGATGACGTACGCCATCCAGGAACTCGTGATCCGGCACGTGTCGCCGTTCGACACCGAGGAGATCACCGACCTCGTGGCCGAGGCGATGTGGGACGGCCCGGTCGCCCGCTGGCTGCACCCCGACCCGGTGATGCGCCGGCGCACCTCGCCCCGCTACTTCGAGATCTTCGTGGAGTACGCCCTGCAGTACGGCGAGGTGTACAGCACCGCGGACGCCGACGACGGCCGGATGTGCGGGGTGGCGCTCTGGTTCCCGCTGACCTCGATGATCCCGCCGCCGATCGACTACGAGCGCCGGATCAAGGAGGTCACCGAGACCGCGTTCGACCGGGTGCAGCAGCTGGATGCGGCGCTCGACGCGCAGCACCCGCTGGAGCCCCACCACTATTTGGCGTTTCTCGCGGTACGCCCGACCCGGCAGAACGAGGGCATCGGCAGCGCGCTGCTGGATCGCCATCACGCCCGGCTGGACCGGGCCGGGCTGCCGGCCTACCTGGAGGCGAACGATCCACGTAACCGCGATCTCTACCTCCGGCACGGATACCAGGTCCGGTCCGTGATCCAGCTCCCCGACGGCCCGCCGCTGTGGGCGATGTGGAGGGCGCCCATGGCCTGAGACGTCGAAGCTAGGCGGCCGCCGGGAACTCGTAGATCCAGAACGACTGCTGGTCCATGCACTCGGCCCGCAGCGCGCCACCGGACAGTCGGCGCAGCATCAGCCGCACGACCCGGCCGAAATTGCGCTCGTCGTCGTTGTAGCGGCAGTAGTCGATCGCGATCATCCCGTTCCGGTCCGAGGCGGTGCGGTGCATGGCCTCCACCAGTTCCGCGAATGCCCGGGTGTCCCGGGCGTCCGTCCCGACGGCGGCGAACCCGACGTAGTAGATCTTCCTCTGGTGGTAGAGATCCGGCCAACGGCGCTCGAAGTACTCGGGGGCGATCAGCGGTACCGCGGAGAGATCGTTGGTGAAGGTGGACAGCCCGCAGAGCCGGCCACCGTCATCGAGGCAGAGGTACTTGTCGACCCGCGGATCACGCATGACCTCGTCGAACTCCGACCGGTACATCAGGTGCCGCTGGACGGCCAGCGCCCGTAGGTCCTTGAAGGCTCCCTCGTAGAGCTCCCAGGCGGCCTTGTGCATCTCATCGTCAGGGATCTGGTCGACGATCTTGACAAGCATGGCTGCTCCCCCACGGGCCCGGTAAAGCCGCCCGTTCATCGCACTCGACTTGATCGATGATGGTTGACCAACAGAGTACGTACGGCAATCGTCCCGGGACAATGTGTTCCGGGGAATTGGGTGTGCCACTTTCCAGAAAGGAGGGTGCCGTTAGAGGAACTGTGCGCAAGTTGCGTAGTAGCAGGTGGCAAGCCGTATCGAACCCGCTCGAACCCCGCTGGAATTGGTCCCGGGAAAGGTTCAGGATTCCGCGAGTCGGCCTTTTTGCGGAATGCACCGAGTACTGGACTCCGTGCGCTGAACACGGAGTGTTCGCCTGAGTGCGACATGGCGGGTCCCTTCGACGACGGAGCGGGACCGGTGCGGCCGGGCACCGCGGGCCATCTCGGTGAGGCGTACGTCCCCCCGCCCCCGGATGGCCCGCATCCATGTCAACCGATTGACATAGTTTAGTGTCCGAACATAATCTGCCGAGGCCACGTCCTGGTGAAGGAGCGTCATGCCCGGTAGGTTGCGAAGCCTCTTAGCCCTGTTGATGGTCGGCGCCGGCCTGGCCGTCCCGACCGGCGCGCACGCCGCGCCCCGGAGCGCGACGGTCCCCGCGCACGCCGTGCCCCGGAGCGCGACGGTCCCCGCGCACACCGCGCCACCCGACGTGGCCGCGGCCGTCGCCGCCATGCAGCCCGGCTGGAACCTGGGCAACACGTTCGACGCCACCGGCGCCGACGAGACCTCCTGGGGCAACCCGCGGGTCACCCCGGAGCTGCTCGCCGGCATCCGCGCCCAGGGCTTCCGCAGCATCCGGATCCCGGTCACGTGGAGCCAGCACCTGGGCGCCGCACCCGGTCACCCGATCGATGCCGCGGCGCTGGCCCGCCTGCGGGAGGTGGTCGCCTGGGCGCTCGACGACGGCTTCCACGTGATGATCAACATCCATCACGACTCGTGGCAGTGGATCAACACGATGCCGGCCGACCACGACACCGTGCTGGCCCGGTACAACGCGATCTGGACGCAGATCGCGGCCGCCTTCCGGGACGCCTCGCCCCGGCTGCTCTTCGAGAGCGTCAACGAGCCGCAGTTCGCCGCCGGCGGGGACGACGCGGCACTGCTCGCCGAGCTGAACACGTCGTTCCACAGCATCGTGCGCGGCTCCGGCGGCGGCAACACCGAGCGCCTGCTGGTGCTGCCCACCCTGCACACGTCGGCCGACCAGGTGTACCTCGACCAGCTGGCCGGCACGATCACCGCGCTCGGCGACCGCAACGTGATCGCCACCGTGCACTACTACGGCTACTGGCCGTTCAGCGTGAACATCGCCGGCGGGTACCGCTTCGACGCGACCGCGCAGCAGGACCTGCTCGGCATGTTCCAGCGCGTGCACGACACCTTCGTCGCGCGCGGCATCCCGGTCGTCGTCGGCGAGTACGGCCTGCTCGGCTTCGACCGCAGCACCGGCACCATCGAGCAGGGCGAGAAGCTCAAGTTCTTCGAGCTGTTCGGCCACCAGGCGCGGGTCAACCGGGTCACCACGATGCTCTGGGACAACGGCCAGCACTTCGACCGTACCGGGCTGACCTGGCGTGACCCGGAGCTCTACGGGCAGATCCGGTCGAGCTGGCGGACCCGTTCCGGCACCGCGGACAGCGATCTGCTCTTCACCGCCCGCTCGGCGCCGGTCACCGCCCGCACGATCACCCTCAACCCGAACGGCACCGGTTTCGCCGGCCTGTACCTCGGCCGCGCCGCGCTGCGGCGCGGCAGCGACTACACCCTGTCCGGCGATCAGCTCACGCTCACCGCGAAGTTGCTGCGGCGTCTGCTCAAGGACCGGACGTACGGCGTGCGGAGCACCCTCTCGGTACGCTTCACGCGCGGCGTCCCGTGGCGGCTCGACGTGCTCAGCTACGACACCCCGGTGCTGACCGCCGCGACCGGCGACACCGGCTCGTTCGCCATCCCGACGGCGTTCAACGGCGACCGGCTCGCCACGATGACCGCCACATACGCCGACGGCTCCTACGCCGGCCCGCAGAACTGGACCGCCTACAAGGAGTACGACCGGACCTTCGCCCCGGACTACACGGCCGGCGTGATCAGGTTGACCTCGGACTTCTTCGCCGAGGTCACCGACGCCGCCCCGGTCACCCTGACCTTCATCTTCTGGAGCGGCGCCAGCGTCACCTACCACGTGACCCGCACCGGGACCACGGTCACCGGCGCCGCCGGCTGACCCTCGACCCCCAGCCGTGGCCGACCGTCGGGGCCGGCGGAACGCCACGGCTGGGCAGACTGCTGGATGGCGGCGGCTCTCCACGGGGGCGCCGCCATCCGGCGGTTCCGCGCGTCGGTGCGGGCGGTCGCGGGTGCGTGTGCGGGCGGTGGCGTGCGCGGGTGGTGGCGTGTGCGGGTGGTGGCGTGTGCGGGTGGTGGCGTGTGCGGGTGGTGGCGTGTGCGGGTGGTGGCGTGTGCGGGTGGTGGCGTGTGCGGGTGGTGGCGTGTGCGGGTGGTTCTGCGCGCCGGTGCGGGCGGTGGCGTGCGGGGTGCGGGCGGTGGCGTGCGTGGGTGTGGGCGGCCCCGTGGCCGTGCGGCTCAGCCGGTGGCGGCCAGGCGGAGGCCGAGGCTGACCAGGACCGCGCCGGTCAGGGCGTCCAGGGCGCGCCGGACCCGGGGGCGAGCCAGAGCGCGGCGCAGGGCGGCGACCAGGGTGGCCACCACGGTGAACCAGGCGACGGTGACCGCGACGGCGACCGAGGACAGGAGCAGGACGTCGGTGGGGTGGCCGTCCATCGGGACGAACTGTGGCAGCACGGCCATGAAGAAGACGCCGCACTTGGGGTTCAGGATGTTGCACAGGACGCCGTCGCGGAACGAGACGCCGAGGCGGGCGCGGGTGCCGCCCTCCGTGGGGATCCCGGTGGCCCCGCCGCCGCGACGGGCAGCCAGCAGGGCGCTGACGCCGAGCCAGAGAAGATAGGCCGCGCCGACGAGTCTGACGACCGTGAAGGCCACGGCGGAGGCCCGCAGAACGGCGGCGACCCCCATCGCGGCCGCCACCGACCAGACGAAGACCCCGGTCGCCACGCCCAGCCCGGCCACCACGCCGTGCCGGCGACCGGCCACCACGGACCGGCGCACCACCACCGCGAAATCCGGCCCGGGTGAAGCCGCCGCCAGCGCGATGACTCCGGCGAAAGCCGCCACCTGCCCCGCGGTCGTCATCCTGCGCCTCCTCGTCGGTCTGCCTGACTGCCTGTCTGCCCGCGACTCTGCCAGGCCCCCCGGCATCGCGGCATGCCTTTCTCCTGGCTGTGGACAACTCGTCCACAGCCACCGGCCGGCGCCCGGACAGGCGGGAGCCCCGGAGCAGGCAGCGGGACGGAGCAGGCGGCGGGGTCAGAACAAGACGGTCGGGAGTAGGCGGGGTGTCCGGAGGAGACGGCCCGGAAGCAGGCGGTTGTGTGGGTGGGTCTCAGGAGCCAGCGAACGGCCGGGCGCAGTCCGATGTCCGCAGGAGACGCGTCGGGAGCAGGGGAGGGCCGGGAGCAGGGCGGGGCCGGGAGCAGGAGGCGGTCGGGAGCACGAGACGGCCGGGAGCAGGGCAGGGTCAGGAGAAGGACAGGGCGGCGAGGGTGATGCCGGGCCGGTCGAACACCACGAAGACGTCATGGACCCCGCCGACCGGGGCGATCCGGGCGTGTGTCGGCAGGACCGCGCGACCGGGGGCGGCCGGGGCCGCAAGCGTCGCCAGGACCGGCCCGGTGACCGGGTCGCCCAGGCGTACGGTGAGCGCGCCGCCGTCGCCGGAGGAGGCTGCGGTGGCCGAGATCTGTTGCAGGCCGCCGTCGAGATCCACGCCGTCGAAGACCGCCCAGGCGCCGGGTGTGACGCTGTGCAGGGCCTCGCCCGGGTCGGTATCGATCGCGGTGGGGACGGTGCCGGCGTACGCGTCATTGTCGATCAACCGCAGCCCGCGGCGGGCCGCGCGCGGGGGGATCTGCTCGCCGCGCACGCGCAGCGTCGCGGAGAGCTTGAGGGCGAGACCGGAGCCGCCGACCGCGATGGTGTGCGCGGCCCGTTCGACCACCCAGCGGGACCGGGTGACGTCCCAGAACGCCAGGTCGGCGGCGTTCAGCGCAAACGAGACACGGGTACGCCCGCCGGGCGCGAGCCGCACCCGCCGGTAGTCGCGCAACCGGCGCAGCGGCTGCTTGACCCGGGAGTGCTGCTGGCGGGTGTAGAGCTGCACCACCTCGTCGCCGGGCCGGTCGCCGGTGTTGGTCACCTCGACGCTGACCGTGACGGCGCCGTCGGCGTCCACGGTGTCCGCGCTCAGGCGCAGGTCGGCGTACTCGAAACGGGTGTAGCTGAGCCCGTGCCCGAACGGGAACAGCGGGGTGCCGCGGTAATACAGGTAGGTCGCGTCGGTCGCGATGATGTCGTAGTCGAGCAGGTCCGGCAGCTCGCTGTCGTCGGCGTACCAGGTCTGCGTGAGCCGGCCCGCCGGCTCCGCGCCGAACAGCACGTCGGCCAGGGCCGCGCCGTGCTCCTGGCCGCCGTGCGCGGACCAGAGCACGGCCGGCAGGTGGTCCCGGGCCCAGCCGATCGCGTACGGATAGCTGCTGGTCAGCACGAGCACCGTACGCGGGTTGGCGGCTCGCACCGCCCGCAGCAGCTGGTCCTGGGTGCCGGGCAGGTCGAGGTCGCGCCGGTCGATGGTCTCCCGTCCGCAGACCATCGGGTGGTTGCCGAGCGCCAGCACCACCAGGTCGGCGTCCGCCGCGACGGAGGCGGCCGCCGTCACCCCGTCGACCAGCACGTCGACGCTGAACACGGTGGCCTCGTCGAGCCGCTCGGCGGCCGGGCGCACCACCGCGTCCGGGCCGGCCTGCAGGAACCGGGCGGTCTGCAGGTGGCGCAGCGCGACCCCGTCGCCGGCCGGGACGAACGCGAACGTCTCCTTGACCTCCCAGCCGTTCGGGCCGGGCTGGTCGTTGAGCAGCAGGCCGTCGCTGAGCCCGACGAACCGGCCGTTGGCCACGGCGCGCAGCGAGATGGTCTCCTGACCCCAGTCCAGGATGTCGAAGAGCGCCTGTTCGGGCGTACCGGAGACGGTGGCGACCCGGAGCGGGCCGCCGTCGGCGACCAGCGTGCCGGCGCCGCAGCGCAGCAGCACCCGGTCGACGCCCTCGTGGAAGACCACGTCGCCGGCGCGGGCGGTGATGCCGGCCCGCAGGGTCTTCCGGTACGGCGGGGTCCCGCTGTACCAGTCCTCGAAGACCGCGTCGCCGAGCGGCCCGATCACCGCGATCCGCCCCGGCGCGGACTCGTCCAGCGGCAGCGTGCCGTCGTTGCTGAGCAGCACGATCGAGGCGCGCGCGGCCTCCCGGGCCAGCTCCCGGTGCGCCGGGCAGTCGATCACCTCGGGCCCGGTCGCCCGGTACGGGTCCTCCTGCGGGTCGAACTCGCCGAGCCGGATGCGCACCGACAGGATGTGCCGCACCGCCGCGTCCACGTCGGACTCGGTGATCAGCCCGCGTTCCAGCGCCGAGGTGAGCCGGGCGATGGTCGGCGCGGGGTCGTCGCCGTCCTCGGTGACGCAGTCGACGCCGGCTCGCAGCGCGGCCGCGAACCCGGTCACGTGGTCGTCCGCCCAGCGCTGGTCACCGGCGATGTTGTGGACGGCCATGGCATCGCCGACGACCATCACGTCGTCCTCGGCCCAGCCGCGCAGCACCTCGTTGATCAGTGGGCTGAGGTGGGTGGGGCGTCCGTTGACCAGGTTGTAGGAGGCCATCACGGCGACCGCGGCGCCGGCCGCGATGGCCGGGCGGAACGCCGGCAGCTCGTACTCGTGCAGCACCCGGGGTGGCACGTTGCTGGAGGTCACGCAGCGGTCGGTCTCGTTGTTGTAGGCCAGGAAGTGTTTCAGGGTCGGGGCGGTGCGCAGCCACTTCGGGTGGTCGCCGCGCAGGCCCGTGGCGTACGCGGTGCTCAGCTGGCCGGTCAGCCACGGGTCCTCGGAGTAGCCCTCCTCGTTGCGGCCCCACCGCGGGTCGCGCAGCGGGTTCACCACCGGCGCCCAGACGTTGAGGCCGACCCTGGCGTCGGCGTGGTGCATGGCGCGCACCTCGGCGCCGACCGCCGCGCCGACACGGCGCAGCAGATCCGGGTCCCAGCTGCTGGCGAGGCCGATCGCCTGGGGGAAGGCGGTGGCGGTGCCGAGCCAGGCGACGCCGTGCAGGGCTTCGGTGCCGGTCCGGAAGGCGGCCATGCCGAGCGCGGGCACGGGCGCCTGGTGCTGGTGCAGCAGAGCGATCTTCTCGGCCGGGGTGAGGCGGCTGAGCAGGTCGGCCACGCGCGCGGCGAGTTTCTGCTGCGGGTCGCGAAAGACGACGCGAGAGGGGAATTCGGTCATCACAACGTGTTCCTTCGGGGCCGAGCCCGTTTGTCGAAGCGCTTCGACAAACGGACGGAAGATGCCACGCGAGTGGTTTCGCGAATGTTTCGGACGGAGTTCCATGAGGCTCGCACCCTGGTCGCAGCTAGGTCAAGGTGCAGCCGACATGTTTCGCTGTCGATGGACTAGCCGAGCGGCCGCGGGATCCGGCCCGTGTCAACCTGATCAAGGTGGGACACTGCGCCGCCCAGAGCGGCCGCATGCAGGCCGAGTCCGGAAGCGGTGATCCGGGTGCCGCGAATCGACGTGTGCCGGTTCAGCTCCGCCTCGGCGGCCGGGATCAGCCACTCGGCGAGCGTGGCGAAATGATCCCCCAACACGATCACCTCGGGGCTGAGCAGGTTCACCAGCAGGGCCATGCCCTGACCGAGGTAGCTGCCGGTGTGCCTGAGGGCGGCCAGCACGCCAGGGTCACCGGCCCGGGCGCGCACGGCCACCTGCTCCACGGCCGGGCCGAGGTCGGCCAGAGCCTCCGGATCGAAATCGGGCAGCGCGCGTCGGACCAGCGGTTCGATACCGGCGTTGTCCTGCAGGCTCGGGGTTCCGGCCGGGCCGAGCGTGAAGCGCCCGAGCTGGCCGGTGTAGCCCCGGCCGCCGCGCAGCGGCCGGCCGTCCACGATCAGGCCGGCCTCCAGGCCGGCGGCGCCGGACACGTACGCCAGGGTGGCCTCCGGGTGGCCGCCGTGCCGGTGCTCGGCGACCGCGGCCAGCGCGGCGTGGTTGGCCACCGAGACCGCCAGGTCGCCGCTCCGCAGCGAGCCGGCGACCTGCGCGCGCAGGTCGAGGCCGGACCAGCCGAGCGCGGGGGAGAGCCGGACCGTGCCGTTCTCCTCGACCAGGCCGGGCACCGCCACGGTCAGGCCGAGGACGTGCCGGCCCTGCTGCCGGACCCGGCCGGCGGCGCGCTGGGCCAGCGCGGTGATCGCGCTGGCGTTGCGCGCGGCCCGGTCGACGGCGCGGTGCCAGAGCAGCAGCTGGTCGCCGGAGTAGTCGACGGCCAGCGCGGTGAGGCGGTCCGGACCGACCTGGATGCCGATCGACGCGTACGCCGAGCCGTCCAGCGCGAGCACGGTGGCCGGCCGCCCGATCCGGTTGCCGCTCAGCCCGGTCTCGCGCAGCAGCCGGTGCCCGATCAGGTCGCCGGTGAGGCTGGAGACGGTGGCCTTGGTCAGTCCGGTGGACGCGGCGATCGCGGCCCGCGAGCTCGGGCCGTGCGTGCGCAGGTGCCGCAGCACCACCGCCAGGTTGGTGGTGCGCACGTCGGCGAAGTCGGCCGGCTGGGGTTCGGCCCGTGTGGTGGTCACGTCAAGCTCCGCTCTCGGCCGGCCGGTTCCGTGGTTCATCCTGCCGCATCACTGTCTGGGCGCGCTCCCAACTCCGTCTTGTCGGGGTGCGTCACGTCAGTTAGCTTGTCTTCGATGCACTTAGTTTAGAGCCTAGACAAACTAAAGTCATATAGGAAGGCGGGTGCGCCGTGGGCGCGTCTACTAGCAGGCGTAGTTTCCTGGGGTTGGCCGGCCTGGGCGCGGCTTCCCTGGCTCTCGGTTGCAGCAAGAAGCCCGGCTCCACCGGTTCGGCCACCAACGCCGAGCAGGCCGCCGGGGTCGTGCCGACGTTCAAGGACTCCACCCTTCTCCCGCCGGACATCAAGGGCGTGCGCCCGATGGCCGACGGCTACGTGAAATATCCGACGAGCCTGGTCGACGCGGTCACCGAGAAGGCGATCACCAGCGGCAAGCCGGTCACCGCCGTGACGCCGTGGTGGGGCCCGGCGCCGCCGGCCGACAACAGGTACGTCCAGGCGGTCGGCGCGGACATGGGCGGCACGATCACCTTCAGCGTCCAGGACGGCAACACCTACGGCGACAAGCTCAACACCATGCTCGGCGCGCGCGACGTCCCCGAGCTCACCTGCATCCCGGGTTGGGAGATCCAGAAGCTGGCGCGCTTCTCGGACGGCGTGCACGTGCTCTTCGAGGACCTGACGCCGTATCTGGCCGGGGACAAGGCGAGCGCGTACCCGCTGCTGGCCGGGCTGGACACGGCGGCCTGGAAGGATTCGGTCTGGGGCGGCAGGCTGATGGGCGTCCCGTTCCCCACCGACACGCCGTACCCGACCGCGCTCTACATCCGCCAGGACGTCGCCGAGCAGCGCGGGGTCGCCGCCCCCACGTCGCTGGACACGCTCTACGAGTTCGGCAGGACGATGACGAACCCGGACCGGGGCGAGTGGGCCTTCGGCGACATCTTCCTCGAGGTGCTGCAGATCTGCGGCGCGCCCGGATCGCAGAACGGCTGGACCAGGGGCGCCGACGGCAAGGTCGTGCACCGCTACGAGACCGACCAGTACAAGCGCGCCCTGGAGTGGATGGCCCGCGTCTACCGGGAGAAGCTGATCCACCCGGACCTGGCCAGCAGCAAGGGCGGCGACGTCACCACGCTGTTCAAGGGCGGCAAGATCTTCTCGTACGGGACCGGGCTGGGCAGCTGGAAGGAGACCCAGCGCGAGATGACCCGGCAGGGCAAGGGCTTCAACATGCAGGCCGTCAAGGTCTTCGGCGCGGACCCGGACACGCCCCCGGTGCGCTGGGCCGGTACCCCGTCGATCATGTGGACCTTCGTCAGGAAGGGGCTCGGCAAGGACCGGACCGAGGAGCTGCTGCGGGTGCTCAACCACACCGCCGCGCCGTTCGGCAGCAAGGAGTACGAGCTGCAGAACTACGGCGTCGAGGGCACCCATTTCACCCGCGACGCCAACGGCGCCCCGAAGACCAACGACGTCTTCACCAAGGAGTTCGCCAACCAGTTCATCTTCCTCGGCGGCCGGCCCGCCGTGGTGGTCAGCGACCCGGACCTGCCGCACTACGCCCAGGACGTGGTGGGCTGGGGCAACGACGCCACCAAGTACCTGGAGAAGGATCCGTGGGCGGGCATCAAGGTGGAGGTGCCCTCCGAACAGGCGGCCATCCAGCAGCCCACCGACGACAAGGTCACCGACATCCTGCGCGGCCGGCGCCCGCTGACCGACTTCGACAAGGTGGTCAAGGAGTGGCGGGCGGCCGGCGGCGACAAGGCCCGGGACTTCTACGCCAAGGTCCTGGCAGACAACGGCCGATGAGCAGCTCACCGATCGTGGAGGGGGCCGTCGAGCCGGCGGCCCCCGCCGTGCACGCCGTCCGGAAGATGTCGTTCGGGGCCCGGCTGCGCCGGGACTGGCCGCTGATCCTGATGTGCGTGCCCGCGATGCTGCTGCTGGCGGTGTTCCACTACCTGCCGGCGCTGGGCAACGTCATCGCGTTCCAGGACTACAACCCGTTCGCCGGGGACAGCCCGCTGCAGGCGTTCCTGTCCAGCGAGTGGATCGGGTTCGGCAACTTCCAGTACCTGTTCGAGACCCCGGCGTTCTGGGAGTCGGTCCGCAACACCCTCGGCATCACCGCGTTCCAGCTGGTCTTCTACTTCCCGATCCCGATCATGCTGGCGATGCTGCTCAACAGCATCCTGTCGCCGCGCATCCGGTCGTTCGTGCAGAGCGTCGTCTACCTGCCGCACTTCTTCAGCTGGGTACTGGTGGTCTCGCTGTTCCAGATGATGCTCGGCGGCGCCGGATTGGTCGCCCAGACGGCCCGTGACGCCGGCTTCACGGCGCCGGACTTCATGACCGACCCGGACACCTTCTACTTCCTGATCACCTCGCAGGCGCTGTGGAAGGACGCCGGCTGGGGCATGATCGTCTTCTTGGCCGCGCTGGCCGCGATCGACCCGAGCCTCTACGAGGCGGCCGCCGCCGACGGCGCCGGGCGCTGGCGGCGCCTGTGGCACATCACCCTGCCCGGACTGCGCCCGGTCATCGTGCTGCTGCTGATCCTGCGCCTGGGCGACGCGCTCAACGTCGGCTTCGAGCAGTTCTACCTGCAACGCGAGGCGGTCGGCCGGGATGCCGCCGAGGTGCTCGACACGTACGTCTACTACCAGGGCATCGGGGTCCAGCAGTGGGGCGTCGGCGCCGCCGCGGGGCTGTTCAAGGCCCTGGTCGGGCTGCTGCTCATCCTGGGCGCCAACAAGGTCGCCCACCGCCTCGGCGAGCAAGGGATCTACTCGAAGTCATGACCACCGCCGCTGAAAGCCTCAAGCCCCGGCGCGGGGAACTGCGCCCGGCCTGGGAGGAGAAGCCGTCCGTGCTCGGCCGGCTCGGCAAGGGCACGATCCTCACCCTGGTCGTGCTGGCCGTGCTGGTGCCGCTCTGGGTCGTGGTGGTCACCAGCCTCTCCTCGACCGAGACCATCAACCGGGCCGGCGGCTACGTCTTCCTGCCGCGTGAGTTCAACGCCTCCGCGTACGTGGTGATCTTCTCGGGTGGGCAGGTCACCGACGCCGTGCTGGTGAGCACGCTGGTCACGGTGATCGGCACGGCGCTGAGCCTGTCCGTCACCGTGCTGGCCGCCTACGGGCTGTCCCGCACCGGCAGCCTCGGTCACCGACCGATCCTCTTCTACTTCCTGC
This sequence comes from Actinoplanes teichomyceticus ATCC 31121, assembly GCF_003711105.1. Lineage (NCBI taxonomy): Bacteria > Bacillati > Actinomycetota > Actinomycetes > Micromonosporales > Micromonosporaceae > Actinoplanes > Actinoplanes teichomyceticus. Next base: position 1,167,601 of record NZ_CP023865.1, read on the forward strand.
TCACCTTCCTGATCTACCCCGGCATGATCCCGAGCTACCTGGTGGTCACCGGGCTGGGCCTGAAGGACAATCTGCTGGCGCTGGTGCTGCCCGCGGCGGTGAGCGCGTTCAACCTGGTGGTGCTGCGGGCGTTCTTCATGAGCATCCCGGCCGAGCTGCTGGACAGCGCCCGCATCGACGGCGCCGGCGAGTGGCGGATCCTGCTGCGGATCGTGCTGCCGCTCTCCCGGGCGGTCACCGCGGTCGTCGGCCTGTTCTACGCGGTCGGCTACTGGAACACGTTCTTCAACGCGGTCCTCTACATCGACCGCAACGACCTGCAGCCGGTGCAGCGCGTGCTCCAGCAGTTCATCCTGGCCGGGCAGGTCCCGACGAACGCCGGCGCGGGCGCGGTGGTGCACCTGCCGGGGATCGGGTACACCGCCCCGCCGAACCTGGCCATCAAGATGGCGGTCGTGGTGGTCACCGTGGTCCCCGCGCTGATCGTCTACCCGTTCGTCCAGCGGCACTTCACCAAGGGCGTGATCGTCGGCGCGGTGAAGGGCTGACGCGGCCGGATGGCCCGGGCGTGGCGGCTGCCACGCCCGGGCCATCGCCCGGGTTCCAGCGACACTCCGGTCCGGGCCGGCAGCGCGTCAGGTCACCGGCCGTCCGGGCCGGCGCCGCGCCGGGTCACCAGCCGCCCGGCACGTACGCCCAGCCCAGGTAGTCCGACCGGTCCCGGAACGTGCTGGTCTGGTAGACGGTCGGTCCGGTGCTGATGGCGCTGTTGCCGCCGATGGAGAGCATGACGTGCCCGGCGGACGTGGTGGACGTGAAGAACACCGCCGACCCGGCCGGCGGCACCGAGCCGGTGTGGATGCGACCGTTGGCCTTCTGCCAGTCGTAGTGCGCGCGCGCCGTGGCGAACCGGCCGCTGGTGCCGAACGCCCGCTCGACGAACAGCTCGCACTCGTTGTTCCAGTCGGTGTGCCCGAGCCGCGCCTTGGCGAAGGCGATCGCCTCGGACGCGCGCGGGTCGGCCGGGTACGTGCCGCTGGTGGAGCCGCCGATCTGGTGCGAGGCGTTGTTGTTCTTCAGCGTGGCGTTGAGGTTGCCCTTCGCCCCGGAGGCGAACGACTGGGTGGCCCCGGCGTAGTTGCTGTTGTAGTAGACCACCACGGTCTTGCCGGTGCGGTTCCACACCGACGCGGCGTTGTTCTTCACGCACAGGCCCTTGCCGTTGCCCGCGCCCTTGAACTCGTAGCAGGACGGCTGGGTGGTGCCGTAGTCGTCGATCGACTCGGTGAAGTCCGAGATGGAGCCCTCGTTGTCGCTGTTGTAGTAGTAGCAGAACTCGCCGCTGTCGCAGACCCCGTCGCGGGACGCCGCCGAGGCCGGCGAGGCGCCGCTCAGGACGGAGGTGATCGCGGCCAGCGCGACGCCGGCGACGGCAAGACTCTTACGGATGTTCATGGTGTCCTCTCGGTGGACATGACTGACTGACGTGGATGGATGGGGCGGGTCAGCGCCCGCGCTGGTACTGCTCCCAGGTCTGGATCGGGATCCGCGGACCGTCGTCCGGGGCCCGGTTGGCCAGGCCGTTCAGGCCCAGGTAGTAGTCACCGACCTGGTGCTGGGCCGGGCTGGACAGGTCGGTGTCGTTGATCGCCGCGGCGTGGATGTGCCACGGCCAGTCCCCCTGGCTCGGGTCCCGCACCCAGGCGGCGAAGCCCACCTGGCGCAGCGCGCGGGCCACGGCGGTGCGCCTGGCCGCGGTCATCCCGGTGACCGCGATGTCGACCACGCCGCCGCCGTCGTGCGTGCCCGCCGAGGTCGGGTCGCCGCCGGGGTTGTAGGAGCCCTGGTCCAGCACCAGGGCGTAGCCGAGCAGGCGCTCGGCCTCGGCGAGCATCGCCTGGGTCCGGGCGTCGACGACGTACCCGTCGCGCTGGACGCGTGCGCCCGGCCCGATGGTGTTGACGACCGTGTACCGGTTCTGCCCGAGCTTGGTCAGCGACGTCGTGCCGGGCAGCCCGTTGGCCGCCAGCCCGGTGTAGCCGAGCGAGCGCTGGTAGGCCGCGTACGCCGAGATGGTCTCGGTGCCGAAGTAGCCGTCGACCCACTGCGCGGCCAGCAGGTTCTTCGCCTGCAGCGCCTGCTCGACGGCGAGCACGGAGCTCTTGGCGCCCGGGGTGAGCGTGTGGTCGGCGCGACGGGGGTCGATCTGGGCGGCCAGGACGGTCGCCTCCATGTCGACGGACGGCGGCGCGGCGGCGCCGCTCACCGGTGGAGCGGGTGCCCGGGGCGCCGCGCTCACCGGGCTCGGGAGGCCGACGGTCAGGCAGACCGCGGCCAGCCCGGCGGTGAGCCAGGAACGGTGCATGGTGGATCTCCTCGCAAGGTCGAAGCCGTCTGGGAACGGCGATCACCTTGCGAGAGCGGGCCGGCTGTTCGGTACCCCGTCCGCCGTGTCAGATCCATCTGACGGGCGCTGACCTGCTCGGACGCCGGTGTTGTCAGGTGTGGCGGGGCCTCACGCCGAACGCGCTGACTCGCGGCCGGGCAGCGACAGGCGGTGCGGGACGCCGGCGGCCAGGGTGACCGGGACGGAGCCGCCGGGCCACACCACCACCGCACGGCGGGGCACCGGAGAGGTCAGCGTCACCTCCAGCCGCTCCGGCCGCCAGGACAGGTCCACCCGTACCGGCCCGCGTGCGATCAGCCCCCGGACACCGCCCACCGGCCACTGCGGCGGCAGCGCGGGCAGCAGCCGCAGCCGGGCCACGCCATCGGCCAGGACGTCACCGCTGGCCAGCAGCATGGCCGCGACCAGGGCCGGGAAGCCCCCGGCCAGGTCCACGTTGAACATGTGGTCACGGTTGTGGGTCGGCACCAGGTTGTCCCGCCAGTACGCCGAGGCGATGCGCGACAGCGCGGCGTACGCCTCGGCGGCCAGCCCGAGCCGGGCGGCGGCCACGCCGAGCAGGCTCAGGCCGTACCCCATCTCGTCGGACGCCTCGCTCAGCCACCACCGCAACCGGGCCCGCACCGCCCGCACCGCCGCGGCGCGCAGCGCCGGATCCGCCTCGATCACCGGGTCGCCCGCGTAGTAGAACGGGTAGAGGTGGCTGCAGTGCCGGTGCTCGTGGTTGTCGTCGAAGCGCGGGTCGAGCCATTCGGCCAGTTCGCCGTCCGGCGTGATCCGGTACGCCGGCAGCGCGTCGAGCAGCTCCCGCCAGCGGCCCGCGTCCGGATCGTCCGGCGCCAGCGCCAGCAGGGCGCGCAGCACGTCGCCGACCGCCTGCACGTCCAGCGTCGCGTCCACGGTGGCCTGCGAGCCGGTGTTGCGCGGATGGTTCTCCGGCGAGTACGACGGGCTGAACCGCGCCCGGCCGCCGGTGATCTCGGCGAACCCCAGGTGGAACTGGGCCACCTCGCGCAGGTACGGCAGGATCCGGCCGGTCAGCACGGCCTCGTCGCCGGTGTGCTGCCAGTGGTCCAGGTAGAGGCGGCCGAGCCAGGCGGCCCCGGCGGTCCAGAAGGTCAGGCACCAGAGGGGGCCGAAGTGGTTCTGCCGGCCGTGCGTGCCCAGGTGGGCGGGGACGTAGAGGCCGGGCAGGCCGTACAGGCGGCGGGCGTTGTCGCGCAGGTCGTCGCGGAGCTCGTCGATCAGGTCGAACAGCGGCGGCATCAGCTCCGGGGTGCCGGTGGTGTGCACGGCCAGCAGGGCGGCCTGCAGGTTGCCGTCGATCGTCCAGGCGCTGCGCCAGGGCGGCGACCAGGTGCCGCTCCAGACCCCCTGCAGGGTGGGCGGGCGGGTGCCGGTGCTGCTGATGACGGCGTACCGGCCGGCGTCGAAGAGCAGCGTGGTGCGCTTGTCCGGCAGGTCCAGGCGGGCGCGGCCGAACAGGTCGCCGTGCGCCGCGGCGTGCGCGGCGAGCAGCGCCTCGAAGCCGGCGCCGGGTGCGGGGAGCGCGGCGAGGGCCGCGGCCGGGGAGCACAGGCCCGGCGCGGTGCGGGCGACGAGGATCAGGCCCTGCGGGGTACGCCAGGAGCGGCACGCCACCGTGTACCCGTCCAGCGCGCCCGGCCATCCCGCCCGGAACCGTGCGGTCAGCACCGTCTGGTCGTCGCCGCCGGCCAGTTCGAAGCCGACCGGCCGCTCCGGCGTTCCGGCGACCGGGGCGACGCGTACCGTCGCGCCGCATCCGGTGATCCGGACGATCAGCGCGTCGGCCGGCCGGGACACGAACGCCTCGCAGGTCACCCCGTCCCACCGCTGCACCACGACACCGGTGTGGAAGTCGGTGCCCCGCGACCAGCCCGGGCCCGGCCGGTCCGGGGTGACCGTCAGCGTGGCGGCGCCGATCAGCGGGTCCACCCAGCGGGTCCCGGCGTACCCGGGATCGCCGGCGACGGCGAGGTCGCAGACCTCGTGGGCGGCCTCGGCGAACCGGTCCGCGGCGAGCATCGCCCGCAGGCGCGGCAGCGCGGCGGCGGTCGCCGGCGCCGGCAGCGGTTCGGTGACCGGCTGGAAGACCGCCTCGTGGGCGAGGGTGAACAGCAGCGCCTCGGGCGAGCCGTAGCACAGCGCGCCCTGCCGGCCGTTGCCGCTGATCAGCGCGTGCTCCCAGTCGGTGGTCGTGGTCGGGGAGCGGAAGGACGGATTGACGTGGCTGGTCACCCGCCCTACTTTGTTCAGAGTCCAAACTAAAGTCAAGGTGGTGCGATGCTGTTCTTCGGCGGTGACTACAACCCCGAGCAGTGGCCGGAGGAGGTCTGGGAGCAGGACGTCGCCCTGATGCGCCGGGCCGGTGTCACCATCGTCTCGCTCGGTGTCTTCGCCTGGTCGCACCTGGAGCCCGAGGAGGGCCGGTTCGAGTTCGGCTGGCTCGACCGGATCATGGACCGATTGCACGAGGGCGGGATCCGGGTCGCGCTGGCCACCCCCACCGCCTCGCCGCCGCCCTGGTTCACCCTCGCCCACCCGGAGGGGCTGCCGGTCACCGCCGACGGGGTACGGCTCAGCCACGGGAGCCGGGACACGTACTGCGTCTCCGCCCCGGCCTACCGCGCCGCCGCCCGCCGCATCGCCGCCGCACTGGCCGGACGTTACGCCGGGCACCCCGCCCTGGCGCTCTGGCACGTGCACAACGAGTACGGCACCGACTGCCGCTGCGACCTGACCGCCGCCGCCTTCCGCGTCTGGCTGCGCGACAAGCACGGCGGCCTGGACGCGCTCAACGACGCCTGGACCACCGCGTTCTGGAGCCAGCGGTACTCCGACTGGGCGCAGATCCTGCCCCCGCGCGCCACGCGGTACCTGCCGAACCCGGCGCACGTGCTGGACTTCCGCCGGTTCCTCTCCGACGAGCTGCTGGGCGCCTTCGTCGAACAGCGTGACCTGCTGCGCGCGGCCACCCCGGACATCCCGGTCACCACGAACTTCGTGCAGGGCGGCTGGGTCAGCGTGGACCACGCGCGCTGGGCGGCCGAGCTGGACGTGGTGGCGGTCGACCACTACCCGGCCACGACCGACGGCGCCGAGGCGGAGACCGCGTTCGGCGCCGACCTGGCCCGCGGCTGGGCGGCCGGCCAGGGCGGGTCGTGGCTGCTGATGGAGACCGCCCCGAACCTGATCTACACACCCGGGCGGATGCACGCCAAGGAGCCCGGGCGGCTCACCCGGCACAGCCTGAGCTATCTGGCCCGCGGCTCCCGCGGGGCGATGTACTTCCAGTGGCGGCAGCCGCGCGGTGGCGCCGAGCTGTTCCACTCCGCGCTGGTGCCGCACGCCGGGCCGGACAGCCCGGTGTTCCGCGAGGCGGTCGGGCTGGGGCGCACGCTGAAGGCGCTCGACGGGCAGGTGGCCGGGCCGCTCACCGCACAGGTCGCGATCGGCTGGGACGCGCCGTCGTGGTGGGCGTTGCAGGGCGGCGGGCTGCCGGCCGCGGACATCGACTATCCGGCCGCGGTGCAGCAGACCCACCGGGCGCTGTACCACGCCGGGATCGCCACCGACTTCGTCTTCCCGGGGCTGGACGGCCTCGGTGAACGGCTGCGGGCGTACCGGATGGTCGTCCTGCCGCACCTCTACCTGGTGTCCGACGAGGCCGCCGCGGCGCTGCGCGAGTTCGTCGCGAGCGGCGGCCACCTGGTGGCCGGGCACCTGAGCGGGATCGCGGACCCGGCGGGCCGGATCCGCCTCGGCGGATATCCCGGCGCCTTCCGCGACTTCCTCGGCGTCCGGGTGGTCGAGTGGCGGCCGCTCGCCCCCGGTACGACCATCGCCCTCGACAACGGCGACCGGGGGGTCCGCTGGAGCGAGCGGGTGGAGACGGCCGGCGCCGAGACCGTGGTCCGGTACGCCGCGGACGTGCTGGCCGGCGCGCCCGCGATCACCCGCAACCGGTACGGCGACGGCGCCGCCTGGTACGTCTCGCCCGGCCTGGACGACGACGCCCTGCGCCGGCTGCTGGACCAGGTGGCCGCCGAGGCCGGGGTGCTGCCGGTGCTGCCCGGACTGCCGCCCCGCCTCGACGCGGTCCGCCGCGGTGACCTGGTGTTCCTCTTCAACCACGGCGACGCGCCGGCGCCGGTGCCGCTGCCCGGGCCGGGCACCGACGCGGTCACCGGGCGCCCCGCGCCCGGCTCGGTCACCGTGCCGGCCGGCGGTACGACGGTCGTCGCGCTCCAGCCGCCGGACCGGCGGCCCGCCGCGGCTGGTCCGCACCTGTGACACTGGTGCGATGACCGATCCCGGCACCGGCCCCTCCGCTGTCGCGCCGGCCCCACACCGGCGCCGTCCGATCGTCGTCGCTCTCGGGGTCCTGGCCGCCGTCGTGCTCGCCCTCGCCGCCTGGGCGTGGACCCGGCCGGCGCCGGAGACCGCGATGCGGGACCGGGCGCTGGCGGCCGTGCTGGCCGGCGGTGGCCCGGCCGGCTGGGCGGTGGCCGGCGACCCGGACCCGGCGCCGGAGATCGAGGGGGTCTCGGCCGACGCGGTGTGGACCGACCGGGACGGGCAGCCGGTGCTGCTCGACGGCGACGGGTTCACCGTGCTGTGGTCGGTCTCGCCCGCGACGCCGCGTGACTGCACGGCGCTGGCGGTCTGGGCCCGCGACCGGATCGCCCCGGAGGCCGCGCCGGACGTCACCGCCTCGTGCCCGGCCGCGATCGGCGGCGATGTCGACGAGCCGGCCGTCATCGCCGCCCACGGGACCGAGCCCGGGGCGAACGGGCGGTACCTGTTCTCCGCCTCGGTCGTGCCGCGCAGTGGCCGGACGGCCCTGTTCGCCGGCCTGACCTACGAGGGCCCGGACACCGCGCGCTAGTGCGTCACGCGCGGCCGAACGCCCTGCGGTACGCCGACGGGGACGTCCGCATCGCCCGGGTGAAGTGGTGCCGGAAGGTGACCGGCGAGTCGAAGCCGACCGCGGCGGCCACCTCCTCGATCGGCGAGCCGGTGGTCTCCAGCAGCGCCAGGCTCGCGTGCACCCGCTGGTCGATCAGCCAGCGGATCGGGGTGGTGCCGGTGGCCCGGGCGAAGTGCCGCAGGTAGGTGCGCGACGACATGTGCGCCCGCCGGGCCAGCACCTCGACGGTGATCGGCGTGGCCAGGTTGCCCAGCGCCCACGCCATGCTGCGGGCCAACCGGTCGTCGGCCGGATCGTCGGTCACCGGCGCCTCGATGAACTGCGCCTGGCCGCCGTCCCGGTGCGGCTGCACCACCAGCCGGCGGGCCACCGCGTTGGCGATCGAGGGGCCGTGGTCGCGGCGGACCACGTGCAGGCACAGGTCCAGGCCGGCGGCGCTGCCCGCGCTGGTCAGCACGTCGCCGTCGTCCAGGTAGAGGACGTCCGCGTCGACGTGGACGCGGGGGTGGCGGGTGCGCAGGGCCTCCGCGTACCGCCAGTGCGTGGTGGCCCGGCGGCCGTCCAGCAGGCCGGCCCCGGCCAGCGCGAACGCGCCCGAGCAGATGGACATCACGCGAGCGCCCCGGGCGTGCGCCGCGCGCAGCGCCGCCACCAGGGCCGGGGACGGGTCGGCGCGGACGTCCGCGACGCCGGGCACGATCAGCGTCCCGGCGGCGGCGAAGACGTCCAGGCCGTGCTCGGTGTGCAGGGTGGCGCCGCCGACCACCCGGACCGGCCCGGGGGTCTCGGCGCAGATGGTCAGGTCGTACCACGGGCGGTCGAACTCCGGGCGGGGCAGGCCGAACACCTCGGTGACGATGCCGAGCTCGAAGACCGACATCCCGTCGTAGGCCAGCACGGTGACCGCCGGGCCGCGCCTCTCGATCATCGGCATGGCGAGATCTTATCGGTACGTGGCATCAGCGCCACTGGGCCGGACCGCCCGCGCCCGGCACGATCGGCGGTATGACGAACACCGAAGCCATCGCCCACTTCACCCGCCGCCTGGCCTTCGAGACCGACGTCAGCGACGTGCGCGCGGACCTGGAGGCGGGCACCCCCGGCCTGGTCGTGGTGGACTCGCGCAGCGACGAGGCGTGGCGGCAGGGACATCTGCCGGGCGCCGTGCACCTGCCGACCGGGCAGATCGCCGCCCGGGCGGCCGGGCTGATCCCGCCCGGCAGCTCGGTGGTCACCTACTGCTGGGGCCCGGGCTGCAACGGGGCCACCCGGGCGGCGCTGGAGTTCGCCCGGCTGGGCTACGCCGTGCGGGAGATGATCGGCGGATACGAGTACTGGGTGCGCGAAGGGTTCCCGGTGCGCGGCGAGCACGGCGAGTGGTCGCGCCCGGCCGACGAGCTCACCGCCCCGGCCGGCGCGGCCTGCGGATGCTGAGCGCCACCTAGCCGAGGGTGAGCGGGCGCAGCCCGGCCGGCGCCGGCCCGCCCGGCTCCCGGCCGGTGGCCCGGCGCAGCAGCCGGTCCGCCGGTCCGGGCAGCTCGTCGGCCGGCCGCTCGAAGAGCAGCCGGAGCACCACCCCGGCGGCGGCCGGGGTGAGCCAGGCCGGCCGGCCCAGCGCGTCGGCCAGGTCCAGCCCGTGCACCGCCAGCTCGACCACCCGGGTGGTGAGGAAGTCGTCGAGCAGCATCGCGTCACCGTGCCGGGTGCGCACCACCCGGCCCGCCGGCTCTGCCGCGCAGCGGCCGGTCAGCTCGGCGGTGAGCGTGCGGAACTCGCGTACCTGCCGGCCGGGCGTGGCGAAGGACGCCGCGTGCTCGCGCGCGAGGCGGATCCGGGCGGCGTCGGTCTCCGGGGCGAACCGGTGGTCCGGGCGGTAGTAGCCGGCCGCGGAGGTGTCCGGCGCCGCCGGCGCCGGGGCGGCCAGCATCCCGGGCAGCCAGGCCAGAACGACGTGCACGTGGGCGAACAGTTCCCGGACCGGCCACGGCGCGCACCGGGTCGGCCGGGCCCAGTCCGAGTCGGCCCACCGGGCGGCGGCGTGCCCGAGCGCGTCCGCCTCGTCACGGAACGCGTCGAGAACCGTCCGGTCCGGGTCCACCGGTCGCGCCGCGCTCACCCGAGCAGCCGATCGAGGAACTCGTTGCGGAACGTGCCGGACGGGTCGAAGCGCCGGGCCAGCGCGGCGAAGTCGGCCAGCCGCGGGTAGCCGTCGGCCGGCGCGGTGGTGAAGATCTTGCCGAGGTGCGGGCGGGCGCCCAGCGGCCCCAGGGCGCGCTCCAGATCGGCGACCACCGGCAGCACCGCCTCGGTGTCGGCGATCCAGGTGAAGTGCAGGGCCAGGCTGTCCCGCCGGTAGTTCGGGGAGAGCCACAGGTCGTCGGCGGCGATCGTGCGGATCTCGCAGATCTGCAGCACCGCCGCGACGCGCTCGCGGAGCCCGGCCACCGCCTCGATCGCGGCTGCCGCCTGCGCCCGCGGCACGTGCCACTCCGACTGCAGCTCGGCCCCGCTGCTGGGGGTGAACTCCATCCGGAAGTGCGGCAGCCGCTCGTGCCACGGGCCGGGCACGCCGTCCTGCCGCGTGCAGTTCTCGGCCGGCATCCCGGGGACCGGGTGGCGCGGGCCGTCGGCGGGGGTGGCGCCGAAGTAGTCGCCGGTCATCGGCTCCAGCCGCTTGAGCCAGACCATGTCGACGTGGTTGCCGGTCCATCGGGTGAACAGGCTGACGCTGTAGCCGTCGGCGAGGATGTCGGCCAGGTGGTCGCGCACCGACGTGGCGGGCAGGTTGTCGTAGACGTACTGGCGCAGCTCGAACGCCGGGTGCACGTCCAGGGTCAGGGCGACCACGACACCGAGCGCGCCGAGCGCGGTCACCGCGCCGGGGAAGTCCGCGTCGCCCCGGGTCAGGGTGACCAGCTCGCCGTCGGCGCGGACGACCTCGATGCCGCGGACCGCGGTGGCCAGGTTGCCGTGGCGCACCCCGGAGCCGTGGGTGGCGGTGGCCACCGCTCCGGCCACCGAGATGTGCGGCAGCGACGCCATGTTGTGCAGGGCCAGGCCCTCGGCGTGCAGGCGGGCGGCGAGCTCGCCGTAGCGGATGCCGCCGTCGACCCGGACGGTGCGCCGGTCCGGTCCGATCTCGACGGTGCGCGGCAGGTCGGCGAGCGTCAGCAGGTCACCACCGGTGTCGGCGAGCCGGTTGAACGAGTGTCCACTGCCGAGCACACGCATCTCGGTGGCAGCGGCGACCAGGTCGCGTAGCTCGTCGGTGGAGCGTGGCCGGAGCACCCGCCGCGCGCCGAAGGTGATGTTGCCGGCCCAGTTCGTCAATGGTTGCACGGCGCCCACCCTACGGCTCGGGGATCGATGCCCGACGTGCTGCGCCGGGGCGGGAGACCGCTCACCGTCGATCCGCCGCGCCAGTGGGCCGGTGAGCTGGGCCGGCGGGCGGTCGCCGGGTGCGGCCCGCGCGGCGTAGGGGAGCGTGCGTGCCCCGGAGCCGCTAGATCTGCCGGGCGACGGTGCGGGACGCCATGTGCCAACCCTCGCGTACCCGGAGATCCGGGTCAATATGGGGTTGTCTCTAGGTGTATACGCCCATAACGTGGGCTCATGCCGTTGGATGCCTCACGGAACAGTCTGGTGCTCCCGATCCTCGGACTCCTCGCGGAGCGGCCGGCACACGCCTACGACCTGGCGACCCGGCTCCGGGAACGCCACGCGCATCTCACCGCCACCCGCAGCACGGTAACCACCCTGCTCAAGTCCCTGCACCGGGCCGGGCTGGTGGAGGCACGCGAGCCGGGCCAGGTCGGCAACCGGCCACCGCGCACGGAGTACGAGCTGACCGAGGCGGGGCTCGCCGGCTTCCGGGCGAAGGTCGAGTCCGGGCTGCGCGACACCCCGGTCGCCTCGGTCGACTTCGCGCTCGCGGTGGCCCACCTGGGCAGCCTGCCGGTAGATCGGGTCGGCGCGCTGCTGTCGGCGCGGGCCGAGCGGCTGGCCGCCGAGCAGGCCGCGCTGCCGCCCGGCACGATGACCGAGGTGCACACCCTGGCGCACGGCTACCGGCGCGGTCTGGTGGCGGCCGAGCTGGCCTGGATCGCGGCGCTGGTCGAGCGGATCCGCTCGGCGGAGCTGGCCTGGGCGACCGACCCGGTCCCGGCATGACGGGTGTGCGGCCCGGGCGGCAACGCCTCCCGCCCGCCCCGGTCGGGGTGGGCCCGGGGAGCGGCGCCGCCGGCCGTCCCCGGTTTCGGCGGATCCCGGGCGGGGCCCCGGGCTAGAGTCGGTGCGAGCGTGCGGCCGACCGAGGAGGGCTGGTCATGGCGTCCATCGTGATCGCGGAGGACGACCGGGACATCGCCGAGCTGCTCAAGGAGGTGCTGAGCGGCGGCGGTCACGCGGTGCGGATCGCCGGGAGCGGGGCGGCCGCGCTGGACCTGATCGGGGGCGCCGTACCCGACCTCGTCGTCCTCGACCACCACATGCCCGGGATGAGCGGCCTGGAGGTGGCCGACCGGCTGCGCGCCGACCCGGCCACCGCCACGCTGCCGGTGATCATGCTGTCCGCCGCCGCGCCGGCCGCCGCCCGGCAGCTCTGCGACGTCACCATCTCCAAGCCGGTACGCCCCCGGCACCTGCTGCAAGCGGCCGAGCAACTGCTGGCCGCGCGGGCCGCGGGCGGGCCGGCGGACACCGCCCACCCGGACCCGGCCGGTCAACTGACCGACGTGCCGCGCCTGCTGGCCGTCTCCGACTTCCTCACCCGGCCGGCCTACGCCGCCGGGCTGAACTCGTTCGCCGAGCGGCTGGCCGTGCTGACCGGCGTGCCGGCCGCGGCGGTCACCCTGATGCTCAACGACACCGTGGTGGTGGCCGGGTCGTACGGGCTGCCCGCCTGGGTGCGGGAGGCGGGCGGGGTGCCGGCCGAGTGGTCGCCGGACACGATCGTGGTCGCCGAGGACGTGCCGGTGCTGATCACCGACAGCCGGGACAGCGCGGAGTACGCGGACAGTCCGCTGTTCGCGGTGAGCGGGATCCGGTCGTACGCGAGTGTCCCGCTGCACTCGCCCGAGGGCCACATCGTCGGCACCCTGTGTGTGATGGACGACGAACCGGGCACCTGCACCGAGGACACCGTGCAGATCCTGCACTCGCAGCGCGCCCCGGCGCTGGCGTTGCTCGCCCCGGCCGGCGCGTGACGAGAGCACCGCGCCGAAGTCGCGCAAAGTAGTCATAGTGCTGTCCGGTGACGGCCGGTCCACTTGGTGGCCGCATCATGACGGATCCGGCACGGAGCCCTTCCGATGGGCAAAACTGGACGTCAAGCCGCCGACACGTCCGGTGTCGATCGCCTCTGGCCCGCGTCGAGATCATCCGCTAGCGCCCGGGTAACGAAATGTGGGTCACAATCAGTGACGATTGTGGGGTGGTTCGGGCAGGATGCAGCGCGGCACCAACGCGGCGCGAGGGGGAGCGGGGCACCATGGCGGAGATCCATCACTTCAACCACGGATGGATCACTCCGGCGGTGAGCTACCTGCTGTCGGTGCTCGGCTCGATGCTCGGCCTGACCAGCGCGGCGCGCCTGCGCTCGGCCCGTACCGGCGGCGAGCGCGGCTGGTGGCTGGTGCTGGCGGCGCTGGCGATCGGCGCCACCGGCATCTGGAGCATGCACTTCGTGGCCATGCTCGGTTTCGACGTGACCGGCACCCCGATCCGCTACGACAGCACGCTGACCGCGGCCAGCGTGCTGATCGCGTTCGGGTCGGTCGGCGCCGGCCTGGCCATCGCGCTGCTGGGCGCCACGGCCCGGCAGCCGCGCATCCTGGCCGGCGGCGTGCTGGCCGGGCTGGGCGTGGCCGCCATGCACTACACCGGTATGGCCGCGATGCGCCTGACCGGCGAGATCCACTACGCCGGCAGCCGGGTGGCGCTGTCGGTGCTGATCGCGGTGGTCGCCGCCACGGTGGCGCTCTGGCTCACCCTGGTGGTCAGCCGACCGGCGATCATCTTCGTCTCCGCGCTGGTGATGGGCGTCGCGGTGAACGGGATGCACTTCACCGGCATGTCCGCGATGTCGGTGGTGGCGGGCTCCGGCCGCGGCCCGGTCGAGGGCGCCTCCGCCGGATCCCTGCTGGTCCCGATCGGCGTCGCGGTGATCTTCGGCATCCTCGGCATGGTCTACGCGCTGGCGGCCGCCCCGAGCGAGGAGGACCGCGCGGCGGCGGAGTACCTCGCCGCCCGCCTGCAGGCCCGGACCGGGCAGCCGGCCGCGCCCGCCCCGGGCGGCGCGAGCGGCCGGAGCACGCTCGGCGACGGGTCCTGGACCTACCGCGACCGCTCCGCGCGGTGACGGCGGCGCGGACCGGGCCGCCTGCGTCGACGTGAACGCGGTCCGCGCCGGCTGCGTCTTCGCCCTCGGGGTGGCCAACGGCCTGGTGGCGCGCTGGCCGCGGGCCACCACTACGGGCGCCTGCCTGCTGCGCTGCGGCCGCTGGCCGGCCGCGCGGCCTCGGTGGTGCTCCGGCGCGGACGGCCACCCGGAGCCGCGCGGCGCTACCGCGGCTGGACCAGCCAGTCCCAGGCGCGTTTCAGGGCGCCCGCGTGGCGGCCCTCGGGCAGGTCCGGGCTCGGCCGGGTCAGCCGCTCGCCCGGCTCGGTGAGGATCGCGCCGTTCTCGTAGAGCCCGGCGACCTGGTCACCGGCGGCGAACCGGTGCCCGTCCGAGGTACGGATCAGCAGCCCGTGGAAGACGTCCTCGGGCTCGTCGGCCAGGACGTGCTCGACCGTGCCGATCCGGTCGCCGCTCGGCGCGTACACCGGGACGCCGTCCTTGAGGACCAGGTAGGCGACCGGTTCGCCGAGATCTTCCGCCTTCTCCGTCATGCCGTCGGATTACCCGCCCGGCCGGGTTTTCAGTCGCGCCCGGGGCGGGGCGGCACCGGCTTTTCGGGTGACCGGACACGGACCGGCCGCCGGACGGGGGTGGTCCGGCGGCCGGTGGCGCGCTCGGCCGGCCAGGGGGGCGGGCCGGTGCCGGGCGCGGGCTCGTGTGCCCGGGGCGGCCCCCTAGCGGCGGGCCATGATCAGGCCGGCCGGGTCGCTGCAGACGAGGTCCAGGGCACGCTGCAGCAGCCGCGGGTCGTACGTCGAGGCGTGGAACGTCGCCTCCAGGTGCAGCACCCCGTTCATCTCGCTGGTGGTCAGGGTGACGCCCTCGGGCTCGGCGAGCGTCGGCACGCTCTCGTTGACCCGGCCGGCCGGGTCCACCGCCCACGGCAGATCGCCGAGCATGTCGTGCCGGCCCTGGCTGATGAAGGTCAGCCGGGGCCGCGGCTCCACCGCGACCTCGGCCGGGAACGGCTCGGGCATCCCGGGGGCGCCGGTCAGCAGGATCTTCGCCTCGCGCAGCATGATCATGGTCAGGATCCGGCCGGTGGCCAGCTCCGCCTTCAGCGTCCGGTGGATCGCCACCGGGTCGGTCAGGCTCGCCGGCCGCAGGTACGGCCCCATGCAGAAGTTGCTGTCGACGCGGACGCCCGCGCCCAGGTAGCGCCGGGCGTCGGCGAGGAACGTGCCGCCGGTCAGATCCGGGTCCAGACCCAGCTCGACCAGCGCCGAGGTGAACGCCGCGAAGGTGATCGCCGAGGTGGTGACGCCCGGGGCGTGCTCGTCGCGCCAGGCCCGCATCTGTCCGAGCACCCGCGACGAGCGCGCGGTACGCACGGTCAGGTCGGGCTGCCACGGCCGGGTCGGCGCGGGCGCCGGGTGCGGCGGGGTCGGGAGGCTCAGGCCCGCCCGCCACCGGTCCGGGTGCCAGGCGAACTGCTTGCACCACGCCTTCGGCAGCGCCCAGCGGTGCCGTGCGGACGGGGCGACCCGGGCTGCCCGGCCCTCGTACGCCGCCGTGATCAGCTCGCGCAGCAGGGCGTTGGCCGGGCCGGCGTCGCCGTACGCGTGCGAAACCTTGAGCGCCACGTACCCGCCGCCGGAAAGGATCCGCACCGGGTGGTGCCCCCGCGGCTCGGCCTGCAGCTGCCGGGTCATCGCGTCGAAGTCCACCGGCGCCGGGCCGAGGTCGGTGACCGCGTCGGTCACGTGGGTGGCGAAGCCGGCCGCGTCCATGTGCTGCCACTTCGCGCCGGAGCGGTCCAGCCGGGACACCGCCCGGTGCGTCGGGTCGGCGGTGTGCAGGCCGATCAGCGCATTGCGGAGCCGGTCCGCGGTGACCCCGGTCAGCGGGCCGACCGTGCGGATGTACTCGAGCGGCAGCCAGGCCCGCTCGTGCAGGGTCAGCCTCGTGGTAGACATGACATGCACTCCCTCCGCCTGCGCCGTCGCGTCGACGACGGGCGCGAACACAACCTTCAGCACGGTCGGCGCGACCAGCACGGCCTCGATCGCCATCACCACGGCCACCCAGGTCACCAGGTCGTTCAGGTCCCCCTGGCGGCCACCCCACCAGGCGGCCAGCAGCTCGGCCGCGCCGGCGAAGACGGAGAAGACGCCGGCGCCGCGCACCCTGCCGTGCACCCGGGAGATGGCCAGGAAGAAGTGGTGGAGGACGAGCGGGACGTAGGTCAGCGTGAGAATGGCCAGCGCGGTGCCGGCGGTGTCCGCGTACGCGCTGCCGAAGATCGACATGATCGGGTCGGCCAGCGCCATCACCACCAGCGCGGCCGGCAGGCCGCCGGCCAGGCAGACGAGCAGCCCCATCCGGACCTTGCCGCGCAGCGCGGCCCGGTCCCCGCTGGCCACCGCGAACAGTGTGAGCGCGACGTTGCCCGGCACCATGCCCAGGACCGACAGCACCATGAACGCGGTGTAGAAGGCGGCGTTCGCCTCGGCCGACAGCGTCGCGGTGACCACCAGCGGCAGGGTGGCCCGGGGCAGGTAGGCGGCCAGGTTCAGCAGGTTGTGGTCGAGGGTGGCCCGGCCCCGGCCGCGCAGCAGCGACAACCGCGGCCGCAGCGAGTCGATCATTCCGCGCCGGCGCAGCGCCGCGTGCAGGATCGCGGTCGACGCGACGATGCCGGCCACCCAGGTGAGCAGCAGCTCGCCGCCGGTCAGGGTGATCGGCAGCAGGGCCAGCGCGCCGAGCAGCACCAGCTTGAGCCCCGCGAACCAGGCGTTGCGCATCAGCTGCAGCGGGCCCTGGAGCAGCCCGACCATGGCCTCGTCGAGGACCAGGGTCATGGCGTTCGACGCGATGCCGACCACCAGCAGCACGGTGGCCGGGACGCCGCCCATCGCCTCTCGCAGGCCGGGGATCCACAGCTGGGCGGCGGCCACGTAGAGCAGGCCACCGGCGGTCGCGGCGGCGCCCGCCACCAGCAGGCACGTGGAGATCAGGGCCCACCGGCCGCGGGCGAGCGAAGGCAGGTCGGCGATCAGCATGGTGCCCATGCCGAACATGCCGATGGTGCCGATCAGGGTCATCGCCGACACCGCGGCGGAGGCCTGGCCGACGGCGGCCGGGGAGGCCACGTGCGCGGCCAGCCACCAGTACGCGAAGCCGAACGCCGAGGTGACCAGGGTGGTCGCCATCAGTGATCCGGCGTTCAGGAAGAGGTCGGCGTGACCGCGCAGGGCGGCCAGGACGCCACGCCGGCCCCGCGGCTGCGTCCCTGGCCGCGGTACGGCCTCGGTTGCCGGCACTTCGTCCTACCCCCCAAGATCGGCGCACCGAGAAAGCTAGTAACTCGCCGTGTTCACGGGCCAGGGCGAAGCCGTCCGGTTTCGTCGTCTGTCCGGTCTGGAAATCGGCCAAGTCGGTGGATGAGGTGGCCCAATCGTACGATCTTCAGCGCCTGTGCCCCACAGTGGATCGGGGTGCGCGCCGGCTGCCGGTCACGCACCGTGAGTTGCCGGTCAGAGCCATCCGGTTTTCCGCAGCCGCCGGTAGAGGCCGCCGCAGAGCACCACCATGGCGGTGACCGCACCCGGGAAGCCCCACGGCGAGTCCAGCCCGGGCATCGTCGCGAAGTTCATCCCGTAGATCCCGGCGATCACCGTCGGCACCGCGGCGATCGCGGCCCACGCGGCGATCTTGCGCATGTCGTCGTTCTGGTCGATCGAGATCTGCGCCAAACGGGCCTGCAGGATCGAGTTCAGCAGGTCGTCGTAGCCGGCCACCCGGTCCACCGCCCGGCTCAGCCGCCCGCGCACGTCGACCAGGTAGGGCCGCACCGCGGCCGGCAGATCCCGGCTCTCCAGCAGCCGCAGCAGCGGCTCGGCCAGCGGCAGCACCGCCCGCTTGAACTCCACCATCTCCCGTTTGAGCTGGTAGAGGTGCGCGATCTGGGTGCCCCGGTCGGCGGAGAAGGTCTCCTCCTCCAGGCGTTCCAGGTCCCGCTCGACGTGCCCGGCCACGTCGAGATAGCTGTCCACCAGGCGGCTGCCCACCGCGTACGCCACCGCCCACGGGCCATGCCGCAGCACGTCCGGGCGTCGCTCCAGCTCCTGGCGGACCTCCGCGAGCGGGCCGACCGGGCCGTGTCGCACGGTGATGGCGAACCACGGGCCGACGAGCACGGTGACGTCCCCGGTCTCGACCACCTCGGAGGTGTCGGTGAGCCGGTCGTGCTCGACGTAGCGCGCGGTACGCAGCACCAGCCGGGTCACGTCGCCGGCGACCTCCACCCCGGGCCGGTGCCCACCCTCGGCCGCCCGCTCGGCGAACAGCTCGTGCACCCCGAACACCTCGGCGACCAGGTCCATCGTGGGCCGGTCCGGCTCGTGCAGGCCGAGCCAGACGAACGCGTCGCGGTGGCGCCTGGCGAGGCGGGCGGCCTCCGGGAACGGCACCTGGCGCGGCTGCCCCGGCGCGGAACGCCGCATCCCACCGGCGTAGACCGCGCAGTCGACGACCGCGCCCATATTGCCGCGGGGCGCGACCGGGCCCGGCGCCACCGGCCGGCGGACCAGTCCGTCCAGCAGGGTCCGGAACGGGCCGGGCAGCAGCGCGCCGGCCCGCCGCCGGATCCACCGCCGCGGGCGCGACCGGTCCGGCTCGTCGGCGGTCTCGCGGTGCCAGCCCGGCTCGGGATCCTCGGGCGGCCGGAACTCGTCCAGGATGGCGGGATCGTCCCGCCGGCCGCGTCGCCGCCCGAGCATACGTGTGCCCGCCACCTTCCTGCCTCGCGTCGCGAAGGGATGCGACAGAGAAGGTAGCGCGTGGCGGCAGCGGATCGAGTGCTGCCTCACCGGTCAGTGACATCGGTGCGAGCCTTGAGGCATGGCGAACACGAGTGCCCGGATGCTGCGACTGCTGTCGCTGCTGCAGACCCACCGCTACTGGCCCGGCGCCGAACTGGCCGATCGCCTCGAGGTCTCCCCGCGCACCCTGCGCCGGGACGTGGAGCGGCTGCGCGAGCTGGGGTATCCGGTGCAGGCGACCCGCGGCGTGGCCGGTGGCTACCAGTTGCGGGCCGGGGCGGCGGTGCCGCCGCTGCTGCTCGACGACGAGGAGGCGGTGGCCATCGCGGTCGGGTTGCGCAGTGCCGCCGCCGGCGCCGTCGCCGGCTTCGAGGAGACCTCGGTGCGGGCCCTGGCCAAGGTGGTCCAGCTGCTTCCGCCCCGGTTGCGCCAGCGGATCGACGCCCTGCAGGCGGTGACCAGCCCCGGCGTCCCCGGCGGCGGGCCGGTGCTGGACGCCGCGGTGCTCACCACGATCGCCACGGCCACCCGGGGCGAGGAGCGGCTGCGTTTCGACTACACCGCGGGCGACGGCGAGGCGCGGCGCCGGCACGCCGAGCCGCACCGGCTGGTGCCGCTCGGCCGGAAGTGGTACCTGCTGGCCTGGGACCTGGACCGGGCCGACTGGCGCAGCTTCCGGGTGGACCGGATCACCGGCCCGGCGCTGACCGGGGCGCGGTTCCGGCCCCGGGAGATCCCGGGCGGGGACCCGGCGGCCTGGTTGCGGTCGCGGATCCGCTCGATCCCGCACCGGTACGAGGTCAGCGTGCTGCTGGAGACCGGGCCGGAGACGGTGCGCGCGCTCACCGGCGACTGGGCGGTGTGCGAGCCGGTGCGCGACGGTGTCTGCCGGATGCGGATGAGCGTCGATGACCTGAGCTGGCCGGCGATGGTGTTGAGCGTGCTGGCCGTGCCGTTCGCCATCGAGTCGCCGGTCGAGCTGCGCGAGCGGGTCCGGGCCGCGGGGCGGGTGTTGCTGCGCGGCGCGGACGCCTCTGATGTGGACGGACCGACGCCCCCGTGGCGCCGGTCCGCATAACGAAAATACCCACCGCATGCGACACTTCCCCGACTTGATTAAGAAGCAGCTTATATAAAATTCACTGGATTCCCTTCGCTGTCCACTCCGGACCGGTCGGATCCGGCCCCGGTGAGCGCCGCCGCACCCGCTCCGCTGTCGTGCGGGATGACCCTCTACGGCCACGGCGGCGGGATCTTCGGGTACGCCACGGGCAGCTCCGGCCCCCGGTCGGCCGGGCGACCGGAATGCCGCCCCGCGCGTGCCGACCGCCCCGACGGCCGGATCGGCACCCGCGGGCAGGGACCGCCCCTCGTTCGGTGCGCGCCACCGTCGGGTGGGGCCCGCGGCCGTCACAACGTGCTGCCCGGCGCGTACGCGCGGTCCAGCGGGAGGACCGGATCGACCGTTCCGTCCCTTGATCGCCGCGCCCTATCGTTCCCGGGACACCCGAATCTCCCCGTGTCCCCGCGGGTCGTGCCCGCAATCCCTTCGATGTCCTTCCCGGGAGTTCCGCCTTGCCCGAATTCGCGTCGCGAGCGATCGGCCCCACCGGCCGGGCGCCGGTCACGCTCACCAGCAGCGTGATCATCTGCGCCTACACGATGGAGCGCTGGGACGACATCGTTCGAGCCGTCGAGTCGGTGTTGGCGCAGACCCGCCCGGCTGACGAGATCATCCTGGTCGCCGACCACAACGACGCGCTCGCCGACCGGGCCGCCGCGACGTTCCCCGGGGTGCGGGTGCTTCGCAACGAGGAGACCCGCGGGCTGTCCGGCGCGCGCAACACCGGTGTGCGCGCGGCCCGCGGCGACGTCGTGGTGTTCCTCGACGACGACGCGGCGGCCGCGCCGGACTGGCTGGGCACCATGCTGCTGCACTACCGCGACCCCGCGGTGCAGGGCGTCGGCGGCTCGGCCACCGCGGTCTGGTCCCGCGGCGCGCGCCCGGCCTGGATGCCCGCCGAGTTCGACTGGGTGGTCGGCTGCACCTACGTCGGCCAGCCCACGTCCCCGGCGCTGGTGCGCAACCTGGTCGGCTGCAACATGTCGTTCCGGCGCGAGGTCTTCGCCCGGATCGGCGGCTTCAGCTCCGACATGGGCCGGGTCGGCAAGCGGCCGCTCGGGTGCGAGGAGACCGAGCTGTGCATCCGGCTCAGCCAGGCGCAGCCGGACGCGAAGGTCCTGTACGACCCGGCGGTCAACGTGTCGCACCGGGTCAGCGCCGACCGCCACCGGTTCCGCTACTTCCGGTCCCGCTGCTACCACGAGGGCATCTCCAAGGCGCTGGTCTCGCGTCTGGTGGGCGCCGGCAGCGGTCTGTCCGCGGAGCGCTCGTACGTCCTGCGGGTGCTGCCGCTCGGCTTCGCCCGGGCGCTGCTGCAGGCGCTGATGCTGCGCCCGGCCGCGGCGGGACGCGCGTTCGCCATCGCGTTCGGCCTGGTCGCGACCGCGACCGGATTCATGTACGGCAGCCTGGAGCAGATGTGGCTCGCACCGCACAGTGAGACCGCGTGACCACGGTGGTCCTGCCGGTGCGCACGCCGGCCCACCGCGCCCCGCGTGACCCCCGGTCCGGCGTCGCGCCGCTGACCCTCGGCGCGGCCGCGTCCGTGCTGCTGGCCGGGCTGGCGGTCACCGCGTCCCGCGGCGGCTGGTACGAGGCCGGGGTGCTCACCTTCTTCCTCGCGGTGCTCACCCCGTTCGCCGCGGGCGTGTCGGTCCTGCTGCGATCGGAGGTCAGCAGCCGCGTCCGGCGCTGGGCGGTGCTCACCGTCGGCCTGCTGCCCACGGTGGTGTACCGGCTCACCGACCCGCTGCTGCTGACCGGCTTCGACGAGCAGCTGCACCTGCGTACGCTGGTCGACCTGGTCCAGGGCGCGCCGCTGTTCAGCCCGAACCCGCTGCTTGCGGCCAGTCCCCGGTTCCCCGGCCTGGAGCTGCTCACCCTCGCCGTGCACCGGGCCAGCGGGCTGCCGCTGATGGCCGCGGTCACGCTCGTGGTGCTGCTGTGCCGGCTGATCCTGGTCCTCGCCCTGTTCCGGCTGGCCGAGCACGTCACCGGGGACGAGCGGGCCGGCGCGCTCGCCGTCGGCGTGTACGCCGCGTCCCCGCAGTTCTACTTCTTCAACTCGCAGTTCGCGTACCAGACCCTGGCGCTGTCGCTCGCCGTCTCCGGGGGCTACCTGCTGGCCCGGGCCACCCGGTCGGCGCGACCGTGGATGCCGGTGCTCGGCGCGGTCGTCTGTCTCGCCGCGACCGCGATCACCCACCACCTGACCAGCTGGATCACCGCCGGCGCGCTGCTGGTGTGGACCGCGACCGCCGGCCGCCGCGACCGCCGGCTGGTCGGGATCGGCGCGCTGGCCGCCGTCGCCGCCGTGGTGGCGCAGGCCGTCCCCATCGCCGGGCAGCTCTCCGGCTACCTGGGCCCGATGGTCGACTCGGCCGTGGCGCAGGCCGGCGCCCTGTTCGGCGGCAGCAGCCAGCGGACCCTCTTCGCCGACTCGGCCGGGGCCAGCACCCCGGTCTGGGAACGGCTCGTGCTGGTCGCGTACGCGGTACTGATCACCGTGGCCGCGGTCGTCATCGCCCTGGCGCTGTTCCGGCACGCCCGGCGCCGTGGTGACGCGCAGCTGTTCGTGCTGGGGCTGCTCGCCCTGCTGCCGCCCGCGTCGTTCGCCGGCCGGTTCGCCCCGCAGATCTCCGAGATGTGCGACCGGGCGACCACGTTCACGTTCATCCCGTTCGCCATCGCGGCGGCCTGGGTGTTCCGGCACGGGCGCCTCTCCGCGCCCGGCGGCGCCGCCGGGCGCACGCACGCCACGCTCACCCGCACCGGCGTGACGTTGCTGCTGACCTGCCTCGGTTACCTGGGCGGGCTGATCCTGGGCTCCGGACCCGACTGGGGACGGCTGCCCGGCAGCTTCCTGGTGGTCGCCGACAGCCGCTCGCTCGACGCCGAGACGCTGGCCGCGGCACGGTGGAGCGCGGATCATCTGGCCCCGGGCAGCACCATCATGGCCGACCGGATGCCGGCGACGCTGTTCGCCGCGACCGGCCGGCTGTGGGTGGACGTCGCGCCCCGCGCCGGCCTGGAGCCCGCCACGTTCTACTTCTCCGAGACGTGGGGCGCCGAGCAGACCCGTACGGCACGCGCGATGGGCCTGCGCTACCTGTACGTCGACACCCGGCTCGCCGAGAGCCTGCCGCACCAGCAGTGGTACTTCTACGCCGGGGAGACCCCGCAGCAGCGGCAGCTCACCGCCTCGGCGCTGACCAAGTTCGACGGCGTCGACGGGATCCGGGCGGCCTACCGGCACGGCCCGGTGTCGATCTACGACCTCGCCGGTCTCGGAGTCGTCAGCCAGACCCGGGGCTGGACCGGATCCGCGGACCCGCATCCCTGGCGCGACCTCTTCCTCGGCGCGGCGCTGCTGCTGCTCCTGCGCTGGCGGGCGGTGCCCGCGATGGCCCGGGAACTCGGCCCGGCCGGCTCCCTCGCGGTGGCCACCGCCCTCGTGGCGCTGGGCGCCGGCGCCGCGGTCGCGGTCGGCTTCCGGCCCGGGTGGTGGCTGACCGTGGGCCTGCTGCCGGCGCTGCTGCTGATCCCGGTGTCCCGCCCGGCCCGGCGCCCGCGGCCCGCGGCGCACCCGTCGATCGTGGTGACCGCCGTCCTCGCGGCGCTGATCGCCGCGGGCGGTGTCGCCCTTTCCGTGCGATCCGCCTGGTCCGTCGACGTGACCCGGGTCGACCGGATCATCGCGGCCGTCCGGGAGAGCGGGTGAGCCGTGGACGGCGGCGCCGGGAGAGCGCCTTCACCGCGTTCCGCCGTTCCCGGGTGGTCGCGATCGCCGGCTCGATCCTGGGCACCCAGGTGGTCACCAGCGCGCTCGGCTTCGTCTACTGGACGGTGGCGGCGCGCACGCTGAGCGTGCCGGTGGTCGGTCATCTCGGATCGGCGACCGCGGCCGCGATGCTGCTCGGGATGCTCGGCATGGTCGGCTGTGGCACGCTGCTCATCTCCCACCTGCCCGAGCTGGGCCCGCACCGGCAGCGGGTCATGCTGGTCACCGCGATCGGCGCGAGCGCCGGCGTCACCGCGGTGCTGTCCGTCCTGTTCGGGCTGGTGGCCTGGCGGTCGCTGCCGGCGTTCGCCTTCCTGGACCCCGCCGGCGGCACGTTCTGGCTGCTGGTGGCGGTGGCGGTGCTGACCGCGCTGGGCAACCTGTTCGACCAGGCGATGCTCGTGCTGGGCCGGCCCAGCGCGCAGGTGACCCGCAACGCGGTGGCCAGCGCGTCGAAGATCGTCCTGCTCGGCGCCGCGGTGCTGGCCGGCCGGTCCGGAGTGGACGCCGCGCTCGGCGCGTGGCTGGCCGGGCAGCTGGTCGCCTGCCTGCTGGCGGTCCGTGCGGCGGTGCGGCTCACCCCGACGGCCGGCCGGGTCACCGGCGGCCAGATGCGCGCGGCGGTGGCCCGGTTCGGCGGCTCGGCGGGCCGCCACCACGGCATGAACATCGCGCTGGCCGCCCCGGCGGCGCTCCAGCCGGTGATCATCTCGGCCTTCGTCACCGCGGACGAGAACGCCGTCTACACCACCGTGCGGCTGGTCGCCACGGTCGCCTTCATGGCCCCGTACGCCCTGGCGATGGCGTTGTTCGCGGTGTCCGCGAACGACCGGCAGGGCGCCGAGCAGCGGGCCCGGTCGGTCTTCCGGCTGTCGCTGGCGGTCAGCCTGCTGCTCAGCCTGGTCCTGCTGGCCGGCGCGCCGCTGATCCTGCGGGTGTTCGGCGCCGACTACGCCCACGGCGGCATGGCCGACCTGCGGCTGCTCGGGCTGGCCTGCCCCCTGCTGGTCGTCAAGGACCAGTACATCGCCCGGGTGCAGGCCGACCGGGTGCTGGCCGAGGCGACGCCGTTCGTCGTCGTCACCACGGTCCTGGAGATAGCCGGGACCGTGGCCGGAGCCGCCACCGGCGGCCTGACCGGCAGCCTCGTCGGCTGGCTGCTCGCGCTCGCCGCGGGCGCGCTCTGGCTGGCGTCGCGGCATCTGAGCACCCCTGGCAGCAAGGTACGACGCAGCACGGCTGGAGCCCCCGTATGAAGATCCTGATGCTCGCCCAGTTCTTCCCGCCGGACATCGGCGGTGAGGAGCGGCACGTGCTCAATCTGGCCAACGCCCTGGTCGCCCGCGGCCACCAGGTGGTCGTCGGTACGCAGCTGCTGCCCGGCACCGACCGGGTGGAGACGCTGCCCGGCGGCGTCGTGGTGCACCGCTTCACCAGCAGCGCCATGCGCCTGGGCGCGCGCTACTCCGACCCGCACCGCCCGCACCACCTGCCGCTGCCCGACCCGGCCCTCACCACGGCGCTGAACCGCCTGGTCGAACGGGTGCGCCCGGACGTGGTGCACGCGCACAACTGGATCGTCAACAGCGCGGTCGCCCTCCGCCGGCGGTACCCGTTCAAACTGGTGCTGACCCTGCACGACTACAGCAACGTGTGCGCCACCAAGCGGATGATGCGCGACGGCCGGCCCTGCCCCGGTCCCGGCGCGCGGTGCCTGCCCTGCGCCGGCGGGCACTACGGCACGGTGGTCGGCGCCGGCACCGCGCTCGCGGTGAAGGCCATGCACCGGTGGAAGGACCACGCGGTCGACCACATCGTCAGCGTCAGCAACGCGGTCGCCCAGCGCAACGGGGTGCCCGGCGGGCCGGTGCCGTCCAGCGTGATCCCGAACTTCGTCCCGGACACGGTGGCCGAGCTGATCGAGCACGCCGACAACCCGGACCTGCCGCCCGGGGACTTCCTGTTCTTCGCCGGGGATCTGCTGCGCGACAAGGGTGTGCCCACGCTGCTCGACGCCTACCAGCGGCTGGGCGCCGGCCGCCCGCCGCTGGTCATGGTCGGCCGGCGGAGCCCGGCGGTCCCCGACGAGCTGCCCGCCGGCGTGCGGGTGTTCGAGCAGTGGACCCACCCGAGGGTGATGGCCGCCTTCCGCCGCTGCACCCTGGCGGTCCTGCCGTCCACCTGGCCGGACCCGTGCCCCACCACGGTGCTCGAGGCGATGGCGGCCGGGCGGCCGGTGATCACCACCAGCACCGGCGGCATGGTCGACATGGTGCAGGACGGCGTCAGCGGAGTGCTCGTCGCGCCCGGCGACGCGGCGGCGCTGGCCAAGGCGATCGGTCGGCTGCTGGCCGACCCCGGGCTGCGGGACCGCCTCGGCGACGCCGGCCGGGCCCGGGTCGAGCACTTCACCGCGTCGTCCGTCGCCGCCCGTGTCGAGAAGGTCTATCAGGAAGTGATGGCAGCATGAGCACGACCACCCCCGACGAAACCCGGCTCCGGTCGCCCCGGACCGGCGGCCCGCTGCGGGTGCTCGAGGTCAGCACCCGCTATCTGCCCGACATGGGCGGCATCGAGACCCACGTCGACGAGGTGTCGCGCCGGCTCGCCGCCCGCGGCGACATCCACCTGACCGTGTTGACCAGCGACCGGACCCGGTCGTACCCGCACCGGGAGCGGCGCGACGGGTTCGAGGTGCGCCGGGTGCCGGCGTGGCCGTCGACGCGCGACTACTACCTCGCGCCCGGCATCCTCCGCGGCGTGTTGGCCGAGCGCTGGGATCTCGTGCACGTGCAGGGCATCCACACGCCGGTGCCGCTGCTGGCCATGCTGGCCGCGCGCCGGGCCCGCACGCCGTACGTGGTCACCCTGCACACCGGCGGCCACTCGTCGACCGCCCGCCACGCGATGCGCAGCCTGCAGTGGCAGCTCGCCGGGCCGCTGCTGCGTCAGGCCCGGCACGTGGTCGCGGTCAGCCGGGCGGAGGGCCGGCTCTTCCAGCGGCTCGCGGGGGTGCCGGCCGGCCGGATGTCGGTGATCCGCAACGGTGGCGGGCTGCCGCCGGCCCGATCCACGGTGGACCCGGTCCCGGGGCGGCTGGTGTCGATCGGGCGGCTGGAACGGTACAAGGGCCACCACCGGGTGATCGAGGCGCTGCCCTACATCCTGCGCCAGGTCCCGCACGCCCACCTGGACATCCTGGGCGCCGGGCCGTACGAGGCGCAGCTGCGCCGGATCGCCGACGGCCTCGGCGTCGCCGCGGCGGTGACCATCCGGGCCATCCCGCCGAACGACCGGGACGGCATGGCCGCCGCGCTGGGCGCCGCCCAGGTGATCGCCGCGTTCTCCGACTACGAGGCGCACCCGGTCGCGGTCATGGAGGCGTTGACCACCGGCCGGCCGGTGGTCGGCTACGACGTCGCCGGGATGGCCGACCTGGTGGAGGACGGCCTGGTCACCGGTCTGCGGCCGGGCACCCCGCCGGAGGTGGCGGCGCGTGCCCTGCTCGACGCGATGGGCGGCCCGGGCCGCCCGCTGGACAGCCTGCCCACCTGGGACGGCTGCGCGGACGCGCTCGCCGAGGTGTACCGTGCCGCGGTCGGGCCCCGGGCGGCGTCGGTCAGGTGAGCGGACGGCTGCGGATGTGGTCGTCGTGCCACTCCGAGCCGACCAGGAACCGTTTGACGCCGATGATGTCGAAGCCGTGCTTGGCGTAGAACGTGGCGGCCCGGACGTTCCGCTGGTTCACGCCGAGCCAGCAGGACACCGCGCCGGTCGCGGCGGCCGCCTCCAGGGTGGCGGTCATCAGCGCGTGGGCCGCGCCGGACCCGTGGCGTTCCGCGGCGACGTAGAACTTGCTCAGCTCGATGCTGGTGTCCGCGTCGACGACGGCGGCCACGTCCGGGTCGGCGATCGGCCCGCGGACCAGCATCGCGTACCCCAGTGGCTGATCGTCCTCGGACACCAGCAGGAGGGTCCGGCCCGGATCGGCGAGGTATCCGGCGAAGCGCTCGGCGGACAGGTGGGCGGCGACGAACGCGTCGATGTCGGCCTGTGCGGTGCCCGGTGGGCAGGCCAGGCCGAAGGTGCGTGCGGCCAGTCGGTGCAGCGGTAGCTCGTCGCCGAGGACGGCATGACGCGTAGTGATCGCCATGGCGCAACAGTTTAGAGTGTTCAGAGTGCGCCCTCTGACGAAGCGGCTCGGCGATGTGGTCCCGGCCCCGGTCTCGGTGCGGCCGGACCCGGCCGCGACTTTCCCGATCGTCCCCGGTACGACGGTGAGCGCGTCCCCGGACGCCGCCGCGGTCGCCGCGCGGCTGGCCACCGCCCTGCACGAGGTCACCGGGCACCCGGTCGGGCTCGGCGCCGGCGGCCCGATCCGGCTGGAGCTCGACGGGGTGCGCGAGCACGGGCCGGAGGGGTACCGCCTGGAGATCACCGGGTCCGGGGTCGTGCTGCGGGCGCTCACCCCGGCCGGGCTGTTCTGGGGCGTGCAGACGCTGCGCCAGCTCGCGGCCGGCGACGGGGTGCTGCCCGGCGGGGTGATCGAGGACCGGCCGCGCTTCGCGTACCGCGCGGCGATGCTGGACCTGGCCCGGCACTTCTTCACCCCGGCCGAGATCCGGGCGCACCTCGACCTGCTCGTCCAGTTCAAGATCAACCATCTGCACCTGCACCTCACCGACGATCAGGGCTGGCGGCTGGAGATCCCCGGCCGGCCCCGGCTCACCGAGGTCAGCGGCGGCCCGGGCACCGGCTGCGACGGGGCCGGACCCGGCTTCCTGACCCTGGCCGACTACGCGGACGTGGTCGCCTACGCCGCCGACCGGCACGTCACGATCGTCCCGGAGATCGACATGCCCGGGCACGTGAACGCCGCCCAGGTGGCGTACCCGGAACTGACCGCGGACGGGAAGCCGGTCGAGCCGCGCACCGACACCGAGGTCGGGTACAGCTCGCTGGTCGCGGACAGGGCGGAGACGTACGCCTTCGTCGAGGCCGTGCTCCAGACGGTCGCCGAGGCCACCCCGGGCCCGTGGCTGCACATCGGCGGCGACGAGTGCCTGTCCACCTCGGCCGAGGACTACCGGACGTTCCTGGCCCGGGTGCTGCCGCTGCCCGGCCGGTACGGCAAGCGCGCGATCGGCTGGCACGAGATCGCCGCCGCCGACCTGCCCGAGGGCACCGTCGTGCAGTACTGGCGGCGGCAGGACGACGATGCGCAGACCGTCGCCGCGGCCGCCGCCGGACGTCAGGTGATCATGTCGCCGGCCGACCGGACCTACCTGGACATGAAGTACGACGAGAGCACCCCGATCGGGCTGGACTGGGCCGGATTCCTGCCCCTGCGGCAGGCGTACGACTGGGACCCCGCCCAGCGGTTGCCCGGCGTCCCGGAGGACGCCCTGCTCGGGGTGGCCGCCCCGCTCTGGTCGGAGACCCTGCGCAGTGTCGCCGACATGCAATACCTCACGTTCCCCCGGCTGCCCGCCGTCGCCGAGGTGGCCTGGACCCCGCAGGACGGCCGGGACTGGGCGTCGTTCCGCGCCCGGGTGGCCGCGTTCGGCCCGCGCTGGGCGGCGGCCGGCGTCACCTACTTCCGGTCCCCGGAGATCGACTGGCCGCCGGCCTGATCGACTCGGGGCTCCCGCCCGTACCCCTGGGGGAGACCTGTGCCGAGCGGCCGGCGCCCGGCCACAGGCCCGGTCCGGCTCCGGTGAACAGCCTCTAGGCTGGGAGCCCGATTCCGGTGGGAGGAGAGCGGCTTGAGCAACGACGCGCGGGCGGCGGCGAGGTCGGCAGCCGCCCTGGCCGGGTTCCCGATCGTCGCGGGGCTGCAACTGGCCGTGGTGCTCGGCGTGCTCTGGACGGTGCTGAAACTGCTGCCCGCCGACATCGCGCTGCGCGCCGGCGTGCCGCTGAGCATGGCCACCTTCGGCGCGCTCGGGTACGCCACCTGGCGCGCCGTGCACACCCGGCGCCGGGTGCCGGCCGGGGTCGCGGTCACCCGGGCCGACGCGCCGGATCTGTGGGCGCTGGTCGACGGGGCGGCGTCCGCCGCCGGGGTGACCGCGCCGGCCGGGCTCACCGTGGTCGCCGACGCGGCGGTCGTGGTCGGCGAGCGGACCCGCGCGTTCGGGCTGCTCGGCGGACGCCGGGACCTCTACCTCGGACTCCCGCTGCTGCAGGCCTGGGACACCGCCCGGCTGCGCGCGGCGGTCGCGCACGAGCTGGCGCACGGCTCGGCCGGGTTGGGGCGGTGGGCGCCGCTGGCGTACCGGGGACGGGTCGCGGTGGGGCGGCTGGCCCCGCGCTGGGGTCGCGGCCGCAACCCCGCCGCAGCGGTCTTCCGGGCGTACGCCCGCCTCTACCGCCGCTGGGACGCGCCGTTCAGCCGGGCCCAGGAGCTGGCCGCCGACCGGGTCGCGGCACGGTTCGCGGGGACCCCGGCGGCCGTCGCCGCGCTGCGCGACCTGCCCGTGCTGGCCGGGATGCAGCGGCTGTTCCACGCCGAGTACGTCGGGCCCGGCTGGCAGGCCGGGCACGTGCCGGAGGACGTGTTCGGCGGTTTCCTGCGGGTGCTCGCGGCCCGCGCCGAGGACGTGGCCATCCTGCGCGCCCGCGGGCCGGAGCCGGCCGGCGCCTGGGACACCCACCCGCCGCTCGCCGAGCGGCTGGCCGCGCTCCAGCCGGCCGCCGAGCCGGCGGTGGGCGGTGCATCGACGCCGGGAGCCGGACCGGCGGTGGACGGTGCGACGATGCCGGCCGCCGAGCCGGCGGTGGGCGGTGCGTTGTCGCCGGGAGCCGGACCGGCGGTGGACGGTGCGACGATGCCGGCCGCCGAGCCGGCGGTGGGCGGTGCGTTGTCGCCGGGAGCCGGACCGGCGGTGGACGGTGCGACGATGCCGGCCGCCGAGCCGGCGGTGGGCGGTGCGCTGACGCCGGGAGCCGGACCGGCGGTGGACGGTGCGGCGACGCCCGGTGCCGATCAGCCGGATTCCGGTGCGGCGGTGGGTGGCGAGGACCCGTCCACAGCGGAGCCGCCGGCCGGCGACCCGGTGGCGCCCGGCGGCCGGCCGGCCGGAGCCGGGCAGGCCGCCGCTGCCGAGCCGCCCGATGCGGCGGTCGGTCAGGGCCCGGACGGGGGTGCCGCCGGGACCGCCACCCCGGATCGCCCCGTCCCCGCGGAGGCCGCCGACGAGCTGGTGCCCGACCTGCCCGGACTCGGGCGGGCGCTGCAGGCGGTGGCGTTCCCGTCGCACGGGCGTACCGAGGTGGGCTGGGACGACTTCCTCAGCGTGGCGCGCACCGCCGAGATGGAGCGGGAAGCCGAGGCCGCGCTGGCCACCGTCGCGCGGGCGGTGGGCGCCGCCGTACCGGACGCGGAGCGGGTCCTCGAACTGGCGGCCGACGGCCGGCTCCGGACCGCCGCCGCCACCATCTTCCCCGGCCTCTCCCCGGAGGAGACCGCCGACCGGATCGTCGACCTCCTCTCCCTGATGCTGGCGCTGGCCGCGCTGCGCAGCGGCGTGGCCCGCTGGCGGCACAGCTGGACCGGGACGGCCGAGCTGGTCGCCCGGGACGGCACGTTCCTCAACCTGACCGACGTGGCCGCGGCCGCCGCCGACCCGGAGCAGGCCGAGGCGGTCCGCGCCTACCTGGCCCGGATCGGGGTGGATCTGGCCGCGCCCGGCGACGAGCGGCCGGCCGCCCGGGCGCAGGCGCTCGGCGGCCTGGTCAACCTGTCCGCCGACGGCGAGCGCACCGACCTGCTCGTCACCGACCTCGGCTTCCTGCTGGTCCCGGGGCTGCCGCGGGGCCGGGGGGCGGAGGCGAAACGGCGGCTCACCGAGATCGCCGCGGGCGGTGTCCCGGTGAGCCCGGCGACCCGGCCGCAGCGCGCGCCGGGTTCCGCACCGGAGGCGCCGGCCGGGGCGGTGGCCACCGTGGACGCGCCCGCCGACGGGCGCCGGTTCGTGCCGTTCGCCGCGGTCGCCGCGGTCACCACGCTGCCCGGACGGCGGCGTGGCTGGGTGATCGGCCTGCACGGCGGCGGCAGCCTGACCCTGCGCCCGTCGCTGGACACCGACGAGCTGCCCGGCGGCTGGACCGCCTGGGAGGACGCCGTCGCCTTCCTCACCGGCACCCGCTGACCGCCCGGCCGATCCGCGTCACAAAACCTCAGCGGATGTTGGCTTCCCGGACGCCTCAATCGGGTAGCTAGATGCCGGCTCCGGGCGGAAGAATCGCCCGGGACGCTGGGGGGAGGCGCTGATGGAGCGGGGACCGGTGACGCTCTTCGGGGCCATCGTCGTGGTCGGGATCGGACCGGCCCTGTGGTTGGGCGTGCAGCTCGGCACGGGCGAGACCCCGGCCCGCCCGCCGGCCACCACGATCCGCCAGCAGCTGCCCGCCGCCGCGGAGACCGACCAGGGCGGTTACGGCGCCGGCGAGGAGTCGCAGACCTCCGGCCCGCCCGCTCGCTGGACGCTGCCACCGACGGACCGGCAGGTGTCCGCCAGTCCGTCCGCGGAGCCGTCGCGCACCACCGCGGCCGCCGTGCCGGCACCGGCGAGCGAGTCGCCGGACGCGGAGCCCGGCGAGGTGGTGACCACGCCCACCGCGGGGGAGCCGAGCACCCCGCCGCCCACCGAGTCCACCACCGAGCCTCCGGGTGACGAGGAGCCGGACCCGCCGGTCCCGTCGGCGGGCGACCCGAGCGACCCCGGCGACCCGGGCGGCGACGTGACGCCGACCGAGCCGGCCCCGGACGGCACCGCGTAGAGCTCGGTCAGCGCCCGGGCCGACGCCTGGATCCGCGCGCGCAGCTCGGCGGGCGCCAGCACCTCCACCTCCGCGCCGAATCTCAGCAGCTGCAGGTGGCCGTGCTGCAGCGACTCGATCGGCACGACGGTGGTGCGCCAGCCGTCCGGGCCGGGCGGCCCGGCGCAGGCGTGCGCGACCCGGTACATCTCCGGGACGAACAGGAAGGACATCATCCGCAGAGCGGCGGGCGAGACCCGTACCGTGGCCTGCCCGGTGTAGACGCTGCGCTCGTAACGCTCGGTCCACTCCCGCCAGTGCCGTGCCAGGTCGAATCCTGGCGGGCGCTCGGCCGGCTCGTCCAGCACCGTCGAGTCCAGCACGTTCGACACCCGGTACGCGGTGACCCGCCCGTCGCGCTCGGCGACCAGATACCACCGCCCGGCCTTGAGCACCACGCCGAGCGGGTTCAGTTCCCGTTCCACCTCGCGCGGTCGCTTCCACCGCAGGTAGCGCACCCGCAGCCGCCGTGCGTCCCACACCGCGCCGGCCACCGTGGCCAGGTGCGGCACCGGCTCGTCGCCGTGGAACCAGCCGGGCGCGTCCAGGTGGAAGCGGTCGCGTACCAGATCGGCGCGGCGGGCCAGGTCGCCCGGCAGCGCGGCGCGCAGCTTGAGCTGCGCGGCGGCCAGCAGCGAGCCGAGCCCGAGCTCGGCCGCCGCGCCCGGCATCCCGGCCAGGAACAGGGTGCCGGCCTCGGCGCCGGTCAGCCCGGTGAGCCGGGTGCGGTAGCCGTCCAGCAGCCGGTATCCGCCGGCCGGACCGCGGTCGGCGTAGATCGGCACGCCGGCCGCGCCCAGCGCCTCCACGTCGCGGTAGACCGTGCGCACCGAGACCTCGAGCTCGTCGGCGAGGGCCTGCGCGGTCATCCGGCCCCTGGTCTGCAACAGCAGCAGGAGTGAGACGAGACGGCCGGCGCGCATCCTGCAAAGGTAGGACCCGCGGGGGAAGAGGGAGCCGGCCGGCTCCCTCTCTCGTCGTCCGGCGGTACGCCGCCGGGTCTCAGAGCCCGAGCAGGCGGTCCAGCACGTCCCGGTACGCGCGCAGCTCCACGCGCAGCGCCTCGGTGTCGTCGGCGCCGGAGGCCAGCGAGCCCCGGTGCCGCCGGAGCGCGTCGGTCAGCTTCTCGATCGTCTCGTCGACCAGCGCGGCGGCCTCGGCGGTGCTGCCCTTGGGGTCGTCGACGAAGCGCAGCTGGATGTCGCGCCAGCGCTCGCGCAGCGGCTGGGTCTCGGCTTCCGGGAAGAACGACGCCGGCCCGCCGGCCGCCGTGCCGCCGCTGCCGGCCGCCGCGACCGCGACCACCGGCTCCGGCTGCGCGCGATCCGGCCCGCCGGTCCCGGCCGCCGTGACCGGTTCGGCGGCCGCGGCCACCGGTTCGGCGCGGTCCGGCGTGGTCGCGGTGTCCGCCACGACGTGCGGGTCGTCGAAGGTGCCGCGGTCCTCGATGGCCTCGTCGACCGTGGGATGCCCGGCGCGGTCCGCGGGCTCCTCGCCGGTCCGGGCGTGCTCCTCGCCGGCGACGTGCGGGTCGTCGAACGTGCCCCGGTCCCGGAGCGCGCCGTCGGCAGCGGTGTCCCCGGGCCGGTCCTCCAGAGGCAGGTCCACCTCGGGGTCCGGTCCGGCGTCGGGCTGCCGGTCGGCCGGCGCGGCGCCGGCCGGCCACGCCACCGTGTCGTCGTCGGCGAGGCGGCGGTCGCCGACCGCGCCGTCGCCGGGCGCCACGCTGCGGTCGTCGGCCACTCCGGACGCCGCGTCGGTGGCGCGGTGGGTGTCCCGGTCCGCGTCGTCGTACGGCCCGGCCGCGGCCGAGGCGGCGACCGCGCCCCCGACGGTGCCCGCCCCGAAGGCGGTGGGCTGCGGCGCCGGGTCGTGCACCACCTGCCCGGTGTCGCCGGGCGCGTCGCCCCACGGCGAACCGGCCCGCTGCTGCGGCACGGCGACCGTCCGGTCGTCCTGGTCCTCGGCGTTGTCCTTGGCCTCGTTGGAGAAGAAGCGCATCTGGGGTGCTCCTCAGCGGCTGGTGGCGTCGGGCCGGGTCGGGGCGACGCCGGGTTCAGGGGCGGGCTGGTCGGTCACGGAGTGCCTCTCGGCGGTGTCCGCCGTGGCCGTACCCGGTGCGGGTGCGGTCCGGGCGCCCGGCACCGGGTCCGCGCCGAGCAGGTCGGCGAAGAGCGCCCGGTAGTGGACCAGCGCCTGGCGCAGATCCTCGGTGCCGGTCCGGCCGTTCCTGCTGCGCACGCTGATGTCGTGGGCGGCGCGGTAGTGCTGCAGCGTGGCGGCGTGCTCGACGGAGAGGTCGGCGAGCTGCTCGGCGTAGTCGCCGGTCGGGTATCCGCGCTCGGCGATCAGCCGGGTGACCAGCTCGTCGGCGACCTCCACCGCCTCCGCCGGGTCGTCCACGAAACGGATCTGGACCTCTTCCCAGGCGGCGGCGTACTTCGCCCGGGACTCCGCGGTCAGCGGGCGCAGCTCCAGCTGGGCGTGCCGTTTGGTGCGTTCCAGCAGTTCGCGCTCCGCCTCGGTGCGGTTGCCGGTGTCGGCGACGACCCGGTCGTACTCCGGGCCGAACCGCTGCTGCAACCGGCGGCGCCGCGCGGCCCGGACCCCGAGCGCGATCGCGGCCAGCACCAGCAGGATGACGACGATCAGAACGATGGTGGCGGTGGGGGACATGGGGTTCCTCCTTCTTCGATAGGAGGTATTCCCACCCCCACCCGCTCGCCAATCGCCTTCGGCGGAACCCTTCGGAAACCGGTCGCGGTGCCGCGCTGTCACGGCGCGGTCACCGGGCGTCGGTGGATGTTTCCGGAGCGGGGTGGCCGGACGGTAGTCCTCTGTCGCATCTCCGACCGTCGCACGGTGACGGTCGGACCCGCTCCGTGATGGACAAACGGAATGGAAGGGAAGTTTCCGATGCTCCGGGAGCTAGCTGTGACGGACGTCTTTACGTATTCTTCCGGAGCGCATCTTGCCCGGGGCGCGGCCGAGCGCCTCTCCATCGGCCGGTTCCGGGCCGGTCGTGTGCCGCCGTTTCCTGCCGGACCCCTCGGGCGGAGCTTGATGAGAAGCCGCAACTGGTCGATCCGATCGAAGATCATCGCGATGGTCGCGGTGCCGCTCGCCGCGTTGCTCGCGCTCTGGATCTTCGCGACCGCGGCCACCATCGGCCCGGCGATGGATCTGCTGGCGGCCCGCGACGCGGTGCACCGGCTGGGCGACCCGGCGCTGCAGCTGATCGCCCAGTTGCAGCGCGAGCGCCACTTCTCCGCGGTGTACCTCGCCGCCGAGAAGACGCCGCTGACCGACCTGCGCGCTCAGCGCGCCGCCACCGACCAGGCGATCACCGGCTTCCGTGCGGCGGTCCGCGGGCTGGACATGTCCGACGAGCTGACGAACCGCACCGGCGTGCTGCTGAGCCGGCTCGACGCCCTGACCGGCGTCCGCAACCGGATCGACCGGCGCGACGTCCGCGTCGACTCCATGATGGACGCCTACAGCGACGTGGTCGACGCCGGTTTCGACGTCTCCACCTCCGCCGCGGTCTTCTTCCACGAGCGGGTCGACCGGGAGGTCCGCGGGCTGATCACCGGCTATCGCGGCCAGGAGTACCTGAGCCGGGTGGACGCGATGCTGGCCGGCGCGAACGCGATCGGGGTGATCGACGCCGGCTCCCGCGGCGAGGTGATCGAGAACATCACCACCTCGCGGTACCTGCTGCGCACCGGGGTGGCGGACATGCCGGAGCAGGCCCAGGGTGACTACGCCCGGCTGATCACCAGCTCGTCGTTCATCCGGCTGGACATCATGCAGAACCGGCTGATCGAGCAGAGCTACAGCGGCGGGGCGCCGCCGGTGGACGGCACCGAGTGGCAGCCGGTCTACGACCAGGTCTCCGCCGACCTGCGCGCCTTCGAGTTGCGTACGGTCGATCGGGTCGCCTCGGACGCCACCCCGCTCGCGGTCCGGGTGTTCCTCTGGCTCGGCCTGTCCGCCGGTCTCGGCCTGATCGCCTTCGTCCTGGCCATCTGGGTGTCGGTGCGGCTCGGCCGGTCGATCGTGGGCCGTCTGATCAAGCTGCGCCGGGAGGCGCTGGAGATGGCCGCCGAGCGGCTGCCCACCGTGGTGCGCCGGTTGCAGCGCGGCGAGGCGGTCGATGTGGACGTGGAGACGCCCCCGCTGGAGTACGGCCGGGACGAGATCGGCCAGCTCAGCCAAGCCTTCAACGACGTGCAGCGCACCGCCGTGGAATCCGCGGTCGAGGAGGCCAACGTCCGGCGCGGCATCAACGAGGTGTTCCTCAACATCGCCCGGCGCAGCCAGACGCTGCTGCACCGGCAGCTCTCACTGCTGGACAAGATGGAGCGCCGGGAGACCGAGCCGCAGGAGCTGGAGGACCTGTACCGGGTCGACCACCTCGCCACCCGGATGCGGCGGCACGCCGAGGACCTGGTCATCCTGGCCGGCGCGGCGCCCGGCCGGGGCTGGCGCAACCCGGTGCCGGTGATCGACGTGGTCCGGGGCGCGATCAGTGAGGTGGAGGACTACAAGCGGGTGGACATCCGCACGGTGGCCGCCTCCGCGCTGTACGGGCGCGCCGTCGGTGACGTCATCCACCTGCTCGCCGAGCTGATCGAGAACGCCGCCTCGTTCTCCCCGCCGCACACCCGCGTGCAGGTCTCCGGACAGGTGCTGCCGAACGGCTACGCGATCGAGGTGGAGGACCGCGGCCTGGGCATGACCCCGGAGGGCATCGAGGAGGCGAACCGGCGCCTGGCCGAGCCGCCCGAGTTCGACCCCGCGGACAGCGCCCGGCTGGGCCTGTTCGTGGTCGCCCAGCTGGCCGCCCGGCACCACATCCGGGTGTCGTTGCAGCCCTCGCCGTACGGCGGGATCACCGCGATCGTGCTGGTGCCCGGCGAGCTGGTCACCGAGGCGCCCGGCCCGGCCGCGCCGGCCGGCGTCCCCGGCGGCAGGAGCGCGCCGAAGGGCCGCAACGGCGCGCCGGTCGGGGCGGGTCCGGCCGATCCGATGCGGAACTCGCCGACCGCGGCGCCGGCGGTGCCGCGGCAGCGGGTCAACGGCGAGGCCGGACCGGCGGCGGCCGGGGAGAGCCGGACGCGGGTCAACGGCGATACCGGGGGGCCGGCGCCCAGCTCGATCGCGGCCGAGCTCAGCCCGGACGGCCTGGTCCAGCGGCGCCGGGTGCGGCGCGGCTCGGAGGCGACGCCGGCCGCGCTGCCGCCGGAGGCGACCCCCGGACGGCTGGACGACGTGGCCGGCGCGCTCGGCGCGCCGCGCGCGGTGCCGCGCAACTCCGGGCCGGTGCCACCGGCGGTACCGCCGGTTCCGGCCGGGCCGGGTATTCCGGCCGCGCCGTCGGTTCCGGCCGCGCCGCAGGTTCCGGCCGCGCCGCCCGCGGCCCCGGGCGCCGGTGCGGTGGGCTCCGCCCCGGCCGGGGAGGCCGGGGCCGACGAGGAAACCGCGCGGATCGGCCCGGACGGCCTGCCCAAGCGGGTCCGGCAGGCGAGCCTGGCGCCGCAGCTGCGGGAGCCGGTGGTCGAGCAACGGTCCACCGCGCCGGAGCGCACCCCGGAGCAGGTCCGTACGCTGATGAGCGCGCTGCAGCTGGGCACCGCCCGGGGCCGGATCC
This sequence comes from Actinoplanes teichomyceticus ATCC 31121, assembly GCF_003711105.1. Taxonomy (NCBI): domain Bacteria; kingdom Bacillati; phylum Actinomycetota; class Actinomycetes; order Micromonosporales; family Micromonosporaceae; genus Actinoplanes; species Actinoplanes teichomyceticus. The sequence continues at coordinate 1,205,502 of NZ_CP023865.1, forward strand.
AGGCGTCCAAAGTGGCCGCGGCGCCGGAACCGGCGACGCGGGAGCCGGTCGGCGGCGGTGGCGGCGACGCCGGTTTCGCCGAGGCGGCTACCGTCACGTTCCCGGCGATCGTGGACGTGGCGGACGACGGGGGAAAGACAGTATCCGGGGCCGGGGGAGGCGCCGACGGCCCCGGCCGTGACGAAGTGAACAGGCCGGAGAAGGACGCATAGTGGCACAGACGACGAAGCAGAGCGCGAACCTCACCTGGCTCCTCGACGACCTCGTCGAGCGGGTGCCGACCGCACAGCAGGCCGTGGTGCTCTCCGCGGACGGCCTGATGCTGGGCGCATCGGCGGCGATGACCCGGGAGGACGCCGAGCACCTCTCGGCGATGGCGGCCGGGTTCCAGAGCCTGGCCAAGGGGGCGAGCCGGCACTTCCAGGCCGGCCAGGTCCGGCAGACGGTGGTGGAGATGGAGGAGGCCTTCCTCTTCGTCACCGCCGCCGGGCAGGGCGCCTGCCTGGCCGTGCTCGCCTCGGCCGACGCCGACCTGGGCCTGATCGCGTACGAGATGGCGATGCTGGTCACCCGGGTCGGGCAGACGATGAGCGCTCCGGAGCGCACCGTTTTGGCGCCCGATGCCCTCTGAGCCTGCGCGGATGGCACACGACTGGATGGACCACGAGGCCGGCCCGGTGGTCCGCCCGTACGCGATGACCCAGGGTCGTGTCGCGCCGTCCGGTGGCGACTTCGACCTGGTCGCGTTCGTGGTCGCCACCGTGCCGGACCTGGCGCCGGGCGTCGCGTTGCAGCCCGAGCACCACGCCATCGTCGCCGCCGCCTGGGAGCCGATCTCCGTGGTCGAGCTGGCGTCGCACCTGGACCTGTCGATCGGCGTGGTCCGGGTTCTTCTCGGTGATCTACGCTCAGCGGGTCTCATCTCGCTGTACGAACCCCCGGCGGCCTCGCAGCCGCACGACGTCGACGTACTCAAGGCGGTTGTCAATGGACTCCGTGCGCTCTGACCGCAACGGCGGCTCGCGCATCCCCGTGGCCCTCAAGATCTTGATTGCGGGCGGCTTCGGCGTGGGCAAGACCACCATGGTCGGTTCGGTCAGCGAGATCCGCCCGTTGCAGACCGAGGAGATCCTCACCGGGGCCGAGGGCGCCGACGACCTGTCCGGGGTGGAGGGCAAGACCACCACCACGGTGACCATGGACTTCGGCCGCATCACGATCACCGAGGACCTGCAGCTGTACCTGTTCGGCACGCCCGGCCAGGACCGGTTCTGGTTCCTCTGGGACGAGCTGTCGCAGGGTGCGCTCGGCGCCGTGGTGCTGGCCGACACCCGGCGGCTGGCCGACTGCTTCCCCTCGATCGACTATTTCGAGCAGCGTGGCACGCCGTTCGTGGTGGCGGTGAACTGCTTCGACACCGAGCAGCGGTTCGGCCCGGAGGCGGTGGCCCGCGCGCTGGACCTGGACCCGGGTGTGCCGGTGGTGCTCTTCGACGCCCGGGACCAGGTGGCCGCCCGCAACGTCCTGATCGAGCTGGTGGAGTACGTCGCCCGGCGACAGTACGCGGCGGCCGGCAGCCGCTGAGTCAGCCGGCCGGCGCGGGCTGCTGGCCCGGCGGCAGGCAGAGCAGCCAGGACTCGATCCGGCGCAGCTTGGCCGGGGCCAGCAGCCCGCGCGTCGCCAGGTCGGCGGGCTGCCGGTAGGGCCCGTTCTGGTACCGGTCCAGGGCGATCCGGTGTGCCTCGAACGGGGTCATCCCGGGCAGCCGGGCGAGCTCCTGCGCCGGGGCGTGGTTGAGGTCGACCAGCCCGCCGTCGTCGAAGAACCGGAGCAGGTCGGGCCGCCCGATGCCGGCCTGCACCGCGCCGGCCGGGTGGACCCCGGCGAACCGCCGGGCCAGGTCGCGGCGGGCCCGGGCGGACCGGGTGTCGCCGGGGTGTGCGGCCAGGATCGCCCCGTGGACCGCCGATGCCGGCCAGAGCAGCAGCATCGAGAGCACCGCGATGTCCTCGGCGGCGCTGGTGGTCTCGGACTCGACCGGGGTCGGGTCGACCGCGAACATCACCACGACGAACACCGCGAGCGCGGCGTAGAGCGCGGCGACGAGCAGGTGCCGCCGGCGGCCGCGTTGGACCGCCGCGTAGACGAAGTACACCCAGCCGGCGAATCCGCAGGTGAACAGCGGGAGCGCGGCCGCGGCCACGACCTGGAGCCAGGGGATCCGGCCGTGCCCGGGGCGCAGCATCGCGGTGGGCAGCGGCTCGATCGGCCAGAGCGGGTGGGGTGGCGCCGGCGATCCGGGCGCCGCCGGGTGGCCGGTTCGCGGGGCCGGTGGCGCCGGGTGGGGTGGCGCCGGCGATCCGGGCGCCGCCGGGTGGCCGGTTCGCGGGGCCGGCGGCGCCGGGTGGGGTGGCGCCGGCGATCCGGGCGCCGCCGGGTGGCCGGTTCGCGGGGCCGGCGGCGCCGGGTGGGGTGGCGCCGGCTGTTCGAGCTCCCCGCGCAGGATGCGGCGGTGCACCTGCTGCATCCGCTCACCCGGTTCGGCGCCGAGCTCGTCGAGGAAGTACTCCCGGGCGTCCCGGAACACGGCCAGCGCCTCGGCCTGCCGCCCGGCCCGGTACAGCGCGATCATGAGCTGGGCCCGCAGGCCCTCACGCAGCGGGAACTCGCCGGTCAGCCGGGTCAGTTCCGGCACCAGGCCGGGGTCGTCGCGGGCCAGCCCCAGCTGCGCCCACAGCTCCCAGGCGCCGGCCCGGTCCTCGGCCAGGCGGGCGCGGGCGGTGTCGAACAGCGGTCCGGTCAGCCCGTCGAGCGCGTCGCCGTGCCAGAGCGCGAGCGCGTCCGCGACGATGCCGGCGGCCGGCTCGTTCCGGCCGGCGCGGTGCTCGGCCACGGCGCGGGCGATCTCGGCCCGGAACACCTCGGCGTCGACGGCGTGCGGGTCGGTGCATAGCAGGTACCCACCGCCGGTCAGGGTGAGCCGTTCCCGGCCGAGGGCGCGGCGCAGGCCGGCCACGTACTTCTGGACCACGTTCGTGCCGTTCTCCGGCGGGTCCTCGCCCCACACCGCGTCGACGATCCGGTGGGTGGGCACCGCCCGGCCGGGATGCAGCAGCAGCACCGCCAGCACCGCGCGCTGCTTGGCCGGTCCCAGGTCGATCGGGTCGGCGCCCCGGAAGGCGCGCAGCGCACCGAGGATCTCGAACCGTGGTTCCGGCTCCACCCCGGCGACCCCCCTCCAGCAGCGCATTCGGCCGATCCGGCAGCCCGACGGCAGCCGGCGGCAGCATATCCGCAGCGCGACGGCAGCCCGATCGCGGAGGCTCTGCCGCGTCGATGGAAGTTCGCAGAGAGACGAAGCGATGACTGTGCTGACCAAGCGACTGGCCGCGGTGGCCGCCCTTCTCACGCTGGCCGGGTGCGGCGTGTCCGCGGAGGCGGGCGAGCCGGCGCCGGCGACGCCCGCGGAGACCCTCAAGCGCGGGGTGCCGACCGGCTCGGCCGAGACGTTCCACTACGCGATCGAGGGCGACGGCCAGACGTTCTCCGGCGTGGTCGACTCGTCGCGCAAGACGATGACGACCGATTACCGGGAGCGGATCCCGGAGACCGACATCACGCTCACCATGCGGTTCCTGGTGGTCGACGCCGACTCCTGGGCGAAGATCTCGTTCGGCGGCGCCACGGCCGGGCTGGGCCTGCCGAAGCTGCCGAAGAAGTGGATGCGGCTGGACACGGCGCGGCTGGGCGCGGACGCGCGGAAGGACCTGACGTACGCCGGCCAGTCCGACCCCGGCTTCGTCAGCACCCTGGTCGACGCGGCCGCCGGGCTCACCGAGACCTCGCCCGGTCACTTCGCCGGCACGGTGGACCTGACCCGGGCCACCGAGGCCGAGGTGGTCGACGCGGACACGCTGGCCGCGCTGGGGGAGCGGGCGAAGGCGGCGCCGTTCGAGGCGGTCCTGGACGCCCGGGGCCGGATCAGCACCGCGACCGTGCGGGTGCCCGCGGCCGGCAAGGCGAAGGCCACCACCTACCGGGTGACCTACGACCGGTACGGCACCGCCGCGTCGCCGGCCGCCCCGCGCGGCACGGAGCAGGTGGCCGCCCCGGCCGCGGCCTACGAGCTGCTCAACGGCTGAGATCACCGGGCGCGCGGGTCGGACGGGGGTCCGCGCGCCGGGTGTCTCAGGCCGGTGCCGGGCCGGTGCTGCCGCGGACCACGAGGGTGGCCGGCAGCAGCACCCGGGCCGCGTCACCCCGGTCCGGGCGCCGCAGCGCCGCGGTCAGCAGCGCCGCGGCGCTGCGGCCTTTCTCCTCCACGTCCTGCCGGACCGTGGTCAGTCCCGGCTGGATGCGGCTGGCCAGCGGGCTGTCGTCGAAGCCCACCAGGGACAGGTCGTCGGGCACGCGCAGGCCGAGGTCGTCGGCGGCCTGCCGGACGCCGACCGCGGTGGCGTCGGAGAAGCAGAGCACCGCGGTCGGCCGCTCCGGCCCGGACAGCAGCTCCCGGGCGTCGCGGCGGACGTCGTCGACCCGCTCGAACGGCTCCCGGATGATCAGCGGCCGGATCCCGGCCGGCTGCAGCACGTCGTCCCAGCCGAGGCGGCGCTGCACCGAGGCGTATCCCTCGGTCGGCACCGCGGCGGCGGTGAGCAGGCCGTACGGCCCGTGGGCGCCGACGGTGGCGTAGGCGATCCGGCGGTGGCCGAGGTCGAGCAGGTGCCGGGCGGCGGCCCGAGCACCCTCCCGGTCGGCGACGTTGACGCAGGCGTAGTCGTCGACCGGCGCCTGGTCGACGAAGACCAGCGGCAGCCGGCGGCGCTGCAACCAGGCGACCGCCGGTGAGGTGGGGTCGCAGGAGTAGACCAGGGCGCCGTCCATCGCGACGTCCCGGGCCGGGATCAGGTCGCCGGAGCCGGCCGAGGTGAGCAGCGTGATGGCCAGGCCGGTGGGGGCCAGCTCGTCGGCGATGGCGCCGAGGAAGCCGCCGGCCACCAGGTCGGTGAACGCGTAGCGCAGCGAGTCGGTGAGCAGGATGCCGATCGCGCCGGTGGTGCCCCTGGCGAGCGCGCGGGCGGTCGGGTCGGGCCCGGCGTAGCCCAGCTCCTGCGCCGCGTCCAGGATGCGCCGCCGCAGCTCGGGGGAGAGCTGGTCGGGCCGGGAGAACGCGTTCGACACCGTCATCCGGCTCACGCCGACGCGATCGGCGATGGTCTGCAACGTCACCCTGGGCACTGCTACACCGTAGGTCGGGCGGGCGGCGCGCCTCCAGCCGGACGGTGGCCGGAGGCGCGCCCCCGTCACTGGAAGAGGGCTTCGGGCCGGCGTCCGGCCGGGGCGACGGCGGCGGACACCCGGTAGAGCATGCGGGCCAGCGACAGGCGCAGGCGCGGCGTGCCCGGCGCGGCGGTGGCGACCACCGGGGCGTCCGGGCGGGCGCTGAGCAGCTCGCGGTTCGTGTCGTGCAGTCCCCGCAGGTAGGCGGCGGGCAGTTCCATGAGGTCCTCCCTGACTGGCTTCTGTACCGGTACAGTAAGCCCCGGTTTCTATACCGGTCAAGAAGAGTTGCCTGCCAAGTTTTCCGGCCGTTCTGTGGTGGGATCGGGGCATGGGCGCGAACGCTGAGTACGTCTTCGTCGGTTGCTACACGGATGACAAGGGTGGTGAGGGCGACGGCATCACCCTGCTGCGACGCGACCCGGCCACGGGTGAGCTGACCCGGCTCGGGCTGGCCGCGCGCACCCCGTCACCGTCCTTCCTGGCCCAGCACCCCACCCTGCCGGTGCTCTACGCGGTCAACGAGCTGGACGAGGGCACGATCTCCGCCTTCAGCGTCGCCCCGGACTGCGCGCTGATCCCGCTGGCGGTCCGGCCCACCGGCGGCGCCGACCCCTGCCACCTCGCGGTCACCGCGGACGGCCGGCACCTGGTGGTCGCCAACTACTCCAGCGGGTCGGTCGCCGTGCACCCGCTGGACGCCGAGGGCGCCCCGGGCGAGCGCAGCGATCTGCTCACCCTCGCCGGCTCCGGGCCGGACCGGGAGCGCCAGGCCGGCCCGCACGCGCACATGGTCGTGCCCGACCGTAACGGCCCGGAGCTGCTGATCTGCGACCTGGGCTCGGACCGGGTCTGGCGCTCCCGGCTGGACCCGGTCTCCGGCCGGCTGGCGCTGCCCGAGCCGGCGGTCGAGGCCGAGCCGGGCACCGGGCCGCGGCACCTGATCCGCTCGGCGGACGGCGCGCTGGTCCTGGCCGGCGAGCTGAGCGGCACGCTGAGCTGGTACCGGGCGGCCGGTGGCCCGGTGTACGAGGCGCGCGGCAAGATCTCGGCCAGCGAGGCGGCCGGCGCGGTCCACCCGTCCGAGGTGACCATGGGCCGGGACGGCCGGTTCGTGTACCTGGCGAACCGCGGGCCGGACACCGTGTCCACCTTCGCGTGGGACGGCGAGACCGCCACCGCGGTCGCCGAGACGTCCACCGGCGGGGTGTGGCCGCGCCATATGGTCTTGATTGGCGATCACCTCTACGTAGCCAATCAGCGTTCACACAACGTGACGGTTTTCCGGATCGATCCGGACAGCGGAATTCCCGCTCCGGCGGGTGAGCCGACGGCCGAGCCGAGCCCCACCTGCCTGCTCCGCTGGAACCCTTCGATGATCAGGCCGTAGGCCGCAGCGGGCAGCCGGACACGTTGGTGATCAATCCGAGGAAATCCGGCGGCCGGCTGTCCGAAGTTGATACTGAGCGAGATGCGCCGGTCACGGTCAGTGTTTTCTAGATCGGAGAACGCCAATCTGAGTAACTTTCGACCGAACGTATATGGCATTCAGGTCCTGGGATGCGCACTATGGAGCGCGTGTCTGGCCGCCATCGTAGAAACTTCAACTTAAACGGGGCGAGCGTCGTCGGCGGTGCGATGGCGATCGTCGTCGTAATCGCGGGGACGTGGTTCGCCTATAGCGAGCTGGCCGATTCCGGCTGCAGTGGCTCGATCAAGCTGAACGTCGCCGCGGCCCCGGAGATCTCACCCGCTGTCACCCAGGCCGCGCAGAAGTGGTCGCAGGCCGGTGGCAACGTCAACGGCACCTGTGTCTCGGTCGCGGTGAGCAGCGCGGCGTCGGCCGACGTCGCCAGCGCCATCGCCCGCGAGCACGGGGTGAACCTGACCGGCCTGGGCGACCCGTCCGGCTCGATCACGGTGCCCGACGTCTGGGTCCCCGACTCGTCCACCTGGCAGCTGCGCCTGCAGAACGAGGCGTCCGGCTTCGTGCCCACCAAGGTCACCTCGGTGGCGCAGAGCCCGCTGGTCGTCGCGGTGCCCGAGCCGATCGCCGAGAGCGCCGGCTGGCAGGGCCGCAAGGTGTCGTGGAACGCGCTGCTGGGGCAGCTCAACTCGACGACCGCGGAGGCGCCCAAGTTCGGCATCGTCAACCCGGCCCGGGACGCCTCCGGTCTGATCACGCTGATGTCGGTCGGCCAGTCGATCGGCACCGGCAACGGGGCCCTGGAGAAGCAGGCGCAGGCGCTCACCTTCCTCTCCAAGGACCTCTCGCAGCTGCGTGACGAGCTGCTGGAGCGGTTCCCGAAGTCCGCCGACGAGGCCGACCTCGCGGAGAGCCTGGGCGCGGCGCCGCTGTCCGAGGAAGACGTGATCTCGTACAACGCCAAGCGTCCGCCGGTCGAGCTCAGCGCGATCTACCTGGAGCCGAGCGCGGTCCCGCTGGACTATCCGTACTCGATCCTGCCGCAGGTCGTGGACGGCCAGAAGGTGAGCGCGGCGCAGGAGTTCCTGAAGCAGCTGACCTCCTCGTCGTTCAAGAACCAGCTCGCCGCGCAGGGGCTGCGCGCCCCGGACGGCACGTACGGTTCCGGGTTCGGCGCGCCGGCCGGCGCGCCCAAGGCCTCCCCGCCGATCAACTCCGGGACCTCCGGCGGCGGTGACGAGGGGGGCACGGCCGCGGCCGGTCTGGACGCCAGCTCGGTGAGCAAGGTGGTCGGCACCTGGAACGCGATCACGCAGCCCGGCCGGGTGCTGGCGGTCTTCGACGTCTCCGGCTCGATGGACAACGTGGTGCCGACCGCGGGCAACCGAACCCGGGCGCAGGTCACCCAGGCGGCCGCCACGGCCGGGCTGAAGCTGTTCAGCGACGAGTGGGCGGTCGGTGTGTGGCGCTTCTCCACCGAGATGGGCCCGGGTAAGCGGCCCTGGCAGGAGCTCGTCCCGATCACCCCGCTGAGCAGCGGGCGCGACCGGGTGGAGGCGACCATCCCGCAGCTGAACCCGAAGCCGGAGGGCAACACCGGGCTGTACGACACGGTGCTCGACGCCTACAACTACGCCAAGTCGCACTGGAAGAAGGGCAAGGTCAACTCGGTCATCCTGTTCACCGACGGGAAGAACGAGAACGACGACGGCATCAGCCAGGACAAGCTGCTCGCCGAGCTGAAGAAGGCCCAGGACCCGACCCGCTTCGTCCGGCTGGTGCTGATCGGCATCGGCGACGAGGTGGACAAGGGCGAGCTCAACAGGATCCATGACGCGGTGAAGTACAGCGGCGTCTACTTCGCCGAGGACCCCGCGAAGATCAGCGACATCTTCCTGCAGGCGATCGGCTCGCGGACCGGCCTCAACGGCTGAGATCGTGCGCGCGGCGAGGCGGCCGTCATCCCCGGCGGGATGGCGGCCGCCTTTCGCGTACGACGGTCAGCCCACCCGCCGCAGCCACGCCGCCGGGTCGTCGCGCACCCGCCGGATCACCGCGTCCGCCGCTCCCCGCACCGCGGCATCCGCGCCGAGCCGTGCGGCCCGCACCGTGACCGGCGCCAGCCCGGCGGTCAGCACCCGCCGCCGCAGCTGCGTCTCGATCCCGTCGCGCAGCCGGTCGAAGTACGGCCCGTACGCCCCGCCGAGCACGATCACCGGCACGTCCAGCAGGTTGACCACCGCGGACAGTGCGATCCCGAGCGCCGCGGCGGCCAGCGGCTCACCGGCGGCCAACGCTTCCTGACCGGCGTACTGCTCCAGGCAGCCGGTCGCGCCGCAGCGGCAGGGCCGCCCGTCCGGGAACACCGTCAGGTGCCCGATCTCGCCGCTCCAGCCCCGCACGCCGCGGTACAGCTCGCCGTCGATCACCAGCCCGGCCCCGATCCCGATCTCGCCGGAGACGTACAGGAAGGTGGGGTCGCCGCCGGCCACCCGCAGCTCGCCGAGCGCGGCCAGGTTGGCCTCGTTGTCGACGGCCAGCGGCAGGTCGGCGAGCTCGGGCACGGCGCGCAGCTGCGCCGGCGCGTCCACCTCCTGCCAGCCCAGGTTGGGCGCGACCCGGACCAGCCCGGCGGGGGAGACCAGGCCGGGCACGGCGAGCGTGGCGCCGGCCACCACCAGGCCGTCGGCCTCGGCGGCGAGCCGGGCCCGGGCGGCGAGCCGGCCCAGCGCGGCCAGCGCGCCGGCGGCCCCGGCCGGGCGCTGGTCGGCGTGCTCGGTGAAGCGCTGGCGGACGGTGCCGGTCAGGTCGACGACGCAGGCGGCCAGGTAGTCGACGTTGATCTCGCAGCCGAGTCCGGCCGGGCCGGCCGAGGTGAGCGCGAGCCCGGCCGCCGGCCGCCCGGCCCCGGTGCGCGGCGGCGGGTCGAGCTCGATCAGCAGCCCGCCCTCGATCAGGTCGTCGACCAGCGCCGAGACGGTGGCCCGGGTCAGTCCGGTGGCGGCCGCGACGGCGGCCCGGGAGGGTGGATCCGCGCTGTTGGCCACGGTGTTCAGCACCAGCGCGAGATTATGGGCTCGCACGCTGGACTGCCGGACGGGGGCGCTCGAGGGGGAGGAGATCCGGGCCGTCACGGTCTTGACAATGCCATACCCCGCCCAAATAATTCAGCCAATAAACAAATCGCAGCTGTTTCCTGCGTTTCGTGGAGGTAACCCGTGTCGCTCCAGGCCACACGCGAAGACAAGTTCTCCTTCGGTCTCTGGACCGTCGGCTGGCAGGCGCGCGACCCGTTCGGTGACGCCACCCGGCCCGCCCTCGACCCGGTGGAGGCGGTGCACAAGCTGGCCGAGATCGGTGCGTACGGCATCACGTTCCACGACGACGACCTGGTGCCGTTCGGCGCGGACGCGCAGACCCGCGACGGCATCGTCGCCGGGTTCAAGAAGGCGCTGGACGAGACCGGCCTGATCGTGCCGATGGTGACCACCAACCTGTTCACCCACCCGGTGTTCAAGGACGGCGGCTTCACCAGCAACGACCGCTCCGTCCGGCGGTACGCCATCCGCAAGGTGCTGCGCCAGATGGACCTCGGCGCCGAGCTGGGCGCCAAGACCCTGGTGCTGTGGGGCGGCCGCGAGGGCGCGGAGTACGACTCGGCCAAGGACGTCAAGGCCGCGCTCGACCGTTACCGCGAGGCCCTCAACCTGCTCGCGCAGTACTCCGAGGACCGCGGCTACGGCTTCCGCTTCGCCATCGAGCCGAAGCCGAACGAGCCCCGCGGCGACATCCTGCTGCCCACCGCCGGGCACGCCATCGCGTTCGTGCAGGAGCTGGAGCGCTCCGAGCTGTTCGGCATCAACCCCGAGGTCGGCCACGAGCAGATGTCGAACCTCAACTTCGCCCAGGGCATCGCCCAGGCGCTGTGGCACGGCAAGCTCTTCCACATCGACCTGAACGGCCAGCACGGCCCGAAGTACGACCAGGACCTGGTCTTCGGCCACGGCGACCTGCTCAACGCGTTCGCCCTGGTCGACCTGCTGGAGAACGGCCCGGACGGCGGCCCGGCCTACGACGGCCCGCGGCACTTCGACTACAAGCCGTCGCGCACCGAGGACTTCGACGGCGTCTGGGCGTCGGCCGCGGCCAACATCCGGATGTACCTGCTGCTCAAGGAGCGGGCCAAGGCGTTCCGCGCCGACCCGGAGGTGCAGGAGGCGCTGGCCGCGTCGCGGGTGGCCGAGCTGAGCACGCCGACGCTGAACCCCGGCGAGACCTACGCCGACCTGCTCGCCGACCGCAGCGCGTTCGAGGACTTCGACGCCGACGCCGCCGGCGCTCAGGGCTACGGCTTCGTCCGGCTGAACCAGCTCGCGATCGAGCACCTGCTCGGGGCGCGCTGACCATGGCGCTGGTTGCCGGGATCGACAGCTCCACCCAGTCCTGCAAGGTCGTCGTCCGGGACGCCGAGACCGGGAAACTCGTCCGGCAGGGCCGGGCAAGCCACCCGGACGGCACCGAGGTGCATCCGGACGCCTGGTGGGCGGCGTTGCAGCAGGCGATCGAGGAGGCCGGCGGCCTGGACGACGTGGCCGCCGCGTCGGTCGCCGGCCAGCAGCACGGCATGGTCGTGCTGGACGAGAACGGTGACGTGGTCCGCCCGGCGCTGCTGTGGAACGACACCCGCAGCGCCGGCGCGGCCGCCGACCTGATCGCGGAGCTCGGCGGCGCGGACCGGTGGGCGGAGGCGGTCGGCATCGTGCCGGTCGCCAGCTTCACCCTGACCAAGCTGCGCTGGCTGGCCCGCCACGAGCCGTCGAACGCGGCCCGGGTGGCCGCGGTCTGCCTGCCGCACGACTGGCTCACCTGGAAGCTGTCCGGTTCCACCGACCTCGCCGACCTGCGGACCGACCGCAGCGACGCCAGTGGCACCCTCTACTGGTCCGCCAGGACCGGGCAGTACCGGCCCGACCTGCTGGAGCTCGGCTTCGGCCGGCCGCTGCGGGTGCCCGAGGTGCTCGGCCCGACCGGTGTCGCCGGGCACCTGCGCAACGGCGCGCCCCTGGGGCCGGGCGCCGGTGACAACGCGGCGGCCGCTCTCGGCGCCGGCGCGCTGCCCGGCGACGTGATCGTCTCGATCGGCACGTCCGGCACCGTGTTCGTCTCGTCGGACACGGCGCCGGTCGACCCGAGCGGCACGGTGGCCGGCTTCGCCGACACCACCGGGCGGTTCCTGCCGATCGTGGTCACCCTCAACGCCGCCCGGGTGCTGGACGCGGCCGCCAAGCTGCTCGGCGTCTCGCACGAGGAGCTGTCCCGGCTCGCGCTCGCCGCGCCGGCCGGTGCGGACGGCCTGGTCCTGGTGCCGTACCTGGAGGGGGAGCGGACCCCGAACCGGCCGGACGCCACCGGCGCGATCCACGGGCTCACCCTCCGCACGTCCGACCCGGCGCACCTGGCCCGGGCCGCCGTCGAGGGGATGCTCTGCGCCCTCGCCGACGGGCTGGACGCGCTGGTCGCGCACGGCGCCGAGGCGAACCGGATCGTGCTGGTCGGCGGTGGGGCGCGCAGCGAGGCGGTCCGCCGCGTCGCGCCCGCGCTGTTCGGCAAGCCGGTGCTGGTCCCGCCGCCCGGCGAGTACGTCGCCGACGGCGCGGCCCGCCAGGCCGCGTGGGTCACCGCGGGCGGGAGCGCCCCGCCCGTCTGGTCCGCGGAAACCCCTGCGCTGTACGAGGACGCGCCCGTCCCGCTCATCCGCGAGCAGTACGCCGCCGCCCAGCACGCCGTGCTGGACCGCGCCCGCTGACCGCCCGAGCGACCCGGTTCCGGCCGGTTCCCGCGGTGTCTCGAGGCCCCCCGAGACACCGCGGCGAACCGGCCGGAACCTTTTTCGCCAGAACCTGTTGTCACGCCCCCACGGCGGCATCTACGTACCGGCAGCCTCGATCGGTCCTCGATCGCGGGCGGCCCGGCCGACACCCCCTCGGCCGATCCCCGTGCGTAGGAAGGACCGCAGTGCCAGAGGGAAGATCTCGCAAGCGGAAACTGTTCGGCGCGGCGGCCGCCGTCGCCGTGCCGGCCGGCCTGATCGGCTGGGCGGTGCTGCCGTCGGACGCGGCCGTGGCGCCGGTGGCCGGCAGCACGTACACGCTGGCGGTGAAGAAGAGCGGCATGTGCCTGGACGTGCCGTCGGCGTCGAAGGACAACGGCGCGCTGTTGCAGCAGTGGGGTTGCACGTCGGGCGCGGCGTGGCAGCGGTTCACGCTGGTGGCGGCCGGGTCGGCGTACCTGATCCGGAACGTGAACAGCGGCAGGTGCGTCGACGTGCCGGGCGCTTCGACGGTGTCGGGCACGCGGGTGCAGCAGTGGGGTTGCGCGAGCGGGCAGAGCAACCAGCAGTGGAAGCTGACGGCGAGCGGGACGGGTACGTACCAGATCGTCAATGTCGGTACCGGACTGTGCCTGTCCGACCAGGCGGCGTCGACCGCCTCGGGCGCGGCGATCATCCAGGAGACGTGCACCGCCAACAGCAACAAGCAGTGGGCGTTCAACCCGGTCGGTTCCACCGCGACCCCGACCGCGACCGCCGGCTCGTACACCGTGGCGTCCGACGGGACCGGTAGGTACAAGACGGTGCAGGCGGCGATCAACGCGGTGCCGGCGAACAACACCGGCCGGGTCACCATCACGATCAAGCCCGGGACCTACCGTGAGGTCGTCACGGTGCCGGCCAACAAGCCGTACATCACGCTCGAGGGCGGTGGCAGCGCGGCGTCCGACGTGGTGATCGTCTACAACAACTCCGCGCACACCAGCGGAACCTCGGGCAGCGCGAGCGTGGCGGTCGCCGGCAAGGACTTCGTCGCGAGCAACCTCACGTTCGCCAACGACTACGACGAGGACACGTACGCCGACGGCGACCAGGCCGTGGCCCTGAAGATCGACGGCGACCGGGCGCAGCTGGACAACGTCCGGGTGCTCGGCGACCAGGACACCCTGCTGATCAACAGCGGCCGGACCTACGTGCGCAACTCGTACGTCGAGGGCACCGTCGACTTCATCTTCGGCAGCGGCACCGCGGTCTTCACCGCGACGAAGATCTACGAGAAGCGGACCACCGGCGGCCCGATCACCGCGGCCCGCACGGACCCGGCCAACCCGTACGGCTTCCTCTTCCACAGGTGCACGATCACCGGCGCCACCAACAACACCACCCAGCTGGGCCGCCCGTGGGGCCCGACCGCGCAGGTGCTGTTCCGCGAGAGCAGCCTCAGCGCCACCATGAGGACCGCCCAGCCGTGGACCGACATGTCGGGCAACTCCTGGAAGAACGCCCGGTTCCTGGAGTACCGCAACACCGGCCCGGGCGCGACCGCCAACAGCAACCGGCCGCAGCTCAGTGACGCGCAGGCCGCCAACTACACCCCGCAGAGGTACCTGGCGGGCTCGGACAACTGGAACCCGGTGGGTTGATCATGACAATCTCGACGAAGCGGGCCGCGCTGACGGCCGTCGTCCTCGCCGTCCCGGCGGCGATCATCGGGTGGGCGGTGCTGCCGTCGGACGCGGCGACCGTCCCGGCCGCGGGCGGCACGTACACGTTGACGGTGACGAAGAGCGGCAAGTGCATCGACGTGCCGTCGGCGTCGAAGGACAACGGCGCGCTGCTGCAGCAGTGGGGTTGCACGTCCGGCGCGGCGTGGCAGCAGTTCACGCTGGTCGCGGCCGGGTCGAACTACCTGATCCGGAACGTGAACAGCGGCAGGTGCATCGACGTGCCGGGCGCCTCGACCGCCTCCGGCACGCGGCTGCAGCAGTGGGGTTGCGCGAGCGGGCAGGCCAACCAGCAGTGGAAGCTGACCGCCGGCGGCGCCGGCACCTACCAGATCGTCAACGCCGGCAACGGCCTGTGCATCTCGGACCAGGGCGCGTCGACCGCCTCCGGCGCGTCGATCATCCAGGAGACCTGCACCGCCAACTCCCACAAGCAGTGGACGTTCAACCCGGTCACCACCGCCACCGCGACGGACGGCCCGACCGCCGGCGGCCGCACCTGGTCGAACACCGCGGACGGCTTCGCCTCCACCGGCGGCGGGACGACCGGCGGCGCGGCCGGCCCGACGGTCACCGTCACGACCCTGGCCGACCTGACGAAGTACGTCACGGCCACCGAACCGTACGTGATCAAGGTGGCCTCGGCGATCACGGTCATCCCGAAGGGCACCGAGCTGAAGGTGAAGTCGAACAAGACCATCGTCGGGGTCGGCACCAGCGGCCACATCGTCGGCGGCGGCTTCTTCCTCGGCGCCGGGGTGCGCAACGTGATCATCCGGAACCTGACCATCCGGGACGCGGCGATGACCGAGGACGACCCGGACGACAAGGTCTACGACCACGACGGCATCCAGATGGACACCGCCGACCACGTCTGGATCGACCACAACACCATCACCAGCATGAACGACGGCCTGATCGACAGCCGCAAGGACACCTCGTACCTGACCGTGTCGTGGAACATCCTGGCGAACCAGAACAAGGCGTTCGGCATCGGCTGGACCGACAACGTGACCGCGCGGATGACCATCCACCACAACTGGATCCACGACACCAACCAGCGCAACCCGAGCGTGGACAACGTGGCGCTGGCCCACCTCTACAACAACTACATGCAGAACATCACGTCGTACGGCAACCTGTCGCGGGGCTCGACGAAGCTGGTGCTGGAGAACAGCTACTTCGACCACGTGGCGAACCCGTACAACGTCGACGACCCCGCGAAGGGTCAGCTCAGGCAGTCCGGCAGCATCGTGGTGAACTCGTCCGGCAGGCAGGTCACCAACGGCTCCGCGTTCAATCCGTCCAGCTACTACCCGTACACGCTGGACGCCGCCGCGGACGTGCCCGCGCTGCTGAAGAAGTACGCCGGTCCGCAGGCCGACATCGGCTGAGCTGACCGGCCGCGCTGCGCCCGGCGATGACCCGGAGTGCCGAGAACGACCAGCGAAGCGTGGTCGTCCTCGGCACTCACGTCATCGCCGGGCGGAATGCGTGGTCGCCGACCGGCGGCGGCGCAGCACGGCGCGGCGGCTAGCCTTCTCCCGTGATGAGCAGGGGCGGGGCCACGCACCGCGGCTACAGCGTCGTGGTCTTCGTGCTCCTGGCCTCCCTGGACAACGTGGCGATCGGCATCGTGCCGCCGCTGTACGGCAGCATCGCCGGCGACTTCGGCGTGGGCGAGGGGCACATCGCCCTGGCCACCACGATCATGTTCGGCATCAGCGCGGTCGCCGCGATCGGCTGGGCGTACGCCGGTGACCGCACCGATCGCAAACCGGTGCTGATCCTGGGCACGGTGATCTGGGTCGCCGGCACCGCATGGTCCGGGCTGGCCGGCGGCTACGGCTGGTTCCTCGGCGCCCAGGTGCTCGCCGCGGTCGGCCTGGGCGCGGTCGCCTCGGTGAGCTTCTCGGTGGTCAGCGACCTGATCTCGCCGCGCCGCCGGGGCCTGGTGATGAGTTTCTGGGGCCTGTCGCAGGGCGTCGGCACGCTGGCCGGCACCCTGACCGGCGGGATCCTCGGGCACACCGACTGGCGCCGGCCGTTCCTGGTCACCGCGGTCGCCGGGCTCGCCGCCACGCTGGCCTACCTGTTCACCTACAACGTGCCGCGCGGCGACAGCCAGCCCGAGCTGGCCGGGGTCGACTACGACGAGCGTATCCACCACGACCACCTGCCGGTCATCCTCGGCCGGCGCACCAACGTCTGGCTGATCCTGCAGGGCGGCACCGCGCAGATCGCCTTCGGCTCGCTGGTCTGGCTGCCGGTGCTGTTCCGCGCCCGGGCCGAGGACCAGGGGTACTCGACGCCGACCGCGGTGCTGGTCGGCAGCGTGTTCGCGACCGTCTTCCAGCTCGGCGCGGCGCTGTCGATCCTCGGCGGGCTGGCCGGGGACCGGCTGCAACGCCGTACGCCCCGGGGCCGTGCCCTGGTCGCGGCGATCGGCGTGCTCGCCGCCGTGCCGTTCTACGTGGTGTTGTTCTTCGTCCCGATGCGGATCACCGTGCCGGACGGCGCGGGCACCGGCGCGGTGATCCGTGGCGTGCTGGACAACGTGGTGACCGAGCCGACCGTCGCCGCCTGCCTGGCCACCGCGGTCTTCGCGCTGATGCTGACCTCGGCCAACTCGCCGAACTGGTTCGCCATGATCGCCGACGTGAACCCGCCCGAGCACCGGGGCACCGTCTACAGCCTGGGCAACCTGGTCAACGGCGCCGGCCGGGCCGGCGGCAACGCCCTGGTCGGGGTGGCCTTCCAACGGCTGTCCGGGGCCTTCCCGCCGCCGCTGAACTACGCGGTCGGGCTGGCCGCGTTCCAGCTCTTCTTCATCCCCACCGGGATCATGTACTGGCTGGCCAGCAGGACGGTCGCGGCGGACATGGCCGCCACCCACGCCGCCCTGCTGGCCACCGCGTCAGGCAAGCGCCCACACGGTGACGTCGGTGGGGACCCGGCCGTCGACGTCGAGCGGCTCACTGCTGAGCAGGACCCGGACGCCTGACGGCAGCGCGACCGGCTCGGCGCCGAAGTTGGTCAGCACCAGGATCCCACCGTTGCGGAACGCCAGCACGTCGGCGCCGCCGCCCTCCCACGCCAGGCTCCCGTCGCCGAGAGCGTGCTCGCGGCGCAGCCGCAACGCCGACCGGTACAGCTCGTACGTCGAGCCGGCCACGTCCACCTGACGGTCCAGGGCGTACTCCGCCCAGGTTGCCGGCTGCGGCAGCCAGCTGCGGTCGGCCGGGCCGAACCCGTACGACGGGGCGTCCGCCTCCCACGGGATCGGCACCCGGCAGCCGTCCCGGCCGCGTTCGGCGTGCCCGGACCGCTCCCAGGCCGGATCCTGCCGGAACTCGTCGGCCAGCGTGGTGTGCTCCGGCAGCCCCAGCTCCTCACCCTGGTAGAGGTAGGCCGACCCGGGCAGGCCCAGCATCAGCAGGATGGCCGCCCGCGCCCGGCGCAGCCCCAGCCCGGTGTCCGGCTGCGGGTCGTCGGCCCCGATCCCCGGCTTGCGGCCCTCGGTGACCGGATAGCCGAGCCGGGACGCGTGCCGCACCACATCGTGGTTGGACAGCACCCAGGTGGTGGTCGCGCCGACCGCTCCAGTGGCCGCCAGCGAGGAGTCGATCACCTCGCGCAGCTGCGCCGGCGACCACGGCGCCTCCAGGTACGGGAAGTTGAACGCCTGGTGCATCTCGTCCGGCCGGACGTAGCGGGCCAGCCGGTCCTCGGGCTGCACCCAGGCCTCGGCGACCAGGATCCGGCCGCCCGGGTAGCCGTCCAGCACCGCCCGCCACTGCCGGTAGATGTCGTGCACGCCCTCCTGGTCCCACATCGGCGGCGGCGGACCGGCCGGCTCCAGGCCGCCGAGCACCACGGCCGGCTGCGTCCAGTCGGTCAGGTCGGCGTCCTTGATCAGGCCGTGCGCCACGTCCACCCGGAAGCCGTCCACCCCGCGGTCCAGCCAGAACCGCAGGATGTCGAGGAACTCCGCGCGGACCTCCGGGTGGTCCCAGTTGAGGTCGGGCTGGGAGACGTCGAACAGGTGCAGGTACCACTGCCCGTCGTCGAGGCGCTGCCAGGCGGACCCGCCGAAGACGCTCTGCCAGGAGTTGGGCGGCTCCGCGCCGTCCGGGCCCCGGCCCTCGCGGAAGATGTACCGCTCCCGTTCGGGGCTGCCGGGCGGGGCGGCGAGGGCGGCCCGGAACCAGGCGTGCTCGCTGGAGGTGTGGTTGGGCACCAGATCCACGATGATCTTCAGGCCCAGGTCGTGCGCGGTGGCGATCAGCTTGTCGGCGTCGCCGAGGGTGCCGAAGCGCGGGTCGACGTCGCGGTAGTCGGCGACGTCGTACCCGGCGTCGTGCTGCGGGCTGACGTAGAACGGGGAGAGCCAGACGGCGTCCACGCCGAGCTCCCGGAGGCGGGGCAGGCGCGCGGTGATGCCGGGCAGATCGCCCATGCCGTCGCCGTTGCCGTCGGCGAACGAGCGTGGGTAGATCTGGTAGATGACGGCGTCGCGCCACCAGGCGTCAGTGGAGGGCATGACGCCCAGCGTAGGCGGATGCCCTCCTCAGTCGTCGAGGATGGCGGCGAATCGCTCCTCGGCCAGGTCCAGCTGGTCCAGGATGTGCTCCTTGGCCTGGGTGGAGAGCGGGGTGTCCGGCCGCCCGATCAGCTCGCGCAGCTTCGGCACCAGCGGGCGGTACTTGGTCGCCGAGCGGTGCGCCCGCTCCAGCGGGGTGTGGATCACCCCGACCCCGTTGTCGGTGAAGTCGGAGATCTTGATGACCCGGGCCCACGGATCCCGGTCCAGGCTCTCCGCGACGTGCTGGCGGTACTGCTCGTGCCGGTCCCGCCGCGGGTCGTACGCCGGATTGGTGACCGACCGGACCAGGGCGGCGACCCGCGGGTTGAACCGGTCCGCGAGGACGTTCAGCGCCGCCTCGGTGGCCTTCTCGTACGACGTGTCCGGCGCCAGCCCGGCCAGCTCCGCCGGATGGTCCTCCACCGCGTCGTGCAGCAGCGCCGCGACCAACACGTCGACGTCCCGCACCTGGTAGTACCGGATGATCCGGATGGCGACCCGGAGCAGGTGGTTGAGGTACGGCTCGCGGACCCGCCGATCGGCCGCGTGCAGGGTGCTGGCCAGGTCCAGCGCCGCGCCCAACCGCTCCCGTTCCGCCTGCGGGAAGCTCTCCAGCTCCAATCCGAACCGTTGCCGGAGGCCGGCTTCGCCGTACACCTCGGTGATCGCGTGCAGTGGCATCGAGAGCAGCATCCTTGGTGCCATGCGGACCAGATATACCGGATCATGCGCCGGTACGGGGACCGCTCATGTGCCGGATGTGGCCGGACCCACCGGGTCCACCGCCGGACCACCCGGTTCGGTGAACGCCGTCGGCGGGGCCTCGGGCGCCGATGGCGCCCGCGTGCTCACCGGCACGGCGGGCGCGGGCGGGCCGGACGCCGGCGGGCGCGGCGAGGACCGCGGGCCCGGCGACGGGCGGGCCGAACCTGCGGCCCCGCCGGCCGCCACCGCACGGGCGGCGGGGGAGAGGCGGATCGCGCCGAGCGGGGTCTGCCGTAAGGTCCACGGCTGCGGCGGCTCGGCGTGCACGCCGCGCCGGGGCGTGCCGGCCCCGTCGGTGAACTCCTCCTCGGTCATCGCCTGCAGCGCGCTCAGCGCCACCCCGACGATGACCACCGCGGTCAGCACGGTGATCGGCAGGATCATGCTGAGCGGCCGGACCCCGGCGCCGGTGGGCGGCACCGACGGGTCCAGCTCCACCGACATCGCGGCCATCCCGGTGTAGTGCATGCCGCAGACCGCGACCGCCATCACCGCGGCGGCGGCGGCCACCCGCCGCAGGCCCCGCACCGAGACCGCGAACCAGAGCGCGGCCGTGCACGCCACCAGCGCGATCAGGGCCGACGCGGCGACCAGCAGCGGGTCGTAGCGGACCACCGCGGCCAGCCGCATCCCCTCCATCCCGGTGTAGTGCATGGCCAGCACCCCGCCACCGGTCAGCACCCCGGCCGCCACCGTCTTGCCCGGGCTGCGCCCGCCGTGCCCGACCACCACCAATCCGATGCCGACGGTGACCACCGAGAAGGTCAGGCTCAGCAGGGTGGTCGGCAGGTCGTAACGGACCGGGCTGTCCGGCACCTCGAAGCCGAGCATCGCGGAGAAGTGCATGAGCCAGATGCCGCCACCGCCGATCGCGAACGCCGCGATCACCAGCCACCGGTTGCGCCGGCTGCGGCTGTGCGCCTCCCGGGCGCGCCCGGTGCAGAGCAGACCGAGAAAGGATCCGAGGTACGCCAGCAGGGTCGCCGCCATCGGATTGAAAGCGCCGTAGGTGAAGTGGTGAACATGAGCAGCCACTGGCTTACCTCGCGAAGAGTCGGCGATCGTCCGCGGGGGATTGAGTCAGATTTCAGCTGTTGTTCATCGCACCTCGTGTGCGTCGGTGCACCAAAGAGAACCGGGACCGCGCCGCGTCGGAGGACACGGGGCGGTCCCGGGGCGGGTACCGACGTGGATGGGATGCGGGGGATGGGGGATCAGGTGAAGATGCTGACGCCGCCGGGACCGACCAGCAGGCCGACGATGATCAGCACGACGCCCCAGAGGATCTGCCGCCGGAACAGCGCGAGGATGCCGGCGACCACGAGGATTACGGCGAGAATCCAGAGCAGTAGGTCCATGCCGGTGCGATACCCGATGTCCGGAAATCGAAAACCTGCCGGGGAATCAGGCGCTCACCAGGGTGTCGTGCCTGGTGTCCACAGTGTCGGACAGCAGTTGGTACACGTTGTACGCCTGTTTGATCACCGGGTGCGCGACGTTGCGTACCGGCACCCCGCCCGGCGTCCGGCCGCGCTCCGAACCGTGGTGCGCGTGCCCGTGCAGGGCCAGCGCGGTCGGCGCCGCGTCGATCGCGTGCCCGAGCTGGTAGCAGCCGAGGAAGGCGTAGATCTCCAGCGGCTCGCCGGCCAGCGTCTCCGGGACCGGCGCGTAGTGGGTCAGCGCGACCAGGGCGTCGCACTCCACCGACAGCAGCGCGTCGCGCAGCACGGTGGCGTACCGCTCCGTGGTGCCGACGAAGTCCTTCATCTCGCGCTCGCCGAAGTTGCTGGCGCAGGCGCCGGCGAAGCCGCCGCCGAAGCCCTTGGTGCCGGCCACCCCGAGGCGATGTCCGTTCAGTTCCAGGACGGTCGCCTCGCCCTCCAGCACGGTGATCCCGGCGTCGGTGAGCACCTTGGTGACCTCGTCCTGCTGATCGCTCTGATGATCGTGGTTGCCGAGCACCGTCACCACCGGGACGGCCAGGCCGCCGAACTCGGTGGCGAAGCACTCGGCCTCGGACACCGTGCCGTGCCGGGTCAGGTCACCGGCGATCAGCAGCACGTCCGCCCGGTCGGGGAGTTCCTCGAGGGCCGGACGGTACCGGCCCACCACGTCCTTGTCCACGTGGACGTCGCCCACGGCGGCGATCCGAATCATGAAATCTCCTCCACCTCGTCCGGCGCCTGGATCCGGGTGATGCCGATGTCGCAGGCGATCTCCAGATCCGGGTAGTGTGCGTGGATCTGCCGGCAGATCTCGTCCCGGCGCTGCGCGCTCTCCACCTCGCCGGTGAGGACCAGCACGCTCTCCCGGCGCTGCACGTTCACGCCCTGCTCGGCGATCCGGTCATCCTCGGCCAGCAGCCGTTGGATCTCAGCCTCCAGATCGATCTGTTTGGTCATTTCTGGCCCCTACCCTCCTCAGACGGAAACGGCACGACGTCGAGTCGGTCCAGCAGGACGAGGAAGGCTTCGGCGTACGGGGACTTCGCGGTCTCCCGCCACACCCGGTCCCAGTCGATCTGCTCCCGCAGCGAACGGGCCACCGGCAGTCCCTGCGCGAAGTCGCAGTGGTGCTGGCTGTAACTGAGCAGCTTGTGGATCATGAGCTGGGTGGCCGACAGCACGGGCATGTAGATGGCCTCGACCGAGATCCGTTCGGTGTCGGCGAGCGTCTCGTCGGTGACCGGCGTCTCGACCGGGCGGTAGATCAGATCCACCATCCGGCCCTCCTCGAACACCTTGACCAGCCAGTCCTCCGGCGGCTCCTCCGTCTCGAAACCCACCGCGGCCAGCTCGTGCAGAGCCTTGTCCTTGTCCTGCTCGCGGATCAGAAAGTCCACGTCGTGATCGCTGGAGTGACCGCCGTGGGCGTACACGGCGAAACTCCCGCCCAGCGCGAAGGGGATATCCGCGGTCTTCAGGGTCGCGGCGACACGCTTCAACGTGCCGGCCAACCCCTCGTCGACGCGGTGCGGCATGGTGACCTCCTGTTCCGTGTCCGGTTCGTGACGACTACCCCGGGTGGCCCTCCCTGAACCCCTGGCGATCATTGTGTTCCGATTCGCCCGCTGGCGACGGGGAACGCAGCGTGCGGCCCCCGGCTACCGTCAGTTGGTATGTCCGTCACCGCTTTTCCCGCCCGCCTGGCCGGCGCCCGCACCATCGCCCTGGTCGGCATCGACGGCTCCGGCAAGACCACCCAGGCCCGGCTGCTCGCCGCGGACCTGGCCGCGGCCGGCCTCCCGGCGGTGTACCGGCAGAACGCCGGCGGGCGCGCCTGGTTCGGCCGGCTGGCCGTCCGGTTCGG
Organism: Actinoplanes teichomyceticus ATCC 31121; assembly: GCF_003711105.1. Lineage (NCBI taxonomy): Bacteria > Bacillati > Actinomycetota > Actinomycetes > Micromonosporales > Micromonosporaceae > Actinoplanes > Actinoplanes teichomyceticus. The sequence continues at coordinate 1,228,421 of NZ_CP023865.1, forward strand.
CCGCCACGACGCCGAGGACCTGTTCGGCCGGCGCGGCACGCTGCTGATCGAGTCACTGCTGCGCTGGCTGGCGATCGCCCGGACGCTGCTGCGCCGCGCCTGCCGCCGGGAGATCGCCGTGATGGACCGCTACGCCGCCTGTCAGTACGCCAGCCTCCGGGCGCGCGGCGCCGGCCCCGCCGCGGAGCGCCGCGCCCGGCTGGCCTACCGGTTGTTCCCCCGTCCCGACGTGACGTTCCTGCTCGCCGTCGACCCGGCGACGGCCCGGGACCGGATCGACCGCCGGGGCACCGACCACGAGTCGCTGGCGTACCTGACAGCGGCCGATCGGGCCTACCGGTCCCTGCCGGAGTTCCGGGACTTCGTGGTGATCGACGGGAACGGCTCACCCGAGGAGGTGAACGCGGCTCTGCTGGCCTGGCTCCGCCGGCCGGACTCCCTGCGCGGCGATCCGCCCGGTGACCGGTGCGAGGGGTCCCGGTCTGCCGCCCGCACACCCCGCGAGTGGGAGGCCGGGACGTCTCGCACCGGCGGCGAATCGCGGTTCCACCCGTGACGGGGCGCATCGGCGAACTCCGGGTGGGGGCTGTGGACGGTGCCGGCGGTGAGGGCTTCAGGACTGGCCGTAGACGGGGATGTGGGCGGCGGTGGTGGGGCAGGACTCGTCGGAGGCCAGGAAGAGGATGGTGGCGGCGATCTCGGCCGGGCTGACCCAGCGGCGGTGGTCGGCGTCCGGCATCGCCCTGCGGTTCGCCGGGGTGTCGATCACGCCGGGCAGCACCGTGTTGCACCGCACGTGCTGCTTGCGGTACTCGGCCGCGACCGTGTCGGCGAACGCCAGCACCGCGGCCTTCGCGGCGACGTAACCGGCGGCGCCCGGGAACGGCGCCACCGCGGCCCGGGACGAGACACAGACCACCGCCCCGCCACCGGCCGCGACCAGATGCGGCAGGGCCGCCGCGGTGGTCAGGTAGGTGGGCCGCAGGTTGGCGGTGAACATCGCCTCGAAGTCCTCGACCGGGGTGTCGGCGATCAGCCCGCCTCCGGTGTACCCGCCCACCAGGTTGACCACCGCCTTCAGCGGGGCCCGCGGCTCGGCGGCGGCGGTCGCGGCGGCGGCGGCCGCGCCGGCCGGGTCGAGCAGGTCGGCGGGCACGGCGACGGCGCCGGCCGGCACCCGGTCCACGGAAGCGGGCCGGGCCGGGGCCACCACGCGCCACCCGGCGCTCAGGAACGCCGTGACGGTGGCGGCGCCCAGCCCGCCGGTGCCGCCGGTCACGAGAGCAGTCTTGGTCATGGAAGCATCCGAGCAGCTGGCCACACGGTCGTGGGTGTGCTTTTGCTCACTTCCCCGGATGCCCGAGGCCGGCGCGGGGAACGTCACCGCTTCGGGGAGCGTCACCCGTGCGGGCGAGTGATCTGTGGCGCGGCGTGGCGCATTGTGGCCGATGGTCCCGTTCGGCAGGGGCGGCCCGGGTGGTCGAGAACTTTTGATGGCCACGTTTGATTCAGGCCTGGCGTCGACTGGTCGATGCTGCACGTGAACCCCACGGGCGGAAAACCCGTAGAACCAGGGTGACGAGCGTCGCGGCGCCCAGGTGATGCCCGTCGCTGTGGACGATGAGAGGCCGATGGTGTCATGTGGCGCGCGAGGGGTATCCGTCTATCCGCAAGGCGGTCGCCGGAGGGTGGGACTCAGCTACCGCGCACTGGGCTCTCAGGTAAGACCCAGGCATTCGTGACACTTTCGATCGGCCGGCCGGAATCAGCGCAGGCAGCCATTTGTTGTGTAGATGTCAGCAACCGCAATGCACGAGCTGCGGACGTTACGGGAGAGGGCTGATGGACGCAGGTAATGCCCGTAACAGGGTTAGTGACGGCAATGAGGGGACCGTGGGCAACGTGGAGAAGAACACCGTGATGCGTACCGACCAGGTTGCCGAGGAGCGCGACCTCGTCGGAGTCTACCTGCACGAAATCTCCCGGACGCCGCTGTTGGACGCCGCGCGGGAGGTCGAGCTCTCCAAGGCGATCGAGGCGGGACTCTACGCCGAGCACCTTCTGGAGCAGGGTGAGGAGCGTCGCGGCGTCAGCCGGGAGGAACTGGAGCGCCTGGTCACCGAGGGCCAGCGGGCCAAGGACCTGTTCATCCGGGCGAACCTCCGACTGGTCGTCTCGATCGCCCGCCGCTACGTGCGTTCCGGTATGCCGATGCTGGACCTGATCCAGGAGGGCAACACCGGCCTGGTGCGCGCGGTCGAGAAGTTCGACTACGAGCGCGGCTACAAGTTCTCCACCTACGCCACCTGGTGGGTGCGCCAGGCGATCAGCCGGGCCATCGCCCAGCAGGAGCGCACCGTTCGTCTCCCCGTGCACCTGGTCGAGGACGTCAACCGGATGCGCAACGTGACCCGCCAGCTCGTCCGTGAGCTCGGCGGCGACCCGGAGCCGGAGCAGGTCGCGGCGGCTCTGGGAGTGACCGTGGAGCGGGTCAACGAGCTGACCCGCTGGGCGCAGGACACCGTGTCGCTGGACACCCCGGTCGGCGACGACGGCGACACCAACCTCGGTGACCTGGTCGCCGACAGCGACGCGCCGTCGCCCGAGGAGATCGTGCTGAGCGCGCTGGAGCGCCAGCGCATCGAGGGTCTGCTCAACCACCTGGACGACCGCTCCGCCGGCATCATGCGCGCGCGGTACGGCCTGGAGGACGGCCGGGAGCACTCGCTGACCGAGGTGGCCTCGCGCTTCTCGCTCAGCCGGGAGCGGATCCGCCAGCTGGAGATCCAGGCGCTCGGCCGGCTGCGTGAGCTGGCCCGGGCCGAGGGCCTGCAGGCCGCCTGAGCCACCGACACACGAACCTCAGTCACCCGATACGACACGAGGGCCGGCACCCCGCCAGGGGTGCCGGCCCTCGTCATGCCCGTGGTGTCAGGACACCCGGCCGAAACCGGGGCTGTCCGGGGTCATGATGTTCATCGTCCGGTGCAACACGTCCCGGCCGGCCGAGGGGGCGTCGATGATCATGCCGTCCCCGACGTAGATCGCCACGTGCCCGCCGTTGCGGTAGAACACCAGGTCACCCGGCTGCAGCTGGCTCTTGTCGCTGAACATCCGCACGGCGCCCTTCTGCGCGGCCGCGTTGTGCGGCAGCGACCTGCCCGCCGCCGCCCAGGCCGCCATGGTCAGACCCGAGCAGTCGTACGAGTTCGGGCCGGCGTCGCCGAAGCCGTACGGCTTGCCCACCTGGTTGAACGCGAAGGTGACCGCCTTGCCGGCCGAGCCCGCGACCTTCGGGATCTTGCCGGTGTAGGAGCCGGTGTCCTCGGTGGCGCTGCCGTAGAGGTCCTCGCGCATGTCGTACAGCTTCTGCAGATCCTTCTTGATCTTGGACTTCTGCGCGGCCAGTTCCTGGATCTGCAGGTTCTGCTTCTTCTCGGTGTTCTTGAGAGCCGCCTGCCTCTGCGCGAAGGTCTCGGTGGTCTCGGTGTAGGTGTCGATGTCCTGCCGGTTGGCGAGCGTGATCTGCTCGAGGTAGCTCATCCGCTGCAGGAGACCGCTCTGGTCGCCGCTGAGCAGCACGGTCATCGGCCCGACCCGGCCGGTGATGTACTGCGACGTGGCGATCGTCTGCATCTTGGCGCTGGCCTTGGTCAGCGCCTCCTGGGCCGGCTTCAGCGAGGCGCTGAGCTTGACCGCTTCGGCCTTGGTCTTCTTCAGGTCGAGCCGCGTCTTGTTGTACGTCTCGGTGACGTCCTCGAGTTTCTCCGAAGCCTGGTCGATTCGCTTCTTCAGTTCGCTCTCGGACGGGGCCGCGTGTGCGGCGACAGCTCCCGTCGTGGTGATCGCCAGCGCGGTCAGCGCGACCACCAGCGCCCGGAGCCTGGTACGGGGGTGTGGCACTGGTCAGGGGCCTTTCTTCCGCTTTTGGCCGCCTACCGGGTTAGCTGACGGGTTCGGGCTCGGAAGAAGGCCCTACCGCTGCGACGCGGATTCACCCCGGGAGATGGTTCCCCGGTTCGCGGGCGGCGACGGGGGTCGACGCCCGTGATTCGGCGGCGTTGGCCGGCGCCATCGGAGGGTTTGTGGCTGCGGACCGAACCAACCGCATCAACTTATCGGGGCAGAAAACAAAATCAAGACCTTGCCGAGTGATTTCTGCCAATGGCCGGTCTTGCGAGGTTAATCCTGATAACCGGCTGTTATTCGGCCCGCGCTGAGCGTTATTTCACGTCCCGGCGGACTAATCGTTGAGCGCCGGCTCGAGCGGGGCGCCATTCGGCACCCAGTGCCGGGTCACCCGGCGCTCGGCCCAGAACGAGAAGAACGGGATGGTGCCGGCCAGCATCACCACGATCATCCGGCCGAACGGCCAGCGCGCCCGGCGGGACAGGTCGAACGTGAAGAGCAGATAGACCATGTAGAGGAAGCCGTGCAGCGGACCGATCATCGCGACCAGCGTGGCGTTGTCGCCGAGGTACTTCAACGGCATGCCGATCAGGACGAGGACGACGAGGAGCACGCCGACGATCCAGGCGATGGTCCGGTAACGGGTGAGGGCGCCCTGCACGGTAGATCTCCTTCTGTTCTTGCGCGCCGCTGGTTGCGGCTTCTCGGCGACACGGCCCGGACGGCCGGCGGCTCACTTGCTGACGGTGCGGCCCGGGTAGTCGCCCGGCCGGGCGCCGGGGTGCTCGGCCAGCCACGCCAGGTAGTCGTTGTAGGCGTCCAGCTCCGGGTCCGGCTCGGCGGGGCGGTCCGGCCGTACGGCCACCCGGATCGGGCGGCCCAGGGTGACCGGCGCGCCGGGATCGCGCGGCGGGGCCGGCTGGTCCACGGCGGGCTCCGGCTCGGTGGCGGGCGCGGACCTGCGGCGGTGCAGCTGGATCTCCCGGAACCAGATGAACACCACGAAGCCGGCGAAAACCGGCCACTCGAACATGTAACCCCAACTGAGCGAGTTGCCGCCGGTCGCCCGGCTGTACTGCCACCAGCCGAGCCCGAGGCAGGCCGCGGTCAGCACCAGCGCGAGGACGTGCCGGGCGATCCACGCCGGAGTCCACAGCCCTTTCATGACCACGAGCGTACCGGCGGGTTTGGTGGTCGCCCGCTCGGGCAAGCCAGCAGACGACGATTCGTGACAGCAGCGGAGGCGAAGGATGACGAACGCGCAGAGAGTGGACGGCGCGGTGGCGGACTTCGGCACCGGCATCGACCCCGCGGGACTGGCCGACGACGACCTCTTCCGCGAACTCGGCAGCCTCTACCGGACCCGGTTGCAGACCCTGCGGCACGGCCCCGATGCCGCGCTGGAGAACCACTTCCGGCGTACCGCCGAGCTGGAGACCGAGTACATGGCGCGCTATCCGGGGCGCGAGGTGGACCCCGAGCGCCTCACCCAGGAATTCTGAGAAGGGATCCTCCAGCTGATGACCAATCTGCAAGCCCGGGCCGCCGAGATGGCCCGGGCTTACGCGCCGCACGAGCACCGGCCACTGGACGGGTACGTGGTGGCCATGGGCGCTTTCGGCGCGCTGGCCACCGCGCTCGCGGCGGCCGCCAAGATCACCGGCCGGCCGGCGCCGCACCGCCCGGCGCTGGCCGACGTGGCGCTGGTCTCCATCGCCACCCACAAGCTGAGCCGGCTGATCGCCAAGGACGCGGTGACCAGCCCGCTGCGCGCGCCGTTCACCCGCTACACCGAGCCGGCCGGCGCCGCGGAGCTCAACGAGGAGGTTCGTGACGAGGGCAGCACCGTCCGGCACGGGCTCGGTGAACTGCTCACCTGCCCGTTCTGCCTGGCGGTCTGGGTGTCCACCGGGCTGACCGGGGGACTGGTGCTGGCGCCCCGGCTGACCCGGCTGGCGGCGACCGCGCTGACCGCCACCGCCGTCTCGGACTTCCTGCAGATGGCGTACGACATCGCCAAACGGAAGGCGGAGGGCGGCGACTGAGGCTCAGGCCGCCGGGGCCTGCAGCGCCTCGGCGGCCTCGTCCTGCAGGTACTCGCCCTCCGGCAGCGCGTCGATCCGGGTCATCAGGGTCGCCGGAAGGTCCTGGGCGATCGCGCGGCGCTGCAGGTCGCCGCTGGTCAGGCGCTCCTCGGCACGGTAGGCCTCGTCCAGGAAGGCGGCCAGGCGGGAGTCGTCCGCGTTGAGTTCATCGGTCACGGCGCCAGGGGTACCCGAGCCGGCTCGGGACAAACTCCGCGATGTTAGCCGGCTCACAAGGACTACCGGAATCACGACGGGGTACCGAAGGTTGTGAACGGATGCCGGTGTGCCCAGTGTCCCCGGGCCTCACCCATCGCCTGCACGGAATACCGTTCGGCTGGAGCCGTGTTGAGCCACTCGCCGCGAGGCGACCTGCACACCGGCATCTCTTCGCTCGGCCCCCGGGTTCACCCGGGGGCCGAGCCTTTTTCCGGCCTCGCCGGCACACCGCCCCGCGTCCTGGGGGTTTAACCGGACAACACCCCCCGATCGGGGCACCGAACCGGGACCACGCCGGATCGACATGGCAGTATCCGTCGAGTGTCAGTACCGCACCGTCGTGTCCCAGCCGGGCAGCGCGGCACCCGGTCCCGCCGGCGCGCCACCTCCGGCGCCACGACCGCACCCGGCAAGACCGGGCGGCTGGTCGCCGGCGTCCGGCCCCGGCACACCGGCGTCGTGTCGCAGACCGGCGCGGGACCGCACCCGGTCGAGCTGGCCGGGTTGTTGCACGAGGTCACCGTCGGCCTGCTGGCGTCCGACACGCTCGGGCAGGCGCTCGACCGGCTCGCCTCGCTCACCCTCGGCGCGCTGCCCGGCGCGGTCCGCTGCTCGGTCGCGCTGATCGGCGAGGGCGGCCCGCCCACCGTCGTCGCCGCCGGGTCCGCCGGTGAGACGTCACTTCAGCTCCAGTACGCCCAGGGCAGTGGCCCGGCGCTGGAGGCGGCCCGCACCCGGGCCCTGGTCACCACCTGCGACCTGGCAGCCGACGAACGCTGGCCGGAGCTGGGCGAGGCGGCCCGCGCGGACGGCATCCGGGCGGTCGCCTCGATTCCGCTGGACGTGCGCCGGACCGCGGTGGGCGCGCTCACCGTGTGCCTGGACCGTCCCGGCGAGGTCGGGCCGGACGTGCTGCTCACCGCGATGGCGGTGGCCGGGCAGGCCGAGGTGCTGCTCGGTGAGCTGCACCGGCGCGAGGCGCTGGGCGAGGGGGCCGCGGTGGACCGGGCGGTCGGCGTGATCATCGCGCAGCGCGGGTGCGGGGTGCAGGAGGCGTTCCGGGTCCTGCAGGAGAGCGCCCAGCGGCTGGGCCTGGACCGGCGCACGGTGGCCGAGCGGCTGGTCGCCGCGGCCGCCCGGGACCGCCAGGTCAGCCACTAGACAGCCCCGGCCGTGGAGCCGGCCGGGGCGTCGCCGGGGTGCGGCGCGGGTTACTCGGAGGGTTTCTCGACGTGCTGGACGACCTCGAACTCGAGCAGGGTCGCGCCGGTGGCGACCGGCTTGGCGCGCTCGCCGGCGTGGGCCGCCTTGGCGTTGCCCTGCGCCCAGTTCTGGAACGCCTCCTCCGACTCCCACCGGGTGTAGACGAAGTACCGGTTGTCGCCGGCGACCGGGCGCAGCAGCTCGAAGCCCAGGAAGCCAGGCTCGTTCTCCACCGCGCCGTGCCGGGCGGCGAAGCGCTTCTCCAGCTCGGGGCCGGCGCCCTCGGGAACCTCGATCGCGTTGATCTTCACAACAGCCATGGGGGTAACGCTAGTGCGTGCGCGGGGGCACGGACGGCCGGGCGGCCGTTCGTACCCCCGCAATCGCGTCAGTGACCGGGACCGTCGCCGCCCGCCCGGACCCCGGCGGGGTTCGGGTCGCCGCCGGCGCCCGGTCCGGCGCCCGGACCGGGCACGCCGGCGCTCTGCTGGGCCTGCAGCGCGTCCTCGGCGCGCTGCTGCTGCGCGGAGCGCTGGGAGAGCGGGATCTCCGGCAGGAAGAACACCACGATCAGGCCGAGCAGCATGACCGCGAACGCCATCAGGTAGACCACGTGCACGCTGTCCGAGAAGCCGACCTTGAACGGGTGCGCCACCGCGTCGGCGAGCTTGTTGATGAACGACGTGTCGCTCAGCGCGTTACTGCCCTGCGCCTGGTCGAGCAGCCGGCGCTGCGCCGGGTCGGCCATCGCCTCGACGAACGCCGGATCCTTCTCGGCGGCCCGGTAGGCGTCCGAGATGTTGCCGGGCAGGACGTTGAACAGCACCGACAGGAACACCGCGGTGCCCAGCGTGCCGCCCATCGAGCGGAAGAACGTGACCGCGCCGGTGGCCACGCCGATCTCCCGCGGGGAGACGGCGTTCTGCACCGCGGTGATCATCGGCTGCATGTTGCCGCCCAGGCCCAGACCCATCAGGACCATCACCAGCATGGTCCGCCACAGCGGGGTGTCCGCGCCGACCCGGGAGAACAGGAAGAGCGCGATCACCATGAGGACGCTGCCGACGATCGGGAAGATCCGGTAGCGGCCGGTCTTGGCGATCAGCTGACCGGAGATGATCGAGCCGGACATGATGCCGACCACGAACGGGATCATCTGCAGGCCGGCGAGGGTGGCCGAGGAGCCCTTGACGATCTGCAGGTACAGCGGGACGGTCATCAGGCCGCCGAACATCGCCATGCCCAGGATGGTGCTGGCGGTGGCGCCGACCCCGACGGTGCGGTTGCCGAACAGGCGCAGCGGCAGCAGCGCCTCCTCCTTGTACGCCCGCTCGGCGAGCACGAACGCGATCAGGCCGATGCCGCCGACCACGTAGCAGAGGATCGCCCGGCCGGAGTCCCAGCCCCAGTCCCGGCCCTGCTCGGCGACGGTGAGCAGCGGCACCAGGCCGACGATCAGGGCGACCGCGCCCGGCCAGTCGATCCGGTGGTCGACCCGGTGGTGCGGCAGGTGCAGCACGCGCGCCACGACCGCCATCGCGGCCAGGCCGATCGGCACGTTCAGGTAGAACACCCAGCGCCAGCCGTCCACCCAGAGGATCTCGTCGGCGCCGGCGAAGAAGCCGCCCAGGATCGGGCCGAGGACGCTGGCGGTGCCGAAGACGGCCAGGAACAAGCCCTGGTACTTGGCGCGCTCCCGGGGCGGGACGATGTCGCCGATGATGGCCAGCGCCAGTGACATCAGGCCGCCGGCGCCGATGCCCTGGATCGCCCGGAACGCGGCGAGCTGGTACATGTCGCCGGAGAGCCCGCAGAGGAACGATCCGACGATGAAGATGCCGATGGCGAACAGGAAGAACGGTCGCCGGCCGTAGATGTCCGACAGCTTGCCGTACAGCGGTGTCGAGATGGTCGACGTGATGAGGAACGCCGTGGTGGCCCACGCCTGCAGGTCGAAGCCCTTGAGGTCGTCGGCAATGGTCCGGGTGGCCGTGGCCATGATCGTCTGATCGAGGGCGGCGAGGAACATGCCCATCATCAGGCCGGCGAGGATCGTGAGGATCTGCCGGTGGGTGAATTCCGTGGCCGATGACTCGGCCCGCGGGCTGGGGTGGCTCACAGGTTCTCCCGTGGTGGTGTGCCGAGGTCGGTGCGGAGCAGGGCCTCGACGGAGCTGTTGAATTCTTCGAAGAGCCGGGCGAAGGCGTCGACCCGTTCGGCCGGCCAGTCGCTCAGCGCCCGCTCCAGCAGAGCGGCCCGGGCCGTGCGCAGGCGCTCGCAGGCGGCCACCCCGGCCTCGGTGACCGCCAGCCGGGAGGCCCGGCCGTCCGCCGGATCCGCCTCCCGCCGGGCCAGCCCCGCCTTGACCAGCTGGGCGACCTGCCGGCTGACGGTTGAGGGGTCGGCCTGTTTCAGGTCGGCGAGGTCGGTGACTCGCATCGGGCCCATCGCGTGCAACGGCGGTAGGAGCATCAATGCGGAGAACTCGGCGCCGAGGTCCCCGGTCTTGAGCATGCCCCGGAAACGCGGTCCCATCCGGATCAATCGGATGATTTCCTCGGACAGCCGGGCCGCGCCGGCCGTGGCGTTCTGCTGATCCTGCACGGGGTTGCCGTCCTCATGAGCGCCGGCGGACAATACGTGTAGCGTACAACTTGTTGCGTGGTGAACGCATATTGTGCGATCAGCGCATCCGCCACACGCCGGTCCGCAGCTCGCCGGTCTCCTCCAGGGGCTCCGGGACGGGCACCACGTACTCGGTGACCAGTTCGAACAGGCGCTCCGGGAAGTACCCCCGGCCGGGGTCGCCGACCAGCACGCACGCCCCGTCCCGCCGGGCGGCGCGCAGCTGCGCGGTCATCCGCGGGGCCACCGTGGGGCTGTAGAAGACGTCACCGGCCAGCACCAGCTCCGGCCGGTCGAGGCCGTCGGCCAGGGTGACGCCGTTGGCCGCCGCGTTGCGGTGCGCGGCGGCCACCGCGGCCGGATCGATGTCGGTGGCGGCCACCAGCGCGGCGCCGCAGCGGGCCGCGGCGATCGCGGCCACCCCCGAACCGGTGGCCAGATCCAGCACCCGGCGGCCGGCCGCCTCGTCCGGGTGATCCAGCAGGTAGCGGGCCAGCGCCTGGCCGCCGGCCCAGACGAAGGCCCAGAACGGGGGCGGGGTGTCGCTGCGGAACTCGCCACCGGTCAGATCGAAGAGGCCGACCGGGGCGGTGACCAGGTGCAGCGAGATCTCCGGGGCCAGCGGGACCGGGAGCAGAGCGGTCGGAGTGTCGAACACCCGGCGATTCTCCGCCGGTACGCCGAGGATTTCCGCCGGTTTTCGGCCCGTGGGCGGCGGGCCGGCCCCGGGTCGGGGCGGTCCGGTCCGTGGGCGGCGAGCCTGCCGTGGGTCGGGTGGTGGGTGGGGCGATCCGGTCGGTCCGGTCCGCGGCCGGCGGGCCCGCCGTGGGTCGGGCGGTCCGGCCCGTGGGCGGCGGGCCCGCCGCGGGTCGGGTGGTTGCGGCGGGCGGGTCGGGCGGTTGCGCCGGGCGGGCGGGTCAGGCGGCGGTGGCGGTGGGGCGGGCGGTCCGCAGCTTCGCGCGGTACTGCGCGCGCAGCTGCGCGGCCCACGGGGTGTCCTCACCCTCCAGCAGCGGGCGCGCGGCCAGGAAGGTGGCCGCGGTGAGCGGCCGGGCGGCGCGTTCCGGGGTGCGGCCCCGCGCGGCCGCGAGCAGCTGGTCGAAGGTGGCGACGTCGACCCGGACACGCTCGGTGTCCAGGCGGTAACGCCCGTGCCGGCCGACCAGCACCGAGTCGTGCGCGTCCGGGTCCAGCCGCTCGCGCAGCACCCGCAGGTCGGCCCGTACGGCCGCGGGCGGGGCGTCCACCCGGTCGGACAGCTCCACAAGCGACTGCTCGCCGTGCAGCGCCAGGAGGGCGAGCAGCTGGCGGGGGCGGTCGCCGCCGAAGTCGTCACCCGCGAGGCGGATGCCACGGGTGCGGACCTCGATACGGCCGAAGAGCTGGATGTCGTACATGATCCAGCATCGTGTCCGCGGCGCCAACCACCGGCAAGCCCCAATGCGGGGGGTGGCCTCGGCCGAAAGACTGGGCAAGACCACCGCTCGGGTGGCACCCTAACGTCGCCGCGCCACAACGGTCGCCTGTTGGTAGGGCGGGCGGTAGGGCGGGTAGTCCTTAGACTGCGCGGGGCCCTTCGGGCCGGACCGCTGGACAGAGGATGGTGTACGCATGGGCAACGACGAGGCGATCCGAGTGCTCGTCGTCGACGGTCACCAGACCTTTGCCGAGCTGCTCGGACACGCCCTGGCCGGGCAGCCCGACCTGCTCTGGGTGGGTCATGCGCGGACCGGTCAGGAGGCGCTGCACCTCGCGTCGGAGGTCGCGCCGGACGTCATCCTGCTCGATCCGGAACTGTCCGATGCCGACGGCATCGCGATCGCGCAGCTGATCCGGGTGCGCCAGCCGGACGTTCGTGTGGTGATCCTCACGGCGCGGGAGGATCAGGCGCTGATCAGCCGGGCCACCGCGTTCGGCGCCGCCGGCTTCATCTCCAAGAACGGCGCGCTGGCCGAGGTGCTGAACGCGTTGCGGACCGCGCACGGCGGCGGGATGACCGTCTCCACCGACATCATGGCCCGGCTGCTGCGCAGCACCACGCCGGCGACGGTGACCCGGCAGAGCGGGCTCACCGCCCGTGAGGACGAGGTGTTGCAGCTGATGGCGGCCGGTTTGGACGCTCGCGCGGTGGCCCGCCGGCTGGGCATCAGCGTGCACACCTGCCGGGGCTACCAGAAGGCGGTGCTGGCCAAACTCGGCGCGCACAGCCAGCTCGAGGCGGTGGCCATCGCGACCCGGCGCGGACTGGTCCGCCCGGACCGCCGGTGAATTCGCCGATCACTGTTCGATTCCGCTCATCCGCGCAGGGCTGCGATCCGTATTGCCTTGCGGGCGCCAAGTGACGGCGCTGCTGGGGAGAGGACATCCGCCGTGGACCGTACCGCCATCGACGGCGCAACGCCGGAGCCGGTAGCTCCTTCGCCGTCGGCGCCGGCCGCAGACGAGCTGCCGGTGCGGCGGCCGGGCGAACCTGACCGCGTCTACCGCCGCCCGCCGGCGCAGGAGGCCGCGGAGAGCGCCGGGATGCCGGCCGGCTGGTTCGGCGACGCCCGCGCGGGGGGCGGGACGGCGGCGCCGGAGGCCGGAGCCGCGGTGCGGCCGGAGTCCGGGCCGGCCACCCCGGCCGGGACCGGGCGTGCCTCGTTCGGCTTCGGCACCGGCCCGATCAGCGGGAACCGGCCGCTGGGCGAGCCGGAGGAACCGGGCACCCGGGCGGGGGGCGAGGCCGATTCCGGCGGGCTGCCGATCGTACGTCGTCAAGGCCCGGAATCCGCGCCGACCGTGCCGGGCGCAGCGGCATCGCCATCCGCGTTCCCCGGCTGGGCGGCAAGCGCCTGGGGCGACGGGACGGACCGTGCCCCGGCTGCATCTGCGGCGTCCTGGGGTGGTCCGGCGGACCGTGACCCGGCCGCGTCGCCCGCGTCGTGGGGCGGTGGGGCGGACCGTGACCCGGCCGCGTCGCCCGCGTCGTGGGGCGGTGGGGCGGACCTGATCCCGGTCTCGTCGGCGGCGGCCGCGTCGGCTGCCGTGCCCGGCGGCGGGCGGCTGCCGCGGCGGCAGTCCCGGGTGGTGACCGTCGGGATGACCGTGCTGGGTGTGGTCGCCGGGCTGGTGATCGCGCTGACCGGGGTGGTGTTCTACGCCGGCCCGGACTCCCGGGTGAACCAGATGCTGAACCTCGGCGGCGACGGCGACCGGGGCGCCGGCCCGCGTACGGTCACCGCGCCGCTCGACGGGCGGACCCGGGCCACGTTCGAGATGTTGGCGGCCAGTGACCGGGTGCGGGTGCGGGTCGCCGACATCGGCAACGACCTGTTCCGGATCAGCACCCCGGACGACTCCCCGCTGCGGCCCAGCCCGCAGCTCGCCGACGACCGGGTGCGCCTGCAGATGACCCGCGACGGCGACGGCGCGGACGGCGAGGTGGACGTGGTACTGGCGATCTCGGTGCGCTGGTCGCTGCGCTTCGCCGGGTACGCCGCGGAGCGCGAGGTCGACCTGGGCCAGGGGCGGGTGACCGGGATCGAGGTGGTCGGCGGGACCCGGCGCGCGGTGATGGCGCTGTCGTCGGCCTCCGGGACCGTGCCGGTGAAGATCACCGGTGGGATCGAGGAGCTGACCCTGCGGGCGCCGGCCGACAGCCCGATCCGGGTCCGGGTCGGCGGCGGCGCGACGACGGTGACCGCCGGGACCCGCACGCTGCGTGACGTCGCGCCGGGTTCCACGCTGACCCCGAAGGACTGGAACACCTCCGGACGGTACGACGTCGAGGCGGTCGCCAAGCTCACGCTGCTCAGCGTGGAGGCGGGCTGACGCACGGGCGGGCCGTGCGCCAGCCGCCCGATGGTCAGGACAGCACGCGCAGGCGGACCGTCTGCTCCATGGCGCGCAGCTGCTCCAGCACCTCGTCGCTGTAGCCCTTGCCGATGTCGGTGATCAGGTAGCCGTACTCGCCGCGGGTGCTCAGCAGCTGACCCTCGACGTTGACGTTGTGCTCGGCCAGGATCCGGTTGACCTGGGCGAGCACGCCCGGGGTGTTGATGTGCACGTGCACGATCCGGTGCAGGCCGGGCTGCTCCGGCAGGACCACGCCGGGCAGGTTGACGCTCAGCGTGGTGTTGCCCTCGGTGAGGAACTTGGCCAGCTTGTTCGCCACGAAGCCACCGATGTCCGACTGCGCCTCCTCGGTCGACCCGCCGATGTGCGGGGTGAGGATCACGTTCGGCAGGCCGCGCAGCTCGGAGACGAACTCGTCGCCGCGGCCCTTCGGCTCGGTCGGGAACACGTCCACCGCGGCGCCGGCCAGGTGGCCGCTGACCAGCGCGTCACGGAGCGCCAGGTGGTCGACCACGATGCCGCGGGACAGGTTGAGGAACAGGCTGCCCGGGCGCATCTGGGCGAACTGCTCGGCGCCGAAGAAACCGGCGTTGCCCGGCCGCCCGTCCACGTGCAGGGTGACGATGTCGCTGCTCACCAGCAGCTCCTCCAGGCTGGCGCAGCGGTGCGCGTTGCTCAGCGCGAGCTTGTCGGCGGTGTCGTAGAAGGAGACCGACATGCCGAGGTTCTCGGCGAGGACGGAGAGCTGGGTGCCGATGTTGCCGTAGCCGACGATGCCGAGCCGGCGGCCGCGGATCTCGTGCGCGCCGTCCGCCGACTTGTCCCACACGCCGGCGTGCATCAGCTGGTTCTTCTCGGTCAGCCGGCGGGTCATCGCGATGATCTCGGCGATCGCCAGCTCCACCACCGAGCGGGTGTTGGAGAACGGGGCGTTGAAGACCGCGACGCCGGACGCCGTGGCGGCGGCCAGGTCGATCTGGTCGGTGCCGATGCAGAACGCCCCGATCGCTACCAGGCTGTCCGCCTTGTCCAGCACCTTCGCGGTGACCTTGGTCTTCGAGCGGACGCCGAGCAGGTGCACCCCGGAGATACGCTCGATCAGCTCGGCCTCGTCCAGCGCGTTCGGCACGGACTGGACCTCGAAGCCGTCCTCCTCGAGACGGGACACGGCATCGGGATGGATGCTCTCCAGAAGCAGGACACGCACCTTGGCCTGATCGATCATCATCTTCCGTTCCATGTTTCGGTAGGCCGCCCGGGCCGCCACGCCGAAGCCCAGTTCACGAGGCGTCAAGCCTAGTCCCCCCGGTGGTGCGGGCCGGTGCGGTGTGGGTGAGGTCCCAACCACCGGTCTGTCGTACGGCCAGGGCCGTCCGGCCGGTTCAGTCCTCGCTTGCGGTTAGTGCAACGCGCGATCCGGATCCTGGCAGCGCCGGCGGCGGCCGGAAACGAAATTTCCCGACCGGTGGGGTGGGAGTGCGTCGTGACCGGGGTGCCGGCTGTGACGATCTTCCCGGACCCACCGTTGATCCACTGTGGGAGCGCTTCCGTATCGATGGCCGAAGCACTCGCCATGGGGAAGGCACAGGCCGATGAACAGATCCCGAATCAACAGGTCGCGCCGCTGGCAGATCGTCGCGGTGGCCGGGGTCGCGGTGACCCTCGCCGGCATCGGACTCGGCGTGGCCTCGGCCGCGGAGTCCGCGCCCACCGTCAACTGCCCGCAGGTGCGGGTCGACGTGGCGATCCCGGCGCAGGCCCAGGACGAGGTGCGGCGCAACCTCGACCTGCTGCGGACCCAGATCGCCGAGGCCGACAAGCGGCTCGCCTCGTCCGCCGGCGAGGGCGGTGCGAACTTCATCCAGAACGCCATCCTCGGCCCGTTGAAGGACAAGCGGTTCGCCACGATCAACCGGATCGAGACGGCGATCGGCCGCAACGCGCCGCAGCCGGACCTGAACGCCGAGGGCCTGTCGGCCTGCACGCTCAACGGCTCGCCCGCCCCGGCGACGCCGGTGGCCACCGCCACCACCGCGGCCCCGGGTGGCAACCTCGGCGTCCTGACGAACAGCTGCGCGAGCAGCAACCTGCCCGCGCACGACGGCTTCCAGAAGGGCGACCGCTGCGTCTCGACCGAGTTCGGCGAGGTCGGCTCGGCGGCCAACAACCCGTCACTGCTGATCACCCAGGCCCCCCGGCAGGTCAACCGCAACCAGCCGTTCACCCTGCAGGTCAGCACCCGCAACCTGATCCGCGACCGGTTCCTCGCGGCCGGCCAGGGCGGCTACTACGTGGAGTCCAGCGTCCTGCGAAACGGCCTGGTCCGCGGCCACTTCCACACCGCCTGCCGGATGCTGGCCAGCACCAACGAGGCACCCGCCCCCGAGCCGGTGCCGGCATTCTTCGTCGCCACCGAGGACAGCAACGGCGGCGCCACCCCGGACACCGTCACCATCCAGGTCCCCGGCCTGCCACAGTCCGGCACCGCCCAGTGCGCCTCCTGGGCCGGCGACGGCTCGCACCGCATCCCGATGATGGAACGCGCCAACCAGACCCCGGCCTTCGACGCCGTGCGCATCCGGGTGCGATGACGCCCGCGCCGGCGGTCGCATCGACGGCCGCCGGCGCCGGGACGGCCGGCGGCCTCACCCCGCAGCTGTCGCCCCCGCGCCGCCCGGTCCTCTCGGCCGCAAGACGGCGGCTCGCGGGCCTTCCGCCGCCCGGTGCGGCGCATCCCGCGCGGCCGTGCCGGTGGTGAGAAGCAGCCGTTGCGGCGGTGAAGACCAGCGATGGTTCCGGTGGTGAGGAGCAGCCGTTGCGGCGGTGAAGAGCAGCGATGGTTCCGGTGGTGA
The DNA here is from genome assembly GCF_003711105.1 of Actinoplanes teichomyceticus ATCC 31121. Classification (NCBI taxonomy): domain Bacteria; kingdom Bacillati; phylum Actinomycetota; class Actinomycetes; order Micromonosporales; family Micromonosporaceae; genus Actinoplanes; species Actinoplanes teichomyceticus. The sequence continues at coordinate 1,245,150 of NZ_CP023865.1, forward strand.
AGAGCAGCAAGGAAAAGGCGCGCCCGGTAGGATTCGAACCTACGACCGACGGATTAGAAGTCCGTTGCTCTATCCGCTGAGCTACGAGCGCTGGCCAGCACATACTAAGCGGTCGTGCCGGACTTGTCGTCCGCCTCGTCGGCGGCCCGTTCCACGGCGGCCTCGGCGGCCTCCAACACGACGGCCCGGCCGCCCTGGTCCTCCGGCGCGGGCGGGATCGTGACCTCCGGCGTTCCCGGCGCGGGCACGAACGCGTCGACCCATCGGCCCAGCTCACGGAAGACCTCGGCGCGGACCTCCTTGCCGGACAGGGTCAGGTCGTGCTTGCCGCCGTTGAACTGGGCGATCGTGACCCGCGGGCCGAGGCCGGGCGCCCACCGGACGATGTGCTCGACGTCCAGCACAGAATCGGACACGTGTACGTCGTCGTGCCACTCCCGGCCGCGGAAGGTCCGGTCCGAGCAGGCGACCAGGACCGGCGCGTCGATGGCGAGGCCGGCCTGCAGGCGGCGCTGGCCGCGCCGGATGGCGGCGAGCCAACCCATCCGGACCGGGAAGCCCAGGATCGGCTTCCACGCCAGGTCGTAGGACCATTCGCCGTGGTAGTCGCGGTGCAGGCTCTGTCCGTATAGGCCCAGGGAGGACGTCGGCAATTTCCGGTACGGACTACGCCCGGTCGCCGCGATCAGCATGGACAGAGCCGGCCGGCGCATGAACCACGGCAGGTTGAAGTCGAAGAACGGGCTGTTCAGGAACAGTCCGTCGACGATGCCCTGCCCGCGCCGGGAGTGCGCCCACAGCGAGGTGATCAGCCCTCCGGTGGAGTGGCCGGTCACCAGCAGCTGGTCGTGGCCGTCCTCGGCTCGGATGATCCGGGCCGCCTCGTCCAGTTCGGGGTAGTAGTCGGTGAGACTGTGCGCGAAGTTCGGCGTCTGGTGGGGGAGCAGGCTGCGGCCGTACTTGCGCAGGTCGAGGGCGTAGAAGTCCCAGCCGCGTGCGACGAAGAAGTCGGCCATGTGCGTCTGGAAGAAGTAGTCCACGAAGCCGTGGACGTGCAGCACCGCACGGCGCGACGGCCGCTCGGCGCGCCGCCGGACCAGCGTGGCCACGACCGGGCCCTCGTCGTCGGTGCCCAGCTCGATGGTGTGCCGTTCGTACGGCCAGCCCAGGACGTCGGTCTCCACCCCGACAGGTTACCCGTGGGTACGCGGCCGTGCGCCATATCAGATCGACCATGATCCGCGGCCGTCGTGCACATCCGCGCCCCGTCCACAGCGTGCTCCGCCCCGCGGCGCCGCCCGGAGCAGGCTCTGCACGTCCGCCGCAACCGACGTTCTGTCGGCGGCACCCGACGTCAAGGAGAGACCAGTGTTCGACACCACCATCGCCGTCGTCGGCAACGTGCTGACCGCCCCCGAGTGGCGCCGCACCAAGGAGTCCAACCAACTCGTGGCGAACTTCCGGATCGCCTCGACGGCCCGCCGCTACGACCGGGAGAACCGCTGCTGGGTCGACGGGAACACGCTGCGGGTGCGGGTCTCCGCCTGGCGCCGGCTCGCCGAGGGCGTCGCGTCCTCGATCACCGTCGGCGACCCGGTGGTCGCCTTCGGCCGGCTGTACACCCGTGACTGGCAGGACGAGGAGGGCAACCACCGCGTGTCGTACGAGATGGAGGCGCTGGCGATCGGCCACGACCTGGCCCGCGGCCGGGCCCGGTTCTACCGCAACCGGGCGGCCGCCACCAGCGCGGTCGAGGACGGCGAAGCGGACGCCATGATCGGCGGCGAGGCGGCCGACGCGGTGGCCGACGTGCCGGTCGGGCTCGGTGACGGGCTGCCCGAGCTGCTTCCCGGTGAGACCGAGCCGGATTTCCTGGAGGTGGTCGCCGGGCCGACCGAGGAGTCGGACCAGCCGGCGGCGGCCGAGCCGGGGACCGCCGAGGTGCGGCGGAGCCGCCGGCCGAGGCGGGAGCCGGTGGCGGCCTGAGACCTTCCCGCACCGCCGCCGCCCGAGGATCCTCCCCTGCGGATCCGACGGGTGGTCGGCGCCCGGCGGCCCGGCCGGATCGGGGTCCGAGGCCGGGCCGCCGGTTGCGGGAGCCCGGATCGGTCGACGGCGCCCGATTCCCTCGATGGGGATGGGCCGATCGTGCCGGTTCTCCCGGCCGTCGGGCGGAGCGGCCCGATTGGTCGGGAGACTAGCCCAACCGGCAGACTGAAGCGGTGATGCTGAAGGACATCCGCGCCGTCGCCGACGAGACGATGGTGCTTTCGCCGGAGGATCAGGACGCCGAGCACGTCAACACCAATTGGTTCGGGGCGCCACTGCACGAGCGCATCGGTATGACGGCCGACGAGGTGGTGGCCGCGTTCCAGGAGACCGCGGCCGTGCTGCGCGAGCAGGTGGCGGCCTCCGGGCACCGGGGTACCGCGACGTTCTACGTCTGGCACGACACGGACGCCGGCCAGCTGCGCTGCTCGGTCGGCACCCGTAAGCCGGCCGACCTGGTGTTCCCGGTCGCCTATCAGGTCACCGAGGACCTGCACGGCATCGTGGTGGAGTTCCTGGAGGACCGCGCGCCCGGTTCGATCCAGTGGGGCGCGCTGGAGCCGGTGCCGTACCCGGAGTCGGAACCGCCGGCGCTGGCCGTCTGGGCGTGCGATCTGACGCCGTTCGGTCGCTGAAGCGTAGCCGGCACATCGGTCGCGAGTCGTGGAAAGGGAACCAGTGTCGTACCGGTGGACCGCGGACGCGGCCGGACTGCTCGCCGGATATCTGTTGGACGCCGCGGTCGGCGACCCGCGCCGGTTCCATCCGGTCGCCGGGTTCGGCACGGCGGCCGCCGCCCTGGAACGCCGGGTCTACCGTCCCGACCGCCGGGCCGGGGCGGTGTTCACCGCGGTCGCGGTGGGCGTGCCGGCGCTGGCCGGACTGGCCGCCGGCCGGGCGGCGCGGCGGTGGCCGGCGGCCCGGTTCGCGCTGACCACGGCCGCCACCTGGACCGTGCTCGGTGGCCGGACCCTGCGCCGGGAGTCCCGGGTGATGGCGGGGCATCTGCAGGCCGGTGACCTGCCGGCGGCCCGCGGTCGGCTCAACCACCTGTGCGGGCGGGATCCGTCCGCGCTGGACGAGCCGGAGCTGGCCCGGGCCACGGTCGAGTCGGTCGCCGAGAACACCTCGGACGCGGTCGTCGCCCCGCTGTTCTGGGGCGCCGCTCTCGGGCCGGCCGGCCTGCTCGGCTATCGCGCGGCGAACACGCTGGACGCCATGGTCGGGCACCGGTCGGCGCGGTACGAGCGGTTCGGCACCGCCTCGGCGCGGCTCGACGACCTGCTGAACCTGGCGCCGTCGCGGCTGACCGGGCTGCTGACCGCCGCGGTGGCGCCGATCGCCGGCGGGTCGCCGCGGGAGACGCTGCGGGTGTGGCGGCGCGACCGTGCCGACCACCCGTCCCCGAACGCCGGCCAGTGCGAGTCGGCCATGGCCGGGGCGCTGGGAGTGCGGCTCGGCGGACGTAATGTCTATTTCGGACGCAGCGAGACGCGGCCGTTCCTGGGCGACGGGCCGCGGCCGTCGGCGGTTCACCTGAAGCGGGCGGCGCGGGTCTCCGGAGCGGTCGGCGCCGTGGCCGTGCTGCTCGCGGCGGGTGGCGCGATGGCCCGCGGCGGCCTCGCCGCGGCCCTGCGGCGGCGCGGGCCGGCCCGGACGCAGCGGATCCCCTCGCTGCCGTGGGCCGCGGTCGCTGGCCGGTCCGGGGTCGCTGGTCGGTCCGGGGTCGCTGGTCGGTCCGGGGGCGCTGGTCGGTCCGCGTTCGTGGGCCGGTTCGGGGTCGCTGGCCGGTTCGGGGTCGCTGGTCGTTCCGTGGTCGTTGGTGGATCCCCGTCCGCGGGCCGGGCCGGGATCGCTGGTCCGTCCGCGGCCGCCGGTTCGTCCCGCGGCACGGCCGCCCGCGCCGGCTCCGCAGGGTGGGCGCGATGAGCGGCGGGCTGCTGGTCGCGGGGACCACATCGGACGCCGGGAAGAGCGTGCTGACCGCCGGCATCTGCCGCTGGCTGCACCGCAACGGCGTCCGGGTGGCGCCGTTCAAGGCGCAGAACATGTCGAACAACTCGGTCGTCGTGCTCGGCCCGGACGGCCGCGGCGGCGAGATCGGCCGCGCCCAGGCCATGCAGGCCGAGGCCTGCGGTCTCGCCCCCGACCTGCGTTTCAACCCGGTGCTGCTGAAACCGGGCAGCGACCGGTCCAGCCAGGTGGTCCTGCTCGGCGAGGCGATCGACACGGTGACCGCGGGCAACTACCGGTCGCTGCGGCCCAGGCTCGCCGAGACCGCGTACGCCACCCTGACCAGCCTGCGCGCCGAGTACGACGCCGTGATCTGCGAGGGCGCCGGCAGTCCCGCCGAGATCAACCTGCGCGAGGGTGACTTCGTCAACATGGGCCTGGCCCGGCGGTTCGGCCTGCCGGCGATCGTGGTCGGCGACATCGACCGGGGTGGCGTCTTCGCGGCCTTCTTCGGCACCCTGGCCCTGCTTTCCGCGCAGGACCAGGCGCTGGTCGCCGGCTTCGTGATCAACAAGTTCCGCGGCGACCTGGGCCTGCTCCGCCCGGGCAACGACATGATCACCGCGGCCACCGGCCGACCCGTGCACGGGGTGCTGCCGTTCCACCGCGACGTGTGGCTGGACGCGGAGGACTCCCTGGCGTACGGCACCACGCTCGGCCGCCCGGGCCCGCCGCACGGCCGCGAGTGGCTGCGCGTCGCGGTGGTCCGCCTGCCCCGGATCTCCAACGCCACCGACGCCGAGGCGCTCGCCGCCGAGCCGGGCGTACGGGTGCACCTGACCGTCGAGCCGGGCGACCTCGCCGACGCCGACCTGGTGATGCTGCCCGGCTCCAAGGCCACCGTCAGCGACCTGGCCTGGCTGCGGGAGACCGGGCTGGCCGACGCGGTCCGTGCGCACGCCGCCGCCGGCAAACCGCTGGTCGGCGTGTGTGGCGGCTACCAGATGCTCGCCGAGTCGATCCACGACGAGGTGGAGAGCGGGCACGGCGTCACGCCCGGCCTCGGCCTGCTGCCGGTCGGCATCACCTTCGCGGCCCGCAAGACGCTGGCCCGCTCCGAGGGCAGCGCTCTGGGCGCGCCGGTACGCGGCTACGAGATCCACCACGGGTTCGTCTCGTCCGGCGAGCCCGAGCCGCTGCTGCGCTACGACGGTGGCGAGCCGGAGGGGGCGGTGGCCGGAAACGTCTACGGCACGCACTGGCACGGCGCCTTCGAGTCCGACGAGTTCCGCCGCCGCTTCCTGACCGTGGCGGCCCGGCAGGCCGGGCGGCGCTTCACGGTGGCCCCGGACACCCGGTACGCCACGATCCGCGAGCGTGCCCTGGACGTGCTCGGCGACCTGGTGGCCGAGCACCTGGACACCGAGGCGCTGTGGCGGCTGATCGAGAAGGGGCCGGTGGCCGGGCTGCCGTTCGTCCCGCCGGGAGCCCCCGCGCCCGTCCGGTAGGGGGGCGGCGGGGCGTGGGTGCGGCCACGGGGCGTCCCGCGCCCGTCCGGTAGGGGGGCGGCGGGGCGTGGGTGCGGCCACGGGGCGTCCCGCGCCCGTCCCGTAGGGGACCGACCCTGACGACACCGTTGCGTTCCGGGCGTACGTTGGGTCCGGCGCGCCCGGCGCGTATGCCGAGGTGATCGGCGTGCGCCGGGGTGGCGCCGCCGATGTTGCCGCACGCAGCCACGACCGTCGCGACCGCGGCGGAGGACGGGGTGGAAACGATGACGACCGACGAGGCGAACCGGCCGGTGCGCCGCCGGGTGACGCTGACCGGGATCAGCTCGCGGGCCTGGGAGCACCCGGCCGACCGGGGCGCGCTGTCCGCGTTGCGGGAGCTGCGCGGCTTCGACGACGTGGTGAAGACGTTCTTCGGGATGTGGAACGAGCGCGGGTTCCGGCTCAGCTACCTGGCCGGCTCGATCCGGGTGGACCACCGGCAGTACCCGCGGGTCTACCAGCGCTACACCGAGGCGGCCAGCACGCTGGACATCGCCGAGCTGCCCGAGCTGTTCGTGACCCAGTCGCCGGTCATCAACGGATCCGCGATCGGCCTGGACCGGCCGTTCATCGTGATCACCACGGGCGCGGTGGAGAAGCTCGACGACGACGAGCTGCGCGCGATGCTCGGACACGAGCTGGGGCACGTGCGCAGCGGCCACGCCGTCTACAAGACCATCATGATGATCCTGACCAACTGGGCGGCCAACCTGAGCTGGATCCCGGTCGGCGCGATCGCGCTGCGGGCGATCATCGCGGCGATGCTGGAGTGGTGGCGCAAGGCGGAGCTGTCCGCCGACCGGGCCGGTCTGCTCGCCGGTCAGGACCCGGCCGCCTCGCTGCGGCTGCTGATGAAACTGGCCGGTGGCGGTGACCTGTCGCAGATCGACACGACCGCGTTCCTGGAACAGGCCGCGGAGTACGAGGGCGGCGGCGACCTGCGTGACAGCATCCACAAGCTGGGGATGACCGCGTGGAGCACCCACCCGTTCCCGGTCGCCCGGGCCGCCGAGCTGCGCAAGTGGATCGACTCCGGGGCGTACGCGCAGATTCTGGGCGGCGACTACCCGCACCGTGACTCCGACGGCGACGCCTCGGTGACCGAGGACGTGAAAGCGGCCGCCAGGTCGTACCGGGAAGACTTCGCCAATTCGCAGGATCCGCTGGTCGGACTGCTGCGCCGGGTCGGCGACGGCGCGGCCGACATGGCCGGCACGGCCGCCGGCCGCGCGATGAACTGGGCCAGCGAGGCGCGCCGCCGCGGTCGCGCGGAGGGCGGCGGAGGTGGCACCGAGGCCGGCTGATTGCCGAAAGCGGCCCGGGACAGTTCTACGATCAGCCGATGAGCCTGACTGAATCCGACCTGCGCGCCACCCTCGCGCGGGAGATGCCCGGTGTCCGCGCCGACCTGGAACGGTTGGTGCGGATCCCGGGCATCGCTTTCGAGGGTTTCGACCACTCACACGTGGAGCGGTCCGCCGAGGCGGTCGCCGAGCTGCTGCGGGGCTGCGGCCTCGACACGCGGATCGTGCGGCACGGCGGCCAGCCCGCGGTGATCGGCCGTAGGCCCGCCCCGCCCGGAGCCCCCACGGTGCTGCTCTACGCGCACCACGACGTCCAGCCGGCCGGTGACCCCGCGCTGTGGGAGAGCGACCCGTTCGAGCCGGTCGAGCGGGACGGCCGGCTCTACGGTCGCGGCGCCGCCGACGACAAGGCCGGCGTGATGGCCCACGTGGCGGCGCTGCGCGCCTTCGGGGACCGGTTGCCGGTCGGTGTGGTGGTGTTCGTCGAGGGCGAAGAGGAGTACGGCTCGGACTCCCTCGACGCGATCATCCAGGCCCACCTGGAGGAGCTGCGCTCCGACGTCATCGTGATCGCCGACTCCGGCAACTGGGACATCGGCCGGCCCGCGCTGACCACCTCGCTGCGCGGTCTGGTCAACCTGTTCGTCGAGGTCAAGGTGCTGAAGAGCGCCGTGCACAGCGGCATGTTCGGCGGCCCCGTGCCGGACGCGCTGATCACCCTGGCCCGGCTGCTGAGCACGCTGCACGACGACGACGGCGAGGTGGCGGTCGCCGGTCTGGTCGGCCGCGAGGGCGCCAGCGTCGACTACCCGCAGGACCGGTTCCGCCACGAGGCCGGGATGCTCGACGGGGTCGGCCTGATCGGCCGGGGCACCATCACGGACCGGATCTGGACCAAGCCGGCGATCTCGGTGCTCGGCATCGACGCGCCGCGCACCCTGGAGGCGGCCAACGCCCTGCAGGCGACGGCCAAGGCCAAGATCAGCGTGCGGGTCGCTCCCGGCGACGATCCCGGATCGGTGTACGCCGCGGTCAAGAGCCACCTGGAGAAGCATGTCGCCTGGGGCGCCCACGTCGAGGTGACGCTGGAGAGCGAGGGCAACCCGTCGGTGATCGAGGCCACCGGCCCCGGGTTCGAGGCCGCCCGCGCCGCGTTCCGGTCCGCCTGGGACGGCGCCGAGCCGGTGGACATGGGCGTCGGCGGCTCGATTCCGTTCATCGCCACCTTCCAGGAGCTGTTCCCCGATGCGACGATCCTGGTGACCGGTGTCGAAGACCCGCACTCCGCGGCGCACGGGCCGAACGAGAGCCTGCACCTGGGTGAGTTCGAGCGGGTCTGCGTGGCCGAGGCGCTGCTGCTCAAGAACGTTGCGGAGACCCTGACGAAGTGACATAGGACGGAGTCGACGATGGCCGAGCTGTCGTGTGAGGTCCTCGTGGTGGGCGCCGGTCCGACCGGCCTGATGCTCGCCAACTGGCTGACCCGGCTCGGCGTGCGGGTGCTCGTGGTGGACGGCAAGGATGGTCCCACCCGCGAGTCCCGGGCGCTCGTGGTGCAGGCGCGCAGCCTGGAAATCTACGACCAGCTCGGCATCGGCGACCAGGTGCTGGACGCGGCCCGCCGGGCGCAGGCGCTCGCGCCCGGCACCGGGGCGCGGGTGTTCGGGCGGATCCCGCTCGGGGCGCTCGGGCGCGGGGTCACACCGTACCCGTACATCGAGGTGCTGGAGCAGAGCCGCAACGAGGAGATCCTCTACGACAACCTGCGCAAGCTCGGTGGTGACGTGGTGTGGGAGACCCCGGTCACCGCGGTCGTGCAGATCGAGGAGGGCGTCGAGGCGAAGGTCGGCAACGACACCGTCCGGGCCCGGTTCTGTGTCGGCTGCGACGGGGCGAACTCCGCGGTTCGCAAGGCGCGACGGATTCCCTTCGAGGGCAGCACCAGCCCGCAGCGGTTCTACGTGCTCGACGCGGTCGCGGCGACCGGGCTGGCCGCCGACTCGATCAACGCACGGCCCGGCGGGCGCGACTTCCTGCTGGCCTTCCCGATGCCGGGGCCGGGCAACTGGCGGCTGATCGGGGTCGTCCGGGACTCCGACGGCGACGGCCGGCTGGACGAGGAGGACGTGCGGGGCCGGCTGCGGGAGAGGTTCGCGGTGACGTTCGCCGAGGCGCGCTGGTTCGCCACGTACCGGGTGCACCACCGGATCGCCGCGGCGTTCCGGGACGGGCCGTTCTTCCTGGCCGGTGACGCCGGCCACGTGCACTCGCCGGTCGGCGGGCAGGGCATGAACACCGGGCTGCAGGATGCCCACAACCTGGCCTTCAAGCTGGCCGACGTGCTGCGCGGCCGGTGCCGGGACAGCTGGCTGGACCGGTACGAACAGGAGCGCCGCCCGGTCGCGAAGACCCTGGTGGCCACCACCGACCGGTTGTTCCGGGTGATCACCTCGGACCGTCCGGTGACCCGGGTGGCGCGTGCCGCGGTGATCCCGCTGATCGCCCCGGTGGCGGTGCGGGTGCTGCCCCGGTCGGCGGGCGGGTCCCGGCTCTTCGAGTACGTCTCCCAGGTGCGCATCCACTACCCGGTCGGGCCGCAGGCGCGTACCCCGGACGGCAAACGCGACCCGGTGGTCGGCCGCCGGCTGCCCTGGACGGGCGGGAACTTCGCGGTGCTGCGCACCGCCGACTGGCAGATCCACGGGTACGGCGGGGTCGAGGGCACCGAGGCGCCCGATCTGGGGCTGCCGGTGCACGTGTTCCCGGCGGCGCCGGCGACGCCGCTGCAGCCCGGCCACTTCTATCTGGTACGCCCGGACGGCTTCGTCGCGGCGCGGGCCCGCCCGGCCGAGGCGGAGATGAGGTTCCGCCACGCGATGGCGCTGTGATCGGCGACCGATCCTGTTAGGATTCGAACATGCGTTCGATAACTGCTGTTCCGAACGGCAGCGTGGCCCGGGCCAGGTCTGCCGGGCCCCGCGCCACGCTGGATCGGCTTCGGACTCGCGATCGGATCGAGTCGATCGCGCGGCTGCGTGCCGCGGTCCGGGCTTTGGGGGACGTCGACGTCTCCGGGTGGGACGACGCCACCCTCACCGAGCATCTGGACGAGCTCTCCCGGGCGCTGTGCGGCATCGACGCCGAGCTCACCCGGGTGGCCGAGGCGGTCCGGGCCCGCGGCTTCCGGATCGACGAGCGACTCGCGGCCTGACCGCCCGGCGCGCCCGGCTCTGCGATTCGTCGGGACCTCCGGTGCACGGATGTGCCTGCCAGGATGAGAGCCATGCGATTTGTGGACATCGCGGCGACGTCGGCCGCCGTCGCGGCGACCGCGGGACGGAAGGCCAAGATCGAGCTGTTGGCCGACGCGCTGCGGCGGCTGGAGCCCACCGAGATCGCGGCCGGCTCCGCGTACCTCGCGGGCGAGCTGCGGCAACGCCAGACCGGGGTGGGATATGCCGGTCTGCGCGACCGGCCCGTCCCGGCCACCGAGCCGACCCTGACCGTCGCCGCGGTCGACGCGGCGATCGCCGAGATCGCCACCGTGGCCGGCGCCGGATCGCAGGCTCGCCGCCGGGAGCTGCTCGGCGCGCTGTTCGGGGCGGCCACCGCCGACGAGCAGCGGTTGCTGGTCGGGCTGTTCGGCGGGGAGCTGCGCCAGGGCGCGCAGGCCGGGCTGCTGGCCGAGGCCATCGCGGTGGCCGCGCAGGTGCCGGTCACCGGCGTACGCCGCGCCCTGCTCCTGTCCGGCGACCTCAAGCAGGTCGCGGTCGCCGCGCTGACCGGCGGCGCCCCCGCGCTCGCCGCGATGCGTCTGCGGGTCGGCACCCCGCTCACCCCGATGCTGGCGCAGAGCGCCCCGGACGTCGGCGCGGCTCTGCTGGCCACCGGCACGCCCGCGGTGGTCGACGCCAAGCTGGACGGCATCCGGATCCAGGTGCACCGTTCCGGTGGCGAGGTGGCCGTCTTCACCCGCAGCCTGGACGACATCACCGCACGGCTGCCCGAGGTGGTCGCGGCGGTCCGGGCGCTGCCGCTGCGCGAGGCGGTGCTCGACGGCGAGGCGATGGCGCTCGACGAGCGGGGCCGGCCCCGCCCGTTCCAGGAGACGTCCAGTCGTGCCGCGACCAGGGGAAAGACCAACCCGCTCGCCCTGGTGCCGTACTTCTTCGACGTTCTCCATCTGGACGGCGCCGACCTGCTCGACGAGCCGGGACGGGTGCGCTGGGCCGCTCTGGCCGACACCCTCCCGGACAGTCTGACCGTCGGGCGGCGGACGGCGGAGACCGAGGAACAGGCCGCCGCCGCGTTCGCCGCCGCCCTGGCCGCCGGGCAGGAGGGGGTCGTCGTCAAGGCCCCCGACGCACCGTACGACGTGGGCCGCCGCGGCTCCGCCTGGGTGAAGGTGAAACCGCGGCACACCCTGGACCTGGTGGTGCTGGCGGTCGAGTGGGGCCACGGGCGGCGCCGGGGCTGGCTGTCCAACCTGCACCTGGGCGCCCGCGATCCGGGGACCGGCGGGTTCGTGATGCTCGGCAAGACGTTCAAGGGGCTCACCGACGAGCTGCTGCGCTGGCAGACCGAGCGGTTCACACAGCTGGCCGTCGAGGACGACGGCTGGGTGGTTCGGGTGCGGCCGGAGCAGGTCGTCGAGGTGGCGTTCGACGGGGTGCAGACGTCGCCGCGGTATCCGGGCGGGGTGGCGCTGCGGTTCGCCCGGGTGCTGCGGTACCGGGAGGACAAGACCGCGGCGGAGGCGGACACCCTCGACGCGGTCCGGGCGATCGGCGCTCGCCCGGATGGCGCGTGACCGGCATCGCCCGGTCGGTGCCTTGACCGATACGGCCCGCCGGCTTCCGCGTGCCGGGCGCCGGGAACCCCGGCCGGGCGTGAGAAAGGCGGGCAGCGCGGCAGGACGGGACCGTGGCGGGCAGCGCGCGGCGGGTGGCGGCAGCGATCAGGGCGGACGCCGGGCAGCGCTGGGGGATTACAGGGCCGCCAGACTCCGTACGTAATTGACCTGCTGGTTGATGGTGACCACGTCGCTCTCGTCGTGGACCGGGATGCGGGCGACGTAGTGCCGGGGGCCGCTGGTGACGGTGACCTGGACGGTGCCCAGCGGCGCCGACTCCTTGACGAGCAGGAGCAGCAGGCTGAGGCCCAGGGTGAAGCAGACCGCCCCGAAACCGATGAGCTTGGCCCACGTCGGGGTCTGTCGCCGGCTCACCCAGAACTCGTTGACCTGCCACTGCGACCCGGCCAGCGGGAAGTCGCCGGCCGGGGTGCTGATCGTGGACGAGGTGATGTCGATCTCGGCAATCTGCACGATGACCGGCCCGGGCGCGGCCGGTGGCGGACCGGCCGGTGCGGATGGCGGAGCGAGGGGGGCCGTCGGCGACGGGCCGGCCGGGGCCGGTGCGGGCACACCCCAGGGTTCGTCCGGCGGGAAGGTCATGCTGGGGACATTAATCCGCGCCGTTCTGCGCCGCGAGGCGCCGGTCCGCCTCCGCCACCCGATCCGCGGAAAGTTCGGTGGCGTGGCGTTGGTCGGCTTCCGCGACGCGGTCGGTCGGCCGTTGGGTGGCGCGGCGTTGGTCGGCTTCCGCGACGCGGTCGGTCGGCCGTTGGGTGGCGCGGCGCCGGTCGGCCTCCTCGACCCGGTCGCGGGGCCGGGACCGGGTCTCGCGGCGCTGGTCGGCGGCCTCCACGCGGTCGCGGGAACGCTCGGCCGGCCGGGCGGCAGCGGTCCGCTCGCCCGCCGGGGCGTTCAGGCCGTGCGCCTCCCGGCGGGCCTGGTAGCCGTAGAGCACCAGCGCCATCACCGCGAACAGCCACCACTGCACCGCGTAGCCGCCGTTCTGCCAGGCGTCCTCGTGCGGGATGGACACCCGCACGAACGCCGGGTCGTTGGCCGGTGTCTGCGAGTTGACCAGCACATACGCCCCGTAGACCGGGAAGGGCAGAGCCTGCGCGATCCGGGGCAGGCTGATCCGGCGGGTGTCCAGGCGGCCGTCGCGTCGCTCGACCGGGGCCGGTCGGCTTTCCGACAGGTGAATCTGCCCGATCACGGTGACCTCGCCGGTCGGGGCGGGCGGAACCCGCGGCGGGGCCAGCGCCCCACCGGCCGCCGGGGGCACCCAGCCACGGTCGATCAGCACCGCGGTCCCATCGGCGAGGATCAGCGGAGTGAGGATCTCGAAGCCGACCTCGCCGGCCACCGTGCGGCCCCGCGCCTGGATCTCGTTCGCCGGGTCGTAGCGGCCGGTCACCGTCACTTTCGTCCAGGCCAGCGACTCGCCGGGGGAGGCCCCCGGGGTGCCCTGGGCGGCCGGGGCGGCCAGCACCGAGGTCAGCGGAACCGCCTGCGCGGAGTCCGCGGCGTCGACCCGGTGATTGATCTCGCTGCGTTCGTGGTACCGGCGCAGCTGCCAGTTGCCGAGCAGCACCATGATCACTGAGGCGACCACGGCCAGGGCGGCGGCGGCCAGCCAGCGGGGGGACAGCAGGAACCGGTACACCCCCCGAGGCTACCCGGCGAGGCGGCAGCCACCGCCGCAGCCGGGTACTGTGCGACTTCCGGCGGCCAATATCACGTGACCGCCGGTCCGCGAAACCCTCGGGGGAGACATTGATCAGCGCCCAGCCCCGTCTGGTCGTGAGCGCGCCGTCGTCCGGCCACGGCAAGACCGCGATAGCCGTCGGGCTGCTCGCCGCGATGGCGGCACGTGGCCTGCCCACGGCGGGTTTCAAGGTCGGCCCCGATCACACCGACGCGGCGTACCTCGGGCTGGCGGCCGGACGCCCGGGCCGCAACCTGGACCCCCGCCTGGTCGGCGCGCAACGCATCGCGCCGCTGTTCGGGCACGGCGCCTCCGGGGCGCAGCTGTCCGTCATCGAGGGCGCGATGGGCCTGTTCGACAGCCTCACCTGGCAGCCGGAGGTCGACGGCACCGCCGCGGTCGCGGCCACGCTGCGCGCGCCGGTGGCGCTGGTGGTGGACGTCGCCGCGATGGGCCACTCGCTCGCCGCGCTGGTGCACGGCTTCCGGATGTTCGACGAGATGGTGCACCTGGGTGGCGTGATCCTGAACCGGGTGGCCTCGCCGCGCCACGAGCAGATGCTGCGCAGCGCCCTGGACGACATCGGCATGCCGGTGCTGGGCGCGCTGCGCCGCGGTGACCTGCCGAACGTGCTGCCCTCCCGGGCACACGGCCTGGTGCCGGTCGCGCACCGTACCGTCGAGGCCGGCCGCGCCGTGCGCCGCCTCGGTGAGGCGGTCGCCCAGGCGCTCGACCTGGACCGGCTGATGGCCCTGGCCACCTCCGCCCCGCCGCTGCCGGGGCCGCTCTGGACGCCGGCCGAGGCGGCCGGCGAGCCGGCCGAGCTGCGCCCGGTCGTTGCGCTCGCGGGTGGTCCGGGTGCTCCTTACACGTACGTGGAAACCGCCGAACTGCTCACCGCCGCCGGCGCCGACGTGGTGGTGGTCGACCCGCTCCGCGACGAGTCGCTGCCGCCGGGCACCCGGGCGCTGATCGTCGGTTCCGGACTGCCCGAGGGGTATGCCGAGGAGCTTTCCGCCAACCACCGGCTCTGCTCCGACGTGGCACGGTTCGCCCGGGACGGGTGGCCGGTGGTCGCCGAGGGGGTGGCGCTGCCCTGGCTCGGCCGTGAGCTCGACGGTCGGCCGATGTGCGGAGTGCTGGACATCACCGGCGTCACCGGGGAGCAGACCGTCGCCGGGTACCGCGAGGCGACCGCGCCGGGCACGTCGGTGCTGGCCCCGGCCGGCGCCCGGATCACCGGGTACAAGCAGCACCGCGCGGTCGTGACGCCGCGGGCCGGCGCCGCGCCCGCGTGGACCTGGTCGGGAGGCAACCCGGAGGGTTTCGTCTGGCGCCAGGTGCACGCCTCACAGCTGGGGCTGCACTGGGCGGCCGCGCCGGAGATCGCCAAGCGCCTGGTCGCGGCCGCGATCACCGGCCCGGGGAAGCCGGGCGGTCATGGCCCGCAGCCGGGCGGTCATGGCCCGCAGGTGGACGGTCACGGCGTGCCGGTCGGCGGTCGCGGGCCGCAGGCCGGCGGGCACGGCTCGCAGAGCGGCGGTCCGACGCCACAGATGCCCGGTGCGCCGGCGCAGCCGGTGCCGATGAGGCCGCCGGTGTCCGTTTCGGCGCAGGGGATGCCCGGCTCGGAGCCGGCTCCGGCGGGGTACTTCGATCCGGAGTTCACCGGCCATCCCGCACCGGAGTTCGCTCCGGCCGGGTATTCCGGACCCGGCCCGGTCGCGGCGGGCGCGCCGGGCGGCGGCCCGGCCGCAGCGCCCAGCTTCGGCGCGGTGCCGGGGGACGGGCGAGGCCCGGGACCGGTGCCGCCCGGGATGCCCGGGTTCGACCGGGTGCCGATGGACGCTCAGGGTTCCGGTGCGGTGCCGGGGTTCGGTGGCGTGCCGATGGACGCTCAGGGTTCCGGTGGGGTGCCGGGGTTCGGTGGCGTGCCGGTGGATGCGCATGGTTCCGGGCCGCTGCCCGGTGGGGCGCCCGGGTTCGACCGGGTGCCGATGGATGCCCCGGGTTCGGGTGGGGTGCCGGGGTTCGGTGGCGTGCCGGCGGATGGGCACGGTCCGGGCCCGCTGCCGCCCGGGATGTCCGGTGGCGGCGCGCGGGTGACCGCGAACGGCCCCACGTCCGGGCCGATGTCCGGCTCCGTCTCCGGTCCGATCCCCGGCGCCGTCTCCGGCCCGCTGCCGGACGAACTGCCGCCCGCCGACCCGGCGCCGACCACCGGCCCGGTGCCCGGGATGTTCCCGCCCGGCGTCCCGGCGCCGGGCATGGGGGCGCCGCACAGCACGGCACACGGTCCGATGGCGTTGCCCGCCGGTCCGGGGCCCGGGCCGGCGTCCGGCAACGGGCCGGTCCACCCGCGCCCGGGTTCCAATATGCCGAACGTGGGCCCGGTTCACGGATCCGCCAACCCCGGCCCGGTGCACGGCCCGCACGGCCCCGGCCCGGCGGGGCGGGCGCACGGCGCAGGCCCGCCGCAGGGACCGCGTGGCGCGGGCCCGGGACAGGCGCCGCACGGCATGGGCCCGGGTCAGGGCCCGCCCGGGCTGGGCCAGGGCTCGCCCGGCGTGGGCGCGGGTCACGGGACACCCGGCGTCGGCCCGGCTGGGCACGCGGTGTCGGGCGCTGGCTCGGCCGGGCACGGGATGCCGGGCGCTGGGCCGGCCGGGTCCGGGACGCCCGGCGCCGGCCCGGGACGGGATGCGGACGACCGCCCGACCTCCGACATCCCGGTGTCCTCCTGAGCGTGGCCGGCGACCGTGGCCGGCTGCCGCGGCAGGCTGACCGTGGCCGGCTGCCGCGGCAGGCTGACCGTGGCCGGCTGCCGCGGCAGGCTGACCGTGGCCGGCTGCCGCGACAGGCCGACCGTGGCCGGCCGCTGCGGCAGGCTGACCGCGGCGGGCTGAGCGTGGCCGGCGGGTGTTGTCCCCGGCGGATGACCGATTGACCGATTCCGGCGGGTACGGCCGTCGCCCGTCGCGTCCGGCCGTCGCCCCTCCGGCACCGCCCGGACGGCTGCGCCGCGCCCGCGCCGCGCCACCCGCCCGGCCAGTGCCCCGGGGCGGCCCATCGGGAGCCGCCCAGCGACCCGGAACGGCGTCCGGCGGTCCGGAACCGTCGTATCCACCTCGTACCGTGGGAGCACGACAACCGAAGGAGGACGACCGTGGCCGCTCGCCTGCCGCTGGATCTGGACCCGCCGGTTCGTCAGCTCAGGGCACTGCTGCTGGGGGTCGACGACCGCGAGCTGATCGCCCCGACGCCCTGTCCCGGCTGGTCCGTGGCGACCCTTCTCGATCATCTGATGAGCCTCGCCGAGGCGTTCACCGAGGCGGCCCGCCGGGGCGCTGACGCGGGTGGTGACCGCCCGCCGCGCCCGCCGTCGGCGGCACACCTGTCGCCGCACTGGCGCAGCCGCCTGCCGGTCCGGCTGGAGGAGCTGGCCACCGCCTGGCACGCCCCGGTCGCCTGGCGCGGTCTGGCCCGGGCCGGCGGGATCACCATGCCGGCTCCCGAGATGGGCGTGGTGGCCGCCAACGAGCTGGTCATGCACGGCTGGGATCTGGCCCGGGCCACCGGCCAGGATTTCGCCGTCGACCCCCGTGTCCTGGCCGCGCTGGTCCCGTTCCTGTCGGCCGCCCCGGCCGAGGGCACCCCGGGTTTCCTCGGCCCGCGGGTGCCGATCGACCCGGAGGAGGACGAGTGGCCCCGCGCGCTGGGTCTGGCCGGCCGCGATCCCGCCTGGCGACCACCCCGCAGCCACGACGTGCCCACCGTCCGCCGGGGGAGCCGGGAGCAGCCACCCGCGGCACGTCGCGCCTGATCGGTCTGCCCACCGGGCGGCGGGCCGCTGTGAACGGCGACGGGCGGACGGGCCCGGAATCGGGTCTGCGGCGCGCGGGAAGGGGCGACGACTAGCGGCCATGATCACCGCCGGAACCGATGCCACCGTACGGTCGGCTCGCTGGTCCTTCCTTGGACAACGCTCGGCTCCCGCACGGCGGGTCTGGTGGCTCCGGGGTCCGGGCTGGGCGTCTGGCGCGAGCATCCTCACCGCTGCCGAGGTTCCGGTGTCGGCCGCGGGAAACCCCTCCGGTGGCCGACCCGGGCGGTCAGGACACGTCGGCCGTGGTCCGGAAGGCGCGACGATAGGCGCTCGGGGTGGTCCCGACCAGATTGCGGAAATGGACCCGGAGATTGATGGCGCTGCCCAGACCGGTGCTGTCGGCGATCTGCCCGATACTGAGGGTGCTGCTCTCCAGCAGTTCGCGGGCGCGGTCGATGCGCGCGTGCAACAGCCACTGCAACGGGGTGTGCCCGGTTTCGGCGACGAAGCGGCGGGCGAAGGTGCGCGGCGCCATGGCGGCGTGGCGGGCCAGTTCGGGCACGCTGACGGGGCGGTCGAGGTGGGCCAGCGCCCAGGCGCGGACGCCGGACAGCGCGGCGTCGTCGTCGGCGGCGACCGGCGACGCGATGAACTGGGCCTGGCCGCCGTCCCGGTGGGGCGCGGCGACCACGTTGCGGGCGACCCGGTTGGCTGCCGCGGCGCCGTGGTCGCGCCGCACCAGGTACAGGCACAGGTCGATGCCGGCGGAGACGCCGGCGGAGGTGAGCAGTTGCCCCTCGTCGACGTAGAGCACGTGCGGGTCGACGGTGATCCGGGGATATCGTCGCGCCAGCTCGGCGGCCCGGCTCCAGTGCGTGGTGGCCCGCCGTCCGTCCAGGAGCCCGGCGGCGGCGAGGGCGAAGGCCCCGGAGCAGATGGAGACCACCCGGCCGCCGCGGGCGTGCACCTGCGTGATCGTGTCGAGCACCTGGTCCGGCAGGTCGCCGCCCGCGCCGGTGTAGCCGGGGACGATCAGCGTGTCGGCGCGGCGGGCGTCGTCGAGCGTCCCGGGCACCCGGATCGAGAAGCCGGTCGTGGTGGCGACCTCCGGATCTCGGCCGCAGACGGTCAACCGGTACGGCAGATCCGGCTGCTCGCCGAAGATGCCGGCCGGAATGCTGAGGTCCAGGGGTACCACCCGGTCCAGCGCGAGCACCGCGACAGCATGTGTGACCATGGCAGGATCCTATCGAAGAGGGGCTTTCCAGCCACTCACCGTCGGGCCGCCGGTCCGGCCACGATGATTGCCATGACGACTCACCACCCCGTACCGGGGCAGGCCTCCGGCGTGCTCCTGCTGCCCGGCACCGAGCTGGCCACCGCGGCGCTCGCCCTCGTCGGCGACGCGGAATGCGCCGCGGTCGCCAACCACAGCGTCCGCAGCTACCTGTTCGCCCGGCTGCTCGCCGACCACCTCCAGGCCGTGCCGGGCGGTGACTACGACCCGGAACTGCTCTTCCTGGCGTGCGTGCTGCATGACATCGGCCTGTCCGAGCACGGCAACCGCCATCAGCGCTTCGAGGTGGACGGGGCGGACGTCGCCGCCGAGTTCCTGACCGCTCGCGGCCTGCCCGCCGCCGAGGTCGACGCGGTGTGGGAGGCCATCGCCCTGCACACCTCGCCGGGCATCGCCGAGCGCCGCGGTCTGCTGTGCCAGCTGGTCCGGCGCGGGGTGGGCGTGGACATCGGGTTCGACGCCGGATTCGTCGCCGAGGCGGACGCCGACCGGATCCACGCCGCCTACCCGCGGCTGGAGATGACCCGGTCGCTGGTCGATGTGATCGTGGGGCAGGCGCGGGAACGGCCGGAGAAGGCCCCCGCGTACTCGCTCGCCTGGCAGATGCTGCGCGAACGTGGCGCCGGGCATGTCACCGCCCTGGAGGCCGCGGCCACCGGGTCGCGCTGGGGCAGCTGAGGCACGCCGGATGCGAACGGGGCACGATGCCGGCGAAGCGCCCCGGGGCCGCCGCGGCAAGCCGTGACGGCCCCGGCCGGTGTCGCGGGTCAGCAGCCCTAGCCGGTCACCGGACGAGCTTGGCCGAGGGCGGGGTGAAGCCCAGTTCCGGTTGGTCCTCAAGGGCGTCCCGCAGGGTCTGTGCCACGGTGTACTTGGAGATCCTCGACCGGCCGGCCCCGACGTAGTGCTCCGGATTGTCCGGGTCGGCCACGAACGCGGACGCGGCCAGCTGCGGGGTGAAGCCGCTGAACCAGGCGGTCCGGTTGTTGTCGGTCGTGCCGCTCTTGCCGGCGACCGGGCGGCCGACGGTGGCGTACACCATCGGCGACGTGCCGCCGCCCCCGCACCCGCCGCGCGCCGCGCCGTACCCGGTCACGCAGCGCGCCGCGTCCGTCGCGGCCCGCGCGACGTTCCGGCTGAGCACCCGGTGGCAGCGGGGCGCGGCGACGAGCTTGCCCCGGTACGTCGCGTCGCTCCCGTCCGGCCTGCGGATCGCCAGGACGGGCAGCGGCTGACAGTACCGGCCCTCGGCGGCGACCGTCGCGAACACGTTGGCCATCTCCACCGGGGTGGCGTCGCTGACCCCGAGGGTGAACGCGCCCCATCCGGAGGCGTGTTCCGGCGTGGCCAGCTTCCGGTCCACCGGGGTACGCCACCTCAGTCCGAGCTTCTCGGCCATGGCGACCGCCTTCTCCGCGCCCACCCGCTGCTCGAGCTGCACGAAGTAGGTGTTCACCGACTTGCCGAACCCGCTCCACATGGTGTGTGTGCCGGTCATCGTCGGGCTGGAGTTCTTCGGGCACCAGTGCACGCCGCAGGTGGCCGGCCCGGGTGCGGTGATGTACTTCGAGACGTAGCGCTGCGGCGCGTAGAACGACGTGGAGAGCGGCATCCCGGCGTCCAGGGCGGCCAGCAGCGTGAAGATCTTGAAGGTGGAGCCGGCCTGGTACCCGGCCATCTCGCCGCCGCCGAGCAGCGGGTTCACCGTGTTCGGGTAGTTGCCGCGCACGTCGTCGCGCTGGGCCCGGTCGCTGTGCTTGCCGTTGTTCTCCTGCTGCAGCGAGTACCGCCGGTTCACCGCCATGCTGACGATCCGCCCGGTGCCCGGCTGGATCACCACCTGGCCGTGGGCGAACGGGCTCCTGCGCCGCTCCTTGTCCAGCACGTGTCTCATCGCGGCCGCCTGGATCCGCGGGTCGAGGGAGGTGACCACCCGGTAGCCGCCGCGGCGCAGGTTCTCCTCGCGCTCCTGGACGGTCCGGCCGAAGGCCGGCTGCTCGCGCCACCAGCTCTTGAAGTAGTCGCAGAAGAAGCCCCAGTCGTTGTGCTCGGCGGGGACCGAGACGCAGTCGTTGGGCGGGGCGCTCAACCGCAGCGCGATCCTGGACCGCTTGGCGGTCGCCGCCTGCGCCGGGGTGATCGTGCCCATCTTGAGCATCTGGTCGATCACGTAGTTGCGCCGCTCCCAGGCCGCCGCCTGGTCGCGGGTCGCCGGGTCGAACGCGGAGGGCGCCTTGACCAGGCCGGCCAGCAGCGCCGCCTCGGTCAGGGTGAGTTCCTTGGGAGGTTTCGAGAAGAACACCTCGGACGCGGCGTAGATGCCGTACGCGCGGTGGCCGTAGTAGGCGGTGTTCAGGTACCGCTCCAGGATCTGCTGCTTGCTGAGCCGCTGTTCGACCTCGACGGCCAGCCGCATCTCGCGTATTTTCCGGGCGGCGGTCTGCTCGGTGGCCTCCAGCGCCTCCCTCGGGGTGCGGGCGTTGTCGCGCAGCGTCATCCGGACGTACTGCATGGTGAGCGTGGAAGCGCCCTGGGACACCCCGCCGGCCTGCTGGTTGGCCACGAAGGCGCGGGCCACCCCCTTGGCGTCGACCCCGTGGTGCTCGTAGAAGCGGGTGTCCTCGGAGGCCACGATGGCCTGGGTGATGTACGGCGACATGTCCTTGAGCGCGACCTGCCGCCGGTACTCCTCGTAGAACATGGTCAGCAGGGTCTTGCCGTCGCGGGCGTAGATGTAGGTGGTCTGCGCCGCGGGCGCTTCGGCGAGTCGTTCCGGCATGTTCTCCAGCGCGTCGCTGCCGGCCTTGACACCCATCCCGGCCAGGGCGGTGAAGGGATAGGAGAGGCCGGCGACGACCAGGCCCGCGATGAGGCCGGCGCGGATCAGGAGGGCGACTCTTCCGGCTACGGTGAGGTGTCGGTCAGTCACTCTTCGAAGGTAGGACAGACGGCTTCACGTTCTCCGGGAACCACTGAAGTGAGACATTTCCGCGATAGCGGGGGTAAGCCGGCGGGAGTCCGCAAAACCTGGCAGTGAGCCGGGTGGCCGCCCGCGCCGGGGCGTCGGCGAGGGCGCGGAGCGCGGCGTGCCCGGCGCGTGCGGCATGCTGACCCCATGACGTTCGACCTCGATCATCACGGCGACGCCGAGGTGGGGGCGGGCCTGATCGATCTCGCGGTCAACGTGCGGCACCAGGCGATGCCCGCGTGGCTGGCCGAGCCGATCGCCGCCTCGCTCGGCGGTCTCTCCGCCTACCCCGACGCCACGGCCCCGACCGCCGCGGTCGCCGCGCGGCATCGCCGCGACCCGGCGGAGGTGCTGCTCACCGCGGGCGCCGCGCAGGCGTTCGTGCTGCTCGCGCAGGCGCTGCGCGGGGCCCGCCGCCCGGTGGTGGTGCACCCGCAGTTCACCGAGCCGGAGGCCGCGCTGCGCAACGCCGGGCACCGGGTGGACCGGGTGCTGCTGACCGAGGCGGACGGGTTCCGGCTGGACCCGGCCCGGGTGCCCGACGACGCCGACCTGGTGTTCGTCGGCAACCCCACGAATCCCACCTCGGTGCTGCACCCGGCGCGGGACCTGGCGAAGCTGGCCCGCCCCGGCCGGGTGCTGGTGATCGACGAGGCGTTCGCGGACACGACGTACCGGGACGGGTGTCCCGGCGAACCGGAGTCGCTGGCCGAGCGCCGCGACCTGCCCGGCCTGGTCGTCCTGCGCAGCCTGACCAAGACCTGGGGCCTGGCCGGCCTGCGGATCGGCTACCTGCTCGCCCCGGCCGAGCTGGTGCCGCGGCTGGCCGCCGCGCAGCCGCTCTGGGCGGTCTCGACGCCGGCGCTCGCCGCGGCGACCGCCTGCGCGTCGCCGGTCGCGGTCGCCGCGGAACGCGCCATCGCGGCGGCGCTCGCCACCGAGCGCGCCCACCTGGTGGAACGCCTGCGGCACGTGCCGAGCGTCACGGTTGTCGGCGACCCGGCGTCCGCGTTCGTCCCGGTACGCCTCGCCGGCGCCGATCAGGTGCGGATCGAGCTGCGTAAACGGGGCTACGCGGTACGCCGTGGCGACACCTTCCCGGGCCTGGGCCCCGACTGGCTCCGGATTGCGGTGCGCGACACTGCCACCACGGACGGATTCGTGCAGACTCTGCGAGACGTGATCGAGGAGCGACCGTGACCCTGGAGACCACCCTGGCGGCCATCCGCCCGGCCGACGAGCAGGCCATGGCGGCCGCCCGCGAGTTGCAGGCCCGGCTGACCAAGCCGGCCGGCTCGCTGGGCTCGCTGGAGGAGCTGTCGGTGCGCCTGGCCGGCCTGGCCGGGGTCTGCCCGCCCCCGCTGCCCGCCCCGGCGACCGTCGCCGTCTTCGCCGGCGACCACGGGGTGCACGCGCAGGGCGTCTCCCCGTGGCCGCAGGAGGTCACCGCGCAGATGGTGGCGAACTTCGTGGCCGGCGGCGCGGTGGTGAACGCGTTCGCCCGGCAGGCCGGCGCGGACGTCATGGTGATCGACGCCGGGGTGGCGATCCCGCTGCACGGCGGCCCCACCCTGCTGGACGCGAACATCCGCCGCGGCACCCGGGACATGACCGCCGAGCCGGCGCTCACCCGCGAGGAGGCCCGGGCCGCGATCGAGGTGGGCATCGCGGTCGCCGGGCAGCTCGTCTCGTCCGGCGCGAAGTGCCTGCTCACCGGCGACATGGGGATCGCCAACACGACTCCCGCGGCGGCGCTCACCGCGGTCTTCACCGGCGCCGACCCGGCCACCGTGACCGGGCGGGGCACCGGCATCGACGACGCCATGCTGGCCCACAAGACCGCGGTGATCGCCGCGGCGCTGGCCCGGCACGCCCCGGATCCGGCGGACCCGCTGGGCGTGCTCGCCACGGTCGGTGGCCTGGAGCACGCCGCGCTGACCGGGTTCATCCTGGGCGCCGCCGCCAACCGGGTGCCGGTGATCGTGGACGGCGTGATCGCCGCCTCGGCCGCGCTGGCCGCCGCCGCGTTCGCCCCGGCCGCGGTCGCCGCGATGGTCGCCGGGCACCGCTCGGCCGAGCCGGGCGCCACCGTCGCGCTCGCCCACCTGGGCCTGGAGCCGCTGCTCGATCTCGGGATGCGCCTGGGCGAGGGCAGCGGCGCGGTGCTGGCGCTGCCGATCGTCTCGGCCGCGGTCCGGGTGCTGCATGAGGTGGCCACCTTCGACTCGGCCGGCGTGTCGGAGAAGTGAGCGCGGGCGGGCCGGAGAAGTGAACGCGAGCGGCTCGGCCGGATGAGCGCGAGCGTGTCGGACAGATGAGCGCGGGAGTGACGCAGATATGAGCCTCTACCCCTTGGCCCTCCGCCTGGAGGGCCGCCGTGTGCTGGTGGTCGGCGGCGGCTCGGTGGCCACCCGGCGGGTGCCCGCGCTGATCGCGGCCGGCGCCCGGGTGGACATCGTCTCGCCCGAGCTGACGCCGGCGCTGCGGGCCCACGTGGACGCCGGCCGGGCGAGCTGGACGCCACGGCGCTTCGTGCCCGGCGACGTGGCGGGCGCCTGGCTGGTGCACGTCGCGGTCGACGATCCGGAGGCGGCGGCGCAGGTCAGCGTCGCCGCGGACGAGGCGCGCGTCTTCTGCGTACGGGCCGACGACCGCGACGCCGCGACCGCGTGGACGCCCGCGGTGACCCGGCACGGCCAGGTGACCGTGGCGGTGACCGACGGTGGCGACCGGCGCCGCGCGATGGCGGTCCGTGACCTGGTGGCGCACGCGCTGGAGGCCGCGCCCCCGGCGTCGCCGGAGTTCTCCGGCGTCGCGCTGGTCGGCGCCGGCCCCGGCGACCCGGAGCTGATCACGGTGAAGGGGCGCCGGCTGCTGGCCGCCGCCGACGTGGTGGTCGCCGACCGGCTGGTCCCCGGGATGCTGCTCGGCGAGCTGCGCCCGGAGGTGGAGCTGATCGACGCCGCCAAGATCCCGTACGGGCCGTCGGCCGCGCAGGAGGAGATCAACCGGATCCTGGTCGACCGCGCCCTGCGGGGCAGGTTCGTGGTCCGGCTCAAGGGCGGCGACAACTTCGTCTTCGGCCGCGGCGGCGAGGAGGCGCTGGCCTGTGCCCGGGCCGGCGTCCCGGTCGTGGTCGTGCCCGGGGTGACCAGCTCGATCGCGGCGCCCGCGCTGGCCGGCATCCCGGTCACCCATCGCGGGGTGGCGCACGAGTTCACCGTGGTCTCCGGGCACATCCCGCCGGACCACGCGGACTCGCTGGTCGACTGGCCGGCGCTGGCCCGGCTGCGGGGCACGCTGGTGGTGCTGATGGGGCTGAAGAACCTGCCGAAGATCGCGGAACGGCTGATCGCCGAAGGGCGGGCCGCGACGACGCCGGTCGCGGTGGTCCAGGAGGGCTCCACGGCGCATCAGCGGTCGCTGCGCGGCACCCTGGGCACGGTGGCCGAGCAGGTGTCGGCGGCCGGGATCCGCCCGCCGGCGGTGGTGGTGATCGGTGACGTGGTCACGGTCGGCGAGGGGTTCGCGCCGGCCGGGGGCTGAGCCGGCCCCGGCGGATGTCGCCGCGCGCCACGGCCCGCGGTGGCCGCGGCCTCGCGCGGGCGAGGCCGGGGCCCGGCCGGTGGCCTGCGGGCGGGACGCGACAGGTCGTACCGGAAAGCGTCGGCGCCGGGCCGAGCGGCCCGGCGCCGACGGACGGCGCGGTCAGGCGTCGGCGGGCTTCTCGGTGTCGTCGACGCCGAGCTCGTCGAGGAACGTGCGGGCCCACCGGGCGACGTCGTGGGTGCGCAGGTGCCGCTGCATCACCCGCATCCGACGCTTGAGCTCGGCCGGCTCGGCGCTGATCGCGCGCAGCAGCGCGTCCTTGACACCGTCCGGGTCGTGCGGGTTGCACAGGAAGGACTGCCGCAGCTCGGTGGCGGCGCCGGCGAACTCGCTGAGCACCAGCGCGCCCCCGGTGTCGCCGCGGCAGGCGATGTACTCCTTGGCGACCAGGTTCATCCCGTCCCGCAGCGGGGTCACCATCATCACGTCGGCGGCCGCGTACATCGCGGCCAGTTCCGGCTTGCTGACCGACTGGTGCAGGTAGTGCACGGCCGGGGTGCCGATGGTGCCGAACTCGCCGTTGATCCGGCCGACCTCGCGTTCCACCTTGACCCGCAGCGTCTGGTAGTGCTCGACCCGCTCCCGGCTGGGCGTGGCGACCTGCACCATCACCGCGTCGCCGACGGTCAGTTTCCCGTCGGCCAGCAGCTCGCGGAACGCCTTCAGGCGCAACTCGATGCCCTTGGTGTAGTCCAGCCGGTCGACGCCGAGGATGATCGTCTTCGGGTCGCCCAGCTCGGCCCGGATCTGCTTGGCGCGGGCCTGCACCGCCGGGTCGGCGGCCAGCCGCTCCATCTCCCGGGTGTCGATGCTGATCGGGAACGCGCCGGCCTTCACCTTGCGCCCGTCCACCTGGATGGACTGGCCCTCGTAGCGCAGGCCGAGCAGGTGCCGGGCCAGCCGGACGAAGTTCTGCGCGGCCAGCCGCTGCTGGAAGCCGACCAGGTCGGCGCCGAGCAGGCCGCGCAGGACCTCGGCCCGGAACGGCATCTGCATGAAGAGCTCGATCGGCGGGAACGGGATGTGCAGGAAGAAGCCGATGCGCAGGTCCGGGCGCATCTCGCGGAGCATCGCGGGCACCAGTTGCAGCTGGTAGTCCTGCACCCAGACGGTGGCGCCCTCGGCCGCCACGTCCGCCGCCGCCTCGGCGAACCGCTGGTTGACGACGCGGTAGGAGTCGCGCCAGCGCCGCTTGTAGACCGGGGTCTCCACGGCGTCGTGGTACAGCGGCCAGATCGTCGCGTTCGACTGGCCCTCGTAGTAGCGTTCCAGTTCGTCGGCGCTCAGCGGCACCGGGTAGATGTTTATGCCTTCGAGTTCGAACGGATCGGGGGCGTCACCGGCTCCGCCGGCCCATCCGATCCAGGTGCCGCGGTGCTCGGTGAGCACCGGATGCAGTGCCGTGACCAGGCCACCGGGGCTGGGTCGCCACTGACGCTCCCCGCTGGGCAGGGTCACCTCGTCCACGGGCAGACGGTTGGCGACGACGACGAAGGAACTTCGCTGGGCCACGCTGAGTACACCTCCGGGTGGTTTCTGTTCCCAAGCCGAGCCTACTGTGCGTAGCCAGCTCGGGTCGTACCCACTCTGGTC
Organism: Actinoplanes teichomyceticus ATCC 31121; assembly: GCF_003711105.1. Classification (NCBI taxonomy): domain Bacteria; kingdom Bacillati; phylum Actinomycetota; class Actinomycetes; order Micromonosporales; family Micromonosporaceae; genus Actinoplanes; species Actinoplanes teichomyceticus. Next base: position 1,271,859 of record NZ_CP023865.1, read on the forward strand.
GTGCGGTTGTGAGCGGAGTGCCATCCTGTGCCGGTGACACCCCTCGATGATCATTCCCAGCAGCGGCGTCCGTTGTTCTTTCCTGTGGTGATCGCCACGGTGCTGCTCACCATTATCGGGATGCTCGGCGGGTATCTGCTCGGCGAGCGACGGAATCGGCACCCCTCGGCGTCGTCGTCCGCATCCGTGCCGGCGTGGGCCGCGCCGCAGCCGGGGGCCTCGTCGGCGCCGCCGCTGCTGCCCACCGACGGCGACTGCCCGCCGCAGACGCAGAAGATGGGTCGGCTCAACGGCGCGTACGGCGCGCTGGGCCGGGTGCTGCGGGTGACCACGAGCCGCCGGACGGTGGTCTGGATCTGCCAGGACGGCCTGGGCAACCTCTACTACCACGCGAACAAGGGCGGCGCGGACGCCGAGTGGGTGGAGTACCGGACCGCGCTGTTCCTCACCGGCGTGCGGCAGGAGCCGGACGGGAGCTTCTCGGCCACCGCCGCGTGGGACGGCACCGCCTTCTCGGTCAACCGCGAGCGCGTGTTGATCACGAAGCCGGGCGGCGAGCCGGAGGAGCAGAAGGTGGTCCCGGACTGACCGCCGGGGTTGGCGTTGGTGGTGCTGGTGGGACCTGGAAAGATTGTCCTTTGATCCCGGCACCGAAAATCCACGATCTCGGAGGTAGGGCACACCGTGGCCCAGTACATCTACGTCCTGGAAAAGGCGCGCAAGGCGCACGGCGACAAGGTCGTGCTCGACAACGTGACGCTGAGCTTCCTGCCAGGCGCCAAGATCGGTGTCGTCGGCCCGAACGGCGCCGGTAAGTCCAGCCTGCTCAAGATCATGGCGGGGCTCGACACGCCGAGCAACGGCGAGGCCCGGCTGATGCCCGGCTACACCGTCGGCATGCTCGCGCAGGAGCCGCCGCTCAACGACGCGAAGACGGTCCTCGGCAACATCGAGGAGGCGGTCGCGGAGACCAAGGCCAAGCTGGAGCGGTTCAACAAGATCGCCGAGCAGATGGCGACCGACTACTCCGACGAGCTGATGGAGGAGATGGGCAAGCTCCAGGAGGAGCTCGACCACGCCGACGCGTGGGACATCGACTCCCAGCTGGAGCTGGCGATGGACGCGCTGCGCTGCCCGCCGCCGGACGCCGACGTCACCCAGCTCTCCGGTGGTGAGCGCCGCCGGGTCGCGCTGTGCAAGCTGCTGCTGGAGGCGCCCGACCTGCTGCTGCTCGACGAGCCCACCAACCACCTGGACGCGGAGAGCGTGCAGTGGCTGGAGCAGCACCTGGCGAAGTACGCGGGCACCGTCCTGGCGATCACCCACGACCGGTACTTCCTGGACAACGTGGCCGGCTGGATCCTCGAGCTCGACCGTGGCCGGGCGATCGGCTACGAGGGCAACTACTCGACCTACCTGGACAAGAAGGCGCAGCGTCTGGCGGTCGAGGGCCGCAAGGACGCCAAGCTCAAGAAGCGCCTCACCGAGGAGCTGGAGTGGGTCCGCTCCAACGCCAAGGCCCGCCAGACCAAGTCCAAGGCGCGCCTGGAGCGCTACGAGGAGATGGCGAGCGAGGCGGACAAGACCCGCAAGCTGGACTTCGAGGAGATCCAGATCCCGCCGGGCCCGCGTCTGGGCAACACCGTCATCGAGGTCAACGACCTGGTCAAGGGCTTCGACGAGCGTACGCTGATCGACCACCTGTCGTTCTCGCTGCCGCGCAACGGCATCGTCGGCATCATCGGCCCGAACGGCGTCGGCAAGACCACCCTGTTCAAGACCATCGTCGGGCTGGAGCAGCCGGACTCCGGCTCGGTGCGGATCGGCGAGACGGTCAAGCTGTCGTACGTCGACCAGAACCGGGCCGGCCTCGACGGCGACAAGACGGTCTGGGAGGTCGTCTCCGACGGCCTGGACCACCTGGTGGTCGGCAAGGTCGAGATGCCGTCCCGGGCGTACGTCGCGGCCTTCGGGTTCAAGGGCCCGGACCAGCAGAAGCCGGTCAAGGTGCTGTCCGGTGGTGAGCGCAACCGCCTGAACCTGGCGCTGACGCTCAAGATCGGCGGCAACGTGATCCTGCTCGACGAGCCGACCAACGACCTGGACGTGGAGACCCTCTCCAGCCTGGAGAACGCGCTGCTGGAGTTCCCCGGCTGCGCCGTGGTCATCTCCCACGACCGGATGTTCCTGGACCGGGTGGCCACCCACATGCTCGCGTGGGAGGGCACCGAGGAGGACCCGGACCGGTGGTTCTGGTTCGAGGGCAACTTCGAGGCGTACGAGAAGAACAAGGTCGACCGCCTCGGCGCGGACGCGGCCCGGCCGCACCGGGTCACCTACCGCAAGCTGACCCGAGACTGATCCGGTGTGACTGAAACCCATCGGTTCGTCTACGACGTGCCCGTGCGCTGGTCCGACATGGACGCGTACGGGCACGTCAACAACGCGCGTTTCCTCACCCTCTACGAGGAGGCGCGGGTGGCGATGTTCTTCGTGGGCGCGCGCAAGCACGGCCTCGGTTCGTTCGAGGAGGGCATCGTGATCGCCCGCCACGAGATCGACTATCTGCGCCCGGTGGCCTTCGGCGAGCCGGTGCGGATCGAGATGTGGATCTCCGAGCTGCGGACGGCGGCGTTCACCGTGTCGTACGAGCTGTTCGACGACGGGGTGCTGGCCAGCCGGGCGAGATCGGTGTGTGTGCCGTACCACCTGGCGGCGGGTCATCCGCGGCGGTTGTCGGCGGAGGAACGGGCGTTCCTGAAGCCGTACTCCGGGGTGGCCTGATGTCGCACGGCCTGCTCGGCGTCCCGGATGCCGGCGCGTTCCTGGCCCGGCTGACCCGGCTGGATCCGGCGGCGCCGGTCCGGCTGCGGTCGGCCGGCGGCCGGACCACGCTCTGGGCCCAGCTGCCGTGGGGCGTGCTGGTCACCCGGGAGGTGGCCGGTCCGGGCCCGGGTGACGCCACGGTCTCGGCCGCCGCGCTGCTCGACGTGCTCGCCTCCGGTGGCGAGGAGCTGCCGGAGCGGCGCGACACGCAGTGGCGCTGGCCGCTGCCGCCGGCCGCCAGTCAGGCGATCGAGTCGGTGTCCGGCGCCGAGCTGTCCCGGCTGGCCGCCGCGGCCGCCGGGACGCTGCGGGAGATCGCCGCGGGCGGGATGTCCGGCCGGGCGGTGGGGCAGCGGGCGGTCCGCGACGCGCTGCTCGATCACGTCGCACTGGTCGTCACCCCGGAGCGTGGCGAGCCGGTGCGGGTCTCCCAGCGGCTCGTGCAGGCGGTCGCCCGGATGGGCTTCCTGGGTCCCCGGGACGGGGGACCGGTGCAGGCGCGGGTCCGCACCGCGGGTGGCTGGGTGGGAATTTCAGCACCATATGGAGTCGCGTGGCGACAGAGCGCCCACAATTTGACCGTTTTGACGAGGTCAAGTCACCCGAACGGGTGAGGCCACATCGTCCTTCCGGTTTCGCCCTCCCGTTGGGGGGATGACCTTCAGGAGTGGTCCGGGTACCGTCGGCCCTCGGATCCACTGCTACGTCCGGCGGTGGGTCTGTTGGGGAGGTGCACACGATGCCGTGGTGGTCATGGCGTCCGGGATCGGCCGCGGGTGACGAGCCGGATGCCGGTGGTGAGGTTGCGGTGCAGAGCACGGTTCGCGTCGGCGTTCCGGCCCAGCGCGAACCAGCCCGGCCCGGACCCTCGCCGGCTCCGTCCGAACTGTCCACGACCGGATCCTCCGATCTGGTCGAGCCGGTGTCGCTGACCCGCATCGGCAAGGCGCTCGACCTGCTCGACATCCGGTTCCTCGCCGACGGCGGGGGCAGCCTGCTGGCCATGTGGGAGCGGCACGCCGTGCTGTTCACCCTGGAGGGTCCCGATGACGAGATCCTGGTGATGCGGGCGCGTCCGCACGCGACGGTCCCGCCGGACTGGGCGGACCGGGCCTACCGCGTGGTCAACGAGTGGAACCACACGCGACGTTTCTGCAAGGCCTACGTGGGCGACCCGACCGAGCGCGGCCAGCTCCCCATCTACGCGGAGCTGCAGGTGCCGCTGGCGGCCGGGACCCACGATCCGCTCCTGGTCGAGCTGCTCGACTGCGGCGCCGCCGTGGCCACCTCGTTCGTCGACTGGCTCCACGACGAGGGCGCCCTGCTCTGACCCGCCGACCCACTCCGTAGCGTCGGCCCGCGCCGGCACGGTGATCCCGGCGAGCTTGCGTCCCCCGCGATACGCGACCGATGACGGGAGGCCCGGTTCCACCCGCGGTGTTCGCGGGCGGGGAACCGGGCCTCCCGTCATCGGTCACCCGGCGAATCGGCGCGGCCAAGCTAGATCGGGAACATCCCGATCCGCCCGTGGTACTCCTTGCCCAGCTCGTCGGTGTCCGAGCCGACCAGCAGCCCCTCCGGGACGGTCAGGAAGGCCCGCACCCCGACCCCTCGGGAACGGGTCGGGTTCCACTCCAGCGCCCTACCGGTGGCCGGGTCGACCGCGCCGATGCCCGGGCGGGAGACCGCTCCCGGGCCCGGCCCGTTGCCGTCGGTGCCGAACGGGTTGTCGAACCATCGCTGGTGCCCGCCGAGGTAGACGGCCGGGCCGGTGATCGCCACCGCGTACAGCGAGTCCCCGCCGGTGCGCTGCACCCAGGTGGGGTGCTGCTGCCCGGACCGGTTCGCCTCGAACCGGGCCGCCGAGTCGCACAGTTTCTGCGCCGACGAGGCCCGCCCGGTCGCGGCGACGACGAAGTACGCCCCGTCCGGGGAGAACTTGACCTGCCGCAGGTAGGTGTCGAAGCCCTTCATGCACTGCGGCTTGTAGTCGTCGGTGTACCACCCGGTCAGTTGCGCGGACGCGCCGCCGACGTCGAAGACCGCGATCTGGGTCCGGTCCGCGCCGCCGGATCTGAGGAACGCCCCGACCGCGACCAGTTTGCTCCCGTCCGAGGTGACGTCGAAATGCTCCACCCGGGTCCGCTTCAGCCCGGGCCCGCTCAGGTGCGCGTCGAAACCCGGGTCGACGGTGCCGGTCACGGCGTCCATCCGGGCCAGTCCGACCCGGGCGACCCCGTTGATCGAGGAGAACGTGCCGGCGGCGTAGAGGCGGCTGCCGCGGGTGACCAGGGCCCGCACGTCACCCCAGTTCACCTTCGCCCGGAACGAGGTGTCCCGGTTGCCGCTGCTGAGCCAGAGCCGGGCCAGGCCACGCGAGGCGGCGCCGTTCACCGTCTTGAACGCGCCGCCGACGTAGACCGTGGTGCCGTCGGGGCCGGGCGCGAGCGAGTAGACCGCGCCGTCCACCGCCGGGGCGAACGACCGGATCGTGCCGTCGTACCGGTCGTACGCGAAGATGTTCTTCCGGTTCAGGGTCTGGCGCCGGCCGCTGTCCTCGACCTTGGTGAACGCGCCCCCCACGATGACCGTGTCGCCGACCACGGCGAGCGCCCACACCGTGCCGTCCAGCACGTGCGGCGTCCAGTCCACCGGATCGGTGGAGACGATGCCGGACTGCGCGATGTCGGCCAGCGCCGGCGGGGAGCCGCCCAGGGCGGTGAGGAGGACGGTGGCGACGGCCAGCAGGCGACGACGCATGGGGCGGCTCCAGAATCGTGGTTCGACAATACGATCAACGAACCAGGAGCGCCCGCGTTGCTGTCAGTGCGCGGGCTCCGTGGGATCCATGGTGTTCACCAGGAAGTAGGCCGCTCGCTCCAGGTACTCCCAGAGCGCGGTGCGGTGCGGCCCGGGCAGGGCGAGCGAGTCGACCGCCGCGCGCATGTGGGTGAGCCAGGCGTCCCGTTCGGCCGGGCCGACCCGGAACGGGGCGTGACGCATCCGCAGCCGGGGATGGCCGCGGGTGGCCGAGTAGGTGTTGGGCCCGCCCCAGTACTGCATCAGGAACAGGGTCAGCCGGTCGGCCGCCGGCCCGAGGTCCTCCTCGGGATACATCGGCCGCAGCAGCGGGTCCCGCGCGACGCCCTCGTAGAACTTGTCGACGAGGCGGCGGAACGTGGGCTCGCCGCCGACGGCGGCGAAGAAGCTGGCCTCTTCCGGTACGGGTGCGGTCACCGTTCCATCCTGCCAGCCTTCCCCGGAACCGGCCGATACGCCGGTGGCCGCCGTGGTGTGACGCTCGGCGCTTCCGCGGTCAGGCGGCCGGGTGCTCGGCCGTGGTGGCGCTCGGCGCGGCCGGGGTGGCGTTCGGCTCGGCCGGGGTGTCCGGCGGTCCGGCCGGTTGCGCCGGGGCGGCCGACCCGGCGGCGCCCTGCTCGACGGCGGCCCGCTCCGCCTCGGTGAACCGCTCCCGGCTCGGCCACAGCGCGGCGACCGCGCCCATCGCCGCCGTGCCGGCCACGCTCCACAGGCCGACGACCAGCGGGATGCGGAAGTGGTCGGCCAGCGTGCCGGTGATCAGCACCGCGGCGAACTGGCTGGCCTGCATCCCGCTGGTCATCACGCCGAACGCCCGGGCCCGATGGGTGGGCGGCAGGACCAGCACGAACGTCGCGTTGAGCGTCGGTTGCAGGGCGCCCTGGGCCATCCCGGAGACGGCCACCAGCACCGCGACGACGGCCGCCGGCGGCGCCGCCAGGGTCGGGGTCAGCGCCAGCGGGGTGATCACGGCCAGCAGCGGGGTGAGCCGCCGGCGCCGGTCGACCGGCACCAGCCGGCTGAACAGCAGACCACCGGCAACGAACCCGAGCGGCCCGGCCGCCATGATCAGGCCCTGGTCGAGGCCCCGGGTGCCGCTGGCGGCTTCGGCCGCCCAGGACGCGGCCAGGCTCTCCGGTACGACGAAGAACGCGACCACGGCGAAGACCACCACGGCGATCGAGCGCAGCACCGGCTGCCCGAAGACCACCCGGAAGCCCTCGGCTGTCTCGCGCAGCAGGTGCCGGCGCTGCGCCGGGGCCACCGCGGCCGGGCGGGAGCGGACCCCGGTGGCGATCAGCAGCGCCGAGACGGCGAAGGTGGCCACGTCCATGCCGAGCGCGAGCCGCGGGTCCAGGCCGACCGCCACGGTCGCGCCGACGAGGTACCCGAAGACCATGGCGGCCTGGGCGGAGGTCGATCCCGTGGCGATCGCCAGGGTGAGCCGGTCCCGGCCGACCACCAGCGGCAGCAGCGCCGACCGTGCCGCCTGGGCGGGCGGGCTGCCGAGGCTGGCCAGCAGGACGGTCGTCAGGACCGCGGCCGGCGGCAGGCCGGGGATGAGCAGCAGCGCGGTCAGGACCATCCGGAACAGGTCGGCGACCACCATCACCCGGCGGTGCGGGTACCGGTCGCCGAGCGAGGCGAGCAGCGGGCCGGCCAGCATCCACGGCAGGTAGCCCACGGCGAAGGAGACCGCGGACAGCAGCACCGACCCGGTCTGCTGGTAGACGAGCACGGTGACGGCGGCGCGGGACAGGTAGTCGCCGATCCAGCTGATCACCATGGAGAGGTAGACCGCCCGGAACTCCCGGAGCGCGAAGAGACTGCGGAAAGTCACATTCGTGACACTCTCCGTAGTTGCACTGGCCGGTGCTGGTCCTTCCGGGTCGCTGGCCACGGGCCCCTCCATCGCTCTCGACGACCGCCGAGAGTCCGGCGACGGCCGCACCCGCCGCGGTGGCTCGATCGGCGCGTACGTGCCTATGCATGTGCAGAAGCTGCCCCGGATTCTGCCCGATCGTCCGAGGCGATGCTAGGGCGGTCAGCTCGAACTTTGGCCGTTCGGCGGAGGGTGTAACCGGGTCTTCTCGCGTATGCGCAGGTCAGGACGCCCCGTCCGGGCGCCGCTCAGTCATCGAAGAAGGGGAATTCTCTGGCGCGGTGTACCAGCCGGCCGGGGGTACGGCGGAGCGCGGCATCAGCCGGGACGCGGCGATCCGCTCGGACAGCCCGGACGTCTCCAGCGACTCGGTCAGCGCCCGGCGCAGCTCGCGCTGCACGGTCACCTGGCTGTCCGCGGTGGTCTTGGCGATCGTCCGGATCACCGCGCCGTCCACGGTGAGTTGCTCGACGCCGACCACGTCCGGCGGCTCGATGAACTCGGTCTGGTGCTCCGGGTGGTCGGCCACGGACCGGGCGGCCTCGGTCAGCACCGCGATGGCCTCCTCCGAGTTGACGAAGCCGATCGGGATGTCGATCACCACCATGGCCCAGCCCTGGCTCTTGTTGCCGACCCGGACGATCTCGCCGTTGCGGATGTACCAGAGCACCCCGCGGGCGTCGCGGACCGTGGTGATGCGCAGGCCGACGGTCTCCACCACACCGGTGGCCTCGCCGAGGTCGACCGTGTCGCCCACGCCGTACTGGTCCTCCAGCAGCATGAACAGGCCGGCGATCAGATCCTTGACCAGGCTCTGCGCGCCGAAACCGAGGGCCACGCCGACGATGCCCGCGCTGGCCAGCAGCGGCGCCAGGTCGAACCCGAACTCGCCGAGCACCAGCAGCGTGGCCATGGTGAAGACCACCGCGCTGACGAAGCTGCGCAGCACCGAGCCGATCGCCTCGGCGCGCTGGCGGCGGCGCTCCGGGATGAACTGGGCCTCCTCCGCGACGACGTCGGCCCGCTCCTTCAGCGGCTTGAGCAGCGCCGGCATCGCGGCCCGCGAGGTGCTCGCGGTCAGCCGGCTGATCGTGCGGTGCAGCAGCCAGCGGATCAGCATCGCGACCAGGACGATCATGATGACCCGCAGCGGCTTCACCACGAAGAGGTAGCTGCTCTTCGCGATCCACTCGCTCACACCCGCCTCCTTGGTCAGCCAGCTGCAGACGGCGTCCGCCCGGCAGGACTTGGTGAGGTCGATGTCGGGTACCGAGAAGGTCGGCGCGGGGGTCGGGTCAACGAGCAGCACGGGGAGTCAAGGTACCGGGTCCGGCCGGGTGAACGACGTCAGACGTTTACCGCCCAGCCACAGATTCTGCTCGCAATTTGGTCATCCATCAGGGACTATTGGCGCACAGGCTTCCTCGGCGAGGCCCAGATCACACACGGCTGAGCTACAGGAGCGGTTAGCGGCGACTGACACCGGAAGGGTGACTGCGATGCCTGACATACGACCTACAGTGGGCTCTTCCGCGTTGGTGCTGAACGCTACGTACGAGCCGCTGTGCGTCGTATCGGTGCGTCGAGCGACCATCCTCGTCCTCACCGCCAAGGCGGAGTGCGTGTCGGACGGTGACGGCATCCTGCACAGCGCGCATCAGCATCTTCCGGTCCCCTCGGTGGTCCGCCTCACCCGGTACGTGAAGGTGCCGTACCGCACGCACGTCGGCCTCTCCCGGCGGGCCGTGTTCGCCCGCGACGGTGGCCGCTGCGCCTACTGCCGGGGCTCCGCCGAGACCATCGACCACGTCTTCCCGCGCAGCCGGGGCGGTCTGCACGCCTGGGAGAACGTCGTCGCCGCCTGCGCCAAGTGCAACCACAGCAAGGGCGACAAGACGCCGGCCGAGCTCGGCTGGCGGCTGCACTCGACACCGCAGGCGCCGCGCGGGATCGCCTGGCGGGTGCTCGGGCACCGTACCCCCGACCCCCGTTGGATGGACTGGCTCGACCTGCCCGACAACCACGCCGCCGCGGCCCCCGCCGAGGCGGCGTAATCGTCTCCGCCGGCGACGGCCCCCTAGCGGGAGTCGACCAGGGAGGCGAAGACGACGATGTTGTCGGAGTAGCCCTGGTCGCCGCCGAGCCACTTGCCGCCGCAGGTCATCAGGCGTAACGACGGCCGGCTGTAGTCACCGTAGACACGGTGCACGGGCAGCCGGTCCTTGTCGTAGTGCTCCACCGAGGTGACCTCGAAGACCGCGACCGTGCCGTCCGCCCGGGACACCTCGATCCGCTGTTTCGGCTCCAGCCGGCTCAGGTCGTGGAAGACTGACGGCCCGGTACGCGTGTCCGCGTGCCCCACCAGCAGCGCCGGGCCGAACTGTCCCGGTGTCGGGCCGCCGTCGAACCAGCCCACCTCGTTGTGCCGTTGCAGCGGTGGCACGTCCACCGACCCGTCGCCGGCCAGTCCGACGTCCAGCACCGGCGCGTCGACCCGGATGTCCGGGATGGTCAGCCGCCGCGGCCGGCTCGGCTCCAGCACCGGGAAGGCGCGCGACGGCGGCGCGTCCGGGTCGCGGAACAGGCCGCCCGGGTCGAAGCCGGTGGCCACGCCGAGTCCCATCCCGACGCCGAACAGTCCGACGAAGAACAGCACCAGAGCGATCCAGCCGATCGGCCGGCCCCGGCGCAGGCTGCGCGCCGCCCTCGGGGTGGGGAGCCGGCGGCGCGGCCCGGGCACCCACGGCTTGCGGCCACGGATCCGCGGCGGGGGCGGCAGCGGCCCGGTGACCACGCCCGGCGGCGGGGCGCCGACCACCTCGGCCGGCTGCTTGCGTCGCACCGACTCGGGCATACGGGGCGGTTCCCCGGGCTTGTCGGTCATCGTGGCCTCAGCTCGGACGCCGTCGGCGGGCCGCCAGCAGGCCCAGCCCGGCGCCGACCGCCATCATCGCCAGCCCGCCACCGATCAGCAGCGACGCCGCCCGCCCCGGCGCCGTCCCGCCGCCTCCGGTGGCCGGTCCCCGAGCCGGTTCCACCCTGGCGAGCACGTGCATGGTCGCGCTCGCGGTCTTCCCGTCCGGGCAGCGCAGGGTGACCCGGTAGTCGCCGGCCCGGTGATCGGCCGGCACCCGCGCGGTCGCGGTCAGGAACCCGAACTCCGGCTCGACCGGCACCGATCCGATCGGCTCCGCGCCGACCGTGGCGGCCTTGAGGTTGTCGTCGCACGAGGCGCGCACCGACACCGCGTCCCCGGCGCGCACCGTACTGGGGTTGAGCTCGACGAACACGGCCGCGGCGGCCCGCGCCGCGGACGCCGGCGGCGGGAGCGGGGCGACGGCGCCGATGACGGCCAGAGCCGCGATCGACGCCGCGCGGGCGGCGGGGACGGTCAGGCGCATGGAATCCCCCTCCTGCCGTTCGCGGGCGGAAAGTGCGCGGACGGCGCGTGCAGGTGATTTTCGCATCGCGGCACACATTCCGCGTAGATCCCGACGGCGTGAGACCCCGGTTCGAGACCCGACGGTCCGGCACGACACGTGCTCCGCTACCGTGATTGATGTTCAGCATCAAGATGGATCACCGGCGCCTGGGGGCGTTCAGTTGTCTGTAATCACAACCGTTCTGGTCTATGTGATCATCCCGGCCGCGGTCATCGGCGTGGTGGCGGCGATCGTGTTCGCCAGCTCCGACAAGGCCAAGCCGGCCCGGCGCTACCGCCCGGGCCGACCCTACGAGTTCGCGCCGATGTGGTTCCTGGCCTCGCCCAGGCGGGCCGCCGCGGCGGACCACGGCCACGCGACGCCGGCGATCGAGCGCGGACTGGTCATCGAGGACAGTTCCGGCGCTCCGGTCCGGCCCGGCCCGACAGGAGGCGCAAGTGACAAGTGGTGAGCTGGTCGAGGTGGACCGCGAGGGTCCCTTCACGACCCGTCAGCTGCTGCGCCTGGACGAGGCGCTGCGGATCGCCGACCAGGCGACCGGCCTGACCTTCAGCATCTACCTCGGCGAGCTGGCGGAGCCGCTGCGCGAGTCGGCCGAGAAACTGCACAGCCAGATCGCCGACCCGCAGCGCGCGGTGCTCATCGCGGTCTCCCCGAACCAGCGCCGGCTGGAGATCGTCACGGGCGACGAGGCCCGCCGGCGCATCACCGACCGGGACGCGAAGCTGGCGGCCTTCGGCATGGCCGGCTCGTTCGCCGGCGGCGACCTGATCGGCGGCCTGATGATCGGCCTCGACCAGCTCGCCACGCACGCCGGCCGCGCCTGAGCCGCCGGTCAGCGGACCGAGCCGCCGGCCGCTGAGCGGCCGGGTCGCCAGGTCTCCGGAGCCACCCGAACCGGGTACGGGGCGTCGAGCTTCACCCGCTCGGCGCCCGTCACCCGCCGGACATGCTCGTACGCCGAGCCGTCCAGCGTGTAGACCTGCAGCGTCCCCGCGGACTCCACCCGCCAGTAGGCGGGGATGCCGCCCGCCGCGTACACCACCGGCTTGAGCAGCCGGTCGTACCGCCGCGTCTCGGCCGACTCCACCTCGACCACCAGGGCCACGTCGGCCGGGTCCACCCAGCAGACGCCGCCGGCCGATCCGGGCCGCAGCACGGTGACGTCCGGGACCAGGCTGCTCGTGTCGAGCTCGACGCCCAGCCGGCCGCACACCCACCAGTCCGGCGGCGCGGCCGCACGCAGCGTGGTGATCACCGCCTCGACCACGGGGTCGTGCGCGGCGTCCACCGGCGGGGCGACGTGCAGACAGCCGTCGACGATCTCGTACCGGTGGCCGTCCTGGGGGAACAGGTGCAGGTCGGGTTCGGTCCAGCGGCCCTGCGGCGCGCTCCAGCGCACCGGCGCACCGTCGTCGCGCCTCGTCACGGGCCACCTCCAACGCCGTGGGGTGCCAGACTACTCACTCTGCGTCGTCGCCGGTGGCTTCCGCGGCGGCAAGTAACCCATGCGGCAATCCACGGAAAACGGCCCCGCCCGGGTGACCGGGCGGGGCCGTTCGTCGTACCGGCGGAGGTCAGCTCGCCGAGCGGTCCCTGGCCCGCGCCTTCAACGCCCGCAGCACGCCGTCGCGGCCCTCGGCGACCAGCCGGCGCAGCGACGCCGGGTGCCCGTCCTGGGCCAGCCACGCGTCGGTGAGCGCGACCGTCTCCTCGCTGATCTGCAGCGTCGGGTAGGCCAGAGTGGCGAACTCCTGCGCCGGCTCGCTGTCCGAGCGGGCCCACACGTCACCCACCACCGCGAAGAACTTCTCCGCGTACGGCGCGGTCAGGGCCACCTGGCGGGTGCTCTGGAACCCCTGCAGCAGCGACCGGTTGAGCCAGTTCGGCGGGGTCCGCGGGCCGGTCAGCTCGGCCCACACCCGGGCCTTGTTCTCCGGCGTGGGCAGCAGCGCGCGGGCGATCGCCGCCTCCCGCTCGCCGCTGGCCGTCTTGTCCCCGGCCAGCTCCGCCTCGATCTCCGGCTCGCCGGCCGCGCCGAGGGCCGCCAGCGCCTGCAGCAGCGACCAGCGCAGCTCGGTGTCGACCACCAGACCCTCGGGCTTCGCCTCGCCGTCGAGCCAGCCACGCAGCACCGCCGCCTGCTCCTCGGTGCGGGCCGCGGTGATGTACGCCCGCGCCCAGGTCAGCTGCCAGCCGCTGCCCGGCTCGGCGACGGCCAGCTGCCGCTGCGCCAGCTCGGCCAGCATCGCCCAGCCGCTCGGCGCCCACTGCGGGTCGGCGAAGCTGGCCAGCGCGCTGGCCGCCTGCCGCAGCGTGGCGGTGGTCAGGTTGATGTCGGTCTCGGCCGGCAGGCCCGAGCAGACCAGCTCCACGTAGTCGCGGGCGGCCAGCTCGGCGTCGCGCAGCATGTCCCAGGCCGCGGCCCAGCACAGCGCCCGTGGCAGCGCGGAGTCGAAGCCCGCGATGTGCTTGACCAGCACGCCCATCGAGCGCTCGTCCAGGCGCAGCTTCGCGTACGTCAGGTCGTCGTCGTTGAGCAGCAGCACGTCCGGCGCCGGCACCCCGGTCAGCGCCGGGATCTCGGTGTGCTCCCCGGCCACGTCCACCTCGAGCAGATCCCGCCGCACCAGCCGGTCGCCGTCCAGGTCGTAGAGGCCGATGCCGATCCGGTGGGTGCGCAGCGTCGGGTACCCGGCCGGCGCCTCCTGCCGCACCGCCACGCTGGTGTAGCGGCCCTGGTCGTCCAGTTCGACCACCGGGCGCAGCGTGTTGACCTGCGCGGTCTCCAGCCACTGCGCGGCGAACTTGCGCAGTTCCCGGCCGGACGCCGTCTCCAGCTCGGTGAGCAGGTCGTCGAAGGTGGCGTTGCCCCAGGCGTGCTTGGCGAAGTACGCCCGCAGGCCGGTCCGGAACGCGTCCAGCCCGACGTACGCGACCAGCTGCTTGATCACGCTGGCGCCCTTGGCGTACGTGATCCCGTCGAAGTTGACCTCGACCGCCTCCAGGTCCGGCATCTCGCAGTAGACCGGGTGGGTGGAGGACAGCTGGTCCTGCCGGTAACCCCAGGCCTTACGGATGGACAGGAAGGTCGACCAGGCGTCGGTGAAGCGGGTGGCGTGCGTGTTGCACCAGTGGCTGGCCCACTCGGCGAACGACTCGTTCAGCCACAGGTCGTTCCACCAGCGCATGGTGACCAGGTCGCCGAACCACATGTGGGCGAGCTCGTGCAGGATCGTGTTGGCGCGCTGCTCGTACTCGTAGTCGGTGACCTGCGAACGGAACAGGTAGTGCGCCTCGGCGTGCGTCACGCAGCCGAAGTTCTCCATCGCGCCGGCGTTGAAGTCCGGCACCCACAGCTGGTCGTACTTCGGCAGCGGGTAGCGCACCCCGAACTGCTCGTGGAAGAAGTCGAAGCCCTGCTTGGTGATCAGGAACAGGTCGTCGGCGTCCAGGTAGCGGGCCATCGAGGCGCGGCAGAACACGCCGAGCTCGATGCCGTCGTGCGAGTCGCGGACCTCGTGGTACGGCCCGGCGCAGATCGCCGTGATGTACGTGCTCATCCGCGGCGAGGTGGCGAAGTGCACCGTGCGCGCGCCCGTCCCGGCCGGCTCCTCCCGCTCGACCGGCATGTTCGAGACCACCTTCCAGTGGTTCGGCGCGGTCGCGTGCCAGGTGAAGACGCTCTTGAGGTCGGGCTGGTCGAAACACGCGTACACCCGCTGGGCGTCCGCGGTCTCGAACTGGCTGTACAGGTAGATCTCCTGGTCCACCGGGTCCAGGCTGCGCTGCAGGCCCTGGCCGCTGGCCGAGTACGCGAAGTCGCCCTCCACCAGCAGGACATTGGTCGCGGCCAGACCGGTCAGCCAGAGTCCTTTCTCCGCCGACCAGGCGCTGAGGTCCAGCGGCTCGCCGTTGAGGGTGGCGCGGTGCAGCTTGACCGCCGCCGCTTCGACGAACGTCTCGGCGCCGGGCTCGGCGCACTCAAACGAAATGATCGTGGTGGAACGGAAGGTGTCGGATCCGGGGCTGCCGTTTCCGTCGGTCAGGTCGAGGGTGATGTCGTACCCGGTCACCTCGAGCAATCGACTCCGCTCCGCAGCCTCGACCTGGGTCAGGTTGTGAACACCGGCCACGTGCACTCTCCTTCGAGCTGACTGCTTTTCCTCGCAGCCTATGCGGCGCGCGCGTATAGCACCGCACCCGCACCGGCTTCCGTGGTGGCAGGATCTATCCATGACTGAACGCGCCACCGTCGACATGTGGTTCGACCCGCTGTGCCCGTGGGCCTGGATCACCTCCCGCTGGCTGCTCGAGGTGGAGAAGGTGCGCCCCCTCGACATCCGGTTCAACGTGATGAGTCTGTCCGTCCTGAACGAGGGCCGTGACCTCCCGGAGCAGTACCAGGAGCTGATGAGCAAGGGGTGGGGCCCGGTCCGGGTCTGCATCGCCGCGGCCGAGACGGCCGGCCCGGAGGTCCTGCGCGACCTCTACACCGCCCTCGGCACCCGCATCCACCTGCAGAAGTACGAGCTGGACGAGAAGCTTCTCCGGGAGGCGCTGGCCGAGGTCGGCCTCGATCCCGAGCTGGCCGCGGCCGCGCACACCGACGCGCGCGACGAGGCGCTGCGGGAGAGCCACAACGCCGGGATGAAGCCGGTCGGCACCGACGTGGGCACCCCGGTGATCCACGCGCCGGGGCCGAACCCGGACGAGAAGATCGCCTTCTTCGGCCCGGTGGTCACCCCGGCGCCCAAGGGTGAGGCCGCCGGCCGCCTCTGGGACGGCGTGCTGCTGGTCGCCGGCACGCCGGGCTTCTACGAGATCAAGCGCAGTCGCGAGCTCGGTCCGATTTTCGACTAGTTCACCACCCGGCGCGCCCGGCCGTCGTTGGATGGGGTGATGTACACCTCATCCAGCGCGGCGGCCGGCGTGACCATCGGCGTCCAGCGCGAAGTATGGACGGATCTGTCTCCTGAGCTGGCCGGCCTCGTCGCCCCACCGGTCGTGGTGACGGCGCGGCCGGTCGAACGCCCGGTGAACGCGCATCGACGGGCGCAGTTGAGCAGGTCACGAGGGAACATGCCGGTGGGTAGGCATCGGCGGCCGGCCGGGTAAGTTGCCCCCATGACGGTCGTGCACCCGATCAGCCGGGCCTGGATCACCACTGGCGGTACCGGAGCCCAGAACTACGACGAGTTCGCCGACGACGCCGAAATCACCGACATCATCACGGCCAGTCCGCACAGCGCGCTGGCCGTGGAAATGCCGCATCTCGCGCCCGAGTCCCTCGGCAAGACCTTCGCCCAAGCCCTCCCGGACGCCGTCGTCCGGCTGGAGCGCGACAAGTCCGAGGGCAACTACCGGCAGGCCGAGCACGTCGTGGTGCTCTACCGGATCACCGCGAGGGAGGAGGCGCCCGCCTACGGCCTGTGGTGCATGGTCGAGACCGCGCAGATCTCCACCAGCGCCGACGAGCCCGGCCTGGTCATCCGCAACGAGGACGTCTTCATCGCCAAGGTCCGCGAGCGGGTGGCGCTCGCCGACGCGCTGCAGACCCTGCTCTCGCCGGTGCTGCTGCTGCAGACCGGCAAGGGCGAACAGCTGCACGCCGCGCTCGCCGACGCCTGCGACGCCGCGGGCGAGCCGGCGGCCACCGACACCGACCAGAGTGGCCGCACCCACGCCATCTGGGTGGTCGGGGCGGGCGCGCTGCAGGACCGGCTCACCGCGCTGGCGGGCGGTGGCGAGCTGGTGGTCGCTGACGGCAACCACCGCAGCCTGGCCGCGCAGACCGGGGGCCTGCCGCGCTTCCTCGCGGTGATCACCACGCCCGCGTCGGTCGCCATCCAGCCGTACAACCGCCTGGTCAGCGAGCTGCCGGCGCCACCTGAGGAGCTGGTGGCGCGGCTGCGCGCGGCCGGTGCGACGGTCACCGAGCTGCCGCGCGCCGCGCAGCTGCCCGGCAAGGGCACGATCGAGATGTACGCCGGGGGCCGCTCGTACGCCGTCGCGCTCCCGGCCGACCCGGCCGGCACCGCGGTGGAGAACCTGGACCACGCCCTGGTCGAGCGGGTGCTGCTGCGCGACGCGCTGGGCCTGGACCCGGGCGACAAGCGGATCTCCTACATCGGCGGCGACTACCCGGTCGAGTGGCTGCGCGGCGAGGTCGACGCCGGCCGCGCCGAGCTGGCCGTGCTGATCGCCCCGGTGACCGTGGACGACTTCGTCGCGGTCAACCTGGCCCGGCTGAAGCTGCCGCGCAAGAGCACCTGGTTCACCCCGAAGGCGCGCGGCGGCCTCGTGCTGGCCCAGCTCGGCTGACGCACGGATGCTGCACCCCCAGGTGACGGCGGCGGCGAAGTTTCGCCGCCGCCCCTCCGCCGAGCAGCTGGCCGCCGGCCCCTACGAGCAGCTGCGGCACGTCCGCGCGGCGATGGAGGAGGCCAACGAGGCGGAGACCGGACCGGCGTGGCCGCTGCCGGTCGTTGCCGACCTGGACGCCGGCGGCGTGCCGTGCCGGCTGTACGCCACCCGTGCCGGCGCGCCGGTCCTGGTCTACCTGCACGGTGGCGGGTGGTGCTACGGCAGCATCGAGACCGTGGACCGGTTCTGCCGCCGGGTCGCCGACCGTTCCGGCTGCGCGGTGCTGTCGGTCGGCTACCGGCTCGCCCCGGAGCACGTCCACCCGGCGGCCCTGGACGACGCGGAGACCGTGCTCGACCACGTCCGCCGGACCGGCGCCGAGCTCGGCGTCGACCCGGCCCGGCTGGCGATCGGCGGGGACAGCGCGGGCGCGCAGCTGGCCACGGTCGCCGCCCGCCGGCAGCGCGACGCCGGCACCCCGGTGGACTACCAGGTGCTCATCTACCCGGCCGTGGACCCGCTCACCTCCGCCGAGTCCTACGACGAGCTGGGGGAGTACGGCCTGGACCGGGCCTCGATGAGGCTGGCCTGGGAGACCTTCGTCCCGGACCCGGCGACGCGGCTCACCCCGGACGTGGCCCCGCTCGCGGTGGCCGACCTGTCCGGCATGCCGGCCACTCTGATCATCACGGCCGAGTACGACGCGCTGCGCGACGAGGGCGCCGACTACGCGAACGCGCTGATCGCCGCCGGGGTGCCGGTGGTGCACACCCGGTACATGGGCGTGAACCACGGCTTCGCCCGGAAGATCGCCACCATCGACGCGGCGCGTGCCGCGGCCGACCAGGTGGCATTCGCGCTGCGTGCGGCCCTCACCTTCTGAAGAGGGCCGCACGGCCCGCACCCGTGGAAGGGCCGCACGGCCCGCACCCGTGGAAGGGCCGCACGGCCCGCATCTTCGCCGAAGGGCCGCACGGCCTGCGCGACCGGGCCGGCTCCGCGGATCCGGCTCAGCCGGCCAGGACGAGCTCGAAGTCGTAGCCGAAGAACAGACCCGTCTCGACCACGCCGGACATCTGCTTGAGCCGGGCGTGCGCGTCGTCCGCGATCTCGCTGAACCGCAGGTCGATGATCAGGTTGCCGCGCTCGGTGATCACCGGGCCGTCCTTGCCGCCGGCCGCCCGCAGGGTGACCTCCTGCAGGCCGGGGAAGTCCTCGAGCTTCTCGTAGATCAGGCTGAGCGCGGCCGGGTCGATCTCCACCGGGGCCGCGAAGTTCATGCCCAGACGCTCCACGATCTTGGACTGGTCCACCACGATGAACACCTTCGGCGCGGCGGCCATCATCAGCTTCTCCTGGTAGAGCGCGCCACCGCGGCCCTTGATCAGCCGTTTGCGGTCGTCCACCTCGTCCGCGCCGTCGAAGCACCAGTCCGGGCGGGCCTCGTTGAGCGTGGCGGTGCGCAGGCCGAGCGACGCGCACGCGTTCGCCACCTCGATCGAGGTCGGGATCGCGGTGAAGGACAGGTTCTCCTTCTCGGCGCGGGCGGCCAGCGCCTGCAGGGTGAGGAAACTGGTCGAGCCGGAGCCGATGCCGACCGTCTGCCCGTCCTGCAGCTCGGCGGCCAGGCGCGCCGCGGCCGCCCGCTTCGCTTCCTCGTTCTTGATGACGCCTGACCAGGTCAGGCCGTTGGGGCGGTTCTTCCACTGCATGGGCTGTTCAACCGTTTCAGGTCATGCGTCCGGTGGTCCACCTCATCGTAGTGGTCCGGGCGGTTCGGCCGCCGGGACCGGGCGTTTCGGCCCGTCTCAGCGGCGCGGCAGGTCCTCGCGCGGCAACCAGTTGCGCCGCACGATCACCAGGTCCCGCTCGGCCTCGGCCAGCTGCTCGTCGGTCGGCCGGGAGGCGTCCCGGGCGCGCAGCGCCGCGCCGACGCTCACCTGTGACGAGCCCGAGCCGACCAACCCGCGCAGGCCGCGCTCGGCCTCGCGCTCCTCGCCGGCGCCGCCGGAGGGCGCCGGCCGTTTCGCCGGCCGCGGCGGCCCGGGAGCGGCCGGCGGCGGCCCGGGAGCGGCCGGCGGCGGCCCGGGAGCGGCCGGCGGCGGCGCGGGCACCGGCACCGGCACCGGCGCGGCGGGTGCGGGTGCCGCCGGTTCGGCCGCGGGGGTCGCCGCGGAGGGCGGTCGTACGCGCCGGCGGCGGCGCTCGGGCTCAGCCATGATCCCGACGGTACCGCCGCCCGGCGCCCCTAGAACACCTCGGTCACGCTGGGCGCGCGGTGCCAGCCGAACGCCGTGCTCGGATCGTTTTCGGTCAGCTGCCGGACCCGACCGGCCGCAGCGAGCGCCGCCGGCGAGGTCCCGCCGAGGTACGCCGCCCCGAGATCGCTCACCGAGCAGCTCAGGTCGGCCGGGTCACCGGTCCGGACGCAGGTCGCGCCGTCCGGGCCACCGGTCAGCCGCCACCGGCCGGTGTTGGCCGCCAGGATCGGATCCTCGACCTCCAGCACCACGTCCACCGGCGCGCGGTATCGCCGGGCGGCCAGCGCGCCGGGCAGGTCGACCAGCCGGACGAAGAGCGCGTCGGCGAGCGCCGCGCCCAGCCGCCGCGGCTCGTCCACCAGGTACTGCAGCGGCTCGTCCACCGCGGCCATCGAATACGTCACGGTCCGGCTCAGGTCGATGCCGAGCAGGAACCGCCAGAGCGCCTGGTACACCTCCGGGTCACCGGCGGCCACCTCGCGGACCGCCACCTCGGAGTCCGGCCCGTGCTCGTTCCAGCCGTGCCGCACCCGCCAGAGCGCGTACCCGTCCGGGCCGCCGGCGCCCTCGTGCACCACCGCGTACTGCCGGGTGGCGCCGTCGCGGCGGTCCTTCGGGTCGCTGAGCACGAAGCGCCACCAGCGGTCGTCGCGTTCGGACCAGCCGACCCGTCCGGGGCGCAGCCGGTCGTACACCCGGCGCAGGTCGGGCAGCAGCGTGGCCGGGTCACCCATCCGCAGCCGGCCGGGCTGCGCGGCCGGTGCGGCGGTCAGCCGCACCTCGCGATTCATGATCGAGAATTTCAGGCGGCCGATGGCCGGGCCGTACCCGAAACGGGGATAGATCGACGTCTCGCTGGCCCACAGCACGGCGATCGGCTCGCGCCCGGCTTCGGCGATCTCCCGCAGCTGGCGGTGCATCAGCGCGGTCAGCAGGCCCCGCCGCCGGTGTGTGGGCCGCACCCCGACCATGGAGATGTGGGCGGCCGGCAGCGCCGCGCCCGGCACGGTCAGCCGGCGGCTGAAGGCGATGGCGTGTCCGGCGACCACACCGGAGTCGTCGGCGATCAGTGACCGCTCCGGCTCGAAGACCGCTTCCTCGGCGGCTCTGGCCTCGCCCTCGATATCCTCGTGAAAGACCAGTTCGAGCAACTCGCAGACCGCCGGGAAGTCCTCGATCGTGCCCGGCCGGATCCGCACCATGTCATCCATGGAGCTTGTGTAACGGACCGTCGTGTGTGCGAGCCACCGATTTGCGGCCTCGTTACTCTCGACAGCGGACGGCCGTCCGGCCGTCGAATCGAGAGGGGAATCATGCCGGAGCAACCGCAGTGGTCGGAGCGGACGCTCGACATGCCGCCGCAGGATCCGTGGGCCGAGCCGCCGACGATGCCCGCGCCGGCCGTCCCGCACGCCGGCGACCCCACCCGGGTGCAGCGGCCGCACGGGTCGGTCCCCCCGGCGCCGCAGGACGGCGAGCGGACCCGGGTGCAGCCGCCGCCCGGCGCCTCCGCCGCGGTGCCGCCGGGCGCCTCCGCCGCGGTGCCGTGGGGCGCCTCCGCCGCGGTACCGCCGGGCGCCTCCGCCGCGGTGCCGCCCGGCGGCGAGCCGACGCGGGCGCAGGTTCCGCACGGGCCGGTCTCCCCGGCGCCGCAGAGCGCGCCGCCCTCGCCGTTCAGCCGCGGCCGGGCCCAGGTGACGCCGCGGCCGGAGCGGCACGACCACACCGCCGAGCACGAGCCGACCGGCACCGGCTGGCCGGGCGCCGAGGCGCCGCGCCCCCAGCACAGCCTCGACTGGCACCTGCGCCGGCTGCGGCGCGGCGGCGAGTGGAGCACCGCGGCCGTGCTGTTCGCCTTCGTCTGCTGGGGGATCTGGGCGCTCTCCGCGGGCGGCTCGCTGGGCACCCCGGTGGTCGCGTTCGTGGTGACCCTGCTGGTGGCGGCCGGTGTCTTCGCGCTCTGCCGGCTGGTCGGCCAGCTGGTGCTGGAGCGGCAGCTGGGCCGCACCAGGCACACCGCCCGTGGCTCGCACATGGTGGCCGGTCTGTTCCTGGTCGGCGCCGGTTTCACGTTCCTGCAACAGACCGCATGGGTGATGGATGCCGTCAACTGGGTGAAAGACGTGTTTTAGGCCCCGATCCGGGTATCCCGCGCCGTCATGGGGGACAACCGGGTAGGGGTCGTGGTGATCACCTGGCAGCGCCGGGACGAGGCGCTGGCCTGCGTGGACCGCCTGCTGGCGCTGCCGGAGCAGCCGCACGTGGTGCTGGTGGACAACGGTTCGACGGACGGGACGGCGGACGCGGTCCGCGCCCGCCATCCGCGGGTCGAGGTGGTCGCTCTGCGCGAGAACCTCGGGGCGGTCGGCCGCAACATCGGCGTACGCCGCCTGCGTACGCCCTACGTCGCCTTCTGCGACGACGACACCTGGTGGACGCCCGGCTCGCTCACCCGGGCCGCCGACGTGCTCGACGCCCATCCCCGGCTGGCGCTGGTCAACGCCCGGATCGTGGTCGAGCCGGCCGGCGTCGAGGACCCGATCGTCACGGAACTGCGCGACTCCCCGGTCCCGGGCCCGGACTGGCTGCCCGGCCCGGCGCTGGGCAGCTTCCTGGCCGGCGCCTCGGTGCTCCGGCGCGACGCCTTCGAGCAGGCCGGCGGCTTCAACGCGCGGCTCTGGCTGGGCGGCGAGGAGGAGCTGCTGGCCACCGATCTGATCAGCGACGGCTGGGAGCTGTGCTACCTGGAGGAGCTGACCGTCCACCACCGGGCGTCCCGGCTGCGCGACGCCACCCACCGGCGCCGGGTCGGCCTGCGCAACACGCTCTGGTTCACCTGGTTGCGCCGGCCGCTCGGCCCGGCCGTACGTCGTACCGCGTTCCTGGCCCGCACCGTCCCGCGCGACCGCACCTCGCTGCTGGCCGCCTGGGACGCCGCCCGCGGCCTGGGCTGGCTGCTGACCCACCGCCGCCCGCGGCCACTGCAGGTGGAGGCCCGCCTCGGCGTGCTCGACGAGGCGCAACGCCGGTCTACGGCCCGCCGCTACGTGGGCTGAGCCCGGCTATCCGGCGGCCATCACCTTGCCGGTCTCCAGCAGCGACTTGAGGTCGCTGAGGACCCAGGCCCAGCCGCCCCCGCCCTCGGCGCCGGCGTCCGGATTGCCCTGCACCATGGCGGCGTGCGCCGGGGCGCCGGTCAGCTCGTGGGTGATGGTGACCCGGCAGACGCCCGGCCCGGAGTCCTCGATGTCGTAGGTGAGCGTGGTGAACGGCTCGGACGCGGTGGACGGGTCCATCAGCATCCGCCAGGTCTGCACCAGCCGGCGCGGCGGCTGCGCCTCCAGCACCTCACCCTCGACGATGACGTCCGGCAGCGAGAAGCCGTTGGCGGTCGCGTACTCCTTCATCTCCGCGGTCGCCGTCGCGTGGTACCGCCCACCCTTCTCAAGCTCGTAGAACTGCGGTGCGCCGTAGCCGTAGCGCGCGCTCCACTCCGGGTCGGTGATCGCCTGCCAGATCTTCTCCGGGGTCGCCTTGATCCAGATGCGGAACACCTTGGTGTCGCTCATGACTCCTCCTCCAGCGTGTGCTTGAGATCGATGAGGGTGGTGATCTGGTGCTCGGTGTACTTGTCGATCCACCGGTCGTGGATCTGCCGGATCGGCACCGGGTTGAGGTAGTGCAGCTTCTCCCGGCCCGACCGGCGGGTGACGACGAGTCCCGCTTCCTCGAGCACCCTCAGGTGCTTGGCGACGCCGAACCGGGTCATCTCCAGCTCGGCCTCCAGTTCGCTGAGCGTGCGGCCGTCCCGCGCGAACAGCAGGTCGAGCAGGAAGCGACGGCTCGGGTCGGCCAGAGCCTTGAACACCCGATCGTCGTTCGTCATGACGCAAAGTTATGTGACCAAAGGGTCACCTGTCAAGGGCGACCGGGGTGCGGCGGAGCGGCCGGCGCGTCCGCACCGCCGGGCCGGACGCGCCGGCACGGCCGCGTACCGGCGCGCCGCGACCACCGGGAGATGACTCCGCTGCCCGCCGAAGGGCCGCCGGGACGCCGTGCCCGGTTCCGGGCCGCCAGTGCCGCGCTGACCGAATAGTGGCGCTCTGAGCTGCGGAAACATGATGCGTGGCGGCGACCGCGGCGGGTACGCGTCCAGGGATCCAATCGAGAGGAGCCTGCCATGATCGCGCAGGAGCAGATCCATTCGCTGTACGGCCGCGACGTCTTCGACCGCGACGGCGAGAAGGTCGGCAGCATCGGCGAGGTGTGGACCGACGGGGCGGGGCAGCCCACGTGGGCATCCGTGCGTACCGGGCTGTTCGGCATGAAGGAGTCGCTGGTCCCGCTGAACGATGCCGACCTACGCGGTGACGGGATCGTGGTGCCGATCCCCAAGGCACAGATCAAGGACGCCCCGAACATCGACGCCGCCCACGACGAGCCGCTCAGCGGCGAGGAGGTGGACCGTCTCTACCAGCACTACGGGATGAGCTGGCCGGACAGCTACCGCGCCTACCAGGCCGGCGCCGAGCAGGCGCGCAGCAACTACCCCGGCCCCGGCGAGCAGGCCGTCGACGCCGGCTACCGGACCGGATCGGCCGACGACGCGATGACCCGCTCGGAGGAGCGCCTCACCGTCGACACGCAGACCGAGCAGGCCGGCCGCGCCCGGCTGCGCAAGTACGTGGTGACCGAGCAGCAGCAGATCACCGTGCCGGTCACCCACGAGGAGGTCCGCCTCGAACGCGAGCCGATCACCGAAGCGAACCGGGAGGCCGCCTACAGCGGCCCGGACATCACCGAGAACGAGTACGAGGTCACCCTGCACGCCGAGCGGCCCGTGGTCACCACCGAAGCCGTCCCGGTCGAGCGGGTGCGCCTGAGCAAGGAAGCCGTCACCGAGCAGCAGACCGTTGCCGGTGAGGTACGCAAGGAGCGCATCGAGGCGGACCTGCCCGACGAGACGCGCCGCACCATCGACTGACGCGCGGCGCGGGTCACCGACGACGACCTGTGGGCGGCCAGGTCCTGGCCACCGCAGGTTGCCGCGGTCCCGGCACCGCGCGCCGGGGTCGGCGTGCATGAGTCGATCCCGGCGGGGTATGCGCGCCGGATGACGACGAATGAGCGACCCCGTACCGGGGACCTGCCGGTGGACCCGGACACCAAGGCCGAGGAGGGCGCCCCGGCCACCCAGGCGGAGACCCGGCGGCCGGGCGGGGACCTGCCGGACGCGGACATCGTCACCGAGTCGGACGGCTCCGGTGCCTCCGGTGGCGCCTCCGGTGGCAGCGGCGGCGGATCCGGTATGCCGGGCCACCCGGACGCCACCCGGTGACCACCCGGACCCGGACGTCCGGGCCGGCCCGGAAGCCCTCGGTGACCCGCCGCCGCGTGGCCCGGTGACCGCACGTGCTGATCGGGTGTTTCCGTCACGTTCGCGGGTAAGCGTCGGACATGGCAGACGAGACCTTGATCCGTGTCCGTGAGACCGCAGCCGCCTACGCCGAGGCGGTCCGCCAGACCCAGCGCTTCTTCGACGGCCTGGACGACACCACCGACCCCTCGGCCCTGGCCCAGTACGCCAACCTGGTTCGCCAGGAAGAGAGCGCGCTGGCCGATCGACTGGCCGCGCTCACCGAGGCCGGGCTGCGCGCCGGCAGCTTCGACGCCAGTGACGCGTGAGGGCTGCCGGCGATGTGCCGGCACACCTGCCCGCCGCCACCGGGCCGGCCGCCACCGCGCCGGTGCCCGCCGGGCTGCGATGCGATTCCGCGGTGACCGTCGCCGCCGGGCGCACGGCCGGTCCGCGGCGTTGCGGGGACCGTGATGGGCGGGCGGGGAAGCGTCCGTGACGCCGTGGTGCTGATCACGGGGGCCTCCAGCGGGATCGGCCGGGCCACCGCGCTGGCGTTCGCCGCCGACGGGGCCCGGCTGGTGCTGGCCTCCCGGAGCGGGGAGGCGCTTGCCGAGGTCGAGCGCGACTGCCGGGCGCGGGGCGGGCAGGTGCTGGTCGTGCCGACCGACATCACCGATCCCGCGGCCGTCGAGCGGTTGGCCCGGCTGGCGGTGCGACGGTTCGGGCGGATAGACGTCTGGGTCGAGGGGGTGGCCGTCGGCATCGCCGGGCCGCTGGGGTCCGAGTCGGTGGACGAGATCCGCAGGCTGGTCGACACCAACGTCTTCGGCACCGTGCTGTGCGCCCGCGCCGCCCTGGCCACCTTCCGGGCACAGGGCGACGGGATCCTCGTGGTCGTCGGATCGCTGCTGTCGCTGTTGCCGAACCCGATGGTGCCCCTCTACTCGATGACCAAGTTCGCCGTCCGAGGGCTGGCCCTGAACCTCCAGCAGGCGGTCGCCGGGCATCCCCGGATCCGGGTCTGCCTGGTGTTGCCCGGGCCGGTCGACACGCCGTTCTTCGAGCGGGCCGCCAACCACACCGGCCACCAGTTGCGAGCCATCCCGCCCGCGTACGCCCCCGAGCGTCTCGCCGCCGCCATCCTCGCCTGCGCCCGCCGCCCGCGCCGGCTGGTGACCACGGGGGTGGTCGCCCACCTGGCGCTGGTCGCCCACCGCGTGGCGCCACATACCACCGAGTCCCTGGTCGCCCGATGGAGCGCGGCGTTCCTGACGAAGCCCGCCTCGGCCGCACCCGGGCCGGGATCGCTGTTCGACCCACCGCCGACCGGAGCGGTGCACGGCGGGCACCGCCGTGGCCGGCTGCGCCGTCGGCTGGGTGAGCGGCTCGGCATCGCGCAGGCACGCCGAGGCGAACGGGCGCGGGTGGCGCGCGACGGGAACTCCCGGATCCGCTGAGCGGCTCCCGCACGGTCCTCGTCCGGGAACTGCTGGATCCGCTGAGCCGTGCCCGGCACGAACCGCACCCGCACCCGTTCCTCGTCCGGGAGCTGCTGGATCCGCTGAGCCGTGCCCGGCACGAACCGCACCCGTTCCTCGTCCGGGAGCTGCTGGATCCGCTGCAACGCCGGGGCCGCGTCGCCGGCGACGGGACGACTGCGACTCGTGCTCGGCGGCCCGACCCGCAGTCGTCCCGGGAACGGCCCTACGTCTCGGTGTCGTCGGGCACGGCCGGGTCGGTGGCGGGCGGGACGTCCTGCGACGCGTACGGCTTCAGGCCCGCTGCGACACGTTCCCGCTCGGTACGCACGGCCAGCCCGTCGTCGCTCGGATGCGTCGTGGCGCCACCGTGGGCGCTGCGGTCCCGAGGCTGGGGCGGTACTTCGGTGTCCATCGGCTCGCTGGTCACGGTTACCTCCGGTTCGTCGGTCGCCGGCCCTGTCCGGCGGTCAGCGCTGCCATACCCGGAGAAGACCGGCATAAGCGCCTTTCTCCGGTAGGTCGGGCGGCAGAGCCGTGGCGCGCCGGCCGAGGCGGGCCGCGGTCGCCGTGATGTCCCGGTGGATCGGCAGATCCTGCGTCCGTACGCCCCGGGCCTCGCCCGCCGGACGGCCGCGGGCCGTGCGGCTGTCGCCGGTGTCGGCCCGGGCTTCCCCGCCATGACGAAGTCACATGGTTCTATGTAGTTTGGTACGGTCTGGCGTGCACGCCCGGAGGTCGACTGGCCACCGGCAGATCATGTCCATGGGGGATACTGTGCGATCACCGCTGCGCGCCCGGACCGCGCGCGTCATGGCTCTCGGGGCCGCCCTGGCGCTGGTGCCCACCGGCGCCGCCGTCGCCGAACCGAAGCAGACCGCGACGCGCATCTCGGTCGGGTACGACGGCTCCCAGGCGGACGGCAGCTCCAACGCCCCGTCCGTCAGCGACGACGGCCGCTTCTTCGTCTACAGCTCGAACGCCACCAACCTGGTGCCCGGCGACACGAACAATCTGCTCGACATCTTCCGGTACGACCGCGGCACGGGCGTCACCGAACTGGTGACCCGGGGCGTCGGCGGCGTCGCCGCGAACGGCCGCTCCACCGACGAGAGGATCAGCGCCGACGGCCGCTACGTCACGTTCAGCTCGGAGGCCTCCAACCTGGTGCCCGACGACACCGACGGCGAGGCGAACGTCTTCGTCTGGGACGTCGGCTCGAAGACCATCACCCGCCTGCCCGGCGCGCGCTCGCTCTGGCCCGACGTCAGCGCCGACGGCCGGTACGTCACCTACTCGACGTACGCCGCGCTCGTGCCCGGTGACACGGACGACCGGATCGACGTCTACCTCCACGACCGCGAGACCGGCGCGACGGATCTGGTCACCCGACGGTCCGACGGGACCGCATCCGGCGGCTACGAGTCGGTGATCAGCGACGACGGCCGGTACGTGGCGTTCCAGGGTTCCGGAGGGGCGCGGCTGTTCGACCGGGAGACCGGCACGAGCACGGCGATCACCGGCCGGGCCAGCAGCCTGGCGATCAGCGGCGACGGCGCGTTCGTGACGTTCACCTCGTACACCTCCCTGGTCCCGGGCGACACCAACACCGACGCCGACGTCTACCTCTGGGAGCGGCGCACCGGCGAGTTCACCGCGGTCTCGGTCACGCCGGACGGTCACACGCCGGACGCGTTCTCCACCGAGAGCCGGATCAACCGTGACGGCCGCTATGTGACCTTCTGGTCGACCGCCACGAACCTCTCCGGCACGGATGCGGGCGGCTGGCAGACGCAGGCCTACCGCTACGACCGGCAGTCCGCACGCAACACGCTGATCACGGTGCCGGTCAAGGGCGACGACGGCGGCGCCGAGGGCGCGGACCTCTCCGCGGACGGCACGGTCATCGGGTTCATGTCGCTCGGCGAGGATCTGGTCGCCGACGACACCAACGGCGAGCGCGACGTCTTCGTGACCGTCCTTCCCTGACGAAGCGGCCGGCGAGCGGCGTGTCCGCCTGCTGATCGGCTGTCCCCGCTCGCACGGAGCCAACCGGCGAGCGGGCCGGCCGGGCGACCAAGGCCCGGGCTTCGGGACCATGATCCCGAAGCCCGGGCCTTCGCCCTGTTCCGCCAGGTGGAGCGGGGCCCGGGGCGCAGCGGGCCGGCCGATCGGCGGGACGGCCCGGCGACGCGCCGGGCCGGCGGCCACGCCCGATGCTCCCTACCGTGGCCGTGTCGCCCCGCGCGCGACCATGCCCTCCCACCAGCCCGGACACGGCTGTTTGACCGGAGACGTCGCGGGTAGCCGGGACGGATGAACGATACAAATGCCATTTTTGTCGGCGGCCCCTGCGACGGCGAACTCTTCGCCGCCGAGGACGCGGCGCTGGTCGAGGTCGAGATCGATGGCCTGCTGCATCGCTATCTCGTGACTCCGGCGACCCGCGACAGCGAAGGCGGCAGCCGCCGGATCTACAACTACGACGGGGAGATCCGCGGTGAACCGACCGCGGACGGCGTGCAGAGCGGCTCCTCCGGTGAGCGCGTTCTACGGCTCAGCCGCCCGGTGAACGCACAACAGTGAGGGAAACCGAACGCGAAGTCTGCCACGACCACGATGTGCCGTTGATCGTCGGCGAGGCGTGGCCCTCCTGGCAGACTGTTTCACGGGCTGACGAGCCGCTCCGCTGACCTGGGCCTTCGCGTACTGAGGGGCGACGGGAACGGGATTCGCGTAGTCGGTTCGGAAGCAACGAGTCGACCCGGAAGCGGTCCGCCCGGTCCCGGCAGATCCGTATGACCAGGTGTTTGCGCCAGCTCCGTCCCGGTGGATCCGGGGTGTGGCGGACCGTTCCGGTCGGTTCCCTGTCGATGCCTGGTGCTCCACCGGGTCGGTGCGGTGTTCCAGCAGGCGTTGGAATCCGCTACCGGTGCCCCGGCTCGACCGGACCTGTCTTCAGTGGCGCCAGACCTGGTTCCGGTAATCGCCCCAGACGTTGATCGCAGCGACATTTACATCGGGCTGCTCAGAGCCGTTCGCGAAGCTCTGCTGCAACACCTTCCCGCTGCTCACGTTCTCAAGGAAGTATCCGGTGACGTAGTATTCCGCCGGTCTGATCCGCCACTGCTGGTTGGAACCGCCATTGCAGGCAGCCGCCTTGACGTCCGGCTGCTCAGAGCCGTTCGCCCAGCTCTGCTCCAAACACTTACCGCTCTTCTTGTTCTTCACGGTCATGATGACGGAGGACCCGTTCACCCCGGTGAACGCCCACTGCTGATTGTCGCCCCCCGTACACGCGACCGCCTTGATGTTCGGCTGCTCAGAGCCGTTGGCCCAACTCTGCTCCAGGCATTTTGTGCTTCGCCAGTTCCGCATGGGCACCCAAAAGTCCGCGGCGACGGATGCGGCAGCGGACCCCGGTTCAGGCGTCGCCAGCGCCACGGCCGGTGCCGCGAGGATGGCCGCACCGGCCGTGGCGAGAGTGATCACGAGACGTCTCACAGATACCTCCGAAAAGTCGGTGGGAAGGTGTCGGGACGAGGCATGGATCATTCCGGACGTACAAGGGATCAGATTTTCTTTCCCGGAGATCGAAGTAGCGGCATAGCCGTACCTGGACTACGGGTTGCCGCGGAATGGAATTTCGCTAGAGCTCTCACCTCCCCGATATCGTGCAATGGGAGTATGAAGCATCTCGATGGCTGCAATGACATTACCCACCCAGAGAGGCTATGTAAACAGCACGCACTTGGACGCTCAGGTGGGTCACCGACTCCCGAAAGCCGACACATCGGCGTCGGCCGGCTCGGATTCAGGACACGGGTTGCAGAGCCGTCGAAAGTAGTCGAGCAGGATCATTGCGTTGTCGGACAACTGCTGGGCACAGCTTGAATGAGGTCATCCGGTCGGCGCGTCGGTTGGCGTCGGCGATGTCGATCCGATGCCAGCCGATCACTGTATCGCGGCTGTAGCCCGGAGGGCTGCGGGTAAGTCGACGGGCTCCTCGCGGACCTCGCGATCACAACCTGCTGGCAGGTGGCCGAGCAGGCCAGGCATGCGGCTGAACTGTCGAGGTCGTTCTCGGCGTGGCTCGGCCGCGGGCGGACGGTCAGGCCGGCGACCCACCGGGCGCGCTCGGGGTCACGGCAGAGCGGCCCGGCGCCCAGCACCCGGTCGGCCAGCGGGGGCGGCCGAGGGCCGCGACCTGGCCGGGCGGCGGGCCGGGAGATTCCATCAACAAGGGTGGGCTGATACCCAGCCATGTGCGGATCAGGCACGACCCTGTCGCCGACCTTAAAGAAAAATTAAAGGAAGGGGGGCCGGAAAAACTGTTATTCCATTACCGGATCGCGGCTACCAGGGGCGCTCTGAGCTGGGCAAATGTTTTTTCTCGCGACGTGTTGAAAGCCCTCGGAAAGCATGCACATAATGCGTGCCGCAGGTGATCTACGCCCTTGATTTGAGGAATCGGTATGGCTTCAGAATCTCGGCACGCCGCCCCGGGGAACCCCCGGCGGCGACGCCGGACGACCAGGGCGATCCTGGGCGCCGCCGTGGCCACGGCCGTCGGCGCGAGCGGCGTCTACGTCGCCACCGCCGACGCCGGCGAGGTGGCGGTCCCCGGCGCGCTGCAGGCCGAGGCGTTCTCGGCACAGTCCGGCGCGCAGACGGAGAGCACCTCGGACACCGGTGGCGGCAAGAACGTCGGCTGGCTCACCAGCGGCGACTGGCTCGAGTATCGGGACGTCACCATCAATGGGTCCACGATCAGCGCCCGGATCGCCTCCGACAACGCGGCGGGCGGCTCGATCGAGGCCCGGCTCGGGGCCAAGGACGGGACGCTGCTGGCCACCTTCCCGATCGTCTCGACCGGCGGCTGGCAGAAGTGGACGACGGTCACCGCGACGGCCGCGAAGGTGCCGGCCGGCGCGCAGGATCTGTTCCTCGTCATGAAGAGCACGTCCCGCTCGGACTTCGTCAACATCAACTACCTGACGCTGGGTTCGTCGTCCCCGACCTCCGCGGCGCCCACTTCCGCGGCTCCTACTTCCGCGGCGCCGACTCCCACGGCGCCCGGTTCGGCCGCCCCCAGCTCCTCCCCCGGTGGTTGGGTGCCCGTCGACCAGGCCGCCTGGAACACGGCGCTGGCGCAGTACAACGCGGTCAAGGCGCTGCCGGTGCCGGCCGGGACCACGATGGTTCCCGAGTTCCACACCGACTGCGAGGTGTCCGGCGAGGCGCCCGACGACCCGATCGTCTTCCCGAACCTGCCGGGCGCGTCGCACCAGCACACGTTCTTCGGCCCCAAGGTGACCGCGAGCAGCACCGTCAAGGACCTGCTGGCCGCGTCGACCACCTGCAACGCGCCAGGCGACAACAGCGCGTACTGGGCGCCGACGCTGCTGCTCAACGGCAAGCCGGTCAAGATGAAGAGCTTCCGGGCGTACTACGGGGCGAAGATCAAGGACTCGGCGACGGTCAAGCCGTTCCCGCCCGGACTCGTGATGGTCCAGGGTGACCCGAAGCGCCAGGTCGCCACGCCGAAGGGCGCGCCGGCGCAGTTCTGGTGCGCGGGCAGCGCCGAGATCGGCCGCAGCGCCGACGGGAACTGGCCCAGGTGCGCCCCCGGCGGCAATCTGATCTACCAGCTGACCTTCCAGGACTGCTGGGACGGCAAGCACATCGACTCGCCCGACCACAAGTCGCACATGGGCCCGGCGGTCGACGGCGTGTGCAAGGGCGACTACCCGGTCGCGATCCCGAGCGTGTCGCTGATGCTCGGCTACGACTCGCTCGGCGGGGACGGGCTGTCCCTGTCCTCCGGAATGGCCTCGTCGATCCACGGCGACTTCATGAACGCATGGGACCAGGCGAAACTAGGCGCGCTCGTCAAGGTCTGCATCAACGCTCACGCCAAGTGCGGCATCACCCCGTCGTTCACCGGCGGCTGACCTTGCGGATCCTCGCGACCGCGGCGGCGCTGCTGCTCCTGACCGGTTGTGGTCAGGAAGTGGCAGCGCCGTCCCCCTCCTCCGCCAATGCCTTCGGCGGCACGGATCTCGCCTGGATCGAGGTCACCCTGGCGCTGAACGAGCAGCTCGTTCCGCTGCTCGACGCGATCCCCCAGCACACGAGCACGCCGGCCGTCACCGACCTCGCGGCCCGGGTGCGGACGTTCACCGAGGCGGAACTGCCCACCCTGCGCGCCCTGCACGATCGGGCCGGCCTTCCGGCCGACAACCCGCACGTGGGAATGCCGATGCCGGGCATGGTGACCGCCACCGAGCTGGCGGCGATGACGAAGCTTTCCGGTACGGACTTCGACACCGCCGCCGTCCACCAGCTGCGGGAGAGCGTGGAACAGGGGATGACGCTCGCCCGCGGCGAACAGGAGCACGGCGCCGACCAGGAGACCCGAGACCTGGCCGGGGCCGTGCTCCGGGCGCGCGCTCCGCTTGTGGTTGACGGGTCCGCTGCCTCCAGGTACGGCAGCCGCCGTTCGTGAGGTGACCTCGGGTTCCGCGGGAACGAGGACGGCCACCGCGTGATCGTCTGTGCGTTGTGGACGTACCGTCAGGCCTTGCGGTGGCCGAGAGTCACAGCGCAGAGCCGGCCCGGTGGCGGCACACCATCGACCTGGTGATCGACTCATTGGCCGGCCGGTTCGCCCGGGTCGAGCCCCGCCGGGCGGCGGCCGGGTGCGTCGACGGGCTCCCCGCGAACCTCGCGATCACAACGTGCTGGCAGGTGGCCGAGCGGGCCGGGCATGCCCGGCCGGATGTGGAGGGCCGTCTGATGGCGAACAAGCCGGGCAAGCGGCGTTTCGGCAACGTCCGCAAGCTGTCGTCGGGGCGGTGGCAGGCGCGTTA
The DNA here is from genome assembly GCF_003711105.1 of Actinoplanes teichomyceticus ATCC 31121. NCBI lineage: Bacteria > Bacillati > Actinomycetota > Actinomycetes > Micromonosporales > Micromonosporaceae > Actinoplanes > Actinoplanes teichomyceticus. The sequence continues at coordinate 1,305,166 of NZ_CP023865.1, forward strand.
TCTCGGGCTGGACGTCTGACGCGCCACGCACCGATGACCTTCGAGGCGAAGCGTGAGGCCGGCAAGTGGCTCGTGCTGGTGGAGTCGGAGATCATCCGGGGACATTGGCAGGTTCCGGACAGCGGTGAGGTGCTGCTGCCGGCGTACGGCCAGGGGTGGATCGCGGAGCGCAAGCTGGCGCCGCGCACCCGGCAGGGCTACGAGTATCTGTTCAGCCTGCACATTGATCCGCACCTGGGGCGGACGGCCCTGGGCGCGATCCAGCCCGCCACGATCCGGGCCTGGCGGCGCAGGCTGCTCGACGCCGGGACTCCCGAGCCGCAGGCGGTGAAGGCGTACGCCCTGCTGCGGGCGATCCTGAGCACGGCCGTCCGGGAGGACGAGATCATTCGGCAGAACCCGTGCCGGATCCCCGGGTATGACCGATACCACACTCCGGAGCGGCCGACGGCGACCGTCGCCCAGGTGTTCGCGCTCGCCGACGCCATGCCGCCGCGGTTCCGGGCGCTGATCGTGGTGGCGGCGTTGTGCGGTCTTCGCTGGGGGGAGCTGGCGGCGCTGCGCCGGTGTGACCTGGACCTGGCGGCCGGGATCGTGCGGGTCGCGCGCAAGCTGGCGATCCTGAACGGGCGGATCGAGTTCCGCCCGCCGAAGTCGGCGGCCGGCGTACGGGTGGTGGCGCTGCCGGTCGCCGCCGTCGACGCGCTGACCGGGCACCTGGACGAGTTCGCCGATGACGGCCCGGAGGCGCTGGTGTTCACCGGCAACAAGGGTCAGGTGCTGCGGTCGAGTTCGTTCGGCAGGGCGACCCGCTGGCGCGAGACGGTGGCGCGGCTGGGACTGGGCGACTTCCACTTCCACGATCTCCGGCACACCGGCAACACCCTGGCGGCATCGTCCGGCGCGAGCACCCGGGAGCTGATGCACCGGATGGGCCACGCCACGATGCGGGCCGCGCTGATCTATCAGCACGCGACGAGCGAGCGGGACCGGGAGATCGCCGCCGCGATGGACCGGCGCATCGCCAAGGGAGCCGACCCGGCCGCCGCGAAGAAGCCGAAGGGCAAGGGCGCCGGCAAGAAGGCGGGCAAGGGCAAGCGGGGGAAGGCCGACCGGCCGGGCTCATCCGGCTAATGGCCCGCCAATGGCCCGCAAGATCATCCGGAAGGGCGAACAACGAAGGCCCAGGTCAGCTAAACTGCCGCTGACCTGGGCCTTCGCGTACCGAGCGGGCGACGAGAATCGAACTCGCGTAATCAGTTTGGAAGATCGCTGCGGCCTGTCATGATCCGCCCGGATTGCCTGCTCAGCGCATGATCGCGAGTGCCCGATCATGACCGTCGGAGCCCGCCAATGGCACGGCCTAATGGCACGCTCCTGGCACGCGCCGCGCCCCGCTCGCCGGCGTCCCGCCTACCGTGACCACCGTTCCCGGTGGCAAGCCGCGAAGCGGCGCGGCAGCAACTACGGCCGAGACGACCAGCATCCGCGACAGATCTGGGGAGTCTGACGCAAAGCTGCGTCCAGGAATGAGCGCGCTCGACGGTTTGACGGTCGAGGCCAGACTGTCGACATGACCTCAAGTACACCGCTGTGGGTCCCGATCCTTGTGGCAGCCTTCGGCGTGGCCGGGTCTGTGGCGGCGGCATGGCTCACGCAACGCTCGAACCGCAAGCGCGAGGACGAGCGTTGGCAGCGCGAGCGGGAGGCCGACGAGCTTCGGTGGTCACGCGAGAAGGCCGAGCGGATGCGTGAGCTAAGAGTGGATCTCTATGTCGACGTCGCCGAGTATGTTCAGCGCCGCGAGTCGAGTCTTGGGGCCATCACCGACCCATACGGAGTTGGGTCTTCAGGTTGGTCTGAACAGCTAGTTCATCCACAACGGTTGAGCGCGCGGGTGAAGCTCCTGGCGCCTCGGTCGGTGCGGGACGCTTGGACGGTCTTCGAACGGGCGGAGGAGCACCTTCTCTGGGACATCAACGAGAACCCTGATGGAGTCCACGAGGGTGGACCGTACCTGGATTCGGACAACGTGGTAGTGAAGGAGGCCAGGCGTTCCGTCGAGGCACTCCAGGAGGCACTTCGGCAGGCGATGAGCGATGTCGACCTGGCCGACTAGCTCCACCGCTCTTCGACTCGACCTGTTGAGCATTGGGCCGGCGCGCCGGCCGATGCCGGCCGGAGGCCGCCAGCAGGCCGAGCGTGCCGGCCGCGCCGCGCTTGCGCGGCGCCTTGATCCAGAAGAGATCTATTCGGCAAACATGCCTTGCTGGCCTTTGTCCTCCGGCGGCTGATGTGTGACACGCATCCGCCAGACGATCTGCGGCCAGTCGGATGCGCGGATCGCGGCATGGGAGTAAATGAGACGACTTCGCTCAATCGCCTCAGGAAAGCGCGTCATGCTTCATGAGACTAGAGCGAGCTTTCGCCCTCTAGACACCTCGCCTATAATAATCAACCAGAAACGCAACGGCGGAAGATTCGAGGGCGCGAGTTGCCGTATAACTTGGACAATAAACTCGTCATAGGGATCGCGTCGAGCGCACTTTTCAATCTTGAGGCATCGGATAAGGTCTTTCGCGAAAGCGGCGAAGAGGCATACCGCAGTTACCAAGAGGAAAACCTCGATAATCCCCTAGACCCTGGTGTTGCATTCCCCTTCATTAGGAGGCTCCTGTCACTCAACGACCTAGCCGATGAAGATGGCGCCCTCGTTGAAGTGATAATCCTTTCACGGAATGATCCGGACACGGGTCTGAGGGTGATGAAGTCAGTCGAACATCACGGTCTTCCAATCACCCGCGCGATCTTCATGCAAGGCAAGTCGCCATATAAGTTCATGCCCGTTCTGCACATGTCACTCTTCTTATCTGCCAATCCTATAGACGTGCAGGAAGCGACAGCCCGAAACCTTCCCGCTGGCCAGGTTCTTCCCTCTAACTACACGGAGGACGACAAAGACTCCGATCTGCGGATTGCGTTTGACTTCGACGGCGTCCTTGCGGATGACGCCTCTGAGCGAGTTATGCAGGCCGAGGGGCTCGACAGATTCCATGCTCACGAAACAGCGAACGCTGTCACCCCGCATTCACCTGGTCCCTTGCAAGACTTCTTGAGGCAAGTCAATGAGATCCAGCGGCGTGAGGAAGCAAGGCGAGCTGCCGATCCGGAATACCGAATCCGATTGCACGTCTCCATCGTAACGGCGCGGAATGCGCCTTCTCACCAACGAGCCATTGCTAGCCTCAAGGCATGGGGAGTTACGGTTAATGATGCTTTTTTCCTGGGCGGCATTGACAAGGGTGCTGTCATAAGTGTCCTCAAGCCGCACATCTTCTTCGATGACCAACAGGGCCATCTAGTATCAACGTCCCAGGTGGCACCTAGCGTTCACGTGCCCTTTGGGGTTATCAATACTGCGCCACGTCCTGGTTCATGAGGCGATTCATCGCCTCCGATTACGACAGATGGAGCGGCACACTATCGGCGGCACGACAAAGGCGCCGGACCGTCACGGCCGACCACCGGTCGTGACGGCGACGGCTGGCCCGAGCGCGGACAGCAGCCGTCTACCCCAAGGTGCCGGGAGCGATACGCTTCGTGACTTTCCCCAAGTGATGACCGCTGCTCGGGGCCGACTGTCAAGCCCGCAGTCGTACACGATCCCACGACGAGGGCTACGGGCCGGCGGCGTCTCGTTCGGCCGCCACATGGCCGTACCGGCGATGTGCCGCCTGCGCCGAGACGCCGAGTTCATCACCTACCTCACGCCACGTCATCACGTCGCCTGAAACTCTTTGACTCCGGTCGGGCCCTCCGCGAGTTCCACCGGACGACCAACTCCTTGTGCGTGTCTCCGCCTTGATGCACTCCTCAACAGCCGCCCTGAGGTCGGCCAACGCCCGCAGCTTCGTGCCACCGCCATCGGCGACCGCACGCTCAGCAAGGCGATCGATGGCTGCCTGGAACGTCGTGCCTTCGATGGGACGGTTCGGATCGGGAACGTGGCGTGCCATCAACAAATGTTGACACGGCTTCGCGCCGTACTTGCAAACGTCCTGCTCAGCGCCTATTTGATACCGACACAAAGCTAAGTAGCGTTGTGTCTCATGAACGGCTCAAAGTCGCTCTCCGCCCGTCGAGGAGGATCATCGTTGTCGGACGCTAGCTGGCATCACGCACCGGATCTCGTGGAGCGGCTCGTTGACACCATCCCGACCCTAGTCAAGTCCAAGCAGCAGACGATTGACTTCTTCAGAAGTGCCGGGGTCCCCGATTCAATCTTGCAGAAACACCAGGCGGCTCTACGCGCCGATTCTTCGTCAGTCAGTAAGTACGGCATCGCGCGATCTGTGATTCAAGATTTGAATGCGGGCGGTGATCGGTTTCTGCGGGAACGAAGAGAGATCGTCCGGCTCGTCACGCAGTGGGAAGACTTTTCGCTTTCCTGGCCAAACGATCAGGACAAAGCGAGAGGTCTAGTTGCAGCCGTAAGGCAGATCGTTGGCGCAAGAGACTCATTTGCCCGGATGCAGCGCGAACGGGATCAGGAGCGGCAGGCCCGAATACGGGAAAGTGAACGACTCGTCGATCAGAAGCGAAAGCGTCAAGCCGCTCGGACAGCGCTTCGCGCGCGAATCGTCGAGCTCAGAGGTGAATCCAATGCGCAGCGACGAGGCGTGCTAATCGAGTCAATCTTGTCTGACCTATGCGCGGTTGAAGGCATACAGGTGCGCGAGCCGTTCGAAATCCGTAACGCCGGCACAGTGGAAGAGCAGATTGACGGAGTCGTGATGGCTGACCATCATCTGTATTTGGTTGAGGTTAAGTGGTGGAATGCTCCAATCGATATAACACCGATGTCGAGCCACCTCCTTAGGCTCTTTAGGAGGCCTGATGTCCGAGGTCTGTTCATTTCCAATTCTGGCTACACGGAGCCAGCCGTGCAAGCGTGCCGTGAGGTGCTATCTCAAAAACTGATGATTCTTGCTGAATTGAATGAGATTATATTCCTTCTGGAAGGTGACCGACCCCTTGAAGAATGGATCCGGGAGAAGGCTTCAATTGTGTTAATGGAGCGAGAGCCTTTCCGTGTTGTTATGAATCACTGACGCATGCGAATTCTTATATTTGGCGCAGCGTTCATGCTGACTTACAAGGCGATTAAGTGCCCGCCCTAGAGTCGCTTTCTCTCGCATAAGGTTATTCGTCTTTGGTATTGAGGGTGAGACGCTTCGCTGCCGCGGTTGCCCTCTTTCGGCTCGATCGAGTGCGCTCGTCTCCGGCAGAAGTGCGCACCGGATCTTAGATGTAGTTGTCACTGCGAGAGGTCGACACTATGCAGGAACCTCGCCGTGTTCGGCGTATACAGCTGCTTCATGCTGCTTTGCGTTGATTGCGGTACGAAGCCGGCGAGATAGGCGGCCCGGCAGGTAGCGGTCCAAGTCGTCGTGAGCGACGAACGCCGATTCGGTTAGTTCGCCGTCAGTGAAACGGATCTCGGCGTGAGCTTGGTCGGAAAGAGTGCCGGCGTCGAAGACGAACAGCATTTTGTCTCCCTCCTTTTCTGCGGGAGCCCAGTCGATGACGAGGAGCGAGCTGGGGTTCACGCTGATGCCCAACTCCTCGCGAACCTCGCGGATGCATGCCGCCCGCGGCGATTCCCCCGGTTCGACGTACCCGCCGGGGATGTCCCAACCGTTCTTGTAGGTGGGCTTCACGAGCAGGACACGGCCCGCTTCGTCGAAGAAGAGGGCTCCGGCAGCGACGCGCGGAGTGGCCATCGGGGGCATCTCGGAAGTCGTCACACCGAGCAGGGTAGAGCGAGTGGATCAGTCGAGCACGCGGAGACGGCGTGCCAGGCCGACAAGCTCTGAAGATGGCTTGCCGCGCTGCTGCCTGATCCAGGTAAGTACGAGTTGGCGGCCCAGGTAGTGGTGCCGGACCTGTTCTGGGGCCATTTGTTCGGCGTCGAGCAGCACGGACAGGGCTTCGTCTTGACGGTTCCAGGCACCGTAAGCCCGGGATACCTCCAGGGCGTGGCGGACTCGGCGCTCCATCGGAAGGCCGGCGGTGTTTACCCGCGGCCCGAGGTCGATCGCTACCTGGACGTTCCCAAGCTCACCAGCAGCGGCGACCCGGTGGATCGCGACGTTTGTGGGTCCGAAAGCCGTCCACAGATGGTTGGCATCCTCGCCCAGCCGGCCCGCGGCCTCGTCGGCGGCGGTGAGGAAGGTCCGCGCCGTGCCGGCATCGTTCGCCCTGGCGGCGGCGACCGAACCACCCAGCAGCAACGTCCCGTAGACGGATAGCAGCTCCGGCCCTGCTTCGGTGAGGTACTGGTCCAGGTAGTCGGCGGCGTCGGTGGTCAGTCGCACGGCGTCCTGGTAGCGCCCGGTAGACAGAAGGGCGTGGCTGACTGAGCGGAACAGCGACCCGGTGATCGTCGGGTCTCCTACGGGCCGGACGACGGAGAGGCCGCGGTCGGCCGCGATCCACGCGAGATCCGTCTCGCCGAGCTTGGTGAGCTGCGTCGCGGCAAGCTGGTAGGTGAGGCCGAGCAGACTCCGGGCCTCCTCCTGCTCACGGCCGTCCAACTCGTCGGCGGCGGTCTGTGCTTGGCGGAGTAGCCCGGGAAGCTGGCCGGTGACGAATCCGAAGCGGGATGCTTGGTAGGCGTCCCAAAGCTTGCCCGTCTCCCGCCGGAGTTCGTCCAAGCTCGGCCGGTCGCCGTCCTCATCGCGGGTACCGAGATAGGTAATCGCCCGGTACTCCATGAGCGCGCTGCGCAGGGCCGGCACGGTCTCCATGCCGCTGTCTGTGGTCCACTCGACCAGCGACGGCTCCGCGAGTAGATCACCGAGCGAGACATCCAGGACGTCGGCGAGCGACTTGATAACCGAGAGGCGGTCAAGCTCGATGCGGTTGTTCTCGATCTTTCCGAGCCAGTCCGCGGTTCGACCGATGAGGCCGGCGAGCACCTCCTGAGACAGGCCGCGCCTGCGGCGGTACCAGGCGACTCGCTCGCCGATCGTCAAGTTCATGGTCATGCCGCGCATCCGCTGACCCTCCCCGCTTGGAGATCGGCGACCCCGGAATGATTTTCCGGGTTCTGGGGCGGTTTTGGCCACAGCCTGTCTCCGTGACCGTTCCTACCGCTTCCGCCTCGGCCCCCGCCTGCCGCTCGTGCGCCGGTATGGGCTGGAAGTACACGACCCATCGCACTGCGCTGCGGATGGTCGCGCAGACGTGCCGTGACGCCCGGGTGACCGCCCGGCGCTCCTGCATGGACTGCGGCGGGCGTGGCCGGCTGGTGGTGGCGGCCTCATGAGCCGGCACCGGGGCGGGTGCCGGCGCGCATGCCCGCCCGTCCCGGTGCCCTTCGATCCGGTGTGGTGGAGGACTCCGTGATCCCGCGTCCTGGGGATGTCGTCATCGTCGACGGCAATGCGTCGGTGCAGTTCGCCGATACGCGGCGGCTGCTGTTCCGCGTGATCTCGGTCGGTGACAGACCGACCTACGAAGGCTGGGCTTGGCTCCAGGGCTACTCGCTGAACAGCGCGGGGGAAGCCATCGAGCGCCGGGAAATCTTCGTCCGCCACGAGGGCCTGCGGTTCTGCACGCCGCGGGCCGGCGGCCCGAACGTACGGAGCCGAAGGTGAGCGTCTTCCTGTCAGCGGCGGCCCGCGAGCAATTGGACTTCGCGCAAACTCAGCTCGACCGGCACGTGGCGCCGAGCGCCGACGGGCGCTGTGCCGTCTGCGGCGAGGAGGATCCGTGCGCTCTGCGCCGGGTCGCGCTGCGGGTGTTCGGCCGGTACGGATGCCTACCGCGTCGCTGGCCCGGCGCCTCTCGACCGGAACAGCTCAGTGCGCCGAAGGCCTGGTCCGGCTGGCTGCAGGCGACCACCGGGGTCGACGACCCGACAGTCTGACCCATCTTGTTCAGTCGTCCTGACAGGCCTTATGGTCCTGTGTTGACATGCTGTGATCCGGCCGAAGTCGATGGGTGGACCCGATGGCGTACGAGATTCCGACGCCGAAATACCTGCGCGTGCTGAACGCGCTCCGCGGCCGCATCGAGGACGGGACCTATGCTCCCGGCGCCGGCCTGCCGTCCGAGAGCCAACTGTGCGCCGAGTTCGACGTCTCCCGCCCGACGGTGCTCAAGGCGCTCGGGATCCTTAAACAGGACGGCTGGATCGAGTCCCAGCAGGGCAAGGGCAGTTTCGTACGCGGTCGGCCGCCGTCCGAGCGCAGCTCACCGCAGTACGCGCGTGACGCGATCGACCTGGACGAGACGGCGGAAACGGAGATCCTGCACGTCGGCCCGGTTCTGGCCGTGCCGTGGGTGTCGGCTGCGCTGGGGATCCCGGAGGGGACTCCGGTCTATGAGCGGCGTCGGCGCACCACTTCGTCGTCGGGACCGATCGACCTGATCTCGACGTTCGTGCCGGTGGATATCGCCGTCGGGACTGACGTGATCGAGCCGGACCCGATCTCAGGCAGCATCCTGGAGCACATCAGGAGCCGGAAGAAGCTGCGCGCGGACTACGCGACCGAGCGACTGACCGCCCGGCCGGTCGACCATGCCGAGGCCGACGCCTTGGAGGTGCCGGCCGACGAAGCGGTCTTGAGCGTCGTCATCACGGCTCACCAGTCCACCGGCGAACCCATCATGACCTCGCTGATCGTGATGCCGGGGAGCCGGCACGAGATCGAGGACACTTACCCGCTGTCCTGATTGCTCGTTGCGCCATCTGAAGATCAGACATAGATCGTTGCTTGTGCTTACATGCTGTCCTAGCTTGTAAGCATAAGCGGATGTCACATTGATGTCCGTGCGATCAGGAGGTCAGGTCCGGATGGTCCCGCTGACGTTGAAAGTCCCTGTCCCGTTCGATTACGTCTTCCCTGCCGGCGTGCTCTGCCTCGGGGTGGATGCCGCGGTCGACTTCGAGCGCCGCCACGACCCGGACAACCAGGTCCGCGACAAGGAGACCGGCGAGCGGGTCTGGGTGGTCCGGGTGATGGACCTCGACCCGGCCGCCGGCAAGTTCGGCCGCAGCACCGAGGTCAAGGTGAAAATCTGCGCGCCGCAGCAGCCGGTGCCGCCGGCCTCGGCCGTGCCGGGCTACCCGCCGTCGATCGAGTTCGACGGTCTCACGCTCACGCCCTACGTGGACTCCCAGCGCTGCAAGGGCACCGGGCAGTGCAAGGCGCGGATGGCGTACTCGCTGCGCGCCACCGCCATCCGCCCCGCCGTCGTCGGCGCTGCTGCCTGACGGCTTCTCGCTGGTTGCGCGGGCGGGCCGTTTCCCCGCCAAGAGTCCCGGCCCGTCCCGCGCGGCAACCCTCACTCCTCGACAGATGAAGGAGGGCTTCGTGCCCACCGTAGTTCAGGCTGCCCTGACCGACCTGCACACCTTCTCCGCTGCCCTCTGCGGGCTGCTGGCCGACCGGCCCACCCTCGCCACCCCGGGCGGTGAGCGAGCCGACTGGTTCGACCGTAAGGCCGCGCTGCTGGAGCGTGTCGGCGCGACGACGCCGGAGGCCGCCGAGCTGGCGGCAGCGGCCCGGGAGCGTGCTTCCCAGCTACGCCGGGGAGGTGCGGCGTGAAGGGCCGCCGCCTGGACCGCCGCCAGTCGCGGTTCGTGACCCGATCGATAGCGCTGCTGCGGCAGGTCACCGGCCGGTCCCACCTGTCCGTGACGGTGGCGATCTACTGCCCGTGGTGCCGGCTGTGGGAGAGCCCGCGGCGGTTCGACCTGAGGCACATGGCCTGCCGGACCTGCGTACGAACGCTGGCCCGGCCGACCCGGATCGGCCGGGGGTGATCGTGATGCCTCTGGTCAATGTGATCCCTGGGGAGAAGATCCCCACGGCTCCGCTCAACACCCGGCTGCCGGTGTGGCGGATCCCGGGATGGCTGCTCGTCTTCGTCTGGCTTGGCCGGGGGACCTATCGGTCGGTCGTGCTGGCGGCCCGGTACTGGTGGATCACCGGGCCGCTGGTCGCGTCCTGGTGGATCACCCGGACGTACGGATGGCCGGTGCTGGTCGGGGTCGTCGCCGGCCTCGGTGCCACCGGTAGTGCCTGGTGGCGGTTGCACCCGAGGACCTGGCTGCGGTTCGGGTGGTATCCGGCGGTCGGCCGGTGCCGGCAGCTGTGGACCTATCGGCGCGGATGGGTTCCGGTGATGACCGCGTGCGGTCTGGCCAGTGTGCACGCCGGGGAACGCTGGGTGCCGAGCCTGCTGGGAGTGCGTTCGGATCGGTGGGGCGATCGGGTGACGGTGCGGCTGCTGCCCGGTCAGCATCCGGACGACTGGGCGGCGGCTGCGCCCCGGCTGGCGTACTCCTTCCGCCTTCGGGAGGCGCGGGCGTACACCGCCGGGCGTCCGGATCGGGTGGTGTTGCACTTCGTCCGCCGCGATCCCCTCGAAAACACGGTGGGTCCGCTGCCGGTTCCGGCGCTGCCCGACCTGTCCGGCCTGGAGCTGGGGGTACGGGAGGACGGGACCGCCTACCGGCTGCGGCTGACCGGCTCACACGTGCTGATCGCCGGGGCGACCAACTCCGGCAAGGGCTCGGTGATCTGGTCGCTGCTGCGGTCGCTGGCCGCCGGGATCGCGTCGGGCCTGGTCGAGGTGTGGGCGTTCGACCCGAAGGGCGGCATGGAACTGGCTTCTGGCGCCCCGCTGTTCGCCCGCTTCGCGTACGACGAGCCGGAAGCCATGGCCGGCGTCCTGGAGGAGGCCGTCAAGCGGATGCGGCAGCGGGCCGCCCGGCTGCGCGGGGTGACCCGCCAGCACACGCCGACGGTGGACGAGCCGCTGATGGTGGTGATCGTCGATGAGCTGGCGGCGCTGACCGCGTACCTGACCGACCGGAAGGTCCGCGACCGGATCCGGGAGTCGCTGGGCCTGCTGCTGTCACAGGGCCGCGCGGCCGGGGTGCACGTGGTCGCGGCGTTGCAGGACCCGCGCAAGGACGTGCTGCCGTTCCGGGACCTGTTCCCGACCCGGATCGCGCTGCGGAGCCCACTGATGGCCAACAAGAAGGGGCACCGCCGTTTCGGCAACGTCCGCAAACTCCCGTCAGGCCGGTTCCAGGCGCGCTACCTCGGCCCGGACGGCATCGAGCGGAAGGCCCCGAACACCGTCGACACCGAGCGGTTGGCGGCCCAGTGGCGCACCCTGGTCGAGTCCGAGATCATCCGCGGCGAGTGGCAGGCGCCGGAGGCCGGCGACGTGCACCTGGCCAGGTACGGCCGGGAGTGGATCGCGCATCGCAAGCTCCAGCCGCGGACCCGGGAGAACTACGAGGACCTGTTCCGGCTGCACATCGAGCCGACCCTCGGCCACCTGGCGCTCGGTGCGATCAAGCCGCAGACGATCCGCTCCTGGCGCGGCAAGCTGCTCGAGGACGGCACCAGCGAGCCGCAGGCGGTCAAGGCGTACTCGCTGCTGCGGGCGGTCCTCAACACCGCGGTCCGCGAGGACGAGATCTTGAAGCAGAGCCCGTGCCGGATCCCCGGATACGACCGGTACCACACCCCGGAGCGTCCGGTCGCCACCGTCGCCCAGGTGCTCGCTCTCGCCGAGCAAATGCCGCCCCGGTACGTGGCGCTGATCACTGTCGCCGCCTTCTCGCGACTGCGGTGGGGCGAACTCGCGGCGCTGCGGCGCTGCGATGTCGACATGCAGGGCGGCACGGTCCGCGTACCGAGGAAGCTGGCCGCGCTGAAAAGCGGCCTGGAGTTCGGGCCGCCGAAGTCTGCGGCCGGCATCCGGGTCGTGGCTCTTCCGGCAATGGCCCGGCAAGCCCTGACCAGGCACCTCGCCGACTTTACCGGCGCTGATCCGGAGGCGCTGGTGTTCACGGGGGACAAGGACATGCCCCTGCGGACCGGCAACTTCCGGCGGGCGGTGAAGTGGTCGACGGCGCTGGCGGACGCGGGGATGCCGGTCGGCTTCCACTTCCACGACCTGCGGCACACCGGGAACCACCTCGCGGCGGCGAGCGGTGCCAGCACCCGGGAGCTGATTCACCGGATGGGTCACGCGAGCATGCGGACGGCGTTGATCTACCAGCACGCGACGAGCGAGCGGGACCGGGAGATCGCCGAGAGCATGGACAAGCGGATCGCCAGGAGCGCGAAGCCCAAGCGGGCCGGCCAGGACAAGCGTCGACGCCGCGAGGGCTAATGGCACGCCAATGGCACGCAAGATCCACCAGCGGGTGAAACGAAGCGGCCCAGGTCTGACGATTTGCCGTCTGACCTGGGCCGTTACGCTATGAGCGGGCGACGAGAATCGAACTCGCGTAATCAGTTTGGAAGACTGAGGCTCTACCATTGAGCTACGCCCGCGAGGCCCCGGAGTGCCCGGGTCTCGTGCACAGCTTACTGAATCATCTCCCGTCCGCGCGAACCGGATTCCCCAGCAGGTGACTCCAGCGCACACGCGGGCAAGCAGACCGCATACACTGGCCGACGCCACGGGGTGTGGCGCAGCTTGGTAGCGCACTCGCTTTGGGAGCGAGGGGCCGTGGGTTCAAATCCCGCCACCCCGACTGATCATCAACTATCCGCAGCAACAAGGAGTACGCCTGTGAAGAGCACCGTCGAGACTCTGAGCCCGACCCGGGTGAAGCTCGCCATCGAGGTGCCGTTCGACGAGCTCAAGCCGAGCCTGCAGAAGGCGTACCGGGAGATCGGCGCGCAGGTTCAGGTGCCGGGCTTCCGTCGTGGCAAGGTGCCGGCCGCGGTCATCGACCAGCGGGTCGGCCGTGGCGCGGTCCTGAACGAGGCCGTCCAGGAGGCGATCCCGCAGCAGATCCTCGCCGCGGTCCAGGAGCACGACGTCAAGACGCTCGGCCGGCCCGAGGTGGAGATCACCGAGTTCGCCGACAACGCGCCGCTGAAGTTCACGGCCGAGGTCGACGTCCGCCCGGAGATCGTCGTCCCGGATCTGTCGACCATCACGGTCGAGGTTCCGGCCGTCGCCATCGGCGACAACGAGATCGATGAGCAGATCAACGGCCTGCGTGAGCGCTTCGCGACCCTGAAGACCGTCGAGCGTGCCGCTGCGGAGGGCGACTACGTTCAGCTCGACCTCAACGCCACCGTCGACGGCGAGGAGGTGCCGGGCGGCTCGGCCACCAACATCTCCCACGAGGTCGGCAGCAAGCAGCTGCTCCCCGGCCTGGACGAGGTGCTGGTCGGCCTCTCCGCCGGCGACGAGACCACCTTCACCACCCAGCTGGTCGGCGGCGACTTCGCCGGCCGCGACGCCGAGGTGAAGGTCGTCGTCCGCACCGTCAAGGACAAGCAGCTGCCCGAGATCAACGACGAGTTCGCCCAGCTGGCGAGCGAGTTCGACACGCTGGAGGAGCTGCGCAACGACCTGCGTGAGCGGCTCACCCGGGCGAAGAAGGTCGAGCAGATCTACGCGGCTCGTGACGAGGCTCTCAAGCAGCTCGTCGAGGCCGCCGCGATCCCGGCTCCGGAGGGCGTCGTCAAGGACGAGGTCGAGGGCCGCAAGCAGGCGATGACCGACCAGCTGGAGCGGATCGGCGCGTCCCTGCAGGACTACCTGGCCTCCGAGGAGAAGACCGAGGAGCAGATCGACCAGGAGCTGACCGAGGCGGCCCAGGAGGGCGTCCGGATCCAGCTGCTGCTCGACACCATCGCCGACGCCGAGGACGTGCAGGTCTCCGACGACGAGTTCGGCCACGAGATCGTGCACCGGGCGCAGCGCGCCCAGATGCAGCCGCAGCAGTACTACGACCAGCTGGTGCGCTCGGGCGCCGCGGCGGCCGTCTTCGGCGACGTGCGTCGCGGCAAGGCCCTCGCGTCGGTCATGGAGCAGGTCACGATGAAGGACAGCGAGGGCAACACGCTCTCCCTGGACGACCTGCGCGCGGCCAGCGAGGACGAGCACGCCGGTCACAACCACTGACCGACAGGCGTCACCCGGCCACCGCGCACCGCTCACGGTGCGCGGTGGCCGGTGTCATTTCCGGCGTACGGCCGAGGCCCGGTGCGCTGTCAGCGAACACCTGCCCGAGCGGGAAGCTGATGCGCAATCGACCGGTTAGGTTGGTCGTACGACGGACAACCTGCCGGCCGCAACCACGGCCGACACAGCAAGCTGTGAAGGGCTGCCATGACCGATCTCCACACCCCCGCCGGGCCCGTGTCGCGGCGCGGCGGCGACACCCTGAGTGGCAACCTCGACGACTCGGTCTTCAACCGCCTGCTGCGTGAGCGGATCATCTTCCTCGGCAGCGAGGTGACCGATGCGGTCGCCAACCGCATCTGCGCGCAGCTGCTGCTGCTCTCCGCCGAGGACCCGGAGCGGGACATCCACTTGTGGATCAACTCGCCCGGTGGCTCTGTCTACTCGGGTATGGCCATTTACGACACGATGCAGTTCATCGACAACGATGTGTCGACCGTCGCGATGGGCATGGCCGCGTCGATGGGGCAGTTCCTGCTCTGTGCCGGAACGCCGGGCAAGCGTTACGCCCTGCCGCACGCCCGCATCATGATGCACCAGCCGTCCGGTGGCATGGGTGGCACCGCCGCCGACATCGCCATCCAGGCGGAGCAGATGCTCTACACCAAGCGCATGTTCCAGGAGCGGATCGCGTTTCACACCGGTCAGTCCCCGGAGCAGATCGCGGCCGACTTCGACCGGGACCGCTGGTTCACGGCGCAGGAGGCGAAGGACTATGGCTTCATCGACCAGGTGATCACCGGGGCCGTGCAGGTCCCGGACGGTGCCGGAACGCTGAACTGAGGAGCTGAACCATGACCGACCTTTCCCTGCCTCCCGGGTTCGCTCCGGTGCACAACCGCTACGTGCTGCCCTCGTTCTCCGAGCGCACCTCGTGGGGGATCAAGGAGTCGAACCCGTACAACAAGATGTTCGAGGACCGGATCATCTTCCTCGGCGTCCAGGTGGACGACGCGTCGGCGAACGACGTGATGGCCCAGCTGCTGACGCTGGAGAGCACCGACCCGGACCGGGACATCACGATGTACATCAACTCGCCCGGTGGCTCGTTCACGGCCATGACGGCGATCTACGACACCATGCAGTACGTCCGTCCGGACATCAGCACGGTCTGCCTGGGCCAGGCGGCCAGCGCGGCGGCGGTGCTGCTGGCGGCCGGCACGCCGGGCAAGCGGATGGCGCTGCCGCACTCGCGGATCATCATCCACCAGCCGGCCACCGAGGGCGGCTACGGCCAGGGCTCGGACATCGAGATCCAGGCCCGCGAGATCATGCGGATGCGGACCCAGCTCGAGGAGATGCTGGCCCGCCACTCCGGCCAGTCGGTTGAGAAGGTCCGCAAGGACATCGACCGCGACAAGATCATGACGGCGGAGGAGACCAAGGAGTACGGCCTGGTCGACACCGTTCTGGTCAGCCGGAAGAAGAGCCTGCAGACCGTCGGCGCCGGCAGCTGACGCACTGATGTCGGGGACCGGATCGGTCAGGCTAGACTGGCCGGTCCCTGACACGCCCGTTTTGGGGGGTCGGAGAACAGCCCCTTTGCGGGTAACGTCGAGCCAGCAGCCTCAGTTACGCGGGTCGGCAGACGATGAGATGGCAACGAGGCAATCCGTCTCGGACACGGACCGGCTAGTGGCCGGTCGTTGAGCGCAGGGAGAACGTAGGTGGCACGGATCGGCGACGGTGGCGACCTACTGAAGTGCTCCTTCTGTGGGAAGTCGCAGAAGCAGGTCAAGAAGCTCATCGCGGGCCCCGGGGTCTACATCTGCGACGAGTGCATCGATCTCTGTAACGAGATCATCGAAGAGGAGCTGGCCGAGACCGGCGAGGTGAAGTGGGAAGAGCTTCCCAAGCCGATGGAGATCTGCCAGTTCCTGGACAACTACGTGGTGGGCCAGGAGCAAGCGAAGAAGGCTCTCGCTGTCGCGGTCTACAACCACTACAAGCGCATCCAGGCCGAGTCGAGCGGCGCTCCCGGATCGGGCAGCGACGTCGAGGTGGCCAAGTCCAACATCATGCTGATCGGCCCCACCGGCTGCGGCAAGACCCACCTCGCCCAGACCCTGGCCCGGATGCTGAACGTGCCGTTCGCCATCGCGGACGCCACCGCGCTGACCGAGGCGGGCTACGTCGGTGAGGACGTCGAGAACATCCTGCTCAAGCTGATCCAGGCGGCGGATTACGACGTCAAGCGCGCCGAGCAGGGCATCATCTACATCGATGAGGTCGACAAGATCGCCCGCAAGAGCGAGAACCCGTCGATCACCCGGGACGTCTCCGGCGAGGGGGTCCAGCAGGCCCTGCTGAAGATCCTTGAGGGCACGGTGGCGAACGTTCCGCCGCAGGGCGGCCGGAAGCACCCGCACCAGGAGTTCATTCAGATCGACACGACGAACGTGCTGTTCATCGTGGGTGGCGCGTTCGCCGGCCTGGACCGGATCATCGAGCAGCGCGTGGGTCAGAGCGGCGTCGGTTTCGGCGCCCGGCTCCGGTCGATCTCGGAGCGGAACACCGACGACATCTTCAGCAAGGTGATGCCGGAGGACATGCTGAAGTTCGGGCTCATCCCCGAGTTCATCGGCCGCCTCCCGGTGATCACCACCGTCCGCAACCTCGACCGCGAGGCGCTGATCCGGATCCTCACCGAGCCTCGCAACGCCTACGTGAAGCAGTACCAGCGTCTCTTCGAGCTGGACGGCGTGGAGCTGGAGTTCGACGAGGGCGCGCTGGAGGCCATCGCCGACCAGGCCATGCTCCGTGGCACCGGTGCCCGCGGGCTGCGCGCCATCATGGAAGAGGTCCTGCTCTCCGTGATGTACGAGGTGCCCAGCAACCCGGACGCCGCCCGCGTGGTGATCACCCGCGAGGTGGTCCTGGAAAACGTGAACCCCACGATCGTTCCGCGCGAGTTCGTCGGCCGCCGTCGCCACGCACGCGAGGAGAAGTCGGCCTGACCGGCTCCCGCGATCTGGCGACCATCCTCGCCGGCATCGAGCGTGGCGACCGGCACGTGCCGGACCCGTGGCTCGAGATCGTTCCACCACCGTCGCCCGATCGGGCGGCGGTGGTGTCGTTTCCCGGCCACGTCGTCGTCGCCGCTGACGTCGACTACTCCTGGGCCGAGAAGCTGGCCGGTGAGGATTTCGCCGCGCCCAGCGGCCCGCGCTTTCTCACCGCGCTGGAGGACCGCTTCGGCCTGCACGCCGGAGCCTTCGACATCTCACTGCTCGCCGGTCCGCTCACCGGGGCCCCGCCGGTGCGGCTCACCCCGGTGGAGGCGAGCGAACACCCGCGGGCCCTGCGCGCCCACCGGTACCGCACCGGCGTGCGCCTGTGGGAGTCGGAGCACGGCCTGCTGGTGGTCGGCCGCGGGCTCGGCGGCCGCTGGGAGGTGGCGTTCGAGGTGGATCCTGCCGCACAGGGCCGGGGGCATGGCCGCCTGCTGGCGACCGCGGCCCGGCACCTGATCCCGGACTCCCGGCCGGTGTGGGCGCAGTGTGCGCCGGGCAACGCCGCCAGCCTGCGCACCCTGCTGGCCGCCGGTTACCAGCCGGTCGGCTCCGAGGTGCTGCTCATGCCCGGCAGCGCCGGCTGGTGACCCGACCGATCCCCGGCTCTACGGCGCGGCCGGAGCGGGCCGGGCGCCACCGCACCGGCGCGCCGGCGCTTCCCCTGTCCCTCGGCGCGCCCGGAGGGGACCGGGCGTCGCTGGACCGACACGCCGGCGCGTCCCCTGTCCCTCGGCTCGGCCGGAGCCAGCTGGGCGTCGCTGGACCGGCACGCCGGCACGTGCGCTGCTCTCCGGCGTGACCGGGTGTCATATTTTCGGGACGCCGGGTGTGGGAACGGGCGTTTGGACGTACGCTCGCATTCATGCGCGTCGCAGTCTGCCAGCTGAACTCTCGCGAAGACCGGGACCACAACCTCTCCGTCGCTCGCTCGCTGCTCGAGCGGGCCGCCGCAGGCGGCGCCGAGCTGGCGGTCCTGCCCGAATACGTCGACTTCCTGGGTCCGGCCGCCGACGCGCCGAAGCCGGAGCCGGTCGACGGCGAGTTCGCCACCTTCTTCGCGACGGCCGCCCGCGAACTCGGCATGTGGGTGCACGCCGGTTCGTTCCACGAGATCGGCCCGGACGACACCCGGACCTTCAACACCACGCTCGTCTTCCGGCCGGACGGTTCGCTCGCCGCGACCTACCGCAAGATCCATCTGTACGACGTGGAGATCGCCGGCCGGGTCTCGTACCAGGAGTCGCGCACCGTCGCGCCGGGCGACCGCACCGTGGTCACGGAGATCGACGGTGTGCCGACCGGCCTGAGCATCTGCTACGACCTGCGCTTTCCTGAGCTGTACCGGCAACTCGCGGTGGCCGGCGCGAAGATCGTCGTGGTACCCGCGGCGTTCATGATGCACACCGGGCGTGACCACTGGGAGGTGCTACTGCGCGCGCGGGCGATCGAGAATCAGTGCTACGTGCTGGCCGCCGGGCAGATCGGTGATCACGAGCCGGGGCGGACCTGTTTCGGCCGCAGCATGATCATCGACCCGTGGGGGACGGTGCTGGCCCAGGCGGCGGACACCGCGGGCGTCACCATCGCGGATCTGGACCTGCACCGGCTGGACACGATCCGCGCGGAGCTCCCGAGCCTGGCCAACCGGCGACTCTGAGCGGGGTGTATCCGGGGTCACAGACTCTGGATCAGGTAGCTCACCACGGCCAGCCCCACCACCGCGGAGCCGAGCAGGAGCAGGGCGCCACCCATCCGTGACGGGCCCCGCAGCAGCAGCTTTCGAACCGAGACAACCACGGTCACCAGCACAAGTACGCCGATCACGACCTGCCAGAGCGGAACCAACAGGCCGAGGAACGCGTCGACCGCCAGCGTCTCGGATGCGTCCATGAGGCCACTCTGTCACGGTTTCCGTCCCGTGTGTGCCCGTGGCGCAGCAGGTCGCGTGCATGTTCGTCGATTTGCGGTTGAGGCGGCCGGTCAAGTAATTTCTTCTCTGCCCGCGGGAAACCGGTACGGAGAGCCACGAAAGTGATAATCCGGATCGGCACATCGGGGGCCGCTGAGGCGAGCTAAGCTGGTTTCAGTGCCGGGCGGTGCAGAGCAGATCCAGAAAGTTGGAGTTGCGCAAGCGCGACCGACCGGGTAGAGTGACTCAGCCAGCAGGAGCCGGGCGGACTGAAAGTCGGCCGGTCTGCATGAGCCACCTCCACGGATCATCCGCCTCGGGCGGTAATCATCGTGGGAAACACTTGGGCGAGGCCAGCGAGATCCCCGGATTTCGCGAGGCGAGAACGACCAGGTAAGCTTGAACGGTTGCCTCAAGGGCGGATCTCCAAACGGGGTTCGAGCTTGATGTGCGGTTGTTCTTTGAGAACTCAACAGGGTGCTTGATAAGCCAGTGCCATTATGGCAATACCCCGGCCAGGCCTTTGGGTCTGGTGGGAGATTCCTTTGGCAACTTTTTTGTTGTCGGGATTCGCTTTTTGACAAGTTTTTGTTGGAGAGTTTGATCCTGGCTCAGGACGAACGCTGGCGGCGTGCTTAACACATGCAAGTCGAGCGGAAAGGCCCTTCGGGGTACTCGAGCGGCGAACGGGTGAGTAACACGTGAGTAACCTGCCCCAGACTTTGGGATAACCCTCGGAAACGGGGGCTAATACCGGATATGACCTTCGGCCGCATGGTTGTTGGTGGAAAGTTTTTCGGTTTGGGATGGGCTCGCGGCCTATCAGCTTGTTGGTGGGGTGATGGCCTACCAAGGCGACGACGGGTAGCCGGCCTGAGAGGGCGACCGGCCACACTGGGACTGAGACACGGCCCAGACTCCTACGGGAGGCAGCAGTGGGGAATATTGCACAATGGGCGGAAGCCTGATGCAGCGACGCCGCGTGAGGGATGACGGCCTTCGGGTTGTAAACCTCTTTCAGCAGGGACGAAGCGTAAGTGACGGTACCTGCAGAAGAAGCGCCGGCCAACTACGTGCCAGCAGCCGCGGTAAGACGTAGGGCGCGAGCGTTGTCCGGATTTATTGGGCGTAAAGAGCTCGTAGGCGGCTTGTCGCGTCGTCTGTGAAAACTTGGGGCTCAACCCCAAGCTTGCAGTCGATACGGGCAGGCTAGAGTTCGGTAGGGGAGACTGGAATTCCTGGTGTAGCGGTGAAATGCGCAGATATCAGGAGGAACACCGGTGGCGAAGGCGGGTCTCTGGGCCGATACTGACGCTGAGGAGCGAAAGCGTGGGGAGCGAACAGGATTAGATACCCTGGTAGTCCACGCTGTAAACGTTGGGCGCTAGGTGTGGGGGACCTCTCCGGTCTTCTGCGCCGCAGCTAACGCATTAAGCGCCCCGCCTGGGGAGTACGGCCGCAAGGCTAAAACTCAAAGGAATTGACGGGGGCCCGCACAAGCGGCGGAGCATGCGGATTAATTCGATGCAACGCGAAGAACCTTACCTGGGTTTGACATCACCGCAAATCTTCCAGAGATGGGAGGTCCTTCGGGGGCGGTGACAGGTGGTGCATGGCTGTCGTCAGCTCGTGTCGTGAGATGTTGGGTTAAGTCCCGCAACGAGCGCAACCCTCGTTCGATGTTGCCAGCGCGTTATGGCGGGGACTCATCGAAGACTGCCGGGGTCAACTCGGAGGAAGGTGGGGATGACGTCAAGTCATCATGCCCCTTATGTCCAGGGCTTCACGCATGCTACAATGGCCGGTACAAAGGGCTGCGAAATCGTAAGGTGGAGCGAATCCCAAAAAGCCGGTCTCAGTTCGGATCGGGGTCTGCAACTCGACCCCGTGAAGTCGGAGTCGCTAGTAATCGCAGATCAGCAACGCTGCGGTGAATACGTTCCCGGGCCTTGTACACACCGCCCGTCACGTCACGAAAGTCGGCAACACCCGAAGCCGGTGGCCTAACCCCTTGTGGGAGGGAGCCGTCGAAGGTGGGGCTGGCGATTGGGACGAAGTCGTAACAAGGTAGCCGTACCGGAAGGTGCGGCTGGATCACCTCCTTTCTAAGGAGCAACTTTCACCGAAAGGTGACAGTGGCCCGCGACCTGCGAATGTCAGGTCGGGGTGCTCATAGGCGGAGACACTGGCTAGTTCGAGCCGGCAACGGCCGGGACATCTAGTACACGCCTTCGGGCGGCGGAACGGGTTCTGGTGCGGCTGGTGAGGGCGATAAGCACCCTGTTGGGTATCTGAAAGAACAACCTTTGGGTTGGTCTTCAATGCCAGGCACGACCTGGTCTTCCATACCGGCTGTTTTGGCAGTGCTGGTGGTTGATCGTGGTGGTTGTGGGTTGGTCGTTGGTTGAGAATTGCACAGTGGACGCGAGCATCTTGTTTTCTGTGGTTAAGTTGTCAAGGGCGAACGGTGGATGCCTTGGCACCAGGAGCCGATGAAGGACGTGGGAGGCCGCGATAGGCCTGGGGGAGCTGTCAACCTAGCTGTGATCCCAGGGTGTCCGAATGGGGAAACCTGGCACGAGTCATGTCGTGTCATCCATGCCTGAATTCATAGGGTGTGTGAGGGGAACGCGGGGAAGTGAAACATCTCAGTACCCGTAGGAAGAGAAAACAACCGTGATTCCGTGAGTAGTGGCGAGCGAAAGCGGATGTAGCCTAAACCTTGCGTGTGTGATACCTGTCAGGGGTTGCACGTGGGGGGTCGTGGGACCTGCTTGTCATAGCTGACACTGTGGCGAAGAGTTACAAAGTTAGTGGTTAGCCGAATGGTGTGGGAAAGCCAGCCGTAGACGGTGAGAGCCCGGTAGGCGAAAGCTTCTAGCCTCTTTGCAGTGTTCCCGAGTAGCAGCGGACTCCTAGAATCTGCTGTGAATTTGCCAGGACCACCTGGTAAGGCTGAATACTTCCTGGTGACCGATAGCGGACTAGTACCGTGAGGGAATGGTGAAAAGTACCCCGGGAGGGGAGTGAAATAGTACCTGAAACCGTTCGCCTACAATCCGTCAGAGCCTTTCGGGGTGATGGCGTGCCTTTTGAAGAATGAGCCTGCGAGTTAGTGGCATGTGGCGAGGTTAACCCGTGTGGGGTAGCCGTAGCGAAAGCGAGTCTGAATAGGGCGTTTTTAGTCGCATGTTCTAGACCCGAAGCGGGGTGATCTAGCCATGGGCAGGTTGAAGCGTGGGTAAGACTGCGTGGAGGACCGAACCCACCAACGTTGAAAAGTTGGGGGATGACCTGTGGTTAGGGGTGAAAGGCCAATCAAACTCCGTGATAGCTGGTTCTCCCCGAAATGCATTTAGGTGCAGCGTCGTGTGTTTCTTGCCGGAGGTAGAGCACTGGATGGTCTAGGGGGCCTACAAGCTTACTGAAATCAGCCAAACTCCGAATGCCGGTAAGTGAGAGCGCGGCAGTGAGACTGCGGGGGATAAGCTTCGTAGTCGAGAGGGAAACAGCCCAGATCGCCAGCTAAGGCCCCTAAGCGTGTGCTAAGTGGAAAAGGATGTGGGATCGCATGGACAACCAGGAGGTTGGCTTAGAAGCAGCCA
This sequence comes from Actinoplanes teichomyceticus ATCC 31121, assembly GCF_003711105.1. Classification (NCBI taxonomy): domain Bacteria; kingdom Bacillati; phylum Actinomycetota; class Actinomycetes; order Micromonosporales; family Micromonosporaceae; genus Actinoplanes; species Actinoplanes teichomyceticus. The sequence continues at coordinate 1,327,716 of NZ_CP023865.1, forward strand.
CCCTTTAAAGAGTGCGTAATAGCTCACTGGTCAAGTGGTTCCGCGCCGACAATGTAGCGGGGCTCAAGCACACCGCCGAAGCTGTGGCATTGACGCATTGCTCGGTAGAGTTCTTCGGGATTCTATCCAGGCGCGTTGATGGGTAGGGGAGCGTCGTGTTGCGGGTGAAGCGGCGGAGTGATCCAGTCGTGGACGCTACACGAGTGAGAATGCAGGCATGAGTAGCGAATGAAGGGTGAGAACCCCTTCCGCCGGATGACCAAGGGTTCCAGGGCCAGGCTAATCCGCCCTGGGTGAGTCGGGGCCTAAGGCGAGGCCGAGAGGCGTAGTCGATGGATAACGGGTTGATATTCCCGTACCCGCAAAGGAACGCCCAAGATGAACCTCGGGATGCTAACTGCCTGAAGCGTCTGCGGTCTTCGGACCAAGGGCGTGGAGGCCAGGACCCTTCTGGGTAGTAGTTTAGTGATGGGGTGACGCAGGAAGGTAGCTGATCCCGGCCGGTGGTTGTGCCGGGGTAAGCGTGTAGGCCGTGTCATAGGCAAATCCGTGACACATGAGGCTGAGACGTGATGCCGAGCCGTTCTGGTGAAGTCAGTGATCCTATGCTGCCGAGAAAAGCCTCTAGCGATGTTCCGAGCGGCCCGTACCCGAAACCGACACAGGTGGTCAGGTAGAGAATACCGAGGCGACGGGTGAACTGTGGTTAAGGAACTCGGCAAATTGCCCCCGTAACTTAGGGAGAAGGGGGGCCGGACGCGTGAAGCCCCTTGCGGGTGGAGCGTGGTATGGCCGCAGAGAGCAGGGGGAAGCGACTGTTTACTAAAAACACAGGTCCATGCCAAGTCGTAAGACGATGTATATGGACTGACGCCTGCCCGGTGCTGGAACGTTAAGGGGACCTGTTAGCTCTTTGGGGCGAAGCGGAGAACTTAAGCGCCAGTAAACGGCGGTGGTAACTATAACCATCCTAAGGTAGCGAAATTCCTTGTCGGGTAAGTTCCGACCTGCACGAATGGCGTAACGACTTCCCCACTGTCTCAACCACAGGCCCGGCGAAATTGCAGTACGAGTAAAGATGCTCGTTACGCGCGGCAGGACGGAAAGACCCCGGGACCTTTACTATAGCTTGACATTGGTATCTGAATTCGATTGTGTAGGATAGGTGGGAGCCGGTGAAGCTCGGACGCCAGTTCGGGTGGAGGCGTTGTTGAAATACCACTCTGTTGGGTTTGGGTATCTAACTTGCGGCCCTGATCGGGTCGAGGGACAGTGTCTGGTGGGTAGTTTAACTGGGGCGGTTGCCTCCTAAAGGGTAACGGAGGCGCCCAAAGGTTCCCTCAGCCTGGTTGGCAATCAGGTGTTGAGTGTAAGTGCATAAGGGAGCTTGACTGTGAGACTGACGGGTCGAGCAGGGACGAAAGTCGGGACTAGTGATCCGGCACTTGCGTGTGGAAGCGGTGTCGCTCAACGGATAAAAGGTACCCCGGGGATAACAGGCTGATCTTCCCCAAGAGTCCATATCGACGGGATGGTTTGGCACCTCGATGTCGGCTCGTCGCATCCTGGGGCTGTAGCAGGTCCCAAGGGTTGGGCTGTTCGCCCATTAAAGCGGTACGCGAGCTGGGTTTAGAACGTCGTGAGACAGTTCGGTCCCTATCCGCCGTGCGCGTTGGATACTTGAGAAGGGCTGTCCCTAGTACGAGAGGACCGGGACGGACGAACCTCTGGTGTGCCAGTTGTTCCGCCAGGAGCATGGCTGGTTGGCTACGTTCGGAAGGGATAACCGCTGAAAGCATCTAAGCGGGAAGCTCGCTTCGAGATGAGGTATCCCACCACCTTTGAGTGGGTAAGGCTCCCAGCTAGACGACTGGGTTGATAGGCCGGAGATGTAAGCACGGTAACGTGTTGAGTTGACCGGTACTAATAGGCCGAGGGCTTAACCACTCTATGCTTTATGCTTAGCGTCCACTGTGTGATTCACAGCAAACGAACAACCATCCCATGCTGCTGTTTGTGGTGTGTGGGTTGCTGGTTGTGGTTTCGCTGATGGCTGTTTCGGTGGTCATAGCGGAGGGGAAACGCCCGGTTACATTCCGAACCCGGTAGCTAAGCCCTCCAGCGCCGATGGTACTGCACTCGGGAGGGTGTGGGAGAGTAGGACGCCGCCGGACTTAACGTTGAGAAAGGCCCACCCCTGACGGGGTGGGCCTTTCTTCGTTTCCACGGCGAGTCATGGTTTCCACGGCCAGTCATGTGACCGGTGGCGGTTGTCGTGCCGGTCGGGCGGTAGCTCAGGGAGGCGGAGCACGACCGGACCGGCAGGCCGGCCGGTGTGCGACAACCGGCCTTGCCGCTGTTACTGGACTCAGGGCCGGGCTCGGAGGAGCGCTGGATGGGCCGGCTCGGATGGGAGCTGACGCGGCGAGGTCCGGGCCGAACAGGGGCTCGGCTCAGCGTGACTGGGCTCGGGCGGGCCCAGGGCGTACGGTCAATTGCGGGTTTGAATGGCGTCTCGCATCTGCCGCATGAGCGTGGCGGCCTCCGGAACCGGGCGGTTGAGGAACATCGCCAGGGCGAGACTTCCGTGGTCGGCCCAGCCGCAGACGGCCAGATCGCCGCTCTCGGTCTTGGTGGTTCCACACTTCATGGTGCCGCCCAGGGCGCCGGCGTCGACGTCGTGCAGATCGGTCACCGCGCCCTGCTCGTCGGAGATGAGGTCGAACGAGGTGTTCAGATCCCGCTCCGGGCTCCAGAGCAGCGTGCTCCCGCCGAAGAACAGCACGTCCCGGTCCGCGTCGGCGTGGTAGACGGCGCCGACGGTCCGGTCGAGGTCGACCTCGGCGGACAGGGCGGTCTGCAGATAGTCCGCGGTGTTCTGGGCGTTCTCGCTGGTGTCCAGGGCGAGCTCGCCGATCCGCGAGGGCAGGCTCAGGGTGGCGTCGCGCTGCGAATGGATCTGCCAGTAGAACCAGCCCAGAGCGGCGACGGCGGCCAGCCCGACGGCGAGCAGGGAGCTCAGCACGATGGTCCGCGTCCGGCGCCGTGCGGCGGTGACCGGGGCGGCCCCGGGCTCCACGTCGTCGGGGGTCAGCGAGAACGGAGTCTCCCGGATCTCGATCGGCTCCCCGGCCGGCATCGACTCCTGCGCCGCGGCGGGCGAGGGGTGTCCGGAGGGATCTGGCCCGGGGGCGCCGGAAGGGGGCGTCTGGTTGCCGCGGTCGGACATCCGGCGAGCCTACCGTTATCCACAGGTGGTGGTGCGAATACCAGGTCCGGCTCGGGAATCCGTAGACTTGCCGGGTGACCGATGCAACCGATACTCGCACTCCCGACAGCCGGCCCACCGGTGGACTCTCCGCTCAGTACCAGCCGGGCGACGTAGAGCAGCGGCGGTACGAGCGGTGGGTATCGGAGGGCTATTTCACCGCCGACCCGAAGAGCGACAAGCCGCCGTTCACCATCGTCATCCCGCCGCCGAACGTCACCGGTTCGCTGCACGTGGGCCACGCGCTCGACCACACGATCCAGGACACCCTCGTGCGTCTCAAGCGCATGCAGGGCTTCGAGGTGCTCTGGCTGCCCGGCATGGACCACGCAGGCATCGCCACGCAGAACGTGGTGGAGCGCAAGCTCGCCGAGCAGCAGCTGTCCCGGCACGATCTGGGCCGGGAGAAGTTCGTGGCGAAGGTCTGGGAATGGAAGGCCGAGTCCGGCGGCGCCATCCTCGGCCAGATGCGCCGGCTGGGCGACTCGGTGGACTGGAGCCGTGAGCGCTTCACCATGGACGAGGGGCTGTCGCGCGCCGTCCAGACCATCTTCAAGCGGCTGTACGACGACGATCTGATCTACCGCGCCAACCGGATCATCAACTGGTGCCCGCGGTGCCTCACCGCGCTCAGCGACATCGAGGTGGAGCACACCAACGACGAGGGCGAGCTGGTCTCGATCCGGTACGGCGAGGGTGAGAACTCGATCGTGGTCGCCACCACCCGCGCCGAGACGATGCTCGGTGACACCGCGGTCGCCGTGCACCCCGACGACGAGCGGTACCAGCACCTGGTCGGCACCGAGGTCGAACTGCCGCTGACCGGCCGCCGCATCCCGATCGTCGCCGACGAGCACGTCGACCCGACCTTCGGCACCGGCGCGGTCAAGGTGACCCCGGCGCACGACCCGAACGACTTCGAGATCGGCCAGCGGCACGGCCTGCCCAGCCTGACCGTCATGGACGAGCGGGCGGTGATCACGGTGCCCGGCCCGTTCCAGGGCCTGGACCGCTACGAGGCCCGCCCGGCCGTGGTCGCGGCGCTGCGTGAGCAGGGGCGGATCGTGGCGGAGAAGCGGCCGTACGAGCACTCGGTCGGGCACTGCTCGCGGTGCAAGACGACCGTGGAGCCGCGGCTGTCGCTGCAGTGGTTCGTGAAGACGGGACCGCTCGCCAAGGCCGCCGGTGACGCGGTCCGCGACGGTCGCGTCACGATCGAGCCGGTGGAGCTGTCCAAGCGGTACTTCGCCTGGGTCGACAACATGCACGACTGGTGCATCTCCCGCCAGCTGTGGTGGGGGCACCGCATCCCGGTGTGGTACGGCCCGGACGGCGAGGTGGTCTGCGTCGGGCCGGACGAGGAGCCGCCGACCGGCGAGGGCTGGCGCCAGGACGAGGACGTGCTGGACACCTGGTTCTCCTCCGGGCTGTGGCCGTTCTCCACGCTCGGCTGGCCGGAGCGTACCGCCGAGCTGGAGAAGTTCTACCCGACCAGCGTGCTGGTCACCGGCTACGACATCCTCTTCTTCTGGGTCGCCCGGATGATGATGTTCGGCCTCTACGCGATGGACGGCGTGCAGCCGTTCGACGTGGTCAACCTGCACGGCATGGTCCGCGACCAGTTCGGCAAGAAGATGTCGAAGTCGTTCGGCAACGTGGTGGACCCGCTGGACTGGATCAACCGGTACGGCGCCGACGCCACCCGGTTCACGCTGGCCCGCGGCGCCAACCCCGGCTCCGACGTGCCGATCAGCGAGGAGTGGTGCCAGGGCTCCCGCAACTTCTGCAACAAGCTGTGGAACGCCACCCGCTTCGCGCTGATGAACGGCGCGACGGTGGCGGGCGACCTGCCGCCGGCGACCGAGCTCAGCGCCGTCGACAAGTGGGTCCTGTCCCGGCTGCAGCACACCATCGCCGAGGTCAACGAGCACTTCGACGGGTACGAGTACGCCAAGGTGTGCGACACGCTGTACCACTTCGCCTGGGACGACGTCTGCGACTGGTACGTCGAGCTCAGCAAGCCGGTGCTGGCCCAGGACACCGCGGAGGCGGCGCGTACCCGGCGCGTCCTCGGGCACGTGCTGGACCAGCTGCTGCGCCTGCTGCACCCGGTCATCCCGTTCGTCACCGAGGAGCTGTGGATCGCGCTGACCGGGGGCGAGACCGTGACCCGGGCGTCCTGGCCGGCTGTCGACCAGGCGCTGATCGACGACGCCGCCGAGGAGGAGCTGGCCGCGCTGCAGAAGGTGGTCACCGAGGTCCGCCGGTTCCGCTCCGACCAGGGCCTCAAGCCGAGCCAGCGGGTCTCCGCCGCGCTGACCGGCCTGGGCAACGTCGGGATCGACACGCACGAGCCGCTGATCCGGTCGCTGGCCCGGCTGGACGCGCCGGCCGCCGACTTCACCGCCACCGCCACCCTGGCGGTGACCGGTGGGATCACCGTCGACCTGGACACCCGCGGCGCCATCGACGTGGCCGCCGAGCGGGCCCGCCTGGAGAAGGACCGCGCCGCCGCCGAGAAGGAAGCCGCGCAGTGCCGGGCCAAGCTGGGCAACGAGGCGTTCGTCGGCAAGGCGCCGGAACACGTGGTCGCCAAGATCAAGGACCGGTTGGCGGCCGCCGAATCGGACTTGGTCCGGATCGCAGCCGCCATTGAGGCACTGCCGACAGCCTGAGCCGTGACGGCTCAGGCCGGGAGAAGAATGAGCGAGTACACCGAGGTCGAGACCGCGCTCAACGAGCGCGGTTTCACCCGCATGGTCTTCGACATGCAGAAGATCCGCGATCTGATGGACGTGCTGGGCAGCCCGCAGAGGGCGTACCCGGCGATCCATCTGACCGGCACCAACGGCAAGACCAGCACCGCCCGCATGATCGACGCGCTGTTGCGGGCGCACGGGCTGCACACCGGGCGGTACACCAGCCCGCACCTGGAGACGGTGCGGGAACGCATCAGCCTGGACGGTGAGCCGATCTCCGAGGACCGGCTGGTCAGCACGTACCGGGAGGTGGCGCCGCTCGCCGAGCTGATCGACGCGCGGAACTCCGAGCCGCTGACCTACTTCGACATGACCACGGCCATGGCGTACGCGGCGTTCGCCGACGCGCCGGTGGACATCGCGGTGGTCGAGGTGGGGCTGGGCGGCGAGGAGGACGCCACCAACGTGATCGAGGCCGGGGTGTGCGTGCTCACCCCGATCGGGCTCGACCACACCGAGTGGCTGGGCGACACGATCGAGGACATCGCCTGGGCCAAGGCCGGAATCATCCACAAGGGCGCCACGGTGATCACCGCGTTGCAGACCGAGGAGGCCATGCGGCCGATCCTGGAACGCTGCGCGGAGATGGGCGCCACCCTGGCCCGCGAGGGCGGCGAGTTCGGCGTGATCCAGCGGACCCAGGCGGTCGGCGGGCAGGTGCTCACCCTGCAGGGGCTGGGCGGCGTCTACGACGAGATCTTCCTGCCGCTGTTCGGCGCACACCAGGCGCAGAACGCGGCGATCGCGCTGGCCGCGGTGGAGGCGTTCCTCGGCGCCGGGGCCGGCAAACAGCTCGAGGCCGACCTGGTCCGCGAGGGCTTCGCGCAGGTCGACTCGCCCGGCCGGCTGGAACGGGTGCGCAGCGCCCCGGCGATCCTGCTGGACGGCGCGCACAACCCGCACGGGATGGCCGCCACGGTCACCGCGCTGGAGGAGGAGTTCAGCTTCCGGCACCTGGTCGCGGTGCTCGCCGTGCTCGGCGACAAGGACGTGACCGGCCTGCTCGACCTGCTCGAACCGGTGGTCGCCCGGATCGTGGTGACGCAGAACAGCTCGCCGCGGTCGATGCCCGCGGCCGAACTGGCGCGGCTCGCGATCAACGTGTTCGGCGAGGACCGGGTGACGACCGCGGAGAACATGCCGGACGCCATCGAGGAGGCCGTGGTGCTCGCCGAGGAGGATGCGTCCGGCGAGTTGAGCGGCGTCGGGGTGCTGATCACCGGTTCGGTGGTGACCGTCGCGGACGCGCGGAAGCTGCTGAAACGATGAACGAGCCGGAGGACGGCCGGAGACCGGCGGAGGGCGAGGCGGGCGCCACGGTGCGGCGTTCCGGGTTGCGCAATCCCGAGGCCGCCGTACGAGGTCTCGGGGCGGGCACGCTGGCCCTCGAAGCGATCGTGCTGCTGCTGGCGATCCAGCCGATCCGGATCCTCGGCGGTGACCTGAGCGGCTGGGGCATCGGACTGGTGATCTTCCTGGCCGTGGTCGCGGCGGTGCTCGCCGGGTGCATGCGGCGGGGCTGGGCCTGGGGGGCAGGGACAGCGCTGCAGGTGCTGCTGCTCGCCGGCGGGCTGGCACATTGGTCGCTCACGGCGCTCGGGGTGATCTTCGGGCTGGCGTGGGCGTATGCGTTGTACGTACGCAGGTCGATCCTGGGCTGAGCGGCACGCGTCCCTGGCCGCGGGAGTTCCGCGGCGGCGATGCCGCTGTGCCGGCTCTGGTCACGCGATGAGGGGAGCCACCCTGGTGGCTCCCCTCATCGCGTGTCCGGGTCCGAAGCTTCCCCGGTCAGGCTCCCGGGCGGACGGCACGCCACTGCGTGATGGCGATGTTGTGGTTGTCCGGGTCGCGGAAGGTCGCGGACCAGAGCTCCAGCTTGTCACCGCGGTTGACCGGGCGCGGCGGGTGGACGAACTCGACGCCCTTGGCCTGGAGCTCCTGGTGGACCGCCTCGATGTCGCCCACCTCCAGGTTCAGGTAGACCAGGCGGTCGGCTTCCGCGGCAAGGTTCGGCACGGTGCGCAGCACCACCCGGGTGTCGCCGGACGCCAAAACCGAGCTCTCGTCACCGGTGTCGATCTCGTAGAAGCCGAGGGTGTCCCGGTAGAAGACGATCGAGCGGGCCAGGTCGGTCACCAGGATGGTGATGCCTACCCCGTGGATCGCACCGGCGGGGCCGGGGCGGGCGCTCGGATAGGCGGTGATGACCTCGGCTGCCCGGTCGTCCGGCTCGCCGCGGCCGGAGAAGTCGCCCCACGGGCTGCCGGTCGGCCGCGAGGTGGGTCGTCCGGGGGCCGGCCTGTCGTCGGGCACGGGTTCGGGCTCGGTGGTGGCGGGGGCGCCCGCCGGCTCGGGATCGCCGGTGATCCGGTCGTTGCGGGGCGGCCCGGTCGGGGTGCGCGGAGCCGGATCTTCGACGGGCGGGGCGACCACACCCGCGGCCATGCCCCGGACGGCGGCCGGAGTCGCCTCCGGGGGAGTGTCCGGGTTCTCGTCGAGCGGGATGTCGATGTCGTCCGCAGGAAGCAGCGGCCGACCGGTGGCCGGGGGCGGCGCGGTGGGGAACGGCCGGTCCGGCGCAGGGGCGGCCGGCGGCTGGGTGAGCGGGACCGGGACGATCGGGGTCGTGGACCGGATTGCCTCCGGGGTGCGGGGTGCGCGGGAATCGGCCGGGGTGGGCTCCGGCCGGGCATCAGCCGGGGCGGGCTCCGGCCGGGCGGCTGGGCGGGCATCGGCCGGGGTGGGCTCCGGCCGGGCGGCCGGGCGGGCATCAGCCGGGTGCTCCGCAGCGGAGGCTGACGGGTGCTCGGCGGCCGGGAAGGACATGGGCCGGAGGTCCGGATCGTCGCGCCCGCCGGAGTGCGGCACCGGGGATGCCGGCGGCTCGGTTCCCGGAAGGCTCGTGGTGGCCGCCGGGGCCGTCGGCGCGGGCTCGTCGGACTCGGTGGGCTGCATGATGAACCGGGTGCGGCCGGAGAGGGTGGGGCTCGGCTCCTGGCCGGTTGCCGCGGCGGGCGCTTCGGCCTCCGGGGTGCCGGTGGCCCGGCCGGTGGCGTCGGCGCCGGGGTCCGGCCGGTCAGCGGGGTCCGGGCCGGCGGCCGGCTGGTCCGCGACGGTGACCGCGGAAGCCGGGAAGGCTGCGGGCGCCGTATCGGCGACGGGTGCGGGGGACCGGTCGGCCGTGGATCCCGCGGTGGTCGCCGGGAAGGCCGCCGGATGGTCGGTGCCGGGTGCGGTCGCGGGCCGGTCCGGGCGGGCGGTTGCCGGGAAGGCGGCGGGCCGGTTTGTGCCGGTGTCGGCGGTGGGTGTGGTCGCGGGCTGGTCCGGGTGGGCGGTTGCCGGGAAGGCGGCCGGTGGGGTCGGCTCGGCGCTGGGGGCTGCCGGGGCTGTGGCGGAGCGGTCCGGTGCCGCCTCTGCGGCGGTTGCCGGGAAGGCGGCGGGCCGGGTGGTCTCGGGGTCCGCGACGGTGGCCGGCGCCGTCCCGGGCGGGGCCGGGTCGTCCAGCGGGACGTCGATCAGCGGATCCGTGTCGGCGCCGGACTCGGCCGAGGTGCGCTGCATGGGCGGGCGGCCGGACGAGGCGGCCGCCCGGTCCGGTGCGGTGGCCCGGGGCTCGGCGGTCGCGGTGCCGGCGCGGGGCCTCGGGCTCGGACGTGTGCCCGGTGGGCGGCCGGTGACGGTGCGCACGGCCGACACGGCGGCTCCGGCGGCCATGCCCGCGGCGAACGCCGCACCGGCGGAACTGCCGGGCACGGACGGGCGGTCGGTGGTGGCCGGGCCGGGGGACGTCGCGTAGCGGGCTGTGGCCGGTCCGGACGGCGCGCCGGACGCCGGCGCGGCCTCCGGTCGGGTGTAGCCGGGACCGTCGGGGTCGGGCCGGGTGTAGCCGGGACCGTCGGGGTCGGGCCGGGTGTAGCCGGGACCGTCGGGGTCGGGCCGGGTGTAGCCGGGACCGTCGGGGTCGGGCCGGGTGTAGCCGGGACCGTCGGGGTCGGGCCGGGTGTAGCCGGGACCGTCGGACTCGGGCGGGGCAGCGTAGCCGGTCGAGGCCGGGCCGGACGGTGTGCCGACGATCCGCCCGGAGGCGGACGGCTGGTCGGGCGTGGCCGCCTCGGCCGGTGTGCCCGGCACCGGTCGCGACGGCTGGTCGGGCATGGCCGGGCCGGGCGGGGGCGGGTAGTCGAAGTCGTCGGACGGCGTCTGGCGCGAGGTGGCCGGGCCCGGGGGCGGCGGGTAGTCGTCCGGCTCCAGGGCGGTGGCGGCCGGGCCGGGCGGGGGCGGGTAGTCCGACACGCCCGAGCCGGGGTAGCCGGTGGTGGAGGGGCCCGGCGGCGGGGGATAGCTGGCCGACGCCCAGGCCTCGGAGGATGCTCCCGAGCCGGGACGGTCGGTGGCGGTGCGCGCCGGAGCCGGGTCGCGCTCCTTGTAGCCGGCCGGGTAGCCGCCGGAGGACGCGACCGGGGAGCCGCCGGGAGACGACCCCGGCGCAGTGCCGGGCGTCGAGCCCGGGGAGCCGGTTGCGGGCGGAGGCTCGGCGAGCAGGCTGCCGGGAGCCGGGGTACCGGCCGCGCCGGCCTGGTCGGCGGTGTCGGCGGCCGGGTAGCCGGCGCTCCGGGAGGCCGTGACGTCGTCGGCCACGTCAGCCGGTCCGGACGCCACGTCACCCGGTCCGGACGCCACATCAGTTGCTCCGGACGCCGCGTCAGCCGGTCCGGACGTCGCGCCGGTGCGGCCGGACGGTGCGTTGGCGGCCGCGGGAGCGGGGGAGCCGGGCGCCGGGGCCCGCCCCGGACCGGGCGGCACCGGGTCGGGGCCGATGGGGTCGAAGCCGATCGGATCGGTGGCGGCCGTGTCGAAACCGCCCGGCCGCGGGCCGCTGCCCGCTCGCCGGGGCAGCGGGGTGACCTGCTCGTCGCTGCCGACGAGCTGACCCTCGATGATGGTCCCGTTCGGCGTCTCGCGGACGCCTACCGGTGCCGGGACGCGGCTGTCCAGGTACGCCGAGGTCGTCTCGTAGTCGTTCGCCCGGCCCTCCCAGGGCCCGGGCGCGACCGCGCCGAGGACGTCGTCGTCCGCCTCCTCGTCGGGGTCCGGGCCCAGGTCCGGCAGCATCGACTGGGGCGCGGCGCCGGAGTCGTCGCGGAGCGGGGCGTCCTTCCAGTTGACCCGGACCCGGCGGGTGTCGTCGACGTCGACGGTGATCGGGACCGTCGCGCCGATCGCCGGCCATTTCGCGAGCGGCACCCGGCCTTCGCGGATCAGCCGGTCGAAGGTGCCCAGACCGGGCGCCACCACGATGGCCTGGATCTCGGCGCGGCCGTACGCTCCGGCCGCCGGCGGCGCGGTGATGTCCACGACCTCCGCGCTGCCGGCCACGGTGGCACGTCCGCCGCGGCGCACGTTGCTGACCATGGCGAGCGCGACGGCTATCGCCACCACGACAAGGCCGAAGATCGCCACAGGCCAGCTCGACAGGCCGAGCCCGTAAACGATCACAAAGACGCCGAGCGTGCCCATGACCGCCGCCACCAACTTGCGTGCCGGAGCGATGGGCCGTCCGGTCTGGTTCGCCACTGTGGACCTCCCGGTTGTTCCCGTCAGGTTATGGCCCGCCGGTCGCTTGGCGGAAGTACGGCAGTCCGGGCATCGCTGCTCGCCGTGTCGCCAGGTACCGATAGGCTGAACCTCAGGCGTCTCGGCCTGTCGTCTTCCCTAAGGAGCTACGTGTCCAGCAACACCGAGCGGTCGCTCGTGCTCGTCAAGCCTGATGCGGTCCGCCGCGGTCTGCTCGGTGAGATTCTGTCGCGTTTCGAGCGTAAGGGCCTGGTCATCGAGGCGCTGGAGTTGCGCACGATGGATGCCGAGCTGGCCGACCGGCACTACGCCGAGCACGTCGACAAGGCGTTCTACCCGCCGTTGAAGGCGTTCATGACCAGCGGCCCGCTCGCCGCCGTGGTGCTCTCCGGCGACCAGGTGATCGACGTGGTCCGCGCCATGATCGGCGCGACCGACGGGCGCAAGGCGGCCGCCGGCACGATCCGGGGCGACCTGGCGCTCTCCAACCGGGAGAACCTGGTGCACGCGTCCGACTCGCCGGACAGCGCCAAGCGCGAGCTGGCGCTCTGGTTCCCGAACCTCTGACGGCTCGCCGCCGGGGCATCCGCGGCCCGGCTCGCCCCGCGACGCGCGGCGGCGGGCCGGGCCGCAGCCGTGATGGGTGCGGCTGTCCGGCGCTGATCACGGCGTGAAGTTCAGGGGACGGCCACCTGCGGGCCACGTCGGATCGATAGGCATCTGGTCATGGCATCGATGTCACGACGGAATCTGTTGCGCGCCGGAGTGGCCGGCGGCGTCGCCGGGACCCTGTTCGAGGCGCCCGCGTTCGCCTCGGCCGACAGCCGGCCGGTGATCACCCACGGGGTGCAGAGCGGCGACGCCACCGCCGACTCGGCGGTGGTCTGGGCCCGGGCGGACCGGCCCGGACGGCTCTGGGTGCAGGCCAGCCGGCGCCCCGACTTCCGCGGCTCCCGGGTGGTACGCGGCCCGCTGGTCACCCCGGAGACCGGCCTCACCGGCAAGGTGCGCCTGCGCGGCCTGCCCGCCGGGGAGCGGATCCACTACCGGGCGCGGGTGGAGAGCCTGGACCGGCCCGGACGGTTCAGCCTGCCGGTGGACGGCACCCTGCGGACCGCGCCGACCCGCCGCGCCGACATCCGGTTCGTCTGGACCGGGGACGTGGCCGGCCAGGGCTGGGGCATCGACCCGGAGCACGGCGGGATGCGGCTGTTCGAGTCGGCGCGGCTGCGGCGGCCGGACTTCTTCCTGCACAGCGGGGACACCGTGTACGCCGACGGCCCGCTGGCCGAGACGGTCACGCTGCCGGACGGGCGGATCTGGCGCAACCTGCTCACCGACGCCAAGCTGAAGGTGGCCGAGACGCTGGACGAGTACCGCGGGCAGTACGCGTACAACCTGCTCGACGACGCGTACCGGCGGTTCGTCGCGTCGGTGCCGCAGATCAACCAGTGGGACGACCACGAGGTCACGAACAACTGGTACCCGGGGGAGATCCTGGACGACGCGCGGTACACCGAGAAGCGGGTGGACGTGCTGGCGGCCCGGGCGCATCAGGCGTACCACGAGTGGGTGCCGACGCCGCAGCGCACCGGGCCGGTGTACCGGAAGATCCCGTACGGGCCGCTGCTCGACGTCTTCGTGCTGGACATGCGCACGGTCAAGGATCCCAACGACGGCAACACCTACGCCGACCGCACGCGCGGGCTGCTCGGGCGCGAGCAGCGGCAGTGGCTGATCGACGGGCTGCGCCGCAGCCGGGCGACCTGGAAGGTGATCGCCAACGACCTGCCGCTGGGCCTGGTCGTGCCGGACGGGGCGGTCGCGCAGGAGGGGGTCGCGCAGGGCGACGCGGGCCGGCCGGCGGGCCGCGAGATCGAGTTCGCCGAGGTGCTGCGGGCGGCGCACCGGCACGGGGTGACCGGGATCGTCTTCCTGACCGCGGACGTGCACTACACCGCCGCGCACCACTACGACCCGGCGCGGGCGGCGGTGGCGGACTTCACCCCGTTCTGGGAGTTCGTGTCCGGCCCCGCGCACGCGGGCGCGTTCGGCCCGAACGCGCTGGACGGCACGTTCGGGCCGGAGGCGGTCTTCGTGCACGCCCCGCCGGTGGCCAACACCTCGCCGGCCCTGGGTTACCAGCACTTCGGCGAGGTGGAGATCGACGGCGAGTCCGGCGCCTTCACGGTGCACCTGCGGGATCGGGACGGGGTCGCGCTCTGGTCCACCACGCTGCGGCCGTGACGCCGCGCCGCCGACCGGCCGCGACGCGCGTCGCGGCCGGCGCGGTGGCCGCGACGCCGCGCCGGGCCGGCACGGGGCTCGGCCGGCAGGCCCGCGGGCGGGACCGGAGCGTTCGTACCCGGAACGGGTTTGATCCTGATGGTCCGGACCCGGGGAATGCGGATGGGGGAATCGAACCGTGCCCGGTATCGTTGTCGCCGACGCAGGCGACGAACCGGCCATCACCGGGGAGCCTCCGGAAGAACCGGCTTCCCTCCACGGGGAGCCCCAGTAGAACCGGGCGGAACGGCACGCGCGACAGCCGGCGAATGAGCGGGCGGGCCCCAAACCCGTCAAGCGAGGTGGTACCGCGGGCATGTCGCTCGTCCTCGCAGTCAGGCGATGACTGTTTGAGGAGCACCATGTATCCCAAGCACACCGATGCGACCGGCGTCCCGGCCTCCCCGGACCTGCCCGCGGTCGAGCGCGCGGTCCTGGACCACTGGGCGCAGGACCGGACCTTCGAGGCCTCGGTCGAGCAGCGCCCGGCCGGCGACAACGGCGCCAACGAGTACGTCTTCTACGACGGCCCGCCGTTCGCCAACGGCCTGCCGCACTACGGCCACCTGTTCACCGGGTACGTCAAGGACCTGGTCCCGCGCTACCAGACGATGCGCGGCAAGCACGTGGAGCGCCGCTTCGGCTGGGACACCCACGGGATGCCCGCCGAGGTCGAGGCCGAGAAGCAGCTGGGCATCACCACCAAGGCGCAGATCGTCGAGCTGGGCATCGACAAGTTCAACGAAGCGTGCCGCACGTCCGTGCTCGCCTACACCAAGGACTGGCAGGGGTACGTCACCCGGCAGGCCCGGTGGGTCGACTTCGAGAACGACTACAAGACCCTCGACCCCAGTTACATGGAGTCGGTCATGTGGGCGTTCAAGACCCTGCACGACAAGGGCCTGGTCTACGAGGGTTTCCGGGTGCTCGCCTACTGCTTCCGGTGCGAGACGCCGCTGTCGAACACCGAGACCCGGATGGACGACGTCTACCGCGACCGCACCGACCCGGCGCTGACCGTCAAGTTCCGCCTCGACACCGGTGAGGACATCGCGGTCTGGACCACGACCCCGTGGACCCTGCCGTCGAACCTGGCGCTGGCCGTCGGGCCGGAGATCGAGTACGCGGTGCTGGCCGACGCATCCGGGCAGAAGCTGATCCTCGGGGCCGGGCGGGTCGGCGCCTACGCCAAGGAGCTGGAAGGCTACGAGCAGGTCGGTACCGTGCGCGGCAGCGAGCTGGTCGGGCGCCGCTACACGCCGCTCTTCGACTACTTGCGCGAGCCGGCCGGCCCGAACGCCTTCCAGGTGCTCGGCGCGGAGTTCGTGACCACCGAGGACGGCACCGGCGTGGTGCACATGGCGCCCGCGTTCGGCGAGGACGACCAGAACGCCTGCAACGCCGCCGGCATCCCGACCGTGGTGACCGTGGACGAGCGGACCCGGTTCACCTCGCTGGTGCCGGACTTCGAGGGTGTGCAGGTCTTCGACGCGAACAAGCCGGTCATCGCCGCGCTCAAGGAGCGCGGCGTGGTGGTGCGTCACGACGCGTACCTGCACTCGTACCCGCACTGCTGGCGGTGTGACACCCCGCTGGTCTACAAGGCGGTGTCGTCGTGGTTCGTGGCGGTGACCAGGTTCCGTGACCGGATGGTCGAGCTGAACCAGGAGATCACCTGGACGCCGGCGCACATCAAGGACGGCTCGTTCGGCAAGTGGCTGGCCAACGCCCGGGACTGGTCGATCTCCCGCAACCGGTTCTGGGGCTCGCCGATCCCGGTGTGGAAGTCCGACGACCCGCAGTACCCGCGCGTCGACGTGTACGGGTCGTACGAGGAGCTGTCGCGGGACTTCGGCGTCACCGTCACGGATCTGCACCGGCCGTACATCGACGAGCTGACCCGGCCCAACCCGGACGACCCGACCGGGAAGTCGACGATGCGGCGGGTGCCGGAGGTGCTGGACTGCTGGTTCGAGTCCGGCTCGATGCCGTTCGCCCAGGTGCACTACCCGTTCGAGAACAAGGACTGGTTCGAGCACCACTACCCGGGTGACTTCATCGTGGAGTACATCGGGCAGACCCGCGGCTGGTTCTACACCATGCACGTGCTGGCCACCGCGCTGTTCGACCGGCCGGCGTTCCGCAACTGCCTGAGCCACGGCATCCTGCTCGGCGAGGACGGGCGCAAGATGTCCAAGTCGCTGCGCAACTACCCGGACGTGTACCGGGTCTTCGACACCTACGGCTCGGACGCGATGCGCTGGATGCTGATGTCGTCGCCGGTGCTGCGGGGCGGGGACATGCCGGTCACCGAGACGGCGATCCGCGACTCGGTCCGGCAGGTGCTGCTGCCGCTCTGGAACGTCTGGTACTTCTTCAGCCTCTACGCGAACGCGTCCGGCTACGAGGCCTCGCTGCGGGTGGACTCCGGGCACCTGCTGGACCGTTACATCCTGGCCAAGACCGGTGAGCTGGTCGCGGACGTGCAGCGTCAGCTGGACGAGTACGACATCTCCGGCGCCGCCGGCAGCGTGCGCTCCTACCTGGACGCCCTGACCAACTGGTACGTCCGGCGCTCCCGGGACCGCTTCTGGTCCGGCGACGCCGACGCGTTCGACACCCTGGCCACCGTGCTGGAGACGCTCTGCCGGGTGGTGGCGCCGCTGGCCCCGCTGACCGCCGAGGAGGTCTGGCGCGGGCTGACCGGTGGCCGCTCGGTGCACCTGACCGACTGGCCCGCGGCGGACGCGTTCCCGGCCGACCACGAGCTGGTCGCGTCGATGGACGCGATCCGGGACGTGGCGTCCGCGGCGCTGTCGCTGCGCAAGGCCAAGGGTCTGCGGGTCCGGCTGCCGCTGGCCACGCTGACCGTCGCCGCCCCCGACTCGACCGCCCTGGCCGGCCTCGGCGACCTGCTCAAGGACGAGGTCAACGTCAAGGACGTGGTCTTCACCGACGACGTGGCGGCGTACTGCCAGCAGGTGCTCACCGTGGTGCCCCGGGCGCTCGGCCCGCGCGTCGGCAAGCAGGTCCAGCAGGTCATCAAGGCGGTCAAGTCCGGTGACTGGCAGCTGGTCGACGGCGCCCCGGTCGCGGCCGGGGTCACCCTGGCCGAGGGCGAGTACGAGCTGAAACTGGTCGCCGCGGACGCGGAGAACTCCGCGCCGCTGCCGGCCGGCGGCGGCGTGGTCGTGCTGGACGCCGCGGTCACCCCGGAGCTGGCCGCCGAGGGCCTGGCCCGGGACGTGATCCGGGTCGTGCAGCAGGCGCGCCGGGACGCCGACCTGGACGTCTCGGACCGGATCGCGCTGGTGCTGTCGGCGTCGCCGGCGGTGCGCGACGCGGTGGAGGCGCACCGCGAGTTCGTCGCCGGTGAGACGCTCGCCACGTCGCTGACCTTCGGCGAGACCACCGGTTTCGGCGGCGAGGTCGGCGACGGCGAGCAGGTCACGGTCGCCGTCACGGCCGTGTGACATAACCGACTGGCCCGGATGTTCGCCTGACGCGGCGAATGTCCGGGCCGCTGGCAAGATCAATAGTCCACGGCGGTCTCCCGTCCGTTAACCTCTCCTCACCCCGCAACTTTCTTTGCACTGGTCTTTCGGAGGACGAGTTGCCGCTGCTCTACTCGATCGGCAAGCTCACCGTCGGCAACGCGCTGATGGTGGGCTGGAAGCCGCGCGTCGAGGGCCTCGAGCATGTGCCGCGGACCGGCGGCGCGATCTTCGCCGGTAACCACCTCTCGGTCGCCGACGAGCTGTTCCTCGGCGCGTCGGTGCCACGCCACCTGGCGTTCTGGGCCAAATCGGACTACTTCGTCGGTGACGGGGTGAAGGGCTTCCTCTCCCGCAAGCTGATGGAGGGCCTGGGCGCGATCCGGGTGGAACGGGCCGGCGGGCGTGCCGCGCTCACCGCGTTCGACGCGGCCATCCCCGCGCTCAAGGCCGGCGACCTGGTCGCGGTCTACCCGGAAGGCACCCGCTCGCCGGACGGGCGGCTCTACCGCGGGCGCACCGGCGTGGCCCGGCTGGCCGTCGCGGCCGGTGTTCCGATCATTCCGGTCGGGATGCTCGGCACCGAGGTGGTGCAGCCGATCGGGCGGTTGTACCCGAAGCTGATGCGCGGCGTGGTCACGGTCAAGTTCGGCAAGCCGATCGAGACCGTCGGCCGGGCCGACGACCGGACCTCGCTGCGCGAGCTCACCGACCAGGTGATGGGCGAGATCCAGAAGCTCACCGGCCAGGAGTACGTGCCCCGGTACGCCCCCAAGCGCGAGCAGTGACGCTCACGCCCCGAACTTCGGGCTGAGCACCTCCTGGCGCATCCGGGCCACCAGTTCCGCGCTCTCGGCCACCGACCGCCGGGTGAGCAGCACGGTCGCCAGGCTGCCGTGGTCGGCCCACGTGCAGACCACGGTGGACGTGCCGTTCAACCGGCCGGCGCCGCAGCTCTCGTAGGCCCCCGGCACGTCGAGCGGGTAGTCCTGGATGCCGGTGAGCCGGGCCTCGTCGGAGAGCCGGCGCAGCTGGCCGGTCACGTCGGAGTCCGGGGTGAACCGCCAGCCGGTGACGCCGAACACGGTGACCCGCTTGCCGTCGCCGTCGCCGTAGACGCCGGCGAACGCGTCCCCGCTCGCGCCGGCCGCGTCCAGCTGCCCGGCCAGGCGCTCGACGGCACGCCGGCTCGCGTCGTCGGCGCGCAGCCGCAGGTCGCCGATCCGCTCGGGCAGCGAGGCGGTCACCGGGAACTGGGCCAGGGCGGGCCATTCGGCGTACGCGTAAGGGGCGCCGAACCACATCCCGGTCAGCACCGCGACGATCAGCACGAGGCGCCGCAGGCGCCGACGCCGGGGGCGGGGTCGCGGTGGCAGCGGTGAGGGCGCGGGGCGCGCGGCGAGCGGTGGGCGCGCGGCCAGCGGTGGTTGCGCGGCCAGCGGTGGGCGCGCGGCGAGCGGCCGGGACGGCTGGACCGGGCCGCGGTCCGGCACCGGCTTCCGCTTCGGCCGGCGCAGCCAGCCCCGGCCGCCGGGCGCCGGTCGGGGCGCGACCGGTGGGACCGGCGGAAGGCCGCTGCCGGCGGCGGGCGGCGGATAGGTGCCGGGCGCGGGGAAGACGGACGGCTTCGGCGGTACGGCGGCCGGCGCGCCCCGGGTGGCCTGCGCCGCCTTCGCCGCGAGGTCGTCCAGCAGCGCCCGGATCTTCGCCGGGAGCTCGGGTTTCGCCGGGCCGCCGGGGCCTGCCGGGCCGCCGGGGCCTGCCGGGCCGCCGAGGCCTGCCGGGGCGGCCGGCGCCGTGCCGGGCGGCGCGTCGATCCGGGTCGGCGGGTTCGGCGGGGGCCCGGCCCCGGCCGGTGTCTCGATCCGGGTCGGTGGCATTCCGGGTGCGGCCGGTGTCTCGATCCGGGTCGGTGGCATCCCGGCCGGTGCGGGCGGGACCGGCTGCTGCGTGGTCCAGAGCGGAGTGTCCTGCCCGGCCCACGGGTCCACCGCCGGGACCGTCGCCCAGTAGTCCGGCTCCGGTTCCGGCTCCCCGGTCACCCGGTCGACGAGCCGGCTCCACAGCGACCTGCGCGGCCCGGTCTGCGGCACCGCGGCCGCGCCGCTCCACCGGGGCGGCAGGAGCCCGGTGGGCGGCTCCTGCGGCACGGGCGATGAGGCGATCGGGGTGGTGTCGCCGGGCTTCGCGTCCGCCATGGTGTCCGATCTCCCTCCGCCGGCCGGTTGCGAGCGTCTGCCACCAGGTTAGGGATGGGATGCCAGCGGGACGGGCGGGGCGAATCCGGCCACCGTACGCGAATGGCGGACAACGGGGGCGATGTGCGAAACGCTCCGGAGTCGTATGGTTACCCGGACTCGACTTCCGTCCCCGTGGGTGACCGCTCTCACCATCGAAACCTGGCGGAACCCACCACGTGCACTCGGGAGGGCGCGTACCGCATGGGCAGCACGCAGAGGAACGCCGTCACGATCTCCGGCCGTGAGTCCGGGCAGCCGATGCTCTTCGCGCACGGGTACGGGTGCGACCAGCACATGTGGCGGCTGGTCACCCCGGCCTTCGCCGACACGCACCGGCTGGTGCTGTTCGACCACGTCGGCAACGGGCGTTCGGATCTGTCGGCGTACGACGACGCCAAGTACTCCAGCCTGGACGGATACGCCACCGACGTGCTGGAGATCGTGCACGAGCACGACCTGCGGGACGTGCTGTTCGTGGGGCACTCGGTGAGCGCGATGATCGGCGTGCTCGCCGCGGTCCGCGAGCCGGAGCGCTTCGCCGGGGTGGTGATGGTCGGGCCGTCGCCGCGTTACCTCGACGAGGAGAGCACCGGCTACGTCGGCGGGTTCGGCCGGGCCGACATCGAGCAGATGCTGGAGTCGCTGGACAGCAACTATCTCGGCTGGTCCAGCGCGATGGCACCGGTGATCATGGGGAATCCGGACCGGCCGGAGCTGAGCCAGGAGCTGACCAACTCGTTCTGCCGTACCGATCCGGAGATAGCCGGGAAGTTCGCCCGGGTCACGTTCCTCTCCGACAACCGCGAGGATCTGCCCCGGATGCGGGTGCCCTCACTGGTCCTGCAGTGCGCCGACGACGTGATCGCGCCCGCCGTGGTCGGCGAGTACGTCCACAAGCACACCCCGCAGAGCACGTTCGCGGCGCTGAACGCGACCGGGCACTGTCCGAATCTGAGCGCTCCCGAGGAGACGGTTGACGCGATCAGGTCCTGGTTGTAGACAGCGGGCATGATCGGCGGAGCGGTGGCGTGAGCGAATCTGGCGGGCCGGACGTGACACAGGAGCTACGGCTGCCCTGGGACGACGATCCCGCGGACCTGTACGACCATGCGCCCTGCGGTTACCTGACGACGCTGCCGGACGGCACCGTGCTGCGGGTCAACCGGACGTTCCTGGAGTGGACCGGGTACACCCGCGCCCAGCTGGTCGGTCACCGCCGGTTCCGTGAGCTGCTCACTGCGGGTGACCAGATCTACCATGAGACCCATTACGCACCGTTGCTGATGATGCAGGGCGAGGTGCACGAGATCGCGCTCGAGGTGGTTCGTGCCGACGGTCTGCGCCTGCCCGTACTGGTCAACTCGGTGATGGAACGCGGCGACAGCGGCGCCCCGCGGCTGATCCGGACGATGGTCTTCAACGCCGCCGAGCGGCGGCGGTACGAGAAGGAGCTGCTGCACGCCCGGCGCGTCGCCGAGGCCGCGGAGAAGCGCGTCCGGGTGCTGCAGCAGATAGTGGCCGATCTGGCCGCCGCGCCCACCCAGGCGGAGGTGGCCGAGGCGGTGCTGCGCGCGCCGGAACCGGCGTTCCAGGCCACCAGCGGCAGCGTCCACCTCATCGACGCGGAGCGCGACCGGCTGGTCGCGGTCGCCTCCACCGATCCGGCCATCGGCGCCGGAGACGACATGCCGCGCGACTCCCCCCGGGCGGTCGCCGAGGTGGCCCGCCGCGGCGACCTGCACGTCGTGCACAACCTCGCGGAGGCCGCCGAGCACTTCCCGGACCTCGCCGCGTCGATGACCCGCGCCGGGCGCCGGACCGTGGTGCTGCTCCCGCTGACCACCGGCCCGGCCGAGGACCAGGCGGGCGTGACGGTGCTCGGCGTGCTGGCGTTCAGCTTCGCCGGGGAACGCGAGCTCACCGACGGCGAACTGCGGGTGATCCGCCTGCTGGGCCAGCAGGCCGGGCAGGCGCTGGACCGGGCCCGGCTCTACGACGACGCCCGCCGCCGGGAGGAGCGGGCCGCGTTCCTGGCCGCCACCACCCGGGCGCTGGACGAGGAGCACCGGCTGCTGCAGCGCAGTCGCCGGCTGGTCGAGCGGGTGGTGCCGGAGATCGCCGACTGGGCCGCGGTGCGGCTGCACGTCGGGCCGGCCGGGCTGCGCGAGGACGCCGGCGGTCCGCCCCCGGCCGAGGACCTGCTGGCCGAGCGGATCGCCGAGGCGACCCGGTCGGCGCGGCCGGTCTTCGCCACCGAGGGCGACCCACTGGGCTGCACGGTCCTGCCGCTCACCGCCCGCGGCCGGGTGCTCGGCACCCTGTCGCTGCGGACGGCGGCCGAGCCGCGCGGCGCCGCGGCCGAGCGGGCGTTCCTCGCCGAGCTGGCCGACCGGGCCGGGCTGGCGCTGGAGAACGCCCGGCTCTACGAGCAGGAACGGGCCATCGCCCAGTCGCTGCAGCGCAGCCTGCTCGCCACCGACGTGCCCGGCGGCGACCCGCGCTTCACGGTGGAGACCCACTACCGCTCCGGCGGGCAGGGCCTGGAGGTCGGCGGTGACTGGTTCGACGCCTTCCTGATCACCGCGGACAAGCTGGCCGTGGTGGTCGGCGACGTGGTCGGCCGGGGCCTGGAGGCGGCCGGCACGATGGGCCAGCTGCGCAGCGCGGTCCGGGCCCTGGCCACCGCGGAGAACGGCCCGGCCCGGCTGCTGGACGGGCTGGACCGGTTCTGTCAGCGGGTCGAGTCGGCGCGGATGGCCACGGTCGCCTACGCCGAGGTCGATCTGGACTCCCGCGAGCTGGTCTACGCCTGCGCCGGGCACCTGCCGCCGCTGCTGCACCAGCCGACCGGCGCCGGCGAGTTCCTGGCGCAGGCCCGCTCCGGCCCGATCGGGTCACGCGCCGCCGGGCCGCGCCGCACCGAGCACCGGATGCGCCTGGCCCCGGGCAGCCGCCTGCTGCTGTACACCGACGGGCTGGTGGCGCGCCGGGACCGGGCGGTCGACCGCGGGCTGGAGGTGCTCAGCCGGACCTTCGGCCGGTTGCGCGGCGCGCCGACGAAGGGCCTGACCGCGGCGCTGGCCGACACCCTGGTCGGCCGGGAGCACAGCGCCGACGTCTGCCTGCTGTGCCTGACCCTGGGCACGGAGGAGCGGCTGGAACGGTCGCTGGGCGCCGACCCGCTGCAGATCGCCCTGCTCCGCTCCGACCTGCGGGCCTGGCTGACCGGGCACGGGGTGGACGAGGACTGCCTGAACGCGGTGCTGCTGGGCTGCTCGGAAGCGATCGCCAACGCCATCGAGCACGGGTACCGGGACGACCCGTTCGGGATGGTCGACGTGTGCGCCACGATCACCGACGACGCGGTGGAGGTCCGGGTCGCCGACCGGGGCGTCTGGCGCGGGCCCGGGCACGCCCGCGGGCGCGGCATCCGGCTGATCGAGGACTCGATGGACGAGGTCTCGTTCGACCGCGGCGAGGGCACCACGGTGACGATGCTCCGGCGCCGGGGGCCGGCGCGCGGACCGGTCGGCGGGTGAGGTCCGTGCGGCGCGGCCAGGGATGACACCGCGGCTGCGCGCGGGCCCGACCGGCCCGCGCGCGGTCCATCCGGATCGGGCAGCGGTGTACTTCGCGGTCCGGACGGGCACGAAGACCCGCCCGGCTAGTCTCGCGTACCCTGGACACCCATGAGCGTGAGTTCCGTCTTCCCGCAGCTCGAGCAGCTGCTGCCGCGGGTCAGCAAACCGATCCAGTACGTGGGCGGCGAGCTCGGCGCCGTTGTCAAGGACTGGGACGCCACCGTCGTCCGGTGGGCGCTGATGTACCCCGACGCCTACGAGGTCGGCCTGCCCAACCAGGGTGTGCAGATCCTCTACGAGGTGCTCAACGAGCAGCCCGACGTGCTCGCCGAGCGGACGTACGCGGTGTGGCCGGACCTCGAGGCGCTGATGAAGGAACACGGCGTCCCGCAGTTCACCGTCGACGCGCACCGGCCCGTCAAGGCGTTCGACATGTTCGGCGTGTCGTTCGCCACCGAGCTGGGGTACACCAACCTGCTCAGCGCGCTCGATCTGGCCGGCATCCCGCTCAACAGCGCGGACCGTACCGAGGACGACCCGGTCGTGCTCGCCGGTGGGCACGCCGCGTTCAACCCGGAGCCGATCGCCGACTTCATCGACGCCGCCGTGCTCGGTGACGGCGAGGAGGCGGTCCTGGAGATCACCGGGATCATCCGGGAGTGGAAGGCGGAGGGCCGCCCCGGCGGGCGTGACGAGCTGCTGCTGCGTCTGGCCCGCACGGAGAGCATCTACGTGCCGCGCTTCTACGACGTGGATTACCTGAGCGACGGCCGCATCCAGCGCGTCGTGCCGAACCGGCCGGACGTGCCGTTCCGGGTGGCCAAGCGGACGACGATGGACCTGGATGCCTGGCCGTACCCGAAGAAGCCGCTGGTCCCGCTCGCCGAGACGGTTCACGAGCGGTATGCCGTGGAGATCTTCCGGGGTTGCACCCGGGGCTGCCGGTTCTGCCAGGCCGGCATGATCACCCGCCCGGTGCGGGAGCGGTCGATCACCACGGTCGGCCAGATGGTCAAGGAGGGCCTGGAGTTCTCCGGCTTCAACGAGGTCGGTCTGCTCTCGCTCTCCAGCGCCGACCACTCGGAGATCGGCGACATGTGCTCGGGCCTGGCCCAGCAGTACGCCGACAGCAACGTCTCGCTGTCGCTGCCGTCCACCCGGGTCGACGCGTTCAACATCGATCTGGCTCAGGAGCTGTCCCGCAACGGGCGGCGTACCGGCCTGACCTTCGCGCCGGAGGGCGGCTCGGAGCGGATCCGCAAGGTCATCAACAAGATGGTGACCAAGGAGGACCTGATCCGGACCGTGGTCACGGCGTACTCGAACGGCTGGCGGCAGGTGAAGCTGTACTTCATGTGCGGCCTGCCCACCGAGACCGACGAGGACGTGCTGGAGATCGCCGACATGGCGCACGAGGTGATCCGGGCCGGGCGCGAGGCGGCCGGCACCAAGGACATCCGCTGCACCGTGTCGATCGGCGGATTCGTGCCGAAACCGCACACCCCGTTCCAGTGGGCGAGCATGGAGCGGCCGGAGGTCATCGACGCCCGCCTCAAGCTGCTCAAGCAGGCGATCAACAGCGACCGCTCGCTGGGCCGGGCGATCGGCTTCCGCTACCACGACGGCGAGCCGTCACTGATCGAGGGCCTGCTGTCGCGCGGCGACCGCCGGGTCGGCCAGGTCATCCGCCGGGTCTGGGAGAAGGGCGGCCGGTTCGACGGCTGGTCCGAGCACTTCTCGTACGCCCGCTGGGTCGAGGCCTGCGCCGAGGTGCTCCCGGAGTACGGCGTCGACCTGGACTGGTACACCACCCGCGAGCGCGAGGAGGCCGAGGTCCTGCCCTGGGACCACCTGGACTCCGGCCTCGACAAGGACTGGCTCTGGCAGGACTGGCAGGACTCGACAGCCGAGTTCGAGCAGGACGACTGCCGCTGGACGCCGTGCTTCGACTGCGGCGTGTGCCCGGCGATGGACACCGAGATCCAGATCGGTCCGACCGGTAAGAAACTGCTTCCCCTGACCCGGGTGAACGGCCTGCGGGTCCCCGTTTAGGAGTAGGACGATTCCGAAGAACCAGCCCGTGGGCGGTCAGGCCCCGGTCGTGCAGCGGATCCGCCTTCGCTACGCGAAGCGCGGACCGCTGCGTTTCACCTCGCACCGGGACTTCGCCCGCGCCTTCGAGCGCGCGCTGCGCCGTGCCGGCGTGCCGATTGCCTTCTCGCAGGGCTTCACCCCACACCCCAAGATCTCGTACGCGAGTGCCGCGCCCACCGGCGTCGGCAGCGAGGCGGAATACCTGGAGATCGGCCTGCAGTCCGTGGTCGATCCGGAGCAGTTGCGGGCCGCGCTGGACGCCGCTCTGTCCCCGGGCCTGGACGTGCTGGAAGCGGTGCCGGCCGGCGAGGGCAGCCTGGCCGACCGGATCGACGCCTCGCAGTGGCGGCTGGAGCTGCCCGGGGTGGCGCCGGCCGCCGCCCGCGACGCCGTGGACGCCTTCCTGAACGCCTCCGAGGTCCTGGTCGAACGCATGACCAAGCAGGGCCGCCGGTCGTTCGACGCGCGTGCCGCGGTGACCCGGTGCGCGGTGGCCGGGGAGCCGGACCTGCCTTTCGAGGCCGGTGGAGTACCGTGTGCGATAATCGACCTTGTCGTACGGCAGGTAACGCCCGCCGTGCGGCCCGATGACGTCCTGTCCGGCCTGCGCGTGGTGGCCGGCCTGGAGCCGCCGGTACCCCCGCGGGTGACCCGGCTGGCCCAGGGCACACTCACCGCGCAGGGGGAGATCGTCGATCCGTTGGAGGCGGATCGCGTGGGCGTCGGCATCGGCGAGCGCTGACCGGGATCCGGCCGGCGTTCATTGGCAGACTTCGGCAGCTCGTCCGGCTCGGACGGGCCCGAAACACTTGCAGCGACCCTGCGTGGCAGCGCTCACCCGCGCCCGGGGCCGCCAGAACTGGAGAGCGCCCATGCTCGATAACGAGCCCCCAGTCAATCTGGGAGAACAGGGCGGTGAACGGGACGGTGCAGTCACGCCGCCCGCAGATGCCGCCACCGGCACCACCCCGGCCCGCCGGACGCGAGCCCCGCGCCGCAAAGCGGCGGCACCCCCGGCAGAGCCCGACACCGCGGCCGCCCCGGCTGAGCCCGCCGCAGCGACGGCCGATCCGGCCGCTGCCGCGTCCGAGCCCGAGCCCGCAGCAGCGGAGCCGGTGAAGGCCGCGCCGGCGAAGAAGGCGACGCGTACCCGCCGCAAGGCGGCCGCGCCGGCCGCCTCGGAGACCCCCGCTGCGGAGACCTCCGCTCCGCAGACGTCGCCTGCCGAGGCCCCGCAGACCGCCGCTCCGGAGGTAGCCGCGGCCGACGCTGCCGCTCCGGAAGCCACCGCCGCCGCTGCGGAGGCTCCCGCCGCGGAGGCCGAGGCCCCCGCCAAGCCGGTGAAGGCCGCGGCGAAGAAGGCCGCCGCGGCGAAGAAGGCCGCGCCGGCGAAGAAGGCCACGCGTACCCGTCGCAAGGCCGCCGCGCCCGCCGGCGAGGAGACTACGGCCGCGGAGACCCCGGCCGAGCAGCCCGAGACCCCGCAGCCCGAGCCGGTCGCCGCCGAGGTGGCCGGGCCGGCGGAGCCGGTCGAGGAGGAGACCGCCGAGGAGACGGCTCCCGTGGCCGCCGCCGAGGAGACCGCTCCGGCGGCCGCCGGGGTGCCGGTGGTCGGGATCCTGCCGCTGGACGACGACTTCGTCGAGGAGGCGCCGGCCAAGCCGGCCCGCAAGCGCCGTGCCGCGCTGCCACCCGCCGTGCTGTTCATGCCGCCGGAGGCGACCGAGGCCGAGCCCGCGCCGGTGAGCCGGCGGCGCCGCCCGATCGCGGATCCGCTCGCGCCGGTCGCGGCTGCCGAGCCGGCCGAGGCGCCGGCCGAGGCGCCGGTCGAGGCCGAGGCGCCCGCCGAGGCGCCCGCCGAGACCGTGGCCGAGATCGCCGAGGAACCCGCCGCCGAGGAGGTCGCCGAGGGCACCCGGCGCAGCCGCCGCCGTCGCCGCGGTGCCGCCGAGGAACCGTCCGCCGAGCCGGTGGCCGCCCCGGCCGAGCCGGCGCTGGACGAGTTCGACGAGGGCGCGGAGGACGTCGAGGAGGGCGTCGAGGACGAGTCCGAGGACGACGAGGCCGCCGGTCGCCGTCGCCGTCGCCGCGGCCGCCGCGGCCGGGGTCGCGGCAAGGGCCCGTCCGACGAGGGGGACGAGGCCGAGGGCGAGGCCGAGGAGAACGAGGGCGACGCCGAAGCCTCCGCCGAGGAGGAGAGCGAGGACGAGGAGTCCGAGGAGGGCGAGGGCGGGGTCACCCGTCGTCGCCGGCGCCGGCGCCGCAAGGGCTCCGGCGGGGACGCCGAGACCGGCGGCATCGAGGACGGCGTGCACACCGTCGTCCGGGTCCGTGAGCCCCGGCGCACCGACGAGGTGCAGGGCGTCTCCGGATCGACCCGCCTGGAGGCCAAGCGCCAGCGCCGCCGCGACGGCCGTGAGCAGCGCCGCACCCGTCCGGCCATCCTCAGCGAGTCGGAGTTCCTGGCCCGCCGCGAGGCGGTGGACCGGGTCATGGTCGTACGGCAGAAGGCCGACCGCACCCAGATCGCCGTGCTTGAGGACGGCATCCTGGTCGAGCACTACGTCGCCCGGGCCACCTCCGGCACCATGGTCGGCAACGTGTACCTGGGCAAGGTGCAGAACGTGCTGCCCAGCATGGAGGCCGCCTTCGTCGACGTCGGGCGCGGCCGTAACGCGGTGCTCTACGCCGGCGAGGTGAACTGGGACGCCACCGGGCTGGAGGGCCGGGCCCGCTCCATCGAGCAGGCCCTGCGCTCCGGTGACTCGGTGCTGGTGCAGGTCACCAAGGACCCGATCGGCCACAAGGGCGCCCGGCTGACCAGCCACATCGCGCTCTCCGGGCGGCACCTGGTCTACGTGCCCAACGGCAACGCGTCCGGGATCAGCCGCAAGCTGCCGGACACCGAGCGCAAGCGGCTGCGGGACATCCTGAAGAAGCTGGTGCCGGACGGCGCCGGGGTGATCGTGCGGACCGCCGCCGAGGGCGCCAGCGAGGACGAGCTGGCCCGCGACGTCAAGCGGCTGCAGGCGCAGTGGGAGGACATCCAGGCGAAGGCCGCCGAGGGCAACGCCCCGCGCGCCCTCTCCGAGGAGCCCGACCTGGTCATCCGCGTGGTCCGCGACCTGTTCAACGAGGACTTCCGGGAACTGGTCGTGCAGGGCGAGCAGGCGTACAGCGAGGTGGAGAACTACCTCCACTCGGTCTCTCCGGACCTGGTCGAGCGGCTGCACCGGCACACCGGGACCGGCGACGTGTTCGCCGAGCACCGGATCGACGAGCAGATCCTCAAGGGCCTGGACCGCAAGGTGTTCCTGCCGTCCGGCGGCCACCTGGTGATCGACCGGACCGAGGCGATGACCGTGGTCGACGTCAACACCGGTAAGTACACCGGCGCGGGCGGCAACCTGGAGGAGACGGTCACCCGCAACAACCTGGAGGCGGCCGAGGAGATCGTGCGTCAGCTGCGGCTGCGTGACCTCGGTGGCATCGTGGTGATCGACTTCATCGACATGGTGCTGGAGAGCAACCGCGAGCTGGTCCTGCGGCGGCTGACCGAGTGCCTGGGCCGGGACCGGACCAAGCACCAGGTCACCGAGATCACCTCACTCGGCCTGGTGCAGATGACCCGTAAGCGGATCGGTGCCGGGCTGCTCGAGGCGTTCAGCGAGACCTGTGACCACTGCAAGGGCCGCGGCGTGATCATCCACCCCGAACCGGTGCCGGAGAAGCGGTCCGGCGGCGGGGGCGGCAACGGCGGCGGCGGTGCGGCGACCCAGGTGAAGGTGGTCGCGGCGGCCGTGCGTACCGAGGCCCCGGCGCAGCCGGCGAGCAGCGGGCGGTCGCGGCGGCGGCGTGGCGGGGAGACCCCGCCGGTCGAGAGCGTGCCGGCCGAGGTGGCCGAGACCGTCGAAGCGCCCGAGACCGTCGAAGCGCCCGAGACCGTCGAAGCGCCCGAGACCGTCGAAGCGCCCGAGACCGTCGAGGCCGCGGAGGCCGTGGCGAGCGCGGCGGCGCCGGTGGAGGCTGTGGCGAGCGCGGCGGCGCCGGTGGAGGCCGGACCGGCCGCTGAGGTGGCCGAGGTGCCCGAGGTGGCGGCTCCGCCGGCCCCGGTGGCCGGGTCCGGGGTGATCCGGTCCGGCATCGTGCGGCCCGCCAAGCCGGTGCTGACCACCTCGGACGACGACGAGTACGACATCAGCGGGTACGACCTGTCCCGCTACGAGTCCCCGGAGGACGACGCCGGATACCCGGCCGACACCGAGCCGATGCGGCTGGTCGGCGCGGACGATCCGGACGCCGCGGACGACGAGGACACCGAGGACGGCGACGAGTCGGTGGGCGCCGGTTCCGGCCGCCGCAGGGCGCGGCGCAACGGGGCGCGGCGGCGTACCCGACCCTGAGTGAGGGAACCCGGCCTCGCGGTTAGCTGTAAGGAAAGTTAACTGCGAGGCCGGGTTTTCCGTTACCCTCGTCGGGATCGATCCCCGCCCCCGAGGAGATCCCATGCGACGTCTGCTCGCGGCCGCTGCCGCGCTGTCCTTCGTCCTGTTCGCCGCCGGCTGCTCCGGTGCCGACCAGGAATCCACCACGGCTGCCCCGGCCGCCGGCACGACGGCCACCGCGACCGGTGACGCGGCCGCCACCGGCCCCGCCGCCGGCACCCCGGACCCGGCCAAGGGCGCGGCGGGCGACGCCGCGCTGGCCGCCGACACCGCCGCCATCTGCGCGCAGGCCGCGCGTACCAGCACGAACTTCGGCACCACTTTCGCCGCCGACCACAAGCTGCTGACCGGCGCCGCGTCGAAGGGCGCCGAGGCGAAGGCGCAGGCGCAGCAGAAGGCGACCCGGGACGTGGAGAGCTTCTCCTACGCGCTGCTCGACATGTCGAAGCTGGCCGGCGACCCGGGGCTGAAGAAGGCGCTCGCGGCGATGGGGGCGCAGGTGGCCGCGCTCAAGGGCGATCTCTCCAGGATCGATGACCGGAAGCTGGCCGCCCTGCGCGCCACGCTCGACCGCGCCTGCGGCAAGAGTTAACCCCGTTTTGGCTCTCGGCGCGCCGATGAAGTAGGCTTGCCGACGGCGCTTTTTCGGCGCCTGTTCCGTGCGTGCGGCTCGAATGATCGCCGCCGGAACCCCTAGCAGTATCCGCCAGCAGCTTCTTTCGGCTGCGTAAGTCTCAGGGAGTCCGCGTCGATGTACGCGATCGTCAAGACCGGCGGCAAGCAGTACAAGGTTGCCGAGGGCGACGTGATCGAGGTCGAGAAGCTCGCGGGTGCGCCCGGCGATGCGCTGACGCTCGCCGCAGTCCTCCTCGTCGACGGTGACAACCTGGTGACCGACGCGGCCAAGCTTGCCAACGTTACGGTGTCCGGCGAGATTGCCGAGCACACCAAGGGTCCGAAGATCCGGATCCACAAGTTCAAGAACAAGACCGGCTACCACAAGCGCCAGGGGCACCGTCAGCCGCTGACCCGCGTCAAGGTGACCGGCATCTCCAGCGGGAAGTAGGCGCAGCCATGGCTCACAAAAAGGGTGCATCCAGCTCGCGTAACGGCCGTGACTCCGCCGCCCAGCGGCTCGGTGTCAAGCGGTTCGGCGGCCAGCTGGTCAACGCCGGCGAGATCCTGATCCGTCAGCGGGGCACGAAGTTCCACCCGGGCGACCTGGTCGGCCGTGGTGGCGACGACACGCTGTTCGCGCTGTCCGCGGGCAACGTGCTCTTCGGCACCAAGCGCGGCCGCAAGACCGTCAGCATCGTGCCGGTCGCGGAGTAGATTTCTTCTCAGCGGGCCGTGGACCCTCGGGTCCGCGGCCCGCTGTTGTTTTTCCCCGAAGCCGGTAAGAGGAGAGCTCTGAAGTGACCACGTTCGTCGACCGGGTCGTGCTGCACCTGCAGGCGGGTGACGGCGGGCACGGCTGTGTCTCCGTGCATCGGGAGAAGTTCAAGCCGCTGGGCGGGCCGGACGGCGGCGACGGCGGCCACGGCGGCAGCATCAGGCTGGTCGTCGACCCGCAGCAGCACACCCTGCTGGACTTCCACTTCCACCCGCACGTCAAGGCGAGCAACGGCGGCGGTGGCGCCGGCTCGAACCGCGACGGCGCGAACGGCAAGGACCTGGTCCTGAAGGTGCCGGACGGCACCGTGGTGCAGACCCCGGACGGCGAGGTGCTGGCCGACCTGGTCGGCGCCGGCACCGAGTTCGAGGTGGCCCGGGGTGGCCGGGGCGGCCGGGGCAACCGGTCGCTGGCCAACACCCGCCGGAAGGTGCCGGGCTTCGCCGAGCTGGGCGAGCCGGGGGACCGGATGGACGTGGTGCTCGAGCTCAAGAGCGTCGCGGACGTGGGCCTGGTCGGCTTCCCCTCGGCCGGCAAGTCGTCGCTGATCTCGGTGCTCTCCGCGGCCAAGCCGAAGATCGCCGACTACCCGTTCACCACCCTGGTGCCGAACCTCGGCGTGGTGCAGGCCGGCGAGGAGACGTTCACCATCGCCGACGTTCCCGGCCTGATCCCCGGCGCGGCCACCGGCAAGGGGCTGGGCATGCAGTTCCTGCGGCACATCGAGCGCACCTCGGTGCTGGTGCACGTGCTGGACGCCGCGGCGCCGGAGATCGAGCGGGACCCGCTGGCCGACCTGGACGCGATCGAGGCCGAGCTGGCCGCGTACGGCGGTCTGGAGGACCGGCCCCGCCTGGTCGCCCTCAACAAGATCGACATCCCGGACGGGCGGGACCTGGCCGAGATGGTCCGGCCCGACCTGGAGGCCCGCGGCTACCGGGTGTTCGAGGTGAGCGCGGTGACCCGGGAGGGTCTCAAGGAGTTCACCTACGCGCTGGCCCGGATGGTCGCCGAGCACCGCGCCGCCCGGCCGGTGCTGGAGCCGACCCGGATCGTGCTGCGCCCGCGTGCGGTCGACGACAGCGGCTTCACCGTCGAGCAGGACGAGGACGGCGTGTACGTGGTCCGCGGCAGCCGGGTCGAGCGCTGGATCCGGCAGACGAACTTCGACAACGACGAGGCCGTCGGTTACCTCGCCGACCGGCTGGAGCGGCTCGGCGTCGAGGAGAAACTCGCCAAGCTGGGCGCCCAGCCCGGCGACCCGGTCCGGATCGGCGAGCGTGAGTTCGACTGGCAGCCGAACGCCGGTGAGTTCGTCTCCGGGCCGCGCGGCACCGACGCCCGCCTGGAGGAGAGCAGCGGCCGGGCGTCCGCCGCGCAGCGGCTCGCCGCCCGCAAGGCGCGCCGGATCCGCTCCGAGGACGAGGTGCTGCACATGGACGCCGAGGGCACCGTCTCCAGCGTCGCCAACTCGCAGGTGCCGGTGCTGGTCACCGACGAGAGCGACGACGAGGACTACACCGGCGAATAGGGCATAGGCCAGTTCGTCGCAACCCGC
Source organism: Actinoplanes teichomyceticus ATCC 31121 (assembly GCF_003711105.1). Taxonomy (NCBI): domain Bacteria; kingdom Bacillati; phylum Actinomycetota; class Actinomycetes; order Micromonosporales; family Micromonosporaceae; genus Actinoplanes; species Actinoplanes teichomyceticus. The sequence continues at coordinate 1,360,408 of NZ_CP023865.1, forward strand.
AGGAAAGGGACGTCACCTACAGTCACCGCCGTGCTGATCGAATCCCGTCCCGCCCTGGACCCCGAGCTCGCCGCTCTCGTCACCGCTCAGCAGCAGGAGCTGGCCGCGGTCGGGGTCCGGCCGGGACGGGTCTTCGAGCCGCACGACGAGGCGGCGTACCTGATCGGTGTGGTGGACAGCCGGGCGGTCGCCTGCGCGGCCTGGCAGGCCCTGGACGCGGGCGTGGCAGAGCTGCTGCGGATGTACGTCCGCCCGGCGTACCGGGGCCGCGGCCTGGCCCGGCAGATGATCGTGGCGGTCGAGGAGGAGGCGCTCGCCGCGGGCCGCCCGGTGATCCGGCTGGAGACCGGGGTGCACCTGCCCGCGGCGATCGCCCTCTACCGGGCCTCGGGTTACCGGCGGATTCCCGCCTTCGGCGGCTGCACCGGTGGGCCGGGCAGCGTCTGCTTCGAGAAGCGGCTCCCGGCGCTAGTCCAGTAGCCCGATGGCGGCGCGGGCCCGGCGTACCGTCTCGGCGGCGATCGGGCGTACCCGCTCCGCTCCCGCCGCGAGGACCCGGCGCACGTGCCCGGGATCGGCGGCAAGCTCCGCGTGCCGGGCCCGGATGGGCGCGAGCAGCGCCTCCACCGCGTCGGCCACCTCCCGTTTCAGCGCGGCGTAGGACGTCGGGTCGGCCGGCGGCCGGCCGGTGCACGCGGCCAGGATGTCGATCAGGTTGGTGATGCCGGGCTGGTCGACCCGGTCGCGGCGCACCAGCCCGACCGTGTCGGTGGCGGCCCGCGCGACGGTCCGCCGGATCACCTCGGGCGGGTCGAGCAGGGCGATGCGCCCGGCGCCGGAGCCGCTGCTCTTACCCATCTTGGTGGCCGGGTCGGCGAGGTCCATGATGCGGGCGGCGGAGTCCGGGCGGACCCCCTCGGGCACCACGAAGGTCCGGCCGTACCGGGTGTTGAACCGGGTGGCCAGGGAGCGGGTCAGCTCCAGGTGCTGGTCCTGGTCCGCGCCGACCGGCACCTGGGTGACGTCGTAGAGCAGGATGTCCGCGGCCATCAGCACCGGGTAGGTGAGCAGGCTGAGCCGTACCGGCCCGCCGGCCGCCGACTTCTCCTTGAACTGGATCATCCGGGCCGCCTCGCCGTAGCCGGCCACGCACTCCAGCAGGTAGTGCAGCTCGGTGTGCTCGCGGACCTGGGACTGCAGCACGATCGGGGTGCGTTCCGGGTCCACCCCGGCGGCCAGCATGACCGTCGCCTGTTCCAGCGCGCACGTGCGTACCTCGGCGGGGTCGTGCTCGACGGTCATCGCGTGCAGATCGGCGATCAGCGCGATGGACTCCGCGGCGTCCTGCGCCGTGACCAGCGGGCGCAGGGCGCCCAGCAGGTTGCCCAGATGCAGGTGGCCGGTCGGCTGGAAGCCGCTGAGGCGGCGGGTCCGGGCCGGCGCGGTGGTGACGGTGGTGGTCATGACATCTCCGATCTCAGGGGTACGAAGGTCCGCCCGATCCCGGAGAGTCCGAGGTGATGCACCGCACGACCGCCCGGGAGGGGCGGCCGCGGAAATTGAAGACGCGCGTCGGGGTGGGCCGCCCGATCAGGGCAGCCACCAGCAGTGTCGAGACGCGCGCACGAAGGCAGGCTAGCAGGGCCGGCCGGGGTGGCGGCAAGAGCGCACGCATGATCACCGACAGGGCGGCGCGGCGCCGGACCGGTTACCGGCATGATGGTCGTCATGCCGACCCTGACCCGTGCCGAGGCCGCCGAGCGCGCGTCCCTCATCGACGTCGATAACTACCACGTCGACCTGGACCTGACCGGTGACAGTGACACCTTCCGGTCCCGCACCGTGGTGCGGTTCCGCGCCCGGCCCGGCGCCGCCACCTTCCTCGAGTTCGAGCCGGTGGAGGTCGGATCGATCACGCTGAACGGGCAGCCGGTGCCGCCCTCGGCGGCCGGCGGCGCACGGCTCGCGCTGACCGGCCTGGCCGCGGAGAACGAGCTGGTCGTCGACGCGGTCATGCGGTATTCGAACAACGGCGAGGGCCTGCACCGCTACACCGACCCCGCCGACGGCTCGGTCTACCTCTACCAGCACCTGTTCATCAACAACGGCGGCCGGGTGCTGCCCTGCTTCGACCAGCCCGACCTGAAGGCGTCGTTCCGGGTCAGCGTGACCGCGCCGGCCGACTGGACGGTGGCCACCAACGGCCGCCTGGTCTCCGCGGACGGCGGCCGCTGGGAGTTCGCGCCCACCGAGCGGATCTCCACCTACCTCGCCACCCTGATCGCCGGCCCCTGGCACGTGCGCACGGCCGAGCACGACGGCATCCCGCTGGCGCTGTACGCCCGGGCCGCGCTCGCCGAGCAGCTGGACGCGCAGGCCGCGGAGATCTTCGAGGTGACCGCGCAGTGCCTGGACCGGTTCCACGAGATGTTCGAGATCCGTTTCCCGTTCGGGCACTACCAGCAGGCGTTCGCGCCGGAGTTCAACTTCGGCGCGATGGAGTACCCGGGGCTGGTGGTGTTCCGCGACGAGTACATTCCGCGCTCCGCGATGACCGAGACCGAGCGTGAGCAGCGGGCCAGCGTGATCGCGCACGAGATGGCCCACCAGTGGTTCGGCGACCTGGTCACCATGGCCTGGTGGGACGACCTGTGGCTGAACGAGTCGTTCGCGGAGTACCTGGGCTCCCGGGTGGCCGCCGAGGCGACCCGGTTCACCGGCACCTGGACCACGTTCGCGATGCACCGCAAGGCCTGGGGGCTGCGCGCCGACCAGCGGCCGTCCACCCACCCGGTCGCGCCGTCCGAGGTCGGCGACACCGACGAGGCGCTGCTCAACTTCGACGGCATCTCGTACGCCAAGGGCGCCGCCGTGCTCAAGCAGCTGATCGCCTGGCTCGGCGACGAGGCCTTCCTGGCCGGTCTGAACGCGCACTTCGAGGCGCACGCGTTCGGCAACGCGACGCTGGCCGATCTGCTCGGCGCGCTGTCCAAGGCGAGCGGGCGCGACCTGTCCGGCTGGGCCGAGGTGTGGCTGCGCCGGGCGCAGGTGAACACGCTGCGACTGGAGGCGCGGGTCGACGGGGACACGTACCGGGAGGTGGCGGTGGTGCAGTCCGCGCCGGACGGGTTCGCGACGCTGCGCCCGCACCGGATCGGCATCGGCCTCTACGACCACGCGGACGGCGCGGTGGTCCGGCGCGAGCTGATCGAGGCGGAGCTCGACGCCACCGGGCGTACCGTGCTGCCCGCGCTGGCCGGGGTGCGCGCCGCCGACCTGCTGCTGCTCAACGACGGCGACCTGGCGTACGCGAAGATCCGCTTCGACGAGGAGTCGGCCGCCGCCGTCCCGCGGCTGCTGCCGCTGCTCGACGACTCGCTGGCCCGCGCGGTGATCTGGGCCGCGACCCTGGACGCCGTGGTGGACGGCGAGCGCCCGGTGGCCGAGCTGGTCACCCTGGTGCTGGCCGCGCTGCCGGTGGAGACCGAGACGGTGATCGTCGAGGACGTGCTGCGAGCCGCCCGCGGCCTCGTCGACCGGTATGCCACCGCACAGACCCGCCCGGCCGCGTGCGAGCTGCTCGCCCAGGCCGCCGACCGGCTGCTCGCCGCCTCCCCGGCCGGCAGTTCCCGGCAGCTCGCCGCGGCGCGCGGACTGATCGGCGCGACCGTCGACACCGCCCGGCTGCACGGCTGGCTGGCCGGTGACGCGGTGCCGGACGGGCTGGCCGTCGACGCCGACCTGCGCTGGCTGATCCGGTACCGGCTGTCCGTGCTGGGCGCGGCCGGACCGGACGCGATCGAGGCGGAGCTGGCCGCCGACCGCAGCGCCACCGGCGAGCAGTGGGCGGCCCGGTGCCGGGCCGCGCTGTCCGACCCGGCGGCCAAGGAGGCGGCGTGGAGCGCGATCATCGGGGACGCGTCGCTGTCCAACCGGCTGGCCGAGCTCACCGCCGCGGGGTTCTGGCAGGCGGAGCAGCGGGAGCTGCTGGAGCCGTACGTGCAGCGGTACTTCGCGGACATGCCGGAGATGATGCGGATCCGCTCCGGGATGAGCGCGGAGAAGACCGCGGCGGCGGCGTACCCCGCGGTGATGGTCGCGCCGCGTACCCGGGAGCTGGCCGCCGGCCTGCTGGACCGGCCGGGGCTGAACCCGATCCTGCGCCGGGTGGTGCAGGACCACGACGACGACATGCGGCGGGCGCTGCAGAGCCGCGGCTGACCGGGACAGCGGCGGCGCCGGCGCGGGGCTGTGGTGATCGGGAGAAATCCGGGTCCGCGCGGTCCCGGCCGGGCCGTGGGTGATCGGTAGGACCTCGGGCCGGTGTGGTCCCGGCCGGGCCGTGGGTGATCGGTAGGACCTCGGGCCGGTGTGGTCCCGGCCGGGCCGTGGGTGATCGGTAGGGCCCCGGGCCGGGCGGGGTCGGCGCGGGTCCGCGCGTGACCGAAATTCCGGTTTTATAGGCGTGAACCCCGTAACCTGGTGCTACGGGGGTGAATGCGTGGAATGGTCCGCTGAATTGTCCACCGGCCTGCTACAGGCGGCGCCGGACGCGATCCTGGTCCTCGAAGACCTGCGGATCGTGCTGGCCAACGACCGGGCCGGGCAGATGTACGGGTGGTCCAGCGCCGAGCTCGTCGGCCAGTCCGTCGAAGTGCTGATGACCGAGGAGTCCCGCGCGCTGCTGCCGGCGCGCCGGCAGCTGGTCGGGTCGGCCCGGCCCGGCTCGATCGGCACCCTGGTGACCACCGCGCGCCGCCGGGACGGCACCGAGTTCCCGGTCGAGTCGTCCACCGCGATCGTCGAGACACCGCGGGGCCGGCTGGCCGTCGCGGTGATCCGGGACATCACCGACCGGGTCCGCGTCGAGGAGGAGAAGGCCCGGCTGCGTGCCGAGACGCAGGCACACCGCAGCCAGCGGCTGGAGAGCCTGGGGCAGCTGGCCGGTGGCATCGCGCACGACTTCAACAACATGCTCGGGGTGATCCTCAACTACGCCAACTTCGTCATCGAGGAGGCGGAGACGCCCGCGCCGGACCTCAAGGCCATCGCCGCCGACGCCCGCCAGGTGGTCCGGGCCGGCACCCGCGGCACCGATCTCACCCACCAGCTGCTCGCCTTCGCCCGGCGCGAGGTGGTCCGCCCCGAGCCGCTCGACCTGAACGCGGTGATCGGCGAGGTCCAGGAGATGCTGCGCCGATCGCTGGGCGAGCACATCACGCTGCTCTTCCGGCCCGGCCCGGACCTGCCGTCGGTCATCTTCGACCCGGGGCAGGTCGAGCAGCTGCTGGTCAATCTCGCGCTCAACGCCCGGGACGCGATGCCGTCCGGCGGCAACCTGGTGATCGACACGGCCCGGCTGGGCGACCAGGTCCGGCTGCGGGTCAGCGACTCCGGGCGCGGTATGCCGGCCGACGTGGCGGAGCGCGCCTTCGACCCGTTCTTCACCACCAAGGCCAAGGGGGAGGCCACCGGGCTGGGCCTGGCCACGGTGTACGGGATCGTCACCCAGGCCGGTGGCGAGGTGAACCTGACCAGCGAGCCGGGCCTGGGCACCACGGTGACCGTGCTGCTGCCGGCCGGCGGTGAGACGGTGCCGGAGCCCGCCGAGGAGCCGGCCGCCACCCAGGGGCGCGGCGAGACGGTCCTGGTGGTGGAGGACGAGGACGCGCTGCGGGACGTGGCCGGCCGGATCCTCACCGGGGCCGGGTACCGGGTGCTCTCCGCCGAGGGCGGCAGCAGGGCGCTGGAGCTGGCCGCCGGCCACGACGGCGAGATCGACCTGCTGCTCAGCGACGTGGTGATGCCCGGGATGCTGGGCAAGGAGCTGGCTGAGCGGCTCACCGGCGCGCGGCCGAGCACCCGTGTGCTCTACATGTCCGGTTATGCCCAGCCGGTGCTGGCCTCGCAGGGGACCCTCGACCCCGGGGTGGCGCTGCTGGAGAAGCCGTTCACGGCGGACGACCTGCTGGCCGCCGTCCGGAAACGCCTAGACAGCTGAATTATTCTGCACGGATGTCTGGCAGGCGGATCGGAATCATGGGTGGGACGTTCGATCCCATCCATCACGGCCATCTGGTCGCGGCGAGCGAGGTGCAGGCCCGGTTCGGGTTGGACGAGGTGACCTTCGTCCCGACCGGGCAGCCGTACGAGAAGGGCCGGGTCTCGCCCGCCGAGGACCGCTACCTGATGACGGTCATCGCGACCGCCTCGAACCCGCGCTTCCACGTCAGCCGCGCCGACCTGGACCGGGACGGGCCCACCTACACCGTCGACACGCTGCGCGACATGCGCGCCGTCTACGGCCAGTCCGCCGAGCTGTACTTCATCACCGGCGCCGACGCGCTGTCCCGGATCATGTCGTGGAAGGACGCGATGACCATGCTGGGTCTCGCCCACTTCGTCGGCGTCACCCGGCCCGGCTTCGAGCTGTCCGCGGCGAACCTGCCGGCCGAGAGCGTGACCCTGGTCGAGGTGCCGGCGATGGCGATCTCGTCCAGCGACTGCCGCCAGCGCGTCGCGGCCGGTCTCCCGGTGTGGTACCTGGTCCCGGACGGTGTCGTGCAGTACATCAACAAGCGGGGCCTGTATCGGGACTCGGGGATTGCCGGACCCGCGTGAGACACTTGGTACATCTGGAACCCGACCGAGGGGACTCTTTTGCCCGTCACTGAGCGCGCCCTGGAACTGGCGATGACGGCCGCGCAGGCCGCCGCCGACAAGAAGGCGCAGGACATCTCCGTCATCGACGTCGCCGATCAGCTCTACATCACCGACGCGTTCGTCATCGCCTCGGCGTCCAACGAGCGCCAGGTGGTCGCGATCGTCGACGCCATCGAGGAAGCTCTCGTGAACCTGCCGGAGAAAGCGAAGCCGGTGCGCCGCGAGGGCGAGCGGCAGGGCCGCTGGGTGCTGCTGGACTACGTCGACATCGTGGTGCACGTGCAGCACACCGAGGAGCGCGAGTTCTACGCCCTGGACAAGCTGTGGAAGGACTGCCCGACCATCCCGTTCGTCGACCGTGACATGGTCGACGCGGGAGCGTCCGGCACCGAAGCGCCGTGACCACCCGCCTGATCGTCTGGCGGCACGGCAACACCGACTGGAACGCGGGCAACCGCGTGCAGGGCCACGCCGACGTGCCCCTCAACGAGCGCGGGCGCCGGCAGGCGGCCGAGGCGGCGCAGCTGCTGGCGGCAATGCGGCCGGACGCGATCGTGGCCAGCGACCTGTGCCGGGCCGCGGACACCGCCGCCGCGCTGGCCGCCCGCACCGGGCACACCGTCACCTACGACGAGCGGCTCCGGGAGCGGTTCTTCGGCGCCTGGCAGGGCCTGACGATGGACGAGGTGATCCGGTCCCGCCCGGAGGAGCACGCCCGCTGGAGGGCCGGCGAGGACGTGGGCGGCGACGTGGAGAACCTCGACGACATGGGCAAGCGGGTCAGCGAGGCGCTGCAGGACGCGGCCGCGCTGGCCCCGGCCGGCACCGTGGTGGTCGCCACGCACGGCGCGGCCGCCCGCCAGGGCGTCGGCCACCTGCTCGGCTGGCGCCGGGAGCACCTGCGCACGCTGCGGACCCTGCAGAACTGCCACTGGGTCGAGCTGACCCACGACGACAGCCGCGGCTGGCAGATGGCGGCGTACAACGTGGGGGTCCTGGCCCAGCGGCCGGTCCCGCCGCCGGTCTGACGGAACCGTTCACCACGCCGGAGCGTCCAACCCCCATGATCCGTAGATCTGTCGTACCCGCCGCACTGCTCCTGCTGCTCGCCGCCGGCTGCGCGAGCCGGCCGGACGACACCGGGCCCGCCACGCCCGGCGCCGCGCCGTCCGCGGCCGTCACCGGGACGACGCCCTCCGCCGTCCCGGAGGCGACCCGGACGACCGGGAAGCCGGCCGCCGGCTCGACGACCGTCACCGGCACGGTCGCGTCCGGCGTGGAGCCCGGCTGCCTGATCCTGCGCGCCGGCAAGACGACCCACCTGCTGATCTTCCGGGACGAGGCGCTGCGGGCGTCCGCCGCGGTGGGCAGCCGGGTGCGGGTGAGCGGCACTCCACGCCCCGGCCTGATGACCACCTGCCAGCAGGGCGAGCCCTTCGAGGTGTCGTCGGTCACACCAGGCTGAGCCGGGCGGGGCCGCGAATCAGTAGAGTGCCTGCATGACCATCGCGGTCGTCACCGATTCCACCGCCTATCTGCCCGCCGAGCTGGACGGGCGGTATGAGCTCACCATCGTGCCGCTCACCGTCGTGATCAACGGGTGGGACGGCCTCGAGGGCTCGGAGATCTCCCCGGCCGAGGTGGCCCGGGCGCTCGGCGCGCGCCGCTCCTCGGTGAGCACGTCCCGGCCGGCCCCGTCGCAGTTCGCCGACCAGTACCGCAAGCTCCTCGACGCCGGGGCCGACGGGGTGGTCTCGGTGCACCTGTCCGCCAAGCTCTCCGGCACCTTCGAGGCCGCCCAGCTGGCCGCGGCCGAGGTCGGCCCGCAGGTGCGGGTGGTGGACAGCGGCACCGCGGCGATGGGGCTGGGGTTCCCGGCGCTGGCCGCCGCCGCGGCGGCGGTGCGCGGGCAGGACCTGGAGGCGGTACGCCGCGCGGCGGTCGAGCACGCCGCCCGGGTCAGCACCTTCTTCTACGTGGACACGCTGGAGTTCCTGCGCCGCGGGGGCCGGATCGGGGCCGCCTCGGCGCTGCTGGGCACCGCCCTGTCGGTCAAGCCGATCCTGCACGTCGCGGACGGGGCGGTGGTGGTGCGGGACAAGGTGCGTACCGCCGGGCGGGCCCTGACCCGGCTGGTCGACCTCGCGGTGGAGGCGGCCGGGCCGGGCGAGGCGGACATCGCGGTGCACCATCTGGGCACACCGGAACGCGCCGGTGCGCTGGTCGACGCGATCACCATGCGGCTCGGCGACCGGCTGCGCGACTGCTACCTCACCGAGGTCGGCGCCGTGGTGGCCGCGCACACCGGACCCGGGTTGGCCGGTGTGGTCGTGCACCGGCGCTAACCCGCCGCCGGCCAGGAGGTGGCCCGCCAGCGGGCCGGGCTCAGCTGCGGCACCGGAGTGAGATCCAGGTCGGCCCAGGGCACCACCCGGTCGCCGAGCTGCACCTCGTCGGCGGCCGGCAGCAGGACCGGGGCGTCGCGCACCCACAGCGCCCGGGTGCGCCAGCCGTCCTCGTCCGACCCGGTCAGCGCCAGCTGTGCGGCGTCGGGCAGCTCGGCCGCCTGCCGGTTGTACTCCTCGACGGCCAGGATCCGCTCCGCCCGGGACACCGCGTGGTGCAGCGGATGGCCCGGCGGCGCGGGATAGGGGATCGGGCAGCCGTCCAGGCCGCTGACGTACGCCATCGGGGTCAGCGACCGCGACGAGCGCGCGTAGATCTCCTCGGCCTGCGCGAACAACGCCGGGAGCAGCTCGCTGCCGTCCGCGGTGACCAGCAGCGTCCCGCGTTCCGGGGCGAACGCCACCGGCCGCCCGCCGACCTGCCCGGCCAGCCGGTCCAGCCAGCCGGGCAGCAGCAGGTGCGACGTCCAGTAGGAGTTCCCGTCGTCGACGAACCGGACCACCACCGGGCGGCTCGCGGGGGCGCCGTGCAGCACCGCGCCGGACAGGTTGGCGCGGGCGGTGTCGAACACCCGCTCGGCGGTCACCTCCCAGGCCGCCAGCTGGGCCGGGGTGACGTACGCGATGGTGTCCGGAAGATCGACCACCACGAACTCGGACAGGAACGGCAACGCCGGGCGCTGCAGCGGCGCGCCGGGCGCGCCGCCGCGCAGCACCGGGCGAAGCATCGGTGCGGCGGTCGCCCAGTCGTCCGGCACTTTCCCGGTACGCACCAGGCCGGCCAGGAATTCGCCCAGCTCGCGGCGGTCCCGGCCGAGCAACGGTGTCAGCGGCAGGATGGTCGGCTCGGCGTCGCCGGGCAGCGTGAACCGGACCTCGAAGCCGGCCGCATGGTAGCGGGCGTCCGGAATGCCGGCTTGGCGCAGCCTCCGCACCACCCGGCCGGCCAGCCGGGCGCGCGCGACCCTGCGGAACAGCCCCACGGCGGCCGCCTATCGTCTCGCGGATATCACACGGGCGTCGAGATCATCGTCGCTCGCCACGGCGGGCGTCAATCCGTTCCCATCGACGGCGATGATCGCCGGGCCGGTCTGTGCCTCGGTGATCTCGGAGAGCAGCAGGCCGCCGGGGGCGAGCCAGTCACGGGCCCCGGCGAGCACGGCGCGGAAGATCGTCAGCCCGTCGTCGCCGCCGTCGAGAGCCAGCCGGGGCTCGTGGTCACGCGCCTCGGCGGGCAGGAACGGCAGGTGGCGGGTGGCGACGTAGGGGACGTTGGCCAGCAGCACGGTGATCCGGCCGCGGAGCTCGGCGGGCAGCGCGGCGAAGAGGTCACCCTGATGGACGTTGCCGCCCAGATTGTCCCGTGCGGTGGCGACCGCCACCGGGTCCAGGTCGGCGGCGTGCAGGGTGATGCCCGGGACGCGGTGCCGGACCGCCAGCCCGAGCGCCCCGGAGCCGCAGCAGAGGTCCACCACCAGGGGGTCCGGGCGGCTGCGCGCCTCGGCCACGGCCACCCGGACCAGAAGCTCGCTGCGGACCCGGGGGACGAAGACGCCGGGACGCAGCCGGACGCGGACGCCACCGAAGTCGGCATAGCCGACCACCTGTTCGAGTGGCTCGCCGGCGCATCGCCGCTCGACCAGCGCGCCGAGGGCCGGGCCGGTCGCGGCGGCCTCGGCGAGCACGGCGGCCTCGTCCTCGGCGAAGACGCAGCCGGCCGCGCGCAGCCGGAGGATCGCCTCTTCTCTGGTCACATGCCGTCCTTTAGCAGAGCGGGGGAGCTCTCGGGGGACGTCCACAGTGCGAGGGCGTCCACAGCGGGGCCGGTCTCGTCCGGGTGGAGGCCGGAGACTTCACCCCCGTGCGAGAGGCGAAGGATACCGACGGTGTCGTGGCGGCCCGGATGCGGGCGCTGCACGGCGGGGGACCGGCGCGGGCGGGAGATGCCGGCGAGCTGACCGGCAGTGGCGGGCCGCTGCGGTGGTCGGACATCGTTCCGGGCTGGTCGGACGTCGTCGCGGGGTCGCCGGGCGTCGATCCGGGGGCGTCGGGCGTCGTCGCGGGGGCGCCGGGTCTCGATCCGGGGTTGCCGGGTCTCGATCCGGGATTGCCGGGTGTCGTCGCGGCCCGGCCGGACCGGGCGGGCGGCTCTCATGACCGGATCGATTCAGGGGGTGAGGGGCGTGGTCTGCCTGGCGGGTCTGGGACGGCCGGCGAGGTTCCGCTGTCTTCCGGGGTTTCCCGGGCGTCTGCGGGGCCCGGGGTGGCGCCGGTGGCGACCGGGTCGATGGCGCCGTGGACGGCCGGGGAGCCGGTGGGGCGCCGGGTGGCCGATGAGCCGGTGTGGCCGCCGCCGGTGGCCGGGCCGGCGTCGCCGGACGGGGAGCGGCCCTTCGACGAGAGGTACGCCTGGCGGTTCGAGGAGGCGCCGGCGCTGCCCGGGACCGGGGCGTTCGGCGAGGACCGGGGCGGGTCCCGCAAATGGCTGCACGCGTTCGACCCGGGGCGGCCCGGGGTCCGGGCGATGGCCGTGGTCGCCGTGGTGGTCGTGCTGGTTGCGGCCTTCCTGGCGTGGCGGGCGCGACCGCGGGTGGACCAGATCGCGCCGGGCTCGGAGAGCACCCCGGCGAGCAGCGCGGATCCCGGTGCCGCCGGTCCGGTCGCGGCGACCGCGGCCGGCGCACCGGCGGAGGTGGTGGTCGCGGTCGGTGGCAAGGTGCGCACGCCCGGTCTGGTCCGGTTGGCCCCGGGCGCCCGGGTGGCCGACGCGTTGACCGCGGCCGGCGGAGCCGATCCGGGTGTCGACGTGGCCGGGCTGAACCTGGCCCGCAAGGTCACCGACGGAGAGCTGATCATGGTGGGCGTGAGTGCTCCGCCGGGAGCCACCACCGCGCCCGCGGCGGTCGTGCCGGGCGCCGGTGGGGCCGTCGGCGGGCTGGTCAACCTCAACACGGCGACGCTCGCCGAGCTGGACCGCCTGCCCGGGGTGGGTCCGGTGCTGGCCCAGCGGATTCTGGACGCGCGTGACGCCCAGGGCGGCTTCCGGGCGGTCGGCGACCTGCGCAAGGTGGACGGGATCGGGGACGCCCGCTATGAGCAGCTCAAAGATCTGGTGACGGTGTGAGCCGGCGGTCCGCGGGCCCGCGCTCCGCCGGGCGGCCGGCGGCGTCCGGGCAGCCGGGAGCGCCGGGCGTTCCGGATCTGCGGCTCGCCGGGTTCCTGGTGGGCGCCTGGCTCGCCGCCCTGGCCGCCCTCCACCAGTCGGCCCGGGACGGGTTGCTCACCGGCGGCGGCGCGCTGATCGTCGCCGGGGTGGCCGTGCTGGCCGGGCGGATCCGGCGCACCGCCGCACGGCGGGAGGTGGAGGTGGCCGCTGGCCGGCGGCAGCCCGCCGCGGCGCGGGGCGGGGCGCCGGGCGCATCGCGGAGGGCCGCCGGGGCGCCGGGCCGGGCGGCGCTGCGGTGGATCGGGGTGGCGCTGGCGCTCGGGACCGGGTGCGGGGCGGTGGCCACCGCGGCGCGGGTCAGCGTGCGCGAGGCGGGGCCGCTGGTCGCGCTCATCGAGGCGGGTGAGCCGGTGCAGGTGTGGTCGGTGGTGCGCGACGACCCGCGGGCGCTGCGCGCGACCGCGGGGCCGCCGACGTATCTGGTCGCGGTCGAGCTGGAGCGGGTGCGCGCGGTGGACGGCGGCGAGCCGATCCGGCTCGCCGCGCGGGCGCTGGTGCTCGGCAGCGACCCCGGCTGGCGCGGTCTGCTGCCCGGCCAGCACGTGAGCGCCACCGGTCGGCTGATGCCACCCCGACCGGGCGACCTGCGGGCCGCCGTGGTCTCGGTCCGCGAACCGCCGCGCCCGATCGGCGAACCGTCCTGGGCGCAGCGTGCCGCCGGGGTCTTGCGCGCCGGACTGCAGCGGGCCTGCGAGCCGCTCCCGGACGACTCCGGTGGCCTGCTCCCCGGCCTGGTGGTCGGCGACACCAGCCGGCTCGACCCGGCCCTGGAGGCGGACTTCCAGGCCACCGGCATGACCCACCTGAACGCGGTCTCCGGGTCGAACGTCGCCATCATCCTGGGCGTGGTCCTGTTCCTGGCGCGGCGCACCGGCGCCGGTCCGGTGCTCTGCGCGGTGGTGTGCGCGGTGGCGCTGGCCGGCTTCGTGATCCTGGCGCGGCCGTCGCCGAGCGTGGTCCGGGCCGCCGCGATGGGAGCGATCGGCCTGCTCGGGCTGGCGTCCGGGCGCTCCCGGGCGGCGGTTCCGGCGCTCGCCGCGGCGGCGTCGGTGCTGCTGCTCACCGATCCGGAGCTGGCCGCCGACGCCGGGTTCGCGCTGTCCGTGCTGGCCACCGGCGGCCTGCTGCTGCTCGCCCCGGTCTGGCGGGACGCGCTGCGAGCCCGCGGCTGGCCGCCCGGAGCGGCCGAGGCCCTGGCCGTGCCGGCCGCGGCGCAGGTCGCCTGCGGTCCGGTGATCGCCGGGTTGTCCGGCACGATCAGCCTGGTCGCGGTGCCGGCGAACCTGGTCGTGGTCCCGGCGATCGTCCCGGCCACGCTGTGCGGGGTGACCGCCGCGCTGCTCTCCCCGGTGTGGCCGGCCGGCGCCGAGTTCGCCGCCTGGCTCGGGCACTGGCCGGCCGAGTGGCTGGTGCTGGTCGCGCGGACCGGGGCCCGGGTGCCGGCCGGCGCGCTGCCCTGGCCGGACGGGGTGCCCGGCGCCCTGCTGCTGGCCGGGCTCACGGTGGCCGCCCTGATCGCGGCCCGCCGGGCGATCGTCCGCAAGCTGGCCGCCGTGGTGGCCGCCTGCGCGGTGCTCGGCGCCCTGCCGGTGCGCCTGCTCGCCTCCGGGTGGCCGCCGCCACGCTGGCTGGTGGTGACCTGCTCGGTGGGGCAGGGCGACGCGATCGTGCTGCCGGCCGGCGGCGGGCGTGCGGTGGTGGTCGACGCCGGCCCGGAGCCGGACCCGGTGGACCGGTGCCTGCGCCGGCTCGGGATCCGGCAGGTGGTGCTGTTCGCGGTCAGCCACTACCACGCCGACCACGTGGGCGGGGTGGACGGGCTGTTCCGGGGACGGGCGGTGGCCGCGGTGATCGGCCCCGACTGGCCCGAGCCGGAAGGCGGCCGCGGCCACGTCGAGGCGGCCGCCGGGCGGGCCGGGACGCCGGTGCGTGCGGTGGGGCCCGGCTGGGCGTACCGGGTGGGCGGGCTGCGGCTGGAGGCGCTCGGACCGTTGGAGCCGCTGCGCGGCACCAACTCGGATCCGAACAACAACTCGCTGGTGCTGCGGGCGACGATCGACGGCCGTACGGTGCTGCTGCCCGGTGATGCGGAGACCGAGGAGCAGAGCGATCTGGTGGAGCGGCTGGGAGCGGCGGCGCTGCGGGCGGACGTGCTGAAGGTGGCGCACCACGGCAGCGCGCTGCAGTCGCCGGCGCTGCTCGACGCGGTCGACCCGGCGGTGGCGCTGGTCTCGGTGGGGGCCGGCAACGACTACGGGCATCCGAACCCGGCGCTGATGGCTCGGCTGGCGCGGGACGGGGCGCGCGTCATGCGTACGGATGTGTCCGGCGACCTCGCCGTGCTGCGGCACGGTGGGGGCCTCGCCGTGACCGCCCGCGGGTCGGGCGAAGGCTGACCTCGCCCGCCGCGCCGGATGCCGTGGACAGCCGGCCCGGCCGGGCGGGACCGTGCGGGCGCGGATGCGCGGGGTCTGGGTGGTGCGGAGCCCCGGGGGGGTCGGGTGGCTGCGGATGCCAGGGACCTGGGCTGCGGATGCTCGGGGCCGGGTGGGCGCGGACGGCCAGGGACCTGGGCTGCGGATGCTCGGGGCCGGGTGGGCGCGGACGGCCAGGGCCGGGTGGGCGCGGATGCTCGGGGCCGGGTGGGCGCGGACGGCCAGGGCCGGGTGGGCGCGGATGCTCGGGGCCGGGTGGGCGCGGACGGCCAGGGCCGGGTGGGCGCGGATGCTCGGGGCCGGGTGGGCGCGGACGGCCAGGGCCGGGTGGGCGCGGACGCTCGGGGCCGGGTGGGCGCGGATGCAGGGCACCGGGCGGGGGTGAGGCCAGGGGCCGGGGTGTCGGCTGGCCGCGGACGCCCGAGCGACATGCCCGATTTATGGGTGAGTTTCGGAGTCCTTCCGGATAGAGGGGGGTCGTCGGGCGGTGTCCGGGCCCGGCCGGTGCGGGCGCAGGTCAGCCGGGCAGAACCATGCTCGCCAGCCGATATGTCGGGTTTCGCGTTCAGTGATCGGTTGCCCTGCGCCAGAGAGTGAGCCGCGCCGGACCGTCCGCCGGACGTGCGACGATATCCGGCGTGAACGCCGCGCCACCGCCCTCGTTGCTGCTCGTCCAAGGCGATGAGGAACTTCTCGCCGCCCGTGCTGTCACCGCGGCGGTGGAAGCGGCTCGCGCCGCCGACCCCGGCACCGACGTCCGGGAGTACGAAGCCGGCCAGCTCTCGCCCGGTGAGGTCGCCGAGATGCTCAGCCCGTCGCTGTTCGGCGGACGCCGCGTGCTGGTGCTCCGCAACGGGCAGGACGCGCGCAAGGAGCTGGCCGCCGCCCTGCTGGCGTACGCGAAGAGTCCCGACCCGGACGTCACGCTGATCGTCACCCATCCGGGCGGCGCGAAGGGCAAGGCGTTCGCCGACGGCCTGCAGAAGGCCGGCGCCACCGTGGTGCCCGCCATGAAGCTGAAGAACGACCGGGAGCGCACCGCCTTCGTCCGCGACGAGTTCCGCCGCGCCGGCGGCCGGTGCGACGAGGCGGCCGCGGCCGCGCTGCTCGCGGCGGTGGGCAACGACCTGCGGGAGATCGCGGCGGCCTGCTCACAGCTGCTCGCCGACACCGACGGGAAGGTGACCGAGGCGGTCGTCGCCCGGTACTACCGGGGCCGGGCCGAGGTCAGCGGCTTCACGGTCGCGGACGCGGCCATGGTCGGCGACCTGCCCGGGGCGCTGGAGGCGCTGCGCTGGGCGCTGCACGTGGGCGTCGACCCGGTGCCGATCGCGGACGCGCTGGCCGACGGGGTGCGGACCGTGGCCCGGGTGGCTTCGGCCGGCAAGGGCAATCCGTACCAGCTGGCCAGCACGCTCGGGATGCCGGCCTGGAAGATCCAGCGGGCGCAGGAGCGCAGCCGGGGCTGGACCCCGGACGGCCTGGTCGACGCGATGCGTGCGGCCGCCGACTGCAACGCGGCGGTCAAGGGTGGCGCCGAGGACCGCGGGTTCGCGCTGGAGCGGGCCGTCTTCGCGGTCGCCACGGCGCGGCGCGGGGGAGGCGCCCGATGACCCGCACGGTTCGCTCCCGGCGGGCCGGAGCGGCCCACCAGCCGCTGTACTCCCGGATGCTCCGCCTGCGCCATCTCAGTCCCAGCGGGCTGCTCTGCTTCGTCTTCCTGGAGGGCGCGATCGCGCTCGGCATCCTGCTCGCGCTCGCCGAGCTGGTCAGCTGGTGGGGGGTGCTGGTGCTGCCGCTCGCGGTGGCGGTGATGGTGAAGTTCAACGACCTGGTGGCCGGGTGGCTGGCGCCGCCCGCGGCGGCCGCGGAACCGGTGGCGGCCCGGGTCGCGGTGCAGCGCGGGGAGCGGTACCCGCATCGGCCGCGTGGCGGTGGGCACGCGGCCCCGTGGCCTGCGCCACCGCCGCGGGTGCGGACCCCGGTCGTGACTCCCCCGGTGGACGCGGCGCAGGGACGCTCGACCGCGGTGGTCTGGTTCCCGCCGGAGAACCGGTACGGACCGCCGGACCGCGGCGCCGAGCCCGCCCTGGACAGCCCGGATGAGCGGGCCGAGGCCTACGACGGCCGCGACGAGTGGACCGGCGGCGCCCCCGGTGGCCGGTGGGTCGAGAGCGCTCAGGACGACCGGCAGGAGTGGGTCGAAAGCACCCACGGCACCCGGGGTGAGTGGGCCGAGAACGGGCAGGGTGGCCGGGAGGACTGGCCCGAGAACGGGCAGGGTGGCCGGGACGAGTGGCCCGAGGGCGCGCGGGGCGACCGGGAGGACTGGCCCGAGAACGGGCAGGGTGGCCAAGACGAATGGGCCGGCGACGCCCGAGCCGGCCAGGACGGGTGGACCGGGACCCCGCAGGAGAGCCGGGACGACTGGGTGGAGAGTCCGCCTGGCGGCCGGCCGGAGTGGACCGGGAGCCCGCCCGGTGGCCGGGACGGGTGGACCCAGGGCGCTTACGGCGGTCGCGGCGGGTGGGCCGAGGACGGCACGAGCGGACGGGCCGAACCGGGCTGGGGCGGGGCGGCGCAGGCCGCCGTCCAGGGCGGCGGTGTGGCCAGCGCCGAGGCGGTCCGGGGCGAGGCGCCGCACGGGCGGTTCGCCGGGGCCGAGCAGGCGGGCACGCCGCCGATGAACACCGCGCCGGTACGCCGCCCGTGGGCCGACGAGGTCGACGTGCGGCAGCAGATGGCGCGACAGTCCGCGGCGCGGCGGTACGAGTAGCGCCCCCCGAACCTCCAGCGGGCCCCGTGCGGACAGCCGTGCGGGGCCCGCTGCCGTCTGCCCCGCCGCGCCCGGCGGCCCCGGTGGGATGCCACGATCGCCCGCGCCCGGCGGCCCCGGTGGGATGCCACGATCGCCCGCGCCCGGCGGGCCGATGGGGTGTCGCGATCATCCGCGCACGGCGGCGCCGATGGGGTGCCACGATCGCCGGGGCGCGTGACCGCGGGTGGGAGTGGTAGGGCGTACCCCGGAGAAACGAACCGGGCACCGCGGGAACCGTGACGGTCCCGCGATGCCCGGGTGTGGTTCGTTCTGCCCGCCCGCCGGCGGGCGGAGCCAGCGACCGCTACCGTGCGGCCGCCGATCTGATCCGAAAGAGGATCAGGCGGACAGCGAGGCGATCTTCTTGGCGATGGCCGACTTGCGGTTGGCCGCCTGGTTCTTGTGGATGACGCCCTTGCTGACAGCCTTGTCGAGCTGACGCGAGGCGTCACGCAGCAGCGCGGTCGCCGTCTCCGCGTTGCCCGCGTCGCTCGCCTCGTGGAGCTTGCGGATCACGGTCTTCAGCGACGACTTGACCGACTTGTTGCGCAGACGGGCCTTCTCGTTCTGCCGGTTGCGCTTGATCTGGGACTTGATGTTCGCCACGCGACAGCCTTGTCCTGACTAGTTCGGAAAATGGTCTCAAACGAATGGTCACCGCGCGGCCGTCTCACCCGGCGATGCCGGTGCAGGAAACAACAGCGTGTCACCACACGCGAGGAACCAGATTACCAGCACGCCTCCGAGCCGCCAAAACGGCTCCGGCTCACCGGCGCAGCCACCCCCGTTTCGGCGGCTCGTCCGCGCTCCAGCCACGGCGCTCGGCGAGCCAGGCGAGCGCCTGCCCGCCGCTGAACCGCTGGTGCTGGCGGCTGTGCGGGGAGGCGCTGCTCGGACCTCCGGCCGCGCGGACCAGCCAGTACCCGGAGAGCGCGGCCAGCGCCCCGTCGACGCCCTCGTCCGGCGCGCCCCAGGCGCGCAGCACGGCGTCCGTGTCCAGGCCACTGGCGTACGCGCTGACCAGCAACGTGACCGTGTCGAACCAGGGCGCGCCCAGGCACGGCCAGGTCCAGTCGCACAGCCAGGCCCGGCCGTCCCGGTCGATCAGCACGTTGTCCAGCCGCAGGTCGCCGTGCGACATGGTGTCCCCGGCGGCCAGTCGCGGCAGGGCGCGTTCCAGCCGGGCCAGCTCGGCGAGCCGCCGCGGCGCGACGGTCCGCGCGGCGGACTCCGGCATCGGGGCCCGCCGTCCGGCGATCAGTGACCACCACGACATCTCCGCGCGCAGGATGTCCGGCAGGGCGGGCAGGCCGACGGCCAGCAGCCGTGGCGACGGGTAGGCCAGCGCGGTGGCCGCGGCGGACCAGCTGCGCAGCGTGCTGTCCAGGTCGGCCGGCGACCACGGCAGCGCCGGGACGCGGCCGTCGACCGCCTCCAGGCAGAGCACGAACCAGCCGGACGCGGTCGTCGTCCAGCGCGGGCGGGCGGCGGTCACCTCCGGCGGGAGGGCCTCGGTGATGGCGGCTTCCCGGGCGTACCACCGGGCGGTCGGGTCGCTGTCCGGTGCGGCCTTCACGAACGCGCGGGTCCCCGCCTCGGTTGTCAGCACGGCCGCGAAGGCCCGGGTGAAACCGCCGCCGGCGCTGCGCGCGGCGCGGACCGGAGAGCCGAGGCGCGCGGTGATCGCGTCCCGCACGGCCTCCGGCAGCTCGGCCCATTCCGGGCGTACGGCGGTGGAGTCGTACGGAACGTCGGGCAGGGTGATCGGCCGCATGGCTCCATCCTGCCGCCGGGGATTCTGTCGTACCGCACTGGCAGGATCCCAGGCATGCGAACCGACGATTTCTGGGCGGTCATCGACCGCGCGACCGCCTCGCGGCCGGCGTCCCCCGCCGAGGTGGCCGAGCGTGCCGTCGCCGAGCTGGCCACGCACGATCCGGAGGAGATCGTCGCCTGGGGCCGCCACCTGGACAAGGTGCTGGCGGCCTCCGGGACGGAGGATCTCTGGGCCGCCGCCTATCTGATCAACAGCGGCGCCGACGAGGCCGGCTTCGACGCGTTCCGGGGCTGGCTGATCGCCCACGGCCGCAAGGCGGTGGCCGCCGCGGTGCGTGAGCCGGACGTGCTGGCCAACGTGGTGGCGATCAAGGCGGCGGCGGAGACCGGCGCGGTGTTCGAGGCGGAGGAGGTGCTGGGCATCGCGGCCCGGGCCTACGAGCGGGCCACCGGCGAGCCGCTGCCGGCCGGGGACCGGCCACGCACCCGGCCCGCGGTGGCCGACCTGTGGGACTTCGACAACGAGGACGAGATGCGCCGCCGCCTGCCGCGGTTGTCCGCGCTGTTCCTGGAGCCACCGGACTGAGCGGCCGCCCCTGCCACGGGTGGGGATCCGTGTCGAGCGGGGGCCGGCGCGCCGGTAAGAATCACGGCATGAGTGACGACACCGGAACGATCGCCGCGGTCAGCAGCAACGACGCCTATACGTTCACGAAGCCCAATCGGGACGAGATCGTCCTGGTGGCCGGCCTGGGTGTGGCGGGGGACATCCACGCCGGGGTGACGGCGCGGCACCGCAGCCGGGTGGCCGCGGATCCGAGCCAGCCGAACCTGCGGCAGGTGCACCTGATCCAGGCTGAGCTGTTCGACGAGGTGGCGGGGAAGGGCTTCGACGTCTCGGCCGGTGGCATGGGGGAGAACGTCACGACGCGCGGGATCGACCTGCTGGCCCTGCCGCGCGGCACGGTGCTGCGCTTCGGCGCCCCGGGCGCGGCGGGCAGCGCCGGCGACGACCCCGCGCGTCCGGGCGTGGGGGCGGCCGGCGGTGTCCCGGGGGAGCCGGGCGGGGCCGGTGCGGCGGTGGACAGCGCTCCCGCCGGAGCGGGCCGCTCGGCGCCGGGCGGGGACGGGCCGGTCGCGCCGGGCGGGGACGGGCCGGTGGCGCCGGTGCTGGCGGCGGCCGCGGCGGCGACGCTGGACGAGGCGACGGCGCGGGCGGTGGCGGCGGTCACCGCCGCGGTCGAGCGGGAGCGCGACGGCGCGGCCGGCCACGACCCGCGACCCGCCGTGATCCTCGCCGGGCTGCGCAACCCGTGCGCGCAGATCAACCGGTACCGCGCCGGGCTGCTCAAGGAGGTGCTGAAGCAGGACCCGGACGGCACCGTGGTGCGCAAGGCCGGGGTGATGGGCGTCGTGCTGCGCGGTGGGGCGATTCGTCCGGGCGATCCGGTCGCCGTGGAGCTTCCGCCGGGCCCGCGGGAGCCGCTCGAACGGGTGTGATCCGACCTGCCCTCGCGGGCGTGGGACGATAGGTAGCGCCGGCACTCGCCCGGCGCCACCCGAACCGCAGAACCAGCCCGAGAAGAACGGACGACCGTGCCTGGACCGCTCGACCCCGGCGTGAACGTGATCGGATCGACCGATCCCAGCCGCATCCGCAACTTCTGCATCATCGCCCACATCGACCACGGCAAGTCGACGCTGGCCGACCGGATGCTGCAGATCACCGGGGTGGTCGACCCGCGGCAGATGCGCGCTCAGTACCTGGACCGGATGGACATCGAGCGCGAGCGCGGCATCACCATCAAGTCCCAGGCCGTACGCATGCCCTGGACCGTGCGTGCCGGCGACCGGACCGGCGAGTCGGCCGTCCTCAACATGATCGACACCCCCGGCCACGTCGACTTCACCTACGAGGTCTCCCGCAGCCTGGCCGCCTGCGAGGGCGCGATCCTGCTGGTCGACGCCGCGCAGGGGATCGAGGCGCAGACCCTCGCCAACCTGTACCTGGCGATGGAGAACGACCTGCACATCATCCCGGTGCTCAACAAGATCGACCTGCCCGCGGCGCAGCCCGAGAAGTACGCCGAGGAGCTGGCCAAGCTGATCGGCGTGGAGCCCACCGACGTGCTGCGCGTCTCCGGCAAGACCGGTGTCGGCGTGGACCACCTGCTGGACGAGATCGTCCGGCAGTTCCCGGCCCCGGTCGGCGACCCGGCCGCCCCGGCCCGCGCGATGATCTTCGACTCGGTGTACGACGTGTACCGCGGCGTCGTCACCTACGTCCGCGTGGTCGACGGCCGGATCGAGGCCCGTGACCGGATCAAGATGATGTCCACCGGCGCCGTGCACGAGCTGCTGGAGCTGGGTGTCGCCTCACCGGAGATGGAGAAGGCCGGCGCGCTCGGCGTCGGCGAGGTGGGTTACCTGATCACCGGTGTGAAGGACGTCCGCCAGTCCCGGGTCGGTGACACCGTCACCGGCAACAACCGGCCGGCGAAGGAGGCCCTCGGCGGCTACAAGGACCCCAAGCCGATGGTCTACTCGGGTCTCTACCCGATCGACGGCTCGGACTACCCGGCGCTGCGCGACGCGCTGGACAAGCTGAAGCTCAACGACGCCGCGCTCACCTACGAGCCGGAGACGTCGGCGGCGCTCGGCTTCGGCTTCCGCGTCGGCTACCTCGGCCTGCTGCACCTGGAGATCATCGGCGAGCGGCTGGAGCGGGAGTTCGGCCTCGACCTGATCTCCACCGCGCCGAACGTGGTGTACCGGGTGATCACCGAGGACGCCAAGGAGACCGTGGTCACCAACCCGAGCGAGTTCCCGGCCGGCAAGATCGCCGAGATCCACGAGCCTGTGGTGCGCGCCACAGTTCTGGTGCCGAACGAGTACGTCGGCGCCGTCATGGAGCTGTGCCAGAGCCGCCGGGGCTCGCTGCTCGGCATGGAGTACCTGTCCGCCGAACGGGTGGAACTGCGGTACACCCTGCCGCTGGCCGAGATCATCTTCGACTTCTTCGACCAGCTGAAGAGCAAGACCAAGGGGTACGCCTCACTCGACTACGAGCCCTCCGGCGAGCAGGTCGCCGACCTGGTGAAGGTGGACATCCTGCTGCACGGCGAGCCGGTCGACGCGTTCAGCGCCATCGTGCACAAGGACAAGGCTTACACGTACGGCACGACGATCGCCGCCAAGCTGCAGAAACTCATCCCGCGGCAGCAGTTCGAGGTGCCCATCCAGGCGGCCATCGGCTCCCGCATCATCGCCCGCGAGACGATCCGCGCGATCCGCAAGGACGTGCTGGCCAAGTGCTACGGCGGTGACATCAGCCGCAAGCGCAAGCTGCTCGAGAAGCAGAAGGAAGGCAAGAAGCGAATGAAGATGGTGGGCCGCGTGGAGGTCCCGCAGGAGGCCTTCATCGCCGCGCTCTCCACCACCGAGGCACCGGAGGCGAAGGGCGCCAAAAAATAGGGCGGTTTGATTTCTCGAGGGGTCGGGAACTCTGGGGCTCGACGGACGCAACCGACAAGCACCACCCCCGAGGAGGAACCACATGACCGTCACCGGAATCATCACCGCGCTGATCGTCGGTCTGATCATCGGTGCCCTGGGTCGCCTGGTCGTACCCGGCAAGCAGAACATCCCGATCTGGCTGACCATGGTCATCGGTGTGGTCGCGGCGCTGCTGGGCACGGTGCTGGCCCGGGCGTTCGGTGTCGCCGACACCAACGGCTTCGACTGGATCGAGTTCTTCTTCCAGGTCGTGCTCGCCGCCATCGGTGTGGCCCTGACCGTCGGCGTTGTCGGCCGCCGGAGCCTCACCCGATAACACCCGCAAAGCCGAAAAGCGCCGGGCCTTTCCAGGCCCGGCGCTTTCGCGTTGCGCCAATAGCGGCCGATCGGAAAGCGGCGGCCTGCCGGGGTGTTCATTTCCGGACAATCCGCCGGTCACGGAAACGGAAGTGCCAGCGGGCGCAGCGGCCGGAAGTGGCGGCGGGCGCAGGGATCGGAAGTGCCAGCGGACGCAGCGGCCGGAAGTTGGGGGGAGGCGGCGGCCCGAAGTGCTGGTGAAGGCAGGGATCGGAAGTGGCGGGGAGGCGGCGGCCCGAAGTGGCGGGGCGGGGGTGGCCGGCGAGGCCGGGTGGCCCGAGCCCGGAGCAGGTCAGTACCGGAACCGCTGCTGCGCGGACCGCCGGTTGACCCAGGCCGGCATGTCACCGCCGTGCTCGGCGTGCGGGTGCCGCTCGGCCGGGTCGTGGTTGCGGGTGATGTCCCGCATGGTCACCACGAGGCCCTGCACCAGGCGGTCCTCCCGCAGGTCCCGGTAGGTGAGCTCGATCAGCACCTGGGTCAGGTCCGCGCGCTGCAGGGCGCAGTGCAGGACGCCGTCGCCCTGGGCGCGCAGCGCGTCGCGCACCATCGCCCGGTCGTCCGGGTGGATCAGCTCGTCGAGGGTGGTGAGCGGGGGTAGTTCGTCCTGGCCGAGCAGGTCGCGCAGCGCCGGGCTGGAATACCGGATCCGCTGGTCGGCGTCGATCACCGCCATCAGATCCGCTGTGTTGCGGATCACGGCGCGCAGGTAGAGGTCGCTGTCCCGCCGGCCGACCGCCTCGACCAGGGTGATCCGGTCCAGGGCGAGCGCGGCCTGCCCGGCCAGCACCTCCAGCGCGTCGTGCCCGGTGGCCAGGGACTCCCGCCGCCCGGTGAGGACCAGCGCACCGCCGCTGGGCCGCGCCACGTCGAGCGGTTCCAGCCGCAGCGGGCAGACCATGGTGCGCTCGTCCGGCTCCACCGCGTCCAGCCACCAGCTGCGGGTCGCCGGGCCGGCCGGCTCCGGCGGCAGCTCGGCGGGGGTCAGCTCGTCGACGAGCGCGACCCGGCGGACGTCCTGAGGTGGCAGGAGCTGGGCGACCGCCGCGCGCACCGCGGCGTCGACGGCCGGCCGATCCGCGGCCGCGACCAGCGCCGCGGTCGCGGCGCGCAGGACGTGCTCGCGGGTCAGGGCTTGGCCGTGCCGGCGGATCGAGTCGGCCAGCCGGGTGATGACGAGCAGGAGCGTGATCGCGCCGGTGACGGCGATCACCACGCCGTCCCGGACGGTGCCCTGAAGCGCTTCGATGAGCAGCACCGTGGGCGGCACCCCGGCCGACGCGGCGAGCAGCACCGCCCACCGGAACTTGCCGGGGTCGTGCGGGGTCGGCGCCGGCTCGGTCAGCCGCACCATCGACGGGTGCAGGGCGCTCGCGGCCCAGCCGACGTAGAGCACCACGAACAGCGACTCGGTGAGCGGGCCCTCGGCGAGCGGGTAGCACACGTCGCCGGCCAGCAGCCCCAGCGCGCCGATCAGCAGCAGCCGCGCCGACACGTTGCGCCGGTCCGCGGTGGCCAGCCGGCCGGCCACCACCACCAGCAGTAGGCCGCCGATCACGTCGGCGGCCGGGACCGCGCCCATCCGGCCCTGTGCGCCGATCACGAAGACCCAGATCACCAGCAGCGTCGAGCAGGCGAAGGCGAGCAGGTCGATCAGCCGGGCCCGGTCGGGGAGCAGCACGCCGCCCCGGGTGAACTGCAGCAGGCAGAGCGACACCGAGCCGAACATCGACATGTAGAAGGGTTCGGCCAGGTCGCGGTGGCCGTACGCGTAGCAGACGTCGCCCACGGTCAGGGCGGCCACCGAGCCGGCGAGCAGCCACCAGGGCGCCGTCCGTGCCGGGCGGTGGCGGCGCACGCCCCAGGCGATCGCGGCCACGCCTCCCACCCCGAGCAGGCTCCATGCGAGGGCTCCCCAGAACACGCCCTACTTAGTACCAGGGTGGTTGCGCACTGTCCACGTCGATGTATACGCAGCGCAATTCCCGCTCCGGCGGCCACAATTACCGCACGTCACCGAAAGTTGCGGCGGCGTGACGTCAGTTGAAGACTTCGGCGACGACGCGGCCCTCGTCGTGGGCGCCGGTCGTGGTTACCTGCTGCCACTTTCCGTCCGGGGCCGTCCACTCCAGGGCGCCGAAACGTACCCGTTCGAGACCGGTCGCCGAGGCGTGCGAGACCAGCCAGTGCGCGTAGCGCCAGCCGGAACTGGGATTGCTGACCGAAACCGTCAGGCCGGCCGCGTGCTCGCTGGCGGAGTCCAGTTTCTTGCCCCAGTCCAGTTTGAGACCGGCCATGAGGGCGGACGCGGCCGCGGCGCCGCGCACCGCCGGGGCGCCGGTCACCGTGCAGGCGACCGCGCCGGTGGCCCGGCCCAGCAGCGCGCGGGCCAGGACCCGGGACTCGTCCGCCCACTTCTCGTACGCGTTCGGGTACGCCGAGCGCTGCACCTTCTGCGCCGCGTCGGTGACCCGCATGTCCTCCCAGCCCTTCACCTTCCTCAGTGCGGTGTAGAACTTGGCGGCCGCGTACCTCGGGTTCTTGATCTGCTCGAACGTGCCCCACCCCTGGCTGGGACGCTGCTGGAAGAGGCCGACCGAGTCGCGGTCGCCGTCGTCCAGGTTCTCCAGCTTGGACTCCTGCAGGGCGGTGGCCAGCGCGACCACCACCGCCTGCTCGGGCATCTCCTTGCGCACGCCGACCGCGGCGATCGTCGCGGCGTTGGCCATCTGCACCGAGTCCAGGGTGACCTCGCCGTCGGCGCGGACCGTGCACTCCGGGCCGATCCGGGGCAGCTTGATGCCGCCGGGAACCTTGCTGAGCACGAAGAACACGCTCACCACGGCGATGAGGGCCAGCGAGGCGAACACTCCGATGACCGCTTTCAACCTCACCGCACCTCCTCACTGTCGGACGCCAAGCCTAATCAACGAGCGCACGGAGACATCCGTGACTGTCCGGATGTGCCGTCAGGGCGCCGGGATCCAGCTCGGGTCCCGCTTCTCCCGGCGGGCGGCCACCCCCTCCCGGCCCTCCGCAGAGGTGAAGTATCCGGCCGATCGGTCACTGAGGTCGGTCAGTTCGGCCCGGATGGACTCCGACCGGGTACGCCGCAGAAGTTCTTTCGTGCCGGCCAGCGCCAGCGGGCCGCCGCGGATCAGCGACGCGCAGTACCGGGCGACCGCGGCGTCCAGCTCCTCGTCCGGGACCGCGGCCGTGACCAGGCCGATCTCCGCCGCCCGCGGGCCGTCGAAGACGTCGCCGGTGAGGTAGAGCTCGGCGGCCGCCCGGGGGGCCAGCCGGGGCAGCACGGTGGCGCTGATCACGGCGGGGATCACGCCGAGCCGTACCTCGGTGAACGCGAAGGTCGCCGAGCGGGCGCAGACCGCGAGGTCGGCCGCGCCGATCAGGCCCAGGCCGCCGGCCCGGGCCGGGCCGCCGATCCGGGCCACCACCGGTTTCGGGAACTCCCAGAGCGCGGCCAGCAGGTCGGCCATCAACTCGACCGGCAGACGCTCGCCCGGCCGGGTCGCGGCGGTCTCCTTCAGGTCGGCGCCGGAGCAGAACACCGGGCCGGTGTGCGAGAGAACCACCACACGTACGGCGGGGTCGGCGGCCGCGGCGCCGAGCCGGGTGAGCAGTTCGGTGATGAGCGCGCGGGACAGCGCGTTGCGGTTGGCGGGGCTGTCCAGGGTCAGGGTGGTCACCCCGGCGGCGGTGACGGAACGGACCAGATCCATGCCCGGCACCTTAACGGCGACCGTGCACACTTGGCGGATGGCCGGCGCACTCCCTGATGGCGAACCCGTACCCGCGGACGGGTCGCTCCCCGACGAAGCCACCCGCGACGTGGGCGCGAACGGCTTCGCCGTCTACGTCCACGTGCCGTTCTGCGCCAGCCGGTGCGGGTACTGCGACTTCAACACCTACACCGCGAGCGAGCTGGGCGGCGGCGCCGGCCGCGACGAGTACGCCTCGACCGTGCTGCGCGAGCTGGACCTGGCCGCCAAGGTGATCCAGCCGCGCCGGGTGGACACGGTCTTCGTCGGCGGCGGCACCCCCACCCTGCTGAGCGCCGACGATCTCGGCCGGATCCTCGACGGCATCGACCGCACCTGGGGCCTGGCCGCGGACGCCGAGGTCACCACCGAGGCGAACCCGGAGTCGGTGGACCCGGCCTACCTGGCCCGGCTGCGGGCGGCCGGCTACACCCGGATCTCGCTGGGCATGCAGTCGTCGGCGGCGCACGTGCTGCGCGTGCTGGACCGCAAGCACACCGCCGGCCGCGCGCCGCAGGCCGCCCGGGAGGCCCGGGAGGCCGGGTTCGAGCACGTCAACCTGGACCTGATCTACGGCACGCCGGGGGAGACCGCGGAGGATTTCGCGCAGTCGGTGCAGACCGTGATCGAGGCCGGCGTGGATCACGTCAGCGCCTACGCCCTGATCGTCGAGGACGGCACCCGGATGGCCGCGCGGATGCGCCGCGGCGAGATGCCCTACCCCTCCGACGACGTGGCCGCCGACCGCTACCTGGCCGCCGAGCAGGCGCTGACCGGCGCCGGCTTCCAGTGGTACGAGGTGTCCAACTGGGCGCGGCCCGGCGGCGAGTGCCGGCACAACCGGCTGTACTGGACCGGCGCGGACTGGTGGGGGCTGGGCCCCGGCGCGCACAGCCACGTCGGCGGGGTGCGCTGGTGGAACGTGAAGCACCCGTCGGCGTACGCCCAGCGTCTGGCCGGTGGCGTCTCGCCCGGTCACGGCCGGGAGCTGCTGTCCGCGGCGGACCGGCACGTGGAGGACGTGATGCTGCGGGTCCGGCTGCGCGACGGCATCGCCCTGGATCGGGTGGACCGGGCCGGCGCGGAGCGGGCCCTGGCCGGTGGTCTGCTGGAGCCGGCGGCCTGGGCGGCCGGGCGGCTGGTGCTGACCCTGCGCGGCCGGCTGCTGGCCGACGCGGTGATCCGGGACGTCGTCGCCTGAGCGCGCGCGGGTGGCCCGGCGGCGGCGATCGGCCGTACTCTTTCGGTCCGGCCCCGGCTGGCGGGCCGGATCGGCCGCCCCGGAACCGCCGAGGGTCCGTCCTTTCGATCATCGCGCTGCAGCCAGCGGCGACGTAGACTGGCACTCTGTCCGCGGGAGTGCCAGAGGGAGGGTCATATGAGTCTGGATGACCGCAAGCTCGAGGTCCTGCGGGCGATCGTCGAGGACTACGTGAAGACCCGCGAGCCGGTCGGCAGCAAGGCGCTGGTCGAGCGCCACCAGCTCGGTGTCTCCCCGGCCACGGTGCGCAACGACATGGCCGTGCTGGAGGAGGAGGGGTACATCCGCCAGCCGCACACCAGCGCCGGCCGGGTGCCCACCGACGCGGGTTACCGGCTGTTCGTCGACCGGCTCACCCGGATCAAACCGCTCAGCCCGGCCGAGCGCCGGGCGATCGAGCGGTTCATGGTCGGCGCGGTCGACCTCGACGACGTGGTGCACCGCACGGTGCGCCTGCTGGCCCAGCTGACCCGCCAGGTCGCCGTGGTGCAGTACCCGAGCCTGTCCCGCTCCGCGGTGCGGCACCTGGAGCTGGTGCCGATCTCCACCACCCGGCTGATGCTGGTGATGATCACCGATACCGGCCGGGTCGAGCAGCGTCTGGTCGAGATGCCCGCCCCGGTGCCGGACGGCGACGTGTGGGAGCTGCGCCGCCGGGTGAACGAGAAGCTGGCCGGGCAGAAACTCGCGGACACCCCGCCGCTGGTGCAGAAACTCGTCGACGAGTGTGCACCGGAGCGGCGTGGGAACATGGCATGTCTCGCCAGCGTGCTGCTGGAGACGCTGGTCGAGCGGAGTGAGGAGCGCCTCGCGCTGGCCGGGACGGCCAACCTCACCCGCGGCGGTGTGCTGGACTTCCAGGGCACGCTGCGACCCGTACTGGAAGCGCTGGAGGAGGAGGTCATCCTGCTCAAGCTGATCGGCGACCTGGAGCCCAGCACCACCCGGGTCCGGATCGGCGACGAGAACGAGATCGACAACCTCCGGTCCGCGTCCGTGGTCAGCACCGGTTACGGGCCGGGCGCCACGATCGTTGGTGGGCTCGGCGTGCTGGGGCCGACCCGGATGGACTACCCCGGCACCATCGCAACCGTTCGTGCAGTGGCACGCTACGTTGGCGACCTGTTGGCACAGAATTGACGGATCCGCGCAGACATTGAGGACTCCAAACCCCGTGGCCAAGGACTACTACGGAATTCTCGGCGTGAGCCGGGAAGCCACCGACGACGAGATCAAGCGCGCCTACCGCAAACTGGCTCGGCAGTACCATCCGGACGTCAACCCCGATCCGGAGGCGCACGAGAAGTTCAAGGACATCAACGCGGCGTACGAGGTCCTCTCCGACGACCAGAAGCGGCAGATCGTCGACCTCGGCGGCGACCCGCTCGCGCCCGGCGGCGGCGCGCCCGGCGGTGGCCCCGGCGGGGCCGGCCCGTTCGTCGGTTTCCAGGACATCATGGACGCCTTCTTCGGCACCGCGGCCGGTGGTGGCAGCCGCGGTCCGCGGCCGCGCACGCGGCCCGGGGCCGACGCCATCCTGCGCCTGGAGCTGGACCTGGTGGAGACCGCGTTCGGCGTCGAGGCGCCGATCACCGTCGACACCGCGGTGCTCTGCACCCAGTGCTCCGGGGCCGGCACCGCGCCCGGCACCCACCTGGCCACCTGTGAGGTGTGCGCCGGTCGTGGCGAGGTGCAGTCGGTGCAGCGCACCTTCCTCGGCCAGGTCGTCTCGTCCCGCCCCTGCCAGAACTGCCAGGGGCACGGCACGGTGATCCCCAACCCCTGCCCGACCTGCGCCGGCGACGGGCGCATCCGCACCCGGCGCTCGCTCACCGTGAAGATCCCGGCCGGGGTCGAGGACGGCATGCGCATCCGCCTCGCCCAGCAGGGCGAGGTCGGTCCGGGCGGCGGCACCGCCGGTGATCTCTACGTGGAGATCCACGAGCGCCCGCACGACGTCTACTCGCGCAAGGGCGACGACCTGCACTGCCGGGTCACCCTGCCGATGACGGCCGCGGCGCTGGGCACCCGGATGACCATCAAGACCCTCGACGGCGAGGAGAACATCGAGGTCAAGCCGGGCACGCAGCCGGCCAGCACGCTGCGCATCCGGGGCAAGGGCGTGCCGCACCTGCGCGGTCAGGGCCGCGGTGACCTCTTCGTCCACCTGGACGTCAAGACGCCCACCAAGCTCACCGCCGACCAGGAGCGGATGCTGCGCGACTTCGCCAAGACCCGCGGTGAGGACGTCGCCGAGCTCAGCAAGCAGGGCGGCTTCTTCAGCCGGATGCGCGACGCGTTCAACGGCCACTGACCGGCCGGCGACACGGGAGGCGGTGGCCGGCGGCCACCGCCTCGCGGGCGTGGCACGCGCCCCCGGCCGGCGGCTGGGCGGCTTCCCCGGCGCGGTAGCGTGCGGGGGTGTCCGCGCCGCTGTTCCTGGTCGAGAGCCTGCCCGCCGGATCGTCGTTCACCCTGGACGGGCCGGAGGGGCACCATGCCGCCACCGTGCAACGGCTGCGTGCCGGTGAGGCGCTGATCCTCGCCGACGGACGTGGCGGCACCGCGTACGCCGAGGTCGTCGCGGTGGGCCGGGGCAGCGTCGACGTCGCGGTGCGCGAGCGAACCATCGAGCCGGCGGCCGACCCGCGGCTGGTGGTCGTGCAGGGCATCGCCAAGGGCGACCGCGGGGAGCTGGCCGTGCAGGCGATGACCGAGACCGGGGTCGACGAGATCGTGCCGTGGGCGGCCTCCCGGTCGGTGGCGCAGTGGCGCGGCGACCGCGGGGCCAAGGCTCGGGACAGGTGGGCGGCGACCGCCCGGGAGGCCGCCAAGCAGGCTCGCCGCTCCTGGCTGCCGGTGGTCGCCGGTGCGCCGGACTGCTCGACCCGGCAGGTCGCGGCCCGGCTCGCCGGCGCGGCCGCCGCCTTCGTGCTGCACGAGGAGGCCACCGAGCGCCTCACCGCCGTGCCGCTGCCGGCCGGCGGCGAGATCGTGCTGGTGGTCGGCCCGGAGGGGGGCATCAGCGACGCCGAGGTGAGCGCTTTCCGGGACGCCGGCGCGGTCCCGGTGCGGCTCGGCAGCGCCGTGCTGCGCACCTCGACCGCCGGGGTGGCCGCGCTCTCGGTGCTCTCCGCGCGCCTCGGCCGCTGGTGACCTGGCCCGGACCGGCGCTGCTCAGCGGCCCGCCGTCAGCCGGTCGGGTCGGCGGTCAGCTCGGCCAGGGTGCGCTCCAGCCAGGCCCGCTCGGCCCGTGAGGTGGCGCGGGCGATCTCGAACATGCCCTGCCGGAACGGATCGTCCACGTCGTCGGCGTGCAGCCGCCGGCCGCCGCGGGAGAAGAACGTGGCCGGCGCCTGCAGGAAGGCCAGCCGTCGGCGTAGCACCTCGGCCTGCCGCGCCGGGTCCGGCAGGTGCCGCAGGAACGCCAGCAGCGTGAAGTACCGGTTCCGGTCGGTGATCTCCACCTCGGAGGGCTCGCCGAGGCGCCGCAGCAGCTCGGCCCGGCCCGCGTCGGTGAGCGAGAGCATCTGTCGTGGCGCGGCCGCGACGCCCGGCTCGGTGCGGCGTTCCAGCAGCCCGGCGGCGGTCAGCCGGTTGATCGCCGGGTAGAGCGCGCCGTCGCTGACCGTGCGCACGTGGCCGGTCAGGGACGTGATCCGGTCTTTCAGCTCGTATCCGTGCAGTGGCTCATCGTGCAGGAAGCCGAGGATCGCCAGCGCCAGCATCACTGCCTCCCGGTTGTTCGGTGCCGGGTCAGCCTATATCGTTCCGTGTTACCTCGATTAGAGGTACAACGAAACGAGGCGCTGATGGATCACCGTGGACCGCTGCTGCGGCTGGCCGTGCCCAACTACGTCGCGCTGCTCTCCGGCGTGCTCACCGGGATCGTCGACGTCGCCTGGGTGGCCCGCCTCGGGCCGTCCCCGGTCGCCGCCGTGGCCGTGGCCACCGGCGTGGAGAACGTGCTGCTCGGCGCCGTTCTGCTGATCAACGGCGGGGTCACCGTGCGGCTCGCCGCCGCGCTGGGCGCCGGGGACCGGGCCACCGCCGGGGCGGTGATCCGGGCCGGCTGGCGGCTCTACCTGCTGCTCACCCCGGTGGTGGTGCTCGCCGGGCTGGTGCTGCGCCGAGCGCTGGCCGGCGCCTTCCTCGACGACCCGGGCACGGCGCGCCTGGCCGAGGGCTACTTCACCGTGCTGTTCCCGGGCGTCGCGATCTTCTACGCCCAGCAGGTCGTCGACGCGATCTTCGCGGGGCGCGGCGACACCCGTACGCCGATGCGCCTGGCCCTGACCGCCAACGCCCTGATCCTGATCCTCGACCCGGTGCTGATCTACGGCACCGGGCCGCTGCCCGCCCTCGGCGTCGCCGGCGCCGCCGCAGCGACGGCCCTCGGCCGCGCCGCCGCCCTGGCCATCGGCGTGCTGCTGCTGCGCCGCGGGGCCCGGCCGCCCGTCGTGGCGGCGTCCCCGGACGGCGGTGTCCCGGCAGCCACCGGCGGCGACGCGGCAGCCGGCGCCCGGGACGATCGCGCCGGGCGGGACCTCCCGCCCGGCGCGGCGGTGGGCGCGGTGCTGCGGACCGGTGCGCCGATCGCCGGGGATTTCCTGGTACGCATGGGCGGCGCCCTCGTCCTGCTGAGCCTGGTCGGCCGCTTCGGGGTGAGCGCCGTGGCCGCCTACGGCATCGGCATGAAGGTCCTCTACTTCGCCACGATGGCCTTCTACGCGATCCGCAACGCGGCCACCATCCACACCCCGCGCACGCTCAGCGCCCACCCCGGCCAGCGCCGGGCCGTCGG
This sequence comes from Actinoplanes teichomyceticus ATCC 31121, assembly GCF_003711105.1. Classification (NCBI taxonomy): domain Bacteria; kingdom Bacillati; phylum Actinomycetota; class Actinomycetes; order Micromonosporales; family Micromonosporaceae; genus Actinoplanes; species Actinoplanes teichomyceticus. The sequence continues at coordinate 1,393,448 of NZ_CP023865.1, forward strand.
CCGTCAGGTGTGCGTCCTGGCGTTGCTCACCGGAGTCCTCGCGAGCGCCCTGTTCGCCGTGCTGGCCCCGCTGGTCATGCGGGCGTTCACGGCCGACCGCGCGGTGGCTGCCGCCGGCGTGCTGTTCCTGCGCAGCGTGGGCGGCTACCTGGTGCCGATCGCCGGGGTGATCGCCGTGGCCGGGTTCCTGATGGCGACCGGCCGGGGGCCGCGGCTGTTCGCGGTGACCGTGGCCGGGACGGTGGCGCAGACCGCCCTCGCCTGGTGGCTGCCGTCCCGGCTCGGCCTGCCCGGCGTCTGGCTGGCGATGGCCTCGGCCGCGGTCCTCCAGCTGGCCCTGGTCGTCCGGCTGGCCGGGCTCACCGCGGGAGCGGTCCCAGGACGAGATCCGGAATTCCGGCACCCGTTCAAGCCCAGCCCGGTCCCGCATAAGATCCGACGGGTGGACAACTCCTGCCTGTTCTGTCGCATCGTCGCCGGCGAGATCCCCGCGACCGTCGTGCACCGCACCGAGACCACCGTGGCGTTCCGCGACATCGACCCCAAGGCGCCGACCCACGTCCTGGTGATCCCGGTCGATCACCACGCCGACGTCACCGCCCTGGCCGCCGACCCGTCCGCCGCCGCCGACGTGCTGGCCGCCGCGGCCGCGGTCGCCGAGGCCGAGGGGCTGGCCGCCGACGGTTTCCGGGTCATCTTCAACACCGGCCGCAACGCCGGCCAGGAGGTCTTCCACGTGCACGCGCACGTGGTCGGCGGCGCCCCGCTGGGCCCGATGCTGGCCGGCAAGTGAGCGGCCCCACCGCCCGCTACGAGCGCGCCGCCCGCCGCGCCCAGGCCGACGGCCGGATCCCGGCGCTCACCGTCGCCCTGCACCGCGCCGACCGCGAGCCGTGGACGTTCACCGTCGGCGAGTCCGGCAACCCCGAGCACCCGCTCGGGCCGGACAGCCGGTTCCGGATCGGCTCGGTCACCAAGACCTTCACCGCCGTACTGGTCATGCAGGCCCGTGACGACGGGCTGCTCGACCTCGACGAGCCGGTCTCACGCCACCTCGAGGTCCCCGCGCACGGCGACGCCACCATCCGCCGGTTGCTCTCGCACACCGCCGGTTACCAGCGCGAGCCGTACGGCGACGTGTGGGACACGCTGACCGCCCCGGACGCCGCCCGGCTGCTCGCCGAGCTGGACCGGGCCGAGCGCGTGCTGCCCGCCGCCCGCCGCTTCCACTACTCCAACCTCGGCCTGGCCGTGCTCGGCCAGCTGGTCGCCAGACTCCGCGGCGGCACCTGGGCGGAGGTCCTCACCGAGCGCGTCCTCACCCCGCTCGGCCTCGACGCCACCACCGCCGCCCGGCCCGCCGAGGCGGTCGTCGGCTACCTGGTCGACGCGTACTCCGACGCCGCGCGCCCGGAACCGCCGATCGACATGGGCGGCGTCGCCCCGGCCGCGCAGCTGTGGAGCACCGCCGGCGACATGGCCCGGTGGGCGGCGTTCCTGGCCGACCCGCGCTCGGTCGACCCGGGCGCCCGGGTCCTGGCCCCGGCCACCGTCGACGAGATGCGCTGGCCGCTGACCACCACCGACGAGTCGCTCTGGGCGGCCGGCTTCGGGCTCGGCCTGATCCTCTGCCCGGACGGCCGGCGCGCGGTGCACGTCGGCCACGACGGCGCCATGCCCGGCTTCCTGGCCGGCGTCTACGGCCGGCGCGGCGGCGAGGGCAACCCGGGCGGCCTGGGCTGCGCCGTGCTCGGCTCCTCCGGCACCGCCGGGCAGACCAACGAGCTGGTCCACGAGCTGCTGCGGCTCACCGTCGAGGCGGACCCGGCCGAGATCCGGCCCTGGCGGCCGGCGGCGCCCGCCCCGGCGCCGTACCGGTCGGCGCTCGGGCGCTGGTGGAGCGAGGGGTCCGAGTTCGTCTTCGCCTGGCACGACGGCCAGTTGCAGGCCCGCGCGGCGGAGGCGCCGGCGGACCGGCCGCCGGCGATCTTCCGGCCGCTGCCGGATCGGGCGGACACCCTGCGGACGGTCTCCGGGCGCGAGGCCGGCGAGCTGCTGCGGCTGACCCGCGACGAGCGCGGCGCCGTGGTGCGGATGCACTGGGCGACCTACCGGTTCACCCGGGTGCAGGAGGGCTTCGACGGCGGCCCGGCCTCCGACGGCCCGTCCTGACCCACGGGCTCCCCGGCGGCGCCGTGCGGGGCGCTCACCGCCTCGGCCACGCCGGCTCCCGCAGCGCCACCCCGGCGCGCCGATCTCCCCGATCGGTGCGCCGGGTGGGTGATCTGCGGAACTGCCTGCCGATAATGGCATCGGCGAGGGAGCGGGCGAGCGGATAGGATGGCACGATCCTTGAGCACGCCGCCCCACTCGGGACAGCGCCGCCAAACAAGCCAAGCCGATGATGAGAGCAGGTGGCGGAGGCCCACAGGGCCGCCCTATGACCGGTACGCCGAACCCTTCCAGCACGGGCTCGTCCAGCCCGGTGCGGGCGCAGACCAAGATCTCGGTGTCCGACCCGAAGATCATGGTGAACCTGCTCGGCGCCAAGGACGAGATCCTCCGCCTTGTCGAGCGCACGCTCAGCAGTGACGTGCACGTGCGCGGCAACGAGATCACCATTACCGGCGATCCCGCGGACAACGCCACCGCCGAGCGGCTCTTCTCCGAGCTCATCGAGCTGATCGAGAAGGGCGAGACGCTCAGCGTGGACGCCGTCCGCCGGACGCTGCTGATGCTCGAGGAGAACACCTCCGAGCGTCCCGCCGATGTGCTGACGCTGAACATCCTGTCCCGACGGGGCCGCACCATCCGGCCCAAGACGCTGGGGCAGAAACGCTACGTCGACGCCATCGACGAGAACACCATCGTCTTCGGCATCGGCCCCGCCGGTACCGGCAAGACGTACCTGGCGATGGCCAAAGCCGTGCAGGCGCTGCAGGCCAAGCAGATCAACCGGATCATCCTGACCCGGCCGGCGGTCGAGGCGGGCGAGCGACTGGGCTTCCTGCCCGGCACGCTCACCGAGAAGATCGACCCGTACCTGCGCCCGCTCTACGACGCCCTGCACGACATGCTCGACCCGGAGTCCATCCCCCGCCTGATGGCCGCCGGGACGATCGAGGTCGCCCCGCTGGCCTACATGCGTGGGCGTGCGCAGCCGCTGGATGCCGGGGTGCTGACGCCGGACGGCTGGCGCCCGATCGGCGAGCTGACCGTCGGCGACCTCGTGGTCGGCTCGAACGGCCGGCCGACCCCGGTCCTCGGCGTCTATCCGCAGGGCCGTAAGCCGGTCTACCGGGTCACCACCCAGGACGGCGCCTCGACGCTGGCCTGCGGTGAGCATCTCTGGACCGTGCAGACCCCGGACGACCGCAGCCACGGCCGCGGCGCCCGGGTGGTGCAGACCCAGGACATGATCGGCCGGCTGCGCCGCGGCCACGTGCACCGGTTCGAACTGCCCCTGGTGGAGCCGGTGGAGTTCCCGGAGCAGGACGTTCCGGTGGATCCGTACGCCCTGGGGCTGCTCCTCGGCGACGGAAGTCTGACCACCACGACCACTCCGGCGTTCCGCACCGCGGACCCGGAGCCGGCGGGCGCGCCGGAGGCGGCGCTTCCGGACGTCGAGCTGGTCCGCAAGGACGAGGCCGACTACGTCCCGCGGCACGTCGACGGCCGGCGTGGTGGTGTGATCGTGGCGGACCCGATGACCACCGCGCTGCGCGTTCTCGGTCTCGCCGGCACCCGGTCACCCACGAGGTTCGTGCCGGACGCCTATCTGTGGAACACCGCCGCGACCCGGCTCGCGGTGCTGCAGGGGCTCCTCGACAGCGACGGCGGCCCGGTGCCACAGCGGGGCCGGACCTGCCGGATCCAGTACACGACCTGCTCCGAGCGGCTGCGGGACGACGTCGTCTTCCTGGTCCGCTCGCTGGGCGGGGTCGCCCACTGGCGCCGGCGCCCGGCGGAGGGCCGGAAGCCGGGCCTGGCGAACGGTCGTCCGGTGCCGTACCGCAACGATGCCTTCGTGCTGGACATCCGGTTGCCGGAAGCGGTTCAGCCCTTCCGGCTGGCGCGCAAGCAGGAGCTCTACGCGCAGTCCGGCGGGGGCCGGCCGATGCGGTTCATCGAGAGCATCGAGCCGGAAGGCGAGACCGAGACGGTCTGCATCCAGGTGGCGGCGGAGGACTCCCTCTACGTGACCGACGACCTGATCGTCACCCACAACACCCTCAATGACGCGTTCATCATCCTGGACGAGGCGCAGAACACCACGCCCGAGCAGATGAAGATGTTCCTGACCCGGCTCGGGTTCGGGGCGAAGATCGTGGTCACCGGCGACGTCACGCAGGTCGACCTGCCCGGTGGCACGACCAGCGGGCTCAAGGTGGTCCGGGAGATCCTGCGCGACGTCGAGGACGTGCACTTCGCCGAGCTGTCCAGCTCCGACGTGGTCCGCCACCGGCTGGTCGCGGAGATCGTGGACGCCTACGCGCGGTACGACGCCGTGCAGGACCAACAGGCAGATAATTCCGTACATGCCGTACCCGGACGGGCCGCGACCGGCCGCCCGGGGCGTCGGCGCTGATTGCAAGGGGTAATCGCACCACTATGTCCATCGAGATCGCCAACGAGTCGGGAGTCGAGGTCGACACCGACGCGATCCTCGCGGTTGCCCGGCACGCCCTCGACGAGATGGGGGTCAACCCCCTCGCCGAGCTGTCCATCCTGCTCGTCGACATCGATTACATGGCCGAGCTGAACCACCGCTGGATGGGCAGCGACGGGCCCACCGACGTGCTCGCCTTCCCGATGGACGAGGGCAGCGTCGACCACGGTCCCGGCGAGTCCGGGACCGGGGAGCCGGCCCTGCTGGGTGACATCGTGCTGGCCCCTGAGGTGGCCGCCAAGCAGGCGGCCGCGGCCGGGCACACGCCCGCGGACGAGCTGCACCTGCTCACCGTGCACGGCGCGCTGCACCTGCTCGGCTACGACCACGCCGAGCCGGAGGAGGAGCGCGAGATGTTCGCTCTGCAGAACAAGCTTCTGCAGAGCTGGCGCGCCGGGCGTAAAGCCGGCTGACCGTGGACGCCGCCTCGGCCGGCCTGCCGGACCTGCAACTGATCCTCTTCGCGGTCGGGCTGGTCCTGCTGGCCGGTCTCGCCTCGATGACCGACGCGGCGCTGGCCACGGTGTCCGCGGCCCGCGCCGCGGAACTGGAGCGCGAGGGGCAGCGGGGTGCGGGCGCGCTCGCCGCGGTCGCCTCCGACGTGGTCCGCCACGTCAACCTGCTGCTGCTGCTCCGGCTGCTCTGCGAGCTGACCGCGACCACCCTGGTCGCGCTGGTCGCGGTGGACAGCTGGGGGGTGGGCTGGCGTGCGGCGCTGGTCACCGCCGGTGCGATGACGCTGGTCAGTTTCGTGGTGGTGGGGGTCGCGCCGCGCACGGTGGGGCGTCAGCACGCGTACGCGGTGGGCCGTGCCGCGGCGCCGCTGGTGCGCTGGCTGGGCCGGGTGCTGAACCCGCTCGCGTCGCTGCTGATCCTGATCGGTAACGCGGTGACCCCGGGCCGGGGGTTCCCGGAGGGGCCGTTCGGCAGCCAGGTCGAGCTGCGTGAGCTGGTGGACCTGGCCGAGCAGCGGGGCGTGGTCGAGCACGGCGAGCGCGAGATGATCCACTCGGTGTTCGCGCTGGGTGACACGATCGCCCGCGAGGTGATGGTGCCGCGTACCGAGATGGTGTGGATCGAGGCGCCGAAAACCCTGCAGCAGGCGTTGTACCTGTTCCTGCGCTCGGGCTTCTCGCGGATCCCGGTGATCGGGGAGAGCGTCGACGACGTGCTGGGCGTGCTCTACCTGAAGGACGTGATCCGGCGGACGCAGAACGGCGACCCGGCGGCGACCGCGCGGGCGGTGGCCGACGCGATGCGCCCGGCGACGTTCGTACCGGAGTCGAAACCGGTCGACGACCTGCTGTCGGAGATGCAGGCGGCCCGTAATCACCTGGTCATCGTCGTCGACGAGTACGGCGGCACGGCGGGCCTGGTGACCATCGAGGACATCCTCGAGGAGATCGTCGGCGAGATCACCGACGAGTACGACGTGGAACGCCCGCCGATCGAGCACCTGGCCGACGGCGCGGTGCGGGTGACCGCCCGGCTGCCGATCGAGGACCTGGGTGACGTGTTCGGCGTGGAGCTGCCCGCCGACGAGGTGGAGACGGTCGGCGGCCTGCTGGCGCAGACGCTGGGCCGGGTGCCGATCCCGGGCGCCCGCGCCGACGTGGGCGGCCTGCACCTGATCGCCGAGGGGACCACCGGCCGGCGGAACCGGATCGACTCGGTGCTGGTGCGCCGGGTGCAGCCGGAGCCGCCCGCCGACGACAACGATGAGAACGCTACCGAGAACGAGGAAAGACTTCCCGCCGATGCCTGAGCAGACGTTTGCCGCCACCGCCGTGCCGAGTGCCGACGGCTCCGCGCTGAGCGCCGAGGACACCAAGCTGGTGACCCTGGCGCGTAGTTCCCGCGCCCGGGTCGCCGCGGCCGAGGGCGCCGCGGTCCGGGACCAGGACGGTCGTACGTACGCGGCGGCCTCGGTGACGCTGCCCAGCCTGTCCGTGACCGCGTTGCAGCTGGCGGTGGCCCAGGCGGCCGCCTCCGGCGCCACCCGGATCGAGGCCGCCGCGGTGGTCACCGAGGCGTCGACCCTGGACGGCGCCGGGCACGCCGCGGTGCGTGACCTGTCGGTCGACGCGCCGATCCACGTGGCGGGCCCGTCCGGCGCGCTGCTGGGCACGGTCTCCGCATGAGCGCCGCCGAGCGTCCGGTCCGGCCCGGCTCCCCGGTTGTCTGCGATCCTTCCCCGGCCGCCGGTGGCGGCATCTCTCCGCGGGTGGCGGCAGGAGGCACGGCGTGACGGACGCGAGCCAGCGACCACACGGTGAGCGGCGTCGTTCCGCGGGCGGCGGCGGGCCGGATGCGGGCCAGCGGGCGGCGGACGGTGAGCGGCGTCGTTCCGCGGGCGGCGGCGGGCCGGATGCGGGCCAGCGGGCGGCGGACGGTGAGCGGCGGCTGACGCCGGGGGAGCGCAACGAGCTGCGGCGCCAGGAGCGCCGCGCCGCCCGTCGCGCCGAGCAGCAGGGCGCCGAGCCGCGGGGACGCAAGCCGGGCGGGGCGCGTGGCGGCGCGTCCGGGGAGCGGGGCGCGGCCGGCGGAGCGGCCTCCGGGTCGCGCGGTGGTCGGTCCGGCGGCTTTCCCGGTACGCGGGGGGAGCGCGCCGGCACGAGCCGGGGCGGCGCCGGCCGGCGTGACGAGCCCGGTGCCGGCCGTGGCGGGGCCGGTGTGCCCGGCGGCCGGGGGCAGGCTGCCGCGCCGGGCCGGGACGAGGCGGCGGGGCGTCCGGGTCGTGTCGGCAAGCCGGGTGTGCCGGATGGTCGTACGGAGCGGAAACCGCGCCTGCACCGGCACAAGGCCGCGTCGCCGGACCGCCGGGACGACGGCGTCTATCGCGCTGGTTTCGCCTGTTTCGTCGGACGGCCGAACGCCGGCAAGTCGACGCTGACCAACGCCATCGTCGGCCAGAAGATCGCGATCACCTCGAACAAGCCGCAGACCACCCGGCATGTGATCCGGGGCATCCTGCACCGCCCGGACGCGCAGCTCGTGCTGGTCGACACGCCGGGTCTGCACCGGCCGCGGACGCTGCTCGGCGAGCGGCTCAACGACCTGGTCCGCGAGGTGTGGAGCGAGGTCGACGTGATCGGGGTGTGCTTCCCGGCGGACGAGCCGGTGGGGCGCGGCGACCGGTTCATCTCGGCCGAGATCAGCGAGCTCAAGGCCAAGGTGATCGCGGTGGTGACCAAGGTCGACCTGGTCGACCCGCAGACGCTGGCGCAGCGGTTGCTGGCGATCTCCGAACTGTACGACTTTGCGGAGATCGTCCCGGTCAGCGCGGTGTCCGGGCATCAGGTGGAGATCCTGACCGACGTGATGGTGCGCTACCTCCCGGAGTCGCCGCAGCTCTACCCGGACGACGTGCTGACCGACGAGCCGGAGCAGGTGCTGATCGCCGAGCTGATCCGGGAGGCCGCGCTGGAGGGGGTGCGCGACGAGCTGCCCCACTCGATCGCGGTGATCGTCGAGGAGATGCTGGTCGAGGGCAACCTGACCCGGATCTTCGCGGACATCTACGTGGAGCGGGACAGCCAGAAGTCGATCGTGATCGGGGCTCGCGGGGCCCGGCTCAAGGAGGTCGGCTCCACGGCGCGGGTGGAGATCGAGCGGTTGCTGGGCTCGAAGGTCTACCTCGATCTGCATGTCCGGGTCGCGAAGGAGTGGCAGCGGGATCCGAAGCAGCTTCGCAAGCTCGGCTTTTAGTTCGATAATTGGACATTCTTTGACTATGGGGTAGATCACCAGGATTTGCGCTTTGGCCCTCGGGGCGGGTAACACCGTTGGCCATGCGCAACCGGTACCTGGACCTTCTCCGCGCGATCGCCACCGTCCGGGTGGTGATCTATCACCTGACCGGCTGGAGCGCGCTGACCATCGTGTTCCCGGCGATGTCGGTGATGTTCGCGCTGGCCGGCTCGCTGATGGCGGCATCGCTGGACCGGTTCGGGGTGGGGGCGGTGGAGCGGCGCCTGCGCCGGCTGCTGCCCTCCCTCTGGGTGCTCACCCTGGTGGTCGCGGTGCCGGCGATGCTGATCGCCGGCACCCCGTTCGACGTGCACCTGCTGCTGTGGGGGTTCCCGCTGGCCGACCCGCAGGCCACCGGCTGGTGGATGCAGAGCCTCAGCCACGCCTGGTACCTGCGGGACTTCCTGTGGTTCGTGCTGCTCTCGCCGCTGCTGCTGCCGATCTTCCGGCGGCTACCGCTGGTCGCGCTGCTGATTCCGTACGTGGTTCTGCTGACGTGCGAGGTGAGCGGCGCCCGGCTCCCGGCGGTCGCCCACGACCTGGCCCTGTACGGCGGCGCCTGGCTGCTCGGCTTCGCCCACCACGACGGGTGGCTGCGGCGGATCCGGCCGGCACGGCTGCTCGGGATCGCCGCCGCGCTGGCCGGGGCGGGAGTCGCCTGGACCGTCACCCACCCCAGCGCCCGCGGGTACGACCTGAACGACATCCCGCTCGGCAACGCGCTCTGGTCCGCGGCGTTCGTCCTGGTCGCGCTGAGCCGCTCGCCGATGGTCCGGGACCACCGGGTGCTGACCGTGCTGAACTCCCGCGCGCTGAGCATCTACCTGTGGCACATCCCGATCCTGGTCGCGGTCACCCAGTTCGGGGAGCGGCACGGGCTGCCGATCACCGGGCCGACCGGCCTGGGCTGGCGGCTGGCCGCGGTGCTGGTGCTGCTCGGCGCGGTGCTGGTGGTGGTCGGCTGGGTGGAGGACGTGGCGGCCGGACGGCGGCCGGTGCTGCTTCCGGGTCACCGGGCGCAGGCGCGATCCGCCCCGCTGGTCCCCGCGCCGGCCCCCCCGTTGCCGCCCGCGCCGCCGCGCCCGGCACCGGCCGTGACGTCGCCCGCGGCCCTACCGGGTGCCGACGGTCAGGTCGCCGCTGCGCGCGCGTAGGTCCAGGACGTTCGGCGACTGCGGGTCCTCGGTGAGGCCGTCGATGTGCGTGTCGCCGTCCGCGGTGTGGTCGTTGATCCGGTAGCGGCCCTCGGGCACCAGCAGCATGAGGTCACCGCTGGTCACCGACGCGGTGACCGAGGCCGGCTCGGCCAGCTCCAGATCCAGGCTGCCGGACGTGACCCGGGCCTGCACCGGGCCGCTGATCTCCAGAGCGGTGATGTCGCCGGACGTGGCCTCCAGGATCGCGCCGGGCGCCCGGGTCACGCTCACCTGACCGGAGGTGGCCTTGACCCGCACCGGTGCGCTCGCGCCGTCGATCATGACGTCGCCCGAGGAGAGGGTCAGGTCGACGGCGCCGACGCCGGTCAGGTTGACGCTGCCGGAGCGCAGGTCGCCGCGGACCTTGACCCCGGTGGGGGCCTGCACCTCGTACACGATGTGGCAGTCGAAACCGCACTCGGTGGGCAGCGTCAGCGTGGTCCCGGCGATCCGGTAGGTGGGGCCCGAGCCGTTGCCGCCGCGCACGGTCCGCTTGATCCGGGTGTCGGTGACGTCGGCGGTGGTCACGATCACGTCACCGCTGCCACCGCTGACCACGATGTCGGTGATCTTCGCCCGCTCGGTGTCCTCGAAGGTCATCGTCGCGCCGACCACACCGTCGCAGCCGGCCAGGGCGGCCACCGAGGCGGCGGCCAGGACCAGGGCCACGGTACGGCTCATGCGGGGCCTGCCCGCCGGGGCCGCTGGGCGGCCCCCGCCTGCGGGTTCGTCATGCGCTCCGGCCACGTGCCGCGCGGTGCAGTCGCTCATGCCCCGACGCTATTGCCGGGCCGGCCCCGGCACCATCGGTTCGGTCCCGGAGTCCACCCTGAGATCCGGGTCAGGGTTTGTCGTAGGCACCGGGCAGAATGGCATGGTGCCCGCTGGATACCGCCGCCATCTCTACCGTGACGACGCGGTGGTGCTGCGCGTGCAGAAACTGGGCGAGAGCGACCGGATCGTCACCCTGCTGACCCGCCGGCACGGCCGTCTCCGGGCGGTCGCCCGGGGAGTGCGCCGGACCACCTCGCGCTTCGGCGCCCGGCTGGAGCCGTTCGGGCACATCGACCTGCAACTGGCCGGGTCGCCCGAGGGGGTGGGCAGCTCGCTGCATTCGGTCAGCCAGGTCGAGGCCCTCTCGCTGTACGGCAAGAGCTTCCTCGCCGACTACCCGCGGTACACCGCGGCCAGCGCCATCTGCGAGACCGCCGAGCGGCTCACCCCGGTCGAGCGGGAGCCCGCGCTGCGGCTGTTCCAGCTCACCCTGGGCGCGTTCAAGGCGCTCGCCGCCGGGGAACACGCCGGCAGCCTGGTCCTCGACGCGTACCTGTTGCGCGCCATGACGTTCGCCGGCTGGGCGCCCGCGGTCACCGAGTGCGCGGTCTGCGGAGAACCCGGCCGGCACGCGGCGTTCGCGATCCCGGCCGGCGGGGCGGTCTGCCCGGACTGCCGGCCGCCCGGCGCCGCCCACCCCAGCCCGGCCACCCTCGGCCTGATGAACGCGCTGACCATCGGCGACTGGACGGTCGCCGACGCCACCGAGCCCTCGGTGCGCCGGGAGTGCAGCGGCCTGGTCGCCGCCCACCTGCAATGGCACATGGAGCGCTCGCTACGCTCGCTGCCGCTTGTCGACCGACGGGAGTTGAAACCGTGAGCCCGCGTCCGCCCACCCCGCACATCTCCGGCGCCCGGCCGCCCAAGCTGCCGCCCGCGGCGATCCCGCGTCACGTGGCGCTCGTGATGGACGGCAACGGCCGCTGGGCCAAGGAGCGCGGCCTGTCCCGCACCAAGGGCCACGAGCAGGGTGAGCACTCGCTCTTCGACGCCATCGAGGGCGCCATCGAGCTGGGCATCCCGTACCTGTCGGCGTACGCGTTCTCCACCGAGAACTGGAAGCGCTCGCCGGAGGAGGTGCGCTTCCTGATGGGCTTCAACCGCGACGTCATCCGCCGCCGCCGTGACCAGCTGGTCGACCTGGGCGTGCGGGTGGTCTGGTCGGGCCGGTCGGGCCGGCTGTGGAAGAGCGTGATCTCCGAGCTGCAGACCGCCGAGGAGATGAGCCGGCACAACAGCACGCTCACCCTGCAGTTCTGCGTCAACTACGGCGGCCAGGCGGAGATCGCCGACGCCGCCGCGGCCATCGCCCGCGACGTCGCGGCCGGCAGGCTCAAGCCGGACAAGGTGAACGAGAAGACCGTCGCGAAGTACCTCTACCACCCCGAGGTCCCCGAGGTCGATCTCTTCCTGCGCCCGTCGGGCGAGCAGCGTACGTCGAACTTCCTGCTCTGGCAGTCGGCGTACGCGGAGATGGTCTACCTCGACACCCTCTGGCCCGACTTCGACCGTCGTCACCTGTGGTACGCGTGCGAGCTCTACGCCCAGCGCGACCGCCGCTTCGGTGGCGCCCTGCCCAACCCGGTCAGCCCGACGTAGCCGTCCCGCTCAGGCCGCCCGGAACGTGGTGAGAGCGCGGACCGCCGCGTCCCGGTCGCTCAGGTCCGGGAGCACCACGTGCGCGCCCGCGGCGGCCAGCTCGGCGGCCGGCGTGGACCCGGTGGCCACCGCGACCGCGACCGCGCCGTTGGCCAGCGCGGCGGTCACGTCGTGCACCGTGTCACCGACCACCACCGGGTGGAACCGCTCGCCGTACTTCGCCTCCGCCCGCTGCAGGCTGCGGAGCACCAGGGTGGCGCGCACGCTGTCGTCGGTGCCGTACCCGCCGACCTCGGCGTCGAACGAGCCGGACAGCCCGAACGCCGCCACCTTCGCCGCGGCCACCTCCGGGACGTTGCCGGTGACCAGCGTCTGCACCACGTCCGGGCGGTCACCGAGATGCCCGAGAACCTCGCGCACGCCCGGCATCAGCGCGCCGTGCCGGGCGAACTCGTGCCGGAGCGTGCCGACGATCTCGACGTAGCGGGCGAAGAACCGTTCCGGGGTGCAGTCGGTCACCCCGTGCGCGGCGAAGACGTCGTCGCAGATGTCCAGGTCGGTGCGTCCCGCGAAGACCGGGGTGTCCCGCCACGGCACGCCGGTCACCTCGGTGAACGCGGTCCTCCAGGCCCGGGCCGCGACCCCGCCGGTGCGCAGCAGCGTGTAGTCGATGTCCCACATCACTAGGCGTCTCATGAGTCGCCGAGCACCCGCTCGATGTGCTCCACCTTGGCGGTCAGCGCGCCGGTCACGCCGGGCCGGACATCCGCCTTCAGGGACAGGCTGACCCGCGGCGCGACCGCGGCGACGGCGTCCACCGCCTGTTTGACCACGGCCATCACCTCGTCCCACTCACCCTCGACGGTGGTGAACATGGCGTCGGTGCGGTTCGGCAGCCCGGAGGCGCGCACCACCCGCACCGCCTCGGCGACGGCGTCGCCGACGGAGTCCCCGACTCCGAGCGGCGTGACGGAAAAGGCAACCAGCATGCCGTCCATCCTCCCAGGCGGACCGGAACACTCTGGGAGATCTACAAAGTAGCAGTGACGGTGACAAACCGGTATCCGATGACCGGCCGAGGGCGGCGGGCGCGCCCAGCGCCTACGGTCTGCCGGTGACCACACGACTCGATGCGTCGATGGCCGGCACGTGGCGGCTCGGGGACCGGACCGTCAACCGGATGGGCCTCGGATCGATGCGGCTGACCGCGAACCCGGACACCGGCGTGGCGATCCGGGTGCTGCGCCGCGCCGTCGAGCTGGGCGTCGACCACATCGACACGGCCGCGTTCTACCGCACGCCCGGCGGGATCATCGACGCCGGACCCGGGCCGGTACGACACGCCACCGAGCTGATCCGGGCCGCGCTCAGGCCGTACCCGAACCGGGTCTTCATCGCGACCAAGGTGGGACCGGACCGCCGGCCGGACGGGCGCTGGGCGGAGGCCGACACGCCGGCGCGGCTGCGCCGGCAGGTCGAGGAGAACCTGCGGCGCCTCGGCGTGACGACGCTGGACCTGGTCAACCTGCGGATCACCCGGCAGATTCCGGCGCAAGCCCTCGCCGAGCGGTTCGGGGCGCTCGCCGACCTGCGGGCCGCCGGGCTGATCCGGCATCTGGGTCTCTCCAACATCACCGCGGAGCAGCTGGACGTGGCGGCCCCGATCGCCCCGGTGGTCTGCGTGCAGAACGCCTACTCCGTCGACCTCCGCCGCGACGACGACCTGCTGCGGATCTGCCGGGAGCGGGGAATCGCCTTCGTCCCGTTCTTCGCCATCGCCGGCCGGCAGCGGGAGGCGGGCGCGGCCGGCGAGCAGAGCGGGGCGCTGCGGCGCGTCGCGGCCCGGCACGGGGTGACCGAGCACCAGGTACGCCTGGCGTGGACCCTGCACCGGGGGCCGCACGTGCTGGCCATCCCCGGCACCGGCGACCCGGCCCACCTGGAGCAGAACATCGCCGCCGCCGGACTGGCTCTGACCGGCGCTGACCTGGCCGAGATCGACGCCGCGGGCTGACCGCGGCGGCCGCCGGCTGCCCCCGGGCCGTCAGGCATGGGCCGCCGGTTGCGCCCGGCTCTGCATCGGCCGCCGGCTGCCCCCGGGCCGTCAGGTCATCGGCCGCCGGTTGCGTCCGGCTCTCAGGTCACCGGCAGCCGCCCCGGCGCGCGGGCCGCCACCGGCCGGCACGCCGCCCGCGCCGCTCGGGTGGCATCCCGCGGCGAGGGTCGCCCAGTCCTGCCGGATGCCGGCGACCAGCGTCGGCAGGTCCGGGAAGCCGTCCGCGCCGGCCTGCACGGTCACGGTGAGCTCCCCGGCGTAGGACAGCGCGACCACGGAGAGAGCCACGTTGCCGGCCAGGTTCCCGACCGCGATCACCCGGCGCACCGGGGCACCCAGCAGCCGGATCGGCGTCACCGGCCCGGTCATGTTGCTCTCCACCAGGGCGGTCACGTGCTGCCGGCGACTGAACCAGCGCACCAGGCCGAGCCGGGCCAGGGCCACCAGGATGCCGTTGGCCGCGGTCACCGACTGTTCGCCCTTGGCCCGGGCGGTGGCCGCCGTCACCGCACGTAGCCGATCGGCGGGCTGGCCGGCCGCCACCGGCAGGCGCACGAGCATCGCGCCGGTCCGGTTGCCGTCCGGCCCGGCCGAACCGGCACGCAGCGACACCGCGACCGTGCAGTTCAGCCACAACCGGTCGGCCGGCTCCCCGCGCGACCGCAGCAGCGCGCGGACGCCACCGGCGGCGAGAGCCAGGATCAGGTCGTTGACCGTGGCCCCGTACCGGTGCGCGACCGTCCGGGCCTCGGCCAGCGGGAACGGCAGGACGACCAGGCGGCGGCCGGGGGTGAGCGGCACGTTCAGCGAGGTGCGCGGGGACCGCCAGGCCGCGCCGAGCATCCGCAGCCCGGGCAGCGGTGAGCCGGTGCGGCGTACCGGCGGCGCGGGGCGCAGGTCGCGCAGCCGGTCGGCGACCAGCGCCCGCCAGCGGGGTGCCGGCCGTGGCCGCCAGCTCGGGTCGGGGTGGGGCGTGCTCTCGGGCAGTGGTGTGGGGCCCGGGCCGATGGTCGGGCCCGGGTGGGGCGGTGTCTCGGGGAGGGGTGTGGGGCCCGGGCCGATGGTCGGGTCGGGGTGGGGCGGTGTGTCGCCGAGCAGCGTGGTGACCATCCGGATCGCCGCCATCCCGTCGGCCACCACGTGGTGCAGCAGGAACATCACCGCCATCCGGCCGTCGGGCAGGCCCGGTATCAGCCACATCCGCCACAGTGGCCGGGAGCGGTCCAGCACCGGCACGAGGAGCCGCTCGGCGAGCCGGAGGAGGGCGCCCTCGTCGTACGGTGGCGGCAGCTCGGCGACGCCGACGTGGTCGGCGATCCGGAACCGCGGCGCGTCCACCCAGACCGGGCGCCCGCCGAACGGGCCGCTCGGGCGGATCACCTGGCGCAGCCGGGGCACACGGGCGAGCCGCGCCTCGACGGCCGCGCGGATCTCGGCGAGCCGTGGCCGCCCCGCGGGGTCGCCGAGGGTGGTGCCGTCGAGCACCGCGATGGCGGCGACGTGGATCGGCGTGTCCGGGCCCTCGGCGGCGAGGTTGATCAGATCCTCGGCGGTGAGCCGGGGAAAGCGGCTCTCCACGGCGTGCCCTCCCTCCCCAGCGTGCCCGGCCGCGCCGGGCCGGGTCAGGGCCGAGAGTCCCGTGAGCGCGGGCTCCCCGGCGGCCGGGCCCGGCGCGGCGGAGGTGGTGGGGCGCGCGACCACCGTGGCCTTCCGGGCGACCCGGGAGTCCGGCGGATCGACCCGCGCGGACTGCCGGGGCGGCCCGGGGGTCCCGCGCATTGTCCGGGCGGGTCCGGAAGCTGTGCGGATCGAGCCCGCGGGTCGCCGGGCGGCCGGAGGTTCGGCGGATCGACCCGCGCGGAATGTCCGGGCGGCTCGGGGCGTGCGGGCGGGGTGACCGCGGGGCGGGGCGTGCGGGCGGGGTGACCGCGGCGCGGGGCGTGCGGGCGGGGTGACCGCGGCGCGGGGCGTGCGGGCGGGGTGACCGCGGCGCGGGGCGCGCGGGCGGGGCGTTCGAGGAGCGGGAACCGGCCCCCGCCGGACCCGGACCGGCTCCGCCGGTCCCTAGGGTGGGGCCATGACTCGTCCCCGACTGCCGGAACTGCTTTCCGAGACGCGCAGCGGTGTGCTGCTGTTCAGCATCACGCCGCCGAAGCGGAGCCACCCCGAGGAGCGGATCAAGGAGATCGCCGAGGTGACCCTGGAGCGGCTCCGGGCGCTCGACCTGGACGGGCTGATCCTGTACGACATCGACGACGAGTCGGACCGCAACCCGGACCAGCGCCCGTTCCCCTTCCTGGCCACCCTGGACCCGGCGCGGTACTACGAGACGCACCTGAGCTCCTGGACCCGACCGGTGATCATCTACCGCTGTGTCGGGAAGTACGCCGAGGACGAGCTGCGCGACTGGATGCGCGCCGCGGACCCCGGCCGGGTGCTGAGCGTCTTCGTCGGCGCGTCCTCCGGCGGCAAGGCGGTCCGCACCGGGCTGCGCCGGGCGCAGGAGCTGCGTGCCGAGACACGCCCGGAGCTGCCGCTGGGTGCGGTGGTCATCGGTGAGCGGCGCGCGGAGCACCTGCGGATGCTGGCCAAGCAGGAGCGCGGGGCGAGCTTCTTCATCTCCCAGGTCGTCTACCACGTCAACGAGACCAAGAACCTGATCTCCGACTACTACTACGAGTGCCGGGCGCGCGATGTGCAACCTCGGACACTGATCTTCACCTTGTCGCTGTGCGGTTCGCTCAAGACGCTGGAGTTCCTGCGCTGGCTCGGCGTCGACGTGCCCCGCTGGCTGGAGAACTCGCTGCGGCACGCCGGCGATCCGCTCGCCGAGTCGTACAAGCACTGCGTCGACATCGCCCGTGACCTGCGCGACTTCTGCGAGCACCTGGGCGTGCCGTACGGCTTCAACGTGGAGAGCGTGTCCACCCGCAAGACCGAGATCGAGGCCACCACCAGGCTTGCCGCCGAGGTCGCGACGTTGCTCGGACGGTAGGGTCACGCGCCGTGATCGACTTCAACAACGGTTCCGTCTTCAAGCTCAACCCGTGCGACCCGGGTGAGCTGATCCCGCAGGTCGCCCCGTTCCTCGTGCAGGGTGAGCAGGTCATCTTCGCGTTCCGCTCGGTCCGCGATTTCGTGGTCTTCACCAACAAGCGCCTGATCGCCGCCAACGTGCAGGGCATCACCGGCTCGAAGACCGACTTCACCTCCCTGCCGTACGGGAAGATCCAGGCATTCTCGGTGGAGACCGCCGGAAGCTTCGACCGGGACACCGAGCTGGATCTGTGGTTCAGCGGGCTCGGCAAGGTCCGCCTGGAGTTCAAGCGCAATGTCGACATCCGCCAGCTCAGCCAGATGATCGCAAACTACGTTCTCTGATCGGTTACGGCCCAAGGCCGGGTTTCCGGCCGGATGGCCCGAAACCGTCCCGGTGCGTCCGATCCCGGCCCGGGCGTTGCCGACGCCCGGGCCGACGGTGAGAGCGGGCAGCTGCGGTCAGACGCGAGCCGGTCACGGTGCTCCGCGGATCGGGCGGTGTAGAAGATCTCCAGTTCGGTGAGTTCACACATCGACAGCAGGCCCGCCCTGACGTAGTCACCCCAGGAGTCCTGAAGCGTGGCCTCCCGGGCGAGGCGCATGTATGCGCTCGTGTCGATCAGAAGAATGGCGGTTCATTGTCGATAACTGCGCTTGTCGAGGAAATCGTCGAAATCGTCCGCGGCCCCCATCCCGGCGAGTCGCTCCACGGCCGCCACGCGCTCATGGATGGCGACGACCTCGCGCAGTGCGGCATTGACGGTTTCTGCGGCGTCCGTCGTGCCCAGGATCTTGGCCGCCTCGATCAGCGCCCGGTCATCGATGCTGATCCGTGCGATCGGGGGATTCGCTTCCACGGTTGCCCCCATAAGCCGCGCCTCCCTTCAGGGTAGGGCAACCCGCCGGCAGGGGGTTGCTCAACGACTGGACCAGTCGTGCGCATTGATCGACTCAACCGGTCACCCACGCGGTTGCCCGGGAGGGGCCGCGGCCGGGGCGACACCGTCGCGGCGGGGCTCGGCCGCCCGGCGAACCCCGCCGGTCACGGTACGTAGAGCCGCCGGACGGCGTGCCCGGCCCGGCGGTTGGCCGGGCCGGGCACGCTTCAGTGGTTGGCGCAGCAGGGCGTGGGGTCGCGGCGCTCGAACGGGATCAGCCGGCCGCCCGCCGCAGGCGTCGTGACCAGGACCAGTTCGCCGCAACGGAACTGGGGGCGGACGAAGTCGCCGGTGTCGACGACCGTCGCCGGGTCGGCCGGGCCCCCGCCCAGCACCTCCACCCGGGCGATGGAGCTGCGCTGCAGGATCTCGCTCACGGTCAGCGCGCCGGTCAGCCGGCTGCTGCCGGGGAACAGGACGGCCCGGCCGGCCGGGCCGCCGGCCGCCGCCTCCGCGGCCGCCCGCAGCTCCGGGACGGTCTCGACGGGCGCCGCGGTGAGCAGGCTGATCGCGACGTGCGGGAACGGGACCGCGACCAGGTGAGTGCAGGCCAGCACCGGGGCCGGGACCAGCTGCTGGATCCAGTGGTCCGCCTCGGCCAGCGTCCGGTGCCCGAGGCTGACCCCGACGATCCGCGCATCCCCACCGGCGGGAGAGGCCGCCCCACCGGCAGCCGCGCCGCCGGCAGGAGGGACAGCGGCACCGGCGGAGAGGGCCGCCCCACCGGCAGGAGGGACAGCGGCACCGGCGGAGAGGGCCGCCGCACCGCCTGGAGGGATCGCCGTGCCGGGAGCGTCACCGGCGGAGCAGACGGCGACCCCGGCCGGCGCGCTCCCGCCGGTCATCGCGGCAGAACCCAGATGGGGTTGGTGTAGAACCACAGGTCCCCCCACGGGTCGGCGTCGCCGGCCACGTCCAGCGCCGGCCCGTACGGGTCGACCGCCGCACCCATCAGGCCAGGCTGCGTGCGGTTGCCGTCGGTGCCGCGGACCCGTACGTAGAACGGCTTGTCCAGGCGGCCCAGGTCGAAGCTGAGCGACACCCGGCCGGTGGTCTTGGAGATCTCGAAGGACTTGGCCACCCGGGTGTCCGGGGCGGTGAACCGGTCCCGGTCGGCCACCGGGCCGGTGACCGTGCCGACGATCACGTCGACCCGCTGCAGCTTCGGGATGAACGTCGCCCAGTTCGGGGTGTCCTGCAGATCGATGTCGAGGGTCAGCTCGGTGGAGGTGCCCCGCTTGACCTGCAGCACGCCGCCGAGCGGGGTGCCGGTGTGCCGCCGCCGGTCGCCGGTCCGGCGCACCCGCGCGTCCAGGCCCTTGATCAGGCGGCCGTGGTCGACCCAGACCCGGCCGGCGCGCAGGCCGTCCATGACCGCCCGGTACGAGAACGACGTCGAGCCGACGTTGGTCCGGCCGTAGTAGCCGGGCCAGAAGTCACCGGCCGTGGTCAGCGTCCTGCCGGTGTAGACCGGGTCGTGGTACCTGCCGTCGGCCTCGAAGTCGCTGCCCGGGCCCCGGTCGGACTGGTCCAGGTAGACCACGTGCGAGTCCGAGTTCACGGTGATCCACCACGCCTTGCCCTCGGCGAGCAGGCTGTCCCACAGTCCGCCGACGGTCGAGGTCATCCAGTCGTAACCGCCCCAGGTGCGGTAGCTCTCCAGCGGGTAGCCGGGGAACGACGCGGCCGACGGGTTGTTGTCGTAGTAGCCACGGGCGCCGCCGCGTCCGTTCGGGGCCGGGATGCCGGCGGCCTGGTGGCCGGGCGCGCCCTCGAAGCCGACCGCCACGCTCGGGTCGGCGTCGCGCCAGTTGCGGATCTCGTGGGGCGAGTCGATGCCGCGCCGGGCCGGGTGGTTGGCGAAGAACAGCGCGGCCTCCACCTTGCGGTCGCGGACCTGCCGGCCGAGGAACTTGATGCCCTCGATCGCCATGGCCTCGTTCTGCGCCGCGGTGTTGGTGGCCGGCAGCAGCGATCCGTCGTACGTGTTCTCGAAGCGCTTGAGGACGTCCACCTCGTTGCGGCCCGGGTGGACGAAGACCGTGGCGTGCTCGGCGCCCGGGATGTTCCACTCCAGACCCTGGAAGGTGAGCAGGTCACGGATCTCGGCGCGGGTCTTCACGATGTCCGGGTTCACCTTGTCCACGCCGATCTTGGCGTGGGTGGCGCTGCCGTGGTCGGTGATCACCAGCCAGTCCAGGCCGTACGCGTGGCCGTGCCGGGCCTGGTCGAGCACCCGGTACTGCGCGTCGGAGCTGTACTGGGTGTGGATGTGGTGGTCGCCGGCGAGCCACTGGAAGCCGCCCTGGGCGTCGCCGCCGCCACGGTGGTCGTGGGTGTGCGGGAGCCCGGCGGCGGACGCGGCGCCGGGTCGGGCGAAGACCGACGCGGCCGCGGCACCCGCGCCGAGCAGGCCGGCCCCGCGCAGGAAGTTGCGGCGGGATGTGTCGGCCGGGGACAGTTCGCCGTCCGGGATGCCCAGGTCCAGTGCCTCGGGCAGGTCGCCGCCGCTGCCGGTCTCGTGCGAGTGGTCGTGGTCGTGGCCGTGACCCATGTGGTGCGCTCCTACGGAAGTCCGCTCGAATATCGAGCGTCACCCTCGCCGGGTCAGGCCAACGACCACTGGCGATGCGGTGGCCGCGCGGCGAACACGGGTCAACCGATGATCGGCCGGAACAGGCCCAGTGCCACGGTGGCGCCGAGGATCGCCGCGGACAGCAGGACCGCCCCGGCGAGCAGCGCGGTGTCCGCCCGGGTGAACCGCTGCACCCGGGCGTGGGTGCGCGGCGTCCCCGAGTCGAATCCGCGCGCGTCCATCGCCACCGCCAGCCGTACCCCGCGTCGCAGCGCGCCGACCAGCAGCGCGAACGCGGTGGAGACGAACAGCCGCAGCCGGGCGGCCGGGTTGCGCCCGGCGTCCACCCCGCGGGCGCGCCGGGCCAGGGTGAGCATCCGCCACTCCGCGGCCAGCAGCGGCAGCAGCCGGAACGCGGCCAGCGCGCCGATCGCGAACCGGGCCGGCGCCTTGGCGTTCTGCACCAGCGCGTCGGCCAGGTCGGTCGGGTCGGTGGTGGCGAAGACCACGATGCCGGGCAGGGCGACCGCGAACATGCGCAGGATCAGCCCGGCCGCGCCGGCCAGCACACCGGTGGTGACGTCCAGCCCGCCCAGCGCGAACAGCTGTGCGCCGCCACGGTCGGCGGCGAACAGCAGCATGCTGATCAGCACCCCGCCGGCGGCCAGCAGCAGCGGCCAGACCCGGCGGGCGAGCACGCGCGGGCGGACCCCGAAGAACGGCAGCGCGACCAGCTCGACGGCCAGCGCCAGCGCCGGGGTGACCGGGTCCAGCGTGGCGACCAGCGGGAACGCGAACAGCAGCGCGGCGCCGAGCTTGGCGACCGGGTTACGCCGGGCCAGCGGCGCGGACGCGTCGGCGACGGGTTCGAGGGCGAGCGTCATCGGTCCTCCGCCCGGTGGCGTGTCATGGGAGCAGCCGCCGGGGAAGCGGTTCCGGCGCCGGCTCGCCGAGGGCCACGGTCCGATCGGCCAGCGTACGGGTGAAGTCGGTGTCGTGGGTGACCGCGACGATGCCGTGCCCCTCGGCCCGCAGCTCGGCGAGCAGCGCCACCAGCTCCAGCCAGGTCCGCCGGTCCTGGCCGAACGTCGGCTCGTCGAGCACCAGCAGCCGCGGGGCGGTGGCCAGCGCGGTGGCCACGCTCAGCCGTCGCGCTTCACCGCCGGAGAGGGTGTACGGATTGGCCTGCGCCAGCCGCTCCAGCCGCAGCCGTTGCAGCAGCTCGTCCACGATCCGCCGGATCTCGCCGGCCGGTCTGCCGAGCCGGCGCGGGCCGAGCGCCAGCTCGTCGGCGACCCGGGCGGTGACGAACTGGTGTTCCGGATTCTGGAAGACCGAGCCGATCCGCGCGGTCAGCGTCGCGGCCCGCCAGCGGTGCGGGGGCCGCCGGTCGCCGAAGCCGGTGATCCGCCCGGAGCCCGGCGCGAGCAGGCCGCCGAGCAGCAGCGCCAGGGTGGACTTGCCGGCGCCGTTGGGACCGGTCACCGCCAGCACCTCGCCGGCCCCGGCGGTCAGCGACACGGCGGGCAGCCGGCCCGGGACGGCGACCTGCTCGGCGCGTACCAGATCGGTGGTCGCCGCCGCCGGCGCCTTGCGCGGGGCGGCCCGGAAACCCGGCACCCAGACGCCCTCGCCGGCGAGTTTGTCGCCGTAGGCGGCGAAGACCACCTCGGGCGCGCCGTCGGCGCGCACGCCGCCGCCCGGCTCGATGACGATCACCCGGTCCACCAGCGGCAGCACGTCGGCGACCCGGTGCTCCACGATGATCATCGTGGGGTCCGGGCCGGCCGTCCCGCGGGTCCAGCGGCTCAGCGCCTCCCGGATCAGCGCCGCGCCGGCCGGGTCCAGGTTGGCGGTCGGCTCGTCGAGCAGCAGCAGCCCGGGGCGCAGCGCGATCACCCCGGCCAGGGCGAGGCGCTGCGCCTCGCCGCCGGAGAGCGCGCCGGTGGGGCGAGTGATCGGGTACGGGAAGCCGACCCGGTCCAGCGCGTCGCTGACCCGCGGCCAGATCTGCGCGGCCGGCACCCCGCGGTTCTCCAGGCCGAACGCCACGTCGTCGCCGCAGCGGGCCATCACCAGCTGGGTCTGCGGGTCCTGGAACAGGATGCCGGTGCGGTCCCGGGCCCGGCGCGGCTCCCGCCCGTCGATCTCGATGCTGCCCTCGGCCTCGCCGGAGTCCTCCGGCAGCAGCCCGGCCAGCGCGGCCAGCAGGGTGCTCTTGCCGGCCCCGGAGGGACCCAGCAAAAGCACCCGCTCGCCGTGCCCGATCCGCAGGTCCAGCCCGCGAACCGCCCAGGCCCGGCGGCCGGCGTGCCGCCACCCGAACCCGCGCAGCCGAACCTCGGACATCGGCTAGATCAGGGCCCGCTCGCGGCCCGCCCCGAACCGGTCCAGTACGCCGGTCGGTGCGAGCGCGCGGACCAGCAGCCAGGCGCCGGCGCCGGCGATGACCGTGGCGCTGGCCACGGTGAACAGCGCGTAGGGCACCCGGTAGTTCCACAGCTCGTAGGCGTAGGTCCAGACGAACCAGTCGAAGACCGCGGCCACCAGACCGGCGAACGCGCCGGAGAGCAGGCCCACCGGGAGGCTGAACACCCGGTACCGGAACAGCGCGAACGCCAGCTCCGCGCCGAGGCCCTGGGCCGCGCCCTGGACGATCACCGTGGCGCCCCACTTGTTGCCCAGCAGCGCCGAGATCAGCGCGGCCACCGTCTCGGTGAAGAACGCGGCCCCGGGCTTGCGGATGATCAGCCCGCTCAGCACGGCCGGCAGGAACCACATCCCGTAGAGGATCGCCTGCGCGGGCGGGAAGAACAGGAAGGCGTTCTCGGTGGCGGCCCAGACGGCGTCCCAGGCCCAGAAGATGACGCCGAACGCGACCGCGACGACGGAGGCGATCACGATGTCTATCGTGCGCCAGCGGTGCGGATTGGTGGACTTCATGTACGCCTCCCAGCGTGTGCACCGGGAGGAGACGCACGCCTGCCGGGCGGCGGTGCCCGGGCACGACGCGGCTGGAGAGGACCGAACTTCCTGCGCTGGCATTACCCAGATCAGGTACGAGGGTCTGCGGGATCTCCCGCACTCTCAGCGCTGTGCGCTCCCCTGTCGGATCGAAGGCCGCCCGGCGAGGCGGGCGACTTCCGGTGGATGTGCTTCGATGACGCTAACACCTGGTGGGGGCGCGGCACAGGGAGGGAGCGATCACATGGAGGTCAAGGCGCGCGGCCTGACGTTCGAGGTGGCCGAACAGGGCCCGGCGGACGGGGCGCCGGTGCTGCTGCTGCACGGCTTCCCGCAGGACCGCCGCGAGTTCGATCCGCTGCTGCCGCGGCTGCACGCGGCCGGGCTGCGGACCTACGCGATGGACCAGCGCGGCTACTCCCCGGGCGCGCGTCCGTCCGGGGCGCAGGCGTACCGGATCGGCGAGGCGGTCGCGGACGTGCTGGGGGTGCTGGACGCCCTGGGGCTGGAGTCGGTGCACCTGGTCGGGCACGACTGGGGGGCCCAGGTGGGCTGGCTGGTGGCCGGCAAGCACCCGGAGCGGGTGCGCACGCTGACCGCGATCTCGGTGCCGCACCCGCGGGCGCTGCTGCTGGCGCTGCGGGTCCGGCCGACCCAGCGGGCGCGGTTCGCGTACTTCCCGGTGTTCCGCAGCGCGGGGGCCGAGCGGCTGCTGCTGGGCGCGGACGCGTTCGTGCTGCGCAGAATGCTCGCGCCGATCGGCGACCGGGCCCGGTTGTACGTCGAGGCGATGCGCGAGCCGGGACGGCTGACCACCGCGCTGCACTGGTACCGGGCGTTCCGGTCGACGGACATCGCCGACCTCGGCGAGATCACCGTGCCGACCACGTACGTCTGGAGCGACCGGGACGGGGTGGTCGGGCTGACCGCCGCGCTGCGCACCGCCGACTGGGTGCGCGGCGACTACCAGCTGGTGGCGATGCGCGGGGTCAGTCACTGGGTGCCCGAACAGGCGCCGCGGGAGCTGGGCGACGCGGTGCTGGCCCGGATCGGCGTTTGAGCACACCGATCATCGGGAATGCCGCGAGACCATGGCCCCCGAGAAACGGCGCTCTCCGCAGGAGAGCGAGAAGCAGCGCTGGGACCGCAACTTCGCTGACCTGTTGCAGGAACTGCGAGTGGCGCAGACCGGCGTCCAGATCCTGTTCGCGTTCCTGTTGACCCTGCCGTTCTCCAACGGTTTCCCGAAAGCCACCGATTTCCAGAAGGACACCTACATGGTGGCCCTGATCAGCGCCGCGTTCGCGACCGCGCTGATCATCTCACCGGTGGCCTTCCACCGGGCGCTGTTCCGCCAGGGCCGCAAGCCGGAACTGGTCCGGTACTCGCACCGGATGGCCAGCGGCGGGCTGGCCTGCATGCTGGTGTCGATGGTCGCCAGTGTGCTGCTGGTCACCGACTTCGTGCTGGACGGGCGCTGGGCGGTGGCGCTGAGCGTGGTCACCGCCGGCTGGTTCCTCACCTTCTGGGCGATCCTGCCGGTCACCCACCGCAACTGGGGTGAGGACGACGACAAGGACGGTTACGTCATGGACGACGACTCCGGCGTCAGCGGCGGGAACCGCGCAGGCCGAGACGCCTGAGCTCCAGCTCGGCCAGGGCGTCGACCGCCGCGGCGTCGCCGGCCCGCCAGCTCTGCGCGATGTCCGGGCCCATCCGGGCCAGCTCGCCGAGCGGGCGGGACGCCAGCGCGCGCAGCGCCAGCAGATCCCGCCCGGCCGGCAGGTCACGCACCGACCGCGCCACTGCGGCCCGCCGGATCCAGCGCAGCCGCAACGGCAGCCAGAGGAACAGCACCAGGGCCAGCGGCGCCGCCAGGGCGATCAGCGGCAGGATCAGCGCCAGCTTCCCGACCAGCTCCTGCTGCTGCCGGCCGGCCTCGGCCAGCGAGCGGGCGGCGTCGGCGGCCCCGGCGAACGGCCGGGTGAGATCGTCGCCGACCACCGGCACCCGGCCCACCTTGCCACCGGCGTCGGCCAGGTTTCCGGCGATGCCGCTGCCCGCGTCCTGCAGCTTCTGACCGGGCACGGCCAGCTTCTCCACCACGTCGTGAATCCAGATCGCGACGCGGATCCACAGGTACACCCAGACGACGACGAGGACGTCGGTGACCACTTGGCGGACGGCGGTGGGCGCCCGGTCGGCATAGAGCTTCACAAGCGCCAAGCCTCGCACTCAGCCCGCGGCGGCGCACTCCGGACAGGTGCCGAAGATTTCCAGCGTGTGCGCCACGTCCACGAAGCCGTGCTCACCGGCCACCTTGTCGGCCCACGACTCCACCGCCGGGCCGAGCACCTCGACCGTCCGCCCGCAGGAGCGGCACACCAGGTGGTGGTGGTGTCCCTGACTGCACCGCCGGTACAGGTGCTCGCCGCCGGGCGGGCGCATCACGTCCACCTCGCCGGCGTCGGCCAGCCCCTGCAGCGTGCGGTACACCGTGGTCAGGCCGACCCGCTCGCCGCGGTCACGCAGCATCGCGTGCAGGTCCTGCGCGCTGTGGAAGCCCTCGGTCTCGGCGAGCACGGCACTCACCGCGTTTCGCTGCTTGGTGTTGCGCGGGGCGCTGCTCTCCGGGCTCACAATCGGTTCTCCCTCGCATGGCTGACGGCGTCGGCGACGATGTGCGCGACGTGTTCGTCCACCAGGGAGTATGCGATCTCCCGGCCACGTCGGACACCCCGCACCACGCCGGCTCCGCGCAACACCCGCAGGTGCTGCGAGACCAGCGGCTGCGGGGCGCCGAGGCGGGCGACCAGATCGTGCACGCAGCGTTCGCCCGCGCCGAGCTCCGCCACGATGGCGATCCGGATCGGGGCGGACAGCGCCCGCAGCAGGCCTCCCGCGGCCTCGTACGCTTCGTAACCGGTGGCCGTCGTGGTGCCGACCACCGTACCGCGTGGGGCGTCCGGGGCCGGTGCGCCCGGGGCCGGCTCAGGCATGGAGCACGACGTCCGGGGGTTCCGGCCGGACCGCGGGCTCGGCGGTGCGCCGGCGCATCCGGTGCCGCAGCGCGCCGGCCGCGGCGGTGAGCAGGAACGCGGCCAGCGCCAGCAGCACGGTGGTGGCGCCCGGCGCGGTGTCGATCTGCCCGGACAGCACCACGCCCGCGCCGGCCGCGCCGATGCCGATCAGCATGGCCAGCGCCATGGTCGCCCGGAACCCGCGGGTGATCTGCTGGGCGGCGGCGACCGGGACCACCATGAGGGCGGAGACCAGCAGCAGGCCCACGGTACGCATGGCGATGGTCACGGTGACCGCGGTGGTGACCGCGAGCAGGAGGTTGAGCGTACGCACCGGCAGGCCACTGACCCGGGCGTACTCCTCGTCGTTGCAGAGCGCGAACAGAGCCGGCCGGAACACCAGCATGGCGATCAGCACCGCCGCCCCCAGCCCGGCGATCACCGCGATGTCCTGCGACGACGTGGTGATCAGCGAGCCGAAGAGGTACTGCATCAGGCTGGCGTTGCTGCTGTCGTCGGAGAGCCCGACCAGCACCACGCCACCGGCGATGCCGCCGTAGAACAGCAGCGCCAGGGCCAGGTCGCCGGAGGTCCGCCCGCGCTCGCGGACCAGCTCGACGGCGACCGCGCCGGCCACCGACACCAGCACCGCGGTGAGCACCGGCGACTGGTGGGTGAGCAGGCCCACGCCGACCCCGGTCAGC
Source organism: Actinoplanes teichomyceticus ATCC 31121 (assembly GCF_003711105.1). Taxonomy (NCBI): domain Bacteria; kingdom Bacillati; phylum Actinomycetota; class Actinomycetes; order Micromonosporales; family Micromonosporaceae; genus Actinoplanes; species Actinoplanes teichomyceticus. The sequence goes on from NZ_CP023865.1 coordinate 1,420,792, forward strand.
GCCACGTGGCCGATCCCGTCGCCGATCAGCGACAGCCGCCGCTGCACCAGGTAGACGCCGAGCGCCGGGGCGGCCAGCCCGATGATCAGCGCGCCGGCCAGGGCGCGCAGCATGAAGGGATAGGTCAGCAGATCCATCGGTCCGTCTCCACTAGAACGCGTTCATCCCCTCGGTCGGCGCCCACTCGCAGATGCCGGCCTTCTCCTCGTCGGCGTGCGGGTGCACGTGGTCGTGTCCCGGCTCGGCGTGGTGACCGGCCGGCTCCGGCGGGGCCCCCGCGTGCGCGATCCGCCCCTCGTGCACCACCACCGCGCGCCCGATCAGCGGCCGCAGCGGCCCCAGCTCGTGCAGCACCAGCAGGATCGTCCCGCCACCGGCGGCGAACCGGGTCAGCGCCCCGGCGAACGCCTCCTGGCTGGCCGCGTCCACCCCGGCGGTCGGCTCGTCCAGCACCAGCAGGTCCGGCTTGCCGGCCAGCGCCCGGGCGATCAGGGTGCGCTGCTGCTGGCCGCCGGAGAGGGTGCCGACCGGATCGTTGATGCGCTCCAGCAGCCCTACCGAGTCGAGCGCCTGGTGCACCGCGGCGCGGTCGGCGGCCCCGGGCGGCCGGAACAGGCCGCGGCGGGCCAGCCGGCCGGACGCCACCACCTCGCCGACCGTGGCCGGGACGCCGCTGCCGGCGCCGATGCGCTGCGGCACGTACCCGAGGCGGGCCCACTGCCGGAACCGCCGCTGCGGCGTGCCGAACAGCTCGATCTCGCCGCGGCGCACCGGGACCAGGCCGAGGATCGTCCGGATCAGGGTGGACTTGCCGGAGCCGTTCGCCCCCAGCACCGCGACCACGTCGCCGGAGGCGACGCTGAGGGTGACGTCGCGCAGGATGTCCCGGCCGTCATAGCCGGCCGCCACGTGGCGCACCTCGACAACGCTCATGAGGCGCCTTCCTTGTCAAGCCGTCCCGGCCGGCGCCGGCGGGGACGCCGGGCCGGTGCGGGTGGGGGGAGTTCGGCGCGGCCGGTCATGACGAGCATCCCAGCGCCGTGGTGAGCGCGGCCAGGTTGGCGCGCATCACCGAGAAGTAGTCCGCGTCCGGGTCGGTGAGGCCCTCCAGCGGGTCGAGCACCGCCGTGCTGGCGCCGGCCTCCCGGGCGATCGTCTCGGCGACCTTCGGGCTGACCAGCGTCTCGAAGAAGATCGTGGTGGTGCCGTGCGCCCGGGCCTGCGCGGCGACCTCGGCGAGGCGGCGCGGCGACGGCTCGGCCTCCGGGTCGATGCCGGTGATCCCGATCTGGGTCAGGTGGTAGCGCTCCGCCAGGTAGCCGAACGCGGTGTGGCTGGTGACCAGCTCGCGCCGGGCGCAGGTGGCCAGGCCCGCACGGAACTCGCCGTCCAGGTCGGTGAGCTGCCGGCGCAGGGCGGCGGCGCGGGCGGTGTAGTCGGTGGCGTGTGCCGGGTCGAGACCGGCCAGCCGCCGGGCGAGGTCGTCGCCGATCGTGGCCAGCCGGGTCGGGTCCAGCCAGACGTGCGGGTCGGTGGCCCCGTGTTCGTGCCCCTCGTGCTCTTCGTGCTCCTCCTCGGTCTCCCCGGCGTGCCGGAGGCCGACCGCGGTGGACACGTCGTACCCCTGCTCCGGCGCGTTCTGCGCGACGGCCTCGTCCACCGCGGGCTGGAAGCCGTGCAGGTAGACGGCGACCCTGGCGTCGACGATCCGGGCCACCTGGCGCGGGCTCAGCTCCACGTCGTGCGGCTCGGCGCCGGGCTTGGTGAGGTTGGTGACCCGGACCAGGTCGCCGCCGACACGCTCGCTGACGAACTGCAGGGGGTAGAACGCGGCCACGACCGGGAGCCGGCCGCCGGTGTCCGCCGGCGCGCCGCAGCCGGCCGCCGCGACCGACGTGGCCGCGACGAGCAGCGGGGCGAGCAGGCGGCGCATCATGGCACCAACTGTCGTCGATAATGAGAATGATTGTCAAAAGCGCATAGGTTCACAGCACCTTGCTGAGCGCGGCCACGACCAGCAGGGTGAGCAGCACCACCCGGACCACCCGGGTGACCGGCGACTGCACCGGCCAGGTGGTGAAGGTCAGCGTGGCCAGCCCGGCCGCCAGCACGCCCAGCAACAGCGCGCCGACGATCCCGGGCAGGAACAGCCCGGCCAGCAGCAGGGCCAGCGCCGCGACGAACGCGACGGTCGGATTGACCCGGGCCAGGCGGCGCAGGAAATGGTCGGACGTCGTCACAGCGGCTCCCGTCGGCGTGCGTACCCTCGTCACATGCTGGTGCTCAACCGTTTCCTGGTCCCGCCGGACACGCAAGACGGCTTCCTGGAGCAGGCGCACGCCGCGCTCGCCGCCCTGGCCCGCTGTCCCGGTTACCGGTCCGGCCGGCTCACCCGGGCCCTGGAGGACACCGCGAGCTGGGCCCTGGTGACCGAGTGGGAGTCGGTCGGAGCGTACCGCCGCGCGCTGGGCGCGTTCGACGTCAAGGTGCACGCCACCCCGCTGCTCGCCCGGGCGCTGGACGAGCCGTCCGCCTTCGAGACGCTGGCCGGCGCCGGGCCGGGGGAGCAGGTCGTGGTCACCGCCAGTGACCGGGCCGCCGAGCCGTGGCGCTGAACACTAGGCTGGGTGACATGACCTACGGTCAACCGCCCACATCGTACGCGCCGGCGCCGGCTCCGGCGCCGGTCGCGCCGCCCCCGCCGCCCGGTCCGGGCGTGCACCCGCCGTTCCCGGCGCCCCCGGTCGAGGGCCGTGGCCGGCGGATCGGGCTCGGGCTCGGCGTCGGCGCGGGCATCCTGGTGCTGGTCTGCGGTGGCGGGCTGGCCGCGGTGATCGGTCTGGCCGTCGCGATGACCGGCGCCGCCAACGAGCAGGCGCACATCGTGGTCAGCGACTATCTGGACGCGGTGCAGGACGGCGACTACGACAAGGCGTACGCGCAGCTCTGCCAGGACACCAAGGACGTCACCACGCTCGGCGAGTACCGCCGGCGGATGGCCCAGCAGGAGCGGTTCGACAGCTACCACGTCGGCGACGTCGATCTCGTGACCGGTGAGGTCCCGGTCGACCTGACCTATCCCGGCGGCGCCGTCGACCACGTCGAGGCGCAGCTCGGGCAGAACAGCAGCACGGGCGCGTTCGAGGTGTGCAGTCTCGGGGAGTAACCTCGCTATTCGTCCCATCACCGACCACCCCCGCCGACACCCAGCCGGCGTAGGAGACTCATGCCTGCCGACCGCATCGATTCCGTTGTCAGCCTTGCCAAGCGCCGGGGCTTCGTCTTTCCCTCCAGCGAGATCTACGGAGGGACCCGCTCGGCCTGGGACTACGGTCCGCTGGGCGTCGAGCTGAAGGAGAACGTCCGCCGGCAGTGGTGGCGGACCATGGTCCAGCAGCGGGACGACATCGTCGGCCTGGACTCGGCCGTGATCCTGGCCCGTGACGTCTGGGCCGCCTCCGGTCACCTCGACGCGTTCGTCGACCCGCTGACCGAGTGCCAGTCCTGCCACAAGCGCTTCCGGGCCGACCACCTGGAGGAGGCGTACGAGGCCAAGCACGGCAACCCGCCGGCCTCCCTGCAGGAGCTCAACTGCCCCAACTGCGGCAACAAGGGCACCTTCACCGAGCCGAAGATGTTCAACGGCCTGATGAAGACCTACCTCGGCCCGACCGAGAGCACCGAGGGCCTGCACTACCTGCGCCCGGAGACCGCCCAGGGCATCTTCGTCAACTACGCCAACGTGGCGACCGCGGCGCGCAAGAAGCCGCCGTTCGGCATCGCGCAGGTCGGCAAGAGCTTCCGCAACGAGATCACCCCGGGCAACTTCATCTTCCGTACGCGTGAGTTCGAGCAGATGGAGATGGAGTTCTTCGTCGCGCCCGGCAGCGACGAGCAGTGGCACGAGTACTGGTTGCAGGAGCGCTGGAACTGGTACCGCGACCTCGGCCTGTCGGAGAGCAACCTGCGCTTCTACGAGCACCCCAGCGAGAAGCTCTCGCACTACTCCAAGCGGACCGTCGACATCGAGTACCGCTTCCAGTTCGGCGGCACCGAGTTCGCCGAGCTGGAGGGCATCGCCAACCGCACCGACTTCGACCTGTCCACGCACTCCAAGCACTCCGGCGTCGACCTGTCCTACTTCGACCAGGAGAAGGGCGAGCGCTGGACGCCGTACGTGATCGAGCCGGCGGCCGGGCTCACCCGCGCGGTGCTGGCCTTCCTGCTGGAGGCGTACGACGAGGACGAGGCGCCGAACACCAAGGGCGGCGTCGACAAGCGCACGGTCATGCGGTTCGACCCGCGGCTCGCGCCGGTCAAGGTCGCCGTGCTGCCGCTGTCGCGCAACCCGGAGCTGTCGCCGAAGGCCAAGGGGCTCGCCGCCGACCTGCGCAAGCGCTGGATCGTCGAGTTCGACGACTCGCAGGCGATCGGCCGCCGGTACCGCCGGCAGGACGAGATCGGCACGCCGTTCTGCGTCACCGTCGACTTCGACACCCTCACCGACAACGCGGTGACGGTGCGCGACCGCGACACCATGAAGCAGGAGCGGGTGTCGCTCGACCAGATCGAGGACTACCTGATCAAGCGCCTGCCGGGCTGCTGAGGATCGAAGCTCGACGAACGCCGGGTGCCGGGTGCGGCACCCGGCGTTCGTCGTGTTCCCACCTCTCCGTGCACCCGTTCAGGTGACGACTGACATCTAGTCGCGGCGCTATAGTCCTCTCCAGCGTGAAAAGCGCGACGCCGGTCGGTCGACCGGCTACCCTTCACCCCCGGAGGCACCGCATGCCCACCCTGGAAGACCGCGTCACCCGCCTGGAGGAGCGCATGGACGAGCAGGAGGGGCTCCGCGCCGGCCAGGATCGCGACCTGGCGGACATCGGCGAGAAGCTCAAGGGCCAGGAGAGGCTTCTCAAGGGCCTCGCGGCAACCCAGTCCGAGCACACCGCGACCCTCGCCCGGCACACCGCGACCCTTGCGCAGCACACCGCGATCCTGGAGGAGCACACCGCGACCCTTGCGCAGCACACCGCGATCCTGGAGGAGCACACCGCGATCCTGGAGGAGCACACCGTCAGGCTGGACCGCCTGGAGACGAAGGTGGATCGCCTCACGGACGGCATGCAGAAGATCATCGGCATGCTGGACACGCTGATCGGGCGCCAGGGCGGCCGGTAGCGGGAGCGGGCGGTTCGAGGTTGCCGGGCCGAGCGTGTCACCCTAGAGCGCGTGACCGCACCGCTCATGCTCGGCAACCACGCCGTCAACCCGCCTGTCGTCCTCGCCCCGATGGCCGGGATCACCAACGTGGCGTTCCGGCGACTCTGCCGGGAGCAGGGCGGCGGCGTCTACGTCTGCGAGATGATCACGACCCGCGCACTCGTCGAGCGGATCCCCAAGACGCTCAAGATGATCGCCTTCGCCGAGGACGAGAAGTTCCGCAGCCTGCAGCTCTACGGCGTGGACCCGGACGTGACCGCGGCCGCGGTGCGGATGGTCGGCGAGAACGACCTGGCCGACCACATCGATCTCAACTTCGGCTGCCCGGTGCCGAAGGTCACCCGCCGCGGCGGCGGGTCCGCGCTGCCCTGGCGGCGCAAGCTGTTCGGCCGGATCGTGCGGCAGGCCGCCGAGGCGGCCGCCGCGTACGGCATCCCGCTGACCATCAAGATGCGCAAGGGCATCGACGACGACCATCTGACGTACGTCGAAGCCGGCCTGACCGCGCAGGACGCCGGCGTGGCCGCGGTGGCGCTGCACGCGCGCACCGCCGAGCAGCGCTACTCCGGCCAGGCCGACTGGGACGCGATCGCCACCCTCAAGCAGGCGCTCGACGTGCCGGTGCTGGGCAACGGCGACATCTGGGAGGGCTCCGACGCGCTGCGGATGGTCGCGCACACCGGGGTCGACGGCGTGGTCGTCGGCCGTGGCTGCCTGGGGCGCCCGTGGCTGTTCGCCGACCTGGAGGCCGCGTTCACGCAGGGCGCCGGCTACCGCCCGGTGCTCCCGGCCCTCGGCGAGGTCGCGAAGATCATGTCGCGGCACGCGCAGCTGCTGGTGGAGGCGCTGGAGGACGAGAGGCACGGCTGCGCCGACTTCCGCAAGCACGTGGCGTGGTACCTGAAGGGCTTCCCGGTCGGTGGCGACCTGCGCCGCAGCCTGGCGATGATCTCCTCGCTCGCCGAGCTGGACGACCTGCTGGCCCGGCTCGACCCGGCCGTGCCGTTCCCGGTCGAGTCGCTGGGCCAGCCGCGCGGCCGGGTCAACGCCCCGGGCAAGGTCGCCCTGCCGCACGGCTGGCTCGACTCCCGGGACGACGACACCGTCCCCGAGGGCGCCGAGACCGACGAGTCCGGCGGCTAGCGGGTCCGGCCGGGCGCGGAGTGAACCGGTTAAGGTGTCCGTCATGGCGACGATTCTGATCACCGGGTCCAGCGACGGCATCGGACGGCACACCGCGGCGGTGCTGGCCGCGGACGGGCACCGGGTGGTGCTGCACGCCCGCGACGAGCGGCGGGCCGAGGACGCGCACACGGCCGTGCCGGCCGCCGCGGCCGTGCTCATCGGTGACCTGGCGTCCCTCGCGCAGACCTGTGAGCTGGCCGGCCGGGCGGCCGCGGCCGGGCCGTTCGACGTGGTGATCCACAACGCCGGGGTCGGGGGTGGGCAGCGGGCCCCGCAGCCCACCGAGGACGGCCTGGAGCGGATCTTTCAGGTGAACACGCTCGCCCCGTACCTGCTGACCGCGCTGATGCCGGCGCCGGCCCGGCTGGTCTATCTGACCTCGGGGCTGGAGGCGGCCGGCCGGGCGCGCCTCGACGACCTGCAGTGGCAGGCCCGGCCGTGGGACGGCATGCAGGCCTACAGCGACTCGAAGCTGTACGACGTGCTGCTCGCCTTCGCGGTGGCCCGGCACTGGCCCGGCACCCTGAGCAACGCCGTGGACCCGGGCTGGATCCGCACCCGGCTGGGCGGCCCGGACGCCACCGACGACCTGCCCGAGGGTGCGGAGACCCAGGTCTGGCTGGCCACCTCGGACGAGCCCGCGGCCACGGTCACCGGGCACTACTTCAAGCGCCGGACGTCGCTGACCGCCAACCCGCAGGCGTACGACGAGCAGTTGCAGGAGCGGTTCCTCGCCGTCTGCGCCGACCTCACCGGGGTGGAGCTGCCGGGGTAGCGCCGGTCAGCGCAGCTGTGCCTCGTCCGCGGCGGCCCGGCCGGACTCCCAGCCCTCCAGGCTGTCCACGCGGCTGCCGCGGGCCCGTACCGTACGCGGGAAGACCCGGTCCATCGCGGCCCGGACCTGCACGTCCCGGTTGCGCAGCACCGGCAGCAGGTCGCCGTGCCCGGCGTACTCCCGCTCGGCGGCCCGGCGCAGCCGCTCGCCGATCCGCACCGCGTAGGCCACCAGGAACGACCGGCGGAACGCCTTCACCCGGGCCTTGCCCTTGGCCGGCTCGTCCCGGGTCATCGCCCGGTTAGCCTGCACCAGCAGGGACGTGTAGAGCAGCTCCACCGCGTCGATGTCGGCGTCGAACCCGAAGACCGTGCTGAAGCCGAGCTCCGGGGACCAGACCGTACGGCAGCCGTTGGCCCGGGAGACCGCGTCGAGCAGGCTGGCCTTCTCGTTCTCGTACGGATGGTCCACCCCGATCCGGCGGGCGAACGGGGTGACGTCCACGGCCGGCGCGGTGACCTCCTCGATCCGGTACCGGGTGATCAGCTCCTGTGCCTTCGCGCTGTACGTCTCCGCCTCGGCCGGGAAGTCGGTGGCCTCCGCCTTGGCCAGCAGCGCCCGCACCCGGTCGAGGACCCGCTGGTCGGCGTGGTGGTGCACGGTGGTGGCCGGGGTGCCGGGCGGCGGGACGAGGATCTCGATGGCCGGCAGGCGGCGCAGCTCGGTGAGCAGCGCGAGCGACGAGTCCAGGACGGCGATCCGGTCCGGCCGCCGGGGTGAGCCGCCGGCCAGGCTCTCGGCCTGGGCCCGCCAGCCGGCGTCGACGGGCTCCTTGCCGGTCAGGAACGCGGTGGCCGCCTCGGCGACCAGCCGGCCCTGGACCGGGTCGCCCCGGCGGGCGATGGCCCGGTGCAGCTCGACGGGCTGCCACCCGTTGCGGAACAACCGGTCGAATTCGTGGGCCAGCGCGGCCTGCAGGGCCGTGTCGGTCTCCGCCGCCGGTGTGCCGGTCAGCAGGTCGAGGGCGGTCTCGTGGTCGAGGTCCCCGACCCGGACGCGTTCGACGATCTCCCGGGCCGGCATGTCGCACATGCTAGCGCCCCAGAGGCCGGGGTCCCGGTTCCCGGCCGGGGCCCCGGCCGCCGCGCCCGTCGAGCGGCCGGACGGGTCGCGGAGCGGCAGCCGCTTGCAGCGCTGCAAAGCCAGCATGCACAAGCCGCGCTCGGACTTCAAGGGGTGACCGGCCGGCACACCGTGGCCCGGTCGGCTCGTGGGCGGGGAGGGCGGTGCGAACCCTCCCCGCCACCGGTGGCGGTCACGGATCGAGCGGCGGGATCACACGTCCAGGTCGTTCTCGACGCGGCGGAGCTGGTGGCGTGCCATGGCCAGGTTCGCCCGGTCCCGGCGCAGGGCCACGTACAGGAACAGCCCCTTGCCCTGCCGGCTGGTCAGCGGCCGGATCATGTGGTACTGCGTGTCCAGCGTGATCAGGATGTCCTCGATCTTCTCGGAGAGGTTGAGCATCTCCATCGCCCGCAGCTTCGCCCGGACCACATCGGTGTTGCCGGCGGCGGCGACCGTGAGATCGAGGTCCTTGCCGCCGCCGAGCGTGCCCAGCGCCATGCCGCTGGTGTGGTCCACCAGGGCGACGCCGATGCAGCCGTCGATCTCCATGATCTCTTTGAGTGCGGTGTCCATGTCGGCCATGGGGGTTCCTCCGTTGTGGTGGGATGGCGGTCCGCCGGAATGGGCGGCGCCGATGAGTGCGGCGGATGCCGCGGTTGCGCCTGCCGATCAGCCGGCCGCCGTGCGGCGGCGCGGGATGCCCGACAGGGTGGCCATCGGGGTCCGCCGGGCCAGCGGGATCGACGACGGTCCGGTCTGATGCGGGATCTCCGGTCGCGGGGGCTGCTGCCACGCGGGCTCCAGGGCCAGGAGCTTGACGATCCGGCGTACGCACCGCCGCGCCTCCAGGTGCACCCGGGCCAGGTTCGCGTCCCCCGAGGTGACCACGGTCAGCAGCGCGTTCGGGCCCGCGGTGTACGAGGTGATGTAGCCGCCGTCGCACTCGACGACGGACTCCCGCAGCTCCCCGTGGTCGACCGCGTGCGCGAACCGGCGGGCCAGCGCCAGGTGCGCGGCGGCGAGGGCGGCCAGGGTGTCCGGTTCGATCCCGTGCGAGTCGTGCGCGACGACCAGCCCGTCGGCGGTGGCGAGCACGCTGCCGGACAGTTCCGGCACCCTGCTGCGCAGGCGGCCGAGCTCGTCGAGTACCGCCGGGTCCACCGTCATCCTCGAAACGCTCCTTCGTGTCGGGGGTGCGCGCGTCACCGCAGTGCCCGCAATGCGGTACGTATGCGTTTGAGCAGAACTTCGTCGGTGCCCTGGTGCACCGGGTGATGCTCGGCGGCCGCGATCTCCTTCGGCAGCTTGGCGCCGGGCTTGCGGCGGGCCAGCCGGGGCAGCCGGTTCGGGCCGGTGCTGCTTCCACCGGGCGGTGGCGCGGCCGGCGGCGGCGCGGCGTCCGGTGGCGGCGGGGCTGGTGGTGGCGGCGGGGCCGGTGGAGGTGGGTCCGGTGGAGGTGGGACCGGCGGTGGAGGTGGGACCGGCGGTGGCGGTGGGACCGGCGGTGGCGGCGGGACCGGCGGTGGCGGCGCGGCCGGCAGCGGCGGTGTCTCCGGTGGCGGGGGTGGGGCGTTCGGCGGCGGGCGCAGGTCCGGCACGCGTGCCTCGGGCAGTTCGAGCAGACCCAGCGCCGCCAGCCGCCGCAGCTCCTGGATGGTCGCGTACCCGGCCCGGCCGAGCAGCAGGGCGAGGTCCGCCGGGGTGCGCTGGCCGTCCGCGTGGACGAGCAGCTCCCACTGCGGCGCGGTGATGGTCACCCGCTCGCGCGGCGGCCGGGGCACCGGGATCACCGGCGCGGTGTCGATCCGCGGGTTCGGCAGGATGTCGTCGAGCAGCCGTACCCGCCGCCGCACCTCGCGCAGCACCGCGGAGGTGTCGATCTGCACCACCGGCCCCAGCCAGTGCGTGGCGGCCGGCAGGAACTCGACCGGCGCGGGCCCGGTGGTGAGCGCGAAGTACGCCGCGTCGTAGGTCGCGCCGAGCACGCACAGCTCCAGCTCCCCCCGGGTCAGGTGCCCCTGCTCGACCAGCAGACGGCCCACCCGGGCGGTGGAGGTGCCCAGGTCCAGCGCGTTCTGCCAGGTGCGCCCGGCCAACCGGCCGGACGAGGTGAGCAGTTCGCCGACCCCCGGAGCGGCCGGCGACTCGGCGTAGACGACCCGCCCCTCGAAGACGTAGACCGCGCCGCCGGGATGGCCGCCCATCACCAGCGCTCCGGTCTGCCGTTCCGCGGCGATCCGCGTGAGCAGATCACCCGGCGCGGCGGTCCTCGTGGCGGCCACCGTTACTCCTGTCTGCGGGGTGCGTTGGTCAGGTTGCGACGAGCTCGTCGGTCAGGCGCTGCATCTTGCGGCGGGCCACGGCGAGGTTGCCGCGCACCCGATCCAGCCAGACGTAGAGCACCAGGCGGCTGTCGAACTCGGTCCGGACGACCCGTAGGAGGTGGTAGCCCCCGGCCGTCGTGATGATCAGGTCTTCGAGCAGGTCGTGCGGGACGGCCGAGACGAACAGCGACCGGCTGTTCGCGGCCTGGACCACATCGGCGGTCCCGGCCGCCGCGGCCTCGTGGTCCGCGTTCGGTGCGGCTCCGGTCGTGGCGACCGGGAAGCCGGTGGTGTAGTCGACGATGCTGGCTCCGACCGCGCCAGGGATCGTCATGGCCTCCTGCAGACAGTGGTCGACGCCGGGCACATCTCTCCTCAGCGCTGCTACTACCGGGCCTCTTCGCTCGGCCCGTCGGGTTGCCGCGGCGGCCCGGTCGCGCACCGTGCCGCGCCGCCGTGCGCCATCCTCCGGTCGTGGTGCGGCGGCGAGTCGCACGTTTTGTGCGTCATGGTCCAGTGGCCGGCATCCGTGCCCGGGCCCGGCGCGGCCGAACGCCGGCCCGGGCCGATCCCACCTCACCCAGCCAGTGCCGCTCCCCGGGCACGAACCGGGCCGGCGCGTCCGTCTGCCGCAGCAGCACCCGCGCGGCCCCGGCGATCGCCGCCGCCACCCGCTGGGCCAGCTCGTGCTGCCCGAGCCACCCGTCGCGCAGCAGCACCCGGCCCACCCGGCAGCCGTGGTGACCCTCCGCATATGCCGCCCGCCAGGTCTGCGCGGTCAGCCGACCGGAGCCGATCAACCGTTGCGCCAGGCTCGGCGCGGCCGGTGACTCGGCGTATGCGATCCGTCCCGCCACCAGGTAGAAAACCCCACCCGGAGTGCCACCCACGTGCAGTGCGCCGGTACGCCCGGACTCGCCCAGCTCGCTCAGCAGACGCCGCATCGTCGCGGTCGCCGGTGCATCAGGACTCACGGAACGTAATCCTCCGGCAGCCGTCGAGGGCCGCCGTCGCACCGCCGGTGCGTCCGGCTCGCCGGGATCACCCGTCGGGGCGCGTAACCTGATCGCCACGCGTCGATCGTCGGGAGGTCATATGCCCAGTCGCTGGGAGCAGGTCGTGGTGGACGCGGCGGATCCCGCCCGGCTGGCCGGCTGGTGGGCCGAGGCGCTCGGCTACGTGGTCATCGCCGAGGGCACGGACGACGTGGAGATCCGGCGCCATCCGGACGAGCTGCCCGGGCTGCTGTTCACCCACGTCACCGACGCGCGCCGGGGCAAGAACCGGCTGCACCTGGACCTGCGCCCGGACGACCAGGAGGCCGAGGTGGAACGCCTGGTCAACATGGGCGCCCGGCCGGTCGACATCGATCAGGGCGAGGTGCCGTGGGTCGTGCTGGCCGACCCGGAGGGCAACGAGTTCTGTGTGCTGGCGTCCCGCGTCTGACCGGCCACCGGCCGGGACACCCGGCTTAGGGTGATCCCATGACGGCGTCCGACGCGCAGCGGTGGGTATCCGAGCCGGCCAAGGACAGCGGTTACGGCCGGACCCCGTACCAGCGCGATCGGGCCCGGGTGCTGCACTCGGCCGGCTTCCGCCGGCTGGCGGCCAAGACCCAGGTGCACACCGCCGGGTCCGACGACTTCCTGCGTACCAGGCTGACCCACTCCCTGGAGGTCGCCCAGATCTCCCGGGAGATGGGGGCCCGGCTCGGCTGCGACCCGGACGTGGTGGACGTCGCCGGGCTGGCCCACGACATCGGCCACCCGCCGTTCGGCCACAACGGGGAGGCCGCCCTCGACCAGGTCGCCGGAGCGTGCGGCGGGTTCGAGGGCAACGCGCAGACGCTGCGGGTGCTGACCCGGCTGGAGGCCAAGGTGCCCGGCGCCGGCCTGAACCTGACCCGCGCCTCGCTGGACGCCTGCGCCAAGTACCCGTGGTTCCGCCGCCCCGGCGCCCGCAAGTTCGGCGTCTACGCCGACGACGAGCCGGTCTTCAGCTGGCTGCGGGCCGGCCGCGCCGACGACCGCCGCTGCCTGGAGGCGCAGGTGATGGACTGGGCGGACGACGTGGCGTACTCGGTGCACGACGTCGAGGACGGCGTGCACGGCGGCTACCTCGACCTCGGCCTGCTGCTGCGCGACCCGGTCGAGCGCGCCGAGCTGTGCGCCGACGTCGCCGCCACCTACTCCGACGAGACCCCGGACCGGCTCGGCGAGGCCCTGGACCGGCTGCTCGCCGACCCGGCGGTGGCCGCGGCCGGCGACTACGACGGCTCCTATCCGGCGCAGATCGCCCTCAAACGGATGACCAGCGTGCTGACCGGCCGGTTCGTCTCCTCCGCGGTCGGCGCCACGCACAGCCGGTACGGCACCGAGCCGATGCGCCGCTACCAGGCCGACCTGGTCGTCCCGGCCACCGCCCGGGACCAGTGCGCACTGCTCAAGGGCATGGCCTTCCGATACGTGATGCGCACCCGCGCCGCCGAGCAGCGCTACCAGCGGCAGCGCACCGTGCTGATCGAGCTGGTCGAGGCGCTCGGCCGTACGCCCGAGCGGCTGGACCCGCTGTTCCGGCCGTGCCACGCGGCCGCCCGCACCGACGCCGACGCCCTGCGGGTGATCGTGGACCAGGTGGCGTCGCTGACCGATCACGCCGCGGTGGCCTGGCACCGCGCCCTGGTCGCGCAACGGTGATCTGATTCGCCGGCGACCCTGCTGGCGATCGCCGGCCCGGGCGAGGCAGGATGTATGCCGTGGCGGGCAGGGTCAAGGACGAGGACATCGCACTGGTCCGCGACCGCACCTCGATCGCCGACGTGATCAGCGAGACCGTGACGCTGCGTTCGGCCGGGGGCGGCAACCTGAAGGGGCTGTGCCCCTTCCACGACGAGAAGACCCCGTCGTTCAACGTCTCCCCGGCCCGGAACGTGTATTTCTGCTTCGGCTGCGGCCAGGGCGGGGACGCCATCAAGTTCCTGATGGACGCGGAGCACCTGTCGTTCGTCGAGTCGGTGGAGCGGCTGGCCGGCAAGGCCGGCATCCAGCTGCGATACGACACCGACGGCTCCGCGCCGTCCGGCCCGCGCCCGCAGGTCGGGCAGCGGCAACGGCTGATCGCCGCGCACGCCTCGGCCGTCGAGTTCTACCGCGACCAGCTCGGCTCGCCCGGCGCCCGCAAGGCCCGGGAGTTCCTCGCCGAGCGCGGCTTCGGCCGGGACACGGCGGAGAAGTACGGGTGCGGCTTCGCCCCGGACTCCTGGGACGCGCTCAGCAAGCACCTGCGGCTGCGGGGCTTCACCGCCGACGAGCTGATCACCGCCGGCCTGGCCAAGACGGCCCGGTCCGGCTCGCTGATCGACCGGTTCCGCCGCCGGCTGCTCTGGCCGATCCGGGACCTCAGCGGTGACGTGATCGGGTTCGGCGCGCGGAAGCTGTTCGACGACGACGACGGCCCGAAATACCTGAACACCCCGGAGACGCCGCTCTACAAGAAGTCGCACGTGCTCTACGGCATCGACCACGCCAAGCGGGAGATCGCCAAGCGCGGCCGAGCGGTGATCGTCGAGGGGTACACCGACGTGATGGCCTGTCACGAGGCGGGCGAGCTGACCGCCGTGGCCACCTGCGGCACCGCGTTCGGGGTGGACCACATCGGGGTGCTGCGCCGGCTGCTGATGGACAGCGACAGCTTCACCGGCGAGATCATCTACACCTTCGACGGGGACGCCGCCGGGCAGAAGGCGGCGCTGCGGGCGTTCGAGGAGGACCAGCGGTTCGTCGGGCGTACCTTCATCGCGGTCAGCCCGGACAACATGGACCCGTGCGAGCTGCGCCTGGCCCGCGGCGATCTGGCGGTCCGCGACATGATCGCCGGCCGCGAGCCGCTGGTCGACTTCGCGCTGCGGCACACCATCTCCCGGTTCGACCTGGACACCGTCGAGGGCCGGGTGGAGGCGATGCGGCGCGCCGCGCCGCTGGTCGCGAAGATCAAGGACCGGGAGAAACGACCCGAGTACGCCCGCAAGCTCGCCGGTGATCTCGGCATGGACCTGGAGCCGGTGCAGCGGGCGGTGAACAACGCGCTGCGTGGCGAGGCGGCCGAGCCGCGCGCCCCGCGCCCGCAGGCGGTGGCCGACTCGCCGCAGCGGCTGGTCGAGCGCGAGGCGCTGAAGCTGGCCCTGCAGGAGCCGGTGCTGGCCGGACCGATGTTCGACGCGCTCGGGCCGGAGAACTACGCCGACCCGGTACTGGCCGCGCTGCGCGAGGCGGTGGCGCATGCCGGTGGGGCGGCGTCGGCGGCCGGCGGCGTGGTCTGGATCGAGAAGGTGCGTGACGCCTGCGCCGATCTGGCCGGACAGGGGCTGGTCAGCGAGCTGGCGGTGGAGCCGCTGCGGGTGGACGGCGTGGCCGACCCCCGCTACGTGCAGGTCACCCTGGCCCGATTGCAGGCCGGCGCGCTGACCACCCGGATCCGTGATCTCAAGTCCAAGGTCCAGCGGCTGAACCCGGTCACCCACAAGGACCAGTATCTGGCGCTCGCCGGGGAGCTCTTCTCGCTGGAACAGCAGGCCCGGGCCCTGCGTGAACAGGCGGCAGGTGGCATGTGAAGCTCTTCCGACGGCGACCCGCGTTGCCGGCCGAGTCCCGGCCCCCGCTGGAGGCGGAGGAGCGGGTGGTGGCCTGGTGCCCCTGCGAGCCGGAGGGCGTCGTGGTGGCGACGAACCGGGGCGTCTGGCTGCCGGGCGCCGAGCAGCGGCTGGGCTGGCACGAGATCCACAAGGCGGCCTGGTCCGGACGCGAACTGCGGATCACCCCGGCCGAGGTGGCCGAGGAGCGCGACGGCTACACCGTGCTGGTGGACGGCCCGGAGGCGACGTTTCTGCTGCTGGCGCCGGGGGAGGTGCCGGATCAGGTGCGGTCGCGGGTGACCCGCTCGGTGGCGTACACCACACATCACGCGTTGGAACGGGGCGGGGTGCGGGTGGTCGGCCGCCGGGTCAGCGGGCAGGACGGCCTGAGCTGGGCGGTCCGCTACGACTCGGGCACGCCGGTGGACCGGTCGGAGGTGGCCGCCGTGACCGGCGAGCTGGTCGGCGCGGCGCGAAATTCTGTCGCACCCCCTCCGTAGGGTCTCTGGATGTGACGGCACTCATCCACGCCCGCGGTCTGATCAAGCGGTTCGGCGACTTCACCGCGGTGGACGGCATCGACGTCGATGTGCAGGCCGGTGAGGCGTTCGGCTTCCTCGGGCCGAACGGCGCCGGCAAGAGCTCCACCATGCGGATGATCGGCTGCGTCTCGCCGCCCACCGACGGGGTGCTGCGCATCCTGGACATGGATCCGCGGCACGACGGCCCGCGGATCCGGGCCCGGCTCGGCGTGTGCCCCCAGCTGGACAACCTCGACGCGGAGCTGACCGTCCGGGAGAACCTGACGACCTATGCGCGCTTCTTCGGCATCCCGCGCGCGACCGCCCGTCGCCGCGCGGCCGAGCTGCTGGAGTTCGTGCAGCTCGCCGAGCGGGCCGGCAGCAAGGTGGAGCCGCTGTCCGGCGGCATGAAACGCCGGCTCACGATCGCCCGGGCGCTGGTCAACGAGCCCGACATCGTGCTGCTCGACGAGCCGACCACCGGTCTCGACCCGCAGGCGCGCCACCTGGTCTGGGAGCGGCTGTTCCGGCTCAAGCAGCAGGGTGTGACGCTGGTGCTGACCACGCACTACATGGACGAGGCGGAGCAGCTCTGCGACCGGCTGGTGGTGATGGACGGCGGCCGGATCGTCGCGCAGGGCTCGCCGCGTGAGCTGATCGAGCGGCACTCCACCCGGGAGGTGGTCGAGTTGCGGTTCGCCACCGAGGACCAGGGGTCGTACACGGGAAAGCTCGCCGGGATCGCCGCCCGGGTCGAGGTGCTGCCCGACCGGGTGCTGCTCTACGTCGCCGACGGCGACGACGCCCTGGCGGAGGTGCACCGGCGCGCGCTGGGCCCGGCCAGCGCGCTGGTCCGCCGCTCCGGGCTGGAGGACGTGTTCCTGCACCTGACCGGCCGCACGTTGGTCGACTGAACCGATGATCTCCTCGGCGTACGTACTGGAGTACCACCTCGTCAACTACCGCCGCACGTGGCGTTCCAGTGCCCTGTCCACGCTGGTGCTGCCGCTGCTGACGATGCTCGGCTTCGGGCTCGGCGTGGGCGGCTATGTGCGGACCGGGGTGGACGGCACGGCATACCTGGACTGGATCGTGCCGGGCCTGATCGCCTCCACCGCCGCGCAGACCGCGCTCGGCGAGGCCACCTGGCCGGTGATGAGCTGCTTCGAGTGGATGAGGGTGTATTTCGCGCAGGCGGCCGCGCCGCTGCGGGTGGCCGACATCCTCGGCGGTCATCTGGCCTTCATGCTGTTCCGGGTGCTGCTGACGGTCACGGCGTTCCTGCTGGTGGCCGCCATGTTCGGCACGCTGCGCTCGGGTTGGGCGCTGCTGGTGCCGGCGGTGTCCGTGCTGGTCGGCACGGCCGTGGCGGCGCCGGTGGTGGCGTACACCGCGAGCGTGCGCAGCGACAGCTACCTGGCCGTGCTGTTCCGGTTCGCGGTGCTGCCGATGTCGCTGTTCTCCGGGGTGTTCTTCCCGATCGAGTCGCTGCCGGCCGTGCTGCGCTGGGTGGCGTACGCGTTGCCGCTCTGGCACGGCGTGGACCTGACCCGCGCCGCCACGCTGGGGGTCGACCCCGGCGTGGCCGGGCTGTGGCACGTGCTCTACCTGCTCGCCTGGTGTGTGGCCGGCTGGTTCCTGGCGCACCGGCGGTTCGAGCGGCGGCTGGTGATCTGAGGATGGGAGCGACGTCGTGCTGATCCTGATGCCGAAGCTCGTGTCCTTCGAGGGCAGCGCCGGCCGGTCCGTGCGGGTCACCGAGCGCAACGTCACCGCGCTGAAGTCGGCGTACTGGCTGGTGATGATCGGTGGCCTGCTGGAGCCGGTGCTCTACCTGTTCTCGATCGGGGTGGGTGTGGGCGCCCTGATCGGCGACATCGAGCTGCCCGGCGGCCGGCTGGTCAGTTACACCGAGTTCGTCGCCCCGGCGATGCTGGCCGCCTCGGCGATGAGCGGCGCGCTGGCCGAGACCACCTTCAACTTCTTCGGGAAGATGAAGTTCATGCGGCTGTACGACGGGATGCTGGCCACGCCGATCCAGCCGTTCGAGATCGCGATCGGGGAGCTGATCTGGGCGATGGCCCGGGGCAGCATCTACTCGGTGGCGTTCCTGGCGGTGATGGTGGCGATGGACCTGACCACGCCGCTGCGGGCGCTGGTCGCGTTCCCGGCCACGGTGCTGGTCGGCTTCGCGTTCGGGGCGCTCGGCATGACGGTGGCCACGCTGATCCGCAGCTGGCAGGACTTCGACCTGATCGGCGCCGGGCAGTTCGCGCTGTTCCTGTTCTCCGGCACGTTCGTGCCCGCGACGGCGTACCCGGCGGCACTGCGCTGGCTGGTCGAGGCGTCCCCGCTGTACCGGTCGGTGGACCTGGTCCGCGGGATCAGCCTGGGTTCGCTGGGCTGGATCCAGGTGGTGGACGTGCTGTTCCTGCTGGCGATGCTCATGGTGGGGCTGTCCGTTTCCGGTCAGCGGATGGGCCGGCTGCTCTGCAGGTGAACGCGCCCGGCCGGCGCCGTCCGGACGGGTCGCGCCCACCGGACGGCGCCGTGGCCGGTCAACCCTGGCTCAAGCCGTGCTCGGAGCCCTTCTTGAGCTTGCGGGTGTCGCGCAGTTCCAGGAACGGCTCCTCGTCGGCCGGGTGGCCGGCCGCGATGGCGCGACCGCGTTCCAGCTCGGCGTCCAGCTCCGCGCCGAGCATGATGGCCATATTGGAGATCCACAGCCAGACCAGGAACGCGATGACGCCGCCGAGCGTGCCGTACGTCTTGTTGTAGTTCGCGAAGTTCGCCAGGTAGATCGCGAACCCGGCGGACGCGGCCATCCAGACCAGCACCGCGAAGACGCCACCCCAGCTGATCCAGCGGAAGCCGCCGGTCCGGGCGTTCGGCGAGGCCCAGTAGAGGATCGCGAACATCAGGCTGACCAGCGCCACCAGCACCGGCCACTTGGCGATGTTCCAGGTGGTCACCGCCGCCTGGCCCAGTCCGAGGTGCTCGCCGACCACCCGGGCCAGGTCGCCGGTGAACACCACGATGGCCGCCGAGGCGATCAGCATCAGCCCGACCACCGCGGTGACGCCGATCCGGATCGGCAGGGTCTTCCAGATCGGCCGGCCCTCCGGCACGTCGTAGATGGCGTTCGAGGCGCGCATGAAGGCGGCGATGTAGCCGGACGCCGACCAGAACGCGACGAGCAGACCGAAGATCGCGGCCAGTCCGGCGCTGCCGGTGCCCTGCACCTGGTCGAGCACCGTGTTCACCATGTCCCGCAGCGCGCCGCTGGGGGCGATCTGGCCGACCGCGTCGGTGACCGTGCGCTGGCCGGCGTCGCCGAGCATGCCGAGCACCGAGACGATCACCAAGGCGCCCGGGAAGATGGACAGGACGCCGTAGTAGGTCAGCGCGGCCGCCCAGTCCGAGACGTTGTCCTCGGAGAACTGCTTGAACGTCCGTTTCAGCGCGGCGAACAGGCCCTTGGCCCGCAGTTGGGCCGGATGGTCCGGGCCGGCGTCCGGGCCCGGCGCGTCGAGCTCGTCGGCGCTCGGGGTCCGGCCGACCTCGGTCGTGCTGGCCGCGGCCAGATCGAAGTCCTCGCCGCCGCGCCGGCGGGCGTCCGCGGCGTCGCCGGTGGGCGCCGGTGAGGTGCCGGGTGCGCCGCCCGGCTGGTCGGCGGAGTGATGGTGCCCTTCCGGGCGGTCACGCAGTCTCATGCGGGTTCCCTTCGGCGAAGCGGCTGGTCGCCGCCGCCGCTCTTCCCCGTCGCGACGTGCGGATACGACCTGCGGACGGTGTTCCCGGCGGGGCGGCCGACTAACCCTTCGCCGCCGTTGCCGGCGCCGCCTGCGAAGCCGCCCGGCCCGCGAGCGTGCCGGGGTGTGCGCCCGCCCCGTGCGGCGGCACGGGTCCTCCGCACGGGCAGGCGACCGTTGCATGTCCATTTGTTCAGATGATGCACACAGGTACGGGTCCGAAAACGCTCTCCCGCGATCCGCCCCGGCTTGCTACTCGCTGGTCACCCGCTCACACGCATCGTCATCCGCCTATCGATGTGGCGTCTTTTGATCATGAATCCGCCGGTCACGGTGTCGCACGGCCGGTACGCCGGTGATCCGGCCCCCGCCGCACGCTCGTATCCGAGGGCACGACATTCCAGGTTGGAGGCGCTCATGGGGTCCCGGCGGCTGGGCACTGGCGGATCCCGGCTCGCGCCGGGAATGGTCCATACTGGAGCCGGTGGCACGCGCGAATGCACGTGCATCTGCACGGGTGCTCTCGTCCCGGGAGGAAATTGATGCGGCTGCGACATCCCTCCGGCCGCGCCGTGCATCTCACCTGCGGCGTCAGCCTAACCGACGCGCGGACCCCGGCCGAGACCCTCGCGGCCGTCGATGCCGCAGCCGCCGGGCTGCGAGCCGCCCTGGCCGCGCACGGGGCGCACCGGGGACGGCTGCGGGTCACACTCCGCCTGCCGCACCCCCTCGCCGCCGCCCTCGCCGCCGACGGGCGTGCCCGTACCCGGCTTCGTGCCGACCTCGACGCCCGCGGCCTCGAGGTCGTCACGGTGAGCGGCGGGCCCGACGCCGAGGACGGCGGCCCGCCCCCGCTGCCCGACTGGAGCGAGCCGGTCCGCCTGCAGCACACCCTCGACCTGGCCCGCATCCTGGTCGACCTGCTGCCGGACGAGGAGGTCCGGGGCGCGGTCAGCACCTGCGGCCTGGGCCGCCGAGAGGACTGGGACGAGGCCCACGAGCGCGCCGGGGCCCGGCATCTGGCCCGGCTCTCCGCCGGCCTCGCCGACCTGGCCTGGCGGGTCGGCCGCGCGGTCCGCGCCGGATTCCGGCCCGAGCCCGGGTACGTCCTGGACAGCCCCGAGCAGACCGTCGCCGCGCTGGCCCGGGTGGACAAGGACCGGCTCGGCATCTGCCTGGACCTGGGGCGCGTGGTGCGCGACTGGCCCGCCCCGCAAGACGGCGTCGACCGGTTGACCGACGCCGGCCTCTCGGTGATCACGGCACGGATCACCGACCCGGCGCTCGCGTGGCAGCCGGTGCTGCGGCACCTGCTCGCCGCGGACACCGCCCGCACCGAGTACATCGAGGTGGACGCCGAAGGGCCGGCCGGGGTCGACCCGGCGTACGTGCTCGGCGAGCTGACCGCCCTCGGCCTGGTGCCCGAACCCGAACCCTGCACCGCGCCCTGACCCCCCACAGGCGCGACGGTGAAGGCCGCCCCACCCGGGGCGGCCTTCACCGTGTGCTGCCGGTGAAGCCGGCGGAACGCCCGCCGGCTTGGTCACCGGTCCGCTCTAGAGGGTGCCGCCGGGGCCCTTGGTGCCGGAGAGGGTGTCCGTCGGGGCCAGCAGCTCGTCGGTGCGGTCGGTGCCGGTGGTGCCGCTGGTGCTGCTGGAGGTCGTGCCGAGCTTCTCACCGAGCTTGGACGACTGCAGCTTGTCCTTGCCCTCGGTGTAGAGCTTGTTCGCCTGGGCCTGGGCCACGCCGGCGGCCTCCTGGACCGTCGGGTGCTCCCAGAGCTTCTGGGCGTTCGCCCGGATCTCCTCGTACTTCTCGCGACCGGCCCGGCTGCCCAGGACGAAGCCCGCCGCGAGACCGCCGAGGAACATGAGCTTTCCGCGCATGATGGCGGCTCCTTCCGTTTCGTGACACACGTGCGTCTGCGGGGCTGCATACCCATCCTGCCGCGCCGGTACTCCCTCCATCCCGGTTTCCCGCCTGTTGCCGTACCGGGACACCCCGATCCCGCGACGCCACACCCGCCACGGGGATACCCCTTCGCGCGGAGCCCGGGTGGTCGTGTAATCTCTTCTCCGTCGCCAGGGAAACCGGGCGACACAACGAAGCAGCACCGCAGGATCAGCACAGCAAGACCAGCACGATCCCCTGTAGCTCAATTGGCAGAGCAGCCGGCTGTTAACCGGCAGGTTATTGGTTCGAGTCCAATCGGGGGAGCTCAACTTCGAGGCCCGCTCACGCGGGCCTTCGTCGTTTTTCGGCGCGGGTCCGCCACCTTCTTTCCTTGTACGCGGTCTCTCCTGGTACGCGATGCGTGAGCGATGTCACGTCGCCGGGTCGTGGGGGCCGGTTCCTGGGGCCGGCGTGGTGTGACGGCGCGCGCTTCCCCGAGGAGCGGGCCGTCGATCGCCGGGCGGGCGGGTTCGGGGCGGTCGGCGTCGCGCCTGTGCGCCGTCATGCCGTCGCGCCGTTGCGTCCATGCGCCGTCATGCCGTCGCGCCTGTGCGCCGTCATGCCGTCGCTCCCGTGGCGCCGTGGGCGGTGGCGAGCGGAGCTGGGGCGGGCGTGGCAGCATCGGGTGCGAGCGGGGCGCGTAACCGCGGGCGGGACCGGGCAGTCGTACCGGGAACCGGTCTTGATCTTGGGGTTTTCCCGGCCCATGGCTCTTTCGGCTCCTTGGCCCGAAGTGCGCGGTTACGCTGAGGCTCGCGCTGTTCGCTCTCAGTGAGGTGGTTATGTCGCAGCCGGTTGCCGTGGACGTCGTCATCGTCGGCGGCGGGCTCGCCGGCCTGTCCGCCGCCCGCCGACTGGACCGCGCCGGTGTGGAGTGGCTGCTCGTCGAGGGTTCCGACCGGCTCGGCGGACGCGTGGCGACCGAGGTGCTCGACGGCTGGCGGATGGATCGCGGCTTCCAGGTGCTGAACACCGCCTACCCCCGGTTGCCCGCCCTGGTCGACGTGGACGCGCTGGAAATGCGGTATTTCACGTCGGGCGTGCTGGTGCGCCGCGGCGGTGGCCTGCACCGGCTGGAGAACCCGCTGCGCGAGCCGCTCGCCACCCCGCAGACCCTGATGTCCGGGATCGGCTCGCTCACCGACCGCCTCAAATTCGCCGCGCTGGCCACCCGGTGCGCCACCACGGCTCCGGAGAAACTGCTGGCCGCGCCGGAGACCACCACCCAGGAGATGCTCCGCAAGGCGGGCCTGTCGCACCGGATCATCGAGGAGGCGCTGCGACCGTTCTTCTCCGGCGTCTTCGCCGACCGGTCGCTGGAAACCTCCAGCCACGTCACCGCGATGGTGCTGCGCTCGTTCGCCCGCGGCCGGATCGGGGTGCCGGCCGCCGGGATGGCCGCGCTGCCCGCCGCGGTGGCGGGGCCGCTGCCGTTTCCGCAGCTGCTGATCGGCGCCCGCACCCTGAGCATCGGCCCCGGCATCGTGGTCACCGAGGGCGGCGAGATCCGCTGCCGCGCGGTGATCGTCGCCACCGACCCGGTGAGCGCCGTCGGCCTGCTCCCGCAGCTGCCGAAACCCGACATGCACGGCCTGACCACGTTCTACTTCGGCGCCGACCACGCGCCGATCGACGAGCCGATCCTGCTGCTCGACGGCGACCGGCGGGAGATCATCGCCAACACCGTGGTGCTCAGCAACGCCGCCCCGGAGTACGCCCCCGGCGGCCGCAGCCTGATCGCCGCATCCGTGGTCGGCGTGTCCGCCCCGTCCAGCGCCTCCGAAGCGGTGATCCGCGTCGAGCTGGCCCGGATGTACGGCGAGCCGACCGACGACTGGGACCTGCTCAACGTGATCAGCATCCCGAACGCGCTGCCCGCGGCCCCGGTCCCGCAGGCCCGGCTGCGCAAACCGGTCGCCCTCGGCGACGGCCTGTTCGTCGCCGGCGACCACCGCGACAGCCCCTCCATCCAGGGCGCGATGGCCGGTGGCTGGCGCACCGCCGGAGCCGTCCTGGCGTCCCTCGGCGCCCGGGCCGCAGTCTGAACGCATTCACCCGGAGGAGACGGCATGAGCGACCTCAACCCGGAGAACTTCGCCGAGTTCACCACCCAGGACGGCCCCGGCTGCCCGAGCGTCGGCGACGACGATCCGCCACCGGCGGACGACCCGCAGCCGCCCGACATGGTGTCGGACCCCCGCTTCCCGATCATTTTGGTGCCACAGACGCTGGTGGAGCGATAGATCGCTAGCTCCCGGACCGGGGAGCGGGATAGGATCGCCGCCGGTACGGGGCGGTAGCTCAGTGGGTTAGAGCAGGGGACTCATAATCCCTCGGTCGCGGGTTCGAGTCCCGCCCGCCCCACCACGATCTTCCTGCGGCGACTCTACAACGGGCCGAAGCGCATTGGGAAGACCGTTGCAGTTCCCGTTGCAATTTAGTCCCACAGTCGCCCTCCGATGCGGTCCGCAGCCACTCGGGAGACCTCCGGCGCGACGTGCGAGTACGTACCGAGCGTGAGGGAGATCTGCGAGTGGCCGAGGAGCTCCATGACCACGCGGGCAGGTACACCCTCGGCCAGTAGGAGGCTCGCCGAGGTGTGCCGGGCATCGTGAAGCCGCGCGTCGCGGACGCCAGCCGCGGCCAGCAGGTCCTTCCAGTCCTGCCAATCCCGCCGCGGGTCGAGCGGTCGACCGTTGACCTGAGCGAAGACCAGGCCGCGCAGCTGCTGCCCGCCGATGGTGGGTACCGCGTCATCCCACAGCTCTCCAGCAGTCTCTCGCTCGGCGTCCTGCATAGACCGGTGCTCCCGCAGCGCGTCGACGAGCTGTGCCGGTAGCGCTATCGTCCGCCGCCCTGCCCGAGACTTCGGCTCGACCAGCACGAGGCCGCGGCCTGCCAGGCGCTGCAACTGCCACCGCACGCGCAACGTGCCAGCGTCAAGGTCGACGTAATCCCACATGAGGCCGAGCGCCTCCCCTTGCCGTAGACCGAGAGCGAGTGCGACGGACCAGCGAGCAGCGTTCCGACGGCCGCGAGCAACGTCCAGGATCGCCCGAGCGTCCTCGCCCGACAGCGGCTGCACCTCTTCGCGGCTCACGCTCGGCGCGTCGACAAGCGTGCACACGTTCCGCGCGATCCGCTCCCGCTGCATGGCGACCTTCAGCGCCCGGCTCAGGATGCGGTGCATCTGCAGGATGGTCGCCGGCGCGAGGCCCTTGCGTGAGCAGGCGGCGTAGAACCGCTCCAAGTGCTCGGGCTGCAGGCGGTCGAGCCGATGCTCACCAAGTCCCGGGATGAGGTGCGTGGTGACCTTGGAGTGGTAGCCCTGCAGCGTAGAGGGGCGCACCTTCTGCTCGGCGATGTTCTCCAGCCAGTACGTCAGCCACTCGGCGACCGTCGGGACCTTGCCGACCGTCATGACGCTGCCCGCATCGCGCTTCTTCTCCAGCGCGACCACCTTTGCCGTGACGGCCTTCTCTGTCGCGGCCTGGACGTGGCGCCGGTCGGTCTTGCCGTTGTCCTTGACGCCCATCGTCACGTATCCGTGCCAGCGGCCATCTTTGCCCAGGAAGATCGAGCTGCGGCCGTTAGCCTTCCGTCCGCTCATCCCTGCCGCCCCTGGCGCGCGGGCGGCAGGTAGCCGCGCAGGCGAGCCTCTCTGATCCACGAGTGCACGGTGGCCGACTTGACTCCCCATTCGGCGGCGATGGCCGCGGCCGGACTAGGAACGGCCGGTGCCCACGCCTCGTAATGCTTGGCGACCAGCTGGGAGAACTGCTCCGCGCTCATGCCGGCTTCCCGGCGCAGCGGCGGCAAGTCTTTAAGGGCGGCGGCGAGGTCGCCTTCCCAGTAGCTCCGTGTCAGATTGTTGCTGTTCTCCATCCGTGCGACCGGGACCTTACGCAAGGTCTCGCCCTTGATCGCACTGGTGGCGTCTCCGAGGAGCAGCAGGCCGGTTAGCACCTTCCGCCCCGAGGGCGACTCCGAGAAGCGGGAGAAAACGGCGGCGTCGTCGAGCAGGCGCCCCCGGTGCCTTCCCGACCACTCTCCGCCGAAGAGTTCACCGAGGGCCTCCTCGATGTGCCTGATCGACAGCGTTCCCTCGGGGATTTTCGTGTGCGGATCGTAGTCGAGCCGTACTTTTCGGTCCTCAGCCATGGGTGAACGGTAGGTGTCTGCCGGTTCGTCAGTCAACCAGCTGAGACTGTCATGAGTCAGCAGATACTTGCGTGGATCGGCAGACTGTGTTGCCATGGTCGCGTCCAATGAATCTGCTGACTCATGGGAGATGTCGTGTCCAGGTCATTGCTGCTGACTGTCGAAGAAGGCGCCAAGCAAGCGAGTATCAGCCGCGCGAAGATGTTTGCCCTGATCAAGGCGGGCGAGGTGAGGTCCATCAAGATCGGGCGCTCACGTCGGATTCCGGCCATCGCGCTTGAGGAGTACGTCAACCGCCTGCTGCAGGAGCAGAGCCGGGCGGCTGCCTGAGATGGCCACCGACGACAACGCCCGCCCCGCGGCGAACGGGACGGGCGAGAAGCAGGCCGGGCAGCCTGAGTCGATCGTAACCGACGTGCGGGCTGCCGAGCGGTCTCGCCGATCCCGGCGCTGGGCCCGGCGCGAACTGGACGAGCTGCTGGACGTCCCCGAGCCGGAGATCCACGCGGTGGACTACTCCGGGATGGGCTTCGACCTCGGCGTATCCGAGCGCACCGTGGCGGGGCGCGCGCTGCGGGAGCGTGCTGCGTGACCGATCACCCATCCGTCGACCCCATCCGCGATGTGGTCCTGCCGAGGCTCGCCGCGGTCCGGAAGTCCGCCGGCGGCTACATGGCCCAGTGCCCCGCGCACGAGGACGGCACGGCGAGCCTCTCGGTGGCGGCCGGACGCGACCAGCCGGTGCTCCTGCACTGCTTCGCCGGATGCCACCCGGACGACATCCTCGCCGCGCTCGGGCTGACGGCCGCGGACGTCTGCGCGCCCCGGGAGAGCCAGCCCGTCGACACCTGGCTGCCGTGCGGGCACGTCAAGGTCGCCGAGTACCGGTATCGCGACCAGGACGGCGCGCTGGTGTTCGCCGTCGCCCGCTGCGACCGCAAGGGCATCGACTGCCAGGGGTTCCGGCAGTGGCGTCCGGACGAGACCAAGCGCAGCGGGAAGACCTGGACGCGGAAGCTTCCCGACGGCAGCCGGGTCGGTGAGGGCCTGCCGTACCGGCTGCCTGAGCTGCTTGCCGCCGACCGGTCGCACGCGGTGTGGGTCGTGGAGGGAGAAAAGGACGCTGACCGGCTGACGGCCATGGGTCTCGTCGCCACCTGCAACCCCGAGGGCGCAGGGAAGTGGACCGAGCAGCACGCCGCCTGGCTCGCCGACCGCATCGTCATCATCGTGGCCGACCGGGACCAGCCCGGCGTCGACCACGCTCAGAAGGTCGCGCGGACCCTGCGAGGGGTTGCCCGGTCGGTGGAGATCGTGCAGTCGCGCACCGCCGGCAAGGGCGCCGACATCAGCGACCACCTCGACGCCGGCCACGGCCTGGGCGACGTCGTGCCGTTCGAGCCGTCCAGCGGGCATGTGGAGCCGCCCGCGCCCGCCGCCGCGTCGTCCGAAGTTGCGGCCGGCGGGTGGGATGACCCGTTGCCGCTGGGCTGGCAGACCCGCCTTCCCGCCTTCCCGCTCGACGCGCTGCCCGGGCTGGTTGGCCGGTATGCCGCCGCGCTGTCGGTCGAGACGCAGACGCCGCCGGACCTGGCCGGCGCGGTCGTGCTCGGCACCCTGGCCGCGTGCATCGGCGGCCGGGTGCGCGTGCTGATCCGCCGCGGCTGGGCGGAGCCGACGAACACCTACACCGTGCCGGTGCTCGCTCCGGGTTCCCGCAAGTCCGCCGTCGTGGCGGCCTGCGAGGCGCCACTCGACAACGCGGAGAAGATCCTGCTCGAAGAGATGGCCGAGCCGATCCGGAACGCCGCCATCGAGCGTGACATCCGCGAGCGGTACGCCGACCAGCTCAAGACGAAGGCCGGCAAGAGCCCGGACCCGATTGCGATCATGGAGGCCCAGGAAGCGGCCCGGGTCGCCGCGGAGATCGAGGTGCCCGCCTGGCCACGGCTGCTCACCGACGACGCCACGCCGGAGCAGCTGGTCAAGCTGATGGCCGACCAGGGCGGCCGGATCGCCGCGATCACCGCCGAGGCGGGCGTCTTCGACAACTTCGCCGGCCGGTACACCGCGCGGATCAACCTGGAGCCGCTCCTGAAGGCGCACGCCGGGGACTCGATCAGGGTGGACCGCAGGTTCCGCGATCCCGAGCGCGTCGACCGGCCCGCCTTGACGATGATCGCCACCATTCAGCCGTACGCCCTGCGGGACATGGTGAGCCGGCCGGAATTCGGCGGCCGGGGCCTGCTCGCTCGGGTGCTCTGGTGCCTGCCGGCGGACGTGGTCGGCTACCGGGATGAGAACGCCCCGCCGGTGCCGGAGCAGCTGAACGCGGCGTACCGGGCGTTCGTTGAGGATCTGGCCCTCACGATGGCCCGGCGAGACAGCGAGGTGCTGCTGTCGCTGAGCGAGCAGGCGTACAAGGTGCTCATCGAGTACCTGCGCCAGGTCGAGACCATGCTGCGCCCGGACGGTCCGCTCGGCGCCTCACGGCTCATCAAGGACTGGGGGTCGAAGCTGGTCGGCGCGGTTGCCCGGATCTCGGGCGCGCTGCACACCGCCGGCGTCGACGGCGCCCTGGATCAGCCGATCAGCGAGGAGACGATGAGCGCCGCGGTCCGGCTCGGCGAGTACTTCCGGGCGCACGCCATGGCCGCGCTCAGCCCAGCCGAGGACAAGCGGGTCGACGCCGGTCGCAAGGTGCTCGACGTGGCGGTCGCCAAGACGATGCACAGCTTCACCATGCGGGAACTGATGCGCCGCGTCCCCCGGGCGCTACAGAACGCCGAGGAACTGGCCAAGATTCTGGACTACCTCTCGGAGCTGGGCTGGACCCGCAAGGCGGGCAAGGGCTGGGAGCTCCACCCGCGCGCGGAGGACATGCTCCGAAGTGCTGACAGCGCTGACAGTGCTGACGACAGGGATGTTTTCCCAGGCCAGAGCGATTCCGCATCTGTCAGCAATGCTGCTGACACTGCTGACACCTCGGTCGGACCGGCGGAGGGCGTCAGCACTGTCAGCACCGGTGCTGACAGTCGGTTGGTGGGGTTCGGAGGTGCTCTGAGCAGCACGAACGCGCCGAGCGTCAGCACTGTCAGCAGTGTCAGCACTGTTGTCGCCCCTGTCGCCCCGGCGGGCGACAGCAGGGGCGACAACCTGTCGCTCTCCTCCACCAGCGGAAACACGGGATCTGTCGCCCCTGTCGCCCCTGTCGCCCCGATCGACTGGCCCGCTGACGACGACACCTGCCCCGACTGCGGATGGGGCTACGAGACCGTGGCGCATCACCGCACCTGCGAGGTGGCGCCGTGAGTGAACCGCGTCCACCGCGTCCCACCGCGTCCCAACCCCGTCCCGGACGTGGTTGTCCGACCGCGTCCACCGCGTCCCCCTCTATAGGGGACGCGGTCGCGGACGTGGTTTCGGGACGCGGTCAGGAAGAGAACCCCGTCCCGGACGCGGTCGGCCCGGACGCCCGCCCCCGAGGAGGAGTCGAGGAGCACGACTGGGAGGCCCGGCTGCAGGCCGCCGTCGCAGAGACCCTGCGCAAGCGGGAGGAGCAGCGGGCGACCCGGCAGGAGTTCGCCGAGCGGCGCCGGCACGGGCTCGCCGCACGACACCAGCAGAAGCTCGCCCGCAGCAGCCCCCGGGGAAGCCGTGGGACACAGCGCGGCCGAGGAGCAGCAGGAGGAGACATGCCCCAACCAACCCGCACGATCACCCTCGACGTCAGCGCGCTCAGCGCGGTGGACCTGAAGAACCTCGCGCACGTCGCCGGGCGGGCCGCCGGCTCGACCGCCATCGGCACGTCAGCGGTCGCCGCGCTCGGCCAGCTCGCACGCGACGCCGCCCGGCTCGCCCGGGAGGTGACGGCATGAGCAGCGTGCGGCAGTGCGCCATCTGCGGCACCGACGAGGCGGAGACCTGGACCCCCGTGGTCCTGCTGGAGACGCTCAGGATGCGGTGCACGGTGCTCAACGACGCGGACGTACCGCCCATCCCCGCCGGGCTCTACTGGCTCTGCCCGCCGTGCGAGAGCTGGCGGCCCGAGGCGCGCACGGCGCCACTCCCCGCGCGCGTCATGGCCACGGTCAACGCCACGGCCGCCCTCATCGAGAAGCCGGACACCCGGCACCTGTTCCACACCGAACAGGTCGGCGCGTACCGGCACTTCGCCCGGCAGCTCCAGGCCATCAACTACCAGAAGGGCAAGCCGTGAAGGCACTGATCGCAACCCATCGGACTCAGGGCAACGGCACACGCGACTTCACCTTCTGCGTGCCCGGCGAGCTGGTCTACCTCGGCGCCGTCTGCGACCGGGACGCACGGGATCCGGACAGCCCCGGAGCCTGCGGCTGTGCTCGCGCGTTCACCGGACTCAACAGCGGCAAGGCCACGACCACCGCCGAGGTCGGCGAGGTGCCGCTGTCGACGGAGGACTACCGCGAGGCCGTGCGGTCGAGCCTGGAGCGCGCCGGGTGGACGTCGCTCGGTGTCGACCCCGAGGAGATCGTGGCCGAGCTGATCGAGATCGCCGCGCAGCATCCGGTCGGCACGGTGCTCGGACGGCGAGTCGACGACGTCATGGTCCGCGACTGACCAACTCAAGGGTCACTATCGGTAACTGAACACGGAGAGTGGTGGACCGGGCGGGTATGGGGGGTAATCCCCATATCCCCTGGTCAAGCGGTACCGCCGGGAGGTGGATCCCTGGCCGCGACCCCTGAATCAAGTCGACCTATCAACGGAGAGTAACTGTGAGTGAGAAGCCTTCCCGCCCGTCGGGCTCCGTGAGCCAGGCCGGCGTCTCTGGGATTCGATCACCGGCGACTACGACCTTGACGAGCACGAGCTGGCGCTGCTGCGCGAGGCCGTCCGCACCGTCGACCTTCTCGAAGAGCTGGAGGAGCGCGTCCGGGCCGACGGCGCGGTGATCTCCTCGCCGCAGGGGCTCAAGGCGCACCCGGCCGCGGTCGAGGCCCGCCAGCAGCGCATCGCCTTGGCGCGCCTCATGGTGGCGTTGCGGATGCCCGCGGGTGACGAGGGCGACCAGGCGCAGGGCCGCCGGCCGCAGCGGCGCACCGGCGTCAGAGGCTTCTACGGCATTCGAGGCGGTGTCGCGTGAGGCGCCGGGACGCGGCCCCGCTGAACGCCGATGGCGTGCCGGCGTGGCTGCCGGTGTTCGAGCCGTCCCGCTGGACCGATCCAGCCGACCGGCCGCCTGCGGACTGGGGTTTCGGCTCGGCGATGTGGCGCGCGATCCGCGGCCATGAGCGCTGGGCGGACGCCGGCCGGGAGTGGCTGGCCGAGCGTGGCCGCCGCGCGGAGTGGTACGCGCTGACGCGGCCCCGGGTGGTGGCCCGGTGAGGCGCCGGGAGAAGTCGCGCCCGGGCGGGGAGCGTTTGAAGCCGCCGCGCTGGATCGTGCATCGCGTCGTGGGCCTGATGCACTTCGGCGGGCGTGACGCTGAGGGCGCCCTGGTCCTCGGCGACGAGACCCGCGAACGGCTCCAGAGCGCCCGCGACGAGTGGTGCCGTGACAACGGCTGCTGGCGGCCCGGCCCCTCGTGCGCGGAGGCGGGCGAGCAGCCGTGCGCCGGCCGTCGGGCGGCGTCGTGAGGCGCCGGGAGCCGGTTGTCGAGCGGCGCGAGGGCAAGGCGCCGCCGCTGTGGATCCGGCAGACGCTCCAGGCTCTGGCCGAGTATCACCGCCGTCATCGGACCGCGCGCAAGGGCTCCACCGCCATTCCGGAGGGCTTCACGCAGTGGTGGCGGGCCGAGCGTGACGCCTGGTGCCGGGAGCACGGGTGCCACCGTCCCGGCAAGTCCTGTGAGCAGATTCCGCCCATGGGCAAGGACTGCGGCGCCCGTGGGGCCGCGCGGTGAGCCGGGTGCCGCGGCCGCCGGCCGCCTACGTCCACGGTCTCGATGGCCCGACCGTGGTGGTCCCGGGGCGGATCGCCGCCCTGCTGGTCAAGCGCGCCCGCCTGGACGAACTGCGGCTGACACTCCGCGGCATCGATGGCGAGCTGGACAGCGTGCTGGAGGCCATCGTCTTGGCCGGTGCTGCCTGGCGTCGCCACCGCACCGGTTCCGATCACGGTACTGACCTGGAGAAACGCCCCGATCATGGGTCAGATTCGGTGCTGACGACGGCGGATGCCGCGGCGCTGCTGAGCATGAGCGACCGCGGGGTCCGGCGGGCCATCACCGATGGTCGTCTGCCGGCTCAGCGCGCCGGTGACGTGTGGCTGATCAACCGCGAGGACGTCGAGCACTTCCGCTCGGCACGAGGCAACGGAGAGAGCGAGTGACCAACCAGGAGGAGAGCCCCGTCGCGGGCGAGGACTCACGGGCCCGTGAGGTCGCCGCCGAGAACCTGCTCACCGCGGTGGCCCGCTACACCGCTGACGACGGCCCGGTGGACCTGCTCGGCCCCGTCGATGATCTGCTGGCCGCCGTGGCGGGTGCCGCGTCCGAAGAGGCCGTTGTCGCCGTGCTGGACGCGGTGTCCGCGATACCGCAGCGGTTCTGGAGCCACGCCTTCGTCGGGGACCGGCCGGACATCGCCCGGACGATGGCCGCCGGCCTGATCGGTGGCCTGCGCACCGCCCTGTACGCCGTCGTGCGCCCCTTCGACCGGCAGCGGGACCTGCTGGCCGCAGAGCAGGCCGTGACCGAGCTGGAGCAGGCCGAGGCGCAGGCCCGGGAGCAGCTGGAAGCCGCGGTGCAGCGCGGTGACATCGCGGCGGTGATGTCGCTGCGGGCCGACGCCGAGATCACCATCCCCGACCAGCTCGCCACCGCCCGGGCGAAGCTGATGGGCCTGCAGGCCGAGGCCGCCGAGGTGCGGCTGGAGCAGGCCGAACAGGACTTCGGCCGGAGCGTCGACCGGGCCGGCAAGGCCAAGGCCGCCGTCGAGGCGGCGCTGGCCGAGGTGCACCGGCTGACCGCCGCGGCCGCCGAAGCCGAGCAGGCCGCCCGTGACGCGATCGGCGTCCGTGACGCGCTGCGCGCCGACGCATCGCGCCGCCGCGCGCAGCTGCAGGAGCACCAGGCCCACCACGCCCGCCAGAGGCAGGACCGCATTCGCCAGCTCGCCGGTCTCACCCCGACCGCCTGACCACGAGGAGACCCCGCGTGCTCACCGCCCCGATCGCTGCCGCTCGCGAGCGCATCGCCATCGCCGCGACCGCTGACAGCATCCTTCTTGCCCTGGCCGCCGGCCAGGACCAGGTCCGCGCCGAGAACCTGACCGACGACAACGCGCCCGCCGTGTGGTCCGCCCTTGCCGCGCGGCTCAAGGGCTACCGTGGCGGCGCATACGCCCGCCGCGCCGATGCCGGCCTGCTCGACCTTCACGCCCGCCTGGAGCGCCTGCTGGCCGGCGTGCGCGCCGCTGGAGAGCGCGGCGACCTGGGCGACGCCATCGACCGGTACCGCCAGATCCGCAACGCCCAGCACGCCCTCACCGTGGCCGCGGCCGGCCGTCAGGGCGAGGTGGAGCTTTCAGAGGTCCCGATGCGGATCTACGTCGGGCAGCTGCTCCGGATCGCCGGCACGATCGCCAACATCGACGAGGTGTGGCCGGACTGGCGCAACCAGCTGCGCGGCGGCCGCTACGTCATGCCGCCGTGGGAGACCACCGGCAACCAGCCGTTCGACATCGCCGCGACCGCCACCAACCTGCGCTGGCTGGCCAGCGACACCGTTCGGGCGTGGGTGCCGACCCTGGCGCAGGCCGTCCGCGCGGTCGCCGAGCAGACCAACGCCGAAGAGGCGCGTCACGTCGGCGCAACCGGAGTGCACGTCGGCGCCTCCGAGCCCCGGCCGGTACATCACCGCATCTCGGACCTGTGATCGAGAGGACCACACCATGACCGCCTGCGCCCGCTGTGGCCACGACCCGGCCGCCACCTCCCCGCCTCGCACGTCACCGACCTCCGGCCGGGCTGCCGCTCTTGAGGAGGTCCGGCGCCGCTTCGGAGACGCCTCCGTCCCCGCCGAGCCGCAGACCGCTCAGGAGCGTGCGCTGGCCCGCTTGCGCCGCCTGGGCGTCACCCCGAACACCGCGAACTGAACGGAGCTCTTCCATGTCGAACTGCCCGCACTGCGGCCAGGACACCACCGCCGAGCCGGCCGCCCCCGCCCGAACTGTCGCCGCCGGTGAGCAGCTGTACCGGCAGCGCAAGAAGGGCGCCCGGATCCTCTCGGGCGGCGAGAGCACCGAATCCGACCTCGGTCCCGCCAGCGCCTGACGCGTGAAGATCGATAAGGAGTAGCGCCTGTGGCTCGAACCGTGACCGTCAAGATCGGTGCGGACACCGCTGACTTCCGGGGCAAGCTGCGCGAGGCCGGCCGGGCGGTCCGGGACTTCCGCGGCGAGATGGAACGGGCGGCCCGCGGCGGGCACCTGGACTCGATCGCCGACAGCGCGGCGCGTATGGGGGTGGCGGGCGTCGGCGCGTTCGGCGTCGTGATCGCCAGCTCGGCGAAGTTCCAGAAAGCCATGTCGGGCGTCTCGGCCGCCACGCACGCTTCCGCCCGCGACATGCAGATGTTGCGCGATGCGGCGTTGGAGGCCGGCAAGGCGACGAGCTACAGCGCCACCGATGCCGCGGCCGCGGAGACCGAGCTGGCCAAGGCCGGTGTCTCCGTCCGCGACATCATCAACGGCGGCCTCAGCGGCGCGCTGTCGTTGGCGGCGGCCGGTCAGATGGACGTCGCCGAGGCGGCCGAGACCGCGGCCAGCGCGCTCACCCAGTTCAAACTCAAGGGCTCCGACGTCCCCCACATCGCGGATCTGCTGGCGGCCGGCGCCGGCAAGGCTCAGGGGTCGGTGCACGACCTGGGCGCCGCGCTGAACCAAGCCGGGTTGGTCAGCGCGCAGATGGGCCTGTCCGTCGAGGACACTACCGGCACACTGGCTGCATTCGCCTCGGCCGGCCTGATGGGCTCGGATGCGGGAACCAGCCTCAAGACCGCCATGCTCATGCTGGCCAACCCGACCGACAAGGCCCGCTCGCTGATGGAAGAGCTGGGCATCCAGGTCTACGACGCGTCCGGGAAGTTCGTCGGCGTTACGAAGCTGGCCGGTTCGCTGAAGTCGCAGCTCGGCACCCTCACCCAGGAGCAGCGCAACAGCGCGCTGGCCACCATCTTCGGATCGGACGCGATCCGGGCTGCATCGGTGCTGTACGAGCAGGGTGCGTCCGGCATCCAGACCTGGATCGACAAGGTCGACGACCAGGGCTATGCGGCGGACACCGCAGCCCGTCAGACCGACAACCTGATCGGCGACATCGAGCGCCTCAAGGGCTCGCTGGAGACCATGGCGATCGAGAGCGGGTCCGGGGCGAACGGTGGCCTGCGGATGCTCGCCCAGGGCGCCAACGCGGTCGTCGACAGATTCGCCGAGCTGCCGCCCGCGGTCGGCGAGACCATCACGATCATGGCCGGCCTGACCGGCGCGCTCATGCTCGGCGGCGCCGGCTGGGTGAAGATGCGCCGCTCGAACGCCGAGGCGCTGGCGGAGTTGCGCGCCACCGGTCCCGCCGGGGCGAAGGCCGCGGCCGGCCTGCAGCGGGCTGCCGGCGCGGCTGGGAAGGCCGCCGGCGCGTTCGCCCTCTTGCAGATCGCGGACATGGCCATCGCGGCGAACATGTCGGACCTGAATCCGCAGGTCGATGCGCTGACGGTCGGCCTGGGCCAGTACGCGCAGACGGGCAAGGCCACCGGCGAGATGGCCCGGCTGCTGGGCGGCGACCTCGGCAAGCTGGACGGCCAGTTCCAGCTGCTCGCCAACACCGACAGCGCTCGCGCGAAGTGGGCTGTCGGACTCCAGGGGGGCCTGGAGTCCGTCTCGTCGGCGCTGGCGAAATCCGACTCCAGCCTCAGCACCACCCGGGAACGCGTAACCGCGCTGGACCAGTCGCTGGCGCAAATGGTGCAGGGTGGCCAGACGGACGCGGCGAAGCGCGCCTTCGCCGAACTAGCCCACCAGCTCGCCGTCAACGGCGTTTCGATGGACGAGTTCAAGAAGCAGTTCCCGCAGTACGCGGCGGCGCTCCAGGTCTCCAACTCGGCCACCGCCGACGCGACCACGAAGACCGGCGAGCTGGGCGGCGCACTGCAGTCCGGCGCCGGTGACCAGAAGGAGTACGCGACCGCCACCGACGCGTCCGCCGCGGCGGTGCGCGGCCAGCGGGACGCCCTCGACGACCTCTCCAAGCAGCTGCGCGCCGAAGCGGATCCCGTTTTCGGGCTGCTCGAAGCGCAGGACAAGCTGGCGGCGGCTCAGGACGCGGTCGCGAAGGCGACGAAGGAGCACGGGAAAAAGAGCTCCGAGGCGAAGCAGGCCACCCGCGACCTTGCTGTGGCGGCGCTC
This sequence comes from Actinoplanes teichomyceticus ATCC 31121, assembly GCF_003711105.1. NCBI lineage: Bacteria > Bacillati > Actinomycetota > Actinomycetes > Micromonosporales > Micromonosporaceae > Actinoplanes > Actinoplanes teichomyceticus. The sequence goes on from NZ_CP023865.1 coordinate 1,456,826, forward strand.
GACCTGCAGGGCAAGGTGGGAGCGCTCGGCGGGACCTTCAAGGGGCAGATGACCCCGGAGCTGCGGGCGACGCTGCGGGCGGCCGGGCTGAGCGAGAAGCAGATCAAGAACCTTGCCGGCCAGTTCCGTGAGGCGAAGAAGGACGGCGACAAGTTCTCGAAGAATTACCGCGCCGAGGTCCAGCTGACCGGGTACAGCGCCGCTGCCGGCCAGATGGACAAGTTGTTGGTCTACCAGCACGCGCTGCGTAAGGGCATCCCGGTCAGCGCCGCGCAGTCGGCGTACGACAAGAACTCTCGCAAGGAGTTCCACGCTGGCGGCTGGACGGGCCCGGGCGGCAAGTACGAGCCGGCCGGCGTGGTGCACGCCGACGAGTTCGTGATCCGCAAGGAGGCCCGGCAGAAGATCGAGGCCGCGAATCCGGGCCTGCTCGACGAGATGAACGCGACCGGCCAGGTCCGCGGGTACGCGACCGGCGGCCTGGTTCTGCCGTTCCCGGCCAGCGTGGCCGGCGCCCGGATCCCGTCGCGCGCCGAGGTGGCGAAGGCGGTCGGCCCGGTGTTCGACCGGGACTGGCCGTCCAGCCCGGGAGCCCAGCGCGGTGACTCCGGGGTCTGGCACAAGATCGTCCAGCTCATCAAGTCGACCGGCCCGTTGTCCGGCGAGTTTGGGAACGCGTTCCGTCCCGGCGACCCGAAGTGGCACGGATCCGGGCGCGCGGTCGACTGGATGGGCTACGAGCAGGACGCCCTCGCGTCGTTCCTCGCCAGCAAGAGGCCGCTGGAGCTGATCCACCGCACCAAGAGCAGGGACTACGCGTACTCCCGCGGCGTCAACAAGGGCAGCTTCGACGCCGCGTTGATGGAGGCGCACCGCAACCACATCCACGTCGCGATGGCCAACGGGGGCGTGATCAACGAGCACGTCATCGGCTACGGCAAGTCGGGCGCGACGTACGAGTTCGGCGAGGCCGGCCCGGAGCGGGTGACCCCGCTGCGCGGCTACGCCTCCGGCGGCCTGGTCAACGTGGCCCCGTCGACCACCACGCCGACCGGCTTCCGACCGACGGGCACCCGCCTGGACTACCTGGAGTCGCTTCTGGCGGCCCGGAGCGCGGTGCAGGCGCTCTCAGCGGCGTTGAAGGAGAACGGCCGCACCTGGTCAACGGCGACGGCGAAGGGGCGCGACAATCGCAGTGCCCTGATCGCCGGGGTCCGGGCGGCCCAGCAGGCGGCCGAGGCGAAGTACGCCGAGACCGGGTCGGTGAAGGCCGCGAACCGGGTCTACGACGACTACATCAAGCAGCTCGACCGGGCGCTCAAGGCGATGGGGGTCAACGCCAAGCAGCGCCGGGCGTTGATCAAGACGTACAGCGAGAAGCCGAAGTACGACCTGCCGGAGACGGCGCCGCGGGCCCCGTCGAACAGCTCGGGCCGGGTCCGGTCGATCACCGACCAGATCGCCGCGGAGGAGGCCATCTCCAATGCCAAGACCGCGTTCGCCTGGACGAAGCCGACCTTCTCGACGAAGACGAAGACCGGCCAGGCCGAGCTGACCCAGCTGTTCGCCTACCTGTCGGCGGCCGAGCAGGCGGCGCAGAGCCTGTACGCCGAGGGCGGCAACGCCAAGGCTGCGACCAACCTCTACAACTCGTACCTGGCCCAGCTCCGGACGATCCTGGGCCGGTCGGGGATGACCCGGGCGCAGATCGACTCGCTGCTCAAGACGTACGGCCGGATCACGTTGTCGCGCAACGCGCTGGGCGGTGTCTACGAGCGGGCCGGTGGTGGGCTGCGGGAGGCGCAGATCGCGGCCGGCGGCCCGACCCGGTACGCCTGGGCGGAGGAGTCTACCGGCGGCGAGGCGTTCATCCCGCGGCTCGGTGACCGCTCCCGGTCGCTGGCGATCTGGCAGCACGTCGGCGAGCGCTGGCTGAACCAGCCCGTCTGGCGTCCCGGCTCGGCCGGCGGCGGGCAGGCGGCGGCCCGCAACATCACGGTGCAGGCAACCATCCCGATCACTCTCGGAGCCGAGACGATCACCCGCCAGGTGCGGATCGAGGTTGACACCGTGCTCGGCGAGGTCGCGGCCGCCACCGTCTACCAGACCGCCGGATAGGAGGGGTGGAAGCTTCCCGGGTCCGGGAAGCTTCTGCGGCCGGGTGGAACTCGGCGTTCGCGGCAGTGGGAGGGGTCGCGCTGTGCATCTGTCCTCTGCATCGGCGAGGGCGGCAGACCGGCGGCATCAGGCCGGCGCGGCGCGACCCCGCGACCCTGCAGCTCAGTCCAGGGTCGCGCCCGGTCGCGTTGCCGCGACCCGCGACCCTTCCGCGACCTCTCCCGCGACGGCTTGATGCCGCCCTGATCAGCGATGTCACCGATGACGGTGACAACAGCGGTAGCGGCTCGCCGAGGTCTCCAGCGGCGTCCTGAGCGCCGACCTGGGCCGCTGCAGGACCGCCCCGCTACCGCTGTTCGACGGCGTTTCCGCAGGCCGCCCCAGTAGCGGCTGACCTTACGGTGCCGCTACTGGCCGACCGCCCCGCTATCGCCGGTAGCCCGGCCGGCCGGACGCCGCCGTGGCGCCCGCGGCGGATGGTTCAGCGCAGGCCCCGCCGGATCGCCGAGTAGAGCTGCTCCTCCTTCGCCTCCTCCTCGGCGTGCAGCGCCTCGATCACAGCGATCCGCGCCTCCAACTCCGCGACGCTCGGCCCCCACGCCACCACCCTGCGGGCGATCCCGCCCTGCGGCAGCCGGCGCAGGTCGTCACAGCCGACCATCCACCAGCCGGGCCGCCACGCGGCGAACCCGGCCGGCCTCTCCCAGCCCCGGCCGTAGTTCGGACCCAGCCAGCTCGCGCACCAGCCGGGGTGTGCGGCATCCAGGCTCTCGCACATGGCCAGCGCGCCGGCCGGCCACCCGGTGCGCCGGGCGACCACAATCCGACTACGGCGGCGCAGCGCCACGCCCTCCAGTGCGGTCATCGGGAACTCGTCCGGGTGGCCGGCCGGCGCGCCGCGGGCGTGCGGGCGTTGCGGGCCCGTGGGTCAGGAGCCTTGCCGACCGGCCGCAGTCCGGCGGGCTGCACGAAGATGGTCCGGCGGTCCACGGCGTCGCCGGTGGCCGCGTTCAGCTCGTACCCGTCGAGCCATACCCAGCCCTCGTACGTGGTCCAGTTCAGCACCCGGATGACCCGGAACAGGATCGGGTGCGTGGCGAACTGCACGCTCGCCGCCCGCGTCACGTGGATGACGTCACCGGTCCGGAGCATCAGCCTCGCCTCCCGGCCGGGTCGGGCACGTCCTGGGCAACGATCCGGCGCACCGCGGCGTTCCGCTCGGCGGCCTGGGCGCGTTCAGCGTCCCGCCAGGCGCGGGCGGCGGCGGCCCGGCGGCGGTAGAGCAGGTGGCGCGCGATCTCTGTGAGCATCCGTCCTCCCCAGGTAGCGGGGTGGCGGCCGGGTGTGGAAAAACGGGATCCCGGCCGCCACGCTGGAGGGGCGGCGACGAGACCGGTGCATTTCCCACGATCTCGATGGATGGCCGCGCCGCCGCCCAGGGACGGCGACGGGCTCAACCGCTCACGACGCTGGACGTGCCCGCCGCCGCCGATCCGATCGTGCTGCCCGTGTCGGCGCTTGTGAGTCATGCCGCTGTTGACACCAGGTGACAACTCCGGTCGTCCGGTTGAGCGACGAGGGGCAGCGCAGGAAGGCTGAGCAGCCCTACGGTGGGGAGAGCAGCGCTTCGGGGGGTGTCGACGGGTGTTGACAGGTGTTGACAACGAGAGCGGGTCGCCCGGCGCGACGCTGCGACGCTTGAGGGAAGCGGCCGGGTACTCGCTCGCCGGGCTCGCCAAGCGGGCCGGCATGGATCGCACTCTGATTAGCAAGCTGGAGACCGGTGATCGGATCCTGCGGCCGCACCACGCCGAGGCTCTCGACAAGGCGCTGGGTGCCGACGGGGCCCTCCAGACGCTCGTCGAGGGGGAAGGAGGAGGCGCGATGCAGCGACGTGCGATGCTGTGGATGATCAGCGCTGCCGCCAGCGTCACCGCGACGACTGGCCGGGTCACCCTGGACGAGCTGCTCCGGTTCGGGCTGCTTGATGCGATCGAGCAGCCGGAGGACTGGGACGCCACGATCGCTGAGATGCAGCGCCGCCTGGTGCTCGCGCCGGACGCCGAGTTCGGGGCGAGCATCGGGGCGAAGCTGCTCATGGTCCGGCAGGCCATCGCCGACAAGGGTGGTGTGGAGGATGTGCGGGCCGCCGCCATGTTGAGCCTGCTCTATGGCCTCTGGCAGGGCAACCAGGGCCGTTTCCCGGCGGCCCTCGATTGGTATCGAACCGCTTCCGCTCTGGCCCGCAAGTCGGGCGACCCTGCGATCGAGACCTACGTGCTTGGCCGCGCCGCGTCCCGCGGCGTGTACGAGGGCATGAGCCGTGAACAGGTCGTCGGCATCGCCGAGCGGGCCCTGGCCGTAACGAAGACGCCGACGCTCGGCCTGCTGGAGGCGCGCTCGGCGTTGGCCGGCGTGGCGGCCATGACCGGCGACGTCGATGGCGGCCGCGCCGCGGTGCGGGCGATGCGGGAGCTCGCCGACCAGCTGCCCGACGATGGTCCGACTGGGCCGGTGGCTCGGACCGCGAATTTCCACATCTTCGTGGAGTCCCGTGTCGGCGGCACGCAGAGCGCCGAACGGGCTCGGGATGAGACGGAGGCGGTGCTGGCCAAGACCCCGTTGTGGCTGGCCGAGTCCCGGATCTACTACGCGCTGTCGGTGGCGCGGGCCGGCTACGTCCGCGGCGCAGCCACCCTGGCGCTGGAAGCGATCCGTACCGTCCCCTGGAATGTCCACACCTTGGCGATGGCCGCAGCGGATGTGCTGACGGCGGTTCCGCGGGACGATCGCAGCGATGAGGTGATGGAGCTCCGTCGGTTCGCCGAGCCGGCGCCGAGACCGTGGGAGACGCTGTGATCAAGCCGAAGCACCACGCCCCGCAGACCGCCGCAGAACATGAGGCCGACATCGCCCGAGTCCGCCAGCTGCAGGCGGCCGCCCACCCTGACCATCAGCCGTGGGCGGCTTGCGGAGTCACTACCGGAGGGGCGTGTCCGGTGTGCGGCGCGGTCGTCGCAGCGGTGAATGCGGAGCCGCTGGACTTCGAGCTCCGGGACAGTGTGATGGTGCCGAGGACAGTGGTACATGTGATGTTGCCCTGCGGGCACAGCGTCATCCGCGATACCACCTCTGGCACGTAAGCGCCCGAGCCGGCGGCCGGGTTCATCGACGGGTTCACTACCACTGAACCCGTCGGTGACCGGGGCGTTGAACCCGTTGACCCCGGGCCCCTGGCCGGGGGAGGGGAGGGGTTCTGGATCTTGCCGCGTGGGCACGCTGGGTCACTTCGCACGGTGCGCACCGTCCACACCAGCGCTTCGCACGGCGATCCACAGGGGCCCTATGCAGGAACCGGCCGCACCCGATCGCACGGTGTACACCGTGTGCACGGGCCGGCGCCGGTTACTCCCCGTCGCCATCGCTGGGAGTAGCCAGTACCGACGCCAGGGGCACCCACACCGCGGGTACCCCTCCAGCGCCAGCCTCCAGGCAGGGCACCGGCGTTACGCCGGTCCCTACCTCCGGCGCCCGTCCGCCTGGTCGGCGAGCTGCTGGAGCAGCTCGGCCAGCTGACGCATCGCGTCCGGCGTCAGCTCGACGTCCTCGGCGAGCCGGCGCACCTCGAGGATTCCGACGGTCTCCGCCACGCCCGTCTCCCGGTCGTCGCGGCGCTCCAGCCAGACACCCAGCTCCCGCCGCGTCCCGGCGTACACGTCCGCCACGGGGACCGACTGCGGGAAGCTGGAGTGGCAGCGCTGCTGCCGCCGCTCGCCGCCGTCGTAGTGCTCGGTGCACCACGCGGGGCACCCGTCGGCCGGCGCCGCGTCGCGGTAGCGCACCATCTCGTTGAACCGGAACCGCCACCCGCCGGTCCACTCGTCGTCGCGCTGCGGGGTGAACACGGTCACCTGGTCGGCGTCGGCGAAGATGACCAGACCACGGATGGTCTGCCACCCGTCCTCGGTCATGACCTGCGTGCCGACGCGGAGGAACTGCGCCCGCGTCCAGGGCCCGGCGCCAGGGGTCTCAACCGGGCTGAGCCCCTTCTCGTCGCGGCCGGTCACCGGTTCGCCTCCACGGCCAGGGCGCGCGCCCGCAGGATCATCGAGGCGTACTCGGCGGCCTGCTCGGGAGTCAGCACGCCCTCGACGAACGTGCTCACGCCGACCGGGCCGGCGGTGCCGCTCACGAGGTCGTCGACGCGGGTCACCTCGACGCCGGCGGTCGTCTCGGCGCCACCGATCTCGATACCGCCGAGGATCTGGCCGCGGCCGAAGTGCACCCGCTCGCGCTGCTCGGCCTCCTGCTTGCGGGAGAACGCGGAAGCGTGGTTGGCGACGCACCACGACGGGCAGTCGAGGGTCTTCTGGGTGGGCGTTTCCGTGCTGCGCATATCGTCACTCCTGTCGATGCGCTGGGGCGTTGGGAAGTGAGCGCCGGAACGGCCGATGTGGCGCACTGAGGGCCGGGTCTGCGGTACACCCGGAGCAGTGCGTTTCTGCTGATCAGCCGCCGTCCGGAGCTGCTCTGTTGGCGCACTGGGGCGGCTGGAACCGGCGCACCGGGAGTGCGCCAAGTCGTGCGCGTTGAGTGCGCCAGAAGAAGGGGGTCGGTACTGCCGACACCCTCTTCCGGGAGTCGATCGGAGGCCGGACCGGTGGAGGGAACCGTGGGGATATCCCTGCGGTTGCCGAGCCGGGAGCCTCCGCAGTCACCAGCACCACGGAGGCCGAGCCGGGGGCCTGTGTGGGCCTCTGGCCCACGCAGCTCGGAACGGCCTGGCCGCCGCCGGGTGCGGACACTGTCCGTACCCCCTGGGGTCCACGGGGCTCGGCAACCACCGTCGTTACGACGGTGGTTGGCCGGACCTGCACTGCCGTAACGACGGTGCAGGTCGGCAACCGTTGGCCGGAGCACAATGGTTCCCGCCGCTGGTCCGCCCCAGAGTGGCTGCGGGCCGCCGCCGTGGTGCGGTTGGTCAGCCGTCGATCAGGTCGGCCGCGTGGATCAGCTCGCGGGCGAGCGCCCGGGCCTCCCGTGGCAAGAGGTCGTAGTCCTCCATCTGGATCATCGGGCGCGACAGCTTGCCGACGATCTTGTTGAACGTCCGGACCGCGTTGATCTGAAACACCTCACAGCCGCGCTCGCCGGCTCGTCGCACCGGGACGAATACCTCCTCCGAGGTGCAGTCGCGGAATTCGTCGGAGTCCTGCTCGCTCAGGTGCACGCCGTCGCACCACGACGGGCAGGCCGGCGGGTCGATGAGCTTGCTGGCGGGGGTACGCACGAACGCGTACCCCTTCTCGCCCTCGCCGGGGGCGTCCGCCCGGTGGACACCCTTGTCGCCCTGGTCGCGCTTCTCGGCGTAGAGCCGCGTCGCGACGGCGATGGCGTCGAGGTAGCCGGCCACGTAGCCCTCGCGGACGTCCGGGTTCTCCATGTCGGGCGCGTCGTCGGCGGGGAACAGCCGGTCGAGCACCTGCTCGGTGGTCTCCGGCGTCAGCTCGGCGCGGCGACGCCAGAACAGGAGCATGTTCTCCGCCTGCTCGCGGTCGGCGGGGGCGAAGGGCTTCAGGGCCTTGATGGCCTCGTTGATGACGTTCGGGATTGCGGTGGGGGGTACGGTGCTCACTGGGTCGCCTCCTGGGGCGATCAAGGGCCCGGCCGGTGCTACCAACACCGCGTTTCCGGGCCCGCCTACTTTACGTAGCCGGGGTTCGGCCGTTGCAAACTCAGTTGCGGTATGCCGCGATCCGGTTTCGTCTACCGGCGTCTTCTGACCGCATCTGACCTGCTGATTTGTACTCGGGTGGATCGCGGTGGACGTTCGAAGGGGAAACTCATAATCCCTCGGTCGCGGGTTCGAGTCCCGCCCGCCCCACCTCTTCTACGTGGTCTCTCTTTTCGGCCGGACGGCATCGAAGGCCGGTTCGATGCCTTCGTATAGCGCGTCGCCGTATATCGGACTGTCGGCCAGGCCGCGAAGCTCAATCCTGCCTGCCAGCAGGTCGCGAGCCATCTCGGCGATCTCCGGGCCGGCGAGGCCCGACCGAAGCCGGTCCAGGCTCTCCTTGACCACCCGGCTGACCCTCGGGTCACCCGTCATGGCATCGAGGTCCCGATCAAGGGGTGGCTCGTTCCTCTCCATCGCGCCACTCATGCGCCCGGCCCGACGTACGGCGCCCGGGGGAAGGGATGCTTTCCAAGCTTCCGCCCTGGTACGCGATGTCCATCCTCATGCCGAAGGAGCCGAAGATGGCCATCATCCCGGTGCTGATGACCGCTGAGATATTGCTCGCCAGCGTCACCATGTCAGCCACGATCAGGGCCAGCGCCGCATACCCGGCCAGGCCAGCCCCGGTGGTCATCAGCGCGCCGCTGCCGACGGCGACAACGCCGGCAACGATCGCCTTGTCCACAAGCGCCTGGATCAGATTGCCCAGGTGGGTGGACGATCCCCAAGCCCCGTTCGCCGCCTTGTGGTAGTTCTCCCCGAGATCCGTCAGGGCGAACCGTAGCTCACTGGTCGAACTCGCCAGTGATGTGAAGTAGCCGGCGGCGTCGTCGTTGACGTTGCCGTCCCAGCCCGCGTCCAGGGCCAGGAATCCCTGCTGGACGTTCACGGCGACCTGGTTCCACACACCTGGCCAGGTTGCCGAGCGCGTCGCCGAACTTGTAGACGGCTGCCCAGTCCCCGCAGTGCCGTGAACGAGCCCGCGCAGCGAATGCCGGCAACGCTGGGGACGGCCCCGAACGAAGGCCGCCTGACCGCTCACATCCGGCAAACGATCATGGACAACGCACCAGATCACCATTTTCTATCGCACGTAGCATGCGGGGTAGCTGGGGCACGACCCGTTGGCGGGTTGTCTCCTGTTCACAGCTATCACCGGACATAGCGATGAGCTCGGCCAGAGGGCGGAGCGGCTCGGGGGCCGATGTCGCCATCTTTTCGGCCAGTTCGCGAGCATCGCGACGTTCCTCGTCAGTTCGCTTCCGTTTGACGCCGGTCCGGAAGATCTCGGGATCCATGCCGACAGGCACGACCGAGCGCTCGAGCCGCTCTGCCAGATCGGCGACGATGGCGATGCCGTGGGCGTCAAGGTCACCCCATGCCGCGACATGTTCGGGCGCCAAAGCTCGAACCAGCGTGACGAGGCCGTCTCGGGCGTATCCGCGTCCCCATACGCATAGCCATCTGTCAACGATCTCGGGTATCGCGCACACTCGTTCGAAGTTCGACTTGTTCTCTATGAGAAGAACGCCGCGAGCTCGAGATTCGACGACGCCGAGAGTGCACAGTCCATTGGACGGCAGGCCGATCCACGGAACACTTGTGGCTGCGTCTGCCACGACCTCACCGATCGTCCAGCGAAGCGGGCCGCGGAGAGTCACCTCGGTGTCGATGGGTAGCACAGCCGAGTCCCACGACATTCCTACGAGGTTCGCGAACGCGGCCCGCAACGGCGGCGTCCACTTGGTGTGGGATTCTTGGAAGGCGACCGCGGCCAACTCGGTCGCGTCTACCTGATCCGTGCCGGCATATCTTGAGAACCACGTGCAGGCCGCACGAATCGCGTGGTCGTAGAGGCTCCATCTTTTGGCACCGGATCGTGACCCGGGCGGTACGTCGAGGTCGTCGTTTTCGGGCATGGCCGCCAGCAGAGCACGTTCGTCGGCCATCTGAGGAACGTCTGCCATTCTCTCGAGAAGCGCTTGCCTCGCCGCATAGGGGTCCGGCTGGTCGGTCAGCTGGCGGAGCTGGTCGGCCGCGACTGCGGCCCATGCGGCGGACAGGCGCAGACGGAGGGGTTTGTAGCCGAGCTCGGACGTAACCTCACAGCGAACGACGACGCCACCGCTGCGGAGCAGAGCGACGACGATCTCCCAGGCTGTCTTACCGAGGCGCTTGGTGACGGTCGCCCACTGCTTCTGTCCCTCAATCCGAAGAAGCCAAATCAAATCGCCCGATGGGAAACCGATCGGCGGCTGGAACGGCGGCACTGCGTCCTCGGTGACCAGGTCGACCTGCCGGGGCGCGACTCTCCCTCGCCTATCGCGCGGCACCCGAGGTCCCTCGGGTCCTTTGCGGGGCACGGTCAGCGCCACTACCCCCGAGGGCAGACCCTTGAGAGGTACCACGCGTCGGCCTGCTGCCTCGGTGATCAGCAGTGGCACGTCAGACAAGACCGCGACCTGCTCTGATCCAGTCGGCGGTGAGTTCCACTCGCGTCGATGACGGATCGAATCCCCATACGCGGGTCGGCATATTGTAGTGGTCGGTAGCGCTGGCGTGGGTAAACCACAAGAGCTCTCCGCAGACTTCGGCCGCATCGACCAGAACGCTGTCCTGGCAGGTTCCCAGGATGGTGATCCCCTGCCGTTCCGCCACGGCGCGAAGGGCGCCGAGCACGTCCTTCCGGTTGACCTCGCCGAGGCTGTTTCCAAGCTCATCGAGCACTAGCACGCGACCGTGGGAATCAGCGTCGGACAGCACAGCCGCCAGGACCAGTTGGACGGCCAGAACCTTGACCTGGGCCCCGTTGGCCACTTCACGGTATGAGACAAGATCGCCGCTGGGCGATCGGCGCCATCGGGGAACGACCTCCCATCTCCAGGTTCCGGCGCCGTTCGGGCGGATGCTCGTGAAGTGAACCTCCGCGCCGAATCCACCTCGCTGGCGGTCGAGCGTGTCAAACGCTTCGCTGATCCGCCCGAGGTTGCCCTCGATCTGGCTCTCGATCATGTCCTGAAGTATCTCGAGACGGTCGGCGGCGTCGGCAACCTCGCGGCGCAGGGCGTCGAGCGCTTCAGCACGAACGGCTCGGACCTCAACCACGCGTGCCTTGATGACCTGGTCATTGTCCGCATGGCTATCTATCGTGTCGCTCAATGGACCGGCGACATGCTCCAGCAAGACCATCGGTAGCGCGCTGGGATCCTGATCGGCAAATGCCGCACGAAGGTCGGTCGCGCGGCGCAGCTCTCCGGTGACCGGGATTCCCTCATCGTCTTCACCATAGAGCCGCAGCGCCTTGTCGAGTGCCTCGCGTGAGAGCCGGTACAGGGACGCCGGCTTCAGCGCCATCTCCACGGCGTCCTCGGCACCTTCACTACGTTGCCTCGCCGACTCGAGAAGTTGGTGCCAGGTGACGACCTGGAGCCTTTCCCTTGCCCGTTTCTTCTCAGCCAAACGGTCTTGATGGTCTTTCTCTGTGTCCGTAGCCTCTCTGAGGTGTAATTGTGCGATCTCGAGGTCCTTGGCATGGCTTTGGGCTAGTCCGTTGGCCGTCCTCCACTCGCTTTCGCACCGCATCTCGATCATGGACGCTTCCGCTGTCTCAGCGTCGATCTCTGCGATCAGAGTGTTGAGCCCGGTCTCCTCCTGACCCACCTCAACTAGCCGGGCGGCGGCGGTAGCTGCCTCGTGATCACGCTTGGCGAGGGCTAGCCGAGCGTCAGCAACGGAAACCGCCGCCTCCGCCTCGGAAAGGCGTTGCCGGGCGCCGCTGACGTCGTTTCGGGCGGTACGCACGAGGGTGTCGCGTCCGGTCACCGGCTCGACGAATCCACCGAGTACGCCCAGGCCGAGTTCGTCATCGCGCACATGGGCGGGCTTGTCCGAGTAGTGAAAGCGCTCGCCGAGTGCCGAAAGAAATTGACCTAGCGGTGCGCGGCTGCGAACGCCGGGAGGCATGTATCCGTGGAAGTCCGATGCGTCAGCAACTACGATCGTGGCGCCCGGAACACCGGCGAGCGCCTTACGTGCACGTGTCTCGAGGGCTGGCTCGACTACAACCGCGTGGCGCCATGGCCACAGTCTCGGCTCCCACTGCGCCCGAGCGTCCTCGTCGATATCGAGGCCGTCAAACAAGCCAGACGCGGGAATGGGGGAGTCGAGATTCCACAAGATGTCCATCGCCCGGCCGGCGTGTCCCCAACGGCCGCTCTCGGCTCGGGCAAGCTCGTCGAGGCCTACCGTAACGGCAGCTTCGGCTGCCGCCCGGGTCGCCCGAGCGGCGGCCTGTTGCAACTCGGCGTCTATGACCGCAAGATGTGCGTCGTCGACGAGGGCGCCGCTCCACCCGTCGAGCTTCGGCGAGAGAATCCTCCGCTCCTCCGCCAGGGTCGCGACACGGCCGGCGCATCCGGCGCGTCGCGTCCTCAGAGCTTCGGCCACCGTTCTCGCGTTCTGCCACTTCTCGTGGGCCTTGCGTTCCGCGTCCGCGACGTCAGTCTTCTCGCGCAGCCGTCGGAAAACCCCCTCCGCCTTTGAAAGTTTTTCCTTGGCCTCACGGAGAAGGTCCGCGCGCTCCCGGATCAGAGTTTCGCTATGGTTATCCTCGTCACGGACCTCCTGGCATCGACGCTCTAGGTAGAGCCACCAGTAACGGCGGGCCCGTCGGAGTTCCTCCCCGGCCCTCTCTCGCGCATTGACGCCGGCGAGGTCGGCTTCCTCGTCGATCGTGGCACGGGCGTGCTTCTCCTCCGCTTCTTGGAGGTCACGACGATTGCTGAGCGTCCTTCCCCGCTGCTGCTCCTCTTCGTCCATGAGCTTCTTGAGCCCGGAAAGACTGATCAGCGAGTCGCCGATGTCGTGCGGCTCCATCTCGGTCATCTGCTGGCTCAGCAGTGACGGGACGCTCGGCCGCAGCGGCGTATCCAGATACGTCAGGCATCGCGGGGCGGCGCCGTAGAGCTCCTCGCCCATACGCTTGGCCGAGATCGCGCTGGCCGGGCTGAGTGCATTCCAGAGCGAATCGGCCTGGAGATCCCGCTCCGGGTCGGTCTCGGCGTCCGCAATATGGAGGCCGCCGGTCCATCGAGCCTGAACATATGGAGTAGAACTGGCCACACGCACCCAGACGGTGAGGCAGGTACCGGCGACGTCCTCAGATTCCGCGAAGACGCCGACGATGTATCCGTACGGGGCGGCAGGGATCTGTTGTGCCCGGCCGACGCCCGCTGCGTCCGGCTTGAAAAGGATGCCGCTGGCGAAACGGCCGCCGTTGACGTCGAGACGCCACTGCGGATCAGCGAGCAGGATCGACGCGGCGGACAGGAAGCTGGTCTTGCCGGAACCATTCGAGTCGTTCCGTGGCCCGACGCCGGAGACCGCTATAAAGGTGTTCGGCACGATCGGCACCGCATGGGTGGTGAGCCGAGCGATGTCAAATGTCTGCAGGGCCAGCAACTGCCGTCGGCCTACGATGCCCCGGCCTGTCGGCGTGGATGACTGCGGCTCGGTCACGGATACTCCTGTGGCGTTGGAACGGATCGGGCATGGCGACGTCGACGGATCTGCTGGGCAAGTCCGCCCATCGGCTCGGCCAGCAGGATGAGTTCTTCGAAGATCCGTTCAGAGGCGGCCTTCGTCAGCCGATTGAACTGGGGACCCGGCGCGATTCCGCGCGAACTACGAGCGACGATCCGTGCGTCGCTGAGCCGCTGCAGCGCGGCATCGATGACCCGCTCCTTCAGCCTTGAACCGCTGAGCAGCGCACGGGCGATCGGCTCAGCCTGCGTCCACTCGAAGCCGGCCGCGGCCGGACGCTCCGCACGCGGAATCGCTACCGCGAACAACACGACCAACGTAAGAACGGCACGGTCGTCCGCCGGCAAAATTCCGATACCTTCCTCGGCGAAGCGGGAAACCACCGCGTCGTCGTACCCGGACAGATAGCCTGCCTCGGTTCTGAGCAGCACTCGGCCGGCCTGTGCCAGCATCTGCTCCACGACCAGCCGGAGCGGGGCCTCGGCCAAGGCTCGGAAGGCGTGGTGGGGAACGGGCCGCTCCGCGGTCTCGACCGCCGTGACGGCGGCTACCACCTCGGCCCGCCGCTGAGCCGGCAAATCGTCGAGCGGGGATCCAGTCATGTTCGCTCCTCGGGTCGACCCGGCAGGACGTGATGTTCACGCCGCAGCTCCGCAACCTCTGCCGGCGTCCACAGGGCGACCGCTGGGCCCAGACGAACGACTCCGTCGCCGGCATCGGGTTGTAAGAATGCGCAGGCGCGCAGCACGCGCAGCGCCGACTTGCGGGCACGGTATCTGCCGTTCCTGCTGCTCTCTTCCGGCTCGGCCGACGGCGTCTCCAGTCCCTCGAGGGCCGTGAGCACCTGCTCTTCGGTAGCAGCGACACCGGGATATGGCGGCGCATCGGGATCCGGCCAGCAGGAGCGCAGGCAGGCCGCGAGTACCAGTTGGACCGTCGAGGTGGCTGACCGAGAGGCCTCCGAGAGAACCACCGGCTCATGACCGTCGGGCCAGCTGAGAACGACTGCCGCAGACCCGTCCGGTAGAGACACGTCCACCAAGCCGCGTCCCGCGAGCAAGGCCGCGTCGCGCAATGCATCCCGCTCTGTTCGGTCTAGTGGCTGAGGCAGGATTCTCAAGGCTCGGAGCTTTGCCAATTCGTAGGCGGCGCTCACCCCCTGTCACCTCTCTTCAGAGGCGAGCTCTCCGAATGCGGTGGCGTCGTTCCGTCGGTTCGTCGAAGCGTCATGGGGGTGGCGTAGCTGACTGGGCCAGGTGGGTCGACGAGCACGGCGTTCGAGAGCGTGACCTCCAACGGAATCTCGGGATCCGCGTGAGCGACCAAGGCGTTCACTACGACCTGCACGGCGCCGGCCCACGTGGCGTGGGTCATTCCGGACAGTTCGGCTTCGCGAGCGCCCTGTAGCAGAAGCTGAATCGCGTACCACCGGCGTTCACGAAGAGCTGCGGCACGCTGCCGAGCCAGTTCCACCGGATCGACCCCGGTCGGCGTCTCCGCGGGTCTGGGCGGTCGCCGGCGGGCTGGTGCCGGACGGTATTCCCGGACGGTCGCGATGATTTCGTGAGGCTGGATCAGAAGAGTCGGAGGATCGAAGGCGGTGCTCGCGAACACCTCCGCAAGGTCTCCGAGAAAAGACCGCAGGGCCGCGGTTCGGTATTGCTCCGGCAGCAGCATCGAGAAGTCACGGGTTGCCTTGGCTCGCTCAAACAGCCGATCAAGGAACTCGTTGACGGCGGCGGAATAGCCCAGCGCGTCGGCGATCAGTAGCCTCCCGGCGTGCGACATCCGGGGAAAACGCTCGGAGGCCAGCTGGACGATACCGCGCGCGTCCTCCAGCAATTGGTCACCGGCGCGGTGATGGCGCCGTTCTGCGATCAGCTGCTCGAACTCGCGGCTACGCACGAGATGGCGAAGATGATCGGCGTTGATGGAGAGTTCGCGTCGCGCTTTGATCAACATACGTTCAACCGCGGCCTCGTCGGCGTCGCCCTCCTCCAGTGCGTCGCGGATCCGGCCCAGGAGCATCGCGATCTCCTGGACGCCTCCAACCTCGCTCAGGCGATCGAAGACCAGAAGGGCGGCGCTGCTCGTCGGATTGAAGAGGTACCTGTGCTCGTGCGGCTTGTCGCGTGACCGCTGCAACAGTCCCATCTCGACGAATAGGTGGAACCGGGAATCGAACACTTGGAGGGGAACGACCTCGGCGCACGATGCCGCCAGTTGCGCTCGCGTCATACCATCTGACGATCCTGAATCACCGAACGCCGCATAAACCGCTTCGGCGACCCTCAGGGTGGCGGGGTCCTTACTGACTGCCCCGCTGTCGGACGCGATCGGCGCCACGAAAGCCGACAGGCGCTCAACCAGGCCCGAATAATCGCCGTCATCGCCGGAGAAGAGATCCGGCCCGCTACCTTGCACAGATGCCCCCGCGTTGACTACTCAGTCGCCATCGACCGGGATTCGGCGGAAACCTTATCCGGCAGCGTCACTCTTGAATCTAGAAACTGTGGCGCTTGATGTCGAATTGCCCCCTTGTGCTCTGGCGAATTCACCCGAATGCGCGACGTTAAGTCGCCGGTCATTCTTGCCGTAATGCTATGAGAATTCTCATAAGATAAGAAAGCTGACGAAAAGGCCAAATGCTCCCTAATCGCACCAAGGAGGCGACTGTTGGTGAGCCGTGCCGTCGCCGATCAATTCCTCATGAACGAACCGCCCTCGGCTCCGCCGGGATCTCGGGTCCGGCCGGTCCTCGGCGAGTTCGCCGGGGCGAGCCCGCCGGCCGGTTCCGGGCGGGCGTCACCGGTTGCAGCGCCGTCGGTCTATCCGGTGAACTGTGGATGACAGTGGGGTGGTTCGCATGGTGCATCATTCGGCCCGCCACCGGGTTGATCGACGACGTAGCGCAGTTTGCCCGGGTCCTTGATGCGGGGAGATTTCGGCTTCGGGATGATCGGTCCGGTGCCGCGCTGGCGGCGTGTCCGACGGAAGGTTTCGCTGCTGTGGCCTTTGTCGGCCAGCAGGGTGGCGGAACGTCCGCCGATCGCCGACCGGGCCGGCCGGCGGGCGGCCGTCGAGCAGGTCGAGAGCGCGGCTGATGTCGGGCACGTGCGCGCCACTGGTCAGTACGTAGCTCGGGTGCCGTTACCGTCGCAACTCGGTGGTGCTTCGAGCCCGGCTCACCCTTCCACTTCCTCGGTGTGTTCGAGCGCCTCGTCGCCGTGCTCCTTGACGATCTCGGCCCGCCGGTCCGGCGCTCGCCGTCCGAGATGGACTTGCGGCCGCTGAGATCCGGCTCACCGGACGGCCACTCTCCCGCGCCGGCTGGTCCTGACCCGTGACGGCGGGGCGGCGCCGTTGTGCCGACCGATACCTAGATCTACGATGCATTCCACTTCTAGGTATCCGAAGGAGGTGCCGGTGCGGGTCACCAAGGACCTCGTCGCCGCCTCGGCCATGCCGATCGTGCTGGGCATCCTGGCCGAGGGTGACAGTTACGGCTACGCCATCCTGCGCCGCATCAGCGAGCTGTCCGCCGGGGAGCTGGACTGGACCGAGGGCTTCCTGTACCCCCTGCTGCACCGGCTCGAGCGGCTCGGCCATGTCGAGTCGAGCTGGGCGGCGACCGGCGGGCGCCGGCGCAAGTACTACCGCATCACCGAGCAGGGCCTGGCCCAGCTGTCCGAGCAGCACCGCCAGTGGCAGACGGTGGTGGACGCGCTCAAGCAGATCTGGCCCAGCGCCGGCGACTTACGGCCGCTGACTTTCCCCCAGGAGGGCAACGCGTGACAGTGACCAACGGTCCGGACGAGCTGGAGGCGCAGTTCACCCAGTGGCGCCGGTACGTACGCCGCCGCCCGGAGCTGCGAGCGTCCGACGCCGACGAGCTCGAGGACCACCTCCGCGACTCGGTCGACGAGCTCGTCGCCATCGGCCTGCGTTCCGACGAGGCGTTCCTCATCGCGGTCAAACGCATGGGCGGCCTCGACGAACTGTCCCGCGAGTTCGCCCGGGAACATTCCGAACGGCTGTGGAAGCAGCTGATGTTCACCGACGACACCGGGAAGAGCCGGTCGCAGCCTGACCTGATCGCGATGCTGGTCTGCGCGGCCGGCGCCGCCCTCTCGATCAAGGCGCCGGAGCTGTTCGGCAAGCGGTTCAACGGCGACGGGACGTTCTATTCCACCAATCTCGCGCTGTTCGCGTTCCCCTGGCTGGCGGCCTTCCTGCTGTGGCGCCGACAGGCCGGCGCCCGGCTGTGCGGGGTGCTGCTGGCGCTGTTCACGCTCGGGGCCGTGGGGGCGAACGTCTACCCCGTCGCCGACGAATCGCAGTCGGTCGGTCTCACCGCGACCCACCTGCCCATCGCCCTGTGGTTCGTGGTCGGTCTCGCCTATGCGTCCGACGATCTGCGCTCGTCACGGCGGCGCATGGACTTCATCCGGTTCAGCGGCGAGTGGTTCGTCTACCTGGTGCTGATCGCCCTCGGCGGCGGGGTGCTGATCGCCTTCCTGTCCGGGACGTTCGACGCCATCGGCATCGGGTCGGACGAGTTCGTCTGGAACTGGCTGCTGCCCTGCGGCCTGGTGGCCGCAACCGTCGTCGCCGGGTGGCTCGTCGAGGCGAAACAGGGGGTCATCGAGAACATCGCGCCGGTGCTGACCCGGCTGTTCACCCCGCTGTTCGCCGTGGTGCTGCTGGCCTTCCTGGTCACCGTGGGCTGGAACGGCAGCGGTATCGAGGTCAACCGGGAGACGCTGGTGCTGTTCGACCTCCTGCTGGCGGTGGTGCTGGGGCTGCTGCTGTACTCGATGTCGGCCCGCGACCCGCTGGCCCCGCGCGGCACGTTCGACATCCTGCAACTCGCCCTCGTGGCGAGCGCGCTGCTCATCGACGCGCTGGTGCTGTTCACCATGACCGGCCGCATCGCGGAGTACGGCACCACCCCGAACAACGTGGCGGCGCTCGGGGAGAACATCGTGCTGCTGGCCAATCTCACCTGGACCGCCTGGCTCCTGCTGGGCTTCGTACGCCGGCGGCGCGCCTTCGCCGTGATCGAACGCTGGCAGACCGCCTACCTGCCGGTGTACGCCGGCTGGATGTGGGCCGTCGTGCTGTTGCTGCCTCCGGTCTTCGGTTATCGGTGACCCTGCCGGTCCGGGACAGCGCGAGCGGGGTCCGGATCACGTGCGCCCCGAGCCGCCGTCCGCTGTGGACCGCGGTGGCGCCGGGCCGCCCGGCTCCGGCGCCGAGGTGACCGTGCGGGACGCGCCTCTCCTGCGCACGGCCGGGCCGCCGGCCCGGTGGCCGGATATGGACAGGCGCGGATACGCTGGGCGCCGGTAGCGCCGACGGAGTGGGTGGTGTACATGGTTGCCGAATGGTTGATGACCCTGGCCGCCACCGGCGGCTCCGCGCTGGTGGGCGCCGCCGCGACCAGTGCCTGGGAGGCGGCCCGCGCCGGGATCGCCGGCCTGTTCGGGCGCGCCGGCGCCCGCCGCGCGGAGCTGGTGGGACAGTGGGCGGACGAGACCGCGGCCGCGCTGGCGCAGGCGCCGGCCGACCAGCTCGCCGTGGTGCGCGACCAGTCGGCGCGAGCCTGGCAGCAGCGGCTGGTGGACCTGGTCCGGGAGTACCCGGAGGTCGTCGATGAGCTGCGCTCGTGGGTCGAGCAGACGAAGCGCGACCTCCCGGAGCCCCGGCAGGGCTGGGTCAACACGTTCGTCGCCCGGGACAACGCCACGCAGTACAACGCGCCCGGCGGATCGATCGTCGTGAACAACACGGATGGCGGGACGGCCGATTGATCGAGGGTCGCGCCGTCTGATGGAGTGCAGGGCATGTCGGCATGTGGCAGGCCACGTCGGTCCCGTGAGGACAGCGCGACGATCGCGGCGCGTCCGGACCCGGTGGCGATGATCGGCGACTCCAGCCGGCGACCGCCGTGGTGACGGACCCGGCCGGCGCCGCGCCGCGAGACTCGGCGGACACGTCGTTCGTCGCGCAGACGCGCGGGCACCAGTACAACGCGCCCGGCGGCTCGGTGGTGGTCAACAATTACGGCGCCGGCCGGGGCGCCCGCGTCGCCGTTCCGTGGATGCTGCCGGAGCTGGGTGGCCGCCGGCCGATCGACCGGCCGGATCTGACCAGGAGGATGCTGGACTTCCTCAGCGACGGGTCCGGCGCGACGATCGGTGTGACCACCGCGTTGCACGGCGCCGGCGGATTCGGCAAGACCACCCTTGCCTCGTACGTCTGCTCCCGGCCCGAGCTGCGCCGGCTGTTCCCCGGTGGTCTTCTCTGGCTCACCGTCGGCCAGGAGAAGTCCGGGCCCGAGCTGGCCAGCATGATCAACGATCTGTGTGTCCACCTCACCGGCGAGCGCCCGTCCTTCACCGATCCGATGCAGGTCGGCTACTACCTCGGCAGTCTCCTGGACGAGCGGGAACCGACCCTTCTCGTCGTCGACGACGTGTGGACCGAGGACCAGCTCCGCCCCCTCCTGATCGGCGGCGAGCGCTGCACCCGCCTGGTCACCACCCGAGTGCCCGCGGTCATCGGGGACGACGCCCGGTTCATCCGCGTCGACCAGATGGAGCAGCAGGAGTCGGCGGCGCTGCTCGATGCCGGCCTGCACGGCGTCAGCCACGGCCAGCGGCGCAGGTTGCTCGAGCTCACCGGACGTTGGCCGCTGCTGTTGGCGCTGGTCAACGGCGCGTTGCGGCGTACCGTCCGGGACGGCGGGGACATGCGTGACGCCGCCCAGGACATGATCGATCGCCTGTCGCAGTACGGGCCGGCGTCGCTCGACGTCCGCGTCGTCGACCGGCGGGACCGGGCGGTCGACACGACGGTGCAGGCCAGCATGGCGTTGCTCGGTGACCGCGACCGTGAGCGCTATCAGGAGCTCGCGATCTTCGCCGAGGACGTGGACATCCCGTTCGAGATGGTGGCCCGGCTGTGGCGGGCGACCGGCGGGTACGCCGACGGCGACGTGATCCGGGTGATGGACGATCTCGCCGACCTCTCGCTGCTGGCGGCGTACCGGCGGAATCCCCGGTCCCTGCGGCTGCACGACGTCCTGCGGCAATATCTGCGCCACCTCTGCGGCGCGGATCTCCTCGCCCGGCTGAACGACACGTTCCTCGCCGCCAACCTCAGCGCGCTGGGCGCGGCCGCGGACCCGCCCTCGTGGTGGGCGCTCCCCGCTGATCAGGACTACCTGTGGCGCAACGTGCCCTATCACATCGCCGAGAGCGGGCGCACCGGCCAGCTGGAGAACCTGCTCACCGATCTGCGCTGGGTCGCCGAGAAGAGCTGGCGATACGACATGGCGGCGGTGGAGGCGGATCTCTCCCGCGCGGACTCGCCGACGATCGTGAACCTGAAGGCCGCCCTCGCCCGCGAGTCCCATGTGCTGAGGCGGATCACCCCCAAGGACTCGTATCCCGGCGTGATCATGAGCCGGCTGGAGAAGACCGCGGCGATCAGCGCCGTCGTCGACCGGTACCGGAGAAATCTCGACCCGCCGGCGGAACGTATCGAGAATTTCTGGCCCCTGCCGGACCAGAGCGCCGCGCTGGTGCGGGTCTTCACCGAGAACGCGAACCCGATGCACGGCTGCCTGTTCTCCCCGGATGCCGCCCAGGTCATCACGGTCGGCGGGGGCGGTTCGGTCACCGTCTGGAGCCGGGAGACCGGGCAGCGGCTCTTCGATCTCGCCGGCCACACCGACACCGTCACCGGATGTGCCCTGTCGCCCGACGGTCTCACGCTCGTCACCAGCAGCGCGGACGGCACCGTGCGGGTGTGGGACCTGCTCAGCCGCAAGCCGCGCACGCTGCTGACCGGGCACGACGGGGCGGTCAACGGTTGTGCGCTCACCGCTGACGGCTCGACGCTGCTCACCTTCGGCGACGACGGATCCGCGCGCACCTGGGACACCACCACCTGGGAACAGCGGGTGGTCTTCGGCCGGCACGGCTGCCGCGTGCTGGCGGGCGCGCTGTCCCCGGACGGCTCGTGGGCGCTGACCGCCAGCTCCGACGGGCGGGTACGGAAGTGGTGCACCGGCACCGGCGAGCAGCATGACGCGGTCAGCGCGCACATCGGCAGGGCCACCGCGTGCGACATCGCGCCCGACGGCACCTGGTTCGCCACCGGCGGCGACGACACCGTGATCCGGATCTGGGACGCGGCCACGATGCGGTACCGCCACGACCTCACCGGACACCGGGCCCGGGTCGGCGCGGTCGCCATCTGCGGCACCGGCAAACTGCTCGCCAGCGCCGGGGACGACCAGACCGTCCGGGTGCACGAGACCTCGTACTGGTCCACCCGGACCATCCTGCGCGGGCACAGCTGGTACGTGACGGCTTGCCGGTTCAGCGCGGACGGGCAGTGGCTGCTCTCGTCCGGCTGGGACCGGTCCGCGCGCCTCTGGCGAGCCGACCAGACGGTGGAGGACGTGGTCGAGCCCGCGGCGCGGCGCCGGACGACCGCCTGTGCCGCATCCGCCAGGAGCGGCGACCCGGCCACGCCCCGGCTGGTGACCGGCGGGCGGGACGGCGAGATCAACGTCTGGCAGCTCAGCGAGAACACGCATGCCGTGCTCGGACGATGCGGCGGGACGGTGCGCGGGGTCGACGTCGCCGCCGACGGAACGCTGGCGGTGAGCTGCAGCACCGACGGGGCGGTTCGGGTCTGGGACGTCGCCACGGGCGCCGAGCACCTGCTGGAGGACCCGGGCGGCACGCAGTTCGAGCGGTGCCGGATCTCGCCCGACAAGCGCCTTGTCGCGGCCGCCTCCCAGGACGGCACCATCTCGGTCTGGTCATGGCCGGCACGCAGACTGGAGCACATCCTCGCCAGGCACGACGGATGGGCCGCCGATTGCTCGTTCAGCCCGGACGGCCGGCTGCTCGCCTCCACCGGGTGGGATCGGACCGTCCGCCTGTGGAACCTCGCGTCCGGCCGCCAGGAGGTTCTGCTGAACGGCCATGACTGCGCCGTCTACTGCTGCGCCTTCTCGGCCGGCGGAACCGAGCTGATCACCGGGGGAGACGACGGCAAGGTCCGCGTCTGGTCCACCACGAGCGGAACGCGGCTCGCGGTGCTCGAAGCGCATGAGGGTGCGGTGCGTGCCTGCGCCGTGAGCCGCGACCGGAACCTCATCCTCACCGGTGGGGACGACGGTTCGGTGCGGCTGTGGCACAAGCAGGGTTACCGGAACGTGGCCTCCATGCGCATCTCGAGTCCGGTCTCCGACGTCTGCTGGGCGGACATCGCCGGGGAGCGCTGCCTCTCGGTGGTCGGGGACGCCGGGGTGCACCTGTTCCGGGTCCGTGAGGCGCCGGGGCCCCGGGTCGGCGTCCGCCGGCCCTGACGTCCGCCCGGGTCGGCGCCCGCCGGCTCTGACGTCCGCCCGGGTCGGCCTCCGCGGGCTTCTCGGCGGCGGATCGGCTTCGTCTCGGCGGGACGTGAACCGGGGCGGGGCTGACGGCGTTGACATCCGTAGATGGAGCGGCGGACTTGACGGGAGCATGTCGTGGCACAGGACCGTTGGCAGCCGGATGCGGACGTGTACTCGCCGGATCGGTCGGTGCGTCTGCGCGCCGACCGATCCGGGCAGCTCCACGTCGACCTGCGGGACCTGCACCGGCACACGGAGGAATCCCTCGCCGGGCAGGTGCGCGCCGCCGCCCGGGTGGCGTTGGCGACGTTGCAGGTTGAGCCGGGCGCTGCCGACCGGCCTGACCGTCGTCACGGGGGCCGGCGGTGATCCGGCCGCGTCCGGCGCTGATCGCCGGGCTTGCCGCGGTCACCCTTTCCGTGGGTGCTCTCGTGGGGTGGGTCGTCCTGGGGCGCGACGCGTCACCGTGGGTCCCGACCTGTACCGATCTCACCCCACGGTTGCGGACCGAGCTGGGTGGTGAGTGGACGGTGACCGACCCGGACGGCGACCGGGACAGGTTCCACTCCTCCTCGACATGCACGATCTCCTTCGTCACGGCCGACCAGAGGTACACCGGTGGCATCGACCTGTTCACCATCGGTGCGCCTGACCCGGATGCCGCACGTCACGACGTGGACAGCTACCGGTGCGGGGGGACCGACGTACAGGTCGATCTACCGCGGGGCTACCACGCGTTTCGGATCTGCTCCGCGACGACCAGCATGCGGACACTCGTCTCGGTGTAC
The DNA here is from genome assembly GCF_003711105.1 of Actinoplanes teichomyceticus ATCC 31121. NCBI lineage: Bacteria > Bacillati > Actinomycetota > Actinomycetes > Micromonosporales > Micromonosporaceae > Actinoplanes > Actinoplanes teichomyceticus. The sequence goes on from NZ_CP023865.1 coordinate 1,480,428, forward strand.
GCGGCCAAGGGTGACCGGCGGGTCACCGCTTCCGTGACGGTCAATCTGCGTGACGACGTGCGGGCCGCGACGACGTACGCCCGGGACCTGAGCCGTCTGGCCGCCGACCGGGCGCTGACCATGGCGCGGCCGGAGTAGGAGAGGCCGATGGCGAGGCTGGACCGGTATCACCAGGCCGTCGAGAACATCCGGGCCACCGGCCGGTCACCCGGCGAGACGGTGACCGTCACCCGCGACCCGGACGGCGAGCTCGACGTGTGGATCCGCCCGGGCACGCTGCGCCGGTTGACCGGCGACCAGATCGCCGCGGAGATCCGCGCGGCGCTGCTCGCCGCGGTGGCCGACCACCGGCGCCAGTTCATCGGCGTACGGACCAGGCACTTCGGTTCGCCGCTGTTCGTCACCCCCTTCACCCCGCCCGAGCCGCTGTCCACCCGACCCAGGGAGTGATCATGACGCAGCCGGGAACGCTGCGCGTCGAGATCCGGGCGCTGGCCGCCTACGGCACCGAGCGCTACGAGGACGCCGTCACCTGCGGCGCGATCCGTCGCTTCCTCGATCACGTCGGCGCCGTTCCGGTCGGCGCCTGGGGAACCCTGCCGGACGTCTCGGCCAAACTCGCCCGGGACTGGCGGACGGCCCTGGACCGTCGGATCGACGAGGCGCTCGCCGCCCGCGACGAGATGGACCGGCTCGCCGACGTGCTGCTGCAGATCGGCGCGGACATCCAGGGCACCGACATCGTCAACGCCACCAGCTTCGACGTGGTGAACCAGGACCTCGGCCCGTACCTGGCGGCGGTGGACGGCTACCACACCCGGGTCCGGGCCCGGCCCGGCGGCGCCGGCATCGCCGGCGTCCCGCACAACCGGCACGAGCCGTACGAGCGACCCGCCGTGGTGATCCCGCCGGAGAACACCCGGCTGGCGGTCGTGGGCAACGAGGTCCTGCCGAGCACCCGCGTCGTGGAGGAGCCCCTCTCCCTCGGCACGGGCACCGGCGACGACCTGACCGTCGCCGGCGGCCGGACGACCTACTACGACAACGGCGGCGGCGACGCCCTCGACCAGTTCGTCCAGCGGTACCGGGGCAACCTGCTGCTGCTGGAAGCGATGCTCGTCGAGATCGGCACCGACCAGCGGATGCCGCTGTCCGATCTGATGATGAATGCCTGGTCCAGCTCGCCCGAGGTCATCCGCAACCGCGCCGACCTGCTGCACTCGGTCGCCAACACGTACCAGGCGGTGCGCGCCGACATGGAGGAGGAGACCAAGAACCTGGCCCGCTACTGGAACGGGGTCTCCGCCGACGCGTTCACCCAGCACGCCCAGAGCCGCAGCACCTGGATCGGGCAGCTCCAGGCGCAGGCGTCGTGGCTCGCCGAGGAGGGCAAGAAGGCCGCGACCATGCTGGAAGGGCTGCGCAACGCGTACGCGGTCGCCGGCTACGAGCGCATCGACAGCCTGCTGGAGGCCATGCAGGACTACGCGACCCGGGTACGCGGTCTGTTCACGCCGTGCTCCAGGGCCGAGGACAAATTGGCCGATGTGGCCGACGCTTTCATCAACTTTCTGGTCGAATCCGAGAAACGCGCGATCGGTGAGCTCGCCGAGCTGATCAAGATCGACGAGCAGGAGCGCAAGGAACGGCCCGACCTCGGCACCCGTAGCCACGACGCCGTGCGACCGCCGGCCCCGGCAGTGGGCGTCACCGTCTGGACCGACCGCGCCGGCTGGTCGCCGAACCCGGAACGGCCCGCCGTCTGAGTCGCCACCGGCGCGGTCCGGCGCCCCGCGGCCGGCTCCCACCGGCACGGCCCGGCGCCCCGCGGCCGGCTACCAGCGGCGCGGCCCGGCGCCCCGCGGCCGGCTGCCCCGCGGCGCGGGAAGGTCGCCGCTTCCGGTCGTGTTGTTCAGACCCGTACCGGTGATCAGCTGACCGGCAGCGGCGGGTGCACGACAGGCCGCACCCCGGTGCGGCCTGTCGTGTGCGACGGCTTCGTCACGGTACGAAACGGGTGCGCCGCCGGGCGACGAGCAGGCCGAGCGCACCGGCGGCCAGCAGCACGCCGCCGAGACCGGCGATGACCGCGGTGTTGGAGCCGGTCACCGGCAGGCCGCCGTCACCCGCCCCGGTGCCGCCGTCACCGGTCCCGCCGGCACCGGCGCCGGCCGAGGGCGACGTGGGGGCGGGCGACGTGGGCGCCGGCGACGCCGAGGTGGGGCCGCTGGTGGGCCGGGTGGGCGTCGCGCTCGGGGTCACCAGCTTCACGTAGGCGAAGCCGACACGGCTGGTCTCCGTCGGGATCGTCAGCTCCTGCGGCGCGAGGCCGAGGGTGTCGCCGGTGCCCCGTACCGGCGTGCTGCCCTGACCGGAATATTGGGCGGCGAGCTTCTCGATGCCGCCGCTCTTGTCGGCGAAGCTCGTCGGGAACCACTGGAAGACGATCGCCGGGAGTTTGGCGGCCGGGTCGGCCGCGGCGACCTGGAAGGACGTCAGGGCGTACGTACGCCGGTCGGCGGCCAGCTCCGCATCGATCTCACACCAGGCGCCCTCGACGTTGGAGTCGGTGTAGTAGAGGCAGTTCGAGAAGGTGCGCGGCAGGTTGACGTCGTCGTACGTCCGGATGTTGACGATCACGCCCGGTGCCGGTGCGCTGCCGACGTTGGCGACGCCGAGCACCACCGGGACCGTCTCGCCCGGACGGATCGGATGGGTGGTCACCTTCCCGGCCGCGTTCCGCTCCGACAGCGCGGCGAAGAGGGGCTCCTCGTCCGCGGCCCGGGCGGTGGAGGGCACCGCCAGGGCCATGGCGGTCAGGGCCGCGGCGCCGAGCGTACGCATAATCGTCTTCTTCATGGGGCTCCCCGTCGATGTCCGAGCGGGTGATCATACGGAATCCCGTTGACCGCGAGCGCCGCCGGTCTGACGTCCGGATGAACGCCGCCCGAACAGCCGCGGCATGTCGGCGAGTTCCGCCCATGGTGGAGCGACGGTGGCCGGAGTTGGCTGGTGAGCTGCGGTTCCGCCGCGCGGCCCGGCACGCCGCGCCACCAGACGGGGGCGCGGCGTGCCGGGCCCGGCCGGTGGCCGGGTGATCAGAAGGTGACCGGCAGGGTCGCCAGTCGATGGCCGATCGGCGCGGTCGGCAGCCGGTCCGGGGTCCGGTAGGCCGGCCGCAGATCGGGGCAGCGGTCGAGCAGGATTCGCAGGCACTCGTCGGTCTCCATCCGGGCCAGCGCGGCGCCCAGGCAGTAGTAGGTGCCCATGCCGAAGCTGAGATGCCGGTTGCGCTGCCGGGTGATGTCGAAGACGTCCGGGTCGTCGAAGACCTCCGGGTCGCGGTTGGCGGCCATCAGGGCGAGGTAGACGTGCTTCCCGGCGGGCACCGGGTGCCCGGCCAGCTCGACCGGGGCGGTGGTGACCCGGCCGATCACGCCCGCCGGGCCGTCGCAGCGCAGCATCTCCTCGACGGCCTGCGGCATCAGGTCCGGGTTCGCCCGGAGCCGGGCCAGCTGGTCCGGGTTCTCGAAGAGCAGGACGAGACCGTTGGCGATCAGGTTCGCGGTGGTCTCGTGGCCGGCGAAGAGCAGCAGCACGCAGTTGGCCACCGCCTCGTCCTCGGTGAGCACGCCCTCGGCCTCGGCGGCGATGAACGTGCTCAGCACGTCCGCGCGCGGGCTGCGGCGGCGCTCGGCGGCGAGGGGCCGCAGGTAGTCGTGCATCTCCAGCATGCTGCGCTGTGCCTGGCGCAGCTGCGTCAGGTCGCCGTCGCCGAAGATCGGCACGATGTCGCGCGACCACGCCTGCAGCTGCTCGCGGTCACCGACCGGCATCCCGAGCAGCTCGGCGATCACGTTGGCCGGCAGCGGGTACGCCAGGTCGCGCACCACGTCCATCTGGCCTTTGCGGGCCACGGTGTCGAGCAGCTCGTGGGTGAACGCGCGCACCCGGGGGCGCAGCCGGTCCACCATCGCGGGCGTGAAGTACCGCTTCAGCAGCTGCTGGAAGCGGGCGTGGTCGGCCGGGACGGTGTGTCCCATCCACATCTCGATCGACCGGCGGACCGGGGCCAGTTCGCGCTGCTCCTCGGGGGTCAGGCGCTGCAGGACGCGCGCCATGTTGGCGGTGTCCATCCGTTTGTCGCGCAGCGCGGCGTTGACGTCCGCGTACCGGGTCAGCAGATAGGCGTCGAGCTGTGGCAGCCAGGCGAGCGGGCTCTCGGCGCGGACCCGGTGCAGAAAGCCGTCCGGGTCCGTCATCGCCTCGGGGGTGAACAGGTCATATTCCCGTACTGTCGCGGCGTTGTCGCTCATGGTCACGATTCTGGCGGAGGTCGGGGGCGGTTTCCCGTGCCCGATTCGGCGGTGGGCGGCAAGACGCAGCTCAGCGCCGGGACGGCCGGTGGCCGGGGGACGGGCGATCGGGGCGCGGGGTGCTGATCGAGGGTCGTACACTGCCAATCCGCGGCGCTGGGGGAGCGTCGCGTCACCCCTCGATCGGAGATTTTCGCGCATGAAGCGCTTTCTGGCCGGCTCGCTCGCCGGCGTCACCGCCCTGACCCTCACCGTCGGGTGCGCCAAGCAGCTCCAGCAGCTGGAGCCCAAGCTGGAGATCAAAAAGGCGGCTGAGGCCCTGGGCGCGACCGGCAGGGCCGGGTTCACGCTCAAGGCCGGCGGCAGCGTCGACGACCTGATCGCGCTGGCGAAGAAGGAGTCCGGCACCGGTGAGGACGCCTTCACCGACGAGGACGCCGACATCCTGCGCAAGATCTACAACTCCTCGTTCACCATCGCCTGGGACAAGGCGGGCGACGGCGTCGCCGACGACAAGGCCGTGATCAACGCCACCATCGACGGCGTCACCGGGGCCGAGCTGCGGGTGGTCGACGAGACCGCCTACCTGAAGGTGCCGGTCGGCGAGCTGGCCACGAAGTTCGGCGCGTCCAAGGCCGACATCGACTCCATCCGGCAGGAGATGGGCTCCGCGATCGACGGCATCGGCACCCTGATCGACGGGGGCTGGATCGCGATCGCCGCGGCCGACCTGAAGAAGCTCAGCGAGAGCGCGACCGGCGTCACCCCGAGCGCCAGCCCGAGCGTCGACCCGCAGCAGAGCGAGCAGCTCGCCGCGGAGCTGAAGACCAGCGCGGAGAACCTGATGCAGGGCGCCGAGGTGGTCCGGGACGAGAAGGACAAGACCCACCTGGTCGTCACCACGTCGACGGTGAAGGCGTACGAGGAGGGCAAGCGGCTGGTCGGGGCGCTGCAGAAGGTGGCCGGTGAGTCGGCGTCCGGCGCGCTCGACAAGGCGCTCGGCTCCGAGCTGGACAAGGCGCCCGCGGACAAGCCGATCGTCATGGACCTGTGGGTCGACAACGGCACGTTCAAGGCGTTCGAGATCAACCTGCTGCAGTTCGCCGACGGGGCCACCGGCCGGGCGAGCCTGCGGGTGGAGCTGTCCACCGGCATCGACATCACCGCTCCCGCCGACGCCAAGAAGCTCGACCTGAGCAAGATCGTCGAGGCGATCGGCGGGTCCGGGCTCGGGGCCGCCACCCAGACCAGCAGCCTCACCGGCGGCGGCCTCGGTGGCGGCGAGGCCAAGACCTGGGCCGAGCTGGTCGGCTCCCAGGCCGTGCTGCTCGCCCTCACCGAGGGCGGCAAGCCGGCGGCGTACCTGAGCAAGGCCGCCGCCAAGATGGCGATCCCCGGCGTGACCGTGAAGGTGGTCCGCAGCGGCGTCGCCCAGGTCACCTCGGGCAGCAGCGTGGCCTGCGTGACCGTCCCGGCCAAGAGCACGGGCGAGCCCAAGGTCGTCGGGCGCGCCTGCTGATCCCTGCGCCCGGACAGAGCCCGGCCCGCCGATCTGCGGCGGGCCGGGCTCTGTCGTCTACGGACGCGGCCGGCGTGACCGCGCGGGCACCGGTTCAGCGCGCGGCGAAGTCAGCCGGCCGGAACCGCCCGCCGGCCAGGTGCTCCTCGATCCGTTCGAGACTGTGCCCGGTCAGCTCGGGCATCCTCCGGTACAGGAACACGAACGCGAGGATGTTGAACAGCGCGTACATCCAGAAGGTCTGACCCGTGCCGATCGTCCGCATGGTGCTCAGCAGGGTCAGGGTGATCAGCACGTTCGTGCCCCACAGCGACGCCGACTGCGCCGCGGCGCCCGCCGCCCGGGTGGCCAGCGGGTAGATCTCCGAGCCGGTCAGCCACCCCATGAGCTGGATCCCGCCGGCGGTGAACGCCATGAAGGCGACGAGGGTGGCGACGATCCACGGCACCATGGACTTGCCGTCGTTGCCGGTGACGAAGAACCAGCCGAGCACCAGGAGCGCGAGCGCGGAGAACGGCAGGGTCAGCAGGGTCAGCCGGCGCCGCCCCACGCGGTCGATGACGGCCAGGCCGACGAGCTGCGCGATGAGGTACGTCAGGCCCAGAGCCACCGAGACGCGCAGCGCGGTCGAGTCGGAGAAGCCGTTGTCGGTGAGGATGGTGGGCGTGTAATACACGATCATCTCGATGCCGGACAGCTGGGTGAAGATGGCCAGCCCGCAGCCGACGAGCAGCGCCGGACGTACCCAGGCCGCCCTGAGCCCGCTCCATCCGCGCGTGTCGGCCTCCTTCTCGGCGCGCACGTTGTCCTGGATCTCGTCGAGTTCGGCGGTCAGGTCGCCGTCTGGGTGGCGCACCCGGGCCAGCGCCTCGCGGGCACGGTCGGCGTGGCCCTCCCGGGCGAGCCAGCGCGGACTCTCCGGCAGCCGCAGCATCAGGGCGAACATCACCGCGGCCGGGAGCGCGGCCAGGCCGATCGCGATGCGCCAGTGGATCATCTGGGCCGCGCCGACGACGGTCGCGATGACGATGCCGACGCCGATCGCGATCTGGAAGAAGAGCACCAGACGGCCGCGGTAGGCGGTCGGCGCGAGCTCGGCGACGTACACCGGGGCGGTCTGCGTGGCGCCGCCCACGGCGAAGCCCAGCACGAGGCGGCTGGCGGACAGGGTGACCGGATCCGGCGACAGCGACGCCGCGACCGTCCCGGCGACGAAGACGATGCCGATGAGCAGCAGCGTGCCGTGCCGGCCCCGGCGCTCGGCCAACCGGCTGCAGGTGAGCGCGCCGATGACGGCGCCCACCAGGATCGATGCCGCGATCACCTGTTCCCACACGTGGCCGATGGCGAAGTCGTCACCGATCTGCAGCAGGGCGCCGGAGATGATGCCGGTGTCGTAGCCGTAGAGCAGGCCGGAGACGGCCGAGACCAGGGCGACCACGATGATCGATCCGGTCAGCCGCTGGTCCGGCGGCGGCGGTGACAGCTGTGGTGCGTGTCGGTTCCGGTCGACCTGGCTCATGGTGACCTCCCGTGCCGGCATGAGCGGACAGCGGCCGACGGGATTCCCCGGGATGACCCCGGCTAACGCATGAGTACGCGCCTTCGGTCACCGCGGTGTCGCGCCCGTGTCCCGGCGCTGGGTGGCGCCGCCCGCCGGGTGGCGCCGCCCGCCGCGGTCATGGCGGCCCGGAACCGGCTGCCCGTTCAGGCATCCGCGACTACTCGGGTTGGTGTGGGCGTTGAGCAAGTCACGGAGAGCTGTGACTGTGGATCTCCGTTGGCGAAGCTGAGCGCGTTAGGTGGCGATGTCGATCTCGATGGCAGCGTCATCGGTTGAGCCGAGCCGCGGTAGTTGAAACGGGGTGTGGGTAGTGGGAACCGTGGCGAGGAGATGAACGGGCGGCGGCCACCACCGTCGCCGGCCCGACTGAAAATTGACTCGCCGGGTCAGCGGGATTGTCGATGTAATTCCTCCATGCGTATCACTGCAGGAACCGTCGCCGACGGCATCCGTGAACAGCTCTTCACTGTCGGCGACATCCCTGGAGTGCTCTGGACGCCCGCCGCAGGCTCCGGTCCCCGTCCACTGGTCTTGATCGGGCACGGCGGCGGCCAGCACAAGAAGGGATGGGAGGTCGTCTCCCGAGCCTTCCCGTACGTCACTGCTTGCGGCTTTGCGGTCGCCGCGATCGACGCGCCAGGTACTGGTGACAGGCCGGAGCATCCGGAGATCCGGCGGCTCGTTGCGCTGATCGACGAACGAAAGGCTGCGGGCGAGCCCTTCGGACCCGCGCTGCCCGCCCTCTACGAAACCGTGGCGGCAGAACTCATCCCCAACTGGCAGACCACCCTGGACGCGTTGCAGAAACTGGACTCCGTCGGCGACAGCCAGCCCGTCGGGTACTACGGCCTGTCCGCTGCCGGGGAGTCGGGCATCCGCCTTGTCGCGGCCGAACCCCGGATCACTGCTGCGGTCCTCGGCCTCATGGCATGCGACTGGCTCCTGGACACCGCAGCGCGGATCACGATCCCCGTCGAGTACCTTCTGCAGTGGGACGATGAAGGCAATCCGCGGGACTCAGTCATGAAGCTGTTCGACGCACTCGGCTCCGCCGAGAAGACCTTGCACGCCAACCCCGGTGGCCATTTCCGGATCCCGCCTTTCGAAATCGACAGCTCGATCCGATTCTTCGCTAGGCACCTGGGCGGCGCTGGCGTACCGAGCAGTTCCTGACACCGCAGGAGCCCGCGCCGCCGCGCGGTCAGCCGCTACGTGATGCCCCTGCCCACGCCCGCCGCTAGCCCGGTCACACCTACGGCGCAGCGGTTGGGGCGAGACGCTGCCCACGAAGAGCCAGGTCGGCGCGGCATCCGGACCGTCGATATAGATGATGTTCGCGGCAGGTCGCGGGTGTTAGTCCTATCGGGCGGCGTTCGGCCGGATCGTGAGAGGTGAGAGTCATGCTGCCCGGTGGGATGATGCCGATAACCCCGTTGGCGGTGATGATCCGCCGGACTCCGCCGCAGTCCGCGATCAGCATGCTGACCGGCCTGCCCCCGGAACGGTTCGTGGCCGTGGCCGCCGCCCTGGGTGGGGCGGACGTGGCCCGGCTGATGCTGGCCGCCAAGCCGGACGGCCGGGCGCGGTTGCTGGAGATGTTCGCCGACCGGGAGCTGATCCGGGCCACCTCGGCGGTCACCCCCGAGCCGGCCGCCACGATGCTGGCCGGGCTGCCGGTGTCCCGGCTGCGCGGACTCTTCGGCGAGCTGCCCGAGCCGGTCCGGTCGGCGCTGCTCACCGCCCTTCCCGCCGAGCGGCGCGACGAGCTGCTCGGCGAGCTCGACAACGGGCAGGCCCAGGGCGCCCGGGCGGCGTTGTACGAGCGGGCGGTCACCGCCGCGCTGCGACGCGCCAACACCGAGGTGACGGTGCCCGCCGGTGCTCCCGCGGGCATCATGTACGTCCGCGCGTACCACCGGCTGGTCGCGGTCGCGGTGTGCCGGGGCGACGACGGCCGTACCGGGGTGCCGGCGGCCGAGAACGCGGCCTACCGGCTGCGGGCCCACGGCGCGCTGTGCGTCACCGACCAGCCGATCGATCCGCAGGTGCGGCGCTACTGCGGGGGCGCTCGTGAGCAGGGCCGCCCGCTGGACGTGGTGACCTGGGCCGGCGAGCGCCACGACGGCCACCTCAAGCGCACCCTGGCCACCCTGCTGTCCTGACCGGCGGCGCGGGCGGTCGCTGAAACCTTGTTGGGAACGAATGCGGGCACATCCCGGGCGTGACACCTGCGGGATCGTCCCGGACGGCATCGCTGCTGAGAGCGGCGATGAAAACCTGTGCAGCACCGATCCGATAGACTCCGCCCCGCATCATCACCGACCGTCGGGAGGGGCCCACCGTGGCAGCGACCGTGAGCGACGTCGCCCGGGCGGCCGGGGTCTCGGCCTCGACGGTCTCCCGCGCGCTGACCGGCGGGACCGTCAGCCCGGCGACCCGGGAGATGGTGATGGCGGTGGCGAGCCAGCTGGGCTACCAGCCGAACCGGGCGGCCCGCGGCCTGATCACCGGCCGCACCGGCAACCTCGGCCTGATCGTCCCCGACCTGCGCAACCCGTTCTTCGCCGACGTGGTGAAGGGGGTCACCACCCGGGCCCGGGCGCTGGACTGCGGGGTGTTCATCGCCGACACCGACGAGGATCCGCGCGCCGAGCTGGAGGCGGTGGCCGCGCTCAGCCGCAACACCGACGGCCTCCTGCTCTGCTCCCCGCGGGCCGGTGACGACGAGTTGCTGGAGGTGGTGGAGCCGGCGAGCACGGTGCTGATCCACCGCCAGGTGCCCGGCATCCCGTCGGTGGTGGCCGACATGGTCGACGGCACCCGGCAGGCGATCGCGCATCTGCACGCGCTCGGGCACCGCCGGGTGGCGTACGTCGCCGGGCCGGAGGACTCGTGGGCGAGCCGGCAGCGGCAGGCGGCGCTCGCCGACGCGCACGCGGACGTGGAGATCCTGCGCCTGGGGTCGGTGGCGCCGACCTTCCAGGGCGGCGTGCTCGCCGGTGACCTGGTGCTGGCCAGCCCGGCCACCGCCGTGGTGGCCTACAACGACATGGTCGCGCTGGGGCTGCTGCACCGGCTGGCCGCGCGCGGGATCTCGGTGCCGGAGCGGCTCAGCGTCGTGGGGTACGACGACGTCAGCCTGGCGACCATGAGTCATCCGCCGCTGACCACGGTTGCCGTGCCCAAGGGCAGGGCCGGGGCGGCCGCGCTGGACATGGTGCAGCGGCGCATCGGCGGCGCGGGCGGGCGGCCCCGCGCGTCGCAGGCCGCGCCGGAGCAGGAGATCGTGCTGGGCACGAGCCTGGTGGTCCGCTCGTCGTCCGGCGTCGCCGGCGCCTGACGGCGCAGCGGGCGCCCCGCCGCCGGCCGGTGGTGCTCAGGTCACCGCGCCCAGCTGCCACGGGACGAATTCGTCACGGCCCAGGTCGAGCTCCTCGCTGACGGTGGCCCGGCCGGACGCGACCGCCAGCACGGCCTCCAGGATCTCTGCGCCGACGCTGTCGATCGTGTCGGTGCCGGCCACGATCCCGCCGGCGTTGAGGTCCATGTCCTCGCGCATCCGTTCGTACATCGGGGTGTTCGTGGCGACCTTGATGCAGGGCACCGGCTTGGTGCCGAGCACCGAGCCGCGGCCGGTGGTGAAGACCACGACGGTCGCGCCGCCGGCGACCAGGCCGGTGACCGACACCGGGTCGTACCCGGGGGTGTCCATGAAGGTGAAACCGGAGGCGGTGACCCGCTCGGCGTACTCGTAGACCGCCGTCAGCTCGGCGGTGCCGCCCTTGGCGACCGCGCCGAGCGACTTCTCCAGGATGGTGGTCAGCCCGCCGGCCTTGTTGCCGGGGGACGGGTTGTTGTCCAGGGTGCCCCCGCCGCTCTCCACGTACCTCTTCCACCACTCGATCCGGTCCAGCAGCCGCCGGCCGACCTCCGGGCTGACCGCGCGCCGGGTCAGCAGGTGCTCGGCGCCGAACACCTCGGGGGTCTCCGCCAGGACGGTGGTGGCGCCCTGCGCGACCAGCAGGTCGGAGGCGCGGCCCAGGGCCGGGTTGGCGGTGATCCCGGAGTACCCGTCGGACCCGCCGCAGTTGAGCCCGAGCACCAGTTTCGAGGCCGGCGCGGTCTGCCGCCGGCGCTGGTCGAGCTGCTCGATCAGGCTGCGCACCACGGCGGAGCCGTCGCGCACCGTGGCCCGGATGCCGCCGTGCTCCTGGATCACCATCTGCTCGATCAGGGTGTCGGCGGGCGCCGGCAGGTCGGCCAGCACGGCGTCGGCGGCCAGCATCTCGCAGCCGAGCCCGAGCACGAGCAGGGCGCCGATGTTCGGGTGGGCCGCGTAACCGCGCAGCGTGCGGCGCAGCATCCGGCCGCCCTCGCTGGCCGGCACCATCCCGCAGCCGGAGTCGTGGGTCAGCGCCACCACGCCGTCCACGTTCGGGCAGGCGTCCATGACCGGGCCGCGGAACTGGTCGGCGATCATGCGGGCGGTGGAGGCCGAGCAGTTCACCGTGGTCACGATGCCCACGTAGTTGCGGGTGCCGACCGAGCCGTCGGCCCGGACGAAGCCCTCGAACGTCCGGGTCCGCGTGGCCGGCGCGATCGGGACCCGCGCGGTGCCGAACTCGTACCGGTGCTGGACGTCGTCCATGCCCAGGTTGTGCGCGTGCACGTGCTCACCCGGCCGGACGTCGGCGGTGGTGCGGCCGATCGACTGCCCGTACTTGTGCACCCGGGCGCCGGCCGGCAGCTCGCGGACCGCGAACTTGTGGCTGCGCGGGACCTCGGTGGCGATCGTCAGCAGCGTGTCACCGTGCCGCAGGGCGAGGCCGGGGGCCAGGTCCCGGGTGGCCACCGCGACGTCGTCGCCGGGGCTCAGCAGCAGGGCGTGGTCGGTGAGTTCAGCGGCTGTCATGCCGCGCCTCCTTCGGTGTTCGCGGTCGCCGGGCTCGCCGGCGCGCCGCCGCCGAGCCGGGCGGCGTCCCGCGCCGGGGGTGATGCCGAGGACGGACACGCTTCGTAGCCGCGGGGGTGTGCACCCGGCCGGGCGACGGCACCCCGGCGGCGGTCCGGCGCGAGCATCGGAAAGACACTCTCCCGGTGGCGGCGGCACCGTCGTGAAAACGTGCGGGAACGTTTGCAAAATGCATCATCGCATGTGTTTCCATTCGTCGTCCAGATCGGGAGCGCGCTGAACGCGAGCGCCAAGTGGCACACCCGGAGCCTGCCCGTGGTCCGCGACGCCTGGCCGACCGGGCCGCGCCGCTCAGCGTCTTCGCCCTGGCCTGCCTGCTCGCCGGGTATGCCGGCGCGCTCGGCGAGGAGCCGGTCCGCGACGACGAGGCGGTGGTGGAGCTGGTCCGCGCCGAGTTCGATGCCGCCGGCCCGCGGCGGCGGCTGACCGTGCTGCCCCGGCTCGGGTGGCCGCACGTCGATCCGGCCAACCTGGGCCGGCTGGCCGGGGAGACCGCGGCGCACGTGCGGGCGCTGCTCGGCGGCGACCCGGCGGCCGTGGTCCGCGCGCTGGTCGGCTGACGCGCCGGCCGCCGGTCCGTACGGGGAATGCGGCCGCCGTGCACTCTTTATGGAATCGTTTGCAGTAATTGCTGATAGTGTCTTTCGGCTGATTCAGGAGTGACGGGACCCGATTATCGACCAACCGGCCGGCCGGATCGTGCCGGTCGTGGTGGCTCGATGCCGCCGCGGACGCCGGACCCCTCGGCGACGCCCTCACCGGCGGTGGGCTGCCCGTCGCGGAGCCCACGCTGCGTACACCGGAGGCCACCTCCGGCGGGCCGGCCGCGATCCGGCTTCGACCTGGGCTACGTCGGCCACGTGGCGAACGCCGACCAGACCGTGAGCGTCCTGCACGGCATCAAGGCCCTGCAGACGGCCGTCCCGTTCGTGGCCGTCCTGCTCGCCGTGCTGGTGCTCTTCCTGCTCTACCCGCTCACCGACAGCAAGGTCACCGCGCTGGTGCGCGAGACCCAGCAGCGCGAGGCGGCCGAGGCCGCGCAGCCGGGCGCGTGACCCGGCCGGCACCGGGGCCGGCGCGACCCGCGCCGGCCCCGGTGCCGAGCCACCTCAGGAGTGGGACACCGTGAAGCGGTGTCCGGCCTGCGTGGTCCGCGTGCCGTCGGCGGTCCGGCCGGTGACCAGCGCCGTGTAGGCGCCGGCGGCGGACGGGGTGAACGTCACCTGGGCCGAGCCGTCGTCCGCGGCATCGACCGTGCCGGCCAGCACCGGCGCGCCGCCGTCGGGGACGAACGCGTAGTCGTACGAGACGACACCGGCCGTCCCGCCGCTGAACCGGAAGGTACCCGCCGTGCCGGGCGCCCCCGCCTCGGTGTCGGCCGGGTACCGGTCCGAGGTGATCAGCGGCCGGGTCCCGACCGTGAACGGCACGGCCACGGCCGGCGACACCGAGCCGTCGGTGAACTCCCGCTGGACGTACAGCGTGTGCGCGCCGGTGCGGTCCGGCGTGTACGCCACCGAGGTCATCCACGCGTCCGCCTCCACCGGCGCCTCGTGCAGCGGCCCGTCGTCGACCCGCCAGAGGTACCTGGCGGTCACGTCGCCCAGCGTGTAGGCGTAGAAGCCGAACTGTCCCGGCACGCCGAGACCGCCGGCCGGCTCCGCCCAGTCGGCCGGCCACGGGTTCTCCACCTCGACGCGCGGGCTGTCCGCCGACAGCGAGACCGACCGCGGGTCGGAGGCGGCGCCGTCGGCAGCCACGCTGACCACCCGTGCCTCGATGGAGTAGTTCCAGTCCTCGGGCACGTCCAGGGTGATCGTGGCGGTGCCGTCGGCGCCGGCGGCCACCGTGCGCTCCTCGGCGTCCCGGTCGTCGTAGGGGTTGTCGAACGAGTACCGGAACGCGGTCGCCCCGGCCAGCGCCGAGGTGAAGGTGAAGCTCGCCGGGCGGTTGTGGACCAGCCGCTCGTCACCGAACGGGCCGCGCACGGTCAGCTGCGGCGCCGAGTCGAGGTGCAGGGTGTACTCGGTCGGCGGGGACAGCGTGCCGTCGCTCAGCCGCGCCCACGCGGTGAAGACGCTGTCGCCGGCGTGGGTCGGCACCACGTCGACGGAGACGTACGCGCCGTCGACCGTGGTCTGCGGGCCGCCGTCGAAGCGGTAGACCATGCCGGTGACGTCCGGCAGCTCGGAGGAGACCGACACCGAGATCGGGTCGCCGACGTGGGCGCCCCACGTGTTGGCGTACACGTTGGGGTGGGTGTCGATCACCCGGAACGACTCCTCGGCGAGCTGCGACCGGTTGCCGCCGGCGTCCACCGAGGAGACCCGGATCCTGTAGTGGCCGCCCTGTTCCGGCGTCCAGTTCAGCACCGCGGCGCCGTCCGCGGCCGCGTCCACGCGCTGCTGCTCGCCCGGGCCGCCGAAGTCGCGTTCCAGGTCGTAGAGGTAGGCGACCACGCCCGTGGTCCGCGGCGCGAAGGTGAAGCTGCCCGGCCTGCCGGCGACCGGCGAGTGCATCCAGCCGAACTGCTCGGAGCTGATCGCCGGGGCGTCGCTGACCGAGATGCTCTGCGTGTCCGAGCCGATCATCTTCCGGCCCGCGTAGGTGCGCGTGACGACGGTCTTGACGCCGGTGCTGTCGAAGACCAGGTCGTCCTCGCCCGTGCCGTTCACCGCGGGCACCCGCTTCTCCGGGCCGCCGTCGACGGCGTACCCGAAGCCGGTGGCCTCGGCGGCGGCCGAGTGCAGCGTGATGTGGCTGGTCAGGCCGACGCCGCGGACGTCGATCGTGGCGGACGGCGCGGTGTTGCGCACCTCGTACTCGTACCGCACCCAGGGGCCGCGGTTTCCGGCCGCGTCCACCGCGGCGACCTCCAGCCGCCCGGTGCCTCGCATACGCGGCGTGATCGACACCTTGCCCCGGCCCCCCGGGTGGTTGGCGACCACGTGCTGGACCAGGCCGCCGTCCAGGGCGCTCCAGTCGAAACCGGTGACCTCCAGGTCGCCGCCGGCGTCGAAGACGAACGTGCCGGGCACGCCGGGGCCGCCGGTGCCGGGGTGGTCGTCGGTCGGGTACTGCCTGGACGACACCAGCGGCCGGGTCGTCGGCGCGGTCCGGTCGACGGTGAAGTAGCAGGTCCGGCCCCACGGGCCGGCGTCGTCGTAGTCACGGCCCTGCGCGCTCCAGGCGACCACCGTGCCCTCGTCGAAGCCGCTCAGGTCGAAGCTCGGGCTGGTGGTCTCCCGGCGCTGATCCGGGTGGTCGACCGGCCAGTACGCGAACCAGCGCCGCGCGTAGTCGAGCGGATCGGCGTCGGTGACCGTGGCGTCGGCCTGCATCCAGGTGCCGGCCGAGGGGTGCCTGGCCGGGGTGCCGCAGCCGGCGTCCGGGTACTTCAGTTTCAGGCCGCTGACCTTCGGCGCGTGATTGGCCGCCCAGCTCAGCCCGGCCTGGCGCATGGTCCGGCCCAGCTCGGCGTCGGCCTCCGCGCCCGCGGCCAGCCGGACCTCGACGGTCAGCGACTTCTCGCCGCGCGCCAGCGCCGCCTGGACCTGGGGGAGCATGTCGACGTCGAGATAGGCGCCGGGGCAGATGACGCCCTTGCCGTGCGCACGCTCGGCGAGCAGTTCGAGCTCCCTGGGCGGGCGCTGCCAGGTGGTGGTCGCGGTGACCGGCCTGGTCCGCCACACCTGGATCGGCGCCGTCCGGGCGCAGGAGTTCACCGTCCGCTCCGAGGTGTAGAAGGTCACCCGGTGCAGGACCTGGCCCTTGAGCGGGGTCAGGTCGTAGGTGAAGAAGGCGCGCCCGGTGTGCTGCACGCCGTCGGCGTCCCGGCTGGTGCCGATCAGGTAGTCGCCGGACGGGTTCGGGTTCGGTGTGGACGGCCGGGCTTTGTCCAGATAGGTCCACGTGGTCAGGTCGGCAGAGTCGTAGTTCATGGCCTGCGCCGGGGTGGCGAGACCGGCGAGGACGGTGGTGGCGCTCAGCGTGGCAGCGGCCGCGGCCAGCAGCGCCCGTACGCAACGATGCATGATTTCTCCCCGATTCCCCGCCGGGCCGGAGAGCCGTGCGGGGGGCGAGGGAGCCTAACATCGATGATGTTGCGGCGTGGGCGCGCCGCGAAGGGGGCCGGGGGACGGCATCCGGGCGGCACGCGGTGAGCCGCGGGTGTGCCGCCCGGAGCGGTCATCGGTACGCCGTCAGACCCGGCACTGCCAGGAGCCGGCGTCGCGGTAGTCGGCGAACCGGTCGATCGTCGCGCTGCCGCCGACGGTGTGCCGGCAGACCGCGGGCAGGCTGACGTCGAAGTACGTCGGCCCGCCGCGGCTGTAGTTGACGCAGTGCCAGTCGTAGACGGTCGTGCCGGTCAGGATCGAGGCGCTGTGCCCGGTCGCGACGCAGTAGTCGTCGATGGCCGGCGTGACCACGGTGGGCGTCACCCGCCAGCACCGCACCGAGGTGGGGTCGGTGAAGCTGCCGATCCGGTCGACGGCGTCGCCGGTGCCGTAGGCCGAGCGGCAGGCGGCCTCGAAGGTCAGGTCGTGCCGGCTGCCGTCACCGGCGACGCAGTGCCAGTCGTAGGCGGTGGCTCCGTCCAGGGCGGCGCCGGCGTACCCGATGGAGCGGCAGTAGGCGCCGAGGTCGAGCCCGCCGAGCTGCTGGGGCGTCGTGGACGCCGCGGCGGCCGGGCTGATCGCCGCCAGCACGCCGGTGAAGCCGACGAGCAGGGCGAGCAGCACCTTGCTGAGCGAACGCATAGCTCTCCTGATCTATCCGAAGATGTCCGGCACAGCCGGGTCCATCCTCTTTGGACATGGGCAGGCCCAGCCTAGGGCGATGACGGCTTTCTGCAAGCACTTGCAAAGAGAACGTAACCGCAACCAGCCAATGATTCATCTTGCAGTCATGATGATCTGACGATCCTCCGGCCGACGGCTTCACGACAGCCTCCCGCCGCGGTTCGGCCGTTCGCTCCATTCATACGTATGATGGCGGCACGTGTTCTGCCCGTCACCGTCGGTCGATCCGGGGGGAATGATGCCGCGTCGCTGGCACCTCGCCGCACTGGCCCTGCTCGCGGTGTTCGCGCTGGCCTGTGAGGGCGGCGCCGGCGCGGCCGACCCGAAGCCCACGATCACCCGCAGCAAGGCGCCGGCCGGCTACCCCGCCTCGATGGCGGCGCTGGGCGACTCGATCACCGCCGGGGTGGGCAGCTGCCTGGCCTATCTGGCCTGCAGCCGGAACTCGTGGGCGACCGGCGCGGCCAGCGGCGTGGACAGTCACTACCGGCGGATCCTGGCGCGGCACCCGAAGATCAAAGGTCATGTGCACAACTTCGCCGAGCCGGGCGCCGAGGCCGGCGCGCTGGCCGGGCAGGCGGCCCGGGCGGTCGACGCCAAGGCGCAGTACGTCACGGTCCTGATCGGCGCGAACGACGCCTGCGCCGGGCGGCTGCGGGACATGACCCCGGTGGCGACGTTCCGCGCCCGGGTGGACCGCGGGCTGGCCCGCCTGAAGAAGGGGCTGCCCCAGGCGCGGGTGCTGGTCGCCAGCATCCCGGACCTGTACCGGCTGTGGCAGGTGGGCCGGGACGACGAACGGGCGCTGCGGGTGTGGCGTACCGGCGGGGTCTGCCCGACGATGCTGGCCGATCCGGCGTCCACGGCGAGCGACGACGACCGCCGGCGGCGTGCGGTGCGGGACCGGATCGACGCCTACGACGACGAGCTGCGCAAGGCCTGCGCGGCGTACGGCAGCCGGTGCCGCTGGGACGGCGGCCGGGTGCACGACGTGCGGTTCACCCTCGACCTGGTGAGCACGATCGACTTCTTCCACCCGAACCTGGCCGGGCAGAACGAGCTGGCCCGGGTCACCTATCCGCGCCGTTTCGGCTGGTGACAGCGCGCGTGGCGAGCCCGGCCCGGCCGCGGTCGGCGCCGACGAACGCGCAGCACATCGCCCGGGACGACCGCTTCGGCGAGGCGCCTACGAGGCGCTGCGGTACGCGCGGGACCCAGGCGCACATCGGCGTCGGAGCCCGGCTGATCCGCGACGGCGCCGGGGGAGGTCTCCCCGCAGGGCCGGGTGCGGCGGGTGAGCGGCCGGTGTAGCCCGGGTCATAATTTTGCAGCGCGGCAAAGCGATCAGCTGGCGAAACGGAACGGCCCGTCGCCGCCGCCGTCAACGGCGCGCAACGATCGATACACAGTGACCTCCTACCTTGCGCGCCATGAGACGCGCATCCGCGGCGGTCACGACCGGCCTCGTGCTGGCCGGGCTGGCCGTCACCCCGGCCTCCGCCGCCAGCCGGCCGACCGGCCCGCAACAGCCGAAACGTATCGTCGAGTCGCTCGACCGGGGCCTGGTCGCGGTGCCGGCCGAGGGCGGCGGCACCTTCCTGAGCTGGCGGCTGCTGGGCACCGAGTACGGCGCCGGCGTCGCCTTCAACGTCTACCGGGGCTCGCGCCGGCTCAACAGCCGCCCGATCACCGCCTCCACCACCTTCACCGACCGCTCCCGCGGCTCGGGCGCGTACACCGTCCGCGCCGTGGTGCGTGGCCGGGAGCGGGGCGCGAGCGCCGCCGCGTTCACCCCCGGCGACATCCCGCTGGCCGCCGCGCCCGGCTACTACGTGCAGCACGCCTGGCCCGGTGACCTGGACGGCGACGGCCGCTACGAGATCGTGGTGTCCCGGCTCGCCACCGATTTGGACAAGCCGAACTACCTGGAGGCGTACACCCTGGCCGGGCGGCAGCTGTGGCGGGTCGATCTCGGCCCGGCGTCGTACACCCGGGGCGGTGGCAACGCGGCCAACGATCCGCCGCCGGCCGCGATCAGCGGCTACGGCGACGTCGCCGGGTACCGCAACGACGACAACGTCACCGTCTACGACCTGGACAGCGACGGCCGCGCCGAGGTGGTCGTGAAGACCGCGAACGGCACGACCTTCGCCGACGGCGCGGTGATCCGCTCCGACGATCCACTGGACCAGTTCGTCTCGGTCGTCGACGGCCGTACCGGGGTGGAGCGCGAGCGGGTCCCGGTCGCCGCCGACCTCGCCGCCGACGGCCCCTCCGGCGGCCAGTACGGCGTCGGCTACCTCGACGGCGTGCATCCCAGCCTGATCACCAAGCAGGTGGTCCGGGCCGGCGCGAAACGTGGCGACTTCCGGGTCCTCTTCGCGGCCTGGGACTTCGACGGACGGGACCTGACCCGCCGGTGGACGTTCGTCCGCGGCGCCGTCGGCACCAGCTTCCACCAGCTGCGCGTCGTCGACGTCGACCAGGACGGCCGGGACGAGATCGCGGACGGCAACTACGTGGTCAACAGCGACGGCACGTTCCGCTACGTGGTGCCCGGCGCCGTGCACGGGGACCGGTTCCACATCGGTGACCTCGACCCGAAGCGCCCCGGCCTGGAGGGCTACGCCATCCAGCAGACCGAGGGCGGGATCTTCACCGCCTTCCCCTGGTACTACTACGACGCCTCGACCGGTGAGCGCCTGCTGACCGGCTCGCACCCGGACGTGCCGCAGGACGCCACGCTGTGGGACGTCCCGCGGGGTACCACCGCGGACATCGACCCCACCCACCCCGGCTACGAGTTCTGGGCCGCCACCGCCGCCCCGGACCTGCCCGGCGCCGGGGTCTGGAGCACCGCCGGTAAGCGGATCTCGACGGCCACACCCAGCGTGAACTTCCGCATCTGGTGGGACGGCGACACCGGCTCCGAGCTGCTGGACAACACGTACGTGGAGAAGTGGGACTGGCGCAAGCGGACCAGCTCCAAGATCTTCGAACCGTCCGGCGTCGTGTCCTCGTGGCGCAACGCGGTGCCGTTCTACGGCGACATCCTCGGCGACTGGCGTGAGGAGTACCTCGCCGAGACCAGCGACCACACCGCGCTGCGGGTGTTCACCACGAACATCGCGACCAGCACCCGGTTGTACACGCTGGCACACGACCCGGCCTACCGCCTGGGCTGGACGGTCCGGGGCTACCTGCAGTCCACGCTGACCGGCTTCTATCTCGGCTTCGGCGGCAAGGCCCCGCGCCGGCCGAACATCCGGACCACCGCCGCCGCGGACCGGGCCTGGCAGGTGATCGCCGAGGACAACTTCGTCACCGACAGCGGCAGGTGGTCGGCCGAGCTGCAGAGCGGCGGCACGGTCACGGCCCGCGACGGTGTGCTCGACGTCGACGTCCCGGGCGGCGCGACGGTCTGGCTCAAACAGGAGCTGGCGGGCCCGTACGAGATCGAGTACACCGCCACCCCGATCGCCGCGGGCGGCCCGAACGACCTGGTCA
The DNA here is from genome assembly GCF_003711105.1 of Actinoplanes teichomyceticus ATCC 31121. Taxonomy (NCBI): domain Bacteria; kingdom Bacillati; phylum Actinomycetota; class Actinomycetes; order Micromonosporales; family Micromonosporaceae; genus Actinoplanes; species Actinoplanes teichomyceticus. The sequence goes on from NZ_CP023865.1 coordinate 1,501,108, forward strand.
CCGACCTGAACTCGTTCTGGAACGCCCGGGACGCGCGCTCCCCGGACGACATCTTCGCGACCACCCGCCACGGCGCCTTCGCCGAGTACGACCACCTGCGCACCTACTACGCCGGGCAGGGCGCCAACCTCAACACCACCACCCGCTTCCGCAGGTACGTGGGGGAGCCCGGCAACCGCCCGCTGATCTACGACTACACGTCGCCGCTGATCGAGGCGAACGTCGGGGTCCACGTGCGGATCGCGGTGGACGGCTCGCGCATCCGCTACTACAGCGACGACCGGCTGGTCTTCGACTACACCGACCCGGACCCGTACCGCAGCGGCTGGTTCGCCTTCCGTACCGTCGCCAGCCACTTCCACATCCAGGACTTCACCGTGTGGAGGCCGCCCACGGCAGCCTGACCGGTGGAGGTCAGCCTGGCGTTCATCGAGTAATGTAAATCACATGCCGGACCTGTATTCGCGGCGCTCGTTCATCGCCGGGGTCATCACCTCCGGAATGCTCTCCACCACCGCTGGATATCTGCTGACCCGCCGCACCCCGGTGACCCTCACCCTGGTCACCGGGGGCGACGCGACCGGCGGCCGGAACCTGCTGATCAACCTGTGGAACCGGTTCCACCCCGACGTGACGCTCGAGGTGCTGACCGTCAACAGCTCCACCCGCGACCAGTACGACACGTTCGCCGGCACCCGGGCCGACATCTACAACCTGGACGTCATCCACATCCCGCGCCTGGCGGCCCGGGGCCGGATCGCGCCGATCGAGGCGCCGGACGGCATCACGCTGCTCGACCCGGTGCAGCGGATCAGCCAGGTCGAGGAGGACTCGACCCGGCTCTGGGCGGTGCCGTTCAACACCGACGTCGGGATGCTCTTCCGCCGCATCACCGACAAGCGGGCCCCCGACCCCGAACCCCGGATCGGCGACCTGATCGCCGACGCGCGGCATCCCGGCCAGTTCGCCGGCCAGCTCGCCGTCGAGGGCTCCACCACCGGCGAGGCGTTCGTGATCAACGTGCTGGAGCAGGCCCTGGCCCAGGACCCGACGATCCTCGACGAGCGCGGCGTGGTCTCCACCAGCCTCGGCCAGTGGCAGCGGGCGCTGGCCCCGCTCGCCGACGCGCTGCGCGCCGGGCGGATCGTGACGGCGGCCGGCGAGGAGGCCACGAACGCGGCGTTCCAGGAGCGGAATCTGCGGTACATGCGCAACTGGCCGGTCTGGTACCCGGCGATCGACCGGGTGGAGCGGGACAAGAAACCCGGCACCGCGGCGATCCGCCTCGGCCGGCTCCCGATCGGCATCCTGGGCGGCCAGTGCCTCGCGGTGGCCGCGGACACCGAGCACCGCGACCGGGCCGAGGCGGTGATCCGCTTCCTGACCGGGATGCCGGCGCAGAAGCTGCTCGCCACCTACGGTTTCGCCCCCACCGCCGCCGAGGCCTACAACGACCCCGAGGTCCGGGCGACGATGCCGCACCTGGACATCGTCCGGTCCGCGGTGGAGGACGCCCATCCCCGCCCGATGCGGCCCGGGTACGCCGACTTCGCGCAGGTGTTCCGCCAGCACACCGTGGATTACCTGTACCGCCGGGTCGAACTCACCGACGGATTCGTCGAGGCCATGCAGAAGGCGTTGCGGTGAGCGCGGGGACCGGCCTGCAGGCCTGGCTCGTACCGGTCTTCGTGACCGCGGCGATCATCCTGGTCGAGACGGCCGTCTGGCTGGTGACCAGCCGGCGCAGACCGACCCCGCAGACCGCCACGGTGGGTGACCGGCGGGTCCAGACGCTGGCGCTCGGCCTGCTGGTGCTGCTCGCCCTGGCGGTCGCCGGGATGGCCGGCCTCGGCCCGAACCTCGCCGACCAGCTCGCCAGCGTGATCGCCGCGCTGCTCGGCGGCGTGTCGGCCTTCCTCACCTACCTGTCCTACAAGTCCACCCAGACGCGCCCGGAACCGGATCGGCGGGAGGAGATCCCGACGACCCGTGACCGGTGAGCACGCCGATCCGGCGGTAAGATCGCCGCCCTTACGATGACGGGCGGCTCACTGCCGCGACACGGGGAGGCGACGGGTGCGACGCGAGGCTCCGGCGGACTGGTTGGCGCGGACGGTCCGCGACACCATGTCCCGGATCGACCGGATCAACGAGGCACGGGACCGGATCGCCGAGATCAGCGGCGCGGCCGAGTCGCCCGGCGGTGAGGTACGGGTCGTGGTCACCCCGGCCGGGCTGGTCCGCTCGCTGGAGTTGAGCCGCACCGCGTACCGCCTGTCCCCGGAGGTCCTCGCCGACCTGATCGTGGAGACCATCCGGCGGGCGGCGGCCGACGGGGCGTCGGCGCTGACCGAGACGTTGCAGCCGGTCGCCGGCGCCGACGTGGATCTCCAGTCGCGGTTGCAGGGCTACGCCGGCGCCGACGAGCAGACCCTGAACGGCGCCCGGGAATCGCTGCGGGCGATCTCCCGCGAGGTGCTCGACCGGCCGGCCGGAGGTGCGGCGCGATGAGCTTCGAGGTGGAACCGGAGGTCCTGGACACGGTGGCGGCCGGGCTGAGCGCCGACGCCCAGGCCCTGCAGGCGCAGGTCGCGAAGCTGCAGGACGCCGCGGTCACCAGCGACGCGTACGGCCGGATCGGCGCCCTGGTCGGGGTGAACACCGAGTACCAGGAGCTGCTCGGGGAGGCGACCCGGGAGATCGCCGAGGCGGCCGCGGTCCTCGACCGGGCCTCCGCCCTGCTCCGATTCAACGCGGAGTCCTACCGCAGCACCGACGCCGCGCACGCCGAGCAGTTCGGCAAGGTGCGATGAGCGACGGCGTCGCCGGCACCCTCTACCACGGCGTTCAGCAGGCCGGCAACGTCCTGCAGCGGGCCAACGGCCTGGTCAACACGGTCAACACCGTCATGGACGCGATCCTGTGGCCGTTCGTGCAACCGCTGATCGAGATCTTCGAGATGTGCCTCGGTGATCCCGAGCAGCTCCAGGCCAAGGCCCAGGTCTGGGACTCGGTGGCCGCGGAGCTGGACCGGGTCGCCGACGACGTCGCCCGGCAGGGGCAGGCGCTCGCCGCCGGGTGGAAGGGTGAGGCGAGCACGGCCGCGCAGCGGCAGCTGGCCGAGCAGGAGAAGGACCTGCGCGAGATCGGCAAGCGCATGCGGGAGGAGGCCCGCACGCTGGAGCAGACCGCCGAGATGCTCGCGGCGTACGAGGACCTGCTCCGCGACGTGATCCGCGAACTCGTCGAGTGGCTGATCGTCGAGTGGATCGTCGCGCAGATCCTCGCCCCGGAGACCGCCGGCCTGTCCGAGGTGGGCTTCCTGGGCGCCGCGGCGCCGGCCACCTCCTCGCTCTTCGCGATCCGCTGCCTGGAGATCCTCAACGAGCTGCGCAAGGGCCTCTGGTACACCCGCAAGTACTACCACCTGTGGAAGGAGGGCAGCTTCGCCGAGAAGCTGGCCGCCAAGCTGATCAAGAAGGCGGTCGCCACGCCGATCGGCGCGCTCACCGGTCTCAACCACTCCGTGATGGGCCCCTTCACGACCATGGCCGGCGACCTGATGCAGTACGGCGTGCAGGTGGCGGCCGGCGAGTTCGACGACCGGCGCAGCGGGGTGGACGGCAACGACGACCCGCTGCGGAGCAGGATCAGCGAGTACGTCGATCCGATCGCGGACCGGGCCGACCCGTACCTGGACCGGGCCGAGGAGACGGCCGAGCCGTACGTGCGCAAGGTCCAGGAGACCGCCGAGGAGTACGTGACGAAGGTCGGGGAGACCGCCGAGCGCTACCTGCCGCGGTGACGTCGACCGGCCTCGCGCGTCCGCCGCGGCCGCAAGCAGCGAAGGGAATCGTCGTGAACCACATGGCGAACGTGTCGGAGGACGACCACGGCCCGGCCGGGGAGGCGATCCGGGCCGCCCTGCGTCCGGGCGAGCGGCTGCGCGAGCACAGCCATCTGCTGCGCTCGCCCGGCCTGGAGCAGGCGCCGCCCGGCTCGGCCGCGATGCTCAACGCGTTCAACCCGTTCGCCGGGTTCGGTAGGGCCGCCCGTGACGAGGGGGTCGGCAAGGCGGTACTGGGCACCGCGTTCGGCCTGACCCAACAGGAGTACTCGCCGTCCGAGCTGATGGCCAAGGACCGGCTGCTGCGCACGTACGGGCAGACCTTCTGCGGGGTCCCGGACAGCGAGGCCGGCCGGCTGCTGGCCGCGCTGCGCCGGCACGCGAACGTCGAGATCGGCGCCCGCCCCGCCTGGGTGGCGCTGACCGACCAGCGCCTGGTGGTCCTCGCCGACCCGGCCCCGGGCCCCGAGGAACTGCCCCATGCCCACCGGCCGCTGCGGGTGCTGCTGCACTTCGCCGGGCGGCTCGCCGTGTCGCTGTGGCGCCTGGTGTCGAGGACGCCGAGGCGGGAGCGGCCGCAACAGCGCTACGGCTACTCCGGGGCGGCGCTGTCGCCGATCTTCGAGTGTCCGGCCACGACGGTCGTGACCAGCCCGGCCCCGCCGGCCGGTCCGATGCCCCGGGTGGCGCTGACCTTCGCCGACCGGTCGTGGCTGGTGGTCTCGCTGGGCACCGGCGCGGCGGCCGCGCGTCTCGCCGCCGCCCTGGGGCCGGACGTACCGCGCTGATCCGTCTCGGCCGACATCGGCTGCTCAGTCCGCCCGGATCTCCGGGAAGCGCGCGACGAAGCGTCGCTGCCAGGGCGTTTCCACCGCCCGGCGGTGATAGCGCGCGCGGACGAAGGCGACCGCCTCGGCCGCGGGCACGCCGTCCAGCACGGCCAGGCAGGCCAGCGCGGTCCCGGTCCGCCCCCGGCCGCCGCCACAGGCGATCTCCACCCGCTCATCGCCGGCGCGGCGCAGGGCCTCGGCGAGAACCGCTTTCGCGTACGACGGGTCGGCCGGCAACCAGAAGTCCGTCCACCGCACCCACCGTGTCTCCCAGCCGAACTCGGGTGGCGCCGAGCCCAGCAGATAGACGCCGAACCGTGGTGGATGCCCGGACGGCATCGGCTCGCGCAGCCCACGGCCCCGCACCAGTCGCCCGGACGGCAACCGGAGCACCCCGGCGCCGTCGCTCTCCCAGCCGGGTTCCTCGTTCATCGCCGGCACACTACCCGGCCGTACCGGTGCGGGCGGCCGGCCCGTGCTCGCGCCCGCGCTGGAGGCGGTGGCCGGACATCCGGTGGACCCGGCCGTCCGGTCCTCGCCGCACGCCGACCTGGCCACGGATCGGCGGCTGGGTGTCGCGCCGGTCGCCGCCCCGGAGCGGGTGGTGATCGACTAATCCGGGCCGAACGGGGCCAAGGAGATGCACGTCGGGCACCTGCCGGGAGGCCGGCGGGCTACCTGCACGACCTGGCCGCGGCGTTCTCGGTGTTCTGGGAGCGGTGCCCGGTGCTGCGGGCCGAGCCGGACGTGCGGGCCGCTCGGCTCGGGCTGGCCGACCTGACCGCGCGGACCCTCCACACCGGAATGTCGCTGCTGGGTATCGAGGCCCCGGACGAGATCTGAGCGGATGTGACGACGATGCGACCCTGAGTTGATCGACCATTGGGTTGATCCACCGTTAGGGTGCATGCTTTGCGGCGTGCCCACGAACGCACGCACCGAACACCCTGCGAAAGGTTCGCAATGACGCTTCCCAACGGCGTATCGCGGCGCGGCGTGCTGGCAGCCTCGGCGGCCGCCGCCGCAGCGCCGCTCGCCTTCCCGGCCTCCGCACAGGCCGGCGGCAAGGGGCCGAAGCCGCCGAAGACCCCGGAGACGTACCACCTGACCGTCCTGGGCACCTCGGACACCCACGGCAACGTGTACAACTGGGACTATTACAAAGACGCCGAGTACGACGACTCGGCGCACAACGACGTCGGCGTCGCCAAGCTGGCCGCGCTGGTCAACAAGCTGCGCGCCGAGGCGACCGGCGGCACGCTGGTGCTCGACGCCGGCGACACGATCCAGGGCACCCCGCTGGCGACCTACTACGCCAAGCAGGAGCCGATCACCGAGACCGGCGCCAAGCACCCGATGGCCCGGGCCATGAACGTGCTGCACTACGACGCGATCACGCTGGGCAACCACGAGTTCAACTACGGTCTGCCGCTGCTGAACCTGTGGATCCGCCAGCTCGGCTTCCCGGCGCTCGCCGCGAACGCGGTCAGCGCGAAGACCGGCAAGCCGGCGTTCACCCCGTACATCATCAAGAAGGTGTCGCTGGGCCGGCACGCGCCGACCCTGCGCGTCGGCATCCTCGGCCTGACCAACCCGGGTGTGGCGATCTGGGACAAGGGCAACGTCGAGGGCAAGCTGAAGTTCCTCGGCATGGTGGAGACCGCCGCCAGGTGGGTGCCGATCATGCGGGCCCGTGGCGCCGACGTCGTCATCCTCTCCGCGCACGGCGGCGACAGCGGCACCTCCAGCTACGGCGACGAGCTGCCGAACGAGAACCCGTCCGCGCTGATCGCGCAGAACGTCCCGGGGATCGACGCGATCCTGTTCGGCCACGCCCACAACGAGGTCGCGCAGCGGTTCGTCACCAACACCCGCACCGGCGCGCAGGTGCTGCTCTCCGAGCCGTCGAAGTTCGGCCAGCGGCTCACCAGGATGGACTTCACGCTGGTCCGCGAGCACGGCCGCTGGAAGGTCACCACCAAGGCGTCGGCCACGCTGAACACCAACACGGTCGAGGCCGACCCCAAGGTGCTGGCCGCGGTCCGGAGCCAGCACGCCAAGACCGTGGCGTACGTCAACCAGGTGGTCGCCGCGTCGACCACGGAGCTCTCCGCCGCCACGTCGCGGTACGAGGACACCCCGATCCTGGACTACATCAACAGGGTGCAGACCGACACGGTGACCGCCGCGCTGGCCGGTACGCCGTACGCGAGCCTCCCGGTCCTGTCGATCTCCGCGCCGTTCAGCCGGACCGCGGTGTTCCCGAAGGGCGACGTCAAGATCAAGGACGTCGCGGGCCTGTACATCTACGACAACACCCTGGAAGCGGTCGTGCTGACCGGCGCCGAGGTGCGGGCCTACCTGGAGTACTCGGCGAAGTACTTCCGGACGCTGCCGGTCGGCGCCCCCGTGGACCTGGCGACCCTCAGCGACAGCTCGGTGCCGGACTACAACTACGACACCCTCTCCGGTGTCGAGTACGACATCGACATCAGCAAGCCGGTCGGCAGCCGGATCACCCGGCTGCAGATCAACGGCGTGGACGTCGCTGCCGACGCGCAGTTCGTGGTCGCGGTGAACAACTACCGGCGCTCCGGCGGCGGCGCGTTCCCGGGCATCGTGAAGACCCAGGTCTACAACGAGCAGAAGGAGATCCGCCAGCTCCTGATCGACTGGGCGCAGGCCAAGGGGCGGATCGACCCGGCCGACTTCTTCGTGAAGAACTGGCAGCTGGTGCGGGAGGGTGTGCCGGTCACCTTCTGACCGGCCTCACCCGGTCGTCTCCCAGTTGCCGCGGGTGTCCGCCTCGATCACCATCGAGGCGGACCGCCCGTCGCTGAGCCGGAACGTGCAGTCGTACCGGCGCATCCCCTCGGCATCACGGTCGCTGACCGGCACGCACCCGCCGCTCTTGACCGTGGTGCCGACGGCCGCCTCCACCCGGCCGTCGCCGCGCACCTTCTCCTGCACCGCCGCGGTCGCCCGGTCCTCGGCCTGGATCCGGTACACCGGCAGCGCCACGTCCACCACGAGCGCCGACCAGAACGCCGCCCCGGCCACGCACGTCACCACGAACGCCACCCAGTACGGGGCACGCCGCCGGCCGTACTCCCGGGCCCGCCCGGCCCGGCGCATCGCCGAGACCACGCCCAGCACGCTGAGGAAGAACGTCCAGGCCACCACCGGACGCCAGGACGGCGCCTCCGGCCGGGCCGCGCCCAGCACCTCCTGCGGGAAGCGGACCAGCAGCTGGCCGTGCTTGTTGCCCGGCGACCCGTACGGCGGGACCACGCCACCGAACGGCGGCGTCTCCAGCTCCAGCGTCGCCGTCTCGGGGCGCTCGGCCCACGGCGGGGACATCGGGTGCCCGTGTGCGGACTGCGGCGAGTGAACGGTCGTCATGGTGCGGCCTTTCCCGGTAGCGGCTCGGTTGCGGTTCCGTGCCAACCGGGTTCATCGGCCGTGCCGGGGGCGAGTTGAGGTTTCAGTCCGCTCCGGTTGCATTTCCGGTGCGATCCAGCATTCCCGGTGCGTCCGGCGGCACCCGCGGTCCGGGAAGCGCCGGTCACACCGGCGCGTCACCCAACCGGACAGCGCGCTGCGACCGCGACTGAACAGGAGGCGCCGCCCGCCGGTCCCCGGCGGGCGACCGGCCTCACTCCTGGGTGTCGGTGCCCGGGTCCTCCGTGCCGGTGGGCGTGGTGGTCGGCTCCTCGTCCGGTTCCTCGGTCTTGCTCGGGCTGGGTGTGGCGGACGAGGGCGTCTCGGTCGGCGTCGGCGACGGCGACGCCGACGTGATGCCGGGCGTGGGCGACGAGACCGAGAGGGAGGGGCTCGGCGACGGCGTCCGGGTCTTCTTCGTCGGCACGGTGCGGCGCGAGCCGGTCTCCTCCACCACCGGCTGCTCGCTGAGGGTCTCCGACACCTCCGGCGTCTCCATGGTCTGCACCACGGTGGGCTGGTTGCCGGTGCCCCCGGGACTGGCGTCGGCCGGATCCTGCTTGTTGGTCAGCGCGAAGGCCACACCCAGGCCGCCGGCCAGCACGAACAGCGCGATCACGGCGATCATCAGGCCACGCTGGGCGCGCGGAGCGGGCGAGGAGATCGCCGGCGCGGGCATCGGCGGCGGCGCCGGCGACATCCGCGGGCGGGGCATCGTCGGCTGGGTCAGCGGCCCCGCACCGGCCGGCGCCGGGCTGACCGGGGTCGGGCGGGTGGGCGCGCCGCTGGTCGGGGCGATCAGGGCGGTGCCGGTCAGCCGCTTCCAGTCCTGCGGGTTGCCGAGCGTGGCGTACGCCGCCTCGGCGAACTCGGCGGCGCTGGGGAACCGGTCGGCCGGCTGCTTGGCCATCGCCCGGCCGATCAGCTCGCGGACCTCGACCGGGACGTGCTCGGGCAGCGGGTCCGGCTCGTCCTCCAGGTGCCGCAGCGCCACCTGCAGCGCGTTGTCCCCGTCGAACGGCGGCCGCCCGGCGATGCAGTGGTAGGCCACCGCGCCGAGCGCGTACACGTCCGTGCCGGGCGTCAGGTTGCCCTTGGCGACCTGCTCGGGCGCCATGTAGAGAGCGGTGCCGACGATCGAGTTGAGCCCGGTCATGCTGGTCAGCGCATTGGACCGGGCGACACCGAAGTCCACCAGGATGACCGCGCCGGTCGGTTTCACCATCAGGTTGCCGGGCTTCACGTCCCGGTGGACGATGCCCGCCTCGTGCGCGGCGTGCAGCGCGTCGGCCGCCTGCGCCACGATCGACATCGTCTCCTCGACCGGGATCGGACCGTCCTTCACCCGGTTCGACAGCGGCTCGCCCTCGACGAACGCCATCACCAGGTAGGCGACCTTCTCCGGGCCGCCGGCGTCGCCCGCCTCGGCGTAGTCGTAGACCTCGACCACACCCGGGTGCCGGAAGGCGGCCATCATCCGCGCCTCGCCGTAGAACCGGGCGGCGAACTCCGGGTCGTCCAGCATCGCGGTGCGCAGCACCTTCACCGCCACGACACGGCCCAGCACCACATCGGTGCCGCGCCAGACGTCGCCCATGCCGCCGGTCGCGATCCGTTCGTCCAACCGGTAGCGGTTGTCCAGGAGATGTCCCGCACTGAGCACCAGGTGGACCTTTTCTGATCGGGCGGCGCCGGGGCCGCGTGCCGGAGTCTGATCGAGCGCAACGGGGCTCAACTGTACAGAGCCCCGCCGATCAACGGGAGATCAGCGGAGGCACCCGTCAACGGGCCGCCGGATCGACGATGAGCTGGGTCGGACGGCGTTCCCGGCCGCCGCGCGCCCGGCGCTCGGCGCCGGCGTGGGTGATCGCTCGCCGGTACGACGGCGACTGTGCCGAGAACCACTCCCCGGCAGCCGGTCCGGCCAGGCGCAGGGCGGTCCGTCCGCGCGGCGCGGGCCACCCGGACACCGTCGCCGCCGGTGCACCCGCCGACCGCGTCCCGGGCAGGCCCGACCCGTGCGTGCCCCGCTGCCCGCCGGCAGCGCGGAGCGGACCCGTGGTGCTTCCGGACCGGCGGGCAGGGCGGCGGCGAGGGGATCCCGGTCGGCCGTGCGGGCCGGGTGCGGCGGCCGCCACACCCGGCGGTCAGGCGCTTGCGTACGTCACTTGCCCTCGAACGTCGGGGTCACCACGACCGCCGTCTCGGCCAGCTCCAGCTGCTCGTTCTCGGCCTGCCGTTCCAGCGCGGCGCGCGCGGTGGACGCGGCGACCCAGCCGGCCGCCAGCCCGAGCAGGCCGACCCCGGTGATCAGGCCCCACGGGCGGCCCGGCTTGCGCCCGGCCAGCGCGCCGGCCGCGGCGTTGGCCCGGGTCCACGCCTCGTCGGCGGCGCCACCGGCCCGGATCGCCAGGTAGGTGCCCTTCCGGCCGGCCTTGCGGGCCAGCTTGTGGCTCTTGCGGTTCGCCTTGGCCGCCAGCTTGCGGCTGCGCCGGCTGGTCCTGCCGGCCAGCCCGCTCGCCCTGTCGGCCGCGTCGGCGGCCTGGCGGCCGGCGTCCCTGGCGGTCTCCCCGGCGGCGGCCATGGCAGCCGACAGGTGGTCCCACGCCTGAGCGGCGGTCCGTTCAGTACGGTCCTTACGTGTCGCGAACATTGTCGGTTACCTCCTGCGCTCGCCCTACCTGGCAACCGTGCCCAAGCGGAGGACACGGCAAACGTCCGGTATGGACGACATCACATTTCGAAAACGATTTGACGTCCCGCAGTACTGTTGACCTCGCTCATACGGGCCACTCAGGTGTCTAACAGGTTCGGGGCCTACCCTTTCGGTCAGTTTCACCGAACCTTCCGGGGGTAGTCCATGCCGCCCTGCTCCTCAGGGTGGTCGTGACGACCTGCGTACAGAGAAGCAACGCCCGGAGGACCTGGGCGGGTGGAGGGAAGAGGCGTGACGCTGTCGATAACGACGTCGACGCTGGCTGACGGCGCCGTCGAGGTCTCGCCGCGTGGCGAGATCGACGTCGAGAACGCGTACGAGATCCGCGAAGCCGTGGCGGCCCAACTGGCCGACGGCTCCCCGGTTCGCATCGAGCTCAACATGCAGCACGTGACCTTCATCGACTCCGTCGGCATCAGCGCCCTGGTAGCAGCCTTCCAGCTCGCCGGGGTCAGTGGTGTCAAGGTGGTCGTCACCCGGCCGAGCCGGTTCGCTCACAAGCAGCTGTGGGTCACCGGGCTGCTCGGCCTGTTCGGCAACCCGCAGCCGTACCAGGAGAGCGCCGAGCCAGCTGGGGCGGTGCTGAGCTGATCGGCCTCGCTCCGCTCGGCGGGCTGAGCTGATCGGCCTCGCTCCGCTCGGCGGGCTGAGCTGATGGGCCTCGCTCCGCTCGGCGGGCATTGCGCCCTTTGACGTCGACGTCGAGAGCCCCGAAAACGACCACGCTTCGCTTGTCGTTTTCGGGGCTCTCGACGTCGACGGGCGCAATGCGTGGGGGTTGCGGAGTTCCGCGGGGTGGTCCCGGGGTGGGCTGCGCGGCCCGGGCTCGGCGGGACTCGGCCCGGGCTCGGCGGGGCGCTGGGGTGTTCGGGGTGGAGGGTCGGCCTGGTCCGGGGTGTGGCCGGTGGCTTCGGTGGGGCGGGCGGGGCGTCGGGATGGGCGACCTCGTTGGCCGGGATGGCGCGGTTGGCCGGGGTTCAGAGGGCCGGGGTCTGGAAGCGGATTCCTTCCACGTTGATGCGGATCGCGGTGTCCTCGTGGGGGGCACGGATCGGGGTGACCACGGCGAAGTTGTCGGCCAGGGCGGCCAGGTCGGTGCCCGGGTCCAGCTCCTCCTCGGCGGCCTGCACCGCGGTGCGCACGTAGCCGTCACCGGCCTCGGCGATGCTCATCTGGACCTGACCGAACCGGGCCAGCGCCGCCTGTCGTAGCCCCCGGATGCCGTCCACGTGCAGGTCCGGCACATTGAGGTTGAAGACCGTCCCCGGTGGGGTGTGCAGCAGCGACGGCAGCAGCCGGACCGCCAGCTCGGCGGCGCTCGCCCAGTGGTGCTGCTCGTCGTCGGCCTTGTGCAGGGCGGCTATCGCGGCGCCCCCGCTGGCCGCGCTGGCCGCCGCGGGCGTGAGCACGTCCAGGGAGACGGCCAGGCCGCGCAGTCCGGCGTGCGAGGCGGTCAGGGTGGCGCCCACGGTCCCCGAGTGCACGACCGCGGCACCGGCGTTCGCGCCGCGGTTGATGCCGGAGACCACCAGGTCCGGCGGTGGGCCGAACGCCTCCCGCATGGCCAGCAGGACGATGTACGCCGGGGACGCGGCCACGCCGTACGCCGGAATGTTCTTCGCCCCGGCCAGCCCGCGCGGCTCCGAGACGATCTTGCCCTCCTGCACCACGGCGGTCATCGAGGCGCTGCTACCACTGGACTCGCTGAGCGGCGCGGCGACCACCACGTCGTAGTCCGCGTGCGCCAGGGCCCGGGCCAGCCAGCGGATGCCCGGCGCCTCGATACCGTCGTCGTTGGTGATGAGAATTCTCATATGGCGATGGTTGCCCGGAATCGAGGTCATGATGCCTTCTTGATGGGGGTCAGCCGGACTCGTTCGGTCAACACCCGGACGGCGTCCACGTGCCCGGTGCCGAGTCCGTGCCGGGTGACGTTGAGGGCGCCGGCAGCCGCGCCGGTGCGTACCGCGTCGGTCATCGAGCCGCCGTTCGCCAGGGTGGCGGCGACCCCGGCGGTCATCGAGTCGCCGGCGCCGCGGTGCTCGGCCGCGGTCAGCCGGGGCAGCGTGACCGAGTAGATCTCGTTGTTGATCAGTGCCAGCGCGCCGTCGCCGGCCCGGGACACCACCGCCGCCTCGGCGCCGTCAGAATTCAGCTTGACCAGGGCGTTCAACAGCTCCCGGGTGGAGCCGTCGGCGGCCATCCCATCCTTGATCAACTCCTCATGACTGATCTTGACCACGCTCAGGCCGGCCTCCAGCACCGCCTCCAGGTACCGCCCGCACAGGTCGGCGATCACCTGGCAGCCGTTCGAGCGCAGGTCCGCGGCGAGCCGGCCGTACACCTCCGGCTTGATCACCGAGGGGTGCGCCGGACCGCTGAGGATCGCGATGCCGGCCCGCAGGCCCTCGGCCAGCGTCAGGTTGTACAGCTCGTCCAGTTCGTGCCGGGACAGCGGGGTGCCCGGCCGCTCGGCGATCTCCTCACGGCTGCCGCTGCGCCGGTCGTGCACGTACCAGCCGCTGCCGTGCTCGCGGAGCACCAGCCGCATGGTCACCCCGGGCAGCCCGGCCATCAGCGGGGCCAGCACCCGCCCCACCTCGCCGCCGGCAGCCGCGCAGAGCGTCACCTGGACGCCCAATGAGGTGATCATGCGGGTCTGCCAGATCCCCTGGCCACCCGGATGTACGTGCAGCTCGGGCTGCTCGTGGTGTTGTTCGATGGTCACCGTCAGCTGTGGGGCCGGCGCGAAGACCATGACCCGGCCGTCACTCATGATTCGCATTCTCATCTTTTCGTGCATCCGGCGTGGCGGATCGCAAAAAGAGCAGAAGCGGCGTTCTGCGACTCGGGCCACCCGGCGGCGGAATCCGCCACCGGGCCGGGACGCGGCAGCGTCTCGCGGGCCGCGGTGAGCACCGTGCCGAGCTCGGCCGGAGGGGCCAGTCCGAGGTGCGCGGAGGCCACCTCCATGCCCTCGGTGAGGGTCCAGACGTGCAGGTCGTGCACATCGCACACGCCCGGCGCGGCGGCCGGCCGCTCGTGGACCGCCGCCACGTCGACGTGCCGGGGCGCGGCCTGGACCAGGATCCGTACCGCCGAGAGCGTCCCAGGGCGAAGGTGCGCGGCAGGACCATCAGCGCGACCACGACCGCGGCGATCGGGTCGGCGTACGCCCGGCCGGTCCTCCGGATGACCACCGCGGCCACGATCACCCCGGCCATCACGAAACCCGCCGCCACCGTCAGCAGCGTCGCGTTGGCCAGTGCGGCGAGTACCTCCGGGCGGTACAGCCCGAAGGTGCGCCGGGAGTCGGACCCGGCCCGTCCGGCGGCGGTGATCGCGGCCTCCGTCGCCGGCCGGGGCGGCGCCGAGGCGTACCTCGCTGTGCGTGCGATCCGGAGCCGCGCCGGAAGCGGACCGCCATGATCGGCGTCGCTCTCGCGGTGACCGTGACCGGCCGGCCGGCCACGGCACCGCAGACGCCGGAGTTGCCGCGCACCATCACCCTGCCGGGCGTTTCCCGGTGGTGCGGGCGCGGCTCAGGTGGGTGGCGGCGGGCCGGGCTCGGATGACCGCGCTGAGCACCAGCCGGCTCGCCCCGGCTGGTGCTGAAGGTCGTCATGGGCCCTGCGTGAGCACGTTGATCGCCGGCTGGTCGGCCCCGGCCGGGGAAGGGTCCGCCGGCCGGGGCGGGGTGTCAGGGATGCCAGTCCGGGTTCGTGCCGACCGTGGTCAGGCGCTGGGTGGCGCGGGACAGGGCGACGTAGAGGGTACGCACGCCGGCACGGTCGACAGCGATCTCGCCCGGCTCGACCAGGACCACCGCGTCGTACTCCATGCCCTTGGCCTCCAGCGCGGTGACCACCTGGACGCGTTCCGGCAGGCCGGTCACCCAGCCGGCCACCTCGTCGCGACGGGGCACCGGGGCGATCACACCGATCGTGCCGTCCACGTCGGCGAGCTGCTTCTCGGTCAGTTCGCGGACCGCGGCCGGCAGGGCGTCCGCGCCGGTCACCACGTCCACCGGGTCCACGCCGGTGGAGCGGACCGCCGAGGGCAGCGGCAGGTCCGGCAGGATCGCCTTGATCACCGAGGCGGCCACCGCGAAGATCTCCGAGGAGTTGCGGTAGTTGGTGGTCAGCGCGTAGCTGTTGCGCTTGCGCGAGCCCAGCGCCCGGTCCCGGGCCCGGTCGAGTTCGGCCGGGTCGCCGGACCAGGCGGTCTGCGCCGGGTCGCCGACGATCGTCCAGGACGCGTACCCGCCGCGGCGCCCGATCATCCGCCACTGCATCGGCGAGACGTCCTGCGACTCGTCGACCACCACGTGCGCGTAGTCGCGGTAGTCCTCCTCGCGCTGCACCTGCTGGGCGCGGGCGGCGGCCTGGCGGTCCGCGTACGTGCTGACCTCCTGGACCCCGTCGCGTACGTGGAACGGGTTCCGGTTCTTCCGCGCCGGCTGCCGTGGGCGACCCATCAGCTCGTCGAGCTCGTCCAGCAGCGCCACGTCGGCGATCGTCGGACCGTGCTCGGCCAGCGCGTCGAAGGAGCCCTGCAGGGTCGCGATCTCGTCGCGGGAGAGCAGGCCGTTGGCGTACGCGCGGAGCCGTTTCGGGTCGGCGAGCCAGCGCAGCACCCGCATCGGGGTGAACCGCGGCCACCACGCCTTGAGGAACTCCCGGAAGTCGGCGCGGTCGGCCAGCTCGGACTCGAACTCGCGCTTCTCCGGCAGGCCGGTCACCTTCTGCTCGCGCGCCTGTGCCCAGAGCGCGTCGAAGATCCGGTCGAAGCCGTGGCCGCGGACCTCGTTGCGGCGCGCGCCCCGGGGCAGCGCCGAGCGGCGGATCCGGTCCAGGTCGGCGGCGTCCAGCCGGAGCAGCGTGCCGCGGTAGAGCAGGCGCAACTCGGTCGGCGCGCCGGGCACCGCGTCGTGCGAGGCGCGCTCCAGGACCCGGCGCATCCGCAGCGAGCCCTTGATCGCGGCCACCTCGCCCGGGTCGACCCGGACCGCGTCGTAGCCCGGCACCAGCGAGCCCAGCGAGCGCAGCGTCGCGGTCTCCTCGCCGAGCGAGGGCAGCACGGTCGCGATGTACTCGACGAACACCCCGGACGGCCCGACCACCAGGATGCCGCCGCCGGCGAACCGGCTGCGGTCGGAGTACAGCAGGTACGCGGCGCGGTGCAGGGCCACCGCCGTCTTGCCGGTGCCCGGCCCGCCGGTGACGATGGTCACGCCGGAGGCGGGGGAGCGGATCGCCTCGTCCTGCTCGCGCTGGATGGTGGCGACGATGTCGCGCATCCCGCGACCGGTCGCCTTGGCGAGGCTGGCCAGCAGCGCGCCGTCGCCGACCACCCGCATCCCGGGCGGGGCGGACTCCGGGTCGAGCAGGTCGTCCTCGATGCCGGTGACCCGCTCCCGGCTGGACTGGATCATCCGGCGGCGCACCACGCCCAGCGGCTCGGCCGGGGTGGCCCGGTAGAACGCCGCGGCGGCCGGCGCCCGCCAGTCCACGACCAGCGGTTTCGAGGCGTCGTCGCGGATGCCCATCCGGCCGACGTAGTGGGTGGCGCCGGTCTTCAGGTCGAGGCGGCCGAAGACCAGGCCCTCGTGCTCGGTGTCGAGCGCGTGCCGGCGGCGGGCCGCGTGGAAGACCATCGCGTCGCGCTCGACGAGCGCCCCGAAGGTGCCCACCCCGGCCAGTCGGTACCCCTCCTTCTCGGCCCGGGACGCGTGTGCGCGCAGCTCGGCGAGGCGGGCATAGACCCTGTCCACGTGCTGCTGCTCGACCGCGATCTCCTGTTGCAGGACGGTGGCGTCGCTCAAGTCGGTCGTTCTCCCTTTCATGCGCACCACCAGCGCGCTCGCGCGAAGGGGGCAATCGAACTTACTCCTGCCCGGCAACCCGCGTCGAAGCGGCCTGGTGTGAACCGCATCGTTCGAGCCTTCCAGAAACGAGCGGTGGCATGCGGATGTTCCGGCCAAGCGCCCGGGCCGGGCCCGAGCGCCGGGCGGCCCCAGCCCCGGGCGGCCGGCCCGACCCTTGAGCGGCCCGACCCTTGAGCGACCCGGCCCTTGAGCGACCCGGCCCTTGAGCGACCCGGCCCTTGAGCGACCCGGCCCTTGAGCGACCCGGCCCCTGAGCGACCCGGCCCCTGAGCGGCCCGGCCCCTGAGCGGCCCGAGCCCCGGGTGGCGGCGGCCGGTTGCGGGAGGGGACCGGCCGGCGTTCAGGCGGCCTGGCGGCTCTGCCTTGCCGCGGCCGGGCGGCAGACCTTCCTGGTCCGCCGGTTGACCCGGCGGACGGTCGAGACCAGCGCGCCGGACACCTCCCCGGGGCACTCCAGCGGCAGCATGTGCCCGGCCCCTGGGCAGACGGTCAGCTCGGCGTGCGGGATCGCCGCCGCGATCGACTCGGCGCACGGCACCGGGGTGAGCCGGTCCCGGTCGCCGACCAGCACGGTGGCCGGGATGTCGCCGATGCCGGCCAGGGTGTCCAGCCGCTGCTGCGCGCCGATCGACGTGCGGAACCCGCCGATCGAGCGCAGCGAGGCGCGGCCGACGCTGCGCAGGGTCAGGCCCAGCGCCTCGTCGGCGCACCGCTCGCCGAAGAGCAGCCAGCGCACCGCGGGCGCCAGGGCGGGCAGCACGGCGCGGTGCGGCCGCCAGGCCCCGGACCGGGCGAGCACCCCGGCGCCCAGCGTCTCGCCGACGCGCAGCAGGTCGGCCACCCGGTCCGGCAGGCCGTACCGGGTGTGGGTGTGGCCCTCGGCGGTCGTGGAGACCAGCACCAGGCCGGCCACCCGGTCGGCGAACTCGGCGGGATGGCGGTGGGCGTACTCCATGATCGTCATGCCGCCCATGGAGTGGCCGGCGAGGACCACCGGGCCGCTCGGCGCGAGCCGGCGCACCACCTCGGCCAGGTCGTCGCCGAGCTGGTCCAGGGTGGCCGCGCTGCGCCGGGTGGCGGAGGAACGGCCGTGGCCGCGGGCGTCGTACGCGATCACCCGCGGCGCGCGGCGGCCCAGCGCGCGCAGCGCGTCCACCTGCTGCCGCCAGGTCCGCCGGTCCAGGCACCAGCCGTGCAGCAGGACGACGGTCAGCGGGGCGTCCGCCGGACCGGAGATCTCGACGTGCAGGCGCACACCGTCGGTCAGCGGCAGCTCGGTTCGCTCGGACATGGGCACCTCCGCGGCTCTCACGCCCCCGCGTTGTACCCACGGGTAATAAGCATCACTCGCGATCACGGTGATTGCCATTGCCCTATTGGCCAGGGACCGAGGTCCCGTGCTGACGGTGACCTGCCTCGCAATCGCTGTCGTCGGGCCCGCGGCGGGTGAGAATCGAGGGCATGACAGCCATTCGCGCTGCCCAGGCCATCACGCCCGGCACAGCCCTGGGCGAGCTCATCACGGGCAACAAACGATTCGTGTACGGCAAGCCCCGATACGGGCACAACGTCACCCAGGCCGCCGCCACGGCGGGCGGCCAGCAACCCCATGCGGTCGTGCTCGGCTGCATCGACTCCCGGGTGCCGCTCGAGGCGATCTTCGATCAGGCATTCGGCTCGATCTGCGTGGCCCGTTCCGGCGCGCACGTGCTGGACCGCTCGATCCTCGGCTCGGTGGAGTTCGCGGTGTCCGCGCTCGGCGTCTCGCTCGTGCTCGTGGTCGGGCACAAGCGGTGCGGTGCGGTGACCGCCACGGTCGACGCGGTGCGCTCCGGCGACCGCCCGGCCGGCGACGTCGGCTACCTGGTGGGCGAGCTGGCCCCGGCGGTGGACGGCATCGACCTGACCGACCCGGAGGCGGCCGAGCAGGCGGTGCGCGCACACGTGCTGCGGACCGTGGAGCGGCTGCGGGAGAGCGCCGGTCTGGCGCCGGCGATCGCCGCTGGCCGGATCGACGTGGTCGGCGGGATCTACGACCTGGACACCGGGTGGGTGGAGTTCCTCAAGTCCGCTTGATCAATATGTGCCGATCGTCGCCAGACGTGAAAAGGCACCTCCCGGCTTCGCGCGGGGAGGTGCCTTTGCGTGTTTGAGGCTGCTCAGCCCTCGAAGACGCCCGCGTCGACGAGCCGCTTCTCGGTGTCGGCCCAGCCGTGCTCCGGGTTGGTGGTGTGCAGCGCGTTCAGCTCGGCGCGGATCTTCGGACCGTGGCCGGCGCCGGCCAGCGTCCGGATCTCCTCGACGAAGGCGTCCGAGTCGGTCTTGAGGTGGGTGGTCTTGCCGTTGGTCAGGTTGCGCACGTACGCGAAGCGGCCGTTGGCGAGCGGGATGAGGTACTTGTACTCACCGAGCACGCTGAGGGCGCCACCGGCGCTCTGGCCGGCGCGGACTGATGCGCGGGCGGTCTTTGAGGTGTTGCTCGCCACGGCGGTACTCCTTGAGGAAAAAGCTCGAGCAGAGAAAAAGGCCGTAGCAACTCTACACGACGCCTGGTGAACCGTGCCGTCGGAGCAGGTACGGGCGTTGGACCGGGTATGCCACTACGGCTGGTCCCACAGTCGATGTTGCGGATTCTCTGGCGCACCATCCGTACCAACCGGCATCATGGGACACGATCAACCGCGGTCGAGGTCGTAGGGGAAGACGCACCTCGGTCTCCGGGAGGTCACCGTGCCAACGTGTGGCGTCGTATACGTCCACTCATCCCCGCTCGCCGTGTGCCAGCACGTCGAATGGGCCATAGCGCGCGTCCTGACCGCGCCGGTCAATCTGCAGTGGACCGTGCAGCCGGTCGATCCGAGCATGCGCCGAGCCGAGTGCAGCTGGACCGGTCGCGCGGGAACCGGCGCCGAGCTGGCTGCTGCCCTCCGGCAGTGGCCCATGATCCGTTTCGAGGTGACCGAGGAGCCGAGTCCCGGGATCGACGGTGAGCGGTACATGCACGTTCCCGGCCGCGGGTTGTTCCACGGCACGATGGGCGCCTCCGGCGACATCCAGATCGGCGAGGACCGGCTGCGGGCGATCATGGCGTCCGCCCGGGCCCCCGAGGCGCTGACGCACGCCCTGGAGAAGGCGCTCGGCAGCGCCTGGGACGCCGAGCTGGAGCCGTACCGCTACGCGGGCGACGGCGCCCCGGTCACGCTGCTCACCCGGGTCGGTTAGGGGGGATCGTGTGACGGAGGTTTCTCCGACCTGATTCGATGACGGGCGTGAAAAAGTTGGCCCGTGTCGCATTTGTCGCCCCGCTGCTCCTGCTCGCCGGAGCCTGCGGGAACGACGCCAAGACGCCCCAGGGCGCCCCGCCCAGCGCCGGTCCGATGGCGTCCTCGGCGCCCGCTCCGATCTCCGAGTCGGCATCCGCGCCGCCCGCCGACCCGGCGGTGCGGGCGGCGCAGACGGTGGCCCGGCTCAGCGACGAGGACCTGGCCGGGCAGGTGCTGATGCCCTACGCGTACGGCGGGTCGGCCACCCAGGTCGACGCCGGGTCGGCCGCCGGCAACCGGTCGCTGGCCGGGGTGGACACCCCGGCCCAGATGATCGCGAAGTACCGGCTCGGCGGGCTGATCCTGGTCTCCTTCACGCCGCACGACCCGACCGGCAAGACCAACCCCACGTCCAACGTGGCGGACCCGCAGCAGGTGCGGGCGCTCACCACCGGCCTGCAGGAGGCCGCGCGTCAGCTGCCCGCCGCCGCCCCGCTGCTGATCGGCACGGACCAGGAGTACGGCGTGGTCACCCGGATCACCAAGGGCGTCACCGCGCTCCCGTCGGCGTTCGCGGCGGGCGCGGCCGGCCGGCCCGAGCTGACCGAGGCGGCCTGGCGCGCGGCCGGCGAGGAACTGGCCGCGATGGGGGTCACGGTGGACTTCGCCCCGGTCGCCGACACGCTCGGGACGGCCGGCAGCTCGGTGATCGGCTCCCGGTCGTACGGCACCGACGCCGCAGCCAACGCGGCCCAGGTCGCCGCGGCGGTGCGCGGCCTGCAGAGCGCCGGCGTCTCGGCCGCGCTCAAGCACTTCCCCGGGCACGGGCACACCACCGGCGACAGCCACGACGAGCTGCCCGTGATCAAGCAGAGCGCGGCCGCGTGGCGCAGCCAGGACCTGCCGCCGTTCCGGGCCGGCGTGCAGGCCGGCGCCGGCGTGGTGATGTCCGGCCACCTGGACCTGCAGGCGGTGGACAAGGGGACGGCCGCCACCTTCTCCCGCAAGGTGATGACCGACGTGCTGCGCGGACAGCTCAGGTTCACCGGGGTGGCGATCACCGACGCGATGAACATGGCCCCGGCCAAGAAGTGGCCGGCCGGCGAGGCCGCGGTCCGCGCCCTCAACGCGGGCAACGACATGCTGCTCATGCCGCCGGACATCGGCGCCGCCCGGGACGGCATCCTGGCCGGGCTGGGCAACGGCACCCTGAAGCGGGAGCGGCTGGTCGAGGCGGTCACCCGGATCCTGACCCTCAAGTACCGCACCGCGGCCATCCCGCAGCCGGACCTGTCGGTGCTCGGCTCGGCGGCGCACCGGCAGGCGGTCTCCGCGCTGGACGCCGCCTCGATCACGGTGTTCCGCGGGCGCTGCTCCGGGCCGCTGGTCAACGGGCCGGTCACGGTGACCGCGCCGGCGTCGCGCGAGACCGCCCGGGTCACCCTGGTCCGGGCGTTGCAGGCGGCCGGTGTGCCGGTGCGGGCCGCCGGGGGATCGGAGATCCACCTGGTGGGGTACGGCGACAAGCCGATCGACCTGTCCCCGGACGCGGCGGTGACCGTGATGATGGACCTGCCCGGCCTGCTCGCCTACGCCAAGTCGCCGACGCTGCTGGCCACGTACTCCTCCAGCGAGCTGTCGATGACCGCGGTGGCCGCGGTGATCGCCGGCCGGGCCACCGCGCCGGGCCGGTCGCCGATCGCGGTCGCCGGGCTGCCCCGCAGCGCCTGCGCGAAGTGACGGCCGGGAGCCGGTCGGCTGCAGCGGGATGTTGCCGTGTGCGCCGCGGGCGGCCGGCGCCGCGGCGATCCGGCGGCGGGTCCGGCCCGGCTCGATGACCGCGTCGATCAGTCCGGCTCATCCGCTCGAACCGCGCGGCCTTCTCCGCGCCGGACGCGTCCAGGCCGCCGTCGAGCCGGTGCGGATCGTTCGCGACCACCCCTCGTCCGGCCGGCGAAGTGGCCCAGGGCGGTCACCACGTTCGGGGCCCAGGGGGCTGCGGCTCCGGGGACGGTTCGTCGAGCAGGGCGCGGATCAGCGGGCGTACGTCGTCCCTCTGATCGGTGCCCGCCGGGACCAGCGCGGCCGGCGGGCGGCCCAGCGTGCTGCCGGGCGGCACGTCCGCCGGCGACAGCCGGCCCGGACGGCGGGCAGCCGGACCGACCAGCGGCCCTCGGGGTCTCGTTCTCCGGCGCGGTCAGGCGGGCGAAGCGGGTGGCGAAGCCGGGGGAGCCGGTGGCGCCGACCGGGAAGATCCGCCCGGTCCCGCTCATGACCACGGTGTCGGTGAGCGCCGCGCTGCAGGCGGCGCTCACCGACACCGGGCCGAGTTCGATCGCGAGCTGCGGGATCCGGCCGGAGGGCCGGTCCGTGGCGGTGAGGACCTGCCCGGCCGTGTCCGGGGCGTCGACGCCCTCGCCCGGCCGGACCCCGCCGGAATGCCAGATCCCGGCCATCGCCACCCGGCCCCGGACCGCGACGTCGATCGCCTCGACAATCCGCCGGCAGCCCGGCACGCCGATCGCCCCACCCAGCCGGGTGGCGCCGGTGGCGACGGCGACGGCGGGGGTGCCGTCGACCGTGCCACGGGCGTGCAGCGCGCCGGACTCGTCCTCCAGGGGGCGAGCAGGCGCATGGTGCCGCGGTCGAAGAAGCTGCTCAGTCGCAGTCCGGGATCGCGCCGATCGGTGGCCGGGGCCGGCTCCCTGGGATCTCCCAGGTCACGCGCGGGCGAAGACCAGGGCCACGTTGTGGCCGCCGAACCCGAACGAGTTGTTCACCGCCGCCGGGATGTCCAGCGGACGGGCCTTGTGCGCCGCCACGTCCAGATCCAGGCGATCGTCCGGGTCGTCGAGGTTGATGGTCGGGGGGACCACGCTGTCGCGGATCGCCAGGATGGTGGCGATCGACTCCAACGCCCCGGCCGCGCCGAGCAGGTGCCCGGTCATCGACTTGGTCGAGGTGACCACCGGGTGCTCGCCGATGGCGGCCCGGATGCCCATGATCTCGCCCATGTCGCCGGCTGGGGTCGACGTCGCGTGGGCGTTGACGTGCTTGATGTCCGCGCCGGTCAGACCGGCGTCACGCAGGGCCATCCGCATGGCGCGGATGCCGCCGGCGCACTCCGGGTCCGGCTGCACGATGTCGTAGCCGTCCGAGGTGACCCCGGCGCCGGCCAGGCGGGCGTACACGGTGGCCCCGCGGGCCGCCGCGTGGTCGGCGCGCTCCAGGATCAGCGCGCCGGAGCCCTCACCGAGGACGAAGCCGTCCCGGTTGCGGTCCCACGGCCGGGACGCCCGCTCCGGCTCGTCGTTGCGCGTCGACATGGCGCGCATCGACGCGAAACCGGCGATCGGCAGCGGGTGGATGACGGCCTCGGTGCTGCCGGCCACCACCACGTCGGCCCGGCCGGCCCGGATCAGGTCGAGGCCGAGCGCGAGCGCCTCGGCGCCGGTGGCGCAGGCACTCGCCATGGCGCGCACCCCCGCCCGGGCGCCGAACTCCAGCCCGACGTACGCGGCCGGGCCGTTGGGCATCAGCATCGGCACGGTGTGCGGGCTGACCCGCCGCGGGCCGCTCTTCTCCAGGATGTCGTCCTGGTCGAGCAGGGTGATCGCGCCACCGATGCCACTGCCGAAGCTGACCGCGAGGCGTTCCGGGTCCACCCCGGCGCCCTCCAGCCCGGCGTCGGCCCAGGCCTGCTTCGCGGCGATGATGGCCATCGCCTCGCTGCGGTCCAGGCGGCGCATCCGCACCCGCTCGATGATCTCCGACGGATCGACGGCCACCCGTGCGGCGATGCGTACGGGCAGCTGGCCGGCCCACTCCTCGGTGAGCGAACCCACCCCGGAGCGGCCGGCGAGCATGGCGTCCCAAGTGGACGCGACGTCCCCGCCAAGCGGGGTCGTCGCGCCGAGCCCGGTGACGACGACGTCCACGGTGCTCATCTCAGTGATTCGCCTCGATGTAGTTGACGGCGTCGCCGACGGTCTTCAGGTTCTGCACCTCGTTGTCCGGGATCTTGACGCCGAACTTCTCCTCGGCGGCCACCACGACCTCGACCATCGACAGGGAGTCGACGTCCAGGTCATCGGTGAACGACTTCTCCTCGGCGACGTCGTCCGGGTTCACCCCGGCGACCTCCTCGAGGATCTCGGCGAGGCCAGAGGTGATCTCTTCGCGAGTAGCCATGGTGGTTGTTTTCCTCTCGAAACTGATGTGACAGAAGACGGGCAGTCGCCGCTAGGGGCAGCGGACGACCTGACCGGCGTAGGTGAGGCCACCGCCGAAGCCGAACAGCAGCACCGGCGCCCCGGAGGGCACCTCGCGGCGCTCGACCAGCTTCGACAGGGCCAGCGGCACGCTCGCCGCGGAGGTGTTGCCGGACTCGACCAGGTCCTTGGCGACGATCACGTCCGGGCCCAGGCCCAGCCGCTTCACGATGCCGTCGATGATCCGGGTGTTCGCCTGGTGCGGCACGAACGCGGCCAGCTCGGACGGCTCGACGCCGGCGCGCCGGCAGGCCTCGATGGCGAACGGGGCGAGCGCGGTGGTCGCCCAGCGGAAGACCACCTGACCCTCCTGCTTGATGTACGGCTGCCAGCCCTCGATCCGCAGCACGTCGCCCTTGTCCGGCGCCGAGCCCCAGAGCACCGGGCCGACCCCGGGCTCCTCGCCGTCCGGCACCGCGGTCAGCACCGCCGCGCCCGCGGCGTCGCCGAACAGCACCGCGGTGGTGCGGTCGGACCAGTCGGTGACGTCGGAGAGCTTCTCCGCGCCGATCACCAGCGCGTTGCGGGCGGCCCCGGCGCGCAGCGCGTGGTCCGCGCTGCCCAGCGCGTACGAGAAGCCGGAACAGGCGGTGTTCAGGTCGTACGCCGCCGGGGCGACGATCCCGAGCCGGTTCGCCACCCGGGTGGCGACGTTCGGGCAGCGGTCGATCGACGAGCAGGTCGCGACCACGACCAGATCGATGTCGGCGGCGGAGAGCCCCGAGCCGGCGAGCGCCTTCTCGGCCGCGAAGGTGGCCATGTCGGCGACCGTCTCGGTGTCCGCGATGCGCCGCTCCGCGATGCCGACCCGGTCCCGGATCCAGGCGTCGTTGGTGTCCAGGGTCTTGGTCAGGTCTTCGTTGGTGACCACGCGCGAGGGCTGGTAGTGGCCCATCGCGACGATGCGGGAACCCGCGGTCATCCTGTTCCTCCTTCGATCGCGACTGCGCGCGTCAGTGCTGTGGCTGGCCGTGGCGGGCGATCAGGTCGCGCGCGGCGGTCAGATCGTCCGGCGTGTTCAGCGTGACGATCTCCGGGGCGCCGTCGCCCTTCAGCTCCCGCTTGGCCAGGCCGGCCAGGGTGCCGGCCGGGGGAAGTTCGATGATCGCGGTGACGCCGAGGTCCTGGAGCGTACGCATGCACAGGTCCCACCGCACCGGCGCGGTGACCTGGCGGACCAGGCGGCCCACCATCTCACGCCCGTCGGTCACCGCCGTGCCGTCCAGGTTCGACAGCAGGGTCCGGACCGGGTCGTGCGTGGTCACGCCACCGGCGACGGCGGCCAGCGCGGACTCCGCGGGCGCCATGTACGGCGTGTGGAACGCCCCGGCCACCTTCAGCGGGATCACCCGGGCCCCGGCCGGCGGAGCGTCCTTGAACCCGGCCAGCGCGTCCAGCGCCCCGGCCGCGACGATCTGGCCGGCCCCGTTGCGGTTCGCCGGGTGCAGCCCGTGCTTCTCGATGGTGGCGAGCACTTCGTCCGGGTCGCCGCCGAGCACGGCGGACATCCCGGTCGGCGCGAGCGCGCAGGCGGCGGCCATCTCCCGGCCGCGCAGCCCGGCCAGCGCGATGGCGGCCTCCGGCGGCAGCACCCCGGCCAGCACGGCGGCGCCGAGCTCGCCGACGCTGTGGCCGGCGACCAGCGCGACGTCACCCATCGGCAGGTGTTCGGCGGCGAGCACGGCGGCGGCGACCAGCAGCGGCTGGGTACGGGCGGTGTCCTTGATCTCCTCGGCGTCCGCGGCGGTGCCGAGGTGCACCAGATCGACGCCGGCGAGCGCGGACCACCAGGTCAGGCGGTCCCGCGCACCGGGGAGTTCGAGCCAGGGGGTCAGGAAGCCGGGCTTCTGGGAGCCCTGGCCGGGCGAGAGTACGGCGAGCACGCCTTCGACTCTTCCGGATCGGGAGGTGGTTCGCGGTGCTGCGCTCGACCAAACCCTACGATCAGCCTTGTAGGTTCCCTACAAATCGCGCATTGGTTTGCACGGGTTGAGCACCATTTGGCGCTCTGCTCGTTAGTGCTTGCCCACTCGTACGGGCCGCGGCTGCGCTGTGACTCATGTCGCAGGGTCGAGCCGTCCGATGCTCAGGGCCATCCGCAGCGCGAACGCGTCCCGGCCGTCCAGTGGCGAGAGCGCGGTGACCTCGGTCACCCGGCGCAGTCGGTAGCGCACCGTGTTCGGGTGCACGTAGAGCTCCCGCGCGGCGCTCTCCAGCACCCCGCCCGCCGCGAAGAACGCGTCCAGGGTCTCCAGCAGGCCGCTGCCCGCCCGGGCCAGGGCGGCGTACACGTCGTTGCGCAGCTTGCGGCGGGCGTCCATGTCGCCGGCCAGGGCCCGCTCCGGCAGCAGGTCGTCCGCGGCGACCGGGGTGGGCGCGCCCGGCCAGGCCGGTGCGGCGCGGAACCCGGCCAGCGCCGCCCGGGCCGACTCGGTGGCCTGCTCCAGCGTCGGCACGGCCGGCCCGACCACGATCGGCCCGGCGCCGAAGCTCGGACTCAGCGCCGCCGCGGTGGCCACCGGGTCGGCCGCGCCGCCGACCACCGCGACCAGCCGGTCGCCGTGCACCCCGCCGATCACCTCGAGCCGGGCCCGGCGCGCGGCCCGGTAGACCGCGTGCAGCACGGCGGTGATGTCGCCGCCCGGGGAGCGGCCCACCACCACCGCCACCGGGGGCGAGTCCACCCAGCCCAGTGCGGCCGCCCGGCTGGCCAGGACGTCCGACGAGTCGCCGCGCAGCAGCGCGTCCACCAGCAGCGCCTGCAACCGGGCGTCCCAGGCGCCGCGGGACTCGGCGGCCCGCGCGTACACCCGGGCCGCGGAGAAGGCGATCTCCCGGGAGAACCGCAGGATCGCCCGCAGCAGCAGGTCGTCCTCACCCTTCGAGGCGAAGCCCGGCACCTCGGCCTCGGCCACGTCGATGGTCACCTTGATCAGCTGCACGGTCTGGGTCAGCGTGATCGCCCGGGCCAGGGCGCGCGGCGCGGCCGCGAACACCTCGTCGGAGATCTCCTGGGTGCTGGCCGCCACGGTGGCGCCCGAGCGCAGCCACTCCACCAGCGACCGCACGCCGGCCTGTGCGACAAGCATCACCCAGGAACGTTGATCGGCCGGCAGCGCGCGGAACCACGGCAGCGTCTCCTCCATCCGGGCCACCGCGGAACTGGCCAGGGCGCCGGCATGCCGCTCGATCCGGCGCAACGTCGCAGGTTGGAGAGGGTTCGCCGGGGTATCAGGCGAGGGATCGGTGATTCGGCTGTCCGCCACGCGCCCAGAGTGTCATGTCGGCCTCGGCCGAGGCGAACCCTATCAGTTCTGTGAGATTTTGTGACTTTTGTCGGTTGTAGCGGTGCGCCTCTCCCGCGATTCCCGTGGGTGACCTGGCATCGTGTCCGACTAGCACGCCCGCCGGATTCAACCCCGGCCCCGGCGTGCCGATGAAGAAACGGTGCCGAACAACCGATCGACAGCCGAACCCGCGGATCGAGGAGGCGAGATGATGGACCGGGACGACAAGACGCGTGCCGAACTCGATCCCGCCCTGGAAGACCTGTCACCGATCGCCGAGGACGAACCGATCATCGTGACCGAGCCCGGCCGGGTCGGCTGCCGCAGCGACCTCCGCGGCTGGGCCGGCGCACATCTGCACGGCGCGGTGCGCCCGCGCCGCCGGGCCGCCGGCCGCGGCCGGCCGCCCGGCCGGTGGTGCTGAGCTGACTGGCCTCGCTCTGAGCTGATTGGCCTCGCTCCGCTCGGCGGGCATTGCGCCCTTTGACGTCGGGCGCAATGCGTGGGGGTTGCGGGGCTTTTGCCGGGGTGTGGGTGTGCGGCGGGGCTTGAGGGCTTTGCGATTTTTTTGGGGTACGCCGGGCGCTGGCTGGAGCGGGCTCACCCGACGGGGTGAGCGGGGGCGGTGGTGTGGGCGCGTTTCGCCGGCCGGGGCGGGATGGCTGGTCACGGTGAACGGGTGGACGACAAGAGACGGCTGATCCTGGACCAGGCGCTGGCCCTCGTGGACGAGCGCGGTCTGGCGGCCATGTCGATGCGGGCGGTGGCCGAACGGGTCGGGCTCACCTCGATGGCGCTCTACCCGTACGTCGGTGGCAAGGACGCCCTCCTCGACGGCCTCGTCGATCTGCTGCACCTGGAGCTGGGCACGGCGGTCGGCGACGACCTCGCCGACATCGACTGGCGGCGCCGGCTCCGGGCGCTGGGCCGGGCGGTGCGCTCGCTCGCCCACGCGCATCCCAGCGCCTTCCCGCTGCTGCTGAACCGCTCCGCGGCCGGGGCTTCGGCGTCCTGGCTGACCGCGGCGCTGCGGGGCATCCTGCACGACGCCGGGGTGGGTGACGACGAGGTGCCCCGGCTGGCCCGGATGATCTGCGCGTTCCTGCTCGGCTACACCACCGGCGAGGTCACCGGGGGGCTGCCCGCCGTCCCCGCCGCCGAGCCCGCCGGCGCAGGGCACCCGGCGGGGGAGGGATCCGCGGCGGCGGGGGAAGAATCCGCGGCGGGGGAGGAATCCGCGGCGGCGCGGGAGGAATTTGCCGCGGCGCGGGAAGAGTCCGCGGCGCGGGAGGGATTCGCGGCGCGGGAGAGTGCGGCGGCCGGTGGTGCGGGGGAACTGCCGGGGGGTGCCGGGAGCGGTGCGGGGGACGTGGTGGCCGGGCAGGCGGAGTTCGACGCCGACCTGGCGGACCTGGTCGCGCTCGTCGAGCGGGCGTCCCGCCGCCATGCCGCCGATCCGCGCTGATCGCTCGTGCCGGCGCGGCCGGTGCGGTGCCCACGGCGCGGCGGCGCGTCGCGGTGGTGAGCCGGCCGGGGCGCCGCGCGGGACCCGCACGGGGCGTGGCTGAGAAGCCTGCGGGCGGGGCCCCACAGGTCGTATCGGGAAGGGTTTTCCGCCGGTGGGCGGCCTCGCGGGAAATGGGTTCGCGGATCGGCTGCCGCGCCGCGGAAAGGGAAAACGCCCTGGCTCGCGGGGCGAGCCAGGGCGAACGGCGGGTGGTCAGATCCGGCGGCGGATCACGAAGGCCATGCCGGCCAGGCCGGTCAGGATCACCAGCAGGATCGCGCCGTTGAGCAGCAGCAGGCGGCGCATCTGGCCGAACAGTTCGGACGCCCCGGCCACCGGATCGAGCTCGGACGATTCCATGGTCTCGCCGACGCCGCCGCCGATCCCGCCGTTGACCACGTCCGGCTTCGCCTTCAGCGGGACGCCGGAGAGGCGCAGCGTCTCGGACATCGACAGCCGGCCGTAGAACCAGCCGTCCGGCTTGCGGCCGGAGGGCTGCCTCGCCGGCCGGTGCGCCCGCGGACCACCGGTGGCCAGCGGGTACAGCTCGTACACCTGGGTGGCGTTCTGCTGGATCAGCACCTTGACGGTGTACTTCGGACCGAGCTTGGCGGACTTGGGCGCCGAGGTCTGCGGCGTCGCCGAGGCGAGCCACCCCACCTCGTCCATCAGCATCCGGAACAGCTTCGGGTCCTCCGCCTGCAGCACCGTGATCCCGTCGTCCGGCACGTCGTGGCCGGTGATGTGGATCGTGGTCGGCTGTAGTTTCGGCTTCGGCTTGGCCACCGGCCACACCGCCCCGGCCGTGCCGCTGCCGGCCGGCGCGGCCTGCGCCGACGCCGGAAGGACGCCGAGCGCCAGCGCCCCCGCCAGCGCCAGCCCGCCGACCGCCGCGGCGGCGGCCCGTTTCATCACCCGTCGAACCACCATCCGACCTCCCCCGCCCGTGGATGACATGGTTGCGTGAACCGCTGCTCGTGCTCCGGTGACGACCGGAGCGCGGCCTCGGCCTCCAGCCTTCCCGGACACCGGCCCGGCCGCATCTCGAGGCAGGGTGAATTGGAGCCATGTGGGGGACGACTGCGGAGGACGGTTTTCCGCCGTTGATCAGCGGCCGAATATTACTTGGTCCCCGCAATCCGTGGGGGCGGTGGCCACCCTTGTAGCGGACCGCATCACCGCATTCGACGACCAGCTATGGTGACCGGTCGCCGAATGCGGTAAAAGCGCCGGTTCAGGCGGAAAGGCGAGCGCGCGCCGCGGCGATCCGGGACATCGTGCGCTCCCGGCCGAGCACCTCGATCGACTCGAACAGCGGCAGCCCGACCGTACGGCCGGTGACCGCCACGCGCACCGGCGCCTGGGTCTTGCCGAGCTTCAGCCCGCGTGCCTCGCCGACCTGCTCCAGCGCGGCCTTGAGCGCCTCGGCGCGCCAGTCGGTCAGTTCGCCGAACGCGGCCGCGGCGCCGTCGAGGATGTCCGCCGCGCCCTCCTTCATCGCCTTCGCCCACGACGCCTCGTCGTGCACCGGCTCGTCGAGGAAGAGGAAGTCGACGTTCTCCACGATCTCGGAGAGCACCGCGATCCGGGTCTGGGCCAGCGGGGCGATCGTGGTGAAGACGTCGATGTCGAACTTCGCCGGGTCCCACGGCGGGGCCGGGATCGTGCCGGTGCCGGTCAGCCACGGCGCGCAGACCTGGGTGAACTCCTTCGGGGTGAGCGCCCGGATGTACTCGCCGTTGAACGCGCGCAGCTTCTTGACGTCGAAGAACGCCGGAGCGTGGTTGACGTCCTCGATCCGGTACTCCTCCTCGATCACCGACCACGGGACGATCTCGCGGTCACCGGTGGGCGCCCAGCCGAGCAGCATCAGGTAGTTGCGCATCGCGGCGGCGAGGTAGCCCTCGTCGCGGTACGACTCCAGGGCGACCTTGTCGCGCCGCTTGGACAGCTTCTGCCGCTTCTCGTTGACGATCACCGGGACGTGGCCCCAGACCGGCGGCGTGGCGCCGAGCGCCTCCCAGAGCAGCTGCTGCTTCGGCGTGTTCGGCAGGTGCTCCTCGGCGCGGAACACGTGGGTGATCCCCATGCTCATGTCGTCGACCACGTTGGCCAGCAGGAACACCGCCGAGCCGTCGCTGCGGGCGATGACGAAGTCCTCGATCAGCCGGTTCTCGAAGGTGGGCTTGCCGCGGACCAGGTCCTCGACCACGGTCTCGCCCTCGTCGGGCGTGCGGAAGCGCAGCGCGCGGCCCTCGCCCGGGCCGAGCCCGCGCTCACGGCAGAAGCCGTCGTAGCCGGTGTGCGTGTTGCCGGTCCGGGCGATCACGTCCTCGCGCTTGCAGTCGCAGTAGTAGGCCTTGCCCTCGCCGTAGAGCCGGGTGGCGGCGGCGGTGTGGTCGGCGGCGTACGAGGACTGGAAGTAGGGTCCCTCGTACGTCCCGCGCTCGATGCCGATCCAGTCCAGCGCCGAGATGATGCCCTCGGTCCACTCGGGCCGGTTGCGGGCCGCGTCGGTGTCCTCGATCCGGAGCACGAAGACACCGCCGTGCTGCTGGGCGTAGATCCAGTTCTGCAGCGCCGAACGGGCGCCGCCCACGTGAAACATGCCGGTGGGTGAGGGGGCGAAACGTACGCGAACAGTCACCCGCTCAGACTACCGAGACCGGCGATGGCTTTACGGACCCAGCCCGGCTGGTCCCGGAATAGGGTGATCGCCGGACCCGCTCCGGCGGAACCCCTCGTCCCCGGCGGCACCGCGCGGCTCCGTTGCCCGGCGCCGCCGGCCCGGCCGTTCCCCGGATCCCGGCCGGCGCTCGGGCTCCACGTGCCGGCCGGCGGCGCGGACCCCTTGACACCCGCGCGCCGAGAAGCCTACTTTACCAGTCAGTTAATTAACGAGGCAGTCAAATAGCGAGGTGAGAGCGATGGGCAAGGTTGTCGCGGTGGAGTATGTGACGCTCGACGGCGTCTTCGAGGAGCCGGCCTGGAGCGGGCCGTACTTCAACGACGAGCTCGGCAACTGGCAGGACGCGAACCTCCGCGAGGCCGACGCCCTGCTGCTCGGCCGGCGCACCTACGAGGGCTTCAAGTCCGCCTGGCCGCAGATGGAGGAGGCGACCGGGGAGTTCGGCGTGAAGATGAACGCGATGCCCAAGCACGTGGCGACCACCACGCTCACCACCCCGGAGTGGAACGCGAGCTTCCTGCAGGGCGAGGTGGCCGACGCGGTCGCGCGGCT
This sequence comes from Actinoplanes teichomyceticus ATCC 31121, assembly GCF_003711105.1. Taxonomy (NCBI): domain Bacteria; kingdom Bacillati; phylum Actinomycetota; class Actinomycetes; order Micromonosporales; family Micromonosporaceae; genus Actinoplanes; species Actinoplanes teichomyceticus. The sequence goes on from NZ_CP023865.1 coordinate 1,533,398, forward strand.
CAAGGCCGGGCCGGGCCACCTGCTGATCAACGGCAGCGCCACCCTGGTGAACTACCTGACCAGGCACAACCTGATCGACGAGTACCGGCTCATGATCTATCCGGTGGTGCAGGGCGAGGGGCGGCGGCTCTGGGAGGACGGCACCAAGATCGCTCTCTCGCTGACCGGGAGCTGGCGGACCGGCACCGGCGTCGAGGTCGTCACCTACGTCCCGGCCTGAGCCGGCGCCCGGCCGGGCGCGAAACGCGGAATGGCCCGCCACTGTCGTGACGGGCCATTCCGGCGTGCGCCGACCTAGCTGTCGCCGCCGGTCTCGCCGACCGGAGCCGCGTTGACGTCGTCGATCGCGTACTTCTTGGCGGCCTCGGCCGGGACGTGCGCCGGCACCTTGCCGCGCAGCGCGAGCTCGCGCAGCGTGGCCACGGCGACCGACTCGCCGTCCACATGGAAGTGGCGGCGCAGCGCGTGCCGGGTGTCGCTCATACCGAACCCGTCGGTGCCCAGCGAGGTGTAACCGTTCGGCACCCAGCGGGCGATCAGGTCGGGCACCGCCCGCATCCAGTCGCTGACCGCCACCGACGGACCCTGTGCCGCCTCCAGCTTCTGCTGGATGTACGGCTTGCGCGGCTGGTCGCTCGGGTGCAGCAGGTTGTGCTCCTCGGCCTCGATCGCGTCCCGGCGCAGCTCGGTCCACGAGGTGACCGACCAGACGTCGGCGCTCACGCCCCAGTCCTGGGCGAGCAGCTCCTGCGCCTTGAGCGCCCAGCGCATACCGGTGCCGGACGCCAGGATCTGCGCCTTCGGGCCGTCCAGCGCGGGGCCCTCGGAGAACCGGTAGATGCCCTTGAGCAGGCCCTCCACGTCGACGTCCGCGGGCTCGGCGGGCTGGACGGCCGGCTCGTTGTAGATGGTGAGGTAGTAGAAGATGTTCTCCTGCTTCTCGCCGTACATCCGGTGCAGGCCGTTCTCGATGATGTGCGCGATCTCGAACGCGAACGCCGGATCGTACGCCACCACGGCCGGGTTGGTCGCCGCGATCAGCAGCGAGTGCCCGTCCTCGTGCTGCAGGCCCTCACCGTTGAGCGTGGTGCGCCCGGCGGTGGCGCCGAGCAGGAAGCCGCGCGTCATCTGGTCGGCGGCCGCCCACAGCTCGTCGGCGGTGCGCTGGAAGCCGAACATCGAGTAGAAGATGTAGAGCGGGATCATCGGCTCGTCGTGCGTCGCGTACGACGTGCCGGCCGCGATGAAGCTCGCCGTCGAACCCGCCTCGTTGATGCCCTCGTGCAGGATCTGGCCGGTCGTGGCCTCCTTGTAGGACAGGAACAGCTCCCGGTCCACCGAGGTGTACGTCTGGCCGTGCGGCGAGTAGATCTTCTTCGTCGGGAAGAGCGAGTCCATGCCGAAGGTGCGGGCCTCGTCCGGGATGATCGGCACCCACCGGGCGCCGAACTCCTTGTCCTTCATGAGGTCCTTGAGCAGGCGGACGAAGGCCATCGTGGTGGCGACCTTCTGCTTGCCGCTGCCGCGCTTGATGTCGCCGAACACCTTTGAGTCCGGGATCGCCAGCGACTTGGCCTTGGTGCGCCGGGACGGCACGTAACCGCCCAGCTCGCGGCGGCGCTCCTGCATGTACTGGTATTCGTCGGACTTCTCGCCGGGGTGGTAGTACGGCGGGAGGTACGGGTTCTCCTCGAGCTGCTTGTCGCTGATGTCGAGGTAGAGCCGGTCCCGGAAGCCCTTGAGGTCCTCCAGGGTCAGCTTCTTCATCTGGTGGGTGGCGTTGCGGGCCTCGAAGTGCGAGCCCAGCGTCCAGCCCTTGATCGTCTTGGCGAGGATCACCGTCGGCTGACCGGTGTGCTCCACGGCCGCCTTGTACGCCGCGTAGAGCTTGCGGTAGTCGTGACCGCCGCGCTTGAGGTTCCAGATCTCGTCGTCGGTCATGCCCTCGACGAGCTTGCGGGTGCGCGGGTCACGGCCGAAGAAGTGCTCGCGGACGTACGCCCCGGACTCGCCCTTGTAGGTCTGGTAGTCGCCGTCCGGCGTGACGTTCATCAGGTTGACCAGCGCGCCGTCGGTGTCCGCGGCCAGCAGCGGGTCCCACTCGCGGCCCCAGACCACCTTGATGACGTTCCACCCGGCGCCGCGGAAGAAGGACTCCAGCTCCTGGATGACCTTGCCGTTGCCGCGCACCGGACCGTCGAGCCGCTGCAGGTTGCAGTTGACCACGAAGGTGAGGTTGTCGAGCTCCTCGCGGGCCGCCAGGCCGATCGCGCCGAGCGACTCGACCTCGTCCATCTCGCCGTCGCCGAGGAACGCCCAGACGTTCTGCTGGCTGGTGTCCTTGATGCCGCGGTTGTGCAGGTAGCGGTTGTACCGCGCCTGGTAGATCGCGTTCATCGGGCCCAGGCCCATGCTGACGGTCGGGAACTCCCAGAAGTTCGGCATCAACCGCGGGTGCGGGTACGACGGCAGACCGCCGCCCGGGTGGCTCAGCTCCTGCCGGAAGCCGTCGAGCTGGTCGGTGCTCAGCCGGCCCTCCAGGTACGCCCGGGCGTACATGCCCGGGGACGCGTGGCCCTGGAAGAAGATCTGATCGCCGCCGCCCGGGTGGTCCTTGCCCCGGAAGAAGTGGTTCATGCCCACCTCGTAGAGGCTGGCGCTGGACGCGTACGACGAGATGTGGCCTCCGACGCCGATCTCGGGACGCTGCGCGCGGTGCACCAGCATGGCGGCGTTCCACCGGATGTACGCCCGGATCCGCCGCTCGACGAACTCGTCCCCCGGGAACCACGGCTCCCGCTCCGGCGGGATCGTGTTGATGTAGTCGGTGGACGTCAGTGGCGGAACGCCCACCTGTCGTTCACGGGCGCGCTCCAGCAGGCGCAACATAACGTACCGGGCTCGTTTGGCGCCCCGCTCGTCGATGACTCCGTCGAGGGACTCGATCCATTCGTTTGTTTCCGAAGGGTCGATGTCCGGAAGCTGGCTCGGCAGGCCATCGCTGATCACCGGGCGCTTGCGCTCCGTGGCCACAGGCAATCCTCTTGGTTGAGTGTCGGAACCGGTGCGATCCAGGTGGCGTATCGCCCGGAGGTCTCCATCCTGCCCCTTAACGGTGGGCGTCGTCACGCCTAACGGTCGGGGCAGCGATGCGCGACACACGTACTGACCAGTAACTTCGGGTGTCACCCGGTGAGGAACGAGAAACGGACCTGGCGAACCGGGTTGTCGCCGTTGGGATCCACCAGGCAGACCGACTGCCAGGTGCCGAACGCGATGCGCCCGCCGAACACCGGCAGGCTCGCGTACGGCGGGATCCAGGCCGGCAGCACGTGGTCCCGGCCGTGCCCGCGCGAGCCGTGCCGGTGCACCCACCGGTCCTGCGCCGGCAGCAGGTCGCCGATCGCGGTCAGCAGGTCCTCGTCCGAGCCGGCGCCGGTCTCGATCACCGCCAGCCCGGCGGTCGCGTGCGGCACGAACACGTGCAGCAGCCCGTCCGCGCCGCTCGCGTGCTCGCCGAGGAAGCGTTCCGCCTCGGCGGTGATGTCGACGACGGCCGGCGAGCTCCCGGTCCGTACGGTGATCACTTCGGTGCGCATCCGGCGAGCCTATGCGCACCGTTCCGGCGCCGGGCAGGCAGCCGCCGCGCCGGCCGGGACGCGGCGGGCGCCGGGTGTGCGGCGGCGCCGCGCCGGACCGTGTCGATCCCCGACCATGCCGATATCGCACCACCGCCCGGCCCGGCCGCGTCGGAAGATCGACAGGTGTGATCGGAATCCGGCGGGTGGCAGCGCTCGCCCGGGTCCGTAATGCTGGCTTCGTGACCACCCCGCAAAACCTCGACGAGCGGTTCCGCGATGCGGTCTCGGCCCTGCGGCCTCCGGAGCACCCACGGGCGCCCGGCGACCCGGTCCGTGACGGCGTCACGCTGACCGGCGCCCGCGCCCTGGAACTCTTCGACGCCCAGCTCACCACCCGCCACCTCGACCTCGCCGCGCGCTGGCTGCGCAGCTTCAACGAGGGCTTCCACACCGTCGCCTCGGCCGGCCACGAGGGCAATGCCGCGGTCGCCGCCGTGCTGCGCGGCGACGACCCGGCCCTGCCGCACGACCGGGCCGCGGCGTTCTACTGCGTCCGGGCGGCGTACCGGGCCGAGCCGTCCGGCGGCGACCCGGCCCGGCGGCTGGAGGAGGCCGCCCGGGACGTGCTGCGCGGGGTGGTGGCGTCGGTCCGGGACCCGATCAGCGGCGGGCGCGACCGGGTGTTCGGCAACGCCGGGCTGCATCTGGTCCCGGTGGTCTCCGCGGCGGCGGGCCACCTGCCGAGGGCGGTCGGCCTGGCGTACGGCCTGGGCCGCGCGCCGGACCCGCGCTGGCCCTCCGACGCGATCGTGGCGGCCACCTTCGCCGCGGACGACACCGCCCAGCCCGGCGCGGCCGCCGCCCTGCACGCGGCCGGCTGGCACGACCGGGCCGGCCAGCCGGTCCCGCTGCTGCTGGTGTGCGAGGAGGACGCGCCCGGCGGGGCCGCCGCGGACAGCTGGGCCGCGGCGGTGCTGCGCGGGCGCCCGGGGCTGCGTTACGCGTACGCCGACGGATGCGACCTGGCCGCCGTCCACGACGCCGCCACCGCGGCGGTGGAGTACGTCCGCCGCGAGCGCCGCCCCGCCGTGCTGCACCTGGGCACGGTGCGCCTGCTGGGCCACCCGGGCGATCCGGACCCGGGCGCCGACCTGGACCGCGACCCGCTGGTCGGCGCCGCCCGGCTGCTCGTCGAAGCCGGACTGCTCGGCCCGGACGAGGTCATCACCCGCTACGACGAGGTCGGCTGGCAGGTCCGCAAGGCCGCCGAGGAGGTGCTCGGCGAGCCGAAACTGGCCACCGTCGGGGAGATCGTCGCCGCCCTGGCCCCGCGCCGGCCGCTGCGGGTCGCGCACGCGATCGCCGAGGCCGCGAGCCGGGCCACCGGGCCGGGCGCGGCCGGGCGGGCCCGGGTCTTCGGCGGGCGGCTGCCCGAACAGGCCGGCCCGATGACGCTCGCGCAGACCGTCAACGCCACCCTCACCGACGCCCTGGCCGCCCGGCCCGGGCTGCTCGTCTTCGGCCCGGCGACCACCCGGGGCGGCCGGCACGGGGTCACCGCCGGGCTGCGCGAGCGCGGCGGCGACCGGGTCTTCGACACCCCGGCCGACGCCACCGGGGTGATCGGGCTGGCCCTGGGCGCCGGGCTGGCCGGCCTGCTCCCGGTCGCCGAACTGCCCGGCCTGGCCGGTCTGCACGGTGGCGAGGACCAGCTGCGGGCCGAGGCGGCGACCATGTCGTTCCTGTCCTCGGGCCGCTACCGCAACCCCCTGGTGCTGCGCGTCCCGGCGCTCGCCGACGCGTACGGGCTCGGCGGGCACCTGGCCAACGACAACTCGGTCGCGGTGCTGCGCGACGTGCCCGGCCTGGTCGTCGCCGCCCCGGCCCGCGCCGAGGACGCCGCCCCGATGCTGCGCACCTGCCTGGCCGCCGCCGAGGTGGACGGCAGCGTCTGCGTCTTCCTGGAACCGGCGTCGCTGTACCAGACGAGGGACCTCTATCAGCAAGGCGACAACGAGTGGCTGGCGCCCTATCCGTCCCCGGACCGGTGGGCCGGTCAGCACGCCCCGATCGGTCGGGCCCGCATCTACACCCTGGGCACGGCGCAGGACCTGACCATCGTCACGTACGGTGGCGGGGTGCGGATGTCCCTTCGAGTGGCGGCCCGGCTGGCCGCCGACGGATACGGCACGCGGGTGGTCGATCTGCGCTGGCTGAGCCCGCTCCCCGTGGCCGACCTGGTACGCGAGGCCGCGGCGACCGGCCGGGTGCTGATCGTCGACGAGACCCGTCGCTCCGGCGGGGTCGGCGAGGGCGTGCTCGCGGCGCTGGTCGACGGGGCGTTCGTCGGGTCCGCGCGCCGGGTGGCCGCCGCCGACGCACCCGTTCCCCTGGGTCCGGCCGCCCAGCACGTACTGGTGGGAGAAGATGCCATCACACAGGGTGCCCACGCCCTGCTGGCGCGGTAAATTGCCACACACTCGGTGCGCCACTTGCGCCCGAGGCCCGGAGTGTGTGGACTACCCCCAGGTTCCGATGAATTTTTACAGCTGGTTCCGGGTGCATTTTCACGGCTAGGAGGATTTGGACAGTGAGCGCGACCGCGGGTCAGGCCGACGGCGTACGTAGCCTGGCGGACCGGTTCGGCTTCGAGCCGAACATGGTGGTCATGGAGATGGGATACGACGACGATGTCGACGAGGATCTCCGTGACGCCCTGACCGAACGCGTCGGTGAGCTGGTCGACGAGGACACCGACGAGGTCGTCGACGCGGTGCTGTTGTGGTACCGCGACGGTGACGGTGATCTGTTCGAGCTGCTCACCGATGCTCTTGGCCCCCTCGCCGACAACGGCGTGGTGTGGTTGCTGACCCCGAAGGCCGGGCGCGACGGACACGTCGAGCCGAGCGAGATCAGCGAGTCGGCGCCCACCGCCGGCCTGCAGCAGACCTCGACGGTGAACGCCGGCAAGGACTGGACCGGGGCCCGGCTCGTCTCCCCGCGGGGCGCCAAGAAGAAGTAGCTCACCCACCCCCTCAGCGCAGGTCGGCGTCCCTCCCGGACGCCGGCCGATCGGCGTGGCTAGGCTGGGCGGATGCCGATCGAGGTAGGCCGGCCGGCGCCGGATTTCCTGCTCAAAGACCAGAACAACCAAGAGGTACGCCTCGGGAACTTCCGCGGGCGCAAGGCTGTGCTGCTGGTCTTCTACCCCCTCGCGTTCAGCCGGCGCTGCCACGGCGAGCTCACCGAGATCCAGCAGAACCTCGACGGGTACGCCAACGACCGGGTGCAGGTGCTCACCCTCAGCGTCGACTCGGTGTACAGCCACAAGGTCTGGGCCGAGCAGGAGGGCTTCGCGTTCCCGCTGCTCGCCGACTTCTGGCCGCACGGCGAGGTGGCGCGGGCGTACGGCGTCTTCAACGAGGACAGCGGCTTCGCCAACCGGGGCACGTTCCTGGTGGACCGGGCCGGAACGATCCGGTTCGCCGAGATGGCGGGGCCGGGGGAGTCCCGGGACCAGAGCGCGTGGCGGGCGGCGCTCGCCGCCGTCGAGGCCTGATCCACGCCGGTCCATCCCGGTCCCATCCCGGCTCCGCGATGCTCCGGGGCGGTCGCGCCGTCGCGGCGGCTCAGTCTGCCCTGTTCGTGCCGTTCGGTTCTCGCTGCGTCGCTTCCGGGTGGCGCCATCGGGGTCGCCACGGTTCCGTTCTTTCGGTCCGGGGCCTCTCCGGAAGGAGCGATTCCTCCCGGGTGGGCTCCGCTGCCCGGTGTGCGGTGCCTCCGGGCGGCGATCGCGGGCAGGGTAGGATGACCACTCCGGCACAGCCGAGCCGGGCGCGTAGCTCAGTGGGAGAGCACTCGCCTTACAAGCGAGGGGTCGTAGGTTCGAAACCTACCGCGCCCACCACCGTGAACAGCACCGGAGCGGACACCGATCCGGTCGGCCGTCCGCTCCGGTCTCATTTCCGGCCTTAGTTGCTCTTCCACAGCGGGCAGGCGACCTGCTCGGTGATGCCGCTGACCAGTTCTGGCGCGAGGCGCTGGTAGCGGGTCGTCATCACCATCTGGGACCAGCCCAGAAAGCCACCGCTCGGAAGACCCCCGCGCGTGCGGGGGTCTTTCCCGCGAGTACGCGCCGCTCTGGCCGGACGAGATGTTGTCCCCGCAGGTGCGGACATTCGAGCGGCTTCCGTGACGGGGCGGCGGAGTCCGCGGTGCCTGTGGTTCGTGCGGCCGGCCTGCTTCCCGTGAGCGGGTGGCGGCTCGCGCCCAGGGGTCTTGCGCTGCTCCGGGCCGCGGTGGTGGGCGGGACCGGGGCGGCTGGCGGGCCGCGGTGACCTGGTGGCCGCTCGTGCCGACCAACTGACGACGTTTCTGGGCCGCAGTCGTGCACCCGATGACGACTCGATCATTCACGAGGATGGGCCACGCCGCCCGGGAGGTTCTCCGGCTGCGACACGCCGGGGCGGCCATCCCGTTCAACGGGTGAAACTGTGCCGTGAAACGGTGCCGTGGAGAACCGGCTGGCAGGTGATATGACCGATTTAGGTAGATTGTCGTACTAGCTGGCTTGGTGCTGTGGGACTGGTTCAGCCGGATGCGGTGCCGCTCGCTTTCCTGGTCGGCGGTGGGAGTCGCTTTACCTTTAAGATCGAACGCCAGTTCTTCGGAGTTGTTTGGTTCGCCGCATTCATATGAGGCCGGTTCTGGGCCCGGCGGAATGCGAGCAGGGCTCACCTGCGGGTTTGTCATCGGTGGTCAAATGACTACCGGCGAACCCGTGATCCGTTGTCCCGGCTCCAGCTCGTGAAGAATTGTAGAGTGGGCCGGTATCGCTTCTACGGGGTCGGGTGTTCAGGTGAACCGGCGTAGTGCGAAAGGACGACAGTAAGCACTGTGTGACGCATGTCAATTTTATTTTTGTTGCCCCCTGTTTCGCGCCGTTTCATTGCGGGATGATCATACTGTTTATTGCTGTCCTGCTCGGCGGGGGTGACCCGGAAGGCGGCGTTTCGCAAGTTTCCTAAGTGTGGCGCGGGCACGGCACGCACCCGCAGTCTCTCGTTAGCGCCGCGTAGGTGACTGGCGCTAGTTGCCTGCGGGGTGTCATGGTCATCTGGCGGCGCAACCTACCGTCGGGTACGCTCAAAACGAGGATTTCTGCACGACATCCTCATCCGATCTCGCGTCTGGTTGACCCTGGGCCGATTCGGAGAAAGCCCCGAAATTGGCTGTGGTGGCAGTTTTCGGGGAAGTCGATAAGGGGTCGATGCGGTGCCGTTGGCGCTCGCGTCGGCCCCTTATTCGTTACGGATTTCCCGCATTCTTCGAAGGCCGGAAAGCGCTCGTGCGGTTCTCCGCGTGGGGCGCCCGGGGCGGAGTTGCCTGCGCTGTCTCCTGTTGATCATGTCAGGTTTCCCGATCTTCATCGGGCAACCGCCTGTGTTGGTTTCCGTCGGTCCTCTGGGGCAGAATGTCGGGCGGCGCTGAGGCCTCCTGTCCACCAGCAGGAGTTTCCGTGCTGTCCCCCGTATTTCCTGTTTCTGCAGTTGTGGCCCAGGGTCAATTACCAGAGTGGAGATCTGTATGTCGCGTAGTGTCACCCCGCCTTACCAGCAGAATGATCCGTCCCCGGGCGTGGGCGATCGGCGCGGCCGGCGCCGTGTCGTCATCTTCGTCGTCGTGGCCTTCGTCGGCGCCGCGCTGCTGGCGACCGGGAGCGACCTGGAGTCGGTGCTGCTCGCGCTGCTCGGCCTGGGGCTGGTCGCCGCCAGCGTGGCGCGCTGGGTGGTCGACGACGTCCCGCTGCCCGGCGCCATCTCGTTCGTCCAGGATGTGAATCGATGACGGCCGGTTCCGGCGCCGACGACGCCCGCCCGTCCGCCGGCCGGCGCCGCCGGGCCGGGCGCGACGACGAGGAGCTTCTGTCCCCGCCCGAGCATGCCGAGGTCACCGCGCACTTCCAGCACATGCTCGACAGCGTCACGCAGCGGCTCAGCGACGCGCGGGAGAAGGAGGCGCAGCTGCGCCTCCGCGAGCAGCGTGTGCAGGCGTTGGAGGAGCGCGCCCGGCAGCTCTACGCCGAGGTGCACATGATGGAGGCGCGGGTGTCCCGGGCCGCCGCCGCGGCTGCTCTGGAGACGGCGCCGCGCTCTCCCGTCACCGCGACGACTCCGCGCGCCGAGCGGGCCGCCGCGGCTCGGGAGCACGAGCTGGCCCGGATGAAGGCCAAGCTGATCAACGGCGAGACCGCCGGAGCCGAGCTGGCCGAACGGATCCGGTTCGCTTACCAGCAGAACGGAAAGCTCTCCCTGGAAACCCTGGGCGGGCTCGTCGGTTACAGCAAGGCGACCCTGTCCAAGGTGTTCAACGGCAAGATGGCTCCGGCGTGGGCCCTGGTCCGGAAGCTCGGCACCGAGCTCAAGGTGCCCCAGGCGCTGGTCATGCAGGAGTGGCTGCCGCTGTGGATCGCCGCGGACACGTACCGCCACCGGAAGCCGAGCGCGTCCCGGGCCACCGCCCCCATCCCGGTGGAGACGATCCCGGCAGCCGGGCCGGCCGCCGCCGTCGCGCTGACCGGCCCCACCGGACACACCTGTCCGAAGTGCGGCGGATGGGTGGTCGACGCCGCCCAGCACGCCAACTGGCACACGGTCACCGAGTCCGGAGCCTCGCAGCCGCCCGGCGACCCGATCGGCAAGAGCTGGGTGGCCTGGACCGGCGTCTCCGAGCAGCCCGCTCCCGGGCTGCTCGGGGCCGAGCCCGGACACGGGCCGCACCCGGCGCACGAGCGCCCGCTCGCCCAGGAGGTGCTCTCCGAGGTGCTCCGCCGGACCCGGAACACCTCACCCGTGCCGGGACCGATCGCCGAGCTGGCCGAGCAGATGGGGGTGCCCATCTGACCTGACGGCGCGGCGCCGTGGGACCGCTCGCGGCGTCGTGCCCGGACAACGCGCCGGCACGGCGCCGCGGGACCGCTCGCGGCGTCGTGCCCGGACAACGCGCCGGCACGACGCCGCGGGCGCCCGGTCGCGCGACGCGTCCGGTCAGCGGAACGGGGACCAGCGCCGGGCCGGCCGGCCGACCCGGGCGAGCCACCCGCGGTAGTGCCCGGCGAACGGCTCGGCCCCGCCGGTCAGGGCCGCGTGCAGTTCGGCGGCCGCGCCGGTCGCCCCGGCGACCACGTCGTCGGGATATCCGAAGTGGACCCGGTGCTCGGCGAACTCGTCCTCGTCGTCGATCACCACCCGGCCGTCGGCACGGAACCGGATCAGGTCGATGTCCAGGTCGATCACCGTGAATTCGCGCGGACCGGTACGCCGGGCCGGGGTGCTCACGTCGCAGTAGATCTCCGACCGGCTCGGCTCGGCCGAGAACATCGCCAGCCACCAGCGGTCCCGTGGGATCAGCCGGACCGAGTCCGAGCCGGTCCAGGAGATCCGCCGCAGGCCGTAGCTGAAGCGCACCGTGGTGCCTCGCGGGGTGCCGATCCAGGTGCCGAACTCGTCCTCGCCGAGCAGCCGCCCGGTGACCCGGCGGTGCGGCCGGCCGTCGTACTTGCGCAACACCAGGTCCACCGCGTCCACCCGGCGACGGTAGCGCAACGGCTCCGCAACCGGCCGTGGCTCAAGTCGCCCGGCCGGTTCCCGATCGCTAGTGGTACCTGCGGGGATGACCGCAGTGGGCGGGTCCGGCCGGTTTCCCCCTGGCGGTTCGGGCCCGCCCGGACGGATCGGGGACGGAGAACCAGCCGTGAACGCGGACCTGCACATCGGCACCGATCCGGAGAAGGTCGTGGTTTCCGCGTACCGGGTACGCACCCGCACCGGGCGAGCGCGCTCCCGGCGTACCGGATCGGTGGTCGAAGCCGTGCCCCGGCGGCCCACCGGGCGTACCCGGGAGGTTCGCCTGGTCCACGCCGGACGTCTCGCCCTCGCGCTGCTGCTGGCCTCCGCCCTGGTCGCCGCCGCCGGACTCACCTGGTGGCTGCCGGCGGCGGTGAGCGTCGCCCTGCTCGTGCGGTTCTGGCGGTGGCAGGCCCGGGCCGCCCGGCCCGCGGTGTTCGCGGCGCCGCGCGACCCGGGGTCCCGGGTGCTGTGGAGCGCCCCGGAGCGGCAGGCGTTCGCGCGGGCGCTGACCGCGTCGCACCGGGTACGCCGGACCTGGCCGGCGCTGTCCGGCATGATCGACGCGCCGCTCGCCGACCGGTCGCTGACCCGGGCGCTGGACGAGCTGGCCACCCTGCTGGCCCGGCGGCAGGAGCTGCGCCGGGTGCGGGCCGGTCTGGACGCCACCCGGGACGCCGACATCCCGGCGGACAGCCCGGCCCGGATCGCCGCGGACACCCAGCGGGAGCGGGCCGACCGGCTGTGGCGGGAGACCGGCGCGGCGGCCGACCGCATCCTGCGCTCGATCGAGGCCGCGGCCCGGGCCGGGGAGAGCTTCATCCGGGAACGACAGGTGGCCGCGACCGCGCGGGACGCCGAGCGGGCGCTCGCCCGGGTCGGCGGCGTCCCCGCCGCGGACAGCGCCCCGGAGCTGGCCGAGCGTACCGAAGTGGTGATCGCCGCCTACCGCGATCTCGCGGCCTGACCTTTTCACTCATCCACGTCACCCCGCCGGGTGACTCGCCCCGTGCGGCGGTCCGGGATACCTTGTCGGATGACATGTGTTCTCGTGCCCATACCCGGGACCCGGCCGCCGGTGACGACGTGGCGGCCGGGAAGGGCGCTCTGCCGCCGCCGGGCCCGGAGCCGTCGCGGCGTGGCCGGTGCTCGGCGGGCGTTCCGCAGCCGGGCCGCTCGGTGTGCGGGGCGCAGCCGTCGCGGCGTGGCCGGTGCCCGGCGGGCGTCGCGAGGTCAGGCCGCGCGACGTTCGGTGGAGAGCTGACGCGGCACGACGGGTGTCCGGCGCGCCCGGCGCGCGGTGCCGGCGAGCATCTCCTGCACCCGTTCCGGGTCGGGCAGGGCCCAGTCCACCGCGGTGGGCGGGACCGCCCACCGCACCGGTCCCTCGGCCATCCGGCTCGGCGGGGCCGGGATCCATGAGCCGCGGCCGTGGCGCACCACGTCCAGGCGCAGGTCGAGTTCGTCCCGCAGCGGACAGCCGGGCCGGACCAGGAACATCCAGCGCCCGGCCGCGGTGACCGCGACCGGCCCGGCAGCGCCGGCGGGCGAGTCGGTGACCGGACGGCCCAGCGCGGCCGGCACCTCCAGCACGTCGAAGGCGTCGCCGGTGGGCAGCAGGACGTTGTGCGGCCGGCGCCGCCACCACCCGGCCACCCGGCCGGGATCGGCGGTGGCCGACTCGGCGAGGGACTCAACCGCCGGATGGCAACCGGTGATCGAGCATCCGGGACGCCCGCACTCGAACCGGAGCCCGGTCAGGTAGGAGCCGGGCGCCACCGCCCAGCCGTGCCCGGCGTACGCCCGCGCGGCCCGGCGCAGGCGGACCCGGTCGAGACGATCGAAAAGCGAAGGTCGGACGAACGGCTGACGGTTGCTCCACTGCATAGCCCAATTCCCCCCGGATCCGGGTCTGCTGCCGTCAAGACCGGTGGGACGGCCGTATCCCGGCGCGACGAGTGTCGTTGGGACGGGCAGATCCACCCTTTGCAACTTGCACATCAAAACTACGAGCATCGGTGAGCAGGCGATCACACACGCTGTGCGATCTGTGCGCACGTGAGCGGTTCACACTGCTGGTCACCGGAGGCTCACCGGCGGATGGACCGCCGGGTGAGTGGGGGAGGCACCGTGGACGAGCTGCCGATCGGCCGCCGCGTCGCCTACTGGCGGGGCAGGCGCAGGATGTCCCAGCAGGTCTTCGCTGACCGGCTGGGCAAGAGCAAGAGCTGGGTCGACAAGGTGGAGCGGGGGGTCCGCCGGCTCGACAAGTTCTCCGTGGTGTACGACATCGCGGACGTGCTCCAGGTCGATGTCCAGCTGTTGCTGGGCAAGGAGGTGGAGCGCAAACCGGAGACCCAGAACTGCATCGACCAGGTCGAGGTCGACCAGATCCGGGCGGCGCTGGAGCGGTACGACCAGATGAGCGCGTTCTTCCAGGCGGTGCCGCAGTCGCCGCCGCTGGCCGAGATGCACAAGGCGGTCAGCCACGCGTGGCTCACCTACCAGCACGCGAAGTACGGCGCCCTGGCCCGCGCCCTGCCCAAGCTGCTGCGCGACGCCCAGGCGGCGGACAGCGCGCACGCCAACAGCGACCAGGCGGCCCGGGCCGCGCACCTGCTCGGGCAGGTCTACCAGATCGCCTCGTCGGCGCTGCGCAAGGTCGGCGAGCACGAGCTGTCCTGGCTGGCCGCGGACCGGTCGATCGCGGTCTCCCAGCGGGCCGGCGACCAGCTGCTGGCCGGTCTGGCCAGCTACCGCGTGGGCAGCGCGCTGCTCGCGCTGGGCCGGGTCCGCCCGGCCCTCGAGGTCAACGTCAACATCGCCAACCGGCTCGCGCCCGGCCTGGAACGGCCGGACGGCGAACGGCTCTCGGTGTACGGGATGCTGCTGCTCAACGGCGCGATGGCGGCCTCCCGGATCGGGGACAGCGCCACCGTGCGCGACCTGCTCAGCGGCGCCGACCAGGCGTCCCGCCAGCTGGGCGGCGACTTCAACCACTACTGGACGTCGTTCGGGCCGACCAACGTGCAGCTGCACCGGTGCGCCACCGCGGTGGAGCTCGGCGACGGCCGGACAGCGGTGGAGACCCACGAGAGCATGGACATGGCGGGGTTCAACGCCCTGCTCCCGGAACGGCGGGCGCACCACTTCCTGGACATCGCCCGCGGCTACACCCAGGTCGGCGACGTGGAGAAGGCCGGCGAGATGCTGCTGGAGGGCGACCGGCTCGCCCCCTCGGAGATCCGCTGCCGCCCGCTCGCCCACGAGGTCCTTTCCGACGTGCTCCGGCGGACCCGGGGCACGCCACCGGCTCCGATCGCGGAGCTGGCCGAACAGATGGGAGTCGGCGTATGAGGTGGGTCCGCGCGTGATGACGGGTAACCCCTCACCCGGTGTGCTGTACGTCCTCGTGTGTGGTTCGCCGATGGCCCGGGACGTCGGGATCCTCGTCGGCATGGCGCAGCGGGACGGCTGGGAGGTATGTGTGATCACCACCCCCGACGGCCGCAAGTTCGTCGACGTGGCGGCCCTGCAGGAACAGACCGGACATCCGGTACGAACCTTCTACAAGAGTCCCGGTGACCCGGACGTGCTGCCGCCGGCGGACGCGATGATCGTCGCGCCGGCCACCGTCAACACCGTGAACAAGTGGGCCGCCGGCATCACCGACACGCTGGTGCTCGGCCTGCTGGTCGAGGGGTACGGCTACGGCGTGCCGACCGCGGTGGTCCCGTACACCAACAAGATCATGGCGTTGCATCCCGCGCTGCACGAGAGCCTGGCGAAGCTACGCGACTGGGGTGTGCACGTGCTCTACGGCGAGGACGTGTGCCGGCTGGGCGCCCCGGGCCAGACCGACCGGTTCCGCGGCCAGTTCCCGTGGCGGCGTGCGCTGCAGGCGGTCAGCGACCCGATCCCGGCGGGCAGCCGAGTCGAGCCGGGAGCGGTTTCCTAGACGTATAGAGTTTGCGGTCGTGACGGAGCCTGCCGCTGTACCGACCGTTCGTCAGGTGGTCGACGCCCTCGACGCGCGTTATCCCCGGAACTGGGCGGAGTCGTGGGACCGGGTCGGTCTGGTCCTCGGTGAGTTCGAGCGCGCCGTGACCCGGGTCCTGTGCGTCGTCGACTGCGTGCCGGAGACCGTCGACCAGGCTCTCGCGATCGGCGCCGACCTGATCGTCGCGCACCACCCGCTGCTGTTGAAGCCGGTGTCGTCGATCGCCCCGGACACCTTCAAGGGGCGGATCGTGCACCGGCTGATCCGTGCCGAGGTGGCGCTCTACACCGCGCACACCAACGCGGACGTCGCCAATCCGGGTGTCTCCGACGCGCTCGCCGCCCGGCTCGGCCTGACCGGGCTGCGCCCGCTGGTGCCGGCCGAGGGCGCGGCCGCCGGCGAGGGCCGTGGCGTGGGCCGGATCGGCACCCTGGCGCAGCCGCTCACCCTGGCGGGGTTCGCCGCCCTGGTGGCGGAGCGGCTGCCGGCCACCGCGGCCGGGGTGCGTGCGGCCGGCGACCCGGGGCGGCAGATCCGCACGGTCGCCGTCTCCGGTGGCGCCGGTGACTCCTTCCTGGCCGACGCGGCACATGCCGGGGTCGACGCGTATCTTTGCGCGGACCTGCGGCATCACCCGGTCAGCGAGCATCTCGCCAACGGCGGCCCGGCGCTGCTCGACGCCGCCCACTGGGCGACCGAGCGGCCCTGGCTGGACGACGTGGCAGCCTGGCTGGGCGCGGAGTTCCCCGTCGATGTGGTGGTGTCCGACCTGGACACCGACCCCTGGACCGTTCATGCCGCTTCTGCGCAGAAGGAGAACCACTCGTGAAGGCTGCCCCGGAAGCCCAGCGTCGCCTGCTCGACCTGCAGGCCGTCGACACCGCCCTGGCCCAGCTCGCGCACCGCCGCAAGAGCCTGCCCGAGCTCGCCGAGATCGAGGCGGTGGCCCGGGAGATCTCCGCGCTGGAGGACGAGCGGGTCCGTGCCCAGGTCACCGTCGACGACCTGGACCGCGACATCTCCCGGTTCGAGAAGGACATCGAGCAGGTCCGGCAGCGCAAGGAGCGGGACCAGAAGCGGCTCGACGCCGGGGGCGCGCTGAAGGAGATCGAGGGCCTGCAGCACGAGCTGGCCACCCTGAACCGGCGGCAGTCCGAGCTCGAGGACGCCGAGCTGGAGCTGATGGAGCAGCGGGAGACCGCGGCGGCGGCGCTGGCCGACGTGCAGGACCGGATCGGCGCGGCGGTGCGGCGGCGCGGCGACGCCGAGCGGCGGCGTGACGAGACGTACGCGGAGATCGCCAAGGAGCAGGAGTTCAAGTCGGCGTCGCGCGGCCCGCTCGCCGCGGACCTGCCGGCCGATCTGGTCACCCTGTACGACAAGATCCGCACCGAGACCGGGATGGGCGCGGCGCTGGTCCACGCCGGTCGCTGCGGCGCCTGCCGGATCGAGCTGTACGGCGCGGACCTGGCCCGGGTGAAGGCCGCCCCGGCCGACGAGGTGGTGCGCTGCGAGGAGTGCCGCCGGATCATGGTGCGTACCGCGGAGTCCGGGCTGTGAGCGGTGACCTGCGGGTGGTCGTCGAGGCGGACGGCGGGTCCCGCGGCAACCCCGGCCCGGCCGGCTACGGCGCGGTGGTGCGGGACGCGGCCAGCGGCGAGGTGCTGCTGGAGCGCTACGCCGGTCTGGGCACCGCCACGAACAACGTCGCCGAGTACTCCGGCCTGATCGCCGGCTTGCGCGCCGCCGCCGAGCTGGGCGCCACCCGGGTCGACGTGCGGATGGACTCCAAGCTGGTGATCGAGCAGATGGCCGGCCGCTGGCAGATCAAGAACCCGGGGCTGCGGCCGCTCGCCGCCGAGGCGGCCGGGCTGGTCGCCACGTTCCGGGAGGTCACCTACGGCTGGATCCCCCGGGAGCGGAACCGGGCCGCGGACGCCCTGGCCAACCGGGCGATGGACGAGGCCGCCGGGAAGGCGGCGCGGGAGCCGCAGCCGGCCGCTCCGGCGCCGAAGCCGCGCTCCTGGGCGCCCCCGTCGCTGGACAACGCCACCCGGCTGATCCTGGTCCGGCACGGCGCGACCGCGATGACCGCGCAGGGCCGCTACTCCGGGCGCGGCGACGTGCCGCTGACCGACGAGGGCGAGGCCCAGGCGATGGCGGCGGCCGGCCGGGTGGCCGGGCTGTCCCGGGACGTCGGGGCGGTGCTGTCCTCGCCGCTGGCGCGCTGTGTGCGTACCGCCGAGCTGATCGCGGCCGAGGTGGGTGGCGTCCCGGTGACGGTGATGGACGACCTGATCGAGTGCGATTTCGGCGTGTGGGAGGGCAAGACCTTCGCCGAGGTGCAGGAGGGCTGGCCGCGGGAGATGTCGGCGTGGCTGGAGTCGACCGGTGTGGCGCCGCCGCAGGGCGAGTCGTTCCAGGCGGTCGCGAAGCGGGTGCGCGGGGCGATGGCGAAGATCCTGCAGGGTTACCCGGGTCAGGTCGTCGTGCTGGTCTCGCACGTCTCGCCGATCAAGCTGATCCTGCGGGACGCGCTGGCCGCCGGGGACGCGTTCCTGCACCGGCTGTTCCTGGACGCCGCCGGGGTGTCCACGATGGATGTGTGGCCGGACGGCAACATCGCGGTGCGCTCGGTCAACGAGACGGCGCATCTGCGATAGATCGGCGCCATTGACCGCTCCGGGCGAGACGTTTAGCTTCCTCGATCAGGAAACTTTCTTCAACGTTTCGCCCTGGAGGGCTCATGCGCGGTACCACCCGCCGCCTCGTCGCCGTGGCGGCCGCCGTCACGGCCGTCGTGGCCGCCGCACCGACTCCCGCACAGGCAGATGACCGACGCCCGTACGTCAAGGTCGGCTACTTCACCCAGTGGGGCATCTACGGCCGCGACTTCCCGCTGGCGAAGGTGCAGCAGTCCGGTGCCGCGGCCCGGCTCACCCACCTCAACTACGCGTTCGGCCCGGTGACCGCGGACGGCGTCTGCGCCTCCGCCGACCCGTGGGCCGACTGGCAGGTCCCGTTCTCCGACGCGAGGAGCGTCGACGGCGCCGCGGACGTGGCCGGCCAGCCGATCGCCGGCAACCTCCACCAGCTCGCCGAGCTCAAGGCGAAGAACCCGCAGCTGCGGGTGCTGATCTCGCTGGGCGGGTGGAGCGGGTCGGCGTACTTCTCGGACGCGGCCCGCACCGACGCCAGCCGCAAGAAACTGGTCTCCTCGTGCGTCGACCTGTGGCTCAAGGGGAACCTGCCGGGCCTGGCCGGCGGCGTGGCCGCCGGCATCTTCGACGGCATCGACCTGGACTGGGAGTGGCCCGGCTCGGAGGGCAACGCCGGGAACGTGATCCGGCCCGAGGACCGGCCGAACTTCACCCGGCTGGCCGCCGAGTTCCGCAGCCAGCTGGACCGGCTCGGCCGGGCGAACCGCCGGCACTACGACCTGACCGCGTTCCTGCCCGCCGCTCCGGCCAAGATCGAGGCGGGCTTCGAGGTCGACAAGATCTTCCGCTACCTCGACTTCGGCACCCTGCAGGGCTACGACTACCACGGCACCTGGGAGCCCCGGACCAACCAGCAGTCCGCGCTGCGGGTGCCGCCGGGCGCGCCGGACGACCCGGACTTCTCGGTGGAGACCACGGTCGGCGCCTGGCTGGCCGGCGGCGCGCCGAGGCGCAAGCTGGTGCTCGGCCTGCCGTACTACGGCCAGGGCTGGACCGGGGTCGCCGGGGGCGGCTCCGGGCTGTTCCAGCCCGCCACCGGCCCGGCGCCCGGCGTGTTCGCCGCCGGCACCGAGGACTTCAAGACGCTCGCGAAGCTGCCGGCGCAGGGTTACACCGTGCACCGGGACCTGCGGTCCGGCCACGCCTGGCTGTTCGACGGCACCACCTTCTGGACGTACGACGATCCGGCCGTGCTGCTGCAGAAGACGCTCTACATCCGTACCCGTGGGCTGGGCGGCGCGATGATGTGGTCGCTCGACGGCGACGACGACCACGCCACGCTGACCAGGACGGTGTCGGCGGGTCTGCGCTGAGGGGGCCGGGGCGGTGCTGCCGTTCGGCGCACCGCCTCGCCCGTTCGGCGCAGTCGGATCGCCAGAGATCCGGCTGTCTCGTTAGCGTGACGGAAACCATGCACGCTGTTGAGGGAGGCGGATCATGGCAGCGCCGGAATCCCCGCGTACCGATAGCAGTCCCTGGAACTGGTTGCTCCTGGCGCCGATCGTGGTGCCGTTGCTGACCCCGCTGTTCAACCACGACGAGCCGCGGCTCGCCGGGTTCCCGCTCTTCTACTGGTTGCAGTTCGCCTTCATCCTGCTCGGCGTCGGGACCACCACGCTGGTGTACCGGATGACCCGCAAGCGGAGCCGGCCATGAACGACCACGTCACCGAGATCGTCATCTTCACGGTCTTGTTCCTGCTGGTCAGCGCGATCGGCTTCGTGGCCGCGCGGTGGCGGGCGCCGAAGGACATGGCGCACCTCGACGAGTGGGGCCTGGGCGGGCGCAGTTTCGGCGGCTGGATCACCTGGTTCCTGGTCGGCGGCGACCTGTACACGGCGTACACCTTCGTGGCCGTGCCGGCGCTGATCTTCGGCGCCGGAGCGGCCGGGTTCTTCGCCGTGCCGTACACGGTCGTGATCTACCCGATGTTCTTCCTGATCCTGATCCGGCTCTGGTCGGTGTCGCACCGGCACGGCTTCGTCACCCCGGCCGACTTCGTCCGCACCCGGTACGACTCGCCGACCCTGGCGCTGCTGATCGCGATCACCGGGATCGTGGCGACCATGCCGTACATCGCGCTGCAGCTGGTCGGCATCGAGGCGGTGCTCAAGACGATGGGCGTGACCGGCGACAGCGCGCTCGCCCGGCACCTGCCGATCATCATCGCGTTCGCCATCCTGGCGGCCTACACGTACCAGTCCGGGCTGCGGGCGCCCGCGCTGATCGCGTTCGTCAAGGACACCCTGATCTACATCGTGATCATCGTGGCGGTGCTGTACCTGCCGTACAAGCTGGGCGGCTGGGGCGCGATCTTCGAGGCGGCGGACAAGAAGTTCCAGGCCTCCCCGGCGCCCGGCGACGGGATCATCCTGAACGCCAACAACCAGGTGCAGTACTTCACCCTGGCGCTCGGCTCGGCGCTCGCGCTGTTCCTCTACCCGCACAGCATCACCGGCGTGCTGGCCAGCCGGAACCGCGACGTGATCAAGCGGAACATGTCGGCGCTGCCGGCGTACAGTTTCCTGCTCGGCCTGATCGCGCTGCTCGGCTACATGGCCATCGCGGCCGGGGTGAAGCCGCTGCCCGGCGCCAAGGCCGGCAGCGTGGACAGCAACACCGTGGTGCCGCTGCTGTTCGACGCGAAGTTCCCGGCCTGGTTCGCCGGTGTCGCGTTCGCCGCGATCGGCATCGGCGCGCTGGTCCCGGCCGCGATCATGTCGATCGCCGCGGCCAACCTCTTCACCCGCAACATCTACAAGGAGTACCTCAAGCGGGACGCCACCCCGGCCCAGGAGGCCGGCGTCGCCAAGATCACCTCGCTGGTGGTCAAGATCGGCGCGGTCGGCTTCATCGTCTTCCTGGACCCGCAGTTCTCCATCGACCTGCAGCTGATCGGCGGCGTGATCATCCTGCAGACCGGGCCGTCGGTGGTGATCGGCCTCTACACCCGGTGGCTGCACCGGATCGCGCTGATCGCCGGCTGGGCGGCCGGGATGGCGCTGGCGTTGTGGATGCTGTGGCAGATCCCGAACGCCGCCACCGGACGCCGGCACTTCGGCGGGTCGGCGTTCCCGCTGTCCGAGTTCGGCCTCGACAGCCAGAAGACGATCTACGTCGGCTTCGTGGCGGTACTGGCCAACCTGGTGGTCGCCGCGCTGGTCACCCTCCTGCTGCGGGTGATGCGGACACCGCCGGGCGCGGACGGCACCACGCCCGGCGACTACTTCGCCGACGAGGGCGACCCGCGGGTCGAGCGGGAGAAGAGCACCCCGATCGACACGGTCTCCTCCACCTGACCGGATCCGATCCCGAGCGCCGTGCCCCCTCGCCGAGCGGGGCACGGCGCGCTGTCGGCCAGCCGTACACCGGCACCTGACAACGGCCAAGATTCGCTCTGCCGCCGAAGCTCGCGGCCGCGGTGGCGCCTGCCCCGGCCCGGCACCCCCTCGTCCTCGGATGCCTCCGAGCCGTGGCGGCCGTGCTGGGCGGTCTCGCAACGTCGCTAGCGGCAGTCGTCGGCCTCATCGCGGTCCTGCGTCGATGAGGCCGACGCCGGGACGGCAGGCGCACGGGTGCGGCCTGTCGGCCCGCGGCCGCAGTCGTCCCGGCCGGATGCCGGGGCGTCGAAATCCTGCGGCAGACGGGCGGCCGCTGCCGGGCGGCATGGCTTTCGAGGCGGCGGACGAGTCGGCCTGTACGCCGGATTCTGTGGCCGGCGACCTGGGTCGCCGGTGGCGGCCATCCATCTCGGCCTGCCGTCGCCGGCAGGCTCATGCGGCCTACCCGCAGGATCAGGCGAGCAGCCCTCGAACCCTGCGCCGGCCGCGGCCCTGCGGTCGCGGCCTTGCTTGGCCTTGCTCCGGGTGGGGTTTACCTAGCCGCCCCGGTCACCCGGGACGCTGGTGAGCTCTTACCTCACCGTTTCACCCTTACCGGCCGGCGCCGAGGCACCGGCCGGCGGTCTGTTCTCTGTGGCACTGTCCCGCGGGTCACCCCGGGTTGCCGTTAACAACCACCCTGCTCTGCGGAGTCCGGACGTTCCTCGGCGGTGCCCGGGGGCACCGACGCGGCCGCCCAGCCGACTCGTCCGTCGCGCCGTAATCCTACGTCCCCGGCCGGACCGGCCCGGCGACCCGGTCCGGGCCGGACGCGGGCGGGCTCGGTGGCCTGGTTCCGGACCGCACGCGGGCGGGCTCGGTGGCCTGGCTTCCGGGCCGCACGCGGGCGGGCTCGGTGGCCTGGTTCCGGGCCGCACCGGACGCGGGCCGGCTCGGTGATCCGGTTCCGGACCGGAACCGGGGGAACCCGGCGACCGGCTCGGGAGCGAGGCCGTAGGGTCGCTCGCATCATGGATTTCTCGCACATTCTGCTGCTGATCGTCGCGGGTTTCGCGGCCGGCGCGGTGAACGCGATCGCCGGCGGGGGCTCGCTGATCACGTTCCCCAGTCTGCTGGCGACCGGGCTGCCGTCGGTCGGCGCCAACGTGACCAACTCGGTCTCGGTGTTCCCGGGATACGTCTCCAGCGTCGCCGGCAGCCGCACCGACCTGGCCGGGCAGGGCGCCCGCGTACGGGCGGTGCTGCCGGCCGGGGTGGCCGGATCGGTGGCCGGGTGCGCGCTGCTGCTGGCCACGCCGGGGCGGGTGTTCGAGCTGGTCGTGCCGTTCCTGGTGCTGGCGGCCGCGGCGACGCTGGCCTTCCAGGAGCGGCTGCGCGGGCTGGTCGGGCATCCCCGGTCGATGCCGCCGCGCCGGGCCGCGGTCACGCTGCAGGTCGTGGTGTTCGCCGGGTCGGTGTACGGCGGTTACTTCGGTGCGGCGCTCGGCGTGATGTACGTCGCCGCCCTCGCGCTCATCCTGGACGAGCCGCTCAAGCGGATCAACGCGTTGAAGAACGTGCTGTCGGCGACGGTGGGCCTGGTCACCGTGCTGGTCTTCGCGCTCTTCGCGGACGTGCGCTGGGGCGCGGTGGCGACGCTCGCGCCGGCCACGGTCGCCGGTGGCTACGCCGGGGCGCGGGTGGCCCGGCGGCTGCCGGCGCGGGTGCTGAAGTACCTGATCGTCACGTTCGGCACGGGGATCGGCCTGGTCCTGCTCTACCGCGCGGTCGCGTGACACCGGGCGGGCCGGGGGTACGGCGGGAAAGGCCCCGGACGGGGCGAGGGCGCGCCCGGGACAGCCGCCGGGCGGGTCCCCGGCCCGCGGGCTGGGCGGTCGGAACGGCACGTCTCACGGCGTACGCGAAGACGGGTTCTGCGGACCGCCGACCGCGGCCATCAGGACCTCCAGGGCCTCCTCCTCGTCCAGGTCGTGCAGGCTCCGGCAGGTCGCGGCGCGCAGTGCCGCGGGCGGCCGGGCGCGGTCCAGGCTGAACACCAGCAGGTCCGGTCCGGCGGGGACCCGGGCCCAGTCCGACGCGGACGCGGGGTGCTCCGCGGAGAGCAGGACGATCACCCGGTCCGGGCCGGATAGCGCGGCGGCTATCCGATGAGCGAAGTCGGCACGGGCGGCAAGCATTTCCACCGGATGACCCGCGGCCTGCAGGGACTCGCTGATCCACTGTGCCCAGCGGGCGTCGGCCGGCGCGTAGCAGAGCAGTATGGGCACATGTCCAGCATGCCGTAACCGGCTCCATAGTGGGCATGGGGCTTCGATGGCCGTCACTCGGATGGTGTGACATTGTCATCCGTTGACGTGCAAGTTGCACAACTCATAGTGTCGATGCAGTGACGCCGGGTGGACCCTGATGCAACACCGGGGTGTCCTGGCGGCGGGCAGCGCACAACAGCAACGGAGTCGAGGAGCGCCCGATGACTGTCGCGATCGGGATCAACGGACTGGGACGGATCGGTCGCAGCCTGACCCGTCTCGTGGCGTCCCTGCCGAACCCGGGCGTCTCGATCGCCGCGGTGAACGACATCGCGACCACCGAGAAACTGGCGTACGGGCTGCGCCGGGACAGCATCCGGGGCTCGTTCCCCGGCACGGTGACCGCCCGCGGCGACCACCTGGTGGTCAACGACCACACCATCCGCGCCTACCACCACGAGCGGCCGGAGCGGATCCCGTGGGCCGACCAGGGGGTGGACGTGGTGATCGAGGCGACCGGGCGGTTCCGGGCCGGCACCACGGCGCGCACCCACATCACCCACGGCGGCGCCCGCAAGGTGGTGATCAGCGCCTCGGCCGACGATCCCGACGCGTTCCTGATCTTCGGCGCCAACCATCTCAGCTACAACCCGGCCGTGCACGACGTGGTCTCGCCGGCCTCGTGCGGGGTCAACGCGCTGACCGTGATGGCCAAGGTGCTGCTGGACCGGTTCGGGCTGCACGCGGTGAACACCTCGGTGATGCTGGCCGCCCAGGGGTGGCAGCGGGTGCAGGACTCGCTGATCGGCACGTCCCGCGACGATCCGCGGCTGGGCCGGGCCACCGGGGAGAGCATCGTCCCGCACAACCACGTGGTCGGCGACCTGGTCCGGGTGGCGCTGCCGGAGATCGGCGAGATGCGCTACAGCTACTACTGCGTGCCCACCCCGGTCGGCTCGCTCGCCGAGCTCTCCGGTCAGACCGGGCGCCCGGTGTCGGTCGAGGAGGTGAACCGGGCGATGGCCGAGGCGGCCGCCGGGCCGCTGCGCGGCATCCTCGCGTACGACCCGGACCCCACCGTCTCGATCGACGTCAAGAACAACCCGGCGTCCTGCCTCTTCGACCCGTCCGGCACCCAGACCACCGCGGACGGCGGGGTGAAGGTGCGCGGCTGGTTCGACAACGAGTGGGGCTTCTCCAACCGATTACTCGATCTGGCCCGGCTGATCGGCGAGCGTTTACCCGTTCCGTCCGGCCGGGCGAGCTGGAGCGTGGCGTAGGGGCCGGGAGCGGCGGCGCTAGGTTGGATCACATGATCAACCTCGCGGATGTGGAAGCCGCCGCCCGGCGCATCGACGGCCGGATCCGGCACACCCCGACGGTCGCCGCCGGGCCGGACCGGTGGTTCAAGCTGGAGTACCTGCAGCACGCGGGCTCCTTCAAGACCCGCGGCATGATGCACAAGATCCTGTCCGGGCCGGTTCCCGCGGCCGGCGTCATCGCCGCGTCCGGGGGCAACGCCGGCCTGGCCGCCGCCTACGCGGCCGGTGAGCTGGGCGTGCCCGCGGAGGTGTACGTGCCGGTCACCGCGCCGGCGGTCAAGGTCGCGAAGCTCGGCAAACTGGGCGCCCGGGTGGTCCAGACCGGCGACGAGTACGCCGAGGCGTACGCGGCGGCCCTGATCCGCGCCGAGGAGACCGGCGCGCTGTTCTGCCACGCCTACGACGACCCGGACATGGTCGCCGGTAACGGGACGATCGGCCTGGAACTGCCCGCCGAGGTGGACACCGTGCTGGTCGCGGTCGGCGGTGGCGGCCTGATCGCCGGGGTGATCGCGGCGCTGCGCGACCGGGTCCGGATCGTCGGCGTCGAACCGGTGACCGCGTGCGCGCTGCACGCGGCGCTGGCCGCCGGCGGCCCGGTCGACGTGCCGGTCTCCGGGGTCGCGGCCGACTCGCTCGGCGCCCGGCGGGCCGGCGACATCCCCTACCGGCTCGCCGCGGACGCGCAGATCGAATCCGTGCTGGTCGAGGACGACGCGATCGTGGACGCGCGGCGCCGGCTCTGGGACGGCCACCGGATCGTGGTGGAGCACGGCACGGCCGCCGCGTACGCCGCGCTGACCTCCGGCGCCTACCGCCCCGCACCGGGCGAGCGGGTGGTCACCCTGCTCTGCGGCGCCAACACCAACCCGGCCGATTTGGCCTGAACTTTTTCGCCGAGCAACTCAGATTTCCGCGGGCGCGCCGAACCGTAAGTCGTGGGAATCGAGGGAGTGAACTCGCGTATCGCCGACATCCAGAGCCGGATCCTGGCGCTGCAGACCCGGCCGGCCACCGCGGTCGCCACGGTCACGACCGCGGCGCCCGGCGGCGCCACCATGAGTCGCAGCGGCACCGTGTTCGCCAGCCACCTGGAGGGTGCCATCGCGGCGCAGGACGCTCCCGCGACGGGGCGGCGGACGACTCACAAACTCAACAGCAAGGGTATTCCGGAAGATCTTGCCGCGTACGGAAACGGCAAGATTCCGGCGGACGCGCTGGCCCGCGTCGGCGACACCCGGCACCGGCTGTGGGCGCCGGCCGCTGAGTCGCTCACCCGCCTCGTCGCCGACGCCCGGCGCGACGGCGTGAAGATCGGCATCACCGACTCGTACCGTCCCTACGCCGAGCAGGTGGACCTGGTCCGGCGCAAGGGCCTCTACTCGCAGGGTGGTCTGGCCGCCCGGCCCGGCACCAGCGAGCACGGCTGGGGCATGGCCACCGACCTCGACCTGAACTCCGAGGCGCTGGCGTGGATGCGCAAGAACGCCGACCGCTACGGCTTCGTCGAGAACACCCGGCGGGAGCCGTGGCACTGGGCCTTCCGGCCCGACCGGATGGCCTGACCGGCCATCCCGAGCTTTACCGGGGGGAATGCGGGACCGCGACGATGCGTCGCGGTCCCGCGCCGTCTGCTTTCCGGTACGCCCTCGTGGCCTTTCCGGTACGCCCTCGTGGCCCCGTCCGCAGGCCGGCTCGGCACCAGCCGGGATCGGGAGTCGCGGGGCGGCCCGGAGTGCGGCGGACGTCGCGCGGGAGCCGCACGGGGCTCGGCTGGGAAGCCTGCGGACGGGGCGCGTAGGTCGTATCGATGGAAAGGGTTCTCGGGCCGGAGAGTCGGGAGTGGCGCCGGTGCCCGGCCCGCCCGCGGTTCGGGGTGGCGGGGAGCTGCTCTGGCACGGGCGGTGTGTGCGGCGTGCGGGCCGCCCGCGGTCGGGTGGCGGGGAGCCGCCTTGACCGCGGGCGGGTGGTGGCGGTGCCGGGCCTGTCGGGTCAGGCGCGGCAGAGGATCTCGCCGTGCGGGATGGTGAACCAGCCGTCGGGTGAGTCGGCCCAGCGGCGCCAGCCGGCGGAGAGGCGGCGCAGGTCGGCCTCGCTGGCGGCGCCGGTGCGCAGAGCGGTCGTGGCCATGTCGGATTTCAGGATGCGGTCGGCCCACATGCCGCCCCACCACTGGCGGTCGGCGTCGTCGGCGAAGCACCAGACCGACGCGGTCACGGTGACGTCGGTGAAAGCGGCGGCGCGGGCCCAGGACAGCAGGCGGCGCCCGGCGTCCGGCTCGCCGCCGTTGCCGCGCGCGACCCGCTGGTACAGGGCCATCCACTCGTCCAGCTCGGGGAGCAGCGGGAACCAGGTGAACCCGGCGTAGTCGCTGTCCCGGGCGGCGACCACGCCGCCCGGGCGGGTCACCCGGCGCATCTCGCGCAGGGCGGCCACCGGGTCGGCGACGTGTTGCAGCACCTGATGGGCGTGCACCACGTCGAAGGAGTCGTCGGGGAAGTCCAGGGCGTGCACGTCGCCGACGGCGAAGTCGACGTTGGTCAGGCCGCGGCGGGTGATCTCGGCGCGGGCCAGGTCCAGCGCGGTGTCGGTGCGTTCCAGGGCGGTGACCGATGTGACGTGCGTCGCCAGGTCGGCGGTGATGGTGCCGGGGCCGCATCCGACGTCCAGCAGCGTGAATCCGGAGGAAAGATGCGGCAGCAGGTACGCCGCCGAATTCTCTGCGGTGCGCCAGCGGTGTGAGCGCAAGACCGACTCGTGATGCCCGTGGGTGTACGTCGCCATGCCCTCGAAGCTAGACCTCCTATCCTCCAATATGAGACAGCCATCCCGCATTGTGAGCAAGGTGATTTCTTGGTTCGCAGTTCAGGCCGTATTTTGGTGCCCATGAGGATCGGCATCGTCGGCGCGACGGGACAGGTCGGTGGCGTCATGCGCCGCATCCTGGCCGAGCGCCAGTTCCCTGTAGATCAGCTCCGGCTCTTCGCCTCCGCGCGCAGCGCGGGCCGCACCCTGCCGTGGGGCACCGGCGAGGTGACCGTCGAGGACGCCGCCACGGCCGACTACCGCGGCCTCGACATCGTGCTCTTCTCCGCCGGCAAGGGCGGCTCGAAGGAGTACGCGCCGCGCGTCGCCGAGGCCGGTGCGGTGGTCGTCGACAATTCGTCCGCCTGGCGGATGGACCCGGACGTCCCGCTCGTCGTCGCCGAGGTGAACCCGGCCGCCGCCAAGGTGCGGCCGAAGGGCATCATCGCCAACCCGAACTGCACCACGATGGCCGCGATGCCGGTGCTCCGGCCGCTGCACGACGAGGCCGGGCTGGTCGCGTTCGTCGCCACCACGTACCAGGCGGTCGGCGGCGCCGGGCTGGCCGGGGTCGCCGAGCTCGACGAGCAGGTCAAGAAGGTCGCCGACCGGGCCACCGAGCTGACCCACGACGGGGGCGCCGTGGAGTTCCCGGAGGCCAAGGTCTTCCCGAAGCCGATCGCCTTCAACGTCATCCCGCAGGCCGGCTCGTTCGTCGACGACGGCAGCGGCGAGACCGACGAGGAGCAGAAGCTCCGCAACGAGAGCCGGAAGATCCTCGACCTGCCGGGCCTGCTGGTCTCCGGGACGTGCGTGCGGGTGCCGGTGTTCACCGGGCACTCGATCCAGGTCAACGCCCGCTTCGAGCGGCAGCTGTCCCCGGCGCGTGCCCGCGAGCTGCTCGCCTCGGCGCCCGGGGTGGAGCTGTCGGACGTGCCGACCCCGCTGCAGGCCGCCGGGCGTGACCCGTCGTATGTCGGCCGCTTCCGGGTGGACCCGACGGCGGACAACGGGCTGTCGTTCTTCATCTCCAACGACAACCTGCGCAAGGGCGCGGCCCTCAACGCCGTGCAGATCGCGGAGCTGGTCGCGGCCGAGCTGAGCTGACCCACGACTGATTTGTCACCGCCCCGGCCGCGTTCGCGCGACCGGGGCGGTTCTGCGTTGCGCGGGGATGTCCGTCCGAGCCGTTCCCGTGCGCCCGTCGTCCCGCTGTTCCCGTGCGCCCGTCGTCCCGCTGTTCCCGTGCGCCCGTCGTCCCGCTGTTCCCGTGCGCCCGTCGTCCCGCTGTTCCCGTGCGCCTGCCGTCCCGCCGTTTCCGTGCGCCTGCCGTCCCGCCGTTCCCGTGCGCCCGCCGTCCCGCCGTTCCCGTGCGCCCGCCGTCCCGCCGTTCCCGTGCGCCCGCCGTCCCGCCGTTTCCGTGCGCCGGCCATTCCGCCGTGCCCTGCGCCCGTCGTCCCGCGGGGCCCGGTCGGCGCGGTGCTCATCGAGGTCTCGGTGGTGTGAATGCGGTCGCGAAGCCGGCCGAACCGGGCGGGTGGCTCGTTCCGATGAGGTATGACGGCCAATCCACCCTGATCCACAATGGAAATTCTGGGGGATTTTGCCCGAATCAGTAGCGCATGGTCGTTTTTAGTAGCACAGTGATGGAATGAACGACAGTGGGCTCGGCGGGGCGGGCTACTTCTGGTGCCTCCGACACCACCGGGTCGAGATCGGCGACGACGTGTGTCCGGCGCAATACCGGCTCGGTCCGTTCGCCACCGCCGACGAAGCGACGCGGGCCCTCGAAACGGTCGAGAAGCGCAATGCCGAATGGGATTCCGAGGATGCCCGCTGGACCGGGGAGAGCAGCTAGACCGTCACCTCGCCCCCTGTTCGACCTTCCCCGGCGCAGACGTGCCCGCAGTCATTCGCAAGGAGGAACACCTCGATGCCCGCTGCCAAAAAGGCTCCGACGAGACCCGCTGCCGCCGGCGCCGGTCCGAAACCCGTTTCCGGTACGGCGAAGCGCGCCACCGCCGGGAACGACGCGGATACCGCGACCGGCCGGCGTGCGGCCGGGGTGACCGCTCGGACGGGCAGCCGGGGCCGCGCCGGTACGGCGACGATCGCGGCCACGGGTCCGGGGACCGCGGCCGTGGGCGGGGACGAGGAGGCGACCGGGCGGGCGAAGGCTCGTGAGCGGGCGGGCGCGCCGATCCCGGCAGCGACCGGACGTGCCGCCAAGGTGCGCAGTGGAGCCGTGGTGGCGGCCAAGTCCACGGCTCCGGCGGGTGTGACGGCCCGGGTCACCGGGAAAGCGGCCGGGGGAAAGCCGGTTGGCGCCGGCAAGGCGGCGCAGGCCGCAGCGGCGAGGAAGTCGGCCGCGGCGAAATCCGCGGAGCCGAAAACGGCAGGGAAACCGGTCGCGGGGAAGTCAGCGGGGCCGAGGGTGGCAGGGAAATCGGTCGCGGGGAAGTCAGCGGGGCCGAGGGTGGCAGGGAAATCGGTCGCGGGGAAGTCAGCGGGGCCGAAGGTGGCAGGGAAATCGGTCGCGGGGAAGTCAGCGGGGCCGAAGGCGGCAGGGAAACCGGTCGCGCGGAAGCCTGTGGAGTCGGCAGCGGCCGGCGTGACATCGGGGTTGCTGAAGCGGGCGGCGGTAGAAGTGGGCGCAGCTAAGGGGACGGCAACGAAGGGGACGAAGTCGAAGTCGTCCGCCGTCAAGGCGACCGGTGCGGCCGCGGCGGGCGAGTCGCGCGCCCGGGCTGGGAGTGGCGCGGGTCGGCCGGGCGGTTCCGGGCGGGCTCCCGCCGGGCGGGTCACGGTGCCGGTGGGGCGGGCTGAGGCCGTACGCAAGGGGGCTCTGCCGCAGCGCGGGGAAGCGGACCCGGGCGCCGCCGTGAACCGGAAGGCGCGGCGGGTCGCTGCCGCGAACAGCGACGTTCCGAACAAGACGCGGGTGACGGTGTCGGCGGAGGCCGACGACAGGGACCCCGGCCGGACCGACCCGGAACCCGTGTCGTCGGGGGCCGTAAGCGGCGGGCCCGGAGCATCCGAGATCTCGCCCAGCGAGCTGACCGATCGGCCATTCCTGGGCGGGTGGTTCGCGCCGCCGCGGGAAGCCGCGGGTCCCGAGCGGGAATCCGACCAGTGGGGTGCGGACCGGCCCGATCTGGAGGCGCTCGGCGCCCCGGAATCGGAGACCGCCGCGCCGACCGCGGACGTGGTCACCGCGCGGATGGAGGAGTTCGCGCGGAGCGCCCGGGAACGCGGAGAACTGTTCCTGTCGCCCGAGGAGGGCGAGACGGTGGTCGAGGACGACGGGATCGTCCGGAGCACGCCGGTGCGCAAGCGTGCCACGGCGGCCGCCGGCCGCCAACCGGAGGCGCCGGACGAGCGGTCCGAGGCGGCGGTACGGGCGGCGCAGGCCGAATTGGCCGCAACCCGGGCCGCGCAGGCCGGGGCCGCCGCGGTCGGGCAGGTCGGACCCGAGCAGCCGGAGCCGCCGGCCGCCCAGGTCGCGGTGGGCCAGGGCTCGATGCCGGGCGGACGCGGGGCGGGCCGGGGCATCGCCGCGGTTCCGGCGGGCGGTCCGGCCGCGACCCCGGTTGCCCCGGCCGAGGTCTCCGCCCGGGCGCGAGCGGTGGATGACCTGGGCGGTTCGTCGGTGGAACCGGGGGCCGCGGAGGAGGCGGCAGCCAGTGCCGAACCGGCACCGTCGCGGATGACCCGGCGCGAAGCGGCCGCCCAGCGGGCGGCGGCTCGAGCCGCGGCGCGGGCCGCCGCCGGCCGGGAGGCGGGCAGCGAGCCGGAGCCTGCGGCGGCCGAGGAGCATCCAGCCGGGTTCGACGCCGAAGCGGTGGCGGAGACGCAGCCGCCGGCCGAGACGGTGGACCGGCGCGGTCGGGCCAAGGCCGTGCCGAAGAAGGCCCGGCCCGCGCAGACGCCGGCGGCCGCGGAGGGCGCCGAGACGGCTCCGGCCAGGAAGGCGCCGGGGAAGTCCGCGGCGGCTCCCGGGCGTGCCGCGGCGCGGCCGGAACGCGGGGCGGCGGCCGGTCGGGCCACCGGCGGCAGGGGCGGCCAGGCCGCGCCGGTCAAGGCGGTCGGCACCAAGGCGACTACGGGGCGGGCTGCCGCGCCGGTCAAGGCGGTCGGGACGAAGGCGGGCGTTGCGAAGAAGGCCGCGCCGGTCAAGGCGGTCGGGACGAAGGCGGGCGTTGCGAAGAAGGCCGCGCCGGTCAAGGCGGTGGGCGGCAAGGCGACTGCGGCGAAGGCGGCCGCGGCGGCTGCCGCGCGGGCCGAGCAAGAGGCTGCGACGGCGGCTCGGGGCAGGGCGGTTGCGAAGAAGACCGGAGGGCGGGTGGCCGGGGCGGCCAAGGCTGCTCCGGTGACGACGGCCGGGAAGGCGGCGGCCGGCGGCAAGGTCGCGGGCAGAGCGACCGGTGCCAGGGCGGCCGGCGCGAAGGCGGCGACTCCCGAGGCCGCGTCTCCTGCAGCCACGGCTGCCAGGGCGAAGGCGACCAAAGCTACGGCTGCCAAGGCCACAGCCGCCAAGGCGGCGGCGAAGGCGACGGCCGGCAAGGTGGCCGGTGCGGCGGCGAAGGCGCAGGGCAGGGCGGTTGCGGGCAGAACGGCCGTAGCCAAGGCCGCCAAGGTTGCCGGAACCCGCGCGGCGGGTGGTAAAGCTGCGGGCGCCGCGAAGGCGGCCGTGCCCAAGGCGACCGGGGGCAAGGCGACGGCGACCAAGGCGACGGGGGCGAAGGCGGCCGGCGCTAAGGCGACGGCGGCCAAGACGACAGGGGCGAAGGCGACTGGCGCTAAGGCGACAGGGACCAAGTCGACCGCGGCGAAGGTTGCGGCGGGTAAGGCGACCGGGGCGAAGGCTGCGGCGGGGAGGGCGACTGCGGGTAAGGCTGCGGCGGGTAAGGCGACCGCGGCGAAGGCGACGGCCGCCAAGAGCGCTGTCACCAAGGCGACGGCCGCCAAGAGAGCCGCGGCCAAGACCGCCACTGCTGGTGGGGTTGCTGCCAAGCGGGGCGTGGCCAAGACGGCCGGGGGTGCCGCTGCGGTGAAGACCGCCCGGGCCGGAGCCGGCACTTCCACGGCGACGGGGGCCAAGGCGACCGCGGCGAAGGTTGCGGCGGGTAAGGCGACCGGGACCAAGACCGCCGCCAAGGCGACCGCCTCCCGGACCGCAACGACCAAGACCGGGGCGGCGAGAGCCGCGGCGACGAAGGCGGGGACGACGAAAGCCGTCGCGACCAAGGCCGCAGGGACGAAGGCTCCAGCGACCAAGGCGACAGCGACCAAGGCCGCGGCGACGAAGGCCGCGGCGACGAAGGCCGGGGCGACCAAGGCCGCGGCGGCGAAGGCCGGGGCCACCAAGGCCGCAGCAACGAAGGCTGGAGGGACGAAGGCTGGAGGGACGAAGGCGGCGGCCGCCAAGGTGCCGGCCGGCGCCGCGCGGGCTGCGGTGAAGGCGGCCGGGGCCACGGCGACCGCCGCGAAATCCGGTGCGGCCAAGGCCCCCGCGACGAAGGCGGCTTCGAAAGCCGGAGCGACGCCGGCGGTCACCGCCGGGAGATCCAGCACGGCCAGGGCCGGCGCCACCAAGGCGACCGGGGCGAGGGCTGCCCGGACAGGCACCGCGAAGCCGGCCGCCGCCGAGGGGACCGCTGTCGAGGGGACCGCCGCCAACCCGGCGGAGGGAGCCGGCGCCGCGACCGGTACCAGGGCGGCGCCGGCGGCCGGGAAGGCCACTCGGGCCAGGGCGGTGGCGGGGAAGGTGGCCGCGCGGAAGGCGGCGGCCGGCGAAGCGACGGCCGCGCCGGAGATCGAGTCGACCGGATCCGTGGTGGGCGAGCCGGCGAACGAGAGCCAGGGTGGAAGGGCTCCGGCGAAGAAGGCGGCCAACAGGTCGGTGGCCGCCGGCACCGGCCGGGCCACCGCGAACGCGGCCAAGGCCACGAAGGTCACGCGCGCCTCCGGCACGAACGACGGGGCTGCCGGCGGGGGCGCCCGGAGTTCCCGGAACGCCGCCAAGGCGACGTCGGTGTCCCGCAGCGCCGCCGTGCGTACGCCATCGGGCGCCGCCCGGCGCGCGCGCTGACCGCGCCGCGCCGCCGGGTTCCCGTGCCGCCCGGTGCGGGAACCCGGCGCCGCCGGTGGGTTAACCCGTTCCGGCTGAGCTGGTAGGAATGGGCGGTGCCGATCACAAGGATTTGGGCGCCGCAGATCGACTTCTCGGTGCTGCGCCGGGAGCTGAGGCTGCCGGGGGACTTCCCGGCTGAGGTGACCGCCGAGGCGGAGAGCGTGGCCGGGCAACTGCCGGCGGGCGCCGACCGGACCGACGTGCCGTTCGTGACCATTGATCCGGCCGGGTCGCAGGACCTCGATCAGGCCATGCATCTGAGCCGGCGCGACGGTGGCGGCTACCGGGTCCGGTACGCGATCGCCGACGTGGCGTCGTTCGTCCGGCCGGGCGGCGCCGTCGAGGCGGAGAGCTGGGTGCGTGGGCAGACGATCTACCTGCCGGACGGCCGGATCCCGCTGCACCCGCCGGTGCTCAGCGAGGGCGCGGTCAGCCTGTTCCCGGACGTGGACCGGGCGGCTGTGGTGTGGACCCTGGACCTGGCCGCGGACGGGACGACGACCGCGGTGAGCCTGGAGCGGGCCCGTATCCGCAGCCGTGCCAAGCTGGACTATCCGAGCGTGCAGCGGGAGCTGGACGGCGGGAACCCGTCGGAGCCGGTGGCGCTGCTCGCCGAGATCGGGGCGTTGCTGTCCGGGCGGGCAGCCGAGCGCGGCGCGGTGAACCTGCCGCTGCCGGCGCAGGAGGTGGAGCGCGACGGGAACGGATGGCGGCTGGTGCTGCGCGCGCCGCTGCCGGTGGAGGAGCACAACGCGCAGATCTCGCTGCTGACCGGGATGGCCGCGGCGCGGATCATGCTGGACGGCGGGACCGGGCTGCTGCGTACCATGCCGGGGCCGGCGCCGGAGGCGGTCGAGGGCCTGCGGGTGGCGGCCGGGTCGCTCGGCGTGAGCTGGCCGGACGGGGCGAGCGTGGGCGCGGTGGTGGCCTCGGTGGATCCCGGCACCCCACGCGGCGCGGCGTTCCTGGATCAGGCGGCGGAGCTGTTGCGCGGCGCGGCGTACACCGCTTTCGGCGGCGCCGCCGGCCCGGCGCCGCGCGATGCCGGACATGGCGGGGTGGGCGCGGCCTACGCGCACGTCACCGCCCCGCTGCGACGGCTCGCCGACCGGTACGCCACGGAGATCTGCCTGGCGCTGCACGAGAACCGTCCGGTCCCGCGCTGGGTGCTCGACGCCCTGCCGCAGCTGCCGAGGCAGATGACCGCGACCGACCGGATCGCCGGAGCGGCCGACCGGGGCGCGATCGACCTGGCCGAGGCGGTGCTGCTGCACGGCCGGGTGGGGGAGTGTTTCGACGCGGCCGTGCTGGACCGCCAGGAGGCGTCCGGGAAGCGGCCGGCCGGCGGCACGGTCGCGCTCGACGATCCGGCGGTACGGGCCCGCTGCGTGGGCGACCTGCCGCTGGGCGAGCGGATCCGGGTGCGCCTGACCGCGGCCGACCCGGCGACCCGGACGGTCCGCTTCGAACGCGCCTAGGAGCGGGCAGCGTGTGGACCGGAGCGACCGATCCGGGGATGGGCGGCGCGCCACCGTTGGGGAGTGGGCGGCGCGCCGCGCGGGACCGTCACGGGGCGTGGCCGGTAGGCCTACGGACGGGCATCCGTGGGGCGTACCGGGGAAGGTTTTTTCAGAAGGTGTGCTCGGCGGCGGGGAACTCGCCGCTGCGCACCTCCTGGGCGAACTGCCGGGTGGCCTCGGTGAGCGCGCCGGCCAGGTCGGCGTAGCGCTTGACGAAGCGCGGCGCCTTGCCGGTCCGCAGGCCGGCCATGTCCTGCCAGACCAGCACCTGCGCGTCGGTGTCCGGTCCGGCGCCGATGCCGACCGTGGGGATCGGCAGCTCCTTGGTGATCTGCTGGGCCACGTCGCCGGGCACCATCTCCAGGACGACGGCGAAGGCGCCGGCGTCGGCGACCGCGCGGGCGTCCGCGATCACCTCGGCGCCCTCGTTCTCCCGGCCCTGCACGCGGTACCCGCCGATGGCGTGCTCGCGCTGCGGGGTGAACCCGATGTGCGCCATCACCGGGATGCCGGCGCCGGTGATCGCCTCGATCTGCGGGGCCATCCGGCGGCCGCCCTCCAGTTTCACCGCGTGGCAGCCGCCCTCCTTCATGAAGCGGACGGCGGTGCGCAGCGCCTGGGCCGGGCCTTCCTCGTAGCTGCCGAACGGCAGGTCGCCGACGATCAGCGCGGTCCTGGTGGCCCGCACCACGGCGCGGACCAGCGGCAGCAGCTCCTCGGCGGTGACCGGGACGGTGGTCTCGTAGCCGAAGACGTTGTTGGCGGCCGAGTCGCCGACCAGCAGGACCGGCACGCCCGACCGGTCGAAGATCGACGCGGTGTACTGGTCGTAGGAGGTGAGCATCGGCCACCGGTCGCCGCGGGCCTTGGCGTTGAGCAGGTCGCGGGTGCGGACCCGGCGGGTGGCGGGCCCGCCGTACAAGGTCGGGATTTCCGACATCTTCCTGACTCCTCCCTCGAGGCCGCGCGGATGCGGTCCCCGGGTGCGCACATCGTCGCACCGGGGACCGCGCCGCGGTCAGCCTTCAGTGGAGGTTGTCACACCTGCCCGCCGGTCGCGCCACCCTCGCGGAACCGGTTGGTGATCGGCAGGCGGCGGTCCCGGCCGAACGCCTTGCCGGAGATCTTCGTGCCCGGCGCGGACTGGCGGCGCTTGTACTCGGCCAGGTCGACCATCCGCAGCACCCGGTCGACCAGCTCCGGATCGTTGCCGGCCGCGATCAGCTCGGCCCGGCCGAGGTCGTGGTCCACATACCCCCGGATGATCGGGTCGAGCACCTCGTAGTCGGGCAGCGAGTCGGAGTCCTTCTGGCCCGGGCGCAGCTCCGCGCTGGGCGCCTTGGTGATCGAGTTCTCCGGGATGGGCGGCGCGCCCTGGGTGTTGCGCCAACGGGCGAGCTGCCAGACCATTGTCTTCGGCACGTCCTTGAGCGGGTTGAAGCCGCCCACCGAGTCGCCGTAGAGAGTGGAGTAGCCGACCGCGAGCTCGCTCTTGTTGCCGGTGGTGAGCACCAGGTGCCCGTCCTGGTTGGAGAGCGCCATCAGGATCACGCCGCGCACCCGGGCCTGCAGGTTCTCCACCGCCAGGCCGGAGAGCGACAGGTTGGCCAGGAACGCGTCGACCATCGGCTGGATCGGCTCCACCCGGTAGTTCAGGCCGGTGCGCTTGGCCAGGTCGGCGGCGTCGTCCTTGGAGTGCTCGGAGGAGTAGCCGCTGGGCAGCGAGACGCCGGTGACCCGGTCCGCGCCGAGCGCGTCGACCGCGATGGCGGCGACCACGGCCGAGTCGATGCCGCCGGAGAGACCGAGCACGACCGAGCGGAAGCCGTTCTTGTTCACGTAGTCGCGCAGACCCAGGACCAGGGCCTGCCAGACCTCGGCCGCGTCGGCGATCCGGTCGGCGACGCCGCCGGCACGACGGTCCGGGTTCTCCGCCAGCTCGCTGTCGAGGAGCACCGGGTTGATCGGCATGTCGTCCGGGATGTGCTGCTCGACCTGCGGCTTCGCCGCGTCGGTCGAGCCCTGCGGGTTCGGCGCGGCGTCCGCGGCGGGCAGGTCCAGATCGTGTACGAGCAGCTCCTCGGTGAACTGCCCGGCCCGCGCCAGCAGCTCCCCGTCCGGCCCGACGATCATCGAGTCGCCGTCGAAGACCAGCTCGTCCTGCCCGCCGATCAGGTTGACGTAGGCGACCGTGGCCCCGGCCTCGGCGGCCCGCCGCTGCACCAGGGGCAGGCGCACGTCGTCCTTGTTCAGCTCGTACGGCGAGGCGTTGATGTTGACCACCAACCCCACGCCGGCCCGCCGCGCCGCGGTGAACGGCCCCCCGGCCTGCCAGATGTCCTCGCAGACGGTGAGCGCGACGTCCACGCCGCCGAACCGGACCACGGTCAGCGCGGAGCCGGGCTCGAAGTACCGGTCCTCGTCGAAGACGCCGTAGTTGGGCAGGTGGTGCTTGAAGTAGGTGGCGGCCACCTCGCCCCGGTACAGCAGCGCGGACGCGTCGCGCCGGCCGGTCCCGGGCGCGGCGTCGAAGCTGATCGCGGCCGGGCCGTCGGCGTCGACGTAGCCCACCACGACGGCCAGTTCGCCCAGGCCGTCGGCGGCCAGGGCGGCGGCGAGGTCGCGCAGCGCGCGTTGCGAGGCGTCGACGAAGGAGTTGCGGAAGACCAGATCCTCGATCGGATACCCGGTCAGCATCATCTCGGGGAAGGCCACCAGGTGTGCCCCGGCGTCCGCGGCGGCCCGCGACCAGCGGCGGACAGCAGCCGCGTTGCCGGGAATGTCGCCGACCGTCGAGTTCACCTGAGCGAGGGCGATGCGCAGCGTGGGCATGGCTCGTATTCTTCCCCAACGCGGTGGCTCCGGTTCCGGACCCGGGCCGACGTCACAGGTCAAGGTCAGCGTACGCTCGGACGTGTTGGATCGACACCGGGACGAGGGGTGGCAGTGGACCGACAGCAGGAGTTCGTGCTCCGGACGCTCGAGGAGCGCGACATCCGTTTCGTCCGGCTCTGGTTCACCGACGTGCTGGGCACGCTGAAGAGCGTGTCGGTGGCCCCGGCCGAGCTCGAGTCGGCGTTCGAGGAGGGCATCGGCATCGACGGCTCGGCGATCGAGGGCTTCGCCCGGGTCTACGAGTCCGACATGGTCGCCATGCCGGATCCGACCACCTTCCAGGTCTTCCCGTTCGAGGGCGGCGGCAGCGGCGAGAGCGCCCGGATGTTCTGCGACATCCTGCTGCCCGACGGCAGCGCCGCCTGGGCCGACCCGCGCCACGTGCTGCGCCGGGCGCTGGCCAAGGCCGCCGAGAAGGGCTTCACCTTCTACACCCACCCCGAGGTGGAGTTCTTCCTGGTCCAGGAGGGGGCGAACGACGGCTCGGTGCCGATCCCGGTGGACACCGGCGGCTACTTCGACCACACCACCCACGCGGTGGCCCGTGACTTCCGGCGGCAGGCCGTGCTGGCCCTGGAGCGGATCGGCATCTCGGTCGAGTTCAGCCACCACGAGGTCG
Organism: Actinoplanes teichomyceticus ATCC 31121; assembly: GCF_003711105.1. Classification (NCBI taxonomy): domain Bacteria; kingdom Bacillati; phylum Actinomycetota; class Actinomycetes; order Micromonosporales; family Micromonosporaceae; genus Actinoplanes; species Actinoplanes teichomyceticus. The sequence continues at coordinate 1,572,208 of NZ_CP023865.1, forward strand.
CCCCGGGCCAGCAGGAGATCGACCTGCGGTACGCGGACGCGCTCACCACGGCCGACAACATCATGACGTTCCGGCACGTGGTCAAGGAGGTGGCGCTCTCGCAGGGGGTGAAGGCCACCTTCATGCCGAAGCCGTACACCGACCAGCCGGGCTCCGGGATGCACACCCACCTGTCGCTGTTCGAGGGCGAGCGCAACGCGTTCTACGACAGCGAGGACCCGCAGAAGCTGTCCAAGACGGCGCGCGCGTTCATCGCCGGCCTGCTGGTGCACGCCCGGGAGTACACCGCGGTCACCAACCAGTGGGTGAACTCGTACAAGCGGCTCTTCCCGCTGCAGCTGCCGGACCGGATCACCGAGTCGCCGGCGTTCGTCAGCTGGGGGCACCTGAACCGGTCCGCGCTGGTGCGGGTGCCGGCGTTCGGCAAGCCGAACTCGGCCCGGGTCGAGGTGCGCTCGATCGACTCGGCGGCGAACCCGTACCTGGCGTTCGCGGTCATGCTCGGCGCCGGCCTGAAGGGCATCGAGGAGGGCTACGAGCTTCCCCCGGGCGCCGAGGACGACGTCTGGTCGCTGTCGCCGGCCGAGCGCAAGGCCGCCGGTTACGAGGCGCTGCCGGAGAACCTGTCCGAGGCGATCGACGTGATGGCCGGCTCGGAGCTGGTCGCCGAGGTGCTCGGCGAGCACGTGTTCGACTTCTTCCTGCGCAACAAGCGGGCGGAGTGGGAGCAGTTCCGGCGCGAGGTGACGCCGTACGAGCGGCAGCGGTACCTCGGGGCGCTCTGAATCGCGGGCCGGCGGCGGTCCCGGACCGCCGCCGGTTCCTGCCGGGTCACGGCGCATTGTCGCAGCGCGGTACGGTGCCCTCTGACGTCACGCGACAAGGGGAGAGGCCGTGCTGCAGGATCTGCTGGAGGGCGCCGGCCGGAGCATCGTCTTCGGTGGGATCGGGATCGGCCTGATGGCCGTGGGCTACGTGTTGATCGACCTGCTCACGCCGGGCCGCCTGCGCGACCTGATCTGGACGCAGCGCAACCCGAACGCGTCGCTGCTGCTGGCCGCCAACCAGATCGGCATCGCGGCGATCGTGTTCACCGCGATCTGGACGACCTACGACTCGTTCGGCCAGGGTGTGGCGTCGACCCTGCTCTTCGGCCTGCTCGGCATCGCGATCATGGGTCTGGCCTTCCTGGTGCTGGACTGGATGACCCCGGGCAAGCTCGGCGAGGTCATCTGCACCGACGACTTCCACGGCGGCGCGCTGGTCAGCGCCGCGTCGCACTTCGGGGCCGCCCTCATCGTCTGCGCCTGCATCGCCTGACGGCGCGACCGGGGCTCCGCACGGACCGCCGGCCGGGGTCCGCGACCCCGGGGCGGCGCTTCGGCGCGGACATGTCGTACCCGAGGTCTAACGTCCGTGACGTGAACCGCACCGACCGGCTGTACGCCCTCGTCGAAGAGCTGCGGGCGGTCGCGCCCCGGCCCCGCAGCGCCCGCTGGCTGGCCGAGCGCTTCGAGGTGAGCGTGCGCACGGTGGAGCGGGACATCGCCGCCCTGCAGCAGTCCGGCACCCCGGTCTACGCCGAGCCCGGCCGGACCGGTGGGTACTGCCTGGACCGCGCGCACACCCTGCCCCCGGTGAACCTGACGCCGCAGGAGGCGGTGGCGATGGCGCTGGCCCTGCGCCGGCTAGACGGGACGCCGTTCCGGCAGGCGGCGGCCAGCGGCCTGCGCAAACTGGTGGCCGCCATGCGGGCCGACGACGCGGCCGCCGCGCAGGCCCTGGCCGAGCGGATCCACCTGGTCGGCGCGTCCGCGCCGGCCACGATGCCGCCGGTGGTCGGCGCGCTGCCGGTGGGCCGGGTGCTGCGGATCGGATATGCCGACCGGTCCGGCGCGACGACCACCCGGGACGTCGAGCCGCTCGGCTACGTCGGGGTCCGCGAGCAGTGGTATCTGATCGCCTGGTGCCGGCTGCGCGCCTCGGTGCGGATCTTCCGGATCGACCGGATCAGCACGGTCGTCCCGACCCGCCAGGCGGCCCCGCCGCGCACGTTCCCCGAGGCCGAGCTGGACATCCCGGCGGCCGGGCGGGAGGCCCTGAGCCTGTTCGCCCGGACCGCCGGGTGAGCCGGCGGCGCGCCGCCGGCTGCCGCCGCGCGGGCGTGCCGAGGCGGACGGCGGCGTGGGCTGCCCGGCCGGCGCGGTGCGCCGCCGCCCGGGCGTGCCGAGGCGGACGGCGGCGCGCCGGTCTCCCCGCGCCGGGTTCCGTGGCGCGCCGCCGCGTGCCGCCGCGCGGGTGAGGCGGACGGCGGCGCGCCGGTCCCCGGGCCCGGCTCAGGGGCGCGCCGGCGGGGTGAAGACGCCGAACAGGTTGCCGGCCGGGTCGGCGAGCCGGGCGAAGACCAGCCCGCTCGGCTCCCGCTGCGGCCCCACCAGGACCTTCCCGCCCCGCGCGGCGGCCTGCCGGCAGGCCGCCGCCACGTCGGCGACCACGACCAGGAAGATCGCCTGCTGCGGCGCCCGGCCCCCGGTGCCGTAGAAGCCGCCCAGCGGGGCGCCGCCGTCCGGCCCGGTCACGATCCGGTACGGCCGGCCGTCCGGCCCCACCGAGTCGTCGTCGTCCGCGAAGGTCCAGCCGAACAGCGCGCCGTAGAACTCCTCGGCCTCCGCCGGCCGGTCCGCGGCGACCTCGATCCAGCCGATTCCGTTGCTCATCGTGTTCTCCTGTCGACAAGGGTGTGTGCAGGAGGGACTCTTCCGCGGCGTTCCGACAACGTCCTGTCGGTGTTTGTCAGCCGGTCACCGGTTAGCCTCGACACGTGAGCACAGCGCTTGTCATCGAGAACGATCCGACCGACGATCTCCGGCGACTCGGGGAGTGGCTCACCGAGGCCGGGCTGGAGCTGACCGTCCTCCGGCCGTACTCGGGCGATGCGCTGCCGGAGACGCTGGACGGCCACGTGGCGCTGATCGTGCTCGGTGGCGACCAGAGCGCGTACCCGGACGCGGCCGGCGCCCCCGGCGCGCCGTGGTTCCCGGCGTGCGAGGCGCTGCTGCGCAAGGCGGTCCGGCACCGGGTGCCCACCCTCGGGGTCTGTCTGGGCGGCCAGCTGCTGGCCACCGCGCACGGCGGACTGGTGGAGCGCAGCCCGTCCGGTCCGGAGATCGGCCCCGGGTTGGTCGGCAAGCGCGACGCGGCGGAGACCGACCCGCTGTTCCGATGGGTGCCGCTGCTGCCCGACGTGATCCAGTGGCACCGTGACGAGATCACCGAGCTGCCGCTGAACGCGACCCTGCTGGCCGCCTCCAGCCGGTACCCGCACCAGGCGTTCCGGATCGGCGACCGGGCCTGGGGGCTGCAGTTCCACATCGAGTGCGACGCCGAGATGATGGCCGACTGGACCCGGACCGGGGCGGCCGACCTGGCCGAGCTCGGCTACGACCCGGAGGCGGTGGTGCTGGCCGTCGCCGAGGTCCTGCCGGATGTGGAGGAGGTCTGGCAGCCGTTCGCCGCCCGGTTCGCCGCGCTGGCGCTGGGCACCCTGCCGGACGCCGACGCGCCCAGGACCCTGCCGCTGCTGGGGCACTGAGATGAGCAGGCCCACCCGGCTGGCCCGGTACGGTTTCGCCGACGACGGCGCCAACGCGGCCGACCTGCTCGGCGGGACCGGCCTGCGGCTCTGGGAAGCCGGGCACGGCCCGGTCAGCCCGGATGCCGCCGAGCTGATCCAGGCGCTGTCCCGGGCCGCCGACCCGAACCTGGCGCTGCGCCAGTTCCACCGGCTGGTCGACTCGGTCTCCCGGGCCGCCGAGCGGGCCAACGGCGCCCGCCCGACCGGCCCGACCGGCGAGATCATCGCCAACGCGGCCACCCGGGAGCTGATCGACGAGCTGTACCGGGACCACGGCCTGCGCCGCCGGCTGGTCGCGGTGCTCGGCGCCTCCTCCACGCTCGGCGATCACCTGGTCGCCAACGAGCAGGAGTGGCGCACCCTGGCCACCACCAAGAACGGGCTGCCCCCGGACCCGGAGGGCCACCTGGAGCTGGACGCGCCCACGGTGCCGGCGCTGCGCCGGGCGTACCGGCTGGCGCTGCTGCGGATCGCGGCCGCGGATCTGACCGGTGGGCGTGGCCTGGAGCCGACGATGGTGGCGCTGTCCACGCTCGCCGACGAGACGCTCGCCGCGGCGTACGCGATAGCGGTGGCCGAACTGCCGGCCGGCACGCCGGAGCCGCGCCTGGCGGTGGTGGCGATGGGCAAGTGCGGTGGCAACGAGCTGAACTACCTCTCCGACGTCGATGTGATCTTCGTGGCCGCCGGGGACGACGATCTGCAGCCCGCCACCACGGTCGCGGCCCGGCTGATGGAGATCTGCGGCCAGGTGGCGTGGCCGGTGGACGCCGCGCTGCGCCCGGAGGGCAGTCGTGGTCCGCTGGTGCGTACCCTCGCCAGCCACCAGGCGTACTACCGCCGGTGGGCGCGCACCTGGGAGTTCCAGGCGCTGCTCAAGGCCCGCCCGGCGGCCGGTGACCTGGCGCTGGCCCGCGAGTGGCTGGCCGATCTGGCGCCGCTGGTCTGGCACGCCGCGGAGCGGCCGGAGGCGGTCAGCGACGTGCGCGCCATGCGCCACAAGATCATCGAGAACGTACCGGCCCGCGAGTTGGACCGGGAGATCAAGCGCGGGCCGGGCGGGCTTCGCGACATCGAGTTCGCGGTGCAGCTGCTGCAACTGGTGCACGGCCGGGTGGACGAGACGCTGCGGCTGCCGGGCACCCTCCCGGCGCTGCGCGCGCTGGTCACCGGCGGGTATGTCGGCCGGCAGGACGGCGAGACGCTGCTGCGCGGGTACCGGTTCCTGCGCACGGTCGAGCACCGGCTGCAACTGCAGCACCTGCGGCGTACGCACACCGTCCCGGACGACCCGGCCGGCCTGCGCTGGCTGGCCGCCGCTCTCGGCTACACCGCGGCGCCCGGCCAGGACGCCGTCGAGGCGTTCCGCTCGGACTGGGTCGGGCACGCCGCGAACGTCCGCCGCCTGCACGTCAAGCTGCTCTACCGGCCGCTGCTGGAGGCGGTGGCCCGGGTCCCGGCCGAGGCGCTGCGGATGACCCCGGCGTCGGCCCGCAAACGGCTGGAGATCCTCGGCTTCGCCGACCCGGCCGGCGCGCTGCGTCACCTGGAGGCGCTGACCGGCGGGGTGACCCGTACCTCGGCGATCCAGCGCACCCTGTTGCCGATGCTGCTGCAGGAGTTCGCCGACGCCCCGGAACCGGACCGTGGCCTGCTCAACTACCGGCAGGTGTCGGACAAGCTGGGCAGCACCCCGTGGTACCTGCGCCTGCTGCGCGACGGCGGCCCGGTGGCCCGCCGGCTGGCCCGGGTGATCAGCCTCTCCCGGTACGCCACCGACCTGCTCACCCGTGACCCGGAGGCGCTGCGGCTGCTGGCCGACGACGCGGAGTTGCAGCCGCGCTCCCGGGACAGCCTGCTGGACGGGTTCGCCGCGGCCGCCGAGCGGCACGCCGACGATCCGGGCAAGGCCATCGCCGCGGTCCGGGCACTGCGCCGGCGGGAGCTGTTCCGGCTGGCCTGCGCGGACATCCTGAGCCACGGCGGCGAGCTGGCCCCGGCCCAGCCGGTCGACGTGCACGTGCTCGGGGCGGCGCTCTCCGACGTCACCGACGCCACCCTGAACGCCGCGCTGCGGGTCGCCCGGCAGGCCCGGCCCGGGCCGGCCGGGCTGCGCTTCGCGATCATCGGGATGGGCCGGCTCGGCGGGTACGAGATGAGCTACCCCTCCGACGCCGACGTGCTCTTCGTCCACGAGCCGCCGCCCGGCTGCCCGGAGAGCGAGGCCAGCGCGGCCGCGCGCGCGATCGCCGAGGAGATGCGCCGGCTGCTCAACGCGCCCGCGCCGGACCCGGCGCTGGGCATCGACGCCGACCTGCGCCCGGAGGGCCGGCAGGGCCCGCTGGTCCGCAGCCTGCAGGCCTACCAGCAGTACTACGACCGCTGGTCGAGGGTGTGGGAGGCGCAGGCGCTGCTGCGGGCCCGCTTCGTCTGCGGCGACGAGGCGCTGGGCCGCGACTTCGAGGCGCTGGCCGACGCGAAGCGCTACCCGGCGGGCGGGCTGACCCGCGAGCAGGTGGTGGAGATCCGGCGGATCAAGGCCCGGGTGGAGACCGAGCGGCTGCCCCGCGGCGCGGACCCGAACACGCACACCAAGCTGGGCCGCGGCGGTCTGGCCGACGTCGAGTGGGCGGTGCAGCTGCTGCAGTTGCGGCACGCGCACGAGCTGCCCGACCTGCGCCGTACCCGCACCCTGGAGGCGCTGACCGCGGAGCGCGAGGGCGGCCTGATCGAGCCGGCCGACGCGGAGGCGATGGCGGCCGGCTGGACCCTGGCGGCGCAGGTGCGCAACGCGCTCACCCTGGTCCGCGGCCGGCCCACCGATCAGCTGCCGCAGCACGGCGTGGAGCTGGCCGGCACGGTGCTGCTGCTCGGCGGCGGTGACCCGGGCGAGTTCGTGGACCGGTACCTGCGGATCACCCGCCGGTCGCGGGCGGCCATGCAGCGGGTGATGGAGGGGTAGCGCGGCTGTTCCGGCCGGCCGCGGCGGCTGCCACCCGGCGCTGCGGCGGCGACTCCACCGGCCGGCTTCGCGCGCCGCCGCGGTGGTTCTCCGCCCCCGCCGGCTGCCTGTTCAGCCGGCGGCGGCGATCACCCGGGTCAGTGAGCTGTGCAGACCCTGCAGGTCCTCGATCGGCATGCCGAGCCGGGCGACCACGGCCGGCGGGATCTTCTCCGCCTCGGCGCGCAGCGCCCGGCCGGCGTCGGTCAGGGTGATCGCCAGGCTGCGCTCGTCGGCCGGGTCCCGCTCGCGGCGCAGGTAGCCGATCGCCTCCAGCCGCTTGAGCAGCGGCGACAGCGTGCCCGGGTCGAGCTGCAGCAGCTCACTGAGCCGGCGCACGGACAGCGGCGAGTCGCCCCAGAGAGCGAGCATCACGAGGTACTGCGGGTGGGTCAGGCCCATCGGCTCGAGCAGTGGACGGTAGATCGCCACCACGCTGCGGGCGGCGACGGACAGGGCGAAGCAGACCTGCCGCTCCAGCGCCAGCGGATCATCACTCACTTGCGGTTCTCCTCAAGTCCCGGGTTACTCTACCAATAGTTGGGGCACCAACTGTTGGTGTACAAATAGGCATGGTGCACCGATAGGCTGATCAGCCCGTCGAACGGAGGAGAGCGTCGTGTCGGAGAGTCAGGGTCGGTTCTCACGCTGGTTCCACGAGACCTTCGACGACATGTGGTTCCGCTCGATGATCGGGCCGGCGCAGACCAGGGGAGCCGTGCAGGGCTGCGACGAGTACGCCCGCGAGCAGTGGAAACGCGACCTGGAGCGGCGTAAGCAGTTCACCCGCGAGCAGCGCGAGCGCAAGCGCGCCGAGCGGGCCGGGCGCAAGGCCTAGCCCGGTTCGGCGAACCGGCCGGGCGCCGGGTGCTCCCGGCTGCCGGGTGTGGGCTTCTCCCGGACCCTGCCCGCAGCGCCGCAGCCGGGGCCGGCTGACGAGACCGGCCTAGCTCGACAGCGTGTAACGGCCCGGCCGTGGGGCCCGGAGGATCGTCCAGTCGCCGTCGCGGACGACACGCGCGCCGCCGGAGGCGGTCAGCCAGCGGTACCAGCGGACCCTCAGCCGCACGTCACCGGCCGCCGGGGTGTCCAGGGTGATCGCCGCGGCGGTCTGCCGGACCAGCGTCGCCGGGGCGGCGACGATCGGGTGCGGGTCGGCGACGGCGTACAGCCGCCAGTGCGCGCCGGACCAGACCAGCCTCAGGTACGGCAGCCCGGCCGTGACCAGCCGCGCCTCGCTGCGCCCCGGCCAGGACAGCTCGACGTCCGGGACGGCGACGAACTGCACCGCCTGCTCGGCCAGCCAGGCCCGGTAACTCTCCGCGGTGAGGGGCACGCCGGTGCCGGCCGCGCCCGGGACGGTGGTGAAGAACAACGGGTTGCGGTCGATGTCGGCCTGCCGCAGCCAGCCGCGCGCCAGCGGGACGTCACCGAGCCGCGCCGCCTCCCAGTAGTCGCGGGTCGGCGGGATCTCCACCCGCCCGGTCAGCGTCTCGCGGGCCAGCCGCTCGGCCAGCGGCCGGAAATACTCCGGCTCGGCGGCCGGGTTGCCGATGTCCCGCAGGTCGCCGGAGGCCACCGGCGGCTGCCACCAGGCCACCAGGGCCAGCACCGCGACGGTCGCGGCCGCCGGGACGCCGCCGGGCGCCCGGGTGAGCAGGCGCGGCCTCAGGTACGCCGCCAGCACCGGCAGCGCGAACATCACCGCCAGCCGGGTGGCGTTCAGCCCGACCGGGGTGTGCACCACAGCCGCCGCCAGGACTCCGGCGGACGACAGCAGGGCGCCGACGCGTACCGGCGGCACGGGCACGAGCGCGGCCACGACCAGGCCGGTCACCACCGCGTGCAGGGTGTCCGCGCGGCTGATGTTCATCCACCCGCCGTCGCCGAAGAGCAGCGCGTTCAGTCCGATCAGCACCGCTGCCGGCACCGCGATCAGCAGCCCCCGCACGGCACCCCCCGGCTGGCGTTGCTCCGGCTGGCGCCGATGCGTGGTGCCGGCCCCGCTGCCGGTGGTGAGGCGGTCGTCGGTGCCGGCGCGATGGGTGGTGTGGGCCCCGCTGTCGGTGCTGGCGCGGCCCCCGATGCCGGTGCGGCCGGCGGTGAGGAGCAGGGCGGTGCCGGCCAGGCCGAGGAACAGGCCGGCGACCGGACTCGTCGCGGCGGCCAGGGCGGACAGCAGCGCGGCGGCGACCGCCGCCGCGCGCCGGGGGAGGTAGGTCAGCGCGAGCAGGGCGGCGAGCCCGAAGGCGACCCCGAGACCGTACGTCACCCGTCCGCTCACCACGTTCCCGGCGAGTCCCGCCACGCCGAGCAGCGCCGCCGCCCACGGCCGCACCGCACCGGTGCGCCGGAACAGGGCGGCCAGCAGCACCGATCCGGCGACCATCGCGGCCACCCCGGTGACCCGCACCCCGAGCAGCGCCATCACCGGCTGCGACACCAGGCTGTACCCGAGCTGGTCGACCCCCGCGTACCACCTCAGGTCGATCGGGGTCCACCCGTGCGCGGCGAAGAAGCCCGCCCGGCCCTCCTGGGCGGCCAGGTCGGAGCCCATCCGGGGCGCCGCCAGGTACGCCCCGCCGAGGATCGCCGCCACCAGCGCGACGGCCCCTTCCCGCCGGTGCCGAGCCCACATCCCGCCGACAGTACCGGGTGCCCCGTACGTTGCAGCGCGTCACGGTAGGGTCGTCGCCATGCCCCGTCCGCTCCTCGTCCGCTGCACGGGGCTCGCAGGTAGCGCCCTGTTGGCGGGCGCCGCCTTCCTGGGTGGCGCCCGCCGGCCGTGGGAACCGACTGTGACTCCGCGCACCATCTTCGCCGGCCAGAACGGGCTGCTGCTGCCGCTGCTGTGGCTGTCCGGCACCGCGCTGCTGATCGGCGCCTGGTGGGCCGGGCGGCGGGTGGTCCCGTCGGCGCGGTGGGCTTGCGCGACCGCCGCGCTGTGGGCGGTGCCGCTGCTCGCGTTCCTGCCGCTGGGCAGCTACGACGTCTACTCGTACGCATGTCAGGGCTGGCAGCAGGCGGCCGGGCTGGATCCGTACGCCGGCGGGGTGGATCGTCTGGGGTGTCCGTGGGCCGACGCGGTCGCGCCCACCTGGCGCTCGGCTCCCGCGCCGTACGGTCCGGTGTTCCTGGTCCTCGCCGCGGCGGCGGCGAAACTGGGCGGATCGCTCACCGCGACCGTCGCCCTGCTGCGCCTGATCGCGGTGCTCGGCGTGGCCGCGATCGGCGCCTGCCTGCCGCCGCTGGCCCGCCGGGCCGGGGTGCCGGTGGAACGCGCGCTGTGGCTGGTCCTGGCCTGCCCGCTGGTGCTGATCCACCTGGTCTCCGGCGCGCACAACGACGCGGTGATGGTGGCGCTGCTGGCTGGCGGCCTGGCGGTGGCCGCGACCGGGCGCGGCTGGCCGGCCGGCGTGCTGTTCGGGCTGGCGATCGGGGTGAAGGCGACCGCGGTCGTCGTGCTGCCGTTCGCTATCCTCCTGATCCCGCGGCCGTGGTGGCGGGCCGCGCTGGAGCTGGCCGCCGCGGCGGTGGGCGCGCTGGCCGTGGTGTCGGCCGGGTCCGGGCTGGGCCTGGGCTGGGTGACCGGGCTGGCCGGCAGCGGCGTCTCGGTGCAGTGGACCGCGCCGCCGACCGCGGTCGGGATGGCCCTCGAACTGGTCGGCGTGCCGCACGCCGTCGCGGTGACCCGGGTGCTCGGCATGATCGCCCTGGCCGGGGTGCTGCTGTGGCTGCTGCGCCGCGCCTGGCGCGGCGGTGACGCGGTGCTGCACGCCGGGCTGGCGCTGGCCGCGACCGTGCTGCTGGCCCCGGTGTTCCACCCCTGGTACGCGATCTGGCCGCTCGCCGTCCTGGCCGCCACCCTGCGCCCGGACACCCGCTGGCTGGCCGCCCCGTGCGCGGTGGCGGCCGCCCTCTGCCTTCCCGACGGATACAACCTGGCCCTCGCCACCAAGGCGCAGGGCGCCGTCGGCATGACCGTGCTCGCCGGTTTTCTAGCGTGGAAAGTGCTGCATGAAGCGAATCGTGACCCTGATCATCTCGGCGCTGGCGGCAGCGGGGCTGGTCCTCGTCGCCGAGTCCCGTAACGAGTTCTTCGACTCGAAGGTCTACTACGGGGCGGTGCAGTACTGGTTCCGCGACGGCGGGATGGTCTACGACTGGCTGCGGGTGGACACCCCGTACGGCTTCACCTACCCGCCGTTCGCCGGCCTGGTGATGTCGCCGATGGCGGTCCTGCCGTTCCCGATGGTGGTGGTGCTCGCCTCGATCGGCACCGTGGTCACCGCCGGGCTGCTGGTCTGGTGGCTGGCCGGGCCGCTGCTGCGCCGGTCCGGCCAGCCGCTGTGGTTCGCCTTCGGGATCGCCCTGTGCGTCGTGATGAGCTTCGAGCCGGTCCGCGAGACGTTCAGCTTCGGCCAGGTCAACATGCTGTTGCTGACCGTGGTGGCCGCGGACATGCTGTTCGGCGTGGCCCGCGGCAGGTGGTGGGCCGGCGCGGGGATCGGCCTGGCCACCGCGGTCAAGCTGACCCCGGGCGTGTTCATCCTGTACCTGCTGGTCACCCGGCGCTGGCGGGAGGCCGGCACCGCGATCGGCGCGGCCACCGGGGCGACCGTGCTGGCCGGGGCGCTGTTCCCGGACGAGTCCCGGGAGTTCTGGACCTCGGCGCTGTGGGACACCAACCGGGTCGGATCGCTGTCGTTCCTGTCCAACCAGTCCGAGCGGGGGATGCTCGCCCGCCTGCCGCTGGACGCGGTCGAGTCCAAGGTGTGGGCGGTGTGTGTGCTGCTCACGCTGGCCGGTTGGGCGTGGCGGCTGTGGCGGGCGCCGGACGACGTGGTCGGCGGCCTGGCGCTGACCGGCGTGCTGGGCTGCCTGATCAGCCCGGTCACCTGGATCCATCACTGCGTCTGGCTGATCCCGGCGCTGATCCGCTGCCTGGCGACACTGTGGACGGCGGCCGACCGGCGCCCGGCCTACCTGGCGATCGCCGCGTACCTGCTGATGACCTCGCACCTGACCTGGGTCTGGGAGAACCGCCCGCGGCCGCCGCTGGAGCTGCTGGGCAGCAACATCTATGTCTGGTTCAGCCTGGCCCTGCTGATCTGGACACCGGTCGGCGCGCGGCGCCCGGCCGCCGTCCAACCGGAGCGGATCCTGGCGTAGCCCGGTCGCCGGCCCGCGGCCGGGCACCGCGGCTCATCGGCCCGGCCCGGCAGGTTTCCGGTCCGAGCCGGGGCGCGGGGCACGCTGGCACACTTGGCCGGGTGGAGTTCGAGGTGCTGCCCGGAACCCGCGGCCTGACCCTGGACCAGGTCGCGCACGTGCTGGTGCCCGGCCGCGGCCGGGACGCCACCGGCCTCGGCCTCACCCCGGCGGCGGCGGCCCGCGTGGCGGTCGCCGCCTCGCTGTACCGGCGGATCGGCGCCCGCGGCGGCCGCATCGTCTGCTCCGGTTACAAGTCCCCGGCCGACGGCAAGGGCCCGCCGTGGACCACGCCGGAGGCGGTCGGCGAGGTCTTCCGCGGCCGGCCGGAAGCCGACGCGATGCGGTCCGAGCTGGTCGCGCTCGGCATCGACCCCGATCGCGTACGACCGGAGCGCCGCTCCATCGACACCGTGACGAACCTGATCCGCTCCGAGCACGAGGGCCACTTCGGCGACCCGCGCCCGGTGGCGATCGTCTCCCAGCGCGCCCACCTGCACCGCATCCTGGCGGTGATCGCACCCCGGGCGTTGCGCCGCCCGTACCTCGGCGTGGTGGTCCCGGAGCCGGTCGAGGTCGGTGAGCACCCGCTCACCGCCGCGTTCAGCCTGCTGATCGCGTCCGCCCTGCCCCGTGACCCGGCCCGGGCGATCAGCACCGCCCACCGTCGCGCCAGTCACCTCTGGCAGACCGCGCACCTGCTCGGCAAACGCACCTACCACTGACCGCGCTTGCCACCCAGGACGTCGAGGAAGGTCACCTCGGTCGCGGCGAGATACCGCTCCCGCTCGGCGAGGAAACGGCGGGTGTGCGGCTGCCGCTCGTGCGCCTCGAACGCGGCGCGGTCCGCGTACAGCTCGTAGAAGACCCGGACGAGCGGCTCACCCGGAACGCCGTGCACGACGTACGCCAGCGTCTGCGGCTCGCTCTCCCGGATCCCGGCGGCGGTCCGCGCGACCAGCTCGTCGAACCCCTGAGCGGCTTGCTCGTCACGCAGCACGAACCGCACGACCAGCCCGAAACCCTCGCTCATCGCCATCCCTCCAGCCGGCCGTCGTTCCCCGGATCATAGGCACGCGGCGGCACGCTCACGTGCATCAGCCGTGTCCCGCCGCGTTGAGGCGATGGCTGTCCAGGTGATGCCGTGCTCGGCGGGGATCGGCACGGCTTCGAGGTGATCAATCGACGCGTCGATGTCGGCTTCCGCCGACATACGTGCTGTCGGGATCCGGGCCCGTGGCGACACCCCACGCCTGATCCGCCGGCCACCACAGGCTCGCGGATCCGGCGCGCTCCGGATCGGGCGGGACCGTGGCCGCCGCTATCGGGCCGGAGAGCAGCGCCATCTCGCGGTCCCGGAGTAGGCGGCCAGAACGCGGCGAGCCATCGACCGCGCCCGGGTGGGGTGGTCGATGGCTCGCCGGTGGTTCCGATCCGGCCCGGGGATCCGCCGCAGCGGGTCCGGGCTGGAGGGCGGTGTGTCAGACGTTGTAGTACATCTCGAACTCGTGCGGCGTCGGGCGCAGGCGGACCGGGTCGATCTCGTTGGTGCGCTTGTAGTCGATCCAGGTGGAGATCAGGTCGTCGGTGAAGACGCCACCGGCGGTGAGGAAGTCGTGGTCGGCCTCGAGGGAGTTGAGCACGGCGTCCAGCGAGCCGGGCACCTGCTTGACGCTGCCCCACTCCTCCGGCGGCAGGTCGTACAGGTCCTTGTCGATCGGCGCCGGCGGCTCGATCTTGTTCTTGATGCCGTCCAGGCCGGCCATCATCTGGGCGGAGAAGGCCAGGTACGGGTTGGACGACGGGTCCGGCACGCGGAACTCGACGCGCTTGGCCTTCGGGTTGCTGCCGGTCACCGGGATACGGGTGCAGGCGGAGCGGTTGCGCTGCGAGTAGACCAGGTTGACCGGGGCCTCGTAGCCGGGCACCAGGCGCCGGTACGAGTTGACGGTCGGGTTGGTGAACGCCAGCAGCGACGGCGCGTGGTGCAGCAGGCCACCGATGTACCAGCGGGCGGTGTCGGACAGGCCGGCGTAACCGGTCTCGTCGTAGAACAGCGGCTCGCCGCCGAGCCAGAGGCTCTGGTGGGTGTGCATGCCCGAGCCGTTGTCGCCGAACAGCGGCTTCGGCATGAACGTCACGGTCTTGCCGTGCTCCCAGGCGGTGTTCTTGATGATGTACTTGAACAGCTGCATCTGGTCGCCGGCGTGCAGCAGCGTCGAGAACTTGTAGTTGATCTCGGCCTGGCCGGCGGTGCCGACCTCGTGGTGCGAGCGCTCGACGGTGAAACCGCTCTCGATCAGCCGGCGGCACATGGCGTCGCGCAGGTCGGAGTAGTGGTCGACCGGGGAGACCGGGAAGTAGCCGCCCTTGAACGCGGTCTTGTAACCGCGGTTGCCGCCGGCCTCCTCACGGCCCGAGTTCCACGCGCCCTCGATCGAGTCGATGTAGTAGAACGCCTGGTGCGCGGAGGTCTCGTGGCGGATCGAGTCGAAGATGTAGAACTCCGCCTCGGCGCCGAAGTAGGCGGTGTCGGCGATGCCGCTGGACGCCAGGTACGCCTCGGCCTTCTTGGCCACGTTCCGCGGGTCACGCGAGTACGCCTCGCGGGTGAACGGGTCGTGGATGAAGAAGTTCAGCGCCAGGGTCTTCTGCGCGCGGAACGGGTCGACGAAGGCGGTGGCGACGTCCGGCAGCAGCATCATGTCGGACTCGTGGATGGCCTGGAAGCCGCGGATCGAGGACCCGTCGAACGCGAGACCGTCGGTGACCACGCTGTCGTCGAACGACTCCACCGGGATGTTGAAGTGCTGCATCACGCCGGGGAGGTCACAGAAACGTACGTCGACGAACTTGACGTCCTCGTCTTTGAGGTATCGCAGGAGTTCCTCGGGATTGGCGAACACACGTCCTCCTGGCACAGTTTTCCGATACCGGGCGGCATGGGCCGCCACCTGGCAAGGCTGGTCGCGACGTTATGGGTACGGAGTTGCCCCGGCGTATCCCTATTGTTTCCGCCGTGTTACGCAACCGGTTGATCAGGCACGCCCCGAGCGTGAGGCCGACCTGAAGGACCCTATCGCGTAGGCTCGGCGGTCGTGGCAGCTTCCGCGAACGACGCACCCGTGGCCCCGGCCGGCCGGGAACCGGCCGGTGGCGGGCAACGGCTGGTCGCGTTGCTCATCGACTGGGTTCTCTGCCTGCTGCTGGCCAGCCTGTACGCCAGCCCGTACCGGGCGCAGTGGCCGCCGGTCGTGCTGCTGGTCCTGCTGAACACCGTCTTCATCGGGCTGTTCGGCGAGACGCCGGGGATGCGCCTGGCCCGGGTCCGCTGCGTGTCGTACGCCGACGGCGGGGCGATCGGCCTGCTCCGCGGCCTTGGCCGCGCGGTCCTGCTGGCCCTGCTGATCCCCGCGCTGATCGCCGACGCACAGGGCCGGGGAGTGCACGACCGGGTGGCCGGCTCGATCGTGGTCCGGTCCGGCCGGCGCTGACCGGCCTCACCGCTCCGGCCCGAGGATCCGGCCGATCTCCGGCTCCGGCGCCGGTCGCTCGCGCCGGCCGGTCACCACGCCGCCGCCCGGAGTCCACACCTCGAACGCCTGCCGGTCGGTGACCACACCCGGAGCCTCCGGGTCCGCGCCGCGGACCGGCGCCGCCTCGCCGGTGATCCGGGGCCGGCCGGGCTCCGGCGGCCCGGTTCCCGGTCCCGCGGCGCGGCTGCGCAGTCCGTCCGGCACCTCCTCCAACCGGGACACCCGCGACCCGCCGGGCGGCGGGAGCGGCGCGTTCAGCGTGCCGGGACTCGCGCCGGACCGGGCCTGCACGGCCCCGAACGGGTCACCCCAGGCGGCGCCGGACCGGGCCGGCGCGGCCCCGGAAACGTCCCCCCGAGCGGTGCCGACCCGGGCCGGGGCGGCCCCGGACAGGTCATCCCGGACGGTGTCGTCCGGCCGCCGCGCCGGCGGCCGGGCCACAGCCGGATCACCGGGCGGTCCCGGGCGGCTCAGCACCGCAGGCGTGGCGCCGTCCGGTGGGGCGCCGCCGGACGGGACGGAGCGATGCAGCTCCTCGGCGCTGCCGGGGCGACGCCGGCGGTCACCGGCCGGGTTGATCAGCACCGGCGGCGGCGTGCCGCCCGGCGGGCGGCCAGAAGTCGCCGCCGGAGCGCCCGCCGTCCGCGCGTCGCGCTCCGGCTCGCCCCGCCCGCGTCCGCCGGCCCGGCCCGGCGGCAGGCCCGGATCCGCCCCACCCGGATCGCTTCGGCGGCCCGGCGGCGGACCGGGGACGGTCGTGCCTGGATCGCTTCGGCGGCCCGGCGGCGGACCCGGGACGACCGGGCCGGGACCGCCCCGGAGACCCGGCGGCGGACCCGGGACGACCGGGCCGGGACCGCCCCGGAGACCCGGCGACACGCCCGGCTCGGCCGGGCCCGGACCGCCCCGGCGCAGGGTACGGCCGGGTGGCTGGCCGAGGCCCGGTGGTGGCGCCGGCCGCCCGAACGCGGTGCGGGTCAGCTGTCCCGGGTTCGGCAGCAGGGTGCCCGGCGGGACGGACGGCGGTTGCCGGCCGAGGCTGGGCGGGACGACGTCCCGGTCGGCCGGCCCACCCGGCGCCGGGAACAGCGGCGACGGCCCGGGAACCGGGAACAGCGGCGCCGGCCCCGGCGCCGCTGGGAACCGACCCGGCGGCGGACCGGGAACGACGCCCGGGGGCGAAGCCGGCAACCGGCCGGGAAGCTGCCCCGGGAACTGCCCCGGCAGCCGGCCGGGCGGCTCCAGCGGCCGCGTGCCGCCCGGCGCGGCGGGCGCGGACGGCGGGACGACGGGCGGCAGCGCGCCGATCGGCAGCGCGGGCAGCGTGACCGCACCCACGCCCGGCCGGCCGGCCGGGCCGGTGACCGGGGCGTGGCCGGGCTGGTTGAGCACCACGTTCATCGGCTGGAACGGCGGCCCGGCCCCGGCGGTCAGCTCCCGGCTGTACTCCGAGTACTGGTTGGCGTACTTCTGGGCGAGCTCCTGCGCCTGCCGGGTGAACTCCCGCTCGGCCTCGCGCACCTGCTGCTGGATCTGGAACTTCTCGGCGTCGTCCCAGGTGGTGTTCAGCAGGCGGCCGGGGTCGAGCCACTCGCTCAACCGGCCGGCGAGGTCCACCCGCTGCGCGTCCCGCAGCGCCTGCCGGTAGCGGCTCATCAGGTCGTCCATCTCGGCCCGCGACTCCGTCGCGACGTCGGTCAGGTGGCGCAGCGCGGTCAGGTTCCGCTGCGCCGCCTCGATCCAGACGTCCAGGTAGGCCAGCGCCTCGCCCGGGCCCCGCTTCAGGAACATGTCCCGGGCCTGCGGCGACGCCCAGTCCCGCTGCTGCAGCACCCGGCTGTGGTCGAGCAGGTGGCCGCGGTACCGGGTGAGCACCGTGACGGCGTTCTGCCAGTGATCGCCGAGCACCGAGATCCGCTCCGGGTGCGCGTTTGCGATCATCCACGCGATCATCTCGATGGTGAGCGGGTTGTGCTCACCGGGCGCCGGGGTGTAGTCGGACTCGTAGGTCAGTTCCCGGTAGTGCCTCGTCCCGGCGTACGGGCTCACCCCGTAGGCCGGGTCGGCGGTCGCGCCGAAGTACGAGCCGTCCATCGGATCAGCCCTGTCCCTTCCCGGCGAACGGGTCGTACGCCGAGGCCACCGTGCCGGTCGGCGCCGGTGCGCCCTCGGGGGCCGGCCGGTCCTGCCCGGGGGTCAGCGTGCCGGGCGGCCCGTCGCCGTCCGGCACGGCCGGTGCCTCCTGGTAGGTGCGGCCGATCGTCGCGGGCAGGCCGTCCGGGCGGGCCACGGATCTGTCGCCGAAGGCGAACCGCACGTCGTCGAGTGAGGCGGCGGACGTGGCGTCGCCGTCCCGGTAGATGTCGGCGATGGTCTGCGCCGCGGCGCCGATGTTGTGCAACGTCCGGCCCAGCGCGCCGAGGTAGGCGAACAGCTCGGACGCGTTGTTCAGCAGCTGTTGCCGGACCGCGGCGGCCTCGCCGAGCACCCGGCCCTGCCACGCCCGGTGCGGGGCGTCCGTCAGGGGGGTCAGGTGCGGGAGGTCCTCGGCCAGCTCGACCCCGCGGGCGGCGATCAGCCGCGCGTACTCCCGCAGGCCGTCGAGGTCGACGTCGACCGGGGCGGCGTCGCCGGGCCACGGCTGGTCGGTGCTGCGGTACGTCGTCCGGTCGTACGCGTCGGTCCGGTCGCCCATCTGGCGCCTCCTGGTCACCTCATGTGCCGTACCGGCCACCGGGGCGGCCCGGCACGACAGCGGGAACGCGGTGGAGTACAGCCGCGCCGCGGCTCCGGTTCGACGGGGTCCGTGGTGAACCGGACCGGGCCACCGGCGGTACACCGGGGCAGCCCTGCGTCGCGGGGCTCGCATCGACGTTCCGCCGGCTGCTCGCCGAGCGCGCCGGCGCCTGAGGATCGGGGTGAACCACCTTGGCAGGAACTTCCGGCATGGGCCAGGTCCATGCCACGCAGGAACAGCTCAACGCGATGGCGCAGCGCTGCGAGGACACCGGTCAGCACATCTCCCGCGGCATGGCGCAGGTGCTGGACCGGATCCAGGCGCTCGGCGGCGGCGGCTTCCAGGGCGCGGCCAACAACGCGCTGCAGGACGTCTCCCTCCAGCTGAACGACGGCCTGTCGAAGATCATGAACGCGCTGGCGGAGCTGGGCGGCAAGATGACCGGCGCCGCCACCCGGTACGGCACCCAGGACGAGGACGCCGCCCAGTCCATCCGGACCGCGGCCACCGGTGACAGCTCCGTCGTCAGCATCCTGCGCGGCTGAGCGCCCCGAACCAGATCGGAGAGGCCCGACATGAGCATCACCTACAACTTCGGACAGATCAACGACGTGGCCGTGGCCATCGGCACCTTCGAGGGGCAGATGGACCAGCAGCTCAACGACCTGTACACGGCGTTCACCCAGCTGTTCGCCGCGGACTGGACCGGCGCCGCGGGCGAGGCCTGCGACCAGGCCCGGCAGAAGTGGAACCAGGGCGCCACCGAGATCAAGACAGCGCTGGCCAGCGTCGGGATGAGGCTCGGCGCGTCCGCGGAGCGGATGCAGCAGATCGACCAGCAGATCGCCGCCGGGATGTGAGCGGCCGGCCGCCGGCGCCCGGACCGCCGGCATCCCCGCCCGGCTGACGCCGGGCGGGCCGACCTCGGAGGGGTCCCCCGTGCTCACCGCACGCGCAACCGCTGTCCTGCTGGCCGCGGCGCTGCTCACGGTCGCCGCGCCGGTCCGGCAGCCGGCGGCGTACGCCGCCGGCTGCGCCACCGCCGGTCCGGTCGCATCGACCACGGCGTGGCCCCGGTCGATGCTCGCGATCGACGCGGTCGCCGCGTTCACCCGGGGCGGCGGTGTCACGGTCGCGGTCCTGGCCACCGGGGTCCGGGCCGACCACCGGCAGTTCGGCGGCCGGGTGCTGCCCGGCGGTGACGTCACCGGCGGGGCGGGCGCGGCGAACACCGACTGCGCCGGCCTCGGGACCGGAGTGGCCGGGTGATCGCCGCAGGCCCGCCGGACACCGGCCCGGTCACCGGGCTGGCCCCGCGGGCCACCATCCTGCCGGTGCGGGTGGTGGGAGAAAACGCGGCGTCACGGGACCCCGCCGACCCCGCCGACCTGGCCCGTGGGGTGGATCTCGCGCTGCGCGGCGGCGCCGAGGTGATCGTCGTCGCCGCGGCCTCCTACCGCGACAGTCCGTCGCTGCGCGCGGCGGTCGCGGCGGCGGTCGCCCGGGACGTGCCGGTGATCGCCGCGGCCGGGGAGCTCGGCGCGGACCGGGACGGCAACCCGACGCCGTACCCGGCGGCCCACCCGGACGTGATCGGCGTCGGCGCGATCGACCGGGACGGGCGGATCGCCCCCGGGTCGCCGCACGGCGACTACGTCGACCTGGTCGCCCCGGGCGTCGCGGTGCCCACCCTGCAGGGCGGCGACGGCCCGGCGGACGCTCTGGCCGAGGCGGACGGCACGGCGCTGGCCGCGGGTTACGTGGGCGCGACGGCGGCGCTGATCCGCAACCGGCACGGGCGCATGCCGGTCGCCCGGCTGACCCGGCTGCTGACCGCGTCGGCCAGCCCGGCGGCCGGCGGGGACGCGTTCGGCGCCGGGGTGGTCAACCCGTACGCCGCGGTCACCGGGCGGCTCGCCGAGCAGCCGGCGCGGGCCCTGCCGGCGCTGCCCGCGCCGCCCGCGGACCGCACCGGGGCGCAGCACCGGCGGCGGGTGGCCGCCTGCGCCGCGACCGCGGTGGCGGCTGTCGCGGTGGGCGCGGTGCTGCTGGCGGCCGCGGCGCTGCGGCGCAGCCGGCGGCAGGGCTGGCGGCCGGTCCTGGCGGCGCGGCTGCCCACCGACGAGCCGGTCGAGCCGGGGCCGCCGGTCATGCTGCTGGAGCAGCTGGACCGCTTCGGTTGACCGGCCCCGCTGGAGCAGCTGGACCGCTTCGGTTGACCGGCCCCGCTGGAGTAGCCGGACCGCTTCGGTTGACCGGCTCCGCTGGAGCAGCTGGACCGCTCCGGCTGACCGGCCCCGGCTGCGCCGCGGTATCGGACCGGCCGGCCACATCGGCGCCCACCGGCCTGGACCGCGCCGGTCAGCCGGTCGTGACCGCCGGCCGGGACGCCACCGCCGGGTCCAGCGTCACGCCCTGCGGGATCGTGCCGACCAGCGCGGTGGGCACCTCGGTGGCCGCGCCGGCGGGGTACCCGAGCCGGCCCAGCGCGTCCGCGTCCGGGACCGGATGTCGTACCCCGAGGTCGGTCACCAGCTGGAAGCCGCCCGAGCCGGGAACGCGGACCAGGGCGAAACGGCCTCCCGGGACGCCGACCGCGTCGGCCAGCGCCCGCCCACCGGCGGTGCTGCCGGTGGTCGGCACCGCCACCCGGAGAGCTCCGGCCGCGCCACCCACGATGATCGCCGGCGGTTCGGCCGCCGTCCGGGTGACCGCGCAGGCGGTCGTGCCGGCAGCGAGCGCGGCGAGTTGCGGGGCCACCTCCGGCGGCGCTGCCACGGCGTTCCCGGCGGGCGGCTTGACCTGCGGGTTGCCGCTGATCACGGCGACCGGGACGGGGGTGGGCCGGGCCGGGAAGGCGGCGTTCAGCACGGTCTGCTGCAGCGCGGTGACGGCCCGCAGGCCGTCGTCCAGCACCAGATAGAACTGGGTGCGGCCGGCGCCGACCTGGACGGCCAGCACGTCGCCGTTGTCGAAGCCGTCCACCCGCCGCGACGGATCGCCGCGGTTCGGCACCGGCACGGCGGCGATGTCCGCGCCGGCCGGCAGCGCGTTCGACCAGGCCACACCGACCGGGGTGGCCTCGGCCGCGCCGAACAGCGCCGGCAGGGTGACCGCCGGGTCCCGGATCCGGTGCCGGAAGCCGTGCCAGACGAGCTGGATGTCGTCGCCGCGCGGGTCGCTCACCAGCAGGCCGCGCTCGCCGAGGGCGGCGCCGGCCGGGCCCGGCGAGCCGACCAGCAGCGCCGACGCCGGGTCACCGCCCGGCGCCGCGCACATCGCCCAGGGCAGGCCGACCCGCTGACCGGCGGCGGGCAGCGACGCCGGCGCGTTCGGGATGCCGATGGTCACCCCGCGCGGCACCCCGGCCAGCGCCTTGGCGGCGATCCGGTGAACCGCGGGATTCTGCCGGCCGGCGGCGAGCTTGGCCGAGGTGAGGTTCAGCGCCGGGTTGAGCCGGCCGCCCAGGTAGACGAAGCTGGCGCCGGACTCCCGCTCGACGACCACCGAGCCGTCGCTCCTCCACCGGTTGTCGCCGACCCTGGTCAGCAGGCCGTAGACGCCGAACCCGGCGGCGATCAGGACCGCCACCATCAGCCCGGCGAACAGCGCGCCGGCGCCGCGGCGCAGCGGGGACTGCGCCGGGTCGGTCTCGCGCATCACGAAGGCGGAGACCACCCGCTGGTTCCGGAACTGGTACGACTGCAACTGGTCACGACGCGAGGCCATGCCGCCTCACCCGCCGATCGAGGAGAACAGCCCGCGGATGTCGTCGAAGACACCCGTCACCGCGCAGGCCAGCGGGATCAGCGCCAGGACGGCGAGCACGTCCAGCAGGTCGGCGGCCCGGCCCAGGTAGGGCGAGGGCGGCCGGCGGCTGTAGACGACCGCGGCGCTCAGCGCGACCGCGCCGGCCAGCACCGCGCCGGCCAGCACCAGCAGGCCCGGGACGGCGCCGGCCAGGACCGCCCCGACGCCCAGCACGGCCGACCCGGCGACCCCGGCGACCAGCAGCGGGCCGCGCTGCCGCGGCGTGGCCAGCAGCCGGGCCCGCAGCAGCAGCGCGGTCACCGCCGCCGCGATCAGCAGCGTCGCGGACGTGTCCGGGCCGGTCCAGCCGAGGTGCAGGATCGCCACGACGCTGCTGAACGCGGCGGCCAGCAGCAGGCCGGTGAGCACCTCGTCGGCGCGCACCACGGCGGCGAAGACGTCCGCGCGGCGCGGCATCGGCTCGTCCTTGAGGATCTCCTCGGCGCGGCCGGGCAGCTGCGGGAACGGCAGCCGGCCGAGCCAGGCGGCCAGCACCGGGTAACCGGGGAGCAGGCCGATCGCCGCGGTCAGGGCGGCCCCGGCCGCGCCGTCCGGGGACACCCCGGCCAGCGCGAGCAGGGCGGCCAGCAGCCCGGTCACGGCGGTCGCGGCGCCGGCCACGAAGAGCCGGGGCAGCGCGGCCACCCCGGCGTGCCCGAGCACGCTGAGCACCAGCAGCGCCGCAGAGCCGAGCAGCAGGGCCGGGGCGCCGATGCCGAGCCGCCCGGCGCCGGACGTGCCCAACAGCCAGGCGCCGCCGAAGAACGCGTACGGCAGGCCGGTGGCGGCGACCACCGCGCCGGCGCCCGCGTCGGCGAACGCCCGGGACAGCAGGATGCCGGCCACCGCCAGGGCGAGGGCCACGGCCAGCGCGACGGCCGCCGCGACGCCCCGGGCCGGGCCGCCGAGCACCAGTCCGGACAGGCCGGTCAGCAGCGCGGTGGCGAAGACGGCCAGGCCGCCGCGGCGGGTCGCGGCCGGGCCCCAGGACCGCCCGGCGCGCCGGGCGCCGCTGGCGATCACCTCGACCACGTCGTCGTACGCCGGCTCGGGCCAGTCCTCCCGGGCCGGTTTCAGGTGCAGCAGTTCCCCGTCCCGCACGCCCTGGGCGGCCAGGTTCCGATGCGGCTCCAGCGCGGCCCCGGTGGCCCGGCGCAGCACCCAGCCGCCCTGGTGCCCGGCCGGCTCGCCGAGCGCCCCCTCGGCGTGCCGCAGCAGGTGCGGCAGCAGCTCGCCGACCAGCATGTTGTCCGGCAGGGCCAGGTCCAGCCGGCGGGTCGGGGCGGCGATGGTCACGCGGGCCAGGCTGGAGCCACCCGGTGTGGTCACGTGATCACCTCCAGTGGTGGGCGCTGCGCCACACAACCTAGCAGGCTCCGCCGTACCGGATCGGCCTTTGTCGATCGCGGGGTTGCCGGGCCGGGCCGTGCCCTGCTTCGCTTGCGGGAGGAGCCTTGCGCCTGAGCGCCGATCCTGGGGGAGAGCCCAGCGTGACCGTGACCATCGTCAAGCGGCCTCCGCGCCGGCCCGCGCCCGCGATGCCCTCCGGTGAGGTGCTGCTCGACCCGCCGCCGGAGATCCCGCCGCCGGCCGGCAAGGGCTGGACCCGGATGCTCATGGCGTTGCCGATGGGCGCCGGCGCGGCGGCGATGGGCCTGATGATGGGCGTGCAGCGGGGCGGCCCGCTGACCTATGTGGCCGGAGCGATGTACGGCGTCTCCGTCCTCGGCATGATCGCGATGATGGCGACCAGCACCTCCGGGCCGGGCCGGCGCGAGATGATCGAGTCCCGCCGGCGGTACCTGCGGCACCTCGCCCAGCTGCGCGCCCAGTTGCGGGACACCATCCGGCAGCAGCGCGAGGCGCTGTACTACCGCAACCCCGACCCGGGCACCCTGTGGACGTTCGCCGACAGCGGCCGGCTGTGGGAGCGACGCCGCCACGACGCCGACTTCACCGTGGTCCGCATCGCGGTCGGGGGCCAGGAGGTGGCGACCCGGCTGATCCCGCCGCAGACCCGCCCGGTCGACGAACTGGAGCCGCTGTGCGCGATGGCGCTGCGCAGGTTCGTCAGCACCTACTCGGTGGTGCCGGACCTGCCGGTCTCCGTCGCGCTGCGCGACTTCTCGCGCGTCTACCTGCGCGGCGCCGACGCCGCGCGGCACGACCTCTGCCGGGCGCTGGTCGCCCAACTCGTCACCTTCCACGCCCCCGACGACCTGCGGCTGGGCATCTGCGTGCCGGATCATCTGCGGGCCGGCTGGGAGTGGGCCAAGTGGCTGCCGCACGCCCAGCACCCGGACAAGACCGACGCGGTCGGCCCGGTGCGGCTGGTCGCGCCGAGCGTGCCCGCACTCGAGGCGATGCTCGACGACGTGCTGGTCAACCGTCCGCGGTTCGACCCGGCCGGCCCGGCGCCGGGCGGCCCGCACCTGGTCGTGATCATCGACGGCGGCGCGACGGCCGGCTCCGACCACCTGATGACCGAGGGTGGGGTCGCCGGCGTCACCGTCCTGGACCTGTCCGCCCCGCCGCCCCGGCTGCTCGACGACAGCTCGGTGGTCCTTGAGATCGCCGCCGACGGCACGGTCACCGGCGCCACCATGGACGGCGCCACCCCGGTGGGCCGGGCCGACGCGCTCGGCGCGGCACAGATCGAGGTGCTGGCCCGGGAGCTGGCGCCGCTGCGGCTGTCCGCCGCGACGTACGGCGAGCAGCCCGCCATCGCGGCGGACATGGGACTGACCGAGCTGCTCGCGCAGGACGATCCGTACCGGGTGGACCTGGCGACGCTGTGGGCCGGCCGGCCCAACCGGGACCGGCTGCGGGTGCCGATCGGCATCGGGGCCGACGGCCGGCCGGTCGAGCTGGACCTCAAGGAGTCGGCGCAGGACGGCATGGGCCCGCACGGGCTGCTGATCGGCGCCACCGGCTCCGGCAAGTCGGAGCTGCTGCGCACCCTGGTGGTGGCGCTGGCGCTGACCCACCACCCGGAGATCCTCAACTTCGTGCTGGTCGACTACAAGGGCGGCGCCACGTTCGCCTCGCTGGACCGGCTGCCGCACACCGCCGCGATGATCACCAACCTGCAGGACGAGCAGCCGCTGGTCGACCGGATGCTCGGCGCCATCCAGGGCGAGCTGACCCGGCGGCAGGAGCTGCTGCGCAAGGCCGGCAACTACGCCTCGCAGCGCGACTACGAGCGGGCCCGGGCCGCCGGGGTGCCGCTGGCCCCGCTGCCCAGCCTGGTCCTGATCGTCGACGAGTTCTCCGAGCTGCTCGCCGACCGGCCGGACTTCATCGACATGTTCGTCCAGATCGGACGCGTCGGCCGGTCGCTCGGCATCCACCTGCTGCTCGCCTCGCAGAAGCTGGAGGAGGGGCGGCTGCGCGGGCTGGAGTCGCACCTGTCGTACCGGATCGGCCTGCGCACCTTCTCCTCGATGGAGAGCCGGGCGGTGCTCGGCGTGCCGGACGCGTACGAGCTGCCGCACCACCCGGGGCACGGCTACCTGCGGGCCGGCACCGACGGGCTGGTCCGGTTCAAGGCCGCCTACGTGTCCGGGGCGGTGCGCCGCGAGGGCGCCGTCGCGGCCGGCGGCACCGCGGCGGGCAGCCCGATCCACGACTTCAGCACGTACTGGGCGGCGCCCGCGCCGGACGAGCGGCCGGAGCCGGTGGAGACCGGCCGGGACGCCGCGGAGCCGGTCCGGGGCGACACCCTGATGGACGTCCTGGCCCGGCAGATGGAGGGCCGCGGCGCCCCGGCGCACGAGGTCTGGCTGCCGCCGCTGGACCGGGCGCCCACCCTCGGCCAGATGCTGCCACCGGTGATCTCGATGCCGGACCGCGGCCTGACGGTCGACGCGGTCGAGCGGTTCGGCGCCCTGCACGCCCTGGCCGGGATCGTCGACAAGCCGTTCGACCAGCGCCGCGATCCGCTGTGGCTGGACCTCTCCGGGGCGGCCGGCAACCTGCTCGTGGTCGGCGGCGCCCAGTCCGGCAAGTCGAACCTGCTGCGCACCCTGATCGCCGGCCTCGCGCTCACCCACACCCCGCGCGAGGCGCAGTTCTACGTCCTCGACTTCGGTGGCGGCCCGCTCGGCGCGCTCACCGACCTGCCGCACGTCGGCGGCGTGGCGACCCGGCGGGACACCGACCGGGTCCGGCGCACCATCGCCGAGGTGCACGGAGTGATGCGCGGGCGGGAGGATCTGTTCGCCCGGCGCAACGTGGAGGGCATGGCGGCGTACCGGCGCTCGCGGGCGCAGGGCGGGTGGGCCGAGGACCCGTTCGGCGACGTGTTCCTGGTCATCGACGGCTGGTCGACGCTGCGGTCCGACTTCGAGGACCTCGAGCCGACCGTGCACGAGCTGGCCAACCGGGGACTGGGCTTCGGCGTCCACGTGATCGCCGCCGCGAGCCGCTGGATGGACGTGCGGCCGCAGATCCGCGACGTCTTCGGCACCCGGGTCGAGCTGCGCCTCGGCGAACCCGCCGACTCGCTGATCAACCGGCGGGAGGCGGTGAACGTACCGGAGCGGTCGCCCGGCCGCGGCCTCACCCCGGACGGGCACCACTTCCTCGCCGCGCTGCCCCGCATCGACCGGGAGCAGCGCACCGACGACCTCGCCGAGGCGGTCGCCGAGCTGGTCAAGCAGGCCACCGAGCAGTGGGGCGGGCCGAGCGCGCCCCGGGTCCGGCTGCTGCCGCCGGAGCTGCCGTTCGAGGCGCTGCCGCCGGCCCGCGGGGCCCTGGTCCCGATCGGCATCGCCGAGGCCGACCTGCAGCCGGTCTGGCTGGACTTCGACGCCGAGCCGCACGCCCTGCTCCTCGGCGACATCGAGAGTGGCAAGAGCTCGTTCCTGCGCGGCCTGGCCAGGTCGATCGTGGCCGGCAACACCCCGGCCCAGGCCCGGGTCCTCCTCGTCGACCTGCGCCGCAGCCTGCTCGGGTGCGTCCCGGCCGGGAACACCATCGGCTACGGTACGTCGCACCAGGTCACCGCGGAGCTGATCGGCCAGGTGGCGGTGGCCATGCGGGAGCGGCTGCCCGGCCCGGACGTCACCCCGGAGATGCTCGACAACCGCAGCTGGTGGACCGGCCCGCACCTGTACGTCCTGGTCGACGACTACGACCTGGTCGCCGCCGCGGCGCAGAACCCGCTGCTGCCGCTGCTGGAGTTCCTGCCGCAGGCCCGCGACATCGGCCTGCACCTGGTGCTCACCCGCCGGATCGGGGGCGCGGCGCGGGCCATGTTCGACCCGCTCATCGGCCGGATCCGGGAGCTCGCCGCACCGGGCATCATGATGTCCGGCCCGCGCGAGGAGGGTCCGTTGTTCGGCACGATCAAGCCGCAGACGCTGCCACCCGGCCGCGCCTGGATGATCACCCGCCGGCAGGGCGCGCGGCTGGTGCAGCTGGCCTGGACCCCACCGGCCCGCTGACGGCGAGCCACGTCGCTCGGCGTGGCCGTGCCGCCCGGCCGCCGCCCACGGTCCGAAGCGGACGGTGACAGGCAGTGCTCATCGGTCGCGTATCGGACCGAAGTGGACAGCCGCGAATCGTGTGCGGCGCCGACCCGATGGAGACGCACCCGCGTCGATGGCGTCGATCCTGTATCGTTCCGCCGTCATCGATCCAATCGGGGGAGTTCGAGCATGACGACGCGGCAACGCCGTGCCCTGATCGCGCTCGCCGCCGCGCTGGCCCTGGCCGGTGGCGGCGTCGCGATCGCGAAAGCCGACGGGAGCGCCACCGGGCAGCTGCCCCAGGCGCAGCCGGCCGTGACCGGCTCGCTGCCCGGGACCCGGCCGACATCGCCGGCGGCGGCGCGGACGGCCGTGCCGAAACCGTCGGTCACCCGGTCCCAGGCGATCGCCGGCGCACGAGCCGAGGCGCGCCGCAACGCCACCGCGATCAAATCCGCGTCGACCGAGAAGTACCAGGCGGTGGACACCGTGGTGGACCCGGGCGGGGAGCGGCACGTCCGGTTCCATCGCACCCACCGCGGGCTGCCCGTGCTCGGCGGCGACTTCGTGGTGCACA
Source organism: Actinoplanes teichomyceticus ATCC 31121 (assembly GCF_003711105.1). Taxonomy (NCBI): domain Bacteria; kingdom Bacillati; phylum Actinomycetota; class Actinomycetes; order Micromonosporales; family Micromonosporaceae; genus Actinoplanes; species Actinoplanes teichomyceticus. Next base: position 1,600,185 of record NZ_CP023865.1, read on the forward strand.
CCGACGCGTCCGGCCGGTTCAGCGGCGCGACCCTGACCCAGCAGCGGGTGATCGACGTACCGAGGACCGCGAAGGTCAGCCGGGAGCGGGCGATCGAGGCGGCCGGGCTGCGGGGCCGGGCACAGACGCGGCGGATCGTCGACGCCCTCGACGGCGAGCCCGCGCTCGCCTGGGAGGTCACCGGCGGCACGAAGGTGGTGATCGTCGACGCGATGACCGGGAGGATCCGCCTGTCCTACGACACCGTCCACACCGGCGAGCAGGGCACCGGACACGGGCTCCACGTCGGCGACGTCGAGCTGAGCACCACCCGGCGGCAGGACGGCAGCTACACGCTGGTCGACCCGGAGCACGGCGGCAACACCGTCAGCGATGCCCTGAACACGTACCACGGTTCCGCGCTCTGGCGATCCGCCGAGTTCTCCGACGCGGACAACGTGTGGGGTGACGGCACCCGCGCCGATCGGGCCACGGTCGCCGTCGACGTGCTCTACGGCATGGCCCGGACGTGGGACTACCTGCGGGACACCTTCGGCCGTACGGGCCTGTTCGGCGACCGCGCCGGCGTGACCGCCTACGTGCACCACGACGTGGACGAGAACAACGCGTCGTGGAGCAGCACCTGCAAGTGCATGACGTTCGGCGACGGTGGCGGGGACAACCGTGCGCCGTACACGACGCTCGACGTGGTCGGCCACGAGATGGCCCACGGCCTCACCGACGCCACCGCCGACCTGATCTACCGGGGGGAGTCCGGCGGCCTGAACGAGGCCAGCAGCGACATCTTCGGGACGCTGGTCGAGTTCCACGTCGACAGCCCGGTCGACACGCCGGACTACACGGTCAGCGAGAAGACCCGGCTCGACGGTACGCCGTCGCGGTGGATGGACGAGCCGAGCAAGGACGGCAAGTCGCTGTCCTGCTGGACCCCGACGGCCAAGGACCTGGACGTGCACCACTCGTCCGGCATCGGCAACAAGTTCTTCTACAACCTGGCCGTGGGCAGCGGCGCCTCCCGCTGGGGCGACAGCAGACCGTGCGGTGACGCCCCGCCGGTGACCGGCCTCGGCAACGACCGGGCGGCGCAGATCTGGTACCGCGCGCTCAGCCTCTACATGGTGTCGAACACCAACTACGCCGGGGCCCGGGAGGCGACCCTGCGGGCCGCCGCCGACCTCTACGGCGCCGGCAGCACCGAGCAGCGCACCGTGGACGCCGCCTGGCTGGCCGCCGGGGTGAGCTCGGCACAGGTTCCGAACGGCGCGCCGGTGATGGCCCCTCTCCCGGACCGCGTCGTCGTCCCGAAGGTCGGCGAGCCGGTGCGCCTGCAGGTCAGTGCCCGCGACCCGCAGCAACAGGAGCTCACCTTCAGCGCCACCGGCCTGCCGCCGGGCGTGTCGATCGACGCGCACGGCCTGATCACCGGGGCGCCCACCACCAGGGCCTACTACACCAGCACCATCACCGCCACCGACCCGGACGGCAACAGCGACAGCAAGGAGACGAGGTGGGTGGTCAAGGGCCCGGTGACCCTGCGCTCGGCCACCCCACAACTGACCGAGACGCTCGGCCCGGTGGCCAGGCTGACCTTCCAGGCCACCTTCGCCGACACGCCGGATCACTGGGCGGACAAGTTCCAGCCGCTCAACGTGACCACCGCCGGCGTGCCCGACGGCATGCTGCTGACGGTGGAGATGGCGGACCTGGGCGTCTACCGCGTACACCTCTCCGGGAGAGTCACCGCCGTCGGGTCGGGAACCGCGGTGCTGACCGCCACCGACCCGGACGGGAACCAGGCGACGGCCTCGATCCCGTGGCGGGTCCTCCCGGCGGAGAAGCCGGACGCGGTGTACAACGTGACCGTCACCGGCCGTGCCGACGGCACCGCGCTGCTGACCTGGGAGCGGCCCAACTGGGACCCGTACAAGTACTTCACTGACGGCTTCGTCGTCCGGGTCTCGCCCGGCACCGAGACGAAGGTCCACTTCAACGACCGGTCGCGGACCCTGACCGGCCTGGACCCCCGGAAGGCCTACACCATCGGGGTCCGCCCGACCAGCGAAGCCGGCGACGGCCCGGAGACCACGGTCCAGCTGCGTCCGGCCGGTCTCCCGATCACCCGGTCACCGGCCGCGGTCACGCACGGGCAGCCGGTCGCGCTCAGCGGCCGGGTCGTCGGCGGCCGGGCCCCGGCCACCGGCTTCGCGGTCACGCTGGAACGGCGGGCCGCCGGCACCGGCGCGTGGACCCGGGTCGCCACGTTGCGGACCGACTCGCTCGGATCCTGGCGGACGACGGTCCGGCCCACGGCCACCAGCGCCTACCGGGTCCGGCTCGCCGACGCCATGGGCCTGTGGCCGGCCACCTCGGCGGCGCCGTGGGCCACGGTCCGCTATGCCGTCTCGGCCAAAGCCAGCAGCGCCAAGCCCAAGGCCGGCAAGAAGATCACGATCAGCGGCTCGGTCCGACCGGCCCGGGCCGGCGCGAAGGTCACCCTCCAGCGCGCCGTCGGCGGCCGCTGGGTCACCCTGAACAACACCACGACCTCCGCCGGCGGCGGGTACTCGGTCAAACGCGCCTTCAGCCGCGGCACCTGGAAACTGCGGGTGGTCGTCGCCGGCGGCACCGCCAACGCCACCGGCACCAGCTCCACCCTCACCGTGAAGGTCTCCTGACCCGGCGGGGTGCGGGGCGTCCGGCCGCCCGGATCGTCTCGCACCCCCGACCGCGAGGCGGGCCGCCGTGACCGGTCAGCCGATGGCGGTCCCTCGTGCCGGTGCCGTGTCGGCTGTGCCGGTGCCGTGTCGGCTGTGCCGGTGCCGTGTCGGCTGTGCCGGTGCCGTGTCGGCTGTGCCGGTGCCGTGTCGGCTGTGCCGGTACCGCGCGGCTCTGCCGGTACCGCGCGGCTCTGCCGGTACCGCGCGGCTCTGCCGGTACCGCGTCGGCGCGGATCCGGAGAGGACCGGTATCAGCGCCGGGGGAGGCCGATGGAATGCCGTTCGGTCGCTGTCTGCGCGAGGGAGACGTACCGGTCGGCGCCCGCGCCGATCACCGCCAGAACGTCGTCCGCCATGGACTGCAGGAGCTGGCCGCTGTGCGGGGGCAGCCGCAGCGCCGACGTGGCCAGCGCCGCCTCGTCCCCGCCGAGCCGTTGCAGCACGGCCAGCTGGGCGTCGCACAGCGCGGCCACCCCCGGCCGGTCCAGTCGGCGCAGAATGGTGAGCTGGGCAGCCCACGGGCCCGGCGGTGGGGTGGTGGCCGGGCCGGTCATGCCCAGGTCGTACACGGTCAGGGCGGGCGTCTGCGGGGACCCGGCCGGCGCCGCGCCCGGATCGCCGCGGTGCACGGTGAGCCGGTTGTACTGGCCGGTGGCGTGTTCGCCGAAACCGGCCCAGGCCCGCGGCTCGGTGGTCACCACGACCACCCGGGTGCCCAGCGCGAACGCCCGGAAGATCAGCAGTTGAGCCGCCCACACGCCGCCGACCAGGGCGATCCGTACCGGCTCCGGCGCGAACAGCCGCAGCGGCACCGGGACGTGTTCCCGGTCGCGGCCCAGCACCAGTCCGGCCCCGGCGGGCGGGGCCACGGTCACCCGGCGCAGCGCCCGCCGCGCGACCGTGTGCCAGCCGATGTGCAGCGGCGAGGTCCGCCCGGACGGCCCGGTGCGCGCCAGGTCGTCGCCGGGCGGCTCGCCCGGCGTGACCGGCGCCCGGCCGTGCGGTGCGGTCGGTGGCGCCGGTGGAGATGGTGGCTGCTCGGGGAACAGGTCCTGCTCGGCCGGTGGGAATCCGGTCGGGGCGGCGGGCCGGAACCCCGAGTCCCGCGTCGGTGCGGGCTGCGCCTGCGCGGCGTTCCCCGCACCCTGTCGCGGCGGGTGCGGCCGCCGGCCCGGATCGCTCATCCCGCTCCACCTCCCGTCGGCGCCGTGGCGTAGGCGGCCGGCCCGTGCTCCCCGTCCAGCGGCCGCAGCTCGGCGCCGACCCGGCGGGCCCCTTCCACCAGCGCCCGATCCAGCGCGCCGAGGTCCGCGTCCGGCCGGGCGGCCAGCCGGATGAAGGCGCGCACCGCCACCTCCTCGTCACCGTCCCCGGCGTCCAGCACGAGCGCCACGTCGGTCTGCGCGGCCGGGGCGGTGGCCGCCCAGGCGAACAGCGGACCGATCTCCGCGGCCGAGGCGGGCCAGGTCCGTAGCCAGTACGTCCGGTGCACCAGCCGGGCCGACCGCCAGTGCGTCCACTCCTCGCCCGTCTGAACGCCCCCGGCCGGCGGGCCGGCCTCGACGTCGCAGGAGCGGGCCAGCACGGCCAGAAGCTCACCGGCGTCCAGCACCCGGCACTCGACGCCGATCCGGCGCAGCCCGGTCACCACCCTGCGGCCCAGCCCGGCGACCAGGGCGGCGGCGGCCTCCAGGTCGACGGTGTGGTCGTGCAGCGCCTCGGCGAGGGCCCGGGCGTCCACCCGGACGCTGATCGTGGACTCCCGGTACGCCGGGATCGCCGCCGGACCGATCGCCTCGACCAGCCGGCGGTACGACGATCCGGCCGGGGACGACGCGTGCACGTCCGGGCTCGGCGCCGGCACGGTGTGTGTGACCAGCCCCAGCACCACACCCGGCTGCTCGGTCGCGGCCACTGCGTCGACCAGCGCGTCCAGCGGGACCGGCGCGGCGTCGTGGCCCGTCGGGGCGGTGGGGCGGAGCGCGACCACACTGAACCAGCCGCCCTCGTCGCGGGCCACCCCGGCGCGCGTGCCGTCCGGCGCGGTCAGGTCCCGGACGGCCAGTCCGGGGGCGATGGTGCGGAGCGCGGCCAGCATCGGCCCGGGGCCGGTCTGCGCGACGGCCGCCCGCCGCCGCGCGTACCGGCGGGCGATCCCGCGATGCTCCCACCACCAGCGGCCCCGCTGCCGCGCGAGGAGGACGCCGGTCAGGGCCAGCCCGAGAGCGCCGGTGAGCACGGCCGGCACCGGCCCCCGCAAGGCCGCCGCGACCGTGGCCAGCACGGCCAGCTCGGCGACCGCGAGCTGGGTCAGGCTCACCGGGCCGACCCGGCCGCGGCGCGGGACCGGCCGCACCTCGGCGGCGGCCCCGGCCGGACGCAGGGGTGGCGCCTGCGGCTGCCGCGGGGGCGGCCCGGCGGGCGGGGGTGGCACGGCGACGCCGTGGGCCCGCCCCGGGTGACCCCCGCCTGGCTCCACCACTCCGCCTCCCCACCGGCCGGTAGCGATCCCATTCTATGTCCGGTGGGGGTCCGTTCAGCGGAGCGCGGCGAGCAGATCCTCGCGGACCAGGGTGGCCAGCTCCTCCCGGCCGGGCATCCGGCCCAGCGCCCGCAGCCGTCCGGACTGCGCCTTGCGCATCCCCTCCAGCAGCTTGCGGGCCTCGCGCGCGTTGCCGAAGTTACGGTCGCGTTCGATCCGGGAGAAGTGCTCGTGCAGCGCCTCGGCGAGGCCGGGCGCGAACACGTAGTCGTCGTTGCGGGCGATCCGGGTGGCGATCAGCACCAGCTCGTCCGGCCCGTAGTCCTCGAATTCCATGGTCTTGGCGAACCGGGAGGCCAGACCGGAGTTGGCGTCCAGGAAGTCGAGCATCTCCCGGGTGTAGCCGGCGACGATCACGGCGACCCGGTCGCGGTGGTCCTCCATCAGCTTGACCAGGGTGTCGATCGCCTCCTGGCCGAAGTCGGCGCCGGTTGCGGCCGCGCGGGACAGGGTGTACGCCTCGTCGATGAACAGCACCCCGCCCATCGCCTCCTCGAACACCGAGGTGGTCTTCTCCGCGGTGTGCCCGATGTACTGGCCGACCAGGTCACGGCGGGACACCTCGCGGAACCGGCCGTCCGGCAGCACGCCGAGCGCCTTGAGCAGCCGGCCGTAGACGCGGGCCACGGTGGTCTTGCCGGTGCCCGGGGCCCCGGTGAAGATCAGGTGGTGGCTGGCCGTGCCGACCGCGAGCCCGGCGCCGCGCCGCCACTCGTTCACCTGGATCTCGTCGATCAGGGCACGGACCTCGTTCTTCACCCCGGCCAGCCCGATCATCGAGTCGAGTTCGGTGAGCAGCCGGTCCACCTCGGCGGCATCCTGCCCGGCGCCGGCCTCGGCGATGCCGGTCCGCGGCGCCGGGCCGCTCCCGGTGAGCGTCACGGTGGCCCGGGCCCGCGGGTCCACCACGACCCCCGGCTCGGCGGTGCCCTCCACCCGGCACCGCTCGACGACCGCGGTGCAGCCCGGCCCGACCACGATGCCCGAGCCGGCGGTCTGGTGCACCCAGGTCCCGGCGATGCGCGGGGCGCCGCCCCCGGCGACGACGATGCCGGCGTCGCCGGCGCCGGAGACGTCGCAGCGCTCGATCAGCGGGCGGCCGGACTGGTAGACGTAGATCCCGCGGAAACCGCACCCGGCGACGACGGTGTCCCGGATCGCCGGGTCCGCGCCGAGCCGGACGATCACGCCGTCGTCGTGCACGTCGCGGATCTCGCAGCCCTCCACGGTGCCGCCGGCGTCGGAGAACACCAGACCGTGCCGCCCGCCCAGGACCCGCACCTCGGCGGCCTCCACGGTGGACATGTCGGTGACCTGCAGACCGGCGGCGGCGCCGGCGGACACCCGGCATTTGCGTACGGTCAGCCGGGCGCCGCTGACCGCGATCGCGGGATGCTCCCCGGACGTCAGCGCCAGCCCCTCGACGGTCACCGCGCCACCGAGCACGGCCAGCGCCGGGCCGTCGAGCCCGGCCGCGTCCACGGCGGCGGCGCCCGGCTCGCCGGTGCCGCGCAGGGTCAGGCGCCGGCCGCGCAGCTCGATCCGTTCCCGGTAGGTCCCGGCGGCGATGGCGACCACCGCACCGTCCGGGGCGACCTCGAGCGCGTCACGAATGGTGGGGTAGGTGCCGGGGACCGCCAGGGTGCTGGACACGGGCCACTCCTCATTGCGAGTACGTGCGGTCGCGGATGCCCTCAGCCACTCTCGACATCGTCGGCGCGGCCATCCGGACGACCACCTCCCGGTCCAGGATGCCCTCCCGGACGGTGCGCCAGAACCCCACGCGGACGTACGTGCCGGACAGCCTGGTCGTCTCCGCCCGCGCTCGCGACGACGTGCCGCGTGCCCACCGTGGACCCGGGACCTCGCGGAGACCGGCTGCACCGGGAGCGGCCGTGCGGGAACCGGCTGCGCCGCCGCCGGGCGCGTGCCGGACCGGCGCGGGTGCGTGCCGCATCGGCGGGGTGCGCTGGCGGGGGTGCGTGCCGCATCGGCGGGAGCAGCCGCGCCGGCGGCGGCGTGCGCGCCATCGGGCCGCACTCCGGGACAGGCCGCCAGGGCCGCGCGGCGGTGCGGCCGGGAAGGACCGGCGGTGGAAGTCTCGGCCCCGGCGCGGCGTTCGCGGCCCGGTGGCGCGGGATCACCGGGCGGTCAGCGGCGTCAGCGTGGGCGCTGCTGCCGGAAGGCCCCCTTGCTGGGCCGCATGTTCTTCGGGATGGCGCCCTTCGGCATCTGCGGCCGAGCCATCAGCGCGCTCAGGCGCTTGTCCAGCGCGTTGACGTCCTTGCCGGTCAGGTTGCGGGGCAACCGCAGCATCGTGGTGCGCAGCTTGCGGACCGGGAGCTGACCCTCCTCGGTGCCGATCACGTAGTCGTAGATCGGCGCGTTGCCGATCACCTTCGACAGGCGCTTCTTCTCCTGGCCGAGCAGGGCCTTGACCCGCTGCGGGTTGCCCTCGGCGAGCAGGATGACGCCGGGCCGGCCGATCACCACGTGCACCATGTCGAACTGGGTGGTCGAGCTGGCCGCCGGGCGGACCCGCCAGTCGCCGCGCATGTTCTCCATCAGCGACGCGGCGGCGCCGGGCTGGCCCTCGGCCACGTTCATCATCGCCGCGTTGGAGCGCAGGTTCAGCACGATCAGCACGGCCAGCAGCGTGATCAGGATGCCGACCGGGATCCAGAGCAGACCCCAGTTGAGCGTGGCGACCACGGTCAGCGCGACCGGGATCAGCACCGCCGCGATGACCAGCGGAACGAACCACTTGTCCTGTTTCGCGGTGAACGAGAACACCTGGCCGATCTGCTTCAGGCGCTCGCCGAACGACACCTTCTCCTGGGGTTTTGCCATAGCCGCAAAGTGTAGTGGGACTCAGGTACCTCGCGGCGGCCCGGGCACCCGGGCGCGCCCATGAGCGGGCGGATCCGGGCCGGGCCGCCGGGGCCGCCCGGCGGCCCGGCCTTTCTCGTACGCGGGCTCGGCCCTTCTCGTCCCCGCGGTCGGGGCCGGCGGCCCGGTCTCCTTCGCACGCGTAACGGGCGCTGCGGTCGCGCCGGGCGGGGTGGTGCAGGAGGCGGCCGGTGCCCGGTTGCCGGCCGGGTGCGCGACGTTGCGGGACGGTGGCAATTTCCCGGGTCGAGCCTTCCCGCGCGGAACGGGAGCGGGCGAGGCTAATCCGGCCGGGCGCCGGTCCGATAGTTGGGGCCGACCGACAGCTTAGGGAGTCGTCATGCGCGACGGGTTCCATTCGTACCTTGGAGGCTGGTGATGGACGACGGCGTCGACATGCCTTATCGGGTGGTCGGAGCGCTGTTCGGCCCCGAGTCCGGGATTCCCTGGTGGGCCTGGCTGGCGCCGCTCATCCTGATCTTCGCCAAGCTGCTCTACCCGGTGATGTTCCCGCTGGCCGCGGCGGCTGAGGCGGAGACCGACCGCCGGCTCGCCGAGTTCCGCCGGGAACGCAACGGCAAGAACCGCGACAATGCGGCGGGGAAGGGGAAGAAGGGCAAGAAGTGATCCCGCCCGCTCGCGCGGGCGACGGCCCGCACCCGCGCCCGGCGGCGGATGACCTGGAGCGATTGCGGGGCTTCGTGGTCATCGCCCACAGCGAGCCGGCCGATCGGCGGGAAGCGCGGCGGTGGGAAGTCGCGGGTCCGGCTGCACGGCCGGTCGGCGGGAAGCGCGGCGGCGGCAAGCGCGGGTCCGGGGGTGCGGCCGTTCGGCGGGAAGCGCGGCGGTGGGAAGTCGCGGGTCCGGCTGCACGGCCGGTCGGCGGGAAGCGCGGCGGCGGCAAGCGCGGGTCCGGGGGTGCGGCCGTTCGGCGGGAAGCGCGGCGGTGGGAAGTCGCGGGTCCGGCTGCGCGGCCGGTCGGCGCCGAAAACGGCGCGGTCGAGCGCGGGCTCGGCTGTGGTGGCCGACCGGGCCGGCGGAGCAGCCGGCCCCGGCACGAGCCGGGGCCGGAGCGAGACGGTCCGAGGTCAGCCGCGAGCGGCGAGGGCCTGCCGGTACAGCCGGCCGGCTCGGTACGACGAGCGCACCAGCGGCCCGCTCATCACCCCGGCGAAGCCGATCTGCTCGGCCTCCTCGCGGAGCTCGACGAACTCCTCCGGCTTGACCCAGCGCTCGACCGGGTGGTGCCGCGGCGTCGGGCGCAGGTACTGGGTGATGGTGATCAGCTCACACCCGGCGGCGTGCAGGTCGCGCAGGGCGGCGGAGATCTCCGCGCGCTCCTCGCCCATGCCCAGGATCAGGTTGCTCTTGGTGACCAGGCCGGCCGCGCGGGCCTGGGTGATCACGTCGAGGGAGCGCTCGTAGCGGAAACCGGGACGGATCCGCTTGAAGATCCGCGGGACCGTCTCGACGTTGTGCGCGAGCACCTCGGGCGTGGCGCCGAAGACCTCGGCGAGCTGGGCGGGCTCGGCGTTGAAGTCCGGGATCAGCAGCTCGACACCGCAGTCGGGCTGCAGCTTGTGGATCTGCCGGACGGTCTCGGCGTAGAGCCAGGCGCCGCCGTCGGGGAGGTCGTCGCGGGCGACGCCGGTGACCGTGGCGTACTTGAGGCCCATGGTGGCGACGGACTCACCGACCCGGCGCGGCTCGTCGGCGTCGAACTCGGCCGGCTTGCCGGTGTCGATCTGGCAGAAGTCGCAGCGGCGGGTGCACTGGTCGCCACCGATCAGGAAGGTGGCCTCGCGGTCTTCCCAGCACTCGTAGATGTTGGGGCAGCCGGCTTCCTGGCAGACGGTGTGCAGGCCCTCCTTCTGGACCAGCCCGCGCATCTGGGTGTACTCAGGACCCATCTTCGCCTTGACCTTGATCCACGGCGGCTTCCGCTCGATGGGAGTCTCGGCGTTGCGCGCCTCGATGCGCAGCATGCGGCGGCCCTCGGGAGCAATAGTCACCACCCGAAGATACGCCCGTTCCGAGCGGCCGCGCCGGATGGGCGACGAGGCTCACGTGACCTTATCTGTGACCGCGGTCACCGGCTGGTGAATGCCGCGCGGAAATGCGCTGGAACGGCCGGGAAGCCCGCGGTTAACGTCTGCCGCACGGCAGTGACGGGACCGAGTAACGCTCCGATACGCCGGCCGAGAGAGCCACCGGCAGCTGTGAAGGTGGCCCGTGCGCCGGAGCGCGAAGACACCCCCGAGCCGAGCAGTGCAAGAGGCGCTCCGGGCCGACCCCGGGCGCAAAGGTGCGGTGGCACCGCGAGGTTCCCGCTCGCCCGCACCCCTCTGGGGCCGCGTTGCAGACGCCCGAGGAGGTAACCCGCCGTGCAACGCATCCTCGCCACCGAACTGGCCGCTCATCCGTACGAACAAGTGCAGGTCGCCGGCTGGGTCCATCGCGTCCGCCGGCTCAAGTCGGTGACCTTCCTGATCGTCCGGGACGCCGCCGGCCTCGCCCAGGTGGTGATCACCGACCGGGCGGTCGCCGCGCCGCTCACCGAGGAGAGCGTGGTGACCGTCACCGGCACGGTCACCCCGAACGAGCAGGCTCCCGGTGGGATCGAGCTGACCGGTCCGGAGATCCACACCCAGTCCGCCGTGGACGTGCCGCTGCCGTTCGAGCTGCATCGGCCCACACTGACCGCCGGATTGCCGGTCCAGCTGGACCACGCCGCGCTGGCGCTGCGGCACCCGGTCCGGCGGGCCGCGCTGCGGATCGCCGCGGCCGCCACCGCCGGGTTCCGCGCCGCGCTGGAGGCGCAGCGCTTCGTCGAGGTGCACACCCCGAAGATCGTCGAGTCGGCGACCGAGTCCGGCGCCGACGTCTTCCGGCTGGACTACTTCGGCCGGGCCGCCTATCTGGCGCAGTCGCCGCAGTTCTACAAGCAGATGATGGTCGGGGTCCTGGAACGGGTCTACGAGGTCGGCCCGGTGTTCCGCGCCGAGAACAGCGACACTGCGCGACACCTGACCCAGTACACCTCACTGGACGCCGAGATGGGTTTCATCGCCGACCACCGGACCGTGATGGCGGTGCTGACCGGCACCGTCGCCGGGATGTTCGGCGAGATCACCGCGCGGACCGGGGTGCCGACGCCACGGGTGCCGGCGGAGATCCCGGCGGTGCACTTCACCGAGGCGCTGCGGATCGCCGGCGCCCCGGCGGACGAGCCGGACCTGGCGCCGGCGCACGAGCGGGCGCTGGGCGCGTGGGCGCGGCGCGAGCACGGTTCCGAGCTCGTCTTCGTGACCGGCTACCCGATGCGCAAACGGCCCTTCTACACCCATCCGGACCCCGCCGACCCGGCGTACTCGAACGGTTTCGACCTGATCTTCCGGGGCTTGGAGATCGTCACCGGCGGGCAGCGGTTGCACCGGCACGCCGACTACGTCGCCGCGCTGCGCGCGGCCGGCGAGCCACTTGCCGCCCATCGCGGCTACCTGGACGCCTTCCGGTACGGCATGCCCCCGCACGGCGGCTGGGCCATCGGCCTGGAACGCCTGGTGGCGAAGCTGACCGGCGCGGCGAACGTCCGCGAGGTGACGGCCTTCCCGCGTGACCCGCACCGGATCGCGCCGTAAGGTTCGCACGGTGACATGCGACGGGATCGACGGTGCCGGTGCTGATCGACCTTGACGCGGCGCCGCCGCCGGCTCCGGCGCGGTCCCGGCGGCTCCCGTGGCGCCGTCTGCGGATCGCCGCCGCGGCGGCCGCCGTGCTGCTCCTGCTCGGCGCCGCGGCCGCGCCACCGGTGGCGGTCGTGTTCCCGCGGGTGGCCGACACGGGCGGGCGGTCGGCCGTGGCCGTCCTGCTCACCCCGCAGGCGCTCGTCACCGCGCACCCGGCCTCGGGCGGCGACGAGATCGACGTGGTGGCCCGGCCGCTGGCGCCGGGCGGCCCGTCGTGGCGCTCCCGGCTGTCGCTGCCGGCGAGGGATTCGCTGCGGTTGTCACGTTCCGGTTCGGTGCTGGTCGTCGACGACGAGCTCACCGTGCGGATCCTCGACGCCGCCACCGGCCGTGAGCGCTGGGCCGTCGGTCCTGACGACAGCGCGCTGGTCACCGGCGACCGCGTGCTGCTCACCCGGTACGACGCCGCGGGCGCTTCCGAGCTGCGGCTGGCGGAGCTGGAGACCGGCCGGGTCCGGTGGTCGCGGCCGGGTGAGGCGTTCGCCGCGGTGCTCGGCGACGCCGGGCGCTACCTGTTCACGCTGGCCGCGGACGGGCGCGCCGAGGTGCGCTCGGCGGTGGACGGGCGGCTGCTCGGCAGCCGGCCGCTGAACGAGTCGGTGGACCCGGACGACCCGGACGTCGCGGTCGTCGGTGAGCGGGTGTACGTCCTCGGCCCGGCCTCGGTCACCGCGCTGCGGCTGGCCGATCTGACCCCGGCCTGGCGGTCCCCGGCCCGGGTGCCGATGCCGACCGGCGCGACCCGCTGCGGCGACCTGGTGTGCTTCCCCGGCGAGCGGGGGCTCACCGCGGTGGACGCGGGCACCGGGGCGACACGCTGGTCCGCGCCGGAGTGGGTGGCGTACTCCGGCGGTGTGGCGTCCGCCCGGGACCGCCGCACCGTGCTGCTCGACCCGGCGACCGGGCGGGTCATCCGCCGGCTGGGCCGGGGCCGGGCGACCGGCGGCCTGATGCTGCGTGTGGACGGCGACCACACCCGGGTCAGCGACCTGCGCACCGGCCGGGCGTACGGGACGCTGCCCGGTGTGCTCCCGTACGGCTGCACCGCCGCCGGGGACCTGCTGGCCTGCCCCCAGGCGGGCGGCACGACGGTGTGGCGGGTGCTCAGAACAGCGTCGTGAGGTGCCGCTCGACGACCGGCATGACCTCGGCGACCGGCACCGGGCGGCCGAGTTCGGCGCTGAGCGAGGTGACCCCGGCATCGCGGATCCCGCACGGCACGAACCGGTCGAAGTTGGCCAGGTCGCAGTCGCAGTTGAGGGCGAAGCCGTGCAGCGTCACGCCGCGCGCCACCCGGATCCCGATCTGGGCGATCTTGCGGTCCGGGCCGCCGTCGGTGGCCCGGACCCAGGCGCCGCTGCGCCCCTCGACCCGCTCGGTGATCACGCCGAACTCCGCGCAGACGTCGATCAGCAGCTGCTCGACGCGGCGTACGTACGCCACCACGTCGACCGGGTCGGGCAGGCGCAGGATCGGGTAGCCGACCAGCTGCCCAGGCCCGTGCCAGGTGATCTTGCCGCCGCGGTCCACGTCGACCACCGGGGTGCCGTCGAACGGCCGGTCGGCGGGCTCGGTGCGCTTGCCCGCGGTGAAGACGCTGGGGTGTTCCAGCAGCAGGACGGTGTCCGGCTGGTCGCCGTTCACCACGGCCTCGTGCAGACGCTTCTGCTCGTCCCACGCGTCGCGGTAGTCGACCAGCCCCGGGCGCAGAACGGTGAGTACGGAGGAAGTCACGTCGGCAAGCGTAGACCGGTACCGGCCGGTACCTACCGGTCGACCGGGTCGGTGCCGCGACGGATACGCCACACCAGCACGTCGTCGACCCGCTCGGGCTCGCCCAGCAGCGCCCGGGCGGTCACCTCCACCGCGGACCGGTTCAGCGTCTGGTGGTCCGAGCCGGTGATCTCGTCGGCCAGGAAGATCGCGTCCACCCCCCAGTAGGCGAGATCCGACCTCGCCTGGGCCCGGTCGGCGTTGCTCACCTGCGGGGTCTCGCCGTACCAGCCGGCGCGCAGGAACAGCCAGTCGGTGGCCCGGGGCGGGGCGCCGATCCGGCCCTCCCGCTTGCGGCCCTCCTCGCCGGCGGCCTGCGGGCCGAGGAAGTAGCCCTCCGGGATCCGGAACTGCCGGCCGCCGCGGGCCATCGTGTACGCCTGCCAGCGCTGCCCGTCCGCGGTCACGTTGAGCGCGAACGGCAGCGCGGTCAGCGTGCCGCCCGGCGGGACGTACCTCTTCCAGGTGCCGTCGGCGATGAACGCCGGCTCGGCGGCCCGGTGCTGCACGCGCAGCGGGAGCGGGATGATCGGCAGCAGGCTGACCACCACCGCCGTGGAGAGCCCGGCGTGCAGCGCGCCGACCGGGATCCGCCGGCTGATCAGCTGGTCCAGGATCAGCGCGAGCACGATGCCGAACACCCCGATCACGACGAGCGCGAACCGCAGCGGCAGCGCCGAGTCGAACAGCGGCAGGTGCATCAGCGAGGTGTAGGGCAGCGGGATGTCCCACTCGTGCTTGTTCACCATCGGCCGCGGGCCCCAGGACAGCACCAGGAAGACCAGGCCGACCGCGCCCACCGCGCGCAGCGTGGCCCGCCGCCCCGGCTCGGCGCGCCACCACAGCAGCCCGAACGAGACCAGGATCAGCACGACCAGGGGCAGGCCGAAGAACGACGTCTCCTCGGTCCGGTTCGGCGCCAGCTCCTTGCCCAACCCGAACAGCGTGCCCAGCGAGCGGCTCGGATAGGTGAGGTACGCCGCCACGTCCTCGACGAAGTAGCGCTGGTTGAACCCGGTCCCGGAGAACGTCTGCGGGCCGGCGAAGTGCATGTAGAGCGGATAGCCGAGCAGCGTGCCGGCCACCACCGCGGTCACGCCCAGGGCGGCCAGCACGGTGGGCAGCGCCGCGCGCGCCTCGGCCCGCACCGACTTCGCCAGCGACCAGACGACCACGAAGATTCCGCTGGCCAGGGCGGTGTAGAACAGCCCCTCGGCGGCGATCGAGAAGCCGACCGCGAGCAACAGCCCCAGCCGCAGCCCGTTGCGTAGCCACCGCCCCGGTTCGCGCAGTTTCAGCACCTGCCAGAGCACGACCGGCGCGATCCAGCCGGCGGTCCAGTTCAGGTGGCCGTTGGCGTGCGAGATGAACCCCGGGGCGAATCCGCAGAACAGCCCGGCCACGGCCGCCGCGCCGGCGTGCCGCACCAGCCAGCGGCGCAGGAACAGGTACCACGCGAACGCCGAGCCAGCCAGGTTCAGCGTCAGCACGGTCACGAAGCTGATCTGCGGCCCGGCCAGGTGCGTCAGCGGGGCGAACAGCACGGTGTACACCGTGATCGAGGTGTTCGCGGCCAGGTTGACGCCGAGCGGGGTGTTCAGCAGATCGGTGAAGAACGGGTCCGACCCCTGGGTGACGGTGTAGTACCCGTACCCCATCAGCCACTCGAAGAAGGCCTGGTCACCGACGTTGTCGGAGAGCACGTGAGTGTACGGGTCGTCCCAGAGGCCGCCGGTCACGTACACCGCCAGGGCGAGCGCGACCAGGGCCATGGTCAGGTGGGCACGCCACACCCGCCAGCGGCGCCCGGACGTGCTGTCGGGCTCCGAGGGCGGGTCGGCGGACGCGGCGGGGGCAGGGGCGGCGACGGACATCACGCGCAGGTTAGCAGCGCGTGCTCTAGATCAGCGGCTAACCGTGGGTTGCGGTTGCAACGCGGCCGCCAAGGCGGACTCAATGTCCGGGTACGTCCAGGAGAATCCTGCGTTGCGCAGAACGCCAGGGATTGCCCGCTGGCTCCGCTGTGCCTCCCCGCCCAGCTCGCCCAGCGCCAGGTCCAGCACCGGGCCGGGCACGCTCAGCAGCGCCGGGCGGCGCAGCTTGGCGGCCAGCGCCCTGGTGAACTGCTCGTTCGTGCACTGCACCGCGGAGACCAGGTTGACCGGGCCGGCCAGGTCCGTCCGCTGCAGGAGGAACTCGGCGGCGCGCAGCCAGTCGGTCAGCGCGATCCAGGCCATCCACTGCCGCCCGCCGCCGATCTTGGCGCCGCCGCCCAGCTTGAACAGCGGCAGCAACGGTTTCAGCAGTGAGCCCTGCCGGTCCAGGACCGGTGCGGTGCGCAGCAGCACGACCCGGGCGCCGGCGTCCTCGGCCGGCCGGGCGGCGGCCTCCCAGACCCGGCAGATGTCGGCCAGGAACGTGGCGCCGGCCGGGGCCTCCTCGGTGACCTCGTGGTCGCCGGTGTCGCCGTACCAGCCGACGGCGGAGGCCTGCAGCAGGGTGCGCGGGCGCTCGGTCTCGGGCAGCTTGGCGATCGCGCGGGCCAGCGTGTCGGTGGTGTCCACCCGGCTGGCCCGGAGCACGTTCTTGTAGCGGGTCGTCCAGCGGTGCGCGCCGATGTTCGCCCCGGCCAGGTTGATCACCGCGTCCGCGCCGGCGAGCACGGCCGGGTCGAGCCGGCCCTGCGAGGGCGTCCAGGTGGACTCGCCGACACCGGCCGGGTGCCGCACCAGACGGTGGATGTCGTGGCCCCCGGCGCGCAACCGCTCGGCGAGCCGGACACCGAGAAAGCCGGACGCGCCGGCCATGACGATCCGCATGTCCCGATTCTTTCCCGAAGATCGAACGATGCCAACAAAAAGCCGGGGGTGGGCACCCCCGGCTTTCCGTCAGCGGCTCAGAGACCGAGCTCGGCCTCGAAGTGCCCGGCTTCCAGGCGCTCCTTGAGGGTGCCCAGGAAGCGGGCGGCGTCCGCGCCGTCCACGATCCGGTGGTCGTAGCTGAGCGCCAGGTAGACCATCGACCGCGGCGCGATGATCTCGCCCAGCTCCGGGTCGTTCACGATCACCGGGCGCTTGACGACCGCGCCGAGACCGAGGATGCCGACCTGCGGCTGGTTGATGATCGGGGTGTCGAACAGCGCGCCCCGGCTGCCGGTGTTGGTCAGCGTGAAGGTGCCGCCACCGATCTCGTCCGGCCCGATCTTGTTGTTGCGGGTGCGGTCGGCGAGGTCCGCGATCCGCTTGGCCAGACCGGCCAGGTTCAGGTCGCCGGCGTCCTTGATCACCGGGACGACGAGGCCCTTCGGCGCGTCCACCGCGATGCCCAGGTGCTCGGCGCCGTGGTAGGTGACCGTGCCCGCCTCGACGTCGATTGAGGAGTTGACCACCGGGTGCTGCTGCAGCGCCTCGACCGTGGCCAGGGCGAAGAACGGCAGGAAGGTGAGCTTCACGCCGTGCTTGGCCTGGAAGTCGGCCTTGGCCTTGTTCCGCAGGTTGGCGATCTTGGTGACGTCCACCTCGACGACCGTGGTGAGCTGCGCCGAGATCTGCAGCGACTCCACCATGCGCCGGGCGATGGTGGCCCGGATGCGGGTCAGCTTCTCGGTGCGGCCCCGCAGCGGGCTCGGCTCCGGCTTGGCCTTGGCAGCGGCGGGCGCCGCGGCCGGGGCGGGGGCCGGTGCCGGGGCGGCGGCCTGGGCCTTGGCCGCGGCGGCCTTCTCTGCGGCGTCGAGCACGTCCTGCTTGCGGATCCGGCCTCCGACGCCGGTTCCGGTCAGCGAGGACAGGTCCACGCCCTTCTCGGCCGCCAGCTTGCGGACCAGCGGGGTCACGTAGCCGGCGTCGCCGGCGCCGTTCGCCTTGACCGTCGCGGCGGCCGGGGCCGCCGGGGCGGCCGGCTGGGACTGGGCGGCGGCCTGCTTGGACTCGGCGGCGGGCGACGGGGTCGCGTAAGACTCGCCGGCCGGCGTCACGTCCGGCGTCGGGGCCGACTCGATCTTCGGCTGCTGCGGGGCGGGCGCCGGCTTCGACTCGGCGGCCGGCGCGGGCTTGGCCTCGGCGGCGGGCGCCGGCTTCGACTCGGCGGCCGGGGCGGGTGCCGGCTGGGACTCGGCGGCCGGCGCGGCCGCCGCGGAGCCGACGATGGCCAGCTCGGCGCCGACCTCGGCCGTCTCGTCCTCGGCGACCTTGATCTCCAGCAGCGTGCCGGCCACCGGCGACGGGATCTCGGTGTCGACCTTGTCGGTGGAGACCTCGAGCAGCGGCTCGTCCAGCTCGACGGCGTCGCCGACCTGCTTGAGCCAGCGGGTGACGGTGCCCTCGGTGACGCTCTCGCCGAGCGCCGGCATCTTCACCGCGGTGCCGTCGGCGGAACCGCCGGCCGGGGCCGAGGCGGCCTGCGGCGCGGGGGCCTCCGCCTCGACCGGCTTCTCGGTCGACGGCGTGGTCGGCGCCGGCGGCTCCGGCTCGGCCTGCGCCTGCTGGGCCGGGGCGGGAGCGGCCGAACCGGCGTCCTCGCCGTCCCCGGCGATGACGGCCAGCTCGCTGCCGACCTCCGCGGTCTCGTCCTCGCCGACCACGATGCGGGAGAGCACGCCCGCGGCGGGCGACGGAATCTCCGTGTCGACCTTGTCGGTGGAGACCTCGAGCAGCGGCTCGTCGATCTCGACGCGCTCGCCCTCCTGCTTGAGCCAACGCGTGACGGTGCCCTCGGTGACGCTCTCACCCAGCCGCGGCATGGTTACCGATACCGGCATTTTTCCCCAAACTCCTTAACGCTTCGAACGATCGAATCAGCTGTGCGCGTGCAGCGGCTTGCCCGCGAGCGCGAGGAAGGCCTCGCCCAGCGCCTCGTTCTGCGTCGGGTGGGCGTGTACGAGCTGGGCGACCTCCTCCGGGAAGGCCTCCCAGTTGTAGATCAGCTGGGCCTCGCCGACCAGCTCGCCCATCCGGGCGCCGACCATGTGGACGCCGACCACCGGGCCGTCGTTCACGCGGACGAGCTTGACGAAGCCCGCGGTCTTGAGGATCTGGCTCTTGCCGTTGCCGCCCAGGTTGTAGTTGTACGAGGACACCTTGTCGGCGCCGTACTTCTCCTTGGCCTTGGCCTCGGTCAGGCCGACCGACGCGATCTCCGGGTCGGAGTAGGTGACCCGCGGGATGCCGGCCTCGTCGATCACCGCCGGGTTCCGTCCGGCGATCTCCTCGGCCACGAAGATGCCCTGCTGGAACCCGCGGTGCGCGAGCTGCAGGCCGGGCACGATGTCACCGACGGCGTAGATGTTGCCGACCCCGGTGTGCAGGCGCTCGTTGGTGATCACGAAGCCGCGGTCCAGGGTGATGCCCTGCTCCTCGTACCCCAGGTTGGCGGTCGTCGGGCCACGGCCGACCGCGACCAGCAGGACCTCCGCCTCCAGGACGTCGCCGCCGGCGATGGTGACCCGCACGCCGTTCTCGGTCTTCTCGACCTTCTCGAACGGCTTGCCGACCTTGAAGTTGATCTTCCGCTTGCGGAAGGCGCGCTCGACGGTCTTCGAGATCTCCTCGTCCTCCGCGGCGACCAGCCGGGGGAGGGCCTCGACGATGGTCACGTCGGCGCCGAACGACTTCCAGACACTGGCGAACTCGACGCCGATCACGCCGCCGCCCAGCACGATCGCGGAGCTCGGCACCCGGTCCAGCTTCAGGGCGTGCTCGCTGGTGATCACCCGCTGGCCGTCCACGTCCAGGCCGGGCAGGGTCCGCGAGTAGGAGCCGGTCGCCAGGATCACGTTGCGGCCGGTGTAGCGCTGCCCGTCCACCTCGACGGTGTCCCGGCTGACCAGCTTGCCGGCGCCGGCCACCACGGTGATGTTCTTGTTGTGGCCCAGCAGGCCCTGCAGGCCCTTGTACAGACGGCCGACGACGCCGTCCTTGTACGCGTTCACCCCGGCCATGTCGACACCGACCAGATTGGCCTTGATGCCGAACTGCTCGCTCTCCCGGGTCTGGTCGGCGATCTCCGCCGCGTGCAGCAGCGCCTTGGTCGGGATGCAGCCCCGGTGCAGGCAGGTGCCACCGACCTCGGCCTTGTCGATCAGCGCTACGGAGAGGTTCAGTTCGGCGGCGCGCAGCGCGGCCGCGTACCCGCCGCTGCCTGCGCCGAGAATGACGATGTCGAAGGTTCCGCCGTTCGGCTGGCTCACGTTGACTCCAGTGGTCGAGTCGTCGCCATGTGGGTCACACAATGGAAACGGTCACAGTCCCGTCTCGGACATCTTGTCACTTCAAGACCCGGTCAATGCAGTCAGGTGCCCCACGACACGTCGGCCCGTCGTACCCTTGCGGGATCCAGGACGAGGAGGGGCAGTGGCTTGGTTTCGGCGGCGCCCGCGATCCAGTGGACCCGGCGGGCGCCCGGTTGATCAGGCCGATCTGGACCATCTTACGCAATTCATCCGCACCCGCCGGGGTGTCGAGGCGTTCGTCGAGCCGCGGACCACGGTGACCGAGACCACCGTGTTGCTTGTCGCACACGACGGGGAGTGGACCCGGCGGCGGATCGGGTCGCCGGAGATCGCCCGCCGGTTCGCGCACCAGCTCTCGCTGCCCATCTACGACGTCCGGCTGCTCGGCTACCCGCAACGGATGCGCGACTACAACGCCCGGCAGAAGCGCCGCCCGGCCTGACCCGGCCGGGCGGCGCCACACCCGCGGCTAACCCGCCAGCTCGTCGACCACGCGCAGCAGGGTGCGGATCGGCACCCCGGTCCCGCCCTTGGTCCAGTACCCGGTCGGCTCGCCGGAGTGGTACGCCGGCCCGGCGATGTCGATGTGCGCCCACTCCACCCCCGGCTCGACGAACTCGCGCAGGAACACGCCGCCCTGCAGCATGTGCCCGGCCCGGTCGAGGCTGGAGTTGGTCTGGCAGATGTCGGCGATCTCCGATTCCATGCCCTTGCGCACGTCGTCCGGCAGCGGCATCGGCCAGCCCGGCTCGCCGACCGCGTCCCCGGCGGCCTGCACCAGCGCGGTCGCCGCCTCCGAGCCCATCAGCCCGGCGATCCGCTTGCCCAGCGAGATCACCTGGCCGCCGGTCAGGGTGGAGGTCTCGAACAGGTAGTCGGCGCCGTCCGCGCAGGCCCGGGCCATCGCGTCGCCGAGCACCATCCGGCCCTCGGCGTCGGTGTTGAACACCTCGACCCGCTTGCCGTTGAACATGGTGACCACGTCACCCGGCCGGTACGCCGACCCGGACGGCATGTTCTCCGCGATCGCCAGATAGCCGGAGACCGCGACGCCGGGTCGGAGCGCGGCGATCGCCAGCATGGTGGCGGCCACCGCGGCCGCACCGGCCATGTCCGACTTCATCTCCCACATGCCCGCCGCCGGCTTGATGCTGACACCACCGGTGTCGAAGGTGATGCCCTTGCCGACCAGCGCCACCCGCTTCGGCTCGGCGACACCCTCCGGCACGTAGGTCAGCTTGACCAGCCGCGGCGGCGCCTCGGAACCCTGGCCGACCGCCACGATCCCGCCGTACCCGCCGGCCTTGAGCTGGTCGAGGTCGAGCACCTCGACACCGAGGCCGAGCTCGTCGGCGGCAGACGCCACCAGGTCGGCGAAGTGCGCCGGGCGCAGCTCGTTCGGCGCCATGTTGACCCAGTCCCGGGCCTGCCGGACCGCCCGGCCGACCACCTCGGCGCGGGACAGCTCGGCCGCGGCCGCCGCGTCGGCGGCGTCCGGCACGTGCACCTGCAGCGCGGCGACCGGCTCCCGGCGGCCCTTCTGCGGCTTGGTCTTGTAGCCGGCGAACCGGTACGACCCGAGCAGCGCGCCCTCCAGCACGGCGCGCAGCACCGCCGGCGCGTCGGCGTCGTCCGGCAGCGGCAGGGCCAGCGCCACGGTGGCGCTGCCGGCCAGGGCGCGGACCGCGGCGCCGGCGCCCCGGCGCAGCGTCTCCAGGTCGGGCGCCGAGCCGGACGGCTCGTCGCCCAGGCCCACCGCGACCACCAGGGGCGCGGCGACGGTGCCGAGGGTGGCCAGCTTGGTCACCTCACCCGGCGCGCCGGTCGCGCCGAGCAGCGCCAGCGTCGACGTCAGCTTCCCGTCGAACGCCGCGGCGATGCTCTCCGCGCCCGCCGCCGGAAGCAGGGCGCCGTCCTGGTCGGGCTGGCTGTGCAGGCCGATGACGATGGCATCGACCGCCAATTCGGCCGGGTCGGTGTCGACCAGGCTGAGGTTGGGCTGGGTCACTCGGGCACTCCGGGACGTCAGGGCCGGAACTCGCCGGTGGGCGTGCTCCCGGCTGGTGGGAAAAGGTGGTGCTCCCCGCGACTCTAACGAGCCCCAAGGTCACCGGTAAGTTGAGTCTCATGTCTGCCGAGTTCTTCCGCTCCCCGCTCCACGATCGCCACGTTGCGCTGGGCGCGAAGTTCGCCCCGTTCGGCGGCTGGGAGATGCCCCTGGAGTACGCCGGTGGCGGCGTCCTGCGCGAGCACGCCGCGGTGCGTGAGGCGGCCGGCGTGTTCGACGTGTCGCACCTGGGCAAGGCCCGGGTCCGGGGCGCCGGCGCGGCCCGGTTCGTGAACTCCTGCCTGACCAACGACCTGGACCGGATCCAGCCGGGCAAGGCGCAGTACACGCTCTGCTGCGATCCCTCCGGCGGCGTGGTGGACGACCTGATCGCGTACCTCTACGGCCCGGACGACGTCTTCCTGATCCCGAACGCGGCGAACACCGCCGAGGTGGTCCGCCGCCTGGCCGCCGCCGCGCCCGAGCCGATCACGGTGACCGACCTGCACCGCGACTTCGCCGTCCTGGCCGTGCAGGGCCCGCGGTCGGCCGCCGTGCTGACGGAACTCGGCCTGCCCACCGACCACGACTACATGTCGTTCACCGGCGCCACGCTGAACGGTGCGGGACTGGTGGTCTGCCGCACCGGCTACACCGGGGAACACGGCTACGAGCTGGTCGTCCCCTGGGACGCCGCGGCCACCGTCTGGGACGCGGTGATCGCCGCCGGGGTCCGGCCGTGCGGCCTCGGCGCCCGGGACACGCTGCGCACCGAGATGGGCTACCCGCTGCACGGCCAGGAGCTGTCGCTGGAGATCAGCCCGGTGCAGGCCCGTTCCGGCTGGGCGGTCGGCTGGAACAAACCCGCCTTCTGGGGCCGCGACGCGCTGCTCGCCGAGAAGGCCGCCGGCCCGCGCCGCCAGCTGCGCGGCCTGGAGGTCACCGGCCGCGGCATCCCGCGCGGCCACATGCCGGTCCTGGCCGGCGACACCCCGGTCGGCGAGACGACCAGCGGCACGTTCTCCCCGACGAAGAAGGTCGGCATCGCGCTGGCCCTGATCGACACCGCCGCCGGCCTCGCCGACGGCGACCTGGTCCAGATCGACATCCGCGGCCGCCGCACCGAGGCCCGCCTGGTCAAACCCCCGTTCGTCCAGCCGTCGGTCCGCTGACCCGCGTGCCCGCCGTCGGTCCGCTGACCCGCGAGCCCGCCACGTCGGTCCGCTGACCCGCGTGCCCGCCGTCGGTCCGCTGGCCGGCACGCCGGGTGTCGGGTCGGGGTGCATGGTGTCGCGCTGCTTGTGTGTAGGCCCGGCACTGACTCGGCGGGTTGCGCCGACTGGGCGGGCTGCCCGGTTCGTGGCGCGTCGGGCCTGCTCGCGCGTGCCCCGGGTGCTGGCCCGCCCTGCGGTGCCCGGATCGTCCGCCCGCAAGCTGGGTGCCACCCCGGACCGTCGCGCGCTTCGGCGAAGGCGCGGCCCAGGCCAATGCCTTTTCCGGATACGAAGCGGGAGTCCCGTCCGCAGGCCGGAGCCGAGCCCCGTGCGTGCCCTCGCGGCGCGGCACCTGGACTCGGACGGTGCCGCGCCCCCCGGCTCTCAGCTGGTGCTCCCGGTGGCCATCGCACCGCCATGCCCGCCGTCTGTGCCAGCCGTGAGTGTCCGGCTGATGTGGGTGGCCGTCGCGGGGCCGGGCTGACTGCCTTCCTCGCTGGCTGGACGTGTCGGGCTGGTGCTGGTGCTGGTGGTGGCGCTGGCGTGACCGGCTTCCTCGCCAGTTGGACGTGTCGGGCTGGTGCTGGCGGGCGTTCTGAGGCTGGCCTCACCGCCCTCAGTGCCAGCCGGCTCGCCCGGATGGAACACCCCAGAGCCCCCTGGGCGGGTTGGGCTGGTGTTCGTGGGTGTTCCGAGGCCGACGTGATCACCGCCCGGGCAGCGGGCTTGCCCGGCGGATGCTTATGGGTGATTTGGTGGATTTATTCACGTGAGACCAGGCAGAGTGGGATTGGCGCCGGCGGTTGTTGTCGGGGTGGGGTGACCACCGTCGGCGCCGCCTGGGGCTTCGGGTGCCGGTGCTGGCTGGGGCTTTGCGCCGTGCTGGCTGGGGCTTTGCGCGCCGTGCTGGCTGGGGCTCCGGGGCGCATAGCACGGGTCCTGCGGGGGCACGGACGGGGCTCGGCTCGGCCTGCGGACGGGACTTCCGGGTCGTACCCGGGAAGGGTTCGAGCGGGAGCGGACCGCCCGCGTCTCGCGGGCGGGTGGTGCCGGGTCAGCGCAGGGTGAGGGTGACCAGGGTGACCGTGGTGGCCAGCTCCACGCAGGCGCCGAGGACATCACCGGTGATGCCGCCGAGGCGGCGGACGCAGTGCCGCAGCAGCACGAGAACCGCGGCGAGGGCGAGCAGGACGGCTACCGGGCCCTGCCACGGGCGGCCGGGGACGGCGGGGATCGCGGCCGCGGCGACCGCCACGGCGGCCGGCAGCAGCGCCGGGATCGAAACCGTGGAGGCGACCATCGCGCCCAGGCCTTCGGGGCGGGCCGGAGGGACGCCGCGGCGGCAGGCCACCGTGATCGCCAGACGGCCGGTGGTCCAGGCGATCACCAGCGACCACCACGGGACGGCGGCCAGCGCGGCGGCCTGGATGAGGACGGTGGCGGCGAGGGCCACGACCCCGAACGGGCCGATGTCTGGCTTTTTCATGATTTCCAGGGCGCCCGGGCCGGAGCGGTAGGAGCCCAGGGCGTCGACCGTGTCGGCCAGGCCGTCCAGGTGCAGGCCGCGGGTCAGCAAGGCCCCCGCGGCCACCGCGACTCCAGCCGCGACGAGCGCGGGCGCGCCGAGCGTCCGCAGGCCCCCGTGCAGACCGGCCAGCGTCAGGCCCAGCACCGCGCCGACCAGCGGCGCCAGGCCCATCGCGACGGCGGCGGTGGGGCGGTCCACCCGGCCTGCGCGCAGCGGCAGGACGGTGAGCGTGGTGACCGCCAGCCGGAGGCCGTCCAGCGCCCGGCCCGGCGTTACGGTCACGACCGCCCGGCCGCGCCGCCTTCGGCGCCGCTGCCTTCGACGCCGCCGGCCGAGCCGGTGACCGGGCCCGCGTCGCTGCCGAAAGTGGCGTTCGCGCCGGCGATCCCGGTGCCGCCGGGTGTGCCGCCCGGCTCTGCGGCCCGGCCCCGGTCGGCGTTGCCGCTCGGGGCGGCGGGTTGGCCGGCCCGGCTCGCGTCGGCGTCGCCGTGGGGAGCGGGTTGGCCGGCCCGGCTCGCGTCGGCGTCGCCGTGGGGAGCGGGTTGGCCGGCCCGGCTCGCGTCGGCGTCGCCGTGGGGAGCGGGTTGGGCGGCCCGGCTCCCGTCGGTGGCGCCGTGCGGGGCGGCGGCCCGGCTCGGGTCGGGGTCGTCGGGGGTGGTGGACCCGGCGACCGGGGCGTCGTCGAGGTCGTCGCTGAGGCCCGCGTCGCCGTGGTCGGCCAGCAGCGCCGGGTGGACCGGCAGCGCCGCCGCCAGACCCGTCGCGGTACGCAGCAACGGCAGGGCGGCCAGCGCGTTCGCACCCTCGCCCAGGTCCAGCCCGAGCTGCAGCACCGGGGTCAGGCCGAGCACGTCCGCGCCCTGCTTGACCAGCGCCAGCGTGCCCGCCTCGGGCAGCAGGCACCAGTGCCGGGTCTGCCCGGCCAGGTCCCGGGCGACCAGCCCGGCGGCGATGCCGAGCGGGCCGTCCAGCAGCACCGGGACGCGCCGGGCGGCGGCGCCCAGCAGCAGGCCGGTGGCGACCGCCAGGTCGAGGCCGCCGATCTCGCGCAGGATGTCGGTGGCGCCGCGCGGCTCGTGCCGGATCCGGTGCAGGGCGTCGCGGATCGCGGCGCAGCGGAGCATCCAGGCGTGGTCGTCGAAGCGGCCGCCCGGCAGCAGTACCCGCGGCAGGGTGGCGGCGGCCTC
This sequence comes from Actinoplanes teichomyceticus ATCC 31121, assembly GCF_003711105.1. NCBI lineage: Bacteria > Bacillati > Actinomycetota > Actinomycetes > Micromonosporales > Micromonosporaceae > Actinoplanes > Actinoplanes teichomyceticus. The sequence continues at coordinate 1,626,057 of NZ_CP023865.1, forward strand.
GGCGCCGGTGGTCGCGGCGAGCACCGCGGTCGCCGCGGACTCCACGCCGACCCCGATCCCGGCCAGCAGCAGCGCGTCCCGGCCGGCGTCGGCGGCCTCGTCGGCGAGCTGCCAGCCCTGGCGCAGCGCGGCCTCGACCGCGTGCTCCTCGGCGACCGGGCCGTCCTCCATCGCCGCGGTGGGCGGTGTGCGCAGCACCGCGATGTCCGCGCCGGCCTGCGCGGCCAGCCGGCCCAGCAGGCCCAGGCCGCGCTCGGTCTCGGCGATCCGGCGTTCGGCGTCCTGCGGGTCGGCGCCGGCGGCGGCGCCACCGCCGTGCCGGCCGGCGACCACCACGACCCGGACCGACGACCATGGACGCGGGGTGGTGGTGTCCTGCGTGGCGGCGGCGAACTCGATCGCCTCGCCGAGCATCCCCAGGCCGGCGCCGGGCAGGTCGACCTGCCCCAGGCGCTCCCGGGCGTCCGGGCCGGCGTCGCTGCTGGGCAGCGGCAGGTCCATGCCCGGCTCGATCCGGGTGAGGCCGGACGCGACCAGCGGCAGGGTCTGGGTGCTCTCGCCGAGCGCCCCGGAGCGGTCCGGCGCGGCCCGCTCGGCCACGGTCACCGGCGCCACCACGGTGGCGCCGGCCGGCGCGTCGGTGAACCCGGGCGTGGCCGGCGGGGTGACGAAGACCGGGGCGGCCGGCGGCGGGGGAGGCGCCGGGGTGGCGGCGACGGCCGGTCTCGGCCGGGGCGCGGCAGCCGGTACGACGCTCGTCCCGCCCTTCAGCCACGTCGGCTGACCGGCGACCACCAGCGCCACGCCGTCGCAGGCGTCGGCGAGCGCCTGGTTGGTGGTCCCGAGGGCGTCCGCGAACGCCCGGCCGACCGGCGTGACCGGCACCAGCGAGAGCCCGACCTCGGGGCTGACCAGCACCACGCGGGCCGAGCAGGAACGCACCGCGGCGGCCAGCGCGGCCACGTCCGCCTCGTCGTCCTTCGGCTGCCGGGCCGGGTCGAGCACCGCGGCCACCCACCCGCCCAGGTCATCGACGAGCAGGGTGTCGTCCGGTCCCGCCTCGGACAGCAGCTCGGTGAGCCGGGCCGGGTCGGCGCCGGTCTCCTCGGTCGACCAGGACTGCGGGCGGCGACGCTGATGTTCCTCGATCCGGGCCAGCCACTCCGGGTCGTCCTCGCCGCCGACCGCGGTGGCGACGTACCGCACCGCCGGCGCGTCCGCCACCAGCGATTCGGCGAACGCGGATTTGCCGGAGCGGATCCCGCCGAGCACCAGGACCGTGTTCCACCGATCTTCGGACATGCCCCGTACCTTAGAGCCGGGTCGTACCCGCGCACGCCGTAGGGTGGAAGCCCACCGACGTACGACGTGAGGGGGCGGCTCAATGCCGTGGAGTTGGCGGTACGAAGACGTCGACGGCAAACCGGTCGATCTGCCGGCCGAGACGTTCAGCAGCCAGGCCGACGCCGAGTCCTGGATCGGTCAGGAGTGGCGCCGGTTGCAGGCCGGCGGCGTCAGCACGGTCACCCTGGTCGAGGACGACCGGGTGGACTATCAGATGAGCCTGCAGCCGGCGGAGTGACGTGACCTACGAACCGGTCTACACGCGCACCCCTCGGAACGCGTTCGTCCCGAGCCCGGTCTTCGTCGGCATCGTCGCGATCTTCGCGGTGAGCGGCGTGCTCACCTGGACGCGGTACGGCAACGTCGGGTTCGACGTGTTCCTGTTCGTGATCTCGGGCTGGCTGATCTCCCTGTGCCTGCACGAGTACGCGCACGCCGTCGCCGCGTACTTCTCCGGCGACCTGACCGTCGCCGAGCGTGGCTACCTGCGGCTGAACCCGTTGAAGTACACCCACCCGCTGCTGTCCATCGTGCTGCCGGTGATCGTGGTGATCCTGGGCGGCATCGGTCTGCCCGGCGGCGCCGTCTGGGTCGACCACCGGTACATCACCAGCAAGGTCAAGGACTCGCTGATCAGCGCGGCCGGCCCGCTCACCAACATCGTGCTGGCGGTGGTGGCGGCCGTGCCGTTCCTGTTCGGCCTGGGCCCGGAGGTCGTCGACACCGGCGCCCGGCTGGTGATCTACACCGCGCATCCGGAGTTCTGGCAGGCCCTGTCGGTGGTCGCGTTCCTGCAGATCACCGCGAGCGTGCTGAACCTGCTGCCGATCCCCGGCCTGGACGGGGGCAGCATCCTGCGGCCCTGGCTGAGCCCGGCGTACCGGCGGGCCTGGGACATGTTCGCCCCGTTCGGTTTCCTGCTGCTGTTCGTGGCGCTGTGGCAGACCGACCTCGGCGGCTACTTCTCCGAGCTGGTGGTCTGGCTGGCCGAGCACCTCGGGCTGGACCGGTACCTGATCGCCGACGGGTTCGAGCTGATGCGGTTCTGGAGCGACTAGCGGATCAGGGCCGCCGGGCCCGGCCGGTCGATGATCAGCGACCGGCCGGGCCGCTCCGTCAGGGCCGCTGCGCCGGGCTGGTCGTCAGGGCCGGGTCCCGGGTGACGATCGGGTCGACGATCTCGTCGATCGCCTTCAGCAGCGCGTCGTCCAGCTTCACCCCGGACGCCTTGACGTTGTCCCGGACCTGCTCGGGCCGGGACGCGCCGATGATCGCCGCGGACACGTTCGGGTTGTGCAGCACCCACGCGATGGCCAGCTGCCCCATGGTCAGCCCGGCCTGATCGGCCAGCGGCCGGAGCCGGGCGACCGTGGTCAGCACGTCGTCCTCCAGCCACCGGGCGATGAAGTTCGCCCCGGACTTCTCGTCGGTGGCCCGCGACCCGGCCGGCGGCTGCTCGCCCGCCCGGTACTTGCCGGTCAGCACCCCCTGCGCCAGCGGCGACCAGACGATCTGTCCCAGGCCCAGTTCCTGCGACGCCGGCACCACCTCGGCCTCGATCACCCGCCACAGCATCGAGTACTGCGGCTGGTTCGACACGAGCCGGATCCGCAACTCGTCGGCGAGCGGCTTGGCGGCCCGGATCTGCTCGGCCGACCACTCCGACACGCCGATGTAGTGTGCCTTGCCCCGGTGCACCACGTCGGCGAACGCCTCCATGGTCTCCTCCAGCGGGGTGCTGTGGTCGTACCGGTGCGCCTGGTACACGTCCACGTAGTCGGTGCCCAGCCGGCGCAGCGAGCCGTCGATCGAGGTCATGATGTGCTTGCGGGACAGGCCGCTGTCGTTCGCCCCCGGCCCGGTACGCCAGTACACCTTGGTGAGGATCTCCAGACCGTCGCGCCGCTCGTCCTTCAGCGCCCGGCCCAGCACCTCCTCGGCGCGGGTGCCGGCGTACACGTCCGCGGTGTCGAACGTGGTGATCCCGGACTCCAGGGCCGCGCGCACACAGGCGAGCGCGGCGTCCTCCTCCACCTGGGACCCGTGGGTGATCCAGTTGCCGTAGGCGATCTCACTGACCAGCAGGCCGGAACGGCCGAGATGACGGAACTCCATCCCCCGACCCTAACCACGCGGCCGGTGTGCGGCATTCTCAACCGATCACACCGGTACGGCCGGGGAAGGGCCTGCCGTTCTCCTGCTCCCACTTCGTGACGCTGCGCTCCCGATCGTCCCGGGTGGGTGCGAGGAAGTCGAGGTACTGCACGACGACCGCCCGCGCCTCCGCGAAGGTGTAGCTGGTGGCCTCGGGCCGCGGCCCGAGATCTTCGACGGTCACGCCCGCCGCGTCGCAGCGGACGACGGCCGAGTGCCTTCGTACTCGGTGTACTCGGCGCGGCCGGCGGCCACCTCGTCGATGCAGTCGAGCAGGTCGATGCAGTCGGACGAGTATCCCTGGATGTCGTTGATGAGCTGGGACCCGAGCGGGGCGAACCGCTTGCTCTCCACTTCGAAGGTCCGGCGGTTGTCGCTGTTCCGGAAAAACCTGATGCTCATCATCTCACCTATTTGTTGGATTCGTCGACCGGCCACGTGGAGAACCAGCAACTACGGTCGTGCTCGTTGTAGAAGCCGTTGATGTCGAGGCCGTTCGCCCGGCCGAGCCACCTTCTCGGATCGGTGGGGTCGGGGATGCTGTCGCGGAATGCGCCCTCAATTGTCTCGTCCACGCGTTGCGGGGTCCAGTTGTCCGGGAAGAAGCTGCTCTTACCCCGCTTCTCGTGCCAGTTGCCGTCGGGACCGGGAACCTCGACCTTCGCACGGTACGTTCCGGTCCGAGATCAGCTCCTTGCCGTCCGGGCCGAGCTTCACGCGGGCGCCGTCCGGGTTCCTGCCCTGGAACCGGTGGTGGAAGCCGGTTCCCCGGGGCGGCTGAGATCTCATGTTGACGTCGCCGAGGAAGATGTGCCGGTACCGGTGTTGCTGCGTTTTCATCCTGAGCCACAGTTCGACCTTCCGGAACAGGCCGCTCCGCCGGCGCCTACCCACCCGGCACCGCGTCCACGGCCAGGCCGGTCAACGGCACGATGGCATTGATCCTGAGTCTCGGCACGATCCCGGCGACAGCCACGACATGCGCGGCGTTCTCAACCGATCACACCGGTACGGCCCGCGAACGGCCTGCCGCTCTCCTGCTCCCATGCCACGACGTTGCGCTCCTTCTCCTCCCGGGTCGGGGCCAGGAAGTCGAAATACTGCAGGACGACCGCCCGCGCCTCCTCGAAGGTGTAGGTGGCCGGATCGGGAACCGGCCCCAGGCTCTCGATTGTCACGCCGCCCGGATGGCAGCGGAACACCGCCGAGTTGCCCTCGTACTCGGTGTACTCGGCCCGTCCCGCGGCCACCTCGTCGATGCATTCGAGAAGATTGATGCAGTCGGGGGCGTAGCCCTGGATGTCGCTGACGAGCTGAGAGCCGATGCGGACGAACCGTTTCGAGTCCACTCGGTAGTCCCGACGATTCTTGTCGTTCCGGAAGAACGTGATTCCCATTAATTCGCCTCGTTGATAGTCGGCCATGCGGAGGACCAGAAATTCGGATTCGCGTCATTGTAGAAGCCTTGGATTTCGAGTCCGTTCGACTCTCCGATCCATTTGCCGGGCTCCTCGGGGTGGGGAGTGCTGTTCCGGAAGGCATCGTCGATCGCCTCGGCCACCCGCTGCGGCGTCCAGTTGTCCGGGAAGAACGTGCTGGACCCGTTCTTCTGATGCCAGTTCCCGTCCGGGCCGAGGATGTCGACCCGCGCGCGATACGTGCCGGACACATCCGTCCGCAGGATGATCTCGTTGCCGTTCGCGTCGAGCCGGACGCGGGCGCCGGGCGGGTTCTGGCCCAGGAACCTGTGGTGGAAACCGCTGCCCCTGGGCCTCGGCCGGGCGTTCATGTTGGTGTGGCCGTAGAAGATGTGCTCGTAACGGCGGTGCCGCCTCCTGCTGTTGAGCCACTGTTCGATGTGGCGGAAGATGCCGCCGGCGTGGCCCCGCCTACCCACCCAGCACCGCGTCCATGGCCAGGCCGGTCAACTGGTCGAGGATCGTCTCGGTGATCATCTTGAAGATCGGGATCTCCGCCAGCGACGCGCCCAGGGTGGGCCCGGCGGTGGCGATGGCCTGCGTGATCTCGATCGCGAGCAGGGTCAGCTGGACGATGACATTGATCTTCAGAGTGAGCACGATCCCGGCGCACACCATGAGACCGGCCCCGATCATCGTGGCCGCGACCGCGCCGTTCTCCATGTTGACCTTGGCGGCCTCCGGTCCCAGCCAGCTGTTCTGGAAGGCCTCGACAGCCGAACCCTGGTTCTCCACCCACACCGCCTGCGCCGCCGCGTGCGCGTCACCCACCCCGGCCCGCAGCGGCTCGGTGAAGGCCATCCAGGCCTGCCCCATCTCGAACAGCCTGGTCTCGTCCGCCTCCGGCCAGGTGTAGCCGAGCATGCCGAGAACGGACACCAGCTCACCCGGCAGTTGCAGTCCCACCCGCGGTCACCCGCCCAGCGCGTCGCGGTAGACCTGCGACATGTCGGTGTTGGACTCCTCGGTGTCGAGGTAGTTGACCGCCATCACCCGGGTCGTGGCCCCGACCTCGTCGATCTCGCCGGTGTTCTCCGTATAGCAGTCCACGGCCAACTCGTAGATCGCGTGGTACACCTCGCCGATCAGCGACCCGAGGTCGTCATTGCCCCACGGCTGTCCGAAGGCGGCCAACTGGGACTGGAAAGCCACCAGCTCGCCTCGGATCCGCTGGGCCGCGGAAATGATCCGGTCCCCGGAGGCCATCAGCGCGTCCGGATCGACCCGCATCCCTTCCGATGTCACACCAACCGTCCTCTCCGTCGTCGCGGCGCGATCAGGGCTCGTGGATGCCGGACATGATCCGGGCCAGGGCCTGCGTGTCCGCCCGCATCCGGTGCAGGCTGTCGTCCTGGAGCCCGGTGATCCGGCGACGGAACTCGCTCAGGTCGGTGGCGCCGGCCGCCCGTGCCCGGCCGGCGGCCTCCGCGCGCGCCTCCAGCGCGGCGTTCACCGCCGCCACGGTGGCCTCGGCGACGTCCTGCGACGGCCGGCGCAGGGCCGACGGATGCAGGTCCAGGGTCACCGTGTGACCGGACGGGTCGACCTCGGCGGCAACCAGGCCGTCGGGGTCGCCGCCGCGGCCCGGCGCCCCGGCATCCGCGTCGTCGCCGGTCACGGTGAGGTCGTGCGCGGCCCGTACGGCCGCACCGGTCTCGTCCAGCAGCTGCCGCAGCCCGGAAAGCCCCGGATCCCCGCGCATACCGGTGCGGTCGCCGACCTTCGCGATCGCCTCGGTGAGCCCGGCGCTGATCATGGCCATCGCCCGGGCGGCCTCGGCCTGCGCCGCCTCCAGCTGTGCGGCGAGCGCCCGCAGATCGGCGGCCGTGTCGCCGGCCGTCGCGCCCGGCGGGCTGGCCGGGCACGCCCGCAGCGCCGCGGACGACGCCTGCGCCAGCGCCTCGGCCACCTCCGGGCCGGTCAGGCGCATCAGCCGCGGATCCAGCTCGACCGACGACAACCGGCCGCTCTCGGCGACGGCCCGCACCGCCCCGTCCCGCGCGGAGCCGACGCCGCGCGGAACCTCGTCGCCCACCGGCGCGGGCGGGCCGGCCGGGGCCACCCGTGATTCAGCCAGCCGGCGGCGCAGCCGGTCGAGCCGTTCGGCGAAGTCCGGATCCATGGCGGTCAGCCTAGCCGCCCGGCGAAACGGCCGAGCGGCTAGAGAACCGGACGGACCTGCGGCCGCAGCCGTTCGACGTGTGCGATCGCGTCCGCCCGCTCGACGTACCGGGTCTCGACCAGCGGCTCCCCGTCCCGGTCCAGCGCGCCCCAGCGCCCCGCCTCGTCGGCGATCAGGAACGCCGACGGGTGGATCACCACGGCCCGGTGCACCGGCGGAACGACCGGCTGGCCGGTCCGGTCCACCACGCCGAGGCCGGTGCCCGCGTCGACCACGGCCAGGCCCTCGCCGGTGAAACCGTCGACCGGCCCGCCGTTGCTCAGCTCGGTGGCGAACAGCCGGTACCGCGGCTGCACCGCGATCCGCCCGTGCCGGTCGACGGCGCCCCAGCCGCCGCGCCGGACCAGCGCCAGCCCGCTGCGGAACGGCCGTACGTCGTCGAACCCACCCGGCGCGATGATCCGGTCGGTCCGGTCGATGGCGAACCAGCCGCCCTCGGCGTCCCGGCTCACCCAGGCCAGCCCTTCGGCGAACCGGCCGACGGCCAGGTAGCCGGAGTCGGCGCCGATCAGCACCGCGCCGGACGGGCCGATCAGCTCCCAGGCCGGCGCATCCGGGCGGCGCACCCAGGCCATCCCCTCGGAGAACGGCTGCACCTCGGCGTACCGGGGCTCGACCGCGGCCGCGTACCCCCACAGTCCGGTGCCGTCATCCCGCAACGGCGTGGGCGCCTCCGGCCGGCCCAGCACCTCGTCGCGGGTCCGCGGGTAGGGGCCCCAGCCGTCCCCGGACCGCTGGGAGATCACGTCGAGCGCCAGCTCCACCCGTTCCACCAGCTCCGGGTCGCCGCCCTGGCACAGGTCCAGGGCCCGCTCGAAGTGGTTCACCGCCTCCAGGAGCCGCCCCTGCTCGAACGCCGACCGACCGGCCAGCTCCCGGATCTCGGCCCGGATGCGGGCCGGCAGCTCCGGCGAGTCGGCCTGCGCGTAGAGCCGGTCCGCCTCGTCGAACTCGCCCCGCCACTGCAGCACGTGCGCCAGCCGGGCCTGCGCGATCGACACCGTCCGCGCCTCCCCGCCGGCCTCCGCGTGCCGCAGTCCCTCCCGCCCGTCGGCGAGCGCGTCGTCCAGCTCGCCCAACACCCGGGAGACGACCGCACGCAGGCTGAGCAGCCCGGCCCGGACGTTGTCCCGCTCGGCGAACTCCAACCGGTCACTCAACCGGTCGGCGAGGTCCCAGAGCCGGTCCGGCTCGTCGACGCGCTCCCGCAGGGTCGCCGGATCGAACATCCACGGGTAGGCGGCCAGGATCTGCTCCGGGTCGGCCCGGCGGCGGTCCGCCGGGGCGCGCTGATCGCGCCGCTGCCGGATCGGCCCGACGTCCGCGTCCGCCGCGCGGTCGTCCACACCTTTCCCGGTACGGACGTCCGCGTCCGCCGTGCGGTCGTCCGCGCCCTCCCCGGTACGGGCGTCGAGCGCCTCCCCGGCCGTGCTGCCGTCGCTGTTGTCGACCGGTTCGTCCGGGATGTTGTCGCCGTCGTCGTCGGCCGGTTCGTCCGGGACCTCCTCGCCGTCGTCGCCGACCGGTTCGTCCGGGACCTCCTCGCCGTCGTCGCCGACCGGTTCGTCCGGGACGTCCCCGCCCGGTGCCACCGGTGCCGGCTCCGTCTCCGCAGCCGGAAGCCCGGCAGGCCCCGGTTCCGCCGGAGCCTCCGGACCACTGAGGTCGGAGGCGGCCACAACGTGGTCCGTTTCGGACTCGCCGGGTGCGGCGGCACCGGCCGCCGGGACCTCCTCGTCCGAGCCGTGCTCCGCGTCGGTGCGGTGGTGACCGCCCGGTGCGCGAGCCACCCCGCCCGCCTCGGACAGCACCGCGGCCACGGGCTCGATTGCCGTCGCCGACCGCGATCCCGGAAGCGCGATATCGGGCGATCCGGGCAGCGCGGATTCGGCGCGCTCATGCCGCCCGGGGTGCTCGCCGCCTTCCACCCGCTCATGCCGCCCGGCCCGCGGCGCGCCCGCACCATCCGGAGCCGGCCCGTCGCCCGGGACGCCGGCGTCCACAAAGTCCTGATCAGTACCGGGCAGAACGTCCGGTTCCTCGTCGGCCCGCGCGTGGCTGTGGTGCCCTGCGCCGCTCACCGGCCCGACAGCCTCCATCGGCCGGTGCTCCTGTGCCGGCCCGGCAGGACTCGTCTCAGCAACATGACCCGTCGCTGCCACGCCCGGAAGCTCCGCGACAGGCGGCGCTGCGGCTGCGGCGTCGCGCACGTCCGCATCGGCGGTCACCGCAGGATCAGGCATTTCCGCTGTGAGCCGCGCTGCCTCCGCAACACCGTGAACGTCTTCACCGCCGTGCTCCGGCCCCGCGAAGTCACCCGGAGCCCCCCGGTCGCCGAACCCGCCGTCCGCGACCGGACCAGCCGCCGTATCGCCGTCACCCGGACCGGGGACTCCGGGGCCGCCGCCCTCGTCGTGAAGGCCGCCCCGCGGGTCCTCACCGGACTCCACCGCGTCCCGGTCGCCCACTTCCGCGGCATCGCGGCCCGAAGCGTCCGGCGGACGGACCTCGGCGGTCTCGTGCCGCGGGACGGCGCCCTGGTGATCGGTCTCGGCCGTCTCGTGCCGCGGGACGGCGCCCTGGTGATCGGCTTCGGCGGTCTCGTGGTGCGAGCCGGCGTCCTGGTGCTGCGTCTGACCGGCCGCGAAGTCGGAACGGGCACCGTGGTCGTCCGGGTCCTTGACCTCCGCGTGTGACGCGTCGATCCGGGCGAACGCCACGGTGGGCTCGCCGTCCGTGGCGTCAGCGGCAACCGGCGCGGACGTTCCACCGAACGCCGCTGCCTGCCGCTCGATCTCCGCCCGGCTGGCGCCAGCCTCGGTGTGGCTCTGTGCGTCCCTCGTCAGCGTCCCGACGGCATCACTGTCGACGCCGATGCGCGCACCATCGTCACTGTGCGAACCGTCGATGCGGTCCGCCCCGGCTTCCACCTCGTTCCACGGTTCGGTGTTGTCCCGGGCGTCAGCGGGTTCGCCCTCGTGCCAGATCTGAGTGTGATCCTCGGCGTCGGCGGGTGCGGTTGCGTTCCACGCCTGGGTGTCGTCCTCAGCGTTGCCCAGCTCGGCGCCCCCGGCTACGCCGTCGCTCTCGGCGGTGCTCAGCTCCGCGTCGGTGGCCGGGCCGCTGCTCTCGACGTCGTCCCACTCCGAGCCGCCGTCGTGGAGGTCGTCGAGCGACTCGGCACGGTGCTGCGCATCGGCGCTCTCCGGGGTGTCGATGCCTTCCGGGAACCTGATCTCCGTGGCGCCGTGTGCACCTTCGTCGGCGTCGTCAATCGCTGCGGCGCTGAGGTCCGAGCCGCTGCCCTGCGGTCCGCTGGTCTCCGCGCCGCTGTACTCCGCGCCGGTGTACGCCCCGTCGTTGCTCTCGGCGTCGTCGAGCGGTGCGGCACCGAGCGCCAGGGAACTGCTCCCCGCGTCGCCGGGGTCCGTGTCGCTGGAGCTCGCATCGTCGGCTTCCGCGTCCCCGAGAGCCACGTGGTCGACGTCCGTCTCGTGCGGAGCCGTCTCGTGCGGAGCCGTGTCGTCGACGTCCGAGTCGTGCGGAGCCGCGTCGTCAAGGTCCCTGTCGTGCGGAGCCGCGTCGTCGACGTCCGTGTAGTGCAGAGCTGTGTCGTCGGTTTCCGAGCCGCCGAGTACCACCTCGGCGTCGACAGGCGGCGCGGTGGCCGATTCCTCGTCGTTGCGCGGGAAGTAGTTGATCTCGGTGTCGGCGCCCCGCGAGTCGCTGTCTTCGGCCTCCGTGGTCCCCGCGTCGTGGGTCTCGTCTTCTACCGTCTCGTGTTGGACCGTCTGGTCTTCGGTCGTTGCGTCCGTGACCGTCTGGTCTTCGGTCGTTGCGTCCGTGACCGTCTGGTCTTCGGCCGTCTCGTCCGCAACCGTCTGGTCTTCGGTCGTTGCGTCCGCGACCGTCTGGTCTTCGGCCGTCTCGTCCTCGACCGTCCAGTCTTCGGTAGTTTCGCCCTCGACCGTCTCGTCTACGGCCGGCGCGAACCAGCCGGCCGGTTTGGCCGCGGCCTCCTGCGTTGCCGCGCCTTCCGGAGCGGCCAGGGGCGAGATCTCGGGCACGGGCGTCTCCGCGCCGAGCCCGCTCAGCGACAGCAGCCAGCCCAGCCCGCGCGGCTCCTCCGCCTGCGGTTCCGGCGCTGCGATCGGCCCCTGAGTCGCGGACTCCGCGGTGACCGGCACGCCCGCCTCGGCGAGTGGGGCTCCTATCCCCGCCGCGTCCACTTCCGCGAGTGGGGCTCCCATCCCCGAAGCCTCCACTTCGGCGAACGGGGCTTCCGTCCCCGGCGCGTCGACTTCGGCGAACGGGGCTTCCGTCCCTGAGGTGTCGACTTCGGCGAACAGCATCCCCGTGCCGGGTGCGTTCGTCTCGGCGAACGGCATCCCCGTGCCGGGCGCGCTGGTCTCCGTGAGCGGCCCGGTCTCCGTGAGCGGCCCGGTCTCCGTGAGCGGCATCCCGGTTCCAACCGCGTCCGCTCCGGCGAACGGCATCCCGCGGACCGCTGCGTCCGGCTCCGCCGGTGATCCTCCGACCGCTGACCGGTCCGCCTCGAAGGGTTCGGGCGCGCCATGGGCGGCCGGGGCGGGGCGGCGCGGGTCGATCACCCGGGTGTGCTCCTCCGGAGCGAACGGCGCGGCCTCCCGGCCGTGTGCCTGCCCTCGGGGGTCGAGATCGAGCCGCCGGGTGTCCTCCAGGCCCGCGTGGTCGTCGGGACGGAACGGCCCGGCGGCCGGCCCGCCGGCCTCCGCGTAGCCGGCCGCGGCCGGTGTGGCGCGCTTCGGGTCGAAGCCGGGAGTCTGTGCGGGCGAGTCCTCGGCGGGTCCGGCGTGACCCGGGTCGAAGGCTTGCCGGTACGCGCCGGCGTCCGCCCGCCGCGGGTCCAGCGGCCGGGTCGGCTCGTCGCCCTGCCCGGACACGGCGGGGTCCATCGGCCGGGCCTGAGCGGAGCGCATCGGTTGACCGGCGCGGCGCAGGTCGAGCGGCCGGGTGCGCTCCTCCTCGTACTCGGGCTGGTACTCCTGCGCCGCTCCGATGTCGCCGGATGGCACGCCGTGATACGGATCGGCGGGCTGGAATCCACCCTGCGACCCGGCCGGAGCGGCGATGCCGGACACCGGGGCGCTCCCGGAGATCGGCCCCGCGACGCCGGAGACCGGCGCGTTCCCGGAGACCGGCCGCGCGATGCCGGACACCGGCGCGCTTCCCGAGACCGGGCGGCTGCCCGGCACGGGTCCGGTGATGCCGGAGACCGGCCCGGCGATCCCGGAGACCGGAACGGGGCCGGCGGCCTCGGAGACCGGAGCAACGCCCGGGACCGGCCCGGCGATGCCGGAGACCGGGCCCGAGGCGATGCCGGAGACCGGGGCGGACGCGATGCCGGAGACCGGGGCGGACGCGATGCCGGAGACCGGGGCGGACGCGATGCCGGAAACCGGCGCGGAGGCGATGCCGGAAACCGGGGCGGACGCGATGCCGGAGACCGGCGCGGGTCCCATACCGGAGACGTGCTGCTCAGCGGCCCATCCGGCGTCGTCGTGACGATACTCGCCCGGACCGACCGGCCCGGAGACCGGACGGACCGGCCCGGAGACCGGACCGACCGGATTCTGACCGGGCACGGAAGCCCAACCGGGGTGAGCCCCCGCCTGCCCGGGCGGCACGGGACCGCCGGGCGCCTGACCGCCCTGGCCCGGAACGCCGGAGCCCGGCCCACCCCGCATCGGCGTCTGGCCCGGAACGCTCGGCCCCTGCCCAGCGTGCGTCGGCGCCCGTCCGGGAGCGGTGGGATCCGACCCGGGGTGGCCGTCCGGCCGGTGACCGGGCGCTACCGAAGTGTGCCCGGGAGCGGTCGGATACACCGCGGCGGGCGGCATGGCGGGTTGCTGCGGTGTGACCCGGGTCGGCTGGGCCGCCGGGCGCGCGGGCGCCGGGCTGTTCCGCTCCTGCGGAGCGGGGCGCAGGTCGAACGGGGCTTCCGGGGTACGTCCGCCGTCTCGCCCGGCGCGAGCCGGGAACGCGTCCGCGGGCGCCGGACGCGCGCTGCCGTAGGCCCCCGCGGCGGGCGACACCGGACGCGGGCCGAAACCTCGCCGCGGGTCGCCGCCTTGCCGCGGGTCGCCGCCTTGCCGCGGGTCGCCGCCTTGCCGCGGGTCGCCGCCTTGCCGCGGGTCGCCGCCTTGCCGCGGGTCGCCGCCTCGCCGCGGGTCGCCGCTCTGCCACTGGTCGGCTGCCTGCCGCGGGTCGCCGCCCATCGGCCGGCCGCCGTGCTGGTCACCCATCGGCCGGCCGGCGTGCTGCTCGCCCATCGGTGGCCGGCCCGGACGGCCGGGTTCCTGCCCACCCGGTCGGTGACCGGGCGTGAAGCCGCCCGGCCCGGCGAAGCCCGACGGCGGCCCCTGCCGCCCCGCCGCCTCCGGCGCACCGTGCTGCGGCGCACCAGGACCGGGCGGGACGGCGCCATACGGAACGGATCCGTGCGGCCCCGGACGCCCACCCGGCGCCGGCGACACCGACTGCGGCCCGAATCCCGGGGTGTCCGGACGTCCCCACTGCTGGGGTCCTCGCCGGTCCGGCTGAGCGCCCCAGTTCTCCGGGGCCCGCTGTCCCGGCGCCTGCCGCTCGGCCGGCTCCGGGCCGTACGGGCCGTGGCGGGGGGCGTCCGGCTGCGGCATCCGGGCCGTGCCGGCGGACCGCCCGGCGGCGGGCTGGGACCAGCTCGGCGACACCGGCGCGGACGGCGACGGACGGCCGGGGGAGACCGGGGTCGCGGGGCCCGGCACCCGGGCGTGGCCGGGCGTCACCGGTACCGACGGAACTCCGCGCCCGTACACCGGGGCCGCGCCGCGCCGCTGGTCCGGCCCGCCGCCGTAGGGCAGCGGCCGGTTCCACGACGGGTCGTCCCGCGAGTCGCGCGCGCCGCCGCCGTACCACTGCTGGTCCTGCGCCGGAACCCGCCCGCGGCCCGGCGCCGCGCCGTCGCCTTGCGGTCCGCCCGGCGCCGCGCCGTCGCTGTGCGGTCCGCCCGGCGCGGGTGTGGCGCCGGAGGCCTCGTAGACGGGGGTGTGCACCGCCTTACGGCGTCCCGGATCCCCGGGATAGCGCTGTCCCGGGAGCGGCTCCCACTCCCAGGTGATCTCGTACACCCACGCCGGTTCGTCGTCCCAGCCGTCCGGGCCCGGGCGGGAGCTCCAACCGTTCATCGGGCGTCCCGGCCCGGCGATTGGCAACGCTCCGTCACGGCGAACTCCATCGTGTGAAAAACGAGCCGTGGCCGACCGGGGAACCCGGGTACAGTCTCCCGGCTCCACTGCGGGTGTGTGGGAAGGAGATTAGCGGCGTGGCCGGGAAGGACGCCAGCGTGCTCACGATCTCTCCGAGCGGTCCGTTACGCGGCTGGGCTACTACTTTCGGTGCTCTGATCGGGTCGGGCTTCCGGCGTTACACGACCTATCGTCAGGCCACCATAGCCGGAACGTTCACCAACATAGTCTTCGGCTACCTGCGCTGCTACGTCCTGTTGGCGGTGGCGGCCGGGGCGGTCGGCGCCCGGCCCGCCGGGTACGACGCCGCACAGCTGGCCACCTATGTCTGGCTGGGGCAGGGATTACTCAGCGTCGTCATGTTGTGGGGCTGGTCGGAGCTCGCCGAGCGGATCCGCACGGGTGACGTCGCTGCCGATCTGTTACGTCCGGTGCCCCCGCTGACCGCCTATCTGGCCGCCGATCTGGGCCGGGCCGGGCATGCGATGCTCACCCGGTTCATCCCGCCGGTGCTCGTCGGCGCCCTGTGTTTCCCGCTGCGGACCCCGACGCGCTGGCAGACGGTGCCGCTGTTCCTGCTCTCCGTGCTCCTCGCGGTGGTGGTCAGCTTCGGCTGCCGGTACCTGGTGAACGCGACCGCGTACTGGCTGCAGGACGCCCGCGGGCCGATCATGCTCTGGGTCCTCGGCGCCGGGGTGCTGGGCGGGCTGTACTTCCCGCTGCGCCTGCTGCCGGACTGGCTGGCGGTGGGGCTGTGGCTGGGCACCCCGTTGCCGAGCATCCTGCAGACGCCGCTGGACGTGGGGGCGGAGCGGGACGGGCCGGTCATGCAGCTGGGCCTGGTCGGGTTGCAGGCCGGCTGGGCGGTGCTGCTGCTGGCGCTGGCCGCGGTGGTGCAGCGGCGGGCCGAGCGGCGCCTGGTGGTGCAGGGTGGGTGAGCTGCGCGCGTACGCCGCGCTGGCCGGCGCCCAGGCCCGATCGGTGTTCTCCTACCGGGCCTCGTTCCTGGTGGAGCTGCTCAGCAACGTCGGCTCGACGGTCTTCGACGTGCTGACCGTGCTGGTGCTGTTCCGCGCCACCGACCGGCTCGGCGGGTTCCGTCTGCCCGAGGCGCTGCTGATGACCAGCCTGACATCGGCGGGTTTCGCGCTGGCCGACTTCGGGGTCGGCAACGTCGACCGGCTCAAGACCTACGTCCGGGCCGGGACGCTGGACGCGGTGCTGGTCCGGCCGCTGGCCGCGCTGCCCCAGCTGCTGCTGATGGATCTGCCGATCCGCAAGCTGCTGCGGGTGGTGTTCGGCTTCGGGGTGCTGGTGGTCGCGCTGGGCATGAACGACATCGACTGGACCGCGCCCCGGGTGTTGTTGATCACGATCATGCCGGTCGCGTCGGCGGTGTTCCTCGGCTCGATCTTCGTGGTCAGCGCGAGCCTGGCGTTCTGGTGGGTCGACTCGGGGGAGGTCGGCAGCGCTTTCACGTACGGCGGGCGGGACTTCTCGTCGTACCCGATCACGGTCTACGGCCCGGCGTTCCGCGGCGTGTTCGCGTACGCGCTGGGGTTCGCCTTCGTCTCCTACCAGCCGGCGCTGGCCCTGCTCGGCCGCGCCGACCCGCTCGGCCTGCCCGTCTGGGCGGGCTTCGCCGCCCCCGCGGTGGCGCTGGCCGCGGCGCTTGTCGCCGCCGTCGTCTGGCGCACCGGAATCCGCCACTATCGGAGCACAGGGTCATGATTCGTACGAGAGCGCTGCGCAAGGACTTCACGGTACGCGTCAAGCAGGGCCGGTTCCGGCGGGCGAAGCGGACGGTCGAGGCCGTCGCCGGGGTCTCCCTGACCATCGAGCCGGGGGAGATGGTCGGCTACATCGGCCCGAACGGCGCCGGCAAGTCCACCACCCTGAAGATGCTGACCGGGGTGCTGTCCCCGTCCGGCGGCGAGGTCGAGGTGTGCGGCCTGCGCCCGGTCCCGCAGCGGACCCGGCTGGCGCTGCGGATCGGGGTGGTGTTCGGCCAGCGTTCGCAGCTGTGGTGGGATCTGCCGCTGCACGAGTCGTTCGCGCTGCTGCGGCACATCTACCGGGTGCCCGCCGCGGAGCACGCCGCCCGGCTGCGCCGCTGCCGCGACCTGCTGGACCTGGACGGCTTCCTGGACACCCCGGTCCGGCAGCTGTCGCTGGGTCAGCGGATGCGCGGCGAGCTGACCGCGGCGCTGCTGCACGGCCCGCGGGTGCTGTTCCTGGACGAGCCGACGATCGGGCTGGACGTGGTCAGCAAGCAGGCGGTCCGGTCGTTCCTGGCCGAGCTGGGCGCGACCGGGGACGTCACGCTGGTGCTGACCACACACGATCTGGCCGACATCGAGCGGCTCTGCGAACGCCTGGTGGTGATCGACCACGGGCGGGTGGTGCACGACGGGACGATCGAGGCGCTGCACGCCCGGTACGGTTCCCGCCGCCGCCTGGTCGCCGACCTGGCGAGCCCGCTGCCGGACGGCTTCCGGCTGCCCGGGGCGAGCCTGGTCGACGTGGCGGCCGACCGGCACCGGGTGACGTTCGTGCTGGACGAGGTGACCGCGGGCGCGGCGGTGGCCGGGCTGGTCGCGGCGGTGCCGGTCCGGGATCTGTCGGTGGTCGAGCCGGACATCGAGGACGTGGTCGCCCGCCTCTACGCCGGATAGCCGGCCGGGGGTCCGGCGGCCGTGACCGCTAGCGGTGCTCCATCACCAGGACGGCCCAGGCCCGTTCCAGGGCCTCGTAACGGTGCGGGACGTCGCCGGGGAAACTCACGTAGTCGCCCGGTCCGGCCTCCACCGGCTCCTCGACCGGGCCGGTCCGGATCCGTCCGGCGCCGACCACGAGGTGCTCCACGGTGCCCGGGATGTGCGCCTCGGCCTCGCGCGGCTCGCCCGGCTCCAGCTCCATCAGGTAGAGGTCGCGCCGCACGTGCGGGGACCCGGTGGCGAGCAGGGTGGCCACGAAGTCGGCCCGGTCGGCGCGCAGCCGGGTGGCGCCCTCGCCGGCGCGGATCACCCGCACCCGGGTCGGCTCGGGCTCGACCAACCGGCTGAACGGCACGCCCAGCGCCACCCCGAGCGCCCACAGCGTCTCGATGCTCGGATTCCCGTTGCCCGCTTCGAGCTGCGACAGCGTGGATTTGGCGAGGCGCGCGCGGCGGGCGAGCTCGGCCAGGGAGAGCCCGGCGCGCTCCCGTTCGCGGCGCAGCGCGGCGGCGATGACGGCGAGCGGCGGCGCCGGTTGATCCATGCTCGTTCGCTCCATCGGTCCACTTGTTCGGTTTGACGAACGCTCGTCATTCGTTCAGCATGACGAATCATGGGTACGGTATATCGAACGCGGGCCCGTCCCCGCGACGTGGCCGCGCTGGCCGCCGCGACACTCGCGGTCGGCGCCTCGTTCGGCGCCATCGCCCTGGCGTACGGCCTGCCCGCCTGGCTGCCGCCGGTGATGTCGGTCGTGGTCTTCGCCGGTGGCGCGCAGTTCCTGGCGGTCGGGCTGTTCGCGGCCGGCAACCCGCTCGCCGCGATCCTCGCCGGCCTGCTGCTCAACGCCCGGCACCTGCCGTTCGGTCTGGCGGTCGGCGACACCCTGGGCCCGCGCCTGCGCGACCGCCTGGCCGGCAGTCACCTGATGACCGATGAGGTGGTGGCGTTCACCCTGGCCGAGCAGACCCCGGCCGCGCGCCGCCGCGTCTACTGGGTGGTCGGCGTCGCCCTGCTGATCTCGTGGAACGCCGGCACCGTCCTCGGCGTCCTGCTCGGCGGCGCCACCGGGGACCCGGACGCCCTGGGCCTGGACGCGGCCTTCCCGGCCGGTCTGATCGCGCTGATCCTGCCGTCCCTGCGCGACCGGGAGACCCGGCTCGTGGCGCTGCTCGGCGCGGCCACCGCGGTCCTGCTGACCCCGGTGCTCCCGGCCGGCCTCCCGGTCCTCGCGGCCCTGCTCGGCCTCGTGGTCCTCATCCGCCCCGCCGCGCGGGCCCGCGCCGGGGACGCCGTCATCGAGGAGAACCGATGCTGATCGCCGCCGTCGTCGCGCTCGCCGTGGGCACCTACGCCATGCGGCTCAGCGGCGTCCTGCTGCGCGACCGCCTGGAGCTGTCACCGGCCCTGCGGCGCCTGCTCCCGATGGCCGCCGCCGCCCTGCTCGCCGCCCTGGCCGGGACCGCCGCGCTGACCGCCGGCGCCGGGTTCGCCGGCGTGGCGCGGCCCGCGGGCGTGGCGGTCGGCGCCCTGCTGGCCTGGCGGCGCGCGCCGTTCGTCCTGGTGGTCGTGGCCGCCGCCGCGGCCACCGCGGTGCTGCGGCTGGCGGGCGTGCCGTGAGACCGACCGGCCGTCAGATCTTGGCGCCGAGCGCGACCTTCGGCTTCGGCACGCGCATCCGGCGGAAGGTCAGGCCGCGCATGATGCCGTACAGGTAGAGCGACCCGAGCCGCTGCTCGGTCTTCGGGAAACGCTCCTTGATCACTCGCTTGATCCGGCGGGCGATGAGCACGCTGTCCACCACCACGGCGAGCGCGAGCAGCGCCCACAGCAGGTTGCTGGCCAGCACGACCACCTCGTTGCGGATCAGCGAGCCGACCATCACGACCACCGCGCCGGCGATGAAGAACGAGCCCACCGTGCGCCGGGAGTCGACCAGGTCACGCACCAGCGACCGCTCCGGTCCCCGGTCGCGGGCCAGCAGGTACTTCTCGTCGCCGTTGCGCATGCCCTCGGAGGCCTCGGCCCGCTCGGCCCGCTGCCGCTGGCGCAGCTGCTTGAGCGCCTCCTTGCGGTTGGCCGGGGCGGCCACCGCCTCCTGCACCCGGCGGCCCGGCTGGACCCGCTTCGGGGTGACCACGCCCAGCTCCTTCTTGCTGGGCGTGTAGCTCTTGCGGCGGTTTTCGACAGACGTCTGCTCGGTCACCGAGGCGGTGGCGTCTTCGACGAGATCGGCTGGCTTGCGGCGAAACAGCGGGGACACGCCACGAGCGTAGCCAAACGGCGCGGTGTGCCACACACCGCGCCGTTGATCGTAATGAAATCGCAGGTCAGGGGCGTTCGACGTGCGCGCCCAGCGCGGCCAGCTTGGCCTCGAAGTCCTCGTAACCGCGCTTGATCAGGTCAACCCCGTACACCCGGGAGGTGCCCTCGGCGGCCAGCGCCGCGATCAGGTGCGCGAAACCGGCCCGCAGGTCCGGGATGACCAGGTCGGCGGCGTGCAACTTGGACGGCCCGGCGATCACCGCGGAGTGCATGAAGTTGCGGCGGCCGAACCGGCACGGGGTGCCGCCGAGGCAGTCGCGGTAGACCTGGATGGTCGCGCCCATCTGGTTGAGCGCCTCGGTGTAGCCGAGCCGCTGCTCGTACACCGTCTCGTGCATGATCGAGATGCCGCGCGCCTGGGTCAGCGCGACCACCAGCGGCTGCTGCCAGTCGGTCATGAAGCCGGGGTGCACGTCGGTCTCCAGCGCCACGGCCCGCAGCTCGCCGCCGGGGTGCCAGAACTTGATGCCGCCCTCGGAGCCGGTGACGCCGTCGCGGGCCACCCGGTCGTCGGTGATCTTCAGCTCGCCGCCGATCGACCGGAAGACGTTCAGGAACGTCATCATGTCGGCCTGCCGGGCGCCGACCACCTCGATCTCGCCGCGGGTGGCGAGCGCGGCGGCGGCCCAGCTGGCGGCCTCGATCCGGTCCGGGATCGGCTTGTGCTCGTAGCCGTAGAGCCGCGGCACGCCCTGGATCTCGATCACCCGGTCGGTGTGCACCGTGATGATCGCGCCCATCTTCTGCAGCACGCAGATCAGGTCGATGATCTCCGGCTCGATGGCGGCGTTGCGCAGCTCGGTGACACCCTCCGCGCGGACCGCGGTGAGCAGCACCTGCTCGGTCGCGCCGACGCTCGGGTACGGCAGCTCCAGCTTGGCCCCGTGCAGCCCGTTCGGGGCGCTCAGGTGCATGCCCTCCGGGCTCTTGTCGACCACCGCGCCGAACTCGCGCAACGCCTGGATGTGGAAGTCGATCGGGCGCGGGCCGATGTGGCAGCCGCCCAGGTCGGGAATGAACGCGTGCCCGAGGCGGTGCAGCAGGGGGCCGCAGAACAGGATCGGGATGCGGCTCGAACCGGCGTGCACGTTGATCTCGTCGGTGCTGGCGGACTCCACGTTCGTGGGGTCCATCACCAGCTCGCCGTCCTCGGCGCCGTCGGTGACCTTGACGCCGTGCAGTTCGAGCAGGCCGCGCACGACCTCGACGTCCCGGATCTCCGGGACGTCGAACAGGCGGCTCGGGGACTCGCCCAGCAGGGCGGCGACCATCGCCTTGGAGATCAGATTCTTGGCGCCACGGACCCGGATCTGACCCTGCAGCGGCGTACCGCCGTGCACGATCAGGACATCGTCGGTCAACGTAACCTCCAGCCGGTGGGCGCGTGGGCGCCCGGTGATCGAGGGGCGGAACTCGGGTGGGGGTACCCGATTCTGCAACCGGGGAAGCATAGCGCTGAGTGACAAGTACGCCAGTCGTAGCGCGGCCGAGAAACGCCGCTGGATGCAAAATTGCAGGGAGTAGCCGGGGAATCGACTGAGGGTGGGGAATTCCCCGGCTACACAGCGTTACGGCAAGGAGAGCATCCGGTCAAGCGCGACACGGGCCTCGTGCGCGGTCTTCCCGTCCACCGTGATCTGGTTCGGCACCCGGCCGGCGACCAGCTCCTCCAGCGCCCACACCAGGTGGGGCAGGTCGATCCGGTTCATCGTCGAGCAGTAGCAGACCGTCCGGTCGAGGAACATGACCTGCTTGTCCGGGTGGGCCAGGGCCAGCCGGCGCACCAGGTTCAGCTCGGTGCCGATCGCCCAGGCCGACCCGGCCGGCGCGGCCTCCAGCGTCTTGATGATGTACTCGGTCGAGCCGACGTGGTCGGCGGCGCGGACCACCTCGTGCCGGCACTCCGGGTGGACCAGCACGTTCACCCCGGGCACCCGCTCGCGCACCTCACGCACGCTGTCGACGGTGAACCGGCCGTGCACCGAGCAGTGCCCCCGCCACAGGATCATCCGGGCGTCGCGCAGCTGCTCGTCGGTCAGCCCGCCGTGCGGCTTGTGCGGGTCGTAGAGCACGCAGTCGTCCAGGTCGAAGCCCATCTCCAGCACCGCGGTGTTGCGGCCCAGGTGCTGGTCGGGCAGGAAGAACACCTTGCTGCCCTGCTCGAACGCCCAGGTCAGCGCCCGCTTGGCGTTGGACGAGGTGCACACCACGCCCCCGTTGCGGCCGACGAAGCCCTTGATGTCGGCCGAGGAGTTCATGTACGTCACCGGGACGACGTCGTCCGCGATCCCGAGGTCCTGGAAGTGCTCCCAGGCCGTCTCCACCTGGCCGAGCACCGCCATGTCGGCCATCGAGCAGCCGGCCGCCAGGTCGGGCAGCACGACCTTCTGCTGCGGGGTGGTCAGGATGTCCGCGCTCTCGGCCATGAAGTGCACGCCGCAGAAGACGATGAACTCCGCGTCCGGGCGGGCCGCCGCCTGCTGGGCCAGCTTGAACGAGTCGCCGGTCACGTCGGCGAACTGGATGACCTCGTCCCGCTGGTAGTGGTGCCCCAGCACGAACACCCGGTCGCCGAGCGCGGCCTTCGCGGCCGTGGCGCGGGCCACCAGATCGGGGTCGCTGGGGGCGGGCAGGTCACCGGGACAGTCGACGCCCCGCTCGCTCGCCGGGTCGCTGCCCTTGCCGAGGAGGAGCAGCGCGACAGGGGTGTTTCCAGGTTCGGTCCAGGTCGCGGTCACGCCTGCAATCGTCGCACAGCGGGTGGGACGTCAGCTGCGGCCGGACAGGGTGTGCTGCCACACTCGCGGGGTGCGCGTACTGATCTGTCCGGACAAGTTCGCCGGCACCCTGTCCGCCCCCGAAGTCGCCCAGGCGGTCGCCGACGGCTGGTCCGTCGCTTCCGACGAGCTGGTGCGGCGCCCGATCGCCGACGGCGGCCCGGGCTTCGTCGAGGTGCTGGCCACCGCGCTGGACGGGCGGCGGATCCCGGTGCGGACCGTCGACCCGCTGGGCCGCCCCGCGCAGGGCGAGATCCTGTACGCCGGCGGCGTCGCCTACGTCGAGAGCGCCCAGGCCTGCGGCCTGCACCTGCTGACGCCGGCCGAACGCGACCCGAACATCACCACCTCGTACGGCCTGGGCCTGCTGCTGGCCGCCGCGGTGGAGACCGGCGCCGGGCAGGTGGTGATCGGTCTCGGCGGCTCGGCGGTCAACGACGCGGGCGCCGGCATGCTGGCCGCGCTCGGCGCCGGCCCGGTCGACGTGGCCGGGTACGCGCTGCCGTACGGCGGCGCTCCGCTGATCACCGCCGAGACGCTGGCCGGGGTGCCGCAGCTGCGGCAGGTCGCGCTGGTCGCGGCCACCGACGTGGACAACCCGCTGACCGGCCTGCACGGGGCCAGCAACGTCTTCGGCCCGCAGAAGGGCGCCGGCCGCGACGACGTGCTGCGGCTCGACGCCGCCCTGGAGCACTTCGCCGGCGTACTGGAGAAGGCCTTCGGGGTCGACGGCCTGGCGGCCCGGCCCGGCGCCGGCGCGGCCGGCGGGCTCGGGGCCGCCCTGATCGCCCTCGGCGCCCGGGTGACCTCCGGGATCGGCCTGGTCAGCGACCTGATCGGGCTGAACCGGGAGCTGGACGCGGCGGACCTGGTGATCACCGGCGAGGGCAGCTTCGACCACCAGTCGCTGCGCGGCAAGGTGGTCGCCGGGATCGCCGCCGGCGCCCGCGACCGGGGGCTGCCCTGCGTGGTGCTGGCCGGGCGCAACGAGACCGGGCACCGGGAGGCGTCGGCGGCCGGGGTGACCGAGACGCACACCCTGGTCGAGCATTTCGGCTCGGTCGAGACCGCCCTCACCGAACCGGCGCGCGGCCTGCGGGAACTCGCCGCCCGGCTGTCCCGGCAGTGGAGCCGCGGCTGACCCGCCCCGCCGGAGGTGATCTGGATCTGCCCGGATTGGGAATCCCGGGGATTGGGGTTAGCGTTGCCTGGTACGGCACATGACCGCACCTGGCAGGGAGATACCTAGTGACCACTGAAGCGCACACCGAGTCGACCGAGGCGACCGCCCCGACCGGCGTCATCTTGACCGACGTCGCGGCTGTGAAGGTCAAGGCCCTGATCGAGCAGGAGGGGCGCGACGACCTGCGCCTGCGCATCGCCGTACAGCCCGGTGGCTGCTCCGGCCTGCGCTACCAGCTCTTCTTCGACGAGCGCTCGCTCGACGGCGACATCGTCAGCGACTTCGACGGCGTCGAGGTCGTGGTGGACCGGATGAGCGCGCCCTACCTGGCCGGCGCCACGATCGACTTCGCCGACCGGATCGACGCGCAGGGCTTCACCATCGACAACCCGAACGCGCAGAACTCCTGCGCCTGTGGCGACTCGTTCCACTGATCCGGCAGCTTTTCGCAGGCCGTCCCGTCCGCGGGGCGGCCTGCTGCACGTGATCGCCCGGTAGTCTCTTTCCGTAACGACCCCGACCCAACCCTGAGGGCCGCCATGAAGATCGCCGTCACCGGCTCGATCGCCACCGACCACCTGATGCACTTCCCGGGCCGGTTCGCCGACCAGCTCATCGCCGACCAGCTGCACAAGGTCTCGCTCTCCTTCCTCGTCGACGACCTGGTCGTGCGCCGTGGCGGTGTCGCGCCGAACATCGCCTTCGGAATGGGCCGACTCGGTCTGCGGCCGATCCTGGTGGGCGCGGTCGGCGCCGACTTCGCCGACTACCGGTCCTGGCTGGAGCGGCACGGGGTGGACTGCGACTCGGTTCACGTCAGCGACGTGGCGCACACCGCCCGGTTCGTCTGCACGACCGACGACGACCTGAACCAGATCGCCTCGTTCTACGCCGGCGCGATGTCCGAGGCCCGCAACATCGAGCTGGCCCCGGTGGTCGAGCGCTGCGGCGGTCTCGACCTGGTGCTGATCAGCGCCAACGACCCGGCCGCGATGATCCGGCACTCGCAGGAGTGCCGCACCCGTGGCTACCGGTTCGCCGCCGACCCGTCGCAGCAGCTGGCCCGGATGGGCGGCTCGGACGTGCTGAGCCTGATCAGCGGCGCGGACTACCTGCTCACCAACGAGTACGAGCGCTCCCTGCTGGAGACCAAGGCCGGCCTGACCTCCGAGCAGGTGCTGGACGAGGTGCGGATCCG
Organism: Actinoplanes teichomyceticus ATCC 31121; assembly: GCF_003711105.1. Taxonomy (NCBI): domain Bacteria; kingdom Bacillati; phylum Actinomycetota; class Actinomycetes; order Micromonosporales; family Micromonosporaceae; genus Actinoplanes; species Actinoplanes teichomyceticus. Next base: position 1,650,680 of record NZ_CP023865.1, read on the forward strand.
GGTCACCACGCTCGGCAGGGACGGCGTGGAGATCACCGGGAAGGAGATCGAGCGCATCCACGTGCCGGTCGTGCCGGACGTGCTCGGCGAGGACCCGACCGGCGTCGGCGACGGCTTCCGGGCCGGCTTCTTCTCGGCCGTCTCCTGGGGCCTCGGCCTGGAGCGGGCCGCCCAGGTCGGCTCGCTGCTCGCGGCGCTGGTGCTGGAGACCGTCGGCCCCCAGGAGTACGACATCAAGCCGGAGGAGTTCACCAAGCGCCTGGCCGTCGCGTACGGCGAGGACGCGGCCGCCGAGATCGCGCCGCACCTGCCGGCCTGAGGTAGAAACAGACCATGGTCCTCGCCGTCTTCGCCGGCCTGCCCGGGGTCGGCAAGAGCACGCTGGCCGCCGCCGTCGCCGGTCAGCTGCCGGCGGCGGTGCTCGCCGTCGACACCGTCGACTTCACCCTCCAGCGCTACGGCGTGCACGAGCCCCGGCCCGGCTTCGCCGCGTACGGCGTGGTCGCCGCGCTGGCCGAGGAGCAGCTCCGGATCGGCCACCACGTGATCATCGACGCGGTGAACCCGGTCAAGGCGGCCCGCGAGCTCTGGGTCGACCTGGCCGACCGGATGGACGTGCCGCTGCGCGTGGTCGAGGTGCTCTGCGGCGACGATGCCGAGCACCGGCGCCGGGTCGAGGCGCGCTACCAGGCGCGTGACCACGAGGGCGTGCCGGACTGGGTGCGCGTGCTGGAACGCCAGGCGGAGTACGAGCCGTACCTGGGCCCGCGCCTGGTCGTGGACACCTTCCTGGCCAAGGATCCGGTGCCCCGGGTGGTCGAGTATCTGAGCTGAGCCGGCTCGGCTTCGCGGCGCGGGCGATGCGCCGTTGCCGACGGTGGCGGTCGGTCAGGTGGTTCGGCGCACGTCGAAGGTGTGGCCGTGGCCGGCGACGAACTCCTGACCCTTCATCCGGCACCAGGCGGGGATGTCGTTGGCCGCGGCCGGGTCGTCGGCGAGCACCCGGACGACCTCGCCGATCGCCGCCTGCGGGATCGCCTTGGCCAGCTTGATCACCGGCAGCGGGCAGCGCTGCCCTCGGCAATCCAGGGTGATCAGAGCCCGGCCTCCGCCCGGATCCCGGCGACCAGCCCGGGCAGCACCGCGAGGAACCGGTCCACGTCCTGCTCGGTGGTCCCGCGATGCAGCGAGACCCGCACGTTGCCGTGGCTGAGCACGCCCATCGCCTCCAGCACGTGGCTGGGGCGCAGCGTGGACGAGGTGCACGAGGAGCCGGACGACACCGCGAAACCGTGCCGGTCCAGCGCGTGCAGCAGCGCCTCGCCGTCCACGTAGAGGCAGCTGAAGGTGACCAGGTGGGGGAGTCTCTCGACCGGATCCCCGACGATCTCCACGTCCGGCACGGTCGCCGCGACGCGGTCCCGGATGCGGTCCACCAGCGCGCTCAGGCGTACCCCCTCGGCCTGCGCCTCGGCGCTGACCGCCCGCAGGCTCGCCGCCGCGGCGACGATCGCCGGCAGATCCGCCGCGCCCTGCGGGCGAGGGCGATAAAGATCATCCTGCGGCGTGGGTGAGATCCATCGCACCCCTTTGCGTACGGCCAGCACACCAACCCCCGGCGGCCCGCCCCACTTGTGCGCGCTGGCGCTCAGCAGCGACCAGCCCGGCGGCACCGCCAGGCGGCCGACCGACTGTGCCGCGTCCACGAACAGCGGTACCCCGGATTCCGCGCAGTATTCCGCCGCGGCCGCCACCGGCTGCACCGTGCCCACCTCGTGACTGGCGCTGATCAGCGCGGCCAGGGCCACCCCCGGCGCGGCCACCGCGGCCGCCCAGGCGTCCAGGTCGAGCCGGCCGGTGCGGTCCACCCCGACCTCGGCGGTCTCCGCGGTCCCGGCGGCGTGCAGCACCGCGGAGTGCTCGATCGCCGAGTGCACCAGCACCCGCCCGGCCCGTTTGCGCCCGGCCAGCCCGCCCAGCACCGCGGCCTGCGCGGCCGCGGCTCCGGAGGGCCAGAACGAGAGCTCGTCCGGGCGTACCCCGAGGATCTCCGCGACCACCGCGGTCGCCGCCTCCTGCAACCGCTGCGCCCGCCGGCCCTGCGCGTAGAGACGTGCCGGGTCGGCCCAGCCGTCGGCCAGAGCCGCGAGCAGCGCCTCCCGGGCTACCGGGTGCAGCGGGACGGCGCTGGCGGCGTCCAGGTAAACATGCGCCCCGGCCGGATCGCCTGTGTAATCCACACAGGGAACGGTATCGTCCGGTTGACTGGAGATTCGTGGAAGGTCCCGGCCGAACGCCCCCCGGTGACGGGCGGCCCGGCCCTGGTCGAGTAGTGTGCGACCGTCGGTGAGCCTTGCCGCCAGGTGTCCGGTTTCGGCAGGCGGCGCTGCTAAGGAGGCAGAAGCAGGTGGGCGCAAGGAGTTCGGCCACAGGGCCGCGGGCGATGGGCCGGGCGGCCGGGCTGGGGCTCGGCGGCGCGATGCTGCTGGCGCTGCTCGCAGGCTGCTCGGCTGAGGACGTCGGGAAGAAGTTCGGCCACTTCGGATGGCCCGGCCCGGGTATCAGTCTGCAGGCGCACAAGATGTACGACCTCTGGATCGCCTCGACGGTCGCGGCCCTGGTGGTCGGCGTCGGCGTCTGGGGCCTGATCTTCTGGTGCGTGATCCGGTACCGCAAGCGTGGCGAAGAGCTGCCCGTGCAGACCCGGTTCAACATGCCGATGGAGGTCCTCTACACGGTCACGCCGGTGCTGATCGTCGCGGTGCTCTTCTACTACACCGCGATCGTCCAGACCGACGTGGACAAGCTCTCGAAGAACCCGGACCAGGTCGTCCAGGTCACCGCGTTCAAGTGGAACTGGGAGTTCGACTACCGCGACGGCATCGGCACCGAGGCGAAGACCGTGGCCTCCACGGTCGGCTCCTCCGACGTCATCCCGATCCTGGTGGTCCCCACCCACGAGAAGATCCGGTTCGAGGAGATCAGCAAGGACGTCATCCACTCGTTCTGGGTGCCGGAGCTGCTGTTCAAGCGGGACGTCATGCCGGGCAACGTGCGCAACGTCTTCGAGGTCACCCTGGACAAGGAGGGCCGCTACGTCGGCCGGTGCGCGGAGCTCTGCGGCACGTACCACGCGTTCATGAACTTCGAGCTGGTGGCGGTCACGTCCGCCGAGTTCGACAAGTTCCTGGCCGCCAAGACGGCCGGGCAGTCGACGCAGGACGCGCTGACCTCGATCGGCAAGGCGCCGTACGCGACGACCACCCAGCCGTTCAACACCCGGCGCCAGACGCACAGCTGGAACCAGTCCGGCGCGACCGAAGCCGCGGGAAAGTAGGGGTTTGACGTGAGGACCGAGTACAAGATCTTCCTCGGGGTCGCCCTGTTCCTGTTCGGCGCGGCCGCCGTCTACGGCTTCTACACCCACGGCACCGGCGACCACGTCGAGTGGGTCGGCACCATCGCGCTGATCCTCTCCGCGCTGCTCTGCTCGATGTGCGGCGGCTTCTTCTGGTTCGTCGCCCGCCGCATCGACCTGCGCCCGGAGGACCGGGAGGACGGCGAGATCGCCGAGGGCGCCGGCGAGCTCGGCTTCTTCAGCCCGGGCAGCTACTGGCCGTTCGGCATCGCGCTCTCCGCCGCGGTCGCCGGCCTCGGCCTGGTGTTCTGGATGTGGTGGCTGCTCGCCGCCGGTCTGATCGCAGTGATCTTCAGCTCCTGCGGGATGCTCTTCGAGTACTACACGAGCACCCGCCAGCCCGCCGAGCACTGATCCGGCCGCACCTCGAAAGCCCGCGCCCCCGTTCGGGGAGCGCGGGCTTTCCGTTGCCCTACGGGCACCCGCCCCGCTCAACATTGGCCCGGCCGGATCCCGGAGCCCGCGCACTCGTCCCGGGAGCGCGGGCTGTCCGCATGTCTGACAACCCCTCCCGGGTACGAGCCGGGGGCCGGCGTCCGCAGGCAGAGCCGAGCCCCGGGGCGGTCGGCGCGCGAGACCGCCGCCGGCCCGGGCCACCCGGGCGCGGCCCGGCGGCCGGGAGGATCGCCGGCGCGGAATGGTGGCCGCGGTCCGCTGTTCGCCTCGTGCGGATGGTGCGGCGCTGTTCGTGTCGGGCGGGGTGGTGCGGCGCTGTTCGCGTCGCACGGGACGGTGCGGCGCTGTTCCCGTCGCACGGGACGGTGCGGCGCTGTTCGTGTCGCGCCGAGGCCGTGCGGCACTGCTCGTGCCGGGCGGGGTCGAGGGCGCTGCCGGCACAGCCGGGCGGTGCCGGGGGAGCACCGATCGGAGCGGAAGCCTCCGTCCCGCGCGGGCACGGTACCCGGTCAGGCGGCGGCGGTGCGCTGCTGCGGGGCGATCCGGCGGGACCCCTGCGGCGCCATCCACAGGTGCACGACGATCGGCGCCACCACCTCGGCGGCCCCGCAACGGGTGCAGACCAGCTCCGGGCAGTCGTCGTCGTGCCCGTCGTCACACGGCGGCGTCTCGAAGAGCATGTCGCCGTCACAGATGACGCAGCGCAATTCGCGTTCGTTCACGGGTTTCTCCTTCGTGCGGAAGGTGGGATTACCCGAATGTCATTCAGACGCTGTCATGTCAATCGGGTGATACCGAGCATTGGCGGCGGCGTGTTGCGGTCTTTTTCCGGATATTTCAGCAACTAGGGCCTCAACCCCGCGCCAAACTCATCCCGCCGGGCGTCAAATTTATGGTTCCGGCCCGTCGCGGCCCAAGTCCGACCCGTCACCAGTGACGGAGCCCATCGTCACCACGGCCGCGCCGGCTACCGCGGAAAGGACTTCGCGGGCCGAAAGGCCCGGCCCCGCCGAGTTGTCCGGCCCGGCTGGGTTGTGCGGCCCGGCCCAGTTGCCCGACCCGGGCGAGCTCCGGCGGCCCGGCTGAGTTGTTCGGCCCGGCCGGCTTGGCGGTATGCGGCCGGGCCGGCGGAGCTCGCCCGGGCGGCTGTGCCGGTCATGTGCGGTGTGGTGGGGCGTGTGGGAGGGCGGCTGTGCGCCGGTGCTCCCGGGCGCGGCAGGCCCGCCGAGTGATGGCCGCGCGCCGGTCATCCGGGTCGCGTCCGGGTCCGCCGGGCCGGACCGCCGGGCGCCGGAGAGGCACGGGGCGATCGGGCTCGGCGGGCGCCCGGAGGTCGTACCGGGAAGGGGTGCTACTCGGCGGCCTTGGCCGCCTGCGCCGCCGCGACCCACCGCTCCAGCAGCGCGGTCGTGGCGCCGGAGTCGATCGCCTCGGCGGCGCGGGCGATGCCCGCCCGCATGGTGTCCCGGAAATCGCCCGGGAAGCCGCTCTGCGCGGTGAACGCGGCGGCCGCGTTGACCAGCACCGCGTCCCGCACCGGGCCGGTCTCCCCGGCGAACACGCGGCGCGCCACGTCGGCGTTGAAGGCCGCGTCGCCGCCCCGCAGCGCGGCCGGTTCGCTGCGCGGCAGGCCCAGCTCGGTGGCGTCGACCAGCATCTCCTCCACCTTGCCGTCGCGGGCCAGCCAGAGGCGGGTGGGCGCGGCGGTGGTGAACTCGTCCAGGCCGTCCTCGCCGCGCATGACCAGGGCGGAATCGCCGCGCATGGCGAACACCCCGGCCATCACCGGGGCCATCCGCGGTTCGAAGCAGCCGACCGCCGCCGACGCCGGCCGCGCCGGGTTGGTCAGCGGGCCCAGCATGTTGAAGAAGGTGGGCACGCCCAGCTCGCGCCGGGTGACCGAGGCGTGCCGCATCCCGGGGTGGTAGCGCGCCGCGAAGCAGAAGCCGATACCGGCCTCGGCGACCGTCCGGCTCACCCCGGCCGGGCCCAGATCGAGCGGGATGCCCAGGTGTTCCAGCAGGTCGGCGGTGCCGGTGGTGGAGGACGCCGAGCGGCTGCCGTGCTTGACCACGGTCACCCCGGCGGAGGCGATGACGATCGCCGCCATGGTGGAGATGTTCACCGTGTTGGCCCGGTCGCCACCGGTGCCGACCACGTCGACCGCGCGGGCGCGGACCTCCGCGGGCAGCTCCACCAGCGTGGCGTTGGCCAGCATCGCCTTCACCAGGCCGGCCAGCTCGGCCGGCGTCTCACCCTTGGCCCGCAGCGCCACGGCGAAACCGGCGATCTGGGCCGGCGTGGCGTTGCCCGCCATGATCTCGCCCATCGCCCAGGCCGTGTCCGCGGCGGCGAGTTCCTCGCCACGCAGCAGGGAGCTCGTCAGGTTCGGCCAGGTGCGTGCGCCCATGCGGGGCCTTTCGTCGGGGGTGGCAACTCGGTCGGTCAGGTGCGGGGCAGGGCGCCCAGCGGCACCGCGCCGGCCCGGCGGGCGCGGAGCAGGCCGGCCACCGTCTGGCCGGTGACGACCGGGTCGAGCGGGGCCAGCAGGGTGGCGTCGACCTGCGAGTAGGCCGCCAGCCACCGGTCCGCGGCACGGGCGATCACCACACAGGTGGGCGGGGGATCCGGGTACTCGTCCTTGGTCTGCCGGGCGATGCCGAGCCCGCCGGCCGGGGTCGCCTCGCCGTCGAGCACCATCAGGTCGATCTCGTACTCGTCGAGCAGCCGGCGGCACTCCTCCCAGGTGGAGGCGTCGGTGAACTCGACGGCGAGGTCGGCCGCCGGACGCGGGCCGATGGCGAGCCGGATCCGGTCGCGCACCGCAGCGTCGTCGCTGTATAGCAGAACGGTGTACTTGGTCGTGGTGGTGTCGCTCATGTTTGTGCCCCACTTCACCTCGGAGGTCCCGCCGATCGTACCGAATCTGTTATCCGGCGTCGGGCTCCGGGCGCGGCGGCTGCTCGCGAGCTGTGATCTTGGCCGCCGCGGCGGCGTCCTCGCTCTCCACCCGGTCCAGGGCACGGTCGATCCGGCGGGCCTCGCGCTCCGACTGGCGTACCCACTGCACCACCAGGATGCCGAGCATCGTGACGCTGACGATCTCGCCGCCGGCCCACAGGATGCCGCCCGCGGTGACCTGGTCGGAGTGCGGATCCATCCAGCTCAGGTGCAGGTTCGGGTACCAGTCGCCGCCGAGCAGCTCCTTGCTCTGCATGATGGTCAGCCCGAGCACCGTGTGGAACGGCACCGACAGCACCATCAGCAACGCGCGGCCCGGGTACGGCCAGCGGTTCGGCAACGGGTCCAGGCCCAGCAGCGGCCAGAAGAACAGGCAGCCGGTGATCAGGAAGTGCACGTGGATGAATTCGTGCAGCCAGGCGTGCTCCAGGGTCTGCCGGTACAGGCCGGTGAAATAGAGGACGAACGGGTTCGCGATGAACAGTCCGAACGCGACCAGCGGAAACGTCAGGACCCGGACGTACCGGCTGTGGACGAACGCGAGCAGCAGCTTGCGCGGCCGCTGGCGCAGCACCCGCAGCGCCAGGGTGGTCGGCGCGCCCAGGGCCAGGAAGATCGGCCCGATCATGGAGAGCACCATGTGCTGCACCATGTGCACCGAGATGAGCGTGGTGTCGTACGCCTCGATGCCGGTCACCGTGACCGCCGCGACCGACCCGAGTCCACCGGCGAGGAAGGCCGCGGTGCGCCCGCCCGGCCAGTGGTCGCCGCGCTGCCGCAGGCGGTGCACCCCGTACAGGTACAGGGCGGCCGAGACCAGCAGTCCCAGCGCGATCAGGCTGACCAGGTTGAACCGGGTGAAGATGGCCGACGCGGTGAACGGTGGAAGGTCAGTATCCCCGGCGGCGTCGGCCAGCAAGGCGATTTCGACTGACTGCACCACTCGAAGCTAGACCTACCGCCTGGTCACCGAATATTCCGGGCTGCCCACAGTGCCGGATTAGGGACCCCGCCTGACCTTGGACCTATGGCGGGGGAATAATGGGCCCGTGACAGCGGCAGCCATCGACAAGAGCCGGATCCACTCGCTGACCAGACCCAACATGGTGAGCGTCGGGACCATCGTGTGGCTCTCCAGCGAGCTCATGTTCTTCGCGGCGTTGTTCGCCATGTACTTCTCCATCCGCGCGGCGGCGCCCGAGCTGTGGGAGAAGCACACCGAGGTGCTGGACATCCCGTACGCGACGACGTTCACGGTGATCCTGGTCCTCTCGTCCGTGACCTGCCAGCTGGGCGTCTTCGCGGCGGAGAAGGGTGACGTGTTCGCGCTGCGGCGCTGGTTCACGGTCACCTTCGTGATGGGTCTGATCTTCGTGCTCGGCCAGGCGAACGAGTACCGCAACCTCATCCACGAGGGCGTCAAGCTCAACGGTGACGGGTACGGATCGATGTTCTACCTGACCACCGGCTTCCACGGCCTGCACGTGACCGGCGGCCTCGTCGCCTTCATCGTCTACATGATCCGCACGACCATGGGCCGGTTCACCCCGGCACAGGCCACGTCGGCCATCGTCGTGTCGTACTACTGGCACTTCGTCGACATCGTGTGGATCGCGCTGTTCGCCATGATCTATTGGCTTCAGTGACCCAGCGCCGCAGGCGAGGATCTCTAACGACACCCAGAGGGACATAGCCCATGACTTCTGACACCCCCGCCCGCAGGCGTTCCCGGGTGTTCTCCCGGCGCGCCGGCGTGCCCAGCCGGGCGCGTCGGCGGCTCGGCGCGGCGGTGCGCATGCTCGCGGCGCTCGCGCTGGCCGGAGGCGTCTACACCGCCTTCACCCCCGGCGCCTTCGCCGAGGACACCACCCAGCTCTCCACAGCCGCGCAGCAGGGCAAGGAGCTCTTCGACAACAGCTGCATCTCCTGCCACGGGCGGGACGGGCAGGGCGTCGAGGGCCGTGGCCCCAGCCTGATCGGCGTCGGCTCGGCCTCCGTCGAGTTCCAGGTGGGCACCGGCCGTATGCCGATGACCCGCCAGGAGGCCCAGGCCGAGCAGAAGAAGCCGCAGTTCACCCCGGACGAGACCAAGCAGCTCGCGCAGTACGTGCAGGAGCTCGGCGGCGGGCCGGAGCTCCCGTCCGGCAGCCTGCAGGCCGATCTGAAGACCAACCCCGAGGCCCTGGCCCGCGGTGGCGAGCTCTTCCGGGTCAACTGCACCTCCTGCCACAGCTTCGGTGGCGCCGGTGGCGCGCTGTCGTCGGGCAAGTTCGCCCCGAGCCTGCACGACGCCACCGAGGAGCAGATCTACGCGGCCATGCTGACCGGCCCGCAGAACATGCCGGTCTTCGGTGACAACCAGATCACGCCGGACGAGAAGCGCGAGATCATCACCTACATCACGCAGCAGGTCCAGGAGGACAAGGACCCGGGCGGCGTGTTCAACCTGGGCCGGTACGGCCCGGCGACCGAGGGTGTGGCGATCTTCCTGTTCGGCATCACGATCCTGGTCTTCACGTCGCTCTGGATTGCGGGGAAGTCATGACGACGGTGCACCACGGCGAGACCGGCGCTCCGGTCGACGTCCACGATCCGAAGCTGACCCGCTTCGACATCGTGAAGGAGGGGCTGCGGCGCGACGACATCGAGATCGTCACGTACGAGTCGCAGTTCCAGGGGCCGAACTCGAAGGCGGAGCGGCGGGTCGTCCGCAACATCGCCACGCTGTTCATGATCTCCGGCCTGTTCGCGCTGGCCTTCCTGGTCTTCTACATCGTCTGGCCGTGGGAGTTCGAGCTCGGCCACACGCTGGGCGACTACTACACCCCGATCCTGGGTGTCAGCCTCGGCCTCGCGCTGTTCCTGCTCGGCATCGCCATCCTGGCCTGGGCCAAGAAGCTGCTGCCGCACGAGCTGTCGATCCAGCAGCGGCACGGCGACCCGTCCAGCGACGAGGACCGGCTGATCACCGGGCAGACCATGATGTACGTCGCGGACGAGCTCGGTGTGCAGCGGCGTCCGCTGCTCAAGGGCGCGATCGGCCTCGGTCTGGCCCCGCTCGGCCTGGCCGCGGCGGCTCCGCTGGTCGGCGGTCTGATCAACGACCCGCACAAGGGCGACCGGCCGATGATGTACCACACCGGCTTCGACCCGGAGGGCAACGGCGGCAAGATGGTCCGGCTGGTCCGCGACGACGGCACGCCGATCCGCCCCTCGGACGTCAGCGCCGGTGGCCAGATGACCGTCTACCCGGGCATCCCGGGCGGCGCCACGAACAAGTACGCCGACTCGCCGACCCTGCTGATCCACCTGCGCTCCGACGACGCCGCCACGACCCGCGCGGCCGCCGACGGCGACCGCCGGAACAAGGGGTCGATGTGGGGCAACTACGTCGCGTACTCGAAGATCTGCACCCACGCCGGCTGCCCGGCCAGCCTGTACGAGCAGCAGACCAACCGCCTGCTCTGCCCGTGCCACCAGTCGCAGTTCCTGATCACCGACAACGCACAGCCGGTCTTCGGTCCCGCCACCCGGCGTCTGCCGATGCTGCCGCTGTCGGTGGACGACGAAGGTTTCTTTGTGGCAACGTCTGACTTCAAGGACACTGTCGGACCCGACTTCTGGGAGCGGCCGTGAAACGCCGAAAGCTTGATCCAGCCGAGGCATCAGCCAATTTCGCCAAGGGCGTCGATGACCGCTTCCAGGCGGCCACCCCGCTCCGGGCCCTCCTGAACAAGGTCTTCCCCGACCACTGGTCGTTCCTGCTCGGTGAGATCGCCCTCTTCTCGTTCATCGTGCTGCTGCTCAGCGGCGTGTTCCTGACCCTCTTCTTCGACCCGTCGATGAAGGAGGTCGCGTACCACGGCGCCTACCCGGCGTTGCGTGGCACCGAGATGTCCGCGGCGTACGAATCCTCCCTGTATCTCTCGTTCGAGGTGCGCGGCGGTCTCTTCATGCGCCAGATGCACCACTGGGCGGCGCTGCTGTTCATGGCGTCGATCGTGGTGCACATGGCCCGGGTGTTCTTCACCGGCGCGTTCCGCAAGCCGCGTGAGATCAACTGGGTGATCGGCGTCCTGCTGTTCCTGCTCGGGTTCTTCGCCGGCTTCACCGGCTACTCTCTGCCGGACGACGGCCTCTCCGGCACGGGTCTCCGCATCGCCTCCGCGATCATGCTGTCCCTCCCGGTCATCGGTACCTGGCTGTCCGCCGCCATCTTCGGCGGGGAGTACCCGGGCGAGCTGATCATCGGTCGGTTCTACATCGCGCACGTGCTGCTCATCCCGGGCATCCTGCTCGCGCTGATCAGCGTCCACCTGGGCATCGTGTTCAAGCAGAAGCACACCCAGTGGCCGGGCCCGCTGCGGACCAACGAGAACGTCGTCGGCGAGCGGATGTTCCCGCGGTACGCGATGAAGCAGGGCGGCTTCTTCATGGCCGTCTTCGGCGTCATCGCCCTGATGGCCGGTCTGTTCCAGATCAACCCGATCTGGCTGTTCGGGCCGTACCGCGCCGCCGAGGTCTCCTCGGCCAGCCAGCCCGACTGGTACGTCATGTTCATGGACGGTCTGGTCCGGCTCATGCCGAACTGGCAGATCTACATCTTCGACTACAGCATTCCGCCGCTGTTCTGGCCGGCCGTGGTGGGCCTGGGCGCGCTGTTCACGCTCCCGATGGCGTACCCGTGGCTGGAAGCCCGGAAGCTGAAGGACACCCGCTCGCACCACCTGCTGGAGCGCCCGCGGGACAACCCGGAGCGCGTCGGCATCGGCATGATGGCGTTCACGTTCTTCATGGTCGCCACCATCTCCGGCGCCAACGACGTCATCGCGGACAAGTTCCACATCAGCCTGAACGCGATGACCTGGGCCGGCCGTATCGGCCTGCTGATCCTGCCGCCGATCGCGTACTACCTGTCGGTGCGCATCTGCCTCGGCCTGCAACAGCACGACCGTGAGGTGCTGGCGCACGGTGTGGAGACGGGCATCATCAAGCGTCTCCCGAACGGCGCGTTCATCGAGGTCCACCAGCCGCTCGGCCCGGTGGACGAGCACGGGCACCCGGTGTCGCTGGACTACGCCGGATGGGTCGTGCCGAAGAAGATGAACAAGCTCGGGGCGCTGGCTCCGGCGGTCAAGGGATTCTTCTTCCCGGTGGAGAAGCCGGCCGAGGCTCCGGTCTCCCCGGCTCCGATCTCCTCCGGAACCAAGCAGGAGGAGCTCTCCTCCAAGCGGTGAGTTCGTGTGACTGATCGGCCCGTCGGCGTTTGCGCCGGCGGGCCGATTGTCATCACGGGGCCGGCTCCGGGACGGACCTCGCGCTCCGGCGTCAGCCGTGCACGGCCCGGACGCGGGCGTCCGCCGGCATGGCTCAGGACCGCGCCGTCTTGCGCGCACGAGCGGGATGTCGCGCGTCCATCGCCTCGGTCAGCCAACGGTGCACCGTCCAGCGCCCGGGCCGAGTTGGGGCTCGTTCACCCCGGCGTGCCGGTCCCAGCCGCTCCACCCGGCCGGCGACCGCCGACAGCACGGCGCTTGCCCTCTCGGCGCGGGCACGGACCCGGCCGCTGCTGCGCCGGGCCATGCTGTCCAGACGGTCCCGGCAGCGGTCCAGCACCGACAGCGGCACGGCCACGAGTACGTTGCCCGGGGGCCGGCGCGAGACGGCGACGTGCGGGCGCGTCGGAGCGGTGCAACGCACCAGCTGCCAGCCCAGGCCCAGGCGCCGCAGCTGCCGCGGCGTCAGTCCGGCCTGCAACCGTGGCAGCAGCATGTCCTCCTCCTCGCGGATGTCCAGCCGCAGCTCCGCGACGACCTCCGCGATGAGGTCGTCACGGCCGGGGGCGCCGGGCGGGGTGCGATCCAACGCCGCGGTCAGCTCGCTGAGCTTCTGATGCCCCTCCTCGATGTGCAGGGTCGTCTCGTCACCGTCGTCCGCGACCGCACGGATCGCCGGCCACACGAGCGTCTCCTCGGCATAGGCGTGCGGGAAGACGAATCGCCACAGGCGCATCAGGATCGCGTCCTGGTCATCGCCGCGCGTGCGATCGAGACGCTGGAGCATCCGCTCCATCCGGCTGTGTTCCTGCCGCATCCGCACCAGGACGCTGCCTGGACCACCCAGCTCCTGCACGGTCTGCGCAGCAATCGACCTCATGCCTGGTCGCCCCCGTTTCTCCGGTCTGCACCGCGGCTACCCGCTGCACGGACGGCATAACGCAGCGAAGTCGCTAACCCGCGGGTGAGCCGGCGCGGAGGGGCATCAGGGCGTCCGGTGACCACCACGGATGCCGCACGATGATCGGAGGGGCCCGTCGGGCCGTCGCGGTGCCGGGCGATCAGCCGGGACGAACGGCGGGGGCGGGCGGTGGAGCGGGGACCGTGTCAGTCGGCGTCGGGCAGGCCGATGGCGAAGGCGTCCTCCAGGTCGTGCTTGGAGTAGGCGCGGAAGGCGATGTGGGACTCGGTGTTGACGACGCCCGGGGTCTTCGAGATGCGGCCGGCGATGACCTCGGCGATGTCGTCGAACTTGGCGACGCGGACGATCGCGATCAGGTCGACGTTGCCGGCCACCGAGTAGACCTCGCTGACGCCCTCCAGCGCGGCGAGCGCCTCGGCTACCTCGGGAATCGCGTCGGTGGCGCAGTCGATATGGACGATCGCGGTATTCACCTGAGGTCTCCTCACCCATGAGGCGGAACATTCCGCGACCATGCTATCCACACCGGTGCCGGCGACGGGCGCGTGCCCGTCAGGGGCCGGGGCGGTGCGGCCGCCGGGGCCGGGAGGGTGCCGGTGAGCGGGTCGTGCGGTCAGGGGGCCGGGGCGGTGCGGCCGCCGGGGCCGGGAGGGTGCCGGTGAGCGGGTCGTGCGGTCAGGGGGCCGGGGCGGTGCGGCCGCCGGGGCCGGGAGGGTGCCGGTGAGCGGATCGTCCGGTCAGGGGGCCGGGACGGTGAGGCCGCCGGGGGCCCGGATGACGCCGGTGAGCGACTCGCCCGGCTCGACCGACGCGCCCGGCCACACCACACAGCGCGTGACGCTGCCGGCCACCCGGGCGCCCGCGCCGATCACCGACTCCACGGCGGTGCCGGTGACCTCGGCCGACGGGTCGATCAGGCCGGCGCCGGCGGCGTGCAGGTTCGCGGTCAGGTAGTCGCCGGGGGTGCCGGTGTCCAGGTAGTAGCCGTCGTACCCGATCAGCTCCAGTTCGCCCTCGGCCTCCGCCGGGCGCCACACGGTGCGTACCAGATTGTCGGCCCGGTCGGGCAGGGCCGCGACGTACCGCCAGGGGATCAGCGAGAAACCCGCGAAGCGGTTTCCGCTGAACCCGCCGGTGGTGCCCGGCAGGCACGGTTTGGTGAGCATCCGTACGGTCTCGCCGGACCAGCCGGTCAGCAACGCCTCGACATCCTTGCCGGGCGGCCGGAGCGGATCGGACAGGTACGCGTCCGCGTTGCCGACCAGCACGCCCCGGCCGCCGATCCAGTCCCGCAGCCGGGCCACCCCACCCGAGGTGCCCAGCGGCCCGTCCGGCTCGACCGACAGGTGCGCGCGACCGGTGGCGTGCGCGACGACCTGATCGGCGAGGTAGGCGGCGTTCACCCCGACCCGGTCCGGCCCGGTCAGCCCGAGCCCGGCCAGCCGGCGCAGCGCGTGATCGAGCAGCGGCAGGTTGCCGACCGGGCAGAGCGCCTTGGGCACCGACTCGGTGAGCGGGCGCAGTCGCCGGCCCTCACCGGCGGCCAGCACGACGCCGCAGACCTCCGGGGCGCTCACGGGGCGGAGTCCCGGTGCGGGGCGGCGTCGGCGGACGGGACCGACGGGGGCAGCTCACCCGCGCTCGGGCCGAGGCCGTAGACGCCGAGCAGGCGCTGGGTCGGCCAGGTGAGCCGGGGCAGATCGTCGAGCGGGAACCAGGCGGCCTCCAACACCTCGCCGCCGTCCACCACCAGCGCGGTGCTCGACGCCGGCACCCAGCCGAACCACACCGTGTCGACATAGCCGCCGCCGGGATGGACGATCGCATTCGGATTGCCGGGGCGCAGGTCACCCGGCTCGATCCGGACGCCGGTCTCCTCGTGCAACTCCCGGGCGGCGCCGACGGCGGGCAGCTCGCCACGCTTGAGCAGACCGGCCGGCAGGCCCCAGGCACGGCCCGGCGGCTGGCGCAGCAGCAGGATCCGCCCCGGCTCGGCGGCCTCCGTGTCGCGGACCAGCGCGACCGCGCCGACCAGATACTTCGGGGAGATCGTCCGGGCCAGGCGGCGGCGCACCGGCAGCGGCAGCCCGTAGAACGCTTGGTATGCCAGGCCGCGCACCTGCCGAGAGATGTTCACGCGCCCAAGGCTAGCCGGGCGAGCCGTGTACCTCAGTCCGGGTGGTCGACCATGGCGATGAGCTGCTCGACCACCGCGTCCGGTTCGACCGTGCGCTCGCAGACCGCGACCAGCAGGGTTTCCAGGTCGGGGTAGCCCAGGTCCTCGGCGAGCCGGCGCAGCGGCACCTCGCTGGCCAGGCCGCGGTCGTGCTTGCGGAGAGTCAGACCGATCGTGGCCCGGCCCAGGCGTACCTTGTCGGTGATGCTGATGCCGGGCTCGTTCCGCTCGTCGAAGTAGCGGTTGATCTGCATCTGCGCCTGGCTGGACTTGACGAAGCCGAGCCATTCCCGGCGGGGGCCGCGCGGCGCGTTCGGCTCGACCTCGACGTGCCCGTCGGTCTCCGAGAAGATCTCGACGACGTCGCCGTCGCGAAGCGGGGAGCCCAGGGGGGCGAGACGTCCGTTGATGGTGGCGGCCAGACACTGGTCGCCCTTCTGCGGGCCCAGTTCGTACGCCAGGTCGACGGGGGTGGAGCCACCGGGGAGTTCGTAGGCGTTGCCGTGCGCGAAGACGGTGATCTGAGCTTCGGCCAGGTCACATCGGAGCGAGTCGAGGAACTGCGTGGCGTCGGTGGTGTCCTGCTGCCAGTCCAGCACGCGTTTCAGCCAGGTCAGCTGGTCCGCGCCGGGCGGCTCCTCGGACACCTTGGGATATCGGTAGCTGGTGGCGACGCCGTACTCCGAGTACCGGTGCATGGTCTGGGTGCGGATCAGCACCTCGACCAGGCGGCCCTCCGGACCCACCACAGTGGTGTGCAACGAGCGGTACAGGTTGTTCTTCGGCGAGGCGATGAAGTCCTTGAACCGGCCGGCCACCGGGCGCCAGCGGCCGTGGATCGCGCCCAGCGCCGCGTAACAGTCGGTCTCCGGACCGTCCACCACGACCGCGATCCGGGGCAGGTCCAGCGGTACGGTGTGGCCGCCGGCGACGGTGTCCTTCCAGATCGAGTAGTAGTGCCGGGGACGCGGGGTCACCTCGGCGTCCACCCGGGAGCGGCGCAGCGCGACACGGGCCTTGGCGGACACGTCGGCCAGGTACTCGTTCCATCCGGGACGGTTCTTCACGTGCTCGTCGATCCGGGCGAACGCGTCCGGCTCCAGGTGGTAGAGCACCACGTCGTCGAGATCGCGCTTGAGCGCCTGGATGCCGAGCCGGTCGCAGAGCGGGACCAGCACGTCCAGCGTGGCGTTGGCGATCCGGGCCCGGGAGGCGGGGGAGCGGGCGTCCAGTGTGCGCATGTTGTGCAGCCGGTCGGCCAGCTTGATCACCAGCACCCGGACGTCCTTGCCGGCCGCGACGATCATCTTGCGGATCGTCTCGCCCTCGGCGGCCTTGCCGTAGAACGCCTTGTCGAACTTGGTCACACCGTCGACCAGGTGGCTCACCTCGGGGCCGAAGTCGCCGTGCAGCGCCTCGAGGGTGTAGCTGGTGTCCTCCACCGTGTCGTGCAGGAGCGCGGCGACCAGGGTGGTGGTGTCCATGCCCAACTCGGCGCAGATCTGCGCGACCGCGAGCGGATGCGTGATGTAGGGGTCGCCGGACTTGCGGAACTGGCCGCGGTGCATGCTCTCGGCGATCGCGTAGCTGCGGCGCAGCACGGCCACATCGGCCGACGGGTGGATGCTGCGGTGCGTGCGCGCCAGCTCGGAGACCGGGTCGTCGTCGTTGCCCTGGAAACTCAGCAGCGAGCGCAGGCGCTGGGCGAAGCGCAGCGGGCTGGCTGAACCGGCCTGGGACGTGGTGGCCGGCAGGGCACGACCGAGAGCGGCGCCGTGGCCGGCGTCGACGTCCACCCGGACACCCCCTCACCGATCGTCCATCCTTCTCGCGAAGCATGGCACGCGAACCTGTGGTGACTGAACATCCCACGACGCATCACGAGCGGGAATCACCGGAGGATCGCGCGTGCCTTACAGCCTAAGCGAGCGAGCGTCATCCGAACGGTCAGTTACCGATAGGCGAACGGTCGAGTCTTGGGTTGCGGCGGCGGCCTCGGCCCTGGTGAGCAGGCTGGTGAAACGCGCGGCGCCACGAGCCGGTGACACCCAGTCGCCGGAGGTTTCCACCAGGCGGGTGTCCACCCGCTCCAGCCACGCGAGAATCCGCTCGGTCTCCTCGGCGGACGCGGCGGCCACCGGGCCCGGTCCGGGAAGGACCGTCTCGGCGGTCAGCCGGGCGGCGTCCAGGGTGGGGCGCGGGTGCTCGCGGGGCGGGGAGGTGGCCGCGGCGGCCAGCCGGCCGTGCCGGATCACCGCGATCTCCCAGCCGCCCTTGTCGTCCCGCCGCGCCGCGACCATCTCCGGCAGGCGGGTCAGGGCGTCCAGCCGCTGCATCCGGATCAGCGCGCGCAGCAGCGCGATCAGGCGGGACCGGACGGTCGCGGCCTCCTCGTACCGCTGCTTGTCGCTGAGCGTCTCGATCCGGGCCAGGATCGCGGCGATCACCGGGCCCGGGTCGCCGGAGGTGGCCGTGCGGAACGGCAACGCGGCGCGTACGTCGTACTCCTGCGGGGTGATCTCGTGCTCGCACGGCGCCGGGCAGCGGCCCAGCTCGGCCAGCGCGCACGCCGGTGTCTTGGCGCGCAGCGAGAGTTTGTGGTTGCACTGCCGCAGCGGCACGGCGTCGTAGACCCCGGCCGCGGCCAGCTCGGCGGTGCGCCGGGAGGAGAACGGGCCCAGGTAGGTCGCGCCGTCCTCGGCGAACCGCCGGACCACGGACAGGCGTGGGTACGCCTCCGTGGTCAGTTTCAGCCAGACCATCCGCTCCGGATACTTCGACCGCCGGTTGTACGGCGGGGCGTGCGACGCGATCAGCCGCAGCTCGCGCACCTCGGCCTCAAGCGAGTGGGCGCACTCCACCGCCTCCACCCGCACCGCGGCGGTGAGCATCTCGGAGATCCGGGCGCGTTTCTCGGCGGCGGTGAAGTAGCTGCGCACCCGGGTGGCGACGTCCTTGCTGGTGCCGACGTAGAGCGGCCGGTCGTCGGCGGCCCGGAAGATGTAGACCCCGGGCACGTGCGGCAGGTTGTCGGCCAGGTGCCGCCGGCTGCGCTGGGCCGGGGTGATCGCCTTGGCGAACTCGATCGCGTCGCCCAGCGTGTGCACCCGGAAGCTGCCCAGCCGCTCGATCAGCCCGTGCAGCACGTCGACGGTGGCCTTGGCGTCGTCCAGCGCCCGGTGGGTGGGCTCCACCGCGGAGCGGAAGAACCGGGCCAGGGTGCCCAGCTTGCGGTTGGGCACCTCGTCGCGGGTCAGCGCCCGGCGGGCCAGGGCCGCGGTGTCCAGCACCCGGGGCGCGGGCCACGGGTAGCCGTGCCGGGCGCAGGCGGCCTTGAGGAAACCCACGTCGTACGGCGCGTTGTGGGCGACCAGCACCGCGCCGCGCAGGAACTCCAGCAGGGCCGGCAGCACCGTCTCGATCGGCGGGGCCGGGCGCAGCATGGCCTCGGTGATGCCGGTCAGCACGGTGATGAACGGCGGCAGCGGCTGGCCCGGGTTGACCAGCGTGCCGAACTCGCCGAGCCGCTGCCCGCCGCGCACCTTGACCGCGCCGATCTCGGTGATCCCGCCGCCGTCCGGAGCGCCACCGGTGGTCTCCAGGTCGAGCACCACGAAGGTGGTGTCGGCCAGGGACACCGCGGCCGGATCCACCGAGCCGTCGGCGGACAGCAGCGTGTCCAGAGTGCCCTGCACGTAAGCCCGTTGTGCCACGGCGGGCAACACTAGAGCGGGGGTACGACAGAAACCGAGCCCGGCCGTAAAAGATCACTTGACTCGACAAGCGTTTTGCCGGGCCACGGTGTGAGAATGGGGAGATGTCCGCGCCGCTGAACCCCGCCGACCGCCCCGCAGAGGAGGCGGCGCCGACGGCTGCGGATCTCACCGCGCAGACGGTCCCGCAGGACGGCGTCGTCGCGCCCGAGCCGATCCTCCCCGAGCCGGCCATGCCCGAGCCGATCCTCCCCGAGCCCGTCCGTCAGCGGATCATGACGCTGGCCGCCGCGGCGCTGCCCGGCCTGCCCGCCGACGAGATCCCGGTCGCGCTGCGCCGGGTCGCCCGCTTCGCGCCGAACCGGCGGGCCCGGCTCGGCGGCCGGGAGATCGCCGCCCAGCTCACCGCCGACCCGCTGTTCCGCCAGCGGATCGGCACCCGGATCGTCACCGAGGCGG